>CAWADG010000009.1:0-434657 GCA_963780815.1 uncultured Solirubrobacterales bacterium | reverse complement strand
GGAGCAAGAGTCTCCGCGAGCCTTCTGGGTCGGCCACCCCGTCAAATCGGGCCAGCGCGCCGGCGAGCACCCTCTGAGCAGCGCCCTCGGCTGTGAGCTCAGCGCCCCGATGCTGTCCGGGTTAGCTTTCCACTGATGCCAACTGTGGTCCTCACCGGTGCCACGCGCGGGATCGGCCACGCGGCCGCGATCGAGCTGGCTGCCCGCGGCGCCGAGCTGGGCGTCGTCGGCCGCGATACAGCGCGCGTGCGGGTAACTGCGGAGGAGGCGCGCACCTCCGGCGGCGGCGCGCCGGTGCACGAGCACGTGGCGGACCTTGCACGGATGGACGAGGTGCGCCGGCTCGCCGCCGAGCTGCTGGAGACCTACCCGCGCATCGACGTGCTCGCGAACAACGCGGGCGCCATGTTCACCTCGCGCCATGTGACGCCCGACGGCTTCGAGCAGACCTTCGCCCTCAACCACCTCGCCCCGTTCCTGCTCACGAACCTGCTCCTCGAGCGGCTCACGGCCTCGCGCGCGCGTGTGGTGACCACGGCGAGCGATGCCCATAAGGGCGGCCTGCTCGACCTCGACGACCTTCAGTCCGAGCGCGGTCGCTTCCGCCCCGGACGCGTCTACGGCACGACCAAGCTCTGCAACATCCTCTTCACCCGCGAGCTGCAGCGCCGCAACCCCGCCATCGTGGCCAACTGCTTCCACCCCGGCGTGATTCGCACCGGATTCGGCAAAAACGACGGCGCGCTGGCGCGGATCAGTCTCACCCTCGCCGGGCCGTTCCTGCGCTCGCCCGAGCGCGGCGCCAGCTCCCTGGTGTGGCTCGCGCTCGATCCCGCCGGGGGCGAGCTTCGCGGCCAGTACGTCGAGAAGCAGCGGCCGGTGCAGCCGAGCGCGCAGGCGCAGGACGACCGCCTCGCCGCCGAGCTGTGGGAGCGCTCAGAGGAGCTGTCCGCACCGGCGCGCGCGGCGTGATCCCGGTGCTCGGCTTTGGGCCGGGGCGCCACGTCCTGAGCCGGCTCCCGCTTCGCGCGAAAGGGCAGAGCGACAACTCAGGGGGCCAGGCGAGCGGAGGGGGTGGGATTCGAACCCACGAGCGCCTTGCGACGCCAACGGTTTTCGAGATCTCCGTGTGAAATCGCCGGTTTCCAGGGCCTTTCGCGGAACACGATCTGCGAGCCCTTCGGGAGTGCGATACCGGCTAGCCCGCCAGGCGATACTGGTGCGGTGACCGATCGTAATGTGCTCGGTGGCGAGCTTGAGCCGTGTGGCACCGACCCCCTCACCGGCTTCTATCGTGACGGGTGCTGTCGTACCGGTCCGGAGGACCGGGGGAGCCACACGATCTGCGCGGTGGTCACGTCCGCGTTCCTCGAGCACCAGCGTCGTATCGGCAACGACCTGATCACCCCCATGCCTCAGTACCACTTCCCTGGGCTCGCGGCCGGCGACCGCTGGTGCGTGACCGCGGTGAACTGGCTGCGGTCGCACGAGGACGGCGCGGCCGCCTACGTAGTGCTGGCGTCCACCCATGAACGGGCGCTTGAGGTCGTTTCTCTCGCCGCGCTCCAGGAACACACCGTCGACGTCCCCCCGGATCCGGGACCTTTCGGAGGCTAGGTCGCTGTCGCGAATCAACGGTGCCGCCTGCTCGTCGTCCAACTCGAGCGTCTGCGGGGCCACGTCTGCGGGCCACCGGACACGCCCGCATGGCGCGCGAAGCTGCAGCGGCTGGAGTGACCCCCTCGCGTGCAGCTGGATTGGTCCGTGTTCGCTCCGCTGCGCAGTGCGAGGATTCAGTGGTGGAAGTGAGCCGCAGTGTTGTGATCGCGCGACCCGGAGAAGACGTGTTCGCCTACCTCGCCGACGCGCGCAACGACCCGAAGTGGTGCCCGAAGGTTCTCTCGGTCGAGCAGATCGAAGGGGACGAGCCGGGCCCGGGGGCGCGCTACAGGGTTACTCATCGCCCGATCCCGGTCCGACCCGCTCGGGAGATGGACCACACCTGCCTGAGCTGGACGCCACCAAACCGAATCCAGTGGCGCGAGGAGGACGGAACCGACGTGCTCATCGTGATCTACACGCTCGAGAATCTCGGCGGTGCTACTCGGCTGACCCAGCACAGCGATGTCGAACTCGGAGCGCCTCGGGTGCTTCACCCACTGATGCGCGCAGGAATCGCCCGCGACATCGCCCGCCAACTGAAGACCTTGAAGACCAACCTGGAGGCGCATGAGCTCGGATTGTCGTCGCGCGAAAGACACTCGGACGATCGGTGATCGTCTGGCCTCACGCCCACGACCGCTCCTCGGGCAATCCGGGAGCGCCCAGTCATTGCATGCCACCTTCATTGGGGCAGTCCTGATCCGCCGGAAGCGTCTGCGTGCCGCGCTCGTCACGCCCCTGTCGGGCCCGCTCGCGCGCTACGGTCGGTCAGGCGCCACCGCCCTGCGGTTGTGGGCGGCGGAGGCCGGAGTGGATCTCGCGATCGCGGACGCCTACCCCTCGGCCGCCGCCGCTGTCGCGAGCGTCGCTGTGCGGCATCGAATCGATGTCCTGTTTGGACCGTATGGCGCGGGGCCGGCGGTGGCTGCCGCGCGCGCCGCGCCAACGGTCCTGTGGAATCACGGCGGCGCGAGCGCGCGCCTCGCCCGCCAGGCGTTCCCGCACGTCGTGAACGTCCCAGCGCCCGCCGCCACCTACCTGGCGGCGGTGATCAGCGCCCTCGATGCCGCCGAGCTCGCCGGCGCCGAGGCTGTGCTCCTGCACTCGCGAACCCGGTTCGGCCGCGAGGTGGCTGGCGGCGCGCTGGGGGCCGCGGGCGACGTCGGCTTGGCGGTCACCGCCATCCCCTTCGACCCTGGCGACGGCGACGGCGCCGCCCGGTCGGTTCAAGGCCGGCGCGCTGATGTACTCCTCGTCGCGGGGGGCTTCGATGACGAGCTAGCGATCGCGGCTCGCCTCCTGCGTCAGCGCTGGCGGGCCGTAGCCTTCGTGGCGGCAGGGGTGGACGAGGTCCTAGCGCCAGTCGCCGACCGCCTCACCGGTGTCTACGGACCGTGTCAGTGGCTGCCCGACGCCGCACCCCAGCCGGAGGACGGACCCGACAGCCGCTGGTTCACCACCGCCTACCTAAAAGCTGCGGGCTCGCCTCCCCCCTACCCGGCGGCAGCTGCCTTCGCCGCCGGGGTGCTCTGGCAGCGCTGCACACGGGACGCGGGGGACACGGTGCCCGAGGCCGTGCAAGCCGCTGCCGCGCGCCTAACCACCACGACGCTCTTCGGCGCGTTTCGGCTCGATCCCGTCACGGGGTTGCAGGAAGGCCACCGCGTCGGCGTCGTTCAATGGCGGCGCGGGCGACGCCAGATAATCACCCCGCCCTCCTAACAACCGGGTGATTGTGAGCGTTCTGCCGGCCTCTCTCGAGTCCGGCCCCACATTTCGTAGCGAGATCGAGCGAGAGGCATTCCGCAACACACCCCGCACGCTCGCATCCGCGCGGGAAGCGAGCGCGCGCAGCACCTCGGCGGAGACGCCGCTGCGGACGACACGCAGGAGCGAAGTCTTGCTTCGCGCTCGCTCCTCCTTTACGAGCAAAGGAGCAGTCGGCCCGATGCACCTGGTCCAGCCATACACTCCCCGGCGTGCGCAAAGCACTACTCGGAGGGGACCATCTCTGCCGAGGCTTCTCTCAGGTCTCGGCGCTCGCGGCACTGCTTCTGGTGACGCTGGCCCCCGGTGCCTTCGCCCAAGACGCCTACGTCACGAATTACTTTTCATCCAGCGTCTCGGTGATCGAGACCCAGACCAACCGGGTGGTGGGCTCGCCGATCAGCGTCGGGGATCGTCGTCGGCGCGGTGCGCAACGTCACGCGCGAGCTCGGCGACTGGGCCACAGACGTGTTCGAGATCCGCGACGCCGCGCGGCGCGCACGGACGGACGCCGACGTTCGCGCCGAGCTAAAGGACCCATGCCCATAGCGTGGCGTCTGTGATCTCGCTAGAGGCAATCCCGATCCCGCCGATCCCGCGCCTTCCTCTGGTGCCCGACCCGTTGCGGCGCATTCGGGTGCCCCGCGACCTCGGGGCGGTCAGCACGCGCTCTGACGAGGTGGCCGAGATCGAGGCGCTGGGCATGACGGCCACCGGCATCGAGCGGATCTGGGCCGGAGTGGAGCGCCTGTACCGCAGTGGCTTCTATCCGGCGATCGCTCTCTGCGTGCGTCGCCACGGTCAGGTCGTGCTCGACCGCGCGATTGGTCATGCGTGCGGCAACGGGCCGTCTGACCGACAGGACGCGGCGCGCACATTGGCCACGCCCGAGACGCCGTTCGTCATCTTCTCCGCATCCAAGGCGATGACCGCCGTCGTGGCCCACCTGCTCGACGAGCGCGGGCTGCTGCATGTAGACGACCGTGTGTGCGAGTACATCCCCGAGTACGCTGCCCACGGCAAGGAGGCCATCACCATCGAGCATCTGCTCTCCCACCGCGCGGGGGTGCCGAACCTGCCGGCCGACGCGTTCGATCTGGACCGCTTCGGCGACCGGGAGTTCCAGCTGGAGACGCTGTGCGCGGCCAAACCCCGCTCGCGCCCCGGGAAGCTGCTCTCCTACCACGCGATGTCGGGCGGCTTCATCATCGCGGAGATCGTGCAGCGGGTGACCGGCAGGGACATTCGCGCCGTGCTGGGGCAGGAGGTCCTCGACCCGCTCGGCTTTCGCTGGGGCAACTACGGCGTCAGCCCGAAGGACGTCGAGCGTGTCGGCGTGAGCTACCCCACCGGCCCGCCGGCGCTGCCGCCGCTGTCCACCGTGCTCGAGCGTGCGCTGGGCCTCCCGCCGGATGAGATCACCGTCCGCTCCAACGACCCGCGTTTCCTCACCGGCATCGTTCCGTCCGGCAATGTCGTCACAACCGCCAACGAGCTGTCGCGCTTCTTCGAGTTGTTGGGCGCCGGTGGCGAGCTCGACGGCGTGCGCATCCTCGAGCCGCGCACGATCCGCCGCGCCACATCCGAGCGGGCGTTTCGCGAGATCGACTTCTCCTTGGTGGCTCCCCTGCGCCACGCCAGTGGGTTCATGTTGGGCGCTAGGGCGGTCAGCCTGTTCGGTCCCGACACCGAGGAGGCATTCGGCCACCTCGGCTTCACCAACCTGCTCGGCTGGGCCGACCCCGAGCGCGCGCTGTCGGTCGGCCTGATGACCAGCGGGAAGCCGATGCTCCACCCGGCTCTGGGGGACCTGTGGCTGCTCACGCGTGCGATCGGCCAGGAGGCGCCCAAGGTGGCACGCACGGGAATCTGGTTCACGGAGACCTGACGCTCGACCTCGGTTCCGCTTGGCGGCAACGTCACCAAGAGCGCAGCGTGTAGCCGCCATTCAACATGATCCTCGAGGCACGCCTGTAGCGGGTCAACTGGCGTCACCTGACGCGCTCGGCGATGACGCGCATCCGCTTCCCGCGGGAGCGAAAGCGCGAGATGCGCCGAGCCACCCAGTCGGCCCTTCTTCATAGAGACGAGGAGCAAGCGCGTTCCTCAACCGGGCCCGATCTCGGCTGGAGCGGAAGCCTGGTGAGCGACCGTGAGGAGCAGCGACGCGCCTCGCCGTGCACCAGTCGTGCACCAGTCAGACACTGAAATAGCCGGTTTCAACCGGAATCAGCCGGACGAAGAAGCGCATTGAAAAGAGCGCTCAAACGGCTCTAACAAGCTAAATATCGCTTGCCAGAGCCAGAGGCGCCTACCGGAATCGAACCGGTGTAAACGGCTTTGCAGGCCGCTGCGTAGCCACTCCGCCAAGGCGCCGAAACCGCTTTACCAAGCCAAATCCGATCATGCTCTTGTCGCCTCCTCCGTCTCCGATTGGGCATCTGTACCCGTTAGTGCCTCTTCAGAGGTCGGAGGTGCCGCCCAAGCGAACGCCCGCTCGAACTCAGCCAGGTAAGCGCCGGACAGCTTAGACCTTCGCTTCACGGCCTTGGCGTAGACGGAGAGCGTGAATCTCACGTCGCTGTGACCCATCGGCTCGATGCCTAACTCCTCAAGTCGAGCGTTGCCCCGCTTGAAAAGGGGCTCTCCCTCCAGCCCTGGCGCTTCCATTGTTCCGCAAGCGAACAAGGCTGCCTGCCGCGTCGAGGACTATGGGACCAGCTCGATGTAGAACGCCCGGTCTTTCTCGGTGGCGGCTGACGAAAGGGTGTAGGTGAGGGTCTCGCTCGAAGATTTGGAGCCTTTGAAACAGCTGGAGACCCCGAGGGGAGGACCGCCGCAGGGCGAGGTCGCAATTCCAGCCGAGAAGACATCCGCTTCCGCGAGGGTCGAGATCACCGCCTCCCCCGTCACCGGCGAGCCCCACTCGATGTAGTAGACCCCAGGGGGTTCGTGGATCACCGTCGGTGCGGGCCCACCGCCCGATGCGAGAACCGTCCCGGCGGCGCTGACGTAGGCCCAGCGAATGCGCTGCTGATACCCGCCCGCTGCTACACCACCAAGGCTGTCCGCGTTGCCCGCGTTCGGCACCGTGCCCAGCGTCGAGACATTGATCTGGTCCCCGGTCAATGTGCCTTTCTTGATTTTCGCTCCGGTGACCGCTTCCTTGTTGATTTTCGCCGTTGTGACCGCGTTCTTCTTGAGCTGCTTGGTTCCAACGGAATTCTTGCCAAGGTGGCTGGCCGCGTAGGCGGCTCCTCCGGTCAGCAGCAAGAACAAGCAAAGCGTCGAGACGACGTTCGCATAGCTCAACTTCGGGCGCATTGCAGTCTCCTCCAGCTAGCCGGCATCGAGTGGACGAGGCGCATCGACTCTATGCTCGTCGCGCGGCTGGGTCAATCGGCCAGGGGCTCTGAGGTGGTTGGCCCGACCTTGCCGCGATAGGCTGGTCGCCCGAGGGGAGAGCCAGATGATTTCCACGATTGCCGTCGGGACCGATGGGACTGCCACTGCGAACGAGGCGGTCAAACAGGCCGCCGCAATAGCCCGCCAGTTCGGGGCCAAGTTGTTCCTGCTGAGCGCCTTCGATGAGTCCGCCAGCGGCTCCGCCGGGGACGACGTCGAGCTTCAGTGGGCCTCCAACCCGGCGGCGCGGGTCCGCTCGATCCTCGAGCGCCTCGAGGAGGACCTCAACCTCGAGGGAGTCAAGACCGAGACGAGGGCCGCTCCCGGAGATCCCGGCAAGGTCCTCGTTCAGCTCGCCGAGGAGTGTGGTGCCGACCTGCTCGTGATCGGCAACAAGGGGATGCAGCGCCGGGTCCTCGGCAGCGTCCCCAACACCGTGACCCACCGCGCAAACTGCTCAGTCCTGGTCGTCAAGACCACCTGACCCGAGCAGCTCGCCGAAGGTCCGCTCGAGGAAGTCGTCGCGGAGCAGCATCTGGGGGTCGAGCTCGCGCTTGAGGCGGAAGAACTCGATCGCGTGGTCGCCGTACATCGCCGCCAGCGTCTCCGGTTTGGCGAAGACGTTCTTCACCAGGTAAACGCGGCCGTGGAATTTCTCCCAGAGGATGTCGGCGAGCTCGTCGAAGGCCTGTTTGGCGCGGTCGAGCCGGCCCTTCTTGGAGGTCTCGAATGCATAGCTGACGGCGAAACCGGGCTGGTTGTTGCTCGCCGAGAGCAGGAACGGCCGGTCGCGGGGGACGAACAGGACGTCGTTCAGGGTCGGGGTCAGGTCGCGCTCGAGCAGGTACTCATGGGCGAAGTCGAGCCACTCGACGAGGTCGTCGGCGGCGCCGTCCCAGCCACCCTCGGCGCCGGGGTCGCTCGGCACGACGAACGTCTGCTGGGCGTTCTGCATCTTGAACCCGAGCCTTTTCCCGATCCGCTTCGCCCGCGCGTTGCCGTCCATGAAGAAGCTGAAGCCCTCGAGGTCGTCGAGGTACTCGTCGCCGTCCTTGAACAGGAAGCGGACGTAGAAGCGCCACATCAGCTTCGAGATGAACGGGACACGCATCAGCCACTCGACGAGCACCCGCAGTAGCAGTTTCGGCCGGTGCAGCGCCATCCGCCGCCGGGTCCTGGTCGCGGCGAACGTCGAGGTGAAGAACAGCGCCGACTTTGTTCCGTCCCCTCGGGTGTCGAGCGCGGACCAGATCGCGTCGAGCTTCTCGGGGTCGCCGGGGTCGGAGTCCTCGAGGTAGGTGCGTTTGGCGGTCGGGACGAGGTCAGCGGCGAGGTCGCGGAAGGTGTCGTACTTGCGGACGATCGTCCGCACCGCGACCTCGTCCCCCCTGCCAGGCGCCGCCAACAACCGATACGTGATCGAGACGACGGCGCCGAGATACCCGAGCCCCCCGATCGTGCCGCAGAATGCCCGCTCCTCGAGCGTCGAGGGCATCTCGTCCTTCGGCGGCGGCGTGCATATGATCAACCGGCCCTCCGGGGTGATCAACTCGAAGCTCTCGATCCACTCCCCTTCTTTGCCATAGGAGGGTGAGAAGCGCGAGAGGCAGTCACCCGAGAGGGTGCCCCCCGCGGTCGCGTGTTCGGTCGTAACCGTCACCGCCGGCACCAGGCCGAGCGGCTTCAGGGTTTCGAGGATCGCGCCCCAGGTGGCGCCGGGGCCGACCCGCATCCGCCCCTCGTCCAAGACCTCGATCGAGTCCATGCCCAACATCGAGACGACGAGGTCGTCGCCGAGCGATTGGCCGTCGAAGGAGTGGCCGCCGGCGCGGAACGTCACCCGCCTGCCGCTGTCGGCGGCCTCGGCGAAGATCGCACGCAACTCCTCCGCGTCGGTGGGCGTGCGCACCTCTGCCTCGGCGGAGTAGAGACCGGAGTAGCAGCCGAGCTTCTCCTTCACGTATGGCGCAGCCTAACCGCTGATCTGGTGCTAGCTTGCGATTGGACGGATGGACCCCGTGGAGACCGTGACGGTGTTGTTCACCGACCTCGTCGGTAGCACCGAGATGACGCTGCGGATCGGCCCTGCCGCCGCCGAGGAGGTTCGCCTCGAGCACTTCGGCCTCCTCCGCGAGGCGATCGCCGATGCCGGCGGCGAGGAGGTCAAGAACCTCGGCGACGGCCTGATGGTCACGTTCGCGAGCGCCTCCGCCGCGCTCGCCTGCGCCGCGTCGATGCAGCGCAAGATCGCGCGTCGCAATCGCCGCGCCGAGGAGCCGCTCTCGGTCCGGGTCGGGATCAGCCTCGGCGAGGCCACCCGCCGTGAGAACGACTACTTCGGCCACCCCGTGATCGAGGCCTCGCGGCTCTGCGCCGCCGCCGAAGGGGACGAGGTGCTGGTCTCCGACCTTGTCCGGGCGATGGCGACGTCCCGCGCCCACGACCTCGAGGAGGTCGGGGGCCTCGAGTTGAAGGGCATGGCCGAGCCGGTGAAGGCCTTCCGGCTCGCCTGGCCGATGGCCGGCAAGGCGAGCGCGATCCCGCTGCCGGTCCGGCTCAGCCGGGTCCCGGCGTCCGGGTTCGTCGGCCGCCTCGACGAGCGGGCCCAGCTCCAGGAGATCGCGGCCGCCGCCGAGTCCGGGCACCGCCAGGTGGCGTTGATCTCCGGCGAGCCCGGGATCGGCAAGTCACGGCTTGCGGCCCAAGCCGCGATCGACCTCCATGGCGGTGGCGCCGCGGCTCTGTTCGGGCGCAGCACCGAGGACATCGACCCTCCCAACCGGCCCTGGGCGGAAGCCCTCTCCCACTACGTCGAGCACGCGCCGAAGCCGATCATCGAACGCCATGTCGAGCGCCACGGCGGCGAGCTGCGGAGGCTGGCGCCCGGGCTGGTCGACAGGGTCCCCGACGTCCCGGCGCCGAAAAACACCGACGCCGAGACCGAGCGCTACCTGCTCCGCGCCGCGGCGATCGGAATGTTCGTCGAGGCGAGCCGCGAGCAGCTCGTCGTCGTCGTGCTGGACGACGTCCAGTGGGCCGACTCACAGAGCCTCGCGCTCCTCAGGCACCTGATCAGCTCCACCGCCGACTGCGAGCTGCTCCTGCTGGGGACCCACCGCGAGTCCGAACTGACGCGGGGCCACCCCTTCAACCAGATCCTCGGCGACCTCCGGCGCGAGGAGGGCGTGCGGCGGATCGGCCTGACCGGGCTCGACTCGGACGACGTCGGCACGCTGATGGAGGGCGTGCTGGGCGAGTCGCTGCCGGACGCAGAGGCCGACCTCGCCGATGAGATCAGCCGTGAGACCGACGGCAACCCGTTCTTCGTCGGCGAGATCCTCCGCCACCTCGACGAAGAGGGCATCGGCTCGCTCGCTGACCTCGGCCTGCCGCAGAGCATTCGCGAGGTCGTGACGAGCCGGGCGGAGCGGCTCGGTGGCGACACCGCCTCGCTGCTCTCGACCGCTGCGGTCATCGGCCGTGACTTCGACCTCGAGCTGCTCGCCCGTGCCAGCGGCGAGGGCCAGGACGAGGTGCTCGATCACCTCGACGGCGCCGTCAGGGGCGCTCTGCTGGTCGAGGGCCGATCGGCCGGCCGGTTCAGCTTCTCCCACTCGCTGGTCAACAACACCCTCTACGACGACCTCGGCGCCACCCGGCAGGCGCAGACGCACCGGAGGATCGCCGAGGCGCTGGAAGAGATGTGCGGCGCCGACCCGGGCGGGCGGGCGGAGGAGCTCGCCTGGCACTGGCTGCGGACGACGACGCCGCAGATGCCCCTGAAGGCCGCGGAGCACTCGATCAGGGCCGGCGAGCGGGCGCTCGACGCGCTTGCCCCCGCCGAGGCGCTCGAGTGGTTCCAGCGTGCGATCGACGTCCTCGACCAGACCCCGGGTGCCGACCCTGGCCGGCGCTGCGATGCCATCACCGGCCTCGGCGACGCCCGACGCCAGATCGGCGACCCCGAGTACAGCGAGACGCTTCTCGAAGCCTGCGAGCTCGCCAGGGGTCTTTCCGACGGCCCGCGGATGGCCCGCGCCGCCCTCGCCAACACCCGCGGCTTCAGCAGCGTCGTCGGCCAGATCGACGAGCGTCGCATCAGGGCGCTCGAGGCCGCCTTGGAGCTCTGTGAACAGGACAGCACCCGCGCCGAGCTGCTGTCTCTGCTCGCGGTCGAGCTCAGCTACGGCGCCGATCTCGACCGCCGCCAGGAGCTGAGCGCCGAGGCGGTGAGGCTGGCGCGGGCGAGCGGCGACCGCTGGGCGCTGGCCTGGGCGCTGGCGCGCCGCCAGATCGCGATCGCCGCTCCCCAGACCCTGACCGAACGGCTGGTCGAGACCGAGGAGGTGATCGCGCTCGCCGACGAGATCGACGACACGCTTCTGCGTTACTGGGCGTCGGTCTTCCAGGGTCTGAACGCGCTCGACCGGGGCGATTTCGAGACGGCGGCCCGCGGCCGCGCGGTCCAGGAAGCGATCGCCGAGGAGACCGGCCAGCCGATGTTCCTCTGGGTCAACACCTTCGCGCCGGCGCTGCTGGCGACGATGGCAGGCGAGTTCGAGCGGGCCGAGGAGCTCACCAACCGCTCGGCCGGCCTCGGCACCGAGGCCGGTCAGCCCGACGTGTTTGCGGTCTACGCGGCCCAGATCCACGCGATCCGCTACGAGCAGGGCCGCCTCGACGAGATCCTCGGGATCCAGGAGCAGGCGGTCGAGGAAGCGCCGCTGCTGGACGCCTACGCGAGCGCGCTCGCACTCAGCTACTGCGAGCTCGAGGACACCGAGAAGGCGCGCGCTGCGCTCCACGGCTTCGCCGCGGGCGGCTTCGACGTCACCCCCACCCCGTCCTCGAAGGCCGCGCTCGGGTTCCTCGCCGAGGTCGCATCGCGGTTGGACGAGGGGGATGCGGCAGCGACCCTGCACGAGCGGCTGCTCCCGTGGCGCGAGCAGCTCAGCTACACGGGGGTGACGATGTTCGGCCCCGTCGAGCGCTACCTGGGCCTGACCGCGACCTGCCTCGACCGCCACCGGGACGCGGAAGAGCACTTCCGCCGCTCGGCGGCTACCTGCGAGCGGATCGGGGCGCCGACCTGGCTCGCCCGCACCCGCCACGAGTGGGCGCTGATGCTGCTGCGCCGCGCCGAGCCCGGCGATCGCGAGGCGGCCGGGAGGATGCTCGGGCAGGCGCTCGACGCCGCGACCGAGTACGGCTGCCGCTCCCTCGAGCGGCGGGTCCGCGCCGCGATCGAGGACCCCGAGCGCGCTACGGCCTGACCACGCCCCCCGAACCCCCAGCACGGATGCGCCGAGCGTCGCGGTAGGCGCTGAGCATCCGGCCGAAGCAGAGAGCCACTGCGCCGAGGAGGCCGAGCACGAGGAGAGCGATCAGGGGTCCAAACGTGGGGCGATTGACCCCGGCCAGCAGCACGAACGCGACGAGGAGCGCAATCAGCGCGCCGAGCAGCCAGAGGTGTCCCTGCGCCCGCCGTCGCGAGGCGGCGATCGCCCTGCCCTTCGCCTCTGGCGCGTCCGCCTCCTCCCGGTCGAGGCGCCCCAGATAGAACGTCGCCAGCCGGATCGCGGCTGTGACCCCGAGAAGAATCAGAATGTGCGGGAGCGAGAAGTCCATCTGGCCGATGCATCGGCACCCGGGAATCGAGGCTGAAGCAGCGGAATGTCACGATGCGGTTGTGGCGCGAACCGTCGCGACGATCGGCGTCTACGGCTTCGACCGCTCGGGGTTCCTCCAGGCGCTCTCCGGGGGCGGAATCGACGTCCTCGTCGACGTCAGACAGCGCCGCGGGGTGCGAGGGAGCGAGTACGCGTGGGCGAATTCGCGGCGGCTGCAGGCGGCGCTGGCCGAGGCCGGCGTCGAGTACGTCCACATGAAGGAGCTCGCCCCGACCACCGCGATGCGCGAGGCGCAGTACCGCGAGGACGCCCGCCTCGGAGAGGGCAAACGCACACGCACATCGCTGTCGCCCGAGTACCGCCGCCTCTACACCGAGCAGATCCTCGACCGCGCCGACCTCTCACTGCTGATCGAGCTCGCCACCGACCGCCATCCGGCCCTGCTCTGCGTCGAGCGCAACGCCGAGGCCTGCCACCGGTCGCTCATCACCCAGCGCCTGAGGCATGACGCGAAGGTCTCGATCCGCCATCTCAGGCCCTAGGTGTCCTACCCACGGACGTTGTGAACGCGGCTGATCGGCGGCCGGTCTCCGAGAGAGCTGTGGGGCCTTCGCCGGTTGTAGTAGCGAAGGAAGGATGCCAGGGCCCGACTCCGCTCGGCCGAGTTGGGCCAGGAATGGGCGTAGGCCCACTCGCGCTTGAGCGTCTGGATGAAGCGCTCGACCTTCCCGTTCCAGCGTGGCGTGTAGGGCGGGGTGAGGATGTGGCGGGCGCCGTGGCCGGCCAGAACGGCCTTGAACGCAGTCGACTTGCGGTAAGCGAAGGCGTTGTCGCTCATCACCGCCTCGGGCGCCTTCATGCCGAGCGAGGTGAAGTGCTCGATCGCCCGCCCCAGGACCGCGGCCGCAGTCTCTCCACCCTGGTCTGGGTGCTGCTCGACGTAGGCGTAGCGGGAGTGGTCGTCGACCACGCAGTGCAGGTAGACGTAGCCCCACTTGGCGCGCTTCTCGGCGCCGGTGCGGTCGCGGATGCCGGTGACCGCGTGCCCGGGGCGCTCAAAGCGCGCCAGGCGGGCGACGTCGACGTGAAGGAGGGCGCCTGGCCGCGACCACTCATAGCGACGGTAGGTCTCTCGTCCCGGACCGCGGCGCCGGGATAGGCCATGGCGCTTCAGGACCTTCCAGATCGTCGAGCGGGCGCGGCGGCAGATCCCCGCCAAGCGGCCGGGGCCGAGGCCGGTCTCCCGCCTGGCGCGCAGGATCGGCTCCTCTTCGGCCGCCGTGAGCCGCCGCGGCTGGCGATGGGGTCGCGAGGGGCGATCGAGGAGCCAGCTGCCCGTTGCCAGCTCCTCTGCGCTTGCTCGCCGATAGCGATGCCACCAGCGGTGGGCCGTCGCCGGCGCCACGCAGAAGGCGGCAGCTGCCGCCTTCTGCGTCATCCCCGACTCGATCGCCTCTGCCAGGGCCAGCCTGCCCGCTGGTCCGAGAGCAGCGTTACCGTGAACCTTCATCCGGGTCCTCCTTGCTTAGGGCGTCAACAACCCCGAGCTTGTTGGAGGGCCCGGATGCCTTCAGGCGTTCACAAGGTGTGTGGGCGGGTCACCTAGGGCCGCTTCTTGACAGGCCGCTCACCCGGTTTAGGGTGATCGAGAGGTGCGGCAGGGCGGGAGTCAGACCTGCCTCCTATTTGTGGTGCCTGTGCTTCTTGTGCTTCCTCACGCACCTCACCTTGCCCCTCACCGACTTTCGCCGGAACCCTTTCTTGCACTTCAGAGGCGTGGGCTTGACGATCGGGCTCGGTATCGGGTTGGGCGCCGCAGGGGGCCCCGGTGGCGGCGGAGGGGGTGCGGTGCTGGACTCGACCGCCACGTCGTAGGCGGGGCTGGCCGGTTTGATGAATTCTTCGCTCAGTTCGCCGCCCTGGAGGTTGACTCTTCCGATCACCCCGGCGGCCCAATAGAGATAGTTGCCCGAGACCGCCAGGCCATAGCCCCCGTGAGTGGGGGCGATGCCTTCGACCAAGACTTTTCCGTCGTAGCTCCTGAAGCAAATCCCGAGTTTTCCGTTCGTGAAGTAGATGCCATCGGCGCCGGCGGCGAGGCCGTTTCCGGATTCGCCTTCGTAGAATTCTTCTTCGATGTCTTCACCCTGCATGTTGGAGCTGGAGATGTAGCTGAGGTTCCTGTTCGTCCAGTAGATCCGATTGCCCCCGACGGCAACCTGGTTCGTCCCTTCTCCATCGCCGGTGAAGCAGTTGTTGGCTTCGCTTCCATTGAGATTGGCGCGTCCGACGCAATTGCCCGAGGACCAGTAGATGAAGGAGCCCGCGACCGTGATCCCGCGCACGGCCTGGGCGCCGGGAACGAAGTTCGGGATGACTTCGCTGCCGTCGAGGTTGGCGCGCTCGATGTCCCCGCCGGAGATGGTGCCGTTGGTCCAGTAGACATGGGAGTCGTCCACGGCGACTGCCGGGGCGGTGGTGGCAACGCCTGGCAGGAAGTCCTGATTCGCGCCGCTGCCGTCAAGGTTGGCGCGGCCGATCGGGTTCGCAACGTTGTTGCTGGCCCAGAAGACGTAGGCGCCGGAGCTCGCCGGCAGGGCGATGGCAGTGAGAGCGACCAATAGCCCGGCGAGACAGAACCAGCGAGCGCGACCCTTCATTGAGAACTCCTGGACGGTTTCACGGAGGACGAGACAAGGCGACTCTCGCAGATCCAGAGCAAGCAGGGCTACGCTTCGGCCATGCCGTACCAACTGATGCTGTTTGACGACCGGGAGAACCGTCCGGTCGGCGGCGGGACCTTCGACACCCTCGAGCAGGCCGGGCTGGCGGCGATGACGTCCCAGAAGGACATGTTGGCAGCAGGGGGTGAGCTCTGGCCCAGCGTCGTCTACCTCGACGAGGACGGTGGGGCTCACGCGCTCGACCAGGACGGAAAGAAGGCGTTCCAGCGCGGAATGAACGCGGGTATGAATGAGCTGATGGGGCTCGACCTATAGACCACTCACACCTCGCGCGGCGGCGGCGAGGAGGCTGAGCGCAGGGCGCCCGCCCCGGCGATGACGACAAGGGCGATCGCGAGAAGCTGGACCGCGGCGAGGTCCTGGGACAGGGCGAGAAAGCCGACCAGCGCGGCGACCGCCGGCTCGAGGCTCATGAGGACGCCGAAGACGGCGTTGGGGATGAGACGCAGGGCCTCGAGCTCGAGCCCGTAGGGGATCGCCGAGCTGAGCAGCCCGGCGCCGAGGCCGATTGCGAGCACGGCCGGGTCGCCGAGGTCGGTACCGCCCTGAGCGAGGCCAAAGGGAGCGACCAGAAGCGCGGAGATGGCAACCGCGGCGGCCAGCCCGGCGAGCCCGGGCTGATGGCCGATTTTGGTGCTCTGGACTATGTAGAGGCCCCAGAACCCACCCGCGGCGAGGGCCAGGACGGCACCGAGAGTGTCGATCGACCCACCGGCGGAGCCCTCCGAGAGCAGGAGGACGCCGAGTCCCGCGAGGAGGCCCCAGACCGCGTCGATGCGCCTTCGGGTGCCGAGGACGGCGACCCCGAGCGGGCCGATGAACTCGAGCGTCACCGCGACTCCGAGGGGCAGCCGATCGAGCGCCTCGTAGAAGCAGAGGTTCATCGCGGCCAGCGCGACCGCGAAGATGGCGACGTCGGGGCGCAGCTCGCGGCGCAGGCGGCCAAGCCCGGCCCGTGCGAAGAGGGCGAGCGCGAGGGCGGCGAAGACCGAGCGCAGCAGCACGGCGCCGCCGGGCCCGACCTCGTCGAAGAGTGTCGTCGCCATCGCAGCTCCGCACTGGACGGACACGATCGAGCCGAGGACGAGGACGACCGCGACGCGGCCTGGGCCGGAGGAGGAGGACACTCCGGCCCAGGATATGGCGAGGCGGATGCCGAGCCCGGTGGTGGGCTCAGCGCGAGAGAACGGTGACCGCCAGAGCGACCCAGGCGACGGTGAACCCCGCCAACACCGCCGTGTTCAGCCCTCGGTAGCGAGGACAATCCGAACCTGAGAACTGCCTTTCCGCCGATCCCTGCCAACTGGACAAGCGGCCGGCAGTAGGCTCGCACTCATGGGAGAAGCGGCGCTTCGGTCGGATATGGCAAAGCGGCTGACGGTGGTGGCCCTCGTCCTCGCTGGGGTGCTGTGCGTCCCGACTGCCGCCGCGCAGGCCGGCGCACCGGTCGGGATCGCGCGGAGCTTCGCGACGAAATGCGGGGTCGGCAGCCTCGCCGCCGGGAAGGAAGGGAACGTCTGGTTCACCTGTTTCGTGGAGACGCGCTTCGGCTTCGAAGGGCGACCGAGGATCGGTCGGGTGACGCCGGCCGGTCAGATCAGCGAATTCGGCGGCGGGCTTCCCAAGAACCTGGAAGCCGGAAAGATCGTCGCCGCCGCCGACGGCAACCTCTGGTTCACGCTCAACTCTTTCGCTTCGCTCCTGCCGGACAAGCGAGTGCCGCCCGAGATCGGCCGCATCACCCCGAGCGGCGAAGTCACCACCTTCCCGCTTTCCCTCGACGCCAAGTACGGCGCCGGCGACCTCGTCGCCGGCCCAAACGGCTATCTCTGGTTCGTGGCGGCCAGTTCGCTGTGGCAGATCTCGCCGCAGGGGACGATCGCGCGGCTGCCGTTTGACCTCGGCCAGGACAACGTCACCACGCTCGAGGCCGGCGAGGAAGGCAACGTCTGGTTCGCCAAGAAGCCGATCAGCGGTCCGGGAAGCGGAGCGATCGGCCGCGTCACCCCCGGTGGCGAACTGAGCGAATACGGCTCGACGATCCCCAGCTTTGCGCCGACCACGCTGATCGCCGCCCCGGGCGGGGGCCTCCTGTTCTTCTACGGGAACGGAGGCACCGGCTCAGCGGTCGGGCGGATCAGCCCGAGCGGCGAACTCACCACGGTCGCCCCGATGGTCCTCGGCCCCGGCAAGAACCTCGGCGGCGCCGCGATCGGCGCCGACGGCAACCTCTGGTACAGCGTCCAGGTCGGGTTCAGCGCCTCGGCGATCGGGCGGATGACTGCGGGCGGCCAGGTGACCGAATTCCACGACTGCCTGCGCTATAGCCAGCCGTTCTTCGGCCCCGCCGAGCTCGTACTCGGCGCCGACGGCAACCTCTGGTTCACCAGCCTCGAGAGTCGCCAGCTTCCCGGGATCTCCGACCCCCCCTCGATCGGGCGGGCGACGCCGAGCGGCGAAATCACACAGATCTTCGCCGGCGTCAAATACGAAGCGAGCTCGATCGTCGCCGGCCCCGACGGCGCGATCTGGTTCAGCGGGGGCAGAAACGAAATCCAGCGGATCGCGCCTGTCAGCTCGCCGATCAACACCTTCCGCATCGGCCGGGTGGCGAAGGCGGCGAAGACCGGGGCGGCGACCCTACAGCTGAGCGTTCCGGGCCCGGGGACGATCGAAGCCAAGCCGCAGACCCTGCTCGTCCCCCACCGCAAGCCGGTGCCGCTGCCGGGAGCGACGGTGCGGACGAGGTCCCGGGCCTGCGGCGCCCCCGGCCTGCGGCTGCGGCCGGTCGGCGCCGCGAAGCGGGCCTTCCGCAAGCACGGCAAAGCGCTGGAGCGGATCGCGATCACCTTCACTCCCACCGGCGGCACCCCCTACACCGAGACCGCCAAGGTCGATTTCCGCCGACCGCGCCCGCGGCGCTAGCGTTCCCGGGCCGATGCTCCCATCGCGTTGGAACAGGCTGCCGGCCCCCTAGTTGCTGGGCTCCTGCGCACAGCGAAAGGGCTCAGCTTCATTGAACATGGGGGGCGAGGTGCTGACCACGCCGCCTCTTTGCGTGGACGCAATCAAGCCTCGGAAGCTGGCACCGTCGTAGTAAATCTGCCCGATCCACTCGCCAGGCGGTGAGGTTGCATAGTTCTGGGCCTCGTAGGCCATCAGCTGACCCATCGACGGCAGCGCTCGGTTCGCTTCTGCGCAGACCTGCAACGCCGTCGGCAAGGGCGCGGCGGCACGGGCCGTGGTCTCGATGCAGGTGCCGGCCGCAACCCCCATGTCGCTGGGGCACCTGAGTTTGGAAGCGTCCGAGATCTGGGTCGAGGTGAGGCCGCCGAGGGTCTGCGCGTTGGCCGCCGAGGGAACGGTGCCGAGCGTGGACAGCTTGATCTTGGCGCCGGTAACGGCCTCCTTCTTGATTTTGGCCCCGGTGACCGCGTTCTTCTTGATCTGTGCGGAGCCGACGCTGTTCTTCGGCAGCGCTACGGCGGCGTAGCTGGCACCACCGAGGGCGATGAAAACCGCCACGGTCGCCATCGCGTTGGCGTAGCTCAAATGCCCCCTGATCTTGCTCACTCGATTTCTCCTTTGACGGCTCTGAACTCAGGATGGTCCGAGCGCACTCTCTCAGCCGCCGGTTCGCGTGGCAAGGACTCCGGCCTACGCCAGGGCTACTCGCCCCAACCATCGAAAGCGGGGACGTGTCCCTCGATGTCAAACCAATACTCGCGGAACTGGGCGCATCGCCCATCCGCCCTGTCGAGCTGAGCGATGAGACAGCCGGCAATCGTCGCCTCCTCGCCCCTGTTCTTCGCCGTAACCCAGAACTCAGCAACAACGTGGTTTCGCTCGACTATTGCACCGCCCATACGGACGCTCACACAACCTTGCTCTGCCTCCTCCTTGCGGAAGTAGCGTCTGAGCGCGTCCCTTCCAACCACTGTTTCCTGGGGGTGGGCGACATACACGATGTTGTCGCTGAACAAATCGACGAAGCCCTCGACGTCCCAGCTCTCCCAGGTCTGTCCATACCTCTCGACGAATTCTGTCGCACTCTCTCTGTTGAGACTCAAGGCTCCTCAGCCCCGGTCAGCCGGTTTCCGCCGCCCAGTGGAAGGTCGCCTCACAGCGATCGGAGCCATTTGGTTCGGGCTGCCCTTCCTTTTCGGGATTGACCCTGGTGTGGTCGACGATCGTGCCGCCCGCGAAAGGACCTGTGAGGCGACCCTTGACCGTCACGGTCGTCGCTCCCCCGTTGCCCCTCACCTTGATTTCGAAGCGGGTGTTCTTGATCCTCGCGTGAAGATTGGAGAACGTCCCTTTCGAGCCGTAGCCGCTTTCGCAGAGCGCGATCGTCGTGAAGCGCATCTTCTTCACCTGCCCCTGGGTCACCTTGAAGCTGATCGGTTTGCCCTGTTCCGTGGTGCCTTTGTAGTGGCCGCTCCGGAAGGCGCCGGCAAGAGCGGTCGTGGCGAAAACGGCGGCGACGATCGCGGCCAGGACAAGAAATCTGAAGTGGTGCACGGGTTCACCTTAGCGTCGGCTGGAGTTTCCGACTAGCGGACGACTTTCAGATTGCGAAAGAGCGTCTGCCTGGCGCCATCGATCGTCACCGTCTCCTTGACCAGGATCCTCTTCGCGGTGGCAAGCTTGTTCCTGTACGCCTTTCTTGGCTTCAGAGAGACGATCGCTGATTTTCCGCCCTTTGCCGAGGCTTTGGACACCGCGCTCTCAGCCTTGCCCTTGCGCTTCTTGGAGACGGCCTGAAGCTTGAACTTGCAGCCTTTCGGCCTCGCGCGCTTCGGGCACTTGAGCCGGACCCCCGGGTAGGCGACGTTGACGGTCCGGACTTGGCTCGCGGTAACTGATCCATTGCAGTAGGCGGTCTGTCCCGTGAAGATCAGCGCGGTAGAGCAGCCCTCGTTGTCGGTCACGGTCAGAGTCACCTGGTAGCTGCCCGGCTTGACGAATGTGTGCCGGGGGGTCGGCCCGCCGGTTTCGGCCCCGTTCCCGTCGCCGAAGCTCCAGAGGTAGCCGGCGATCGTCCCGTCCGGATCGCTCGATGCCGAGGCGTCGAACGCGACAGGAACGCCGGGCCGGGAGGCCGAGCGCAGGCCGACCGGTGATTCGCGGAGCGCCGCGATCCTCTCCGCGAAGGCGGCAAATCGGCGCTCGAGCCGGTCGAATCGGCGCTGGGCGGCGCGAGGCCCGAGCCGACACTCTTGAAAGGCCGAAAGGATCGGGTCGGCTCGGTCGAGGAGGCGGTTGACGCCCAACCGGATCGGCTCGACCCGGGCAATGTAGGCGCGCATAGAGGCCTGAGCGGATTGGGCCTGGCCGGCCCCACAGCCGGCGAAGGCGATCGCCGCTCCTACGATGACAACGGCGATGGCGGCGCGATCAATACCCGTAGCCGCCGCCGCTCGAGCTTTCTTCCACGGCTTCCGTTTCTTCGCCCGACGATCCTTCAACTGTCGAACCGGCTTCGTCGAGAACAGACCACTTGCCGCCGAAGAATTCGAGTCCGTTGCCGGTGGCTTCGCCCGGGCTTTCATCCTTGATGAAGGTGTAGAGCGGGTGGCCGGCGTATGTCACCTGCAGAGTGCCGTCTTTGCGCTTGGTCGTCCCGAGCTGGGAGGACATGGCACCTTCGCCGGCCGTCGGCGCACCGTTCGTCGTTACCGGTGGCCAGTTTTCTTCGCATGCGCCGTAACACGACGACGTCGTGCCGTTGTCCTTGGCGAACTCGTAGACGGTGAACCCTTCCGAATCGACGAGCACCGTCCCGAGGCCGGAGACTTCGGCGCCGGTCAGAGTCATTTCGCCTTCCGATGAGCCCGAGGCAGGCTGTTCGTTGGCGGCGGAGCCGCCTTCGGAAGTGGTGCTGCTACCCCCGCCGCCGCAGCCAGCAATCACGAGCGCACCAAGCGCTGCCAACAGCGCAAACGCGTAAGTAGTCCTCGTCACTTCGATGCCTCCTGTGGAGTGAAGCCGACGCGGTGCGTCGAATTCTCGATGATCTGGGTTCGGTGTGGGCCTTCTCGAACTCGAAGGCCGAGATGCACGTGATACGGCCCGAGCCTGTACGAGGTTCATCCGCAGCAAGGTCGAGGGACTGAGCCCTGCTCCATTGCCGGAACCTTGCCGACGACTCAGTTGCCAGCGCGCCCTTCCTCGGCAGTGTTTGTGGGGCCCAATCGGACGCAGACGGACGGAATCGATCCGAAAGCGGTGACGCTGAAGGCAAATCGCAATGAAAGCCCCGACGGAGCGGGGCTTTCGGAAAGCGGCTGATGGGATTCGAACCCACGACCTTCTGCATGGCAATTCGCCTTCTCCGAGGACGGCTGGCAGCGTGAATACCTCCATTTGCAGGGATTGCGATGGGCGGACAGGCCGCCGCGATCACGTGGCCCGTCGATTTGGACGCTTTTCGGCCGTACACTCGCGAGGATGAGCGAAGCCGGTATAGACAGCGCCCATGCAGGGGTGGAGCCGATCTTTTACTTCGATTTCAGCTCACCCTTCGCCTTCCTCGCAGCGACCCGGGTCGACGCCGTGCTGCCGCGAATGCCGCGCTGGGTGCCGATCTCGATGGCCTTCGTCATCAACGCCCACGAACGCATCCCTTGGTCGATGTGCGAGGAGAGCAAGGAGCGGGGCAAGCGCGAATGCGAGAAACGCGCCGACGAATACGGATTGCCACCGCTGCGCTGGCCATCGGGGTGGCCTCTCGACAGCTATTCGCTGCCTGCCCTCCGCGCCGCCTACGTCGCCGCCCGCACCGGCTGTCTGCGCGAGTTCAGTCGCGCAGCCTTCGAGCGCAACTTCCTAGACGGAAGCGGCCTCGGCGCGGAGGCCGACCTCCGGGCCGTCGCGGAGACCGTTGGCCTCGATCCGGACCATGTCCTCGCTGAGGCTCGTCGGCCGGCGGTCAAGGAGAAGTTGAAGCAGGAGACGGAGAAGGCGATCCGCGCCGGGGTGTTCGGCGTCCCCACCGTGCTTGTCGGCGAGGAGCTCTTTTGGGGGGACGACCGCCTGGCCGCGGTGGCGGAGGCCCTGAGCGCAGAGGACAGTGATTCGCGAAAAAGCGGCTGATGGGATTCGAACCCACGACCTTCTGCATGGCAAGCAGACGCTCTAGCCAGCTGAGCTACAGCCGCGCGGAGGGGGATTCTAGCTTTCCTGCTTAGAATCCTGCCTCGGCCAGTCTCGGCTCCACCTCTGATACTGCAACGCCGACGTGGCTTCCTGCCCAATCCTGCCCATTGGGGCTGGATCCATAGACCGCCCGGTTGTCTGTCCAGAACGACCCCAGTGCGACATGGCTACTGAGCAGAACAAGCCGTTTGGGTACAGCTGATCGTCGGGTAAGCCGTCACGTTGTCGGCGCCGCCTGAATACTGACCCCCTCTCGCCGGACGAAAACTGACCCCTCCGACGGCGACGAGAGCGTCCGGGGGGACTTCGAGCCTGGCTCGGTCAAGCGATCGAGGTCAGGAGGAAGAGGGTGGTTCAGGTGCAGGAGTGGGCCGAGATCAGGGCGATGAAGCAGGTGCAGGGGCTGTCGATCAAGGAGATCGCGAGGCGGACCGGGCACTCGCGAAACACGATCCGCGCTGCGCTGCGCTCCCCCCAGCCGCCGCGCTACGGGCCGAGAGCGCCGCGGCCCTCGAAGCTCGAGGCGTTCAAGGAGCAGATCCACGCCTTGCTGAAGGCCGATGGAGCGATCCCCTCGCAGGTGATCCGCGAGCGGATCACCGAGGCCGGCTACCGAGGCGCCAAGACGATCTGCGATGACTACGTGCGCGAGCTGCGCCCGGTCTTCAACCCGCCGCGCACCTTCCAGCGCACCCAATATGAGCCCGGCCAGCTGGTCCAGTTCGATCTCTGGGAGCCGAGCCAGCCGATCCCGGTTGGCCACGGCCAGCTGCGCCGTGGCTGGGTCCTCACCTGCTGCTCGGGCTACTCTCGCGCCGGCGCAGGGAGCCTGATCTTCTCCAAGGAGGCCCCCGACATCCTCTGGGGCATGAGCCGCTGCCTCGGAGAGCTCGGGGCGCTGCCTGAGAAGGTGGTCTGGGATCGCGAGGGGGCGATCCACCGCGGCGGCGGTCAGCCCACCGACGCCTTCGCCGCCTTCTGCGGCGAGCTCGGGCTCGGCTGGGTGATCCTCGATGCGGGCGACTGCCAGGCCAAGGGCATGCTCGAGCGCCTTCACGACTTCATCGAGCGCAGCTTCGAGCCCGCCCGCAGCTTCGCGGGCCCGCTCGACTACCAGCACCAGCTCGACGGCTGGTTTGCAGACCGCGCCAACGCCCGCACCCACCGGACGCTTCGCGCGGTGCCCGCCGAGCGCCTCGCTGCCGAGCGCGAGCTGATGCGGGCGCTGCCCGATCAGATGCCCGATCTCGACCGCCGCTTCGTGATCCGGGTCCCCGCCCAGCCCTACCTGAGGTGGGACACCAACGACTACTCGCTCGATCCTCGCCTTGCCGGGCGCCGGGTCGAGGTCCGTATCTCCCAGGCCGAGGTCGGCGCCGTCGCGCTCGACAGCGGCGAGCCCGCGGCGAGCCACCGCCGCTCCTTCGCCAAGCACCTCACCTTCACCGACCCCGCCCACCAGCGGGCACTCGAAGAGCTGCGTGGCGAGCGCCGGGCGCCCAAAGAGCCCGAGGTCGAGGTCCGCCCCCTGGCCCGCTACGACGCCCTGATCCCGGCATGAGCAAGGCATCAGAGCTCTCCCACCTGTTCCGGGCGCTGAAGGCGCCGGCGGCGGCCCGGGCCCTACCCAAGCTGACCGAGCGCGCTAGAGAGGAGGAGTGGTCACACGAGCGCTTCTTGGAGGCGGTCCTCTCCACCGAGGTCGCCTCGCGCGAGTCCCACGGCGGGGAGAACCGGATCAAGGCCGCCCGCTTCCCGGCCCGAAAGACCCTTGAGGAGTTCGACTTCACCTTCCAGCGCTCGGTCAAGCGCCAAGTCATCGAGCACCTGGGGCAACTCGACTTTCTCCATGGCCGCGAGAACGTGGTGATGCTGGGCCCACCGGGGACCGGCAAGACCCACCTGGCGATCGCGCTCGGGATCCGAGCCTGCCTCGCCGGGCAGCGAGTCGCCTTCGCCACCGCGACCGAGTGGGTGGCCCGCCTTGGCGAGGCAAAGCGGGCCGGCAACCTCGAGCCCGAGCTGCGCCGCCTGGGATTCGTGCCGCTGATCGTCGTCGACGAGGTCGGCTACATCCCCTTCGATCCCGAGGCAGCGAACCTGATGTTCAGCCTCATCTCAGCGCGCTATGAGCGAGCCTCGCTGATCGTCACCTCGAACAAGCCCTTCTCGGCCTGGGGAGAGATCTTCGGAGACGAGGTGACGGCCGCGGCGATGATCGACCGTCTCGTCCACCACGCCGAGATCCTGGCGCTGAAGGGCGACTCCTTCCGCCTGCGCGACAAGGACCTGGGCTCTCCGCCGCCGCACGACTGATCGCCCCGCCTGCTTCGCTTCGCCCTACGGGCTCCGCTTCGCAGGCGGGCTATCGACCTTGGAGGGGGGTCAGTTTTCGACCGGCGCAGGGGGGTGAGTTTTCAACCGGCCTTGACATCACGTATGACTGATCCGCATAGATGAGCTTGAACTCCCGCTTTTCGGCAGGAAACGCTTGCAACCCAATGAGCTCTTTAGTCTCTTTGCTATCGAGTTGATCATGGGGCAGCGGGAAGGAGAAGGGCACATCCCCGATCCTGTCAACGCGAGTTGAACGCAAGTCTCTTGCGTCCGTCTTCTTCCCGAGTAGAACATGGCGATTTACGCGGTCAGCCTGGAGGAGGACGAGCCAGCGGGAGCCGAGCCGCCCTGCAATGCTGTGATCAATGGATGCCGGCGAAATGCGCGAGCTTCTCGGGGCGCTGGCCGTCAAGCCGCCTGCGGATTTTCCAGCGTTCGTCCCGCGCGACGCTCGGATCGTGAACGTCGAGGAAATCCCTGAGGGGGATCGCGCTGCTATCAGAACGTGGGCCGCCTCGGAAGGTTGCAGCGAGAGGCTGCTCGAGTTTGGCCAACAGGGCACGGAGTTCATCCCCACAGGCGAGGTCACCGCCGGCTTGTCTGATGATGTCCAGGGCACCAGGTATCTCCTGATCCCCGGCGGAGTTCTGTAGGTCACCCCAGCGCTACGCTCCGGGCCGATGCACACAGCGCGAGGGCCGAGCATCAAAGCCAAGGATGGGTCGCCGTCTGCTCAACCTGCAACTGGATGGGCTCCGACTATCGGAGGCCCGAGCCGGCGGCGGAGGAGGCCCGAGTGCATCGGCATCAGCAGCGGCAACCGTGGAGCTTGGAACGAGTCGAACCGTGGAGCCCGAGCAAGCGTCTGCTACGAGCCCGCGCTGAGCATCCTCGGTGCCGTAGCGCTTCCCTGCGGCTGACTTAGCCATCGCTTCTTTCTTCCTCAAGTTCGCGTGCTTCGAGGATCACAGCGGCAGTCAGGATCGCGGCCTCCGCATTTGCCGGGTCCTCGTTCCAGTCCCTCAGCCCACGCCTGGCCGCTTTCGTCAGGCCGACGTTCTCCATGTAGCGCTCGAACGCCTCACGTGTTCGTTGGTCTGACTGGGGGCTGCCGTCATGTGTCCCGTCCTGTACGTCGAGAAAGTCTTCAAACCTGCCGATTGCGGCGCTCAGGCTCTCCAAGCTGAGGACCTGAGGGCCTAGAGGCATTCTCAGGTGCGAGGCAGACCCAGCCTTTTCTGTCGTTGGGGGCTCTAGCAAGCCAAAATCAGCCAAGGTCCGTCGCAAGGATCCCGCCAACGCGCGCCGGAGTAGCGTTGGGGGATGGCGAAGTCGCGGAGGGTCGCTTCAGCGCAGCCGCCAGCCAGCGGTGCGGCTCGAATGTTCGGCGGCGGCATGCAACTCGGGGCACGGGCGCGCGAGCTCAGCCGGGCGTTGCTCGACGGCTTTAAGAAGTACGACCTTCTGACGTACGCAAGCGCGATCTCGTTTCAGATCCTCACCGCGATCATTCCGTTCCTCCTGTTCGTGATCGCTGTCGCCGGGCTCCTTAATCTGGACAGTGTCTGGCGAGACCACATCGCGCCCCAGGTCCAGGCGAATGTCTCGCCCGAACTGTTCTCGGTGATCTCAGACGGCGTCAACAAAGCTTTTGGCGGAGAGCAACTATTGTGGGCGACGCTCGGCGGAGGACTGGCGCTGTGGCAGGCGTCGGGCGCCATGCGCGCGGTGATGGGTGTGCTGGATCGAATCTATGGAGCACCGTCTGAGCGACCGTTTGTGAGGCGGTACTTGATCTCATTCGCGCTTGCGATCGCGGTGGGAGGCTGCTTCATCGTGGCCACGGTGTGCCTGCAGCTCGCGCCGTTCTTCTCGTTGCCGCTTCCAGGTGCCGCCTGGAACGTTTTCGCGTTTATCGCGCGCTGGGCGCTGGCCGCCGCTTTTCTCTTGCTCGCTGTTGGCCTGCTACTCCGGCACGCTCCAGCGATACCCCAGCCGCTGCCGTGGGTCAGTCTCGGCGCAGGGATGGTGATCGCCTCATGGGCGGTCGTCTCCGTTGCGTTCTATTTCTATCTGACCTCAATCGCCTCGTATAACTCGGTGTTCGGAAGCCTGGCCTCGGCGATTGTCGCAATGGCCTACGTCTATACCTCGACGATCGTGTTTCTCTTCGCCATCCAACTCGACGCGATCATCCGCGCTCAGGCGACCGGCACGCTGTCGGGCGCAAGACGACTCGACTCGCTCGAACGCCCTTAGGCGGTCGTCATCACAGCCGCACACCCAATAGGCCGAACGCAATGGGCAGGGAACCGATTTCCCTGCCCAAATCCCGTCTAATCGCGCCGTATCCGATTAGACCCAGACGGAAGTCTGCGTCTCGGAAGCCGCTCCAGAAAGCCGTACAGCGCACTAACCGCCGGCTCCCTGCAAAACGCATGGCAAGCAGACGCTCTAGCCAGCTGAGCTACAGCCGCGCGAAGGGGGTTTCCAGCTTCGAGGTGCCGTTCCCTGTCGATTCCCGCCCCTAGAAAGCGAATGGGACCGCAGCTAGCGGTCCCCGTCCTCGAACTCCAGTCTTCTGACCTTCAACGTCTTTGGAACGCTCAGAGCGTAGCAGCCGCTTCGTCGCTTACGCGTACAGCAGTTGGGCAGTAACTGCCCCCTGGCCCCATCAGCCGAGGAGAAACCCTCCGAGGCTGTCGTTCCACTCACTGTCCACCCCGCCGGCCGAGGCTTTATGAATTCCGATTGTGATCGTGTGAGGGCCCGCGGGGAGGGTGCCGGTCACGCCGAACATGTCGATGTCCCGGATCGCCGAGGTGGCGGTGGCGGGAGCGGACTCTTCTCGCAGTGTCCCCGCAACGGGATGACCATCGACGTAGAGGCCGAGTTCGAGTGTGCACTGGGTCCCCGAGGAAGTGCAGTTGACCTGGCTTTGGATGCTGCCCATCGCGAACAGCTTGCCCGCGGACGGAAAACTGATCGTTTGCGAAGGGGCGGCGGCGAAGTCGAATGTCGCGGGCGGGTCATTGAAGCCGCCCGCGACCCCCGCAGTCGGCCCGGGTGGGCCTGGGATTCCCTGGATCCCTTGATCGCCCTTCTGACCGCTGAATAGCTTGATGGTCGAAGCTGCGACCTTCGGCGGCGTCACCGCGTTCTTCTTCAACTGCTTCGCCCCGACCGAGTTCTTGGGAAGGTGGGCGGCGGCATAGGCGGCACCGCCACCCAGAATCAGGAACAGACAGAATGTGGAAACGACGTTCGAGTATGAAAGCTTTTCGCGCAGCTTCGTACCTTGGTTCATCCGGGGAAGCGCCTCCGTGGATTGCGATCTCAGACAACTTCGTGTCTGATGCCGCGCCCCCTGCTTTCGGGCCTAACCGTCGCGCAGGGTGAAGTCGAAGGGGATCTCGCCAGAGGCCGGATCGACGCGGTACTTGTCGGGGGCGTCGCGGTCATAGGGGCGGGTCGGGAAGTTGAGTACCCGGCAGGGAACCTCGCCGACGTTCTGGTCGGCATGCCAGACGCCGGGGGGGATGCGCAGGAAACCCGGCGCCTCATCGGCGAAGGAGAATTCGGCAAAGCGCTCGAAGGTCGAGGAGTCGGGGCGGCCGTCGTAGAGCACGACCCTCAGCCGGCCGGCCAGCGCGGCATAGCGGTCGGTCTGGCGCTTGTGCATCCCCCAGCCCTTGATCCGCCCCGGCGCGACGGTGAACCCATAGGCGTAGACGACCGGCTCCTCCCAGAACGGATCGTCGAAGTTGACCACCTCCATCAGCGTCCCACGGTGGTCGGCCTGCACGACCGCGGGGGCCACGACCACGCCCTCGAGCTGAGGGCGCCGCCTCCCCCCCACCGCGACAGTGGGGACGTCGCGCACACCGCCGGGAAGGACCTCCCGGTCCTGCTCTGGAGCCTGCGCATGCTGCGAGTCCGGGTCTGCGCGCACCGTCGCCATGGTATGAAGTCCGCGTGTCGGTGGAGTTCACGGTCGGCATTCCCACCCACAACCGCCGCGAGACGGTGCTCCTGGCGCTGGCCAGCTCGCTCGAGCAGACGCGCCCGCCGACGCGGGTCTTTGTCGTGGCCGACGGTTGCACGGACGGCACCCAGGACGCTGTTCGCGCGCTCGGGGACGATCGTATTGAGGTCCTCGACCGACCGAAGGGGTTCGGCTGCGGCTATGCCCACCGCAACGAGGTGCTCGAGCGAGCGGATGGGGGCGTCGTCGCGTGGCTGGCAGACGACGACCTCTGGCTACCCGACCATCTCGAGCGGGCGGGCGAGATGTTCGACGCCGGCGTCGCCGAAATTGTGAATTCAATGGCCTGCCTGGTGCGCGAGGATGGGACGCTCGAGCCATTTGGAGTTCACTGGCGGGCACCGACCTATCGCGACAGGTTCCTCGGCGCCGAAAACCGCACCCCCTCAAGCGCAGTCAGCCATCAGGCCCGCGCGGCGCTCGCGGCGGGCGGCTGGCCGACCGACCTCGAGCGGGCCGGCGACTGGGATCTCTGGCGCCGGATGGTCCGCAGCGGGGCCCACAGCGAGATGGTCGCATCGCCCACGGTGCTCTTCTTCAGTGCCTGGAGGCGAGAGCAGAGCTGGCGCGACCGTGTGGCTCAGAACGCCGAGTTCCTGGCCCGCCTGCGGGACCCGACGCAGCTCGCGCGGCTAAGGGGGGAGATGGCGTTCGTCTGCTCCGCCAGCGCCCACGCCGATGGCGCTGCGCTCGCCGAGGCGAAGGAGCGGGAGGCGGTGCGGGAGCGCGAGCTTGCCGAGGTCAGCGCCGAGCGCGCCCGCCTGGCCGGCGAATTGGAGGCCATCACGTCGGGGACCTGGTGGCGTATGCGCCGGCCGTTCGAGCCGGCACTGCGGCTGAGAACGCGATTGCGCGGACGAGCCTGACGACCACAGGTGTGACCGACCCGCGCCCGGGCCTAGCGACGGCCGGCGGCGCCGGTGATGAGGAAGACGATGCCTCCCACCAGCCAGCCCAGGATCGGGCCCGCCGCAGGCGTCGCGATTATGCCGACAGGCGTGCCGATGGCGATCATCAGGACGATCCAGCCCGCGCAGCCGATCAGGGTCCAGCGGAGCCAGGGGAATCCGCGACTAGAGGCCGGCAAGGGCATCGCCGATCGGCGTGTCGCCGGCGCGCAGTTCGAAGGTCTTGCCGACCGTCTTCTCGACTGACAGCGAGTCCGCCAGGGTGGCGGCGACGTCGCCGCGAGGGACCTCGCCCCGGCCGAGCCGATCGCCGACCCTCACCAGTCCCGTCGGGGGGTCGTCGGTGAGGCTTCCGGGCCGGACGATCGTGTAGGCGAGGCCGCTTGCCTGCAGGGCGTGGTCGGCCGCGGCCTTCGCCCGCAGATACTCGCCGAAGACATCGCCGCCCTCGGCCGGCGGGTCGGCGGCGCCCATCGAGCTGACCATCAGGTAGCGGTCGATGCCGTCGGCCCGAGCCGCCTCGATCAGCTTGACGGCGCCCTCCAGGTCCATCGTCCGCTTGCGGTCGGCGCCGCTGCCTGGACCGGCGCCGGCCGCGAACACGACCGCGTCCGCTCCCTTCACCGCCGTCGCCACGTCGTCGTCCCCCTCGAGGTCGCAGACAACCGGGTCGACCCCCGCGGCCCGCAGATCCTCGGCCTGGGCGGGGCTGCGGATCAGGCCGCGCACGTGGTCGCCCCTCTCGGCGAGCAACGCCCCCAGCTGAAGGCCGATCTTTCCGTGTCCGCCTGCTATCGCGACATCCATCTCCAGGCCAGCCTAGCGGGAGGGCGATCCCGGTTTGGATCAAGAGTCTCGGGGTATCGCCGGAGAAGGCGATCTTGGAGGGAAGCCGATGAGAACTTGGTTGAGTGCCGCGCTCGCGGCAGCGGTCATGGTGTTGGGGATGGCTGGGCTTGCATTTGCCGCGCCCCATTCGAACAACGGGAACGGCCACGGCAAAGGGAAAGGAAGCCTGCCGCCGATCGACATGTCGAACGCCGCGAACTGCGACTTCATCGCCGAACCGGGCAACGCGCTCTGCCTCCTCCCATTCCCCGACGACTACTACACGAGGCCCGACGGCACCAGCCCGACCGGGCGCCGGGTCGACCTCAACACCGAGGGCATGCCGGCGAACGCCTTCGGCGTCCACATCGACTCCACTCCCTACAACGCCTCCGACGGCTTCAGCCCCGGCGCGACGATCCTGCTCAAGGTGCCGGGAATCGACACCGTCGCCGACGTCCACGCGACCGGCGCGGTGCCGATCAACCACCTCCGCCAGTACCGGCGCCAGAGCGCTCCGGTCGTCGTCATCGACGCGACCACCGGCAAGCGCTGGCCGATCTGGGTCGAGATCGACTCCAATGCTCCGAACCCCGCCAACGCGGCTCTCGAGATCCATCCGGCGGTCAACTTCGCCTCCGGCCACCGCTACATCGTCGCCCTGCGCGATCTCCAGAACGCCGCCGGCGAAGAAATCGAAGCGCCGGCCGCGTTCCGCTACTACCGCGACAACGTCCCCTCCATGCAGGACGAGATCAACGCCCGCCGCAAGCACTTCAAGGGCATCTTCAAGACCCTGCAGAAGGCCGGGATCGGCCGCAAGGACCTCTACCTGGCCTGGGACTTCACGGTCGCGAGCGACCAGAACAACGCCGGTCGCGAGCTCTCGATGCGCAACGACGCCTTCGCCCAGCTCGGCGACACGGACCTCTCCGACCTGATTCCGCAGGGCAATGCGCCTCCGTTCACGGTGACCAGCATCGAAAACGAACCGAACCCGGGCCAGATCGCGCGCCGGGTCAAAGGCACCGTCACGGTCCCCTGCTACCTGTTCCCGAACTGCGGTCCCGGCGGGACGATGCAGCTCGACTCGAACGGAAACCCGATCCAGAACGGATCCTGGCCGGCCAATTTCGACTGCATCATCCCGGCCTCGGTCGCGACCGGGCCTGCCGGAGCCGGCCGGCCTTCCCTCTACGGCCACGGCCTGTTCGGCACTGCGAGCGAGGTCGCCTCGAGCCCGCAGCGCCAGCTCGCCCAGGAACACGGGATCGTGTTCTGCGCGACCGATGAGATCGGGATGTCGCAATCCGACCTTCCGGTCGCGGTCGGGGCCCTGCAGGAGCTCTCGCGCTTCCCGGCGCTTCCCGATCGCCTCCAGCAGGGGCTGCTCGACGAGATGTACCTGGGTCGGGCGATGATCAGCCCGAACGGATTCACGGGCGACCCCGCCTTCCACCAGGACGGGACGCTCGATACCGGCTCCGTGCTCAACACCGGCCATCTCTTCTACAACGGCAACAGCCAAGGGGGGATCATGGGCGGCGCCCTGACCGCGGTCGCTCCCGACTTCACCCGGGCGTCGCTCGGCGTCCCGGCGATGAACTACTCGGTCCTGCTGCCGCGCTCGGTCGACTTCGACCCATTCGCGGCCGTGCTCTACCCCTCCTACCCAAATGAACTCTCGAGGCCTCTGGCGCTGGACCTGATCCAGATGCTGTGGGACCGCGCCGACCCGAACGGCTACGCGTACCGGATGACGACGAACCCGCTGCCCGACACGCCGGCCCACCAGGTGCTGATGGACATCGCCTTCGGCGATCACCAGGTGACCGACTACCAGGCCGACGTCGAGGCCCGGACGATCGGCGCCCGCGCCCACCGGCCCGTCCTGTTCCCGGGCCGGTGGCCCAGCACCAACGTGCTCTGGCGGGTGCCGGCGATCAGCAGCTACCCGTTCACCGGCTCGGCCGCCTACTACTGGGACACCGGGCCGACCCGCGAAGAACCGGCCGGAACGGTGGTCGGGACTGACCCGCCTCCCTACCAAAACGTCCCCAACCGCAGCGGCGCCGACCCCCACGGCGCGCCGCGGTCGACGCCGGCCGAGCAGCAGCTCGTCTCGGACTTCTTCGACGGAGCGATCCAGGAAAGCGACAACTGCGGCGGCGGACCCTGCTTCGCGATCGGTTTCAGCGGGCCGTAGGACCGTGGCGAAGCAGTGCGGTCGAGGTTAGGGCCGGTATCCGGTTCTAACCTCGACCGCTAGTCCAGCTCCGAGAGCAGGTCACGTAGGTCGAGGGGAGCGGTGTACATGACGAGCTCGCCGTCCTCCTTTCGCCACCCCTCGCGCGGCCGGTCCCAGTAGAGCTCGAGGCCGTTGCCATCGGGGTCGTTGAGGTAGATGGCCTCGCTGACGCCGTGGTCGGAGGCGCCGCCGATCCGGATCCCCGCCTCGGAGAGTCGGCGGAGGGCGTCGGCGAGGGCGCGGCGGGTCGGGTAGCGGATCGCGGCGTGGAAGAGGCCGGTGCTGCCGGGCGGCGGCGGCGAGCCGCCGCGAGAATGCCAGGTGTTGAGGCCGATGTGGTGGTGGTAGCCGCCGGCGGAGATGAAGGCGGCATCGTCGCCGAGGCGCTGCTGGAGCTCGAACCCGAGGACGCGGCAGTAGAAATCGAGGGCGCGGTCGATATCGGCGACTTTGAGGTGGATGTGGCCGATGTCGACGCCCGGGTCGATCGGCTGGACGTTCTCAGTGGCCATCGAGCGCCTCGTTGACGAGCCGGTCGGCCTCGGCGTTGCTCTCACGGCGGACGTGGCGGATCGACCAGCTGTCGAGCGGGGCGAGCGCCCGGCTCACCTCGGCGTGGAGCTCGCGCAGGGCCGCGTCCTTGACCTTGTACTCGCCCTTCACCTGGCGGACGATCAGCTCCGAGTCCCCGATCAGCTCGAGCTCGCTCGCGCCGAACGCCCGGGCGCGCTCGATCCCGAGCAGCACCGCCCGGTACTCGGCGACGTTGTTGGTGGCGCTGCCGATCCGCTCGCCGACCTCCTCCAGCACCTCGCCGTCAGCGTCCTGGACGACCACCCCGACGGCCGCGGGCCCGGGATTGCCCCTGGCGCCGCCGTCGACGTTGACCACCATCTTCGCCAAGGCTCAGCCGACCGGCTCGCGCGCCGGAGCCCCGAGGGCGATCCGCCCCCCCTCGCCCGCGGACGCGTTCCACTGGCAGGCGGAGCCGTCGAGCTGTTCGATCTCGGTCCCGCGGTCGATCTGGAACACGGGCCGGAGGTCGTCGCCGAGGTCGACCCCCCACTGGTACCAGCAGAGGTCCCAGGCGAAGGTGATCCGCACCTCGCTCGGCGAGCCTGCGGCGGACCCGACCGACACCGACGGTCGGCCGAGGGTTCGCATCAGGCCGCCGACCGTGTGCGCGGCCTCGCTGCCGTTGAAGCGGAGGGCGGCGCGCTCGAGGCGGTTGGCGGGCGACTCGGAAACCTCAGGCGCGGGCCGGCGGCCGACGTTGGCCCCGGGCGCCGCCGGGTCGACCCAGCCGAGCCGGCGGGCGCGCTCGCGGCAGAGGTCGCAGACGAGCTTCGGGCCCTCCTTCGGGCTCATGAATGTCCGGGTGCGCTCGCCGGCCAGAATCGTGCGCCGGCAAACGGCGCAAACCTCGTCTCCGCTCACGGAATCCAACCCTCGCGCTTCGCTCGCTGCGCGATGAGCCAGATTTCGACGCTTGCTCGCTCCGCGCTCACATGCCAAAGCTAGCAGCGGTACCCCGGCCCTAGGCCGCGGCGCCGGCGCTTTCACGACTTGCTGCAACGACCCTGTCCGCAAGATGCGCGGGAACCTCGTCGTAGCGCTCGAAGTCCATCGTGAAGTCGGCGCGGCCGCCGCTGATCGAGCGCAGGTCCGGCGCGTAATCGAGGACCTCGGCCATCGGCACCTCGGCCTTGACCTCGGTCATCGCGCCGGAGGGCTCCATTCCCAGTGGGTGGCCGCGGCGCGAGTTGAGGTCGCCGATGACGTCGCCGACGACGTCCTCGGGGCAGCTCACGGTGAGCCTGACGATCGGCTCGAGCAGGACCGGCGACGCTTCCTCCATCGCCTCCCTGAACGCCATCGAGCCGGCGATCTTGAACGCCATCTCGGAGGAGTCGACGTCGTGGTGTTTGCCGTCGACGAGCCTGACCCGGACGCCCTTGACCGGGTAGCCGGCGACTGTCCCGTGTTCCATCGCCTCGACCACCCCCTTCTCGACCGCGGGGATGAAGCTGCCCGGGATCGAGGCGCCCTTGATCCGGTTGACGAAATCGAGCCCGACGCCGTCCTCGGCGGGCTCGACCTCGATCTTGCAGTCGGCGAACTGGCCGCGGCCGCCGGATTGCTTCTTGTAGCGGGCGTGGGCCTCGGCCGGCTTGCGGATCGTCTCCTGGTAAGGGACGCGCGGCGGGTGAAGTTCGATCTCGGCCCCGAAGCGCCGCTTCATACGCTCGACCAGGACCTCGACGTGGACCTGCGTCAGGCCGGCGACGATCTGCTCGCCGGTCTGGGCGTCGCGATGGACGTCGAGGGTCGGGTCCTCCTCGCTCAGCCGCCGTACCGCGGCCGCCGCCTTCTCCTCGTCGCCCTTCGACTTCGGCTCGTAGGCGAACGCCATCACCGGTGCCGGCAGCTCGAGCGGCGGGAAGGAGATCTCCTCCTGGTTCGCGGTGAGGACGTCGCCCGCCTGCGTCTCCTTCAATTTCGCGACGGCGCCGATGTCGCCGGCGCCGAGCTCCGAGACCGGGGTCAGGTCCTTGCCGAGCGGCTGCCCGAGCTGGCCGACCCGCTCCTTCCCGTGGCGGGTCGAGTTGACGATCTGCGAGTCGGAGGTGAGGGTCCCGCGGTAGACGCGGAAGAGGTTGATCCGGCCGGTGTAGGGGTCGGCGAGGGTCTTGAACACGTAGGCGACCAACGGGCCGTCCTCGTCGGGCTCGATCTCGATCTCCTCGCCGTCGGCGCCGATAGCGGCGACCGCGCCGCGCATCGCCGGCGAGGGCAGGTCCTCGACCAGGGCGCTGAGCAGCCGGCCGGTGCCGAGGTTGCGGGTGGCGACACCGCAGGTGACCGGGAAGATGCGGCCGTCGGTGACGCCCTGCTTGAGGACGCCGACGATCTCCTCGTGGTCGATCTCCTCGCCGTCGAGGTAGCGCTCCATCAACTCGTCGGAGTTCTCGGCGACCTCGTCCATCAGCTTCTCGCGGTATTCCTCGGCCTGAGCTCTGAGGTCCTCCGGGATCTCGGCCTCGGAGGCGTTGCCGCGACCGGCCCCCTCGCTGACGAAGGCCCTCATGTCGATCAGGTCGATAACGCCGCAGACGTCGTGTTCGGTGCCGATCGGGATCTCAGTGGCGACGACGTGGGCGCCGAAGGAGCGCTTCAGCGACTCGAGCGCGGCGAAGAAGTCGGCGCGCTCGCGGTCGAGCATGTTGATGAAGACGAGGCGGGCGAGGCCCTCGGCGTCGGCGCGGCGCCAGAGGCGCTCGGTGTGGACCTCGACGCCCATCGTCGCGTTGACGACGACGACCGCGGCGTCGGCGACGCGCAGCGCCGCGACCGCGTCGGCGACGAAGCTCGGCTCGCCAGGCGTGTCGATCAGGTTGATCTTGCGCCCTTCGTGCTCGAAGGTCGCGACCGAGGCGTCGATCGACATCTGGCGCTCCTGCTCGTCGGGCTCGTGGTCGGCGACCGTCGTGCCATCGGCGACGGTGCCGAGCCGGTTCGCGACGCCCGCCTCGAACAGCATCGCCTCGTGCAGGCTCGTCTTGCCGCTGCCCCGGTGCCCGATCAGGGCGACATTGCGAATCCGGTCTGCGGCCTTATGTGGCATCAGACCATTTCGTGCTTCTCTCGCGGCGCGCAGAGCCAGAAATGCACGCTTGCTCGCTCCACACTCATAGGTGGAACCTACACCGGCTGCAGAGCCGACTTCAACCGCATCACAGCCTTGGTGTGCAGCTGCGAGACCCGCGACTCGGTGACGCCCAGGACCTCGCCGATCTCGCGCAGGGTCAGGCCCTCGTAGTAGTAGAGGGCGACGACCAGCTGCTCGCGCTCGGGAAGCGATGCGACCGCCTCGGTCAGCCGGTCCTTGATCTCGTTGCTGGCGAGCGACTCCTGGGGGTCGTCGGCGCGCGGGTCGGAGATCGTGTCGAGCAGCGAGACCTGGTCCCCGGAGGCATCGGAGACGCTCCAGAGCTCGTCGAGCGCGTAGACCGAGGAGTTCGCGATTTCCAGCAGCGAGCTCTGCAGCATCTCCTCGCTGATCCCAAGCTCCCCGGCGAGCTCGGCCTCGGACGGGGCGCGCTGCAGCTCGTGCTCGAGCTTGTTCTGGGCAGCCTCGATTTCGCGGGCGCGCGCGCGGACCGAGCGCGGCACCCAGTCGAGCGAGCGCAACTCGTCGATGATCGCGCCGCGGATCCGAGTCATCGCGAAGGTCTCGAACTTGATCCCCCGCTCCGGCTCGAAGCGCTCGATCGCCCCGATCAGGCCGAGCAGGCCGTAGGAGATCAGGTCGGCGTCATCGACGTGCGAGGGGAGGCCGGCCCCGAGCCGGCCGGCGACGAATTTGACCATCGGCGAGTAGGCGACCACGAGGCGCTCCCGCGCGGCCTGGTCGTTCTCCTCCTTGTAGCGGCGCCACAGGTCGCGCAGCTCCACCTCTTTAACGCCCGTTTCCATCACAAAACCTCGCGCGTTGCTCGCTGCGCGAAAAACCAGAGATGCCTCATATGGCTCGCTCCGCGCTCATGGCCTTCCCACGCAATTCTACGGGCGATAGCAAGGCAGGCTAAGCGCGGGGATGGGTTGCAAGGTAAGCATCCCGCAGCCGAGCGGCGTCGACGCGGGTGTAAATCTGCGTCGTCGAGATCGACGAATGGCCCAGCAGCTCCTGGATCGTGCGCAGGTCGGCGCCGCCTTCGAGCAGGTGCGTCGCGAAGCTGTGGCGGAGGGAATGCGGCGAGACGCCGCCGGCCAGGGCGGCCTCCCGGACCCAGAGTCCGAGCCTGCGGGTGACGTCGGAATTGGAGAGGCGGCGGCCGCTCTTGGAGAGGAAGAGGGCGCGCTCGCGGCCGTCGGCGGCCAGCGCTCCGCGGCCCCGGTCGAGATAGCTGTTGAGGGCCCGCTGCGCGGGCTCTCCGACCGGCAGCAGGCGCTCCTTCGACCCCTTGCCGAGCACCCGCAGCTGCTCGGTCTCGTAGTCGAAGGCGCCGAGATCGAGGGTGACGATCTCCTCGCAGCGCAGGCCGCACGAGTAGGCGACCTCGAGCATCGCCCGGTCGCGGAGCTCGAGCGGTGTCGCCGCCGGGATCCGCTCGAGCAGGGTCCTCACCTGCTCGCCGGTCATCACCCGCGGCAGCTTCTGGTCGCGCTTCGGGCTCGAGACGAGGTCGGCCGGGTTCTGCCCGATCCGCTCGGTGCGGACGAGGAAATCGAAGAGGCCGCGGATCGCGGCGAGCTTGCGGGCCACCGTCGCCGGCGCCGAGCCGGCCTGCGAGAGCCCGGCCGCGTAGTGGCGGACATCGCGGTGGCGGACGGCGGCGGGCTCGAGTCCCCTCTTCCGCGCCCACTCGGCGAACTGACCGAGGTCGACGCCGTAGGCGCGACGGGTCCGCTCGGCGACGCTGCGCCCGCGCGCATCGCGATCGAAGCCGGTCAGCGCCTCGTCCCAGTCCATCCACCTAGGTTCGCCGCGCCGCGGCGCGCGCCTGCGTCAGCCGATGTAGATCGGGGTCCCGACTTCGACCTGGGGATACAGTTCGATCACGTCGGGGATCGACATCCGCACGCAGCCGTGCGAGGCGGCCTGGCCGAGCGACCAGGTCTCTTCGGTGCCGTGGATCCCGGCGCCTTCGAAGATCCCCAGCCAGCGCGCCTTGATCGGGTTTTCGGGGCCGGGCGGAATGTCCTCGCCGGCGAGGCTCCCGGCCCAGGCCGATTCCGGCACGTGCCAGACGGGTTCTTCTTCCTTTTCCTGGATCGCGTAGAGGCCTTCGGGCGTTTCCAGCCCTTCCATCCCGACCGCGACGGTGTAGGTCTTGGCCAGCTTCAGGTGCTTCCAGAGCCGCAGGGTGAAGGTCGATCGATCGAGGGTCAGGTAGCTCGGGTACTTTGCGGCGACTTCGTCGCCGACCAAGTCCGGCTTCTCCGAGTGGGTCCGGGCAGTGATCGTGTGGTCGGCGTTGGCGTTCAGGACCGCGTCGTCGAGCTGGTTCGTCAGGAGGTCGTCACGCAGCTTTCGCCCGTAGACCGCCGGCTCGATGCTGACGCTTTCGCCGCTCGCTTCGACGCCGGCGTCCTGGGGCTTCCGGTCGACTTCGCCCGCCACGTGGCGTACGAATCGGTTGACCGCCGGCTGCGAGTAACTCACGTCCGCCGAGACGTGCTTGTCGACTTCGCCACCGGTGATGTAGCGGATCACGCGCCCCGGGAGACCGCCTTCGCGGCTTGCGTCGAGGGCCTGCTGGACCGAGGCTTCGAGGTCGGCGTGGACCTTCAGCTTCCTGCCCTCCAGCTTCCAGCTCTTGCCTTCGTAGCCGACCTTGAGCGAGTGCTTGAGCGGTGCCAGCAGGTGGCGGCGGACCTTCCTTTCGGCTTCTTCGGCGTTGAGGCCGCCGACGTCGACGCCGCCGATCGTCACCCCGTCAGCGATCTTCTCCTCCTGCGAGCGATCGTAGGCATAGGCGATCGCGCAGAGGCCGAGGACGAAGACCCCGGTGACGATTCCGATTTTCGTCTTAAGTCCCAACTTGCTCGACTCCAGGCTTGGACATCCAATCGCCGACCACAGGAGTTTAGGCAGCCCGGCAGGCCTACTTTCGGCCGTATTGGGATGCATCCCTGCAATTCCGGGTGCGGCGATCCGGGTTTCCCGACGGATATGTTTGCCGGGTGGCCCCCTCGAAGGACTCGGTCCGCAAGGAGATCTGGCAGGCGATGGAACGCGAGGGCGTGTCCCGGTTCCCCGGCGCCGAGGGCCGGATCCCGAACTTCGCCGGAGCGAGGATGGCGGCCGAGAAGCTCGCCGGGCACAGGCTCTGGAAGCGCGCCCATGCGATCAAGGCCAATCCCGACTCCCCCCAGACCCACGCCCGCAGGCGGGCTCTGGAGGAAGGCAAGACGGTGATCATGGCCGTGCCGAGGCTGCGCGACCCGCACCCGTTCCGCGTCCTCGAACCGAAACGGCTCTCGAAGGACGCGCTGAAGGAGGCGGCGACGATAAAGGGCGCCCTCAAGCACGGGCGCGTCGTCGCCCTCGACGACCTGCCGGAGGTCGACTTCGTCCTCTGCGGCTCGGTCGGGGTGAACCTGAGCGGCGCCCGGGTCGGGAAAGGCGGCGGTTACTCCGACCTCGAGTACGGGATCCTGATCGACGCCGGCAAGATCGACGCCCACACGATCGTCGCCACCACGGTCCACCCGATGCAGATCGTCCGCCGGCATCTGATGATGACCGCGCACGACCTGCCGGTCGACATGATCGCCACCCCGCGGGCCGTGATCGAGGTCGACAGCCAGTACGACCGCCCGCGCGGGATCCTCTGGGACCATCTCCAGCCGCCCCAGATCCGGGAGATCCCGGTCCTGGAACGGATGGGCTATGCCTAGGTGGCTTGTTAGAGCGGTTTGAGGGCTATCGGCCTGCGCCGTTCGCCACTGATGCGCCGGTGGGTGCGCCTGTCAGACCTCTCCCTTGACTGGCCCTATACGGTTGCCCAGACCCCTGAGACTCGGAGGAGTGACCATGCTGGAGAAGCTGAACCCCCGTCGCTCCCCAGCGACGGTAGTCGCAATAGTCGCCTTGATCGCGGCGCTCGGCGGAACGGCGATCGCCGCGGGTGGCCTCACTGGTAAGCAGAAGAAGCAGGTGAAGAAGATCGCGACGAAGGTCTTCAACAGCAATATCGGCGGAGCGTCTGTCGCCCACGCAGGCAGCGCGGACACGGCGACGAAAGCTGCGAAAGCAAACGAAGCGACGAAAGCGAACCAGGCTACGAAAGCAAACGAAGCTACAAAAGCAAACGAAGCTACGAAAGCGAGCAATGCCGACAAACTCGGGGGACTCGCCCCAGCGGCGTATCAGCGCAAGATCAAACAGACCTGTCCTCCGCCTGAATCAATGGCGATAGTCGGGGAAGAAGGGGAAGTCACCTGCACGACGCCGGTCAAAGTGATCAGGATGACCCCGGTGGCTGGACAAAACATTGCCGAGGACCTCGGTAACCAATTGCAGCTGTTGACCGTCTGCCATGACGGTGCGCTGGTGGCGATGCACTTCCAAAACCTCGGTTCCACGGCGGCGACGCTCAACTGGTTCTATGGCGACGCGGAAGCCGCTCGCGCAAACGGGGCGAATATCAATGGGAGCGGTGAACAATCGTTCTCGTTCGTCAATACCGGGCCTAAACGAATTGAGGGTCAGTTCATCTACTCGCTGCCAGCCGTCGTGATGACAATCAATCTCCATGCCTACGATGGCGGGACGTTCTGTGAGGTTCGGGGCACGGTGGAGACGGCCAGTGGCTAGAGGTCTTGCAAGGTCGGCACATCAGGAGTTGACAACTGCTTGGGTGTCCGCTCTCCTCGTCGTGCCGTCTCCCGGCCGCTAGGTAGGCGTCGAGCAGTCCCGCAGCCTCAGCCTCAGATCCCGGCATCAGGTGGCCGTAGCGGTCGAGGGGTGATCGACACGCTGGCGTGGCCCATGTAGGTCTGCAGCGCCTTTTGGTTGACGCCGGCGGCGATCATCAGGCTGGCGAAGGTGTGACGGCACTCATGCGGGTGATTCGGTCGACCTTCACCTTCTTCCATGCCTTGCCCGCCCGCTTCTGAAGGGCCTTCGCATCGAAGGCCGCGGGAGAACGTCTTGCGGATCTTCTTGCCGTCGCGGCGGGAGAACACCCACGCCTCATAGCCGGCGTTGCAGGAGCAGCGCCCGCCCTCGCGAGCGCCGCAACCCTTCGAGTGCCACTTTCGGACGCCGTCGGCCATCAGCTCATCTCCTCCTCGAGGACGCGGGTGATCGTCAACGTGATCCCATCGGCGAATTCCACTACGACGCCCTGGTCCTGGACGGGCTGGGCGCCAGCCAACTCCTCCGCAAGCGTTCTGACGGTCCAAGCGCGAGTGGCGGTGGCATCGGGAAGCAGGCTCAGGTCGAGAGCGGCGCCACCGACCTGATACGAGCCGATGATGTCCTCGCGCAGGCCGCTGGGGTCGAGGGCGGCAACCTGATCTGCCTGTTCGCCCTGCCGCCAGTGGCTCAGCTTGCCTTCCACCCCCAGCAGCGTCACCGTCACGCCCTCGATAGCTACGTCCACGGTTGCATTGACTGTCTCGCCAAGGTGGCCGTTCAGCCAGAGCAGCGCCTGGTCCCGCTCGTGACTGGTGTCGTTAGATTCCTGCGTGGACATGGGAGCTTCCACCTCCTGTGTCAAGGGCCGTCGTGAGTGTTTGCGCACTGCGGCGGCCCGCTTTTTGTCTCTCCACGGTACAGCCACCCGCCCCCAAGGCGCCGCCACTTGTTCGGGACCGGGGACCGGGGGCAAGGGCCTATTCTTTGGGTTTGCGCTTCCGGCCGCGGGCCGCGGCGTGAGTGGCTCCATCACGCCATGCCCAGATCCAGCTCGCCCGGCTCAGCGTCGCGGCGCATCGCGACCTCGGTCAAAACAGCTATGACGACATCGCCGAGCACTACGGCTACATCGCTGGCGTCGAGCCCTTAAGTGCGGCGCGACCTTGCGCGATGACATCGCCAAGGGGCGTCGGCTTTGGGCCGCCATCGGGGCTTGGCCCTGGCAGCCGCTCGGGTTCAAGGAAGGAACGCCCCCGCCGGAATGGTGGCGCCTACCCGAGGTCAACCAGGCCCTTGCAGCCTGGCTCCTATTGGACGCCTGACAAACCTCCCCGGGCGCCACTGGTGCGCCAGTGGGACCGGACGTAACCGGGTCCAGTCGGATGAATTCGTGCCTGGGCAGCCCCATCCGTGCCTGTGTGCCAGATCCGGGAGATACCGGTCCTGGAACGGATGGGCTACGCGTAGGGGGTTTCGAGAGCGGCCTGCGTGTCACCCGACCCTGGGCGACGAGCGGGCGTAGGGTTGCCGCAACCAGTCCGACCCAAGGAGGAGCCCATGCACGCACGTGTCGTGAGATTCACCGACGTGACCGCCGAGCGAATCTCGGAAATCGTTTCCCAGGTCGAAAAAGACGATGGACCGCCCCCCGGCGTCGACGCAACCGGATTTGAGCTGCTGTTCGACGAATCGCAGGGGACGGCCCTCTTCGTCGGATATTTCGAGACGGAGGACAAGATGCGCGACGCCAGCGCGGTCTTCGAGCAGATGGATGCGTCGGCGACGCCTGGCTCACGGGCTTCCGTCGACCTCTGCGAGATCAAGGCACAGCGCTCGGTCGCGTAGCGCGCGGTAACAGATCCCGGCCCGGAGGCGGGTCAGAGGGTGATCGCGCCGGCTGAGGCCGAACTGACGGTCGCCGCGTACTTCGACATCACCCCGGTCCCGAACGGCGACGGCGGCGACTCGTAGGCGGCGGCCCGGGACGCGATCGTCTCCTCGTCGAGGTCGATCTCGAGCCTACGGGCGTCGATGTCGACGGTGATCGTGTCGCCCTCCTCGATCGCGGCGATCGGGCCGCCCTTGGCAGCCTCGGGGGCGACGTGGCCGATCATCAGGCCTCGGGTCGCGCCCGAGAAGCGGCCGTCGGTGACCATCGCGACGCTCTCGCCGAGGCCCTCGCCGACGATCGCCGCCGTAACCTGGAGCATCTCGCGCATCCCCGGCCCCCCGGCCGGGCCCTCGTTGCGGATGACGACGATGTCGCCGGGGTTGATCCTCTGCTCCTTGACCGCTCGGAAGCATTCCTCCTCGGACTCGAAGACCCGGGCCGAGCCGATCTGCCGGGTGCGCTCGGTCCCGGCGAGCTTGACCACCGCCCCTTCGGGGGCGAGGTTCCCCTTGAGGATCGCCAGGCCGCCCTCCTTCTTCAGCGGATTGTCGAGCCGGCGGACGACCTCCTGGCCGGGCGCCTCGGTCGCCGCATCGGCGACCTCGCCGATCGTCTGCCCGGTCACGGTCAGGGCGTCGGTGTGGAGCGCGCCGGCCTCGGCGAGCCGGCTGAGCAGGACCGGGACGCCCCCGGCCGCGTAGAGGTCGGTGGCGACGAACCGGCCGCCCGGCTTGAGGTCGGCGAGCAGCGGGGTTGCGCGCGAGATCCGCTCGAAGTCGTCGATCGAGAGCTCGATGTCGAGCTCGTGGGCAAGGGCGATCAGGTGCAGGACGCCGTTGGTCGAGCCGCCCGATGCGCAGACGCAGGCGATCGCGTTCTCGAGCGAGTCGCGGGTGATGATCTTGCTCGGGCGGATGTCGTCGACCAGCACCTTCATCACCAGCTCGCCGATCCGCTCGGCGACCGACCCCTTCTCCTCGTCTTCGGCCGGCACCATCGCCGAGCCGCCGGCGCTGACGCCGAGCGCCTCGAAGGCACAGGCCATCGTGTTGGCGGTGAACTGACCGCCGCAGGCCCCGGCGCCGGGGCTGGCGACACCCTCGAGCTCGTTCAGTTCCTCGTCGGTCAGGTCGCCGCTGTTGTGGGCGCCGATCGCCTCGAATATGTCGAGAATCGTGACGTCGCGGCCGTGCCAGTGGCCGGGGGCGATCGAGCCGCCGTAGAGGACGACCGAGGGGATGTCGAGCCGGGCGAGCGCCATCGCGCAGCCGGGGATCGTCTTGTCACAGGCACAGAGGGCAACGATCGCGTCGAACTGGTAGCCACGCACCATCAGCTCGATCGAGTCGGCGATCACCTCGCGGCTGACGAGCGAGGCCTTCATCCCCTGGGTCCCCATCGTCACCCCGTCGGAGACGGCGACGGTGTTGAACTCCATCGGCGTCCCGCCCGCCGCCCTGACTCCCTCTTTTACGTGCTCGGCGAGGCCCCGCAGGTGGAAGTTGCAGGGCATCGCCTCGGTCCAGGTGTTGGCGATGCCGATCGTAGGCCGGCTGAGAGCGTCGTCGTCGAACCCGATTCCCTTCATGTAGGCGCGCGAGTGAGCGCGATCGGGCCCGTCGAAGACGACGCTCGAACGAGGGCGGGGCAGGCTGGTTGCGGTGTTGCCGTTGGAGCTCATGGGGCAAATCTACTGACGAGGTTCAGGCGCCGCCAGGCAAGGACGCAGGGAGACCGGTATAGGCGCCTATCCGGGGGACCGAGGAAGATGCCTGGCGGAGCCTGGGCGCGTCAGGTCGAAGACGTCGACCGGTCCCGGGCCCTGCCCGATACCCCGCAGTCCCGCGGCGACCGCTGAGGAAGCGACCTCGCGGGCGCGCCTTGCCGCCTCGAGCGGCGTCTCGCCGAGGGCAAGGCCTGACGCGAGCGCCGAGGAGTGGGTGCAGCCCGAGCCGTGTGAGGCCCCGTCGGGATGGCGCTCGCCCTCGATCGTGACCATCGCACGGCCGTCGAAGAAGACGTCGGTGACCAGATCGCTGTGGCCGCCGGTGACGACCACCGCCTCGGGCCCCAGCGCCAGCACCGCCCGCGCCAGGTCCTCCTGAGCCGTCGCCTCGCCCGCGCCGCTCAGCGCCCGCGCCTCGGGGAGATTGGGGGTCACGACGCTCGCCCGCGGCAGCAGCTCGCCGATCAGCGCCTGGCGGGCGTCATCGTCGAGCAGGACCGCGCCGCTCTCGGAGACCATCACCGGGTCGACCACGACCGGCGCCCCGCCGATCAGGCCCAGAGCCTCGACGACCGCGTGAACCGTCTCGGCCGTCCCCAGCATCCCGATCTTGACCGCGTCGACGCCGATGTCCTCGGCGACCGATCTCACCTGGGCGATGATCAGCCCCGGGGAGACCGCCTCGACGGCGTCGACCCCGATCGTGCTCTGGGCGGTGATCGCCGTGATCGCGGTCATCCCGTGCACGCCGCAGCGGGCGAAGGCCTTGAGGTCGGCCTGGATCCCGGCGCCGCCGCCCGAGTCCGAGCCGGCGATCGAGAGGACCGTGGGAATCGGCTTGTCCACCCGCCGGAGCCTATTCAGGCGCCCTCAGCGTGGTCCGCAGGTAGACGCCGACGAGCGAGCAGGTGACATAGCCGCGTGACTCGAGCGTGGCGAGGGCCGCGGAGATCTCGGCGCCGCTGAGGTCGAGGGCGGCCGCGACCGCATCGCAGGTCTCCTTCCCTCGCTCCACGGCTCCCAGCACCTCGGCCAGCGCCGGCTCGAGCGGCGGGCCGAAACGGTCCAGAGGCCGGGCCCCCGGCCCGAGCATCGCGTCGAGGACGTCCTGGGCGTCGCGGACGACGCAGGCGCCGCCGGCGAGGAGGTGGTTGGGCCCGGCCGAGAGCCGCGAGCCGACCGGTCCCGGCACCGCGCCGAGGTCGCGGCCGAGGTCCGCGGCGAGGTCGGCGGTGATCAGCGAACCCGACCGCTCCGCCGCCTCGACGACGACCGTCATTCCCGCCAGCGCCGCCATGATCCGGTTTCGGGCCGGGAAGCTCCAGCGCCAGGCCCCGGTAGCGGGCGGCAACTCGGAGATGACCAGCCCGAGCTCGGAGATCCGCCGCCAGAGCGAGCGGTGGGCGGCGGGGTAGGGGACGTCTGCCCCGCAGCCGAGCACGGCGACGGTCAGGCCGCCACCTTCGAGCGCCCCGCGATGCGCGCAGGCGTCGATCCCGAAGGCGAGGCCGCTGACGATGACCTCGCCGGCCCCGGCGAGCTCGCGGGCGAGCTCGCGCGCCACCTCGCGGCCGTAGGAGCTGGCGCGGCGAGCGCCGACGACCGTCACGGCCGCCTCGGGCTCGAGCCGCGCCAGCAGTTCGGAATCGCCGCGCCCGATCAGCGCCCAGGGAGCGTCGGTGGCGTCCTCGAGCCCGGCCGGGTAGAGCCGGTCATGCCTGCAGCACGCCCAACACCCGGCGGCGAGGAGGTCGTCGCGCAGCCGGCGCTCCGGGATTCGCATCACCTCCTCGAGCATCTGGCCGGCGGCCTGCGGGGCCGCCGCGGCGACGAGATCCTCGTTCGAGAGACGCAGCAGTTCCGGCGAGCGCGACCCCGGGGCCCCGGTCGCGATCTTCTCGATATAGGGGGCGAGGCGGGCAAGGAGCCAGGACCGATGCAGGCAATCGGTGCAGGCCTCCGGCTCACGATCACTCACGGTCCCGCCTCCGCAGCTGCAGGGCCTGCGCCATCTCCTCGTTTCCAACCGCGTCGGCATCGGCGAGATCGGCGATGGTTCGGGCGAGCCGCAGCACCCTGTCGTGGGCGCGCCCGCTCAGCCGCCGCCGAGAGTAGGCCTCGGCGAGCAGGGCGGCGGCCTCGCCGGCGATCTCGCATTCACGCGCCTCGGCGGGGGTCATGTCGGCGTTGCAGCGGCCGGGCCCGAGGCGGGCTTCCTGGCGCTCCCTGGCGGCGACGACGCGCTCGCGCACCGACGCCGACTCCTCTCCCGCCCGGCCGGCGATCTCCTCAGCGCTCGGCTGGCCGACCGGCGCGAGGATGTCGATCCGATCGGCGAGAGCGCCGCTGAGGCGCCCCTGGTAGCGCTGGACCTCGAGCGGCGCGCAGCTGCAATCGGGGTCGGACTCGCCGCGGCCGCACGGGCACGGATTGGCAGCGGCGACCAGCATGAACCGGCACGGGAGACGCCGGGCGACGCCGGTTCTGGAGATCGATACCCAGCCGGTCTCGAGCGGGGCCCGGAGCGCCTCGAGCGTGTCGCGGCGAAACTCGCAGAGCTCATCGAGGAAGAGGACCCCGCGGTGGGCCATCGTCGCCTCTCCTGGCCCGGGCGGGTTGCCGCCCCCGATCAGGCCCGCGGGGCTGACGGTGTGATGGGGCGCCCGAAACGGGCGGCCGCCGACCGGGCCGCCGTTGAGCCTGCCGCAGGCGCTCTTGATACGCGCCACCTCGAGCGCCTCGACCGGCGCCAGCGGCGGCAGGATCGAGGGCAGGCGAGAGGCCGCTAGCGACTTCCCGGCGCCAGGCGGGCCGACGATCAGGAGGCTGTGACCACCCGCGGCGGCGACCTCGAGCGCGTAGCGGAGATGGCGCTGGCCGCGGAGATCGGCGAGGTCCGGCCCCCCGGCGTGAGCCCCGAGCTCCAGCCGGATCGGCACCGGGCGCTCGGCAAGCGCCCCTCCGGCCCCGAGCTCGGGCAGCTGCGCGAGGCTCTCGATCGGGACCACATCGATCCCGCCGACCAGCGCCGCCTCGGGGCCGTTGGGGGCGGGGACGACGATCGACTCGTCCCCTGCCTCCATCGCCGCCTCGGCGATCGCAAGGGCACCATGGATCGGCCGGACCGAGCCGTCGAGGGCGAGCTCACCGACCATCGCAATCCGCCGCGGCTCGGCCCAGGTCAGCTGGCCCGAGGCTGTGAGCAGCGCAGCCGCCATCGGCAGGTCGAGGCCGGGGCCCGCCTTGCGGACGCTGGCCGGGGCAAGGTTGGCGACGATCCGCCGCAGCGGGAACTCGAAGCCGCAGTTGGTGAGCGCCGCGCGGACCCGCTCGCGCGCCTCCCTCACCGCGGCGTCGGGAAGGCCGACGACCGAGAACGCCGGCAGCCCGCGGCGGACGTCGACCTCGACCCTGACCGGGCGGGCGGCGATGCCGTCGAGCGTGAATGTCCGCGAGGTGGCGAGGATGGGGACGATCCTGGCCCGCCGCGATCTACGCGTGGCTCGCCCAGGTCAACAAGTCACGGACAGGTGTGTGCAGGAAGCGTGCCGCCGATTCGAGGACTCACAAACCTTGCTTCCTGCGCGCCATTCGTGCGGGCCTCCCCCCTAGCGTCGACAGGCATGACGCTCGCGCGGCAGCGGATCGGGCGCCGGGCCGAGGACCTGGTCGCGGCACGGCTCGCCGGGGCCGGCTGGCGCATCCTCGAGCGCAACGCCCGCACCCGCCTCGGCGAGATCGACATCGTCGCGATCGACGGGCGCACGCTCGTCTTCGTCGAGGTCAAGGCCGGCCGGAGGGGCTCGGATCTCGGCCCGGAGCGGCCGGCGCTGGCGGTCGGCCCCCGCAAGCGGCTCCGGATCCGCCGCGTCGCGACCGCCTGGATGGCGACCCGCCCCACCCCGCCCGCCTACGCCGAGATCCGGTTCGACGTCGTCGGTGTCAGCTTCGACCGCGCCGGGATGAACCTGGCCGTCGAGCACATACGCAGCGCTTTCTAGGCGGAGAGCTCGAGCTGGCTGTAGGCGACGGATTGGAACGAGCGGCGGTGCAGAGGCGAGATCCCGATCCGCTCGATCGCCGCTCGATGCTCCGGAGTCGAGTAGCCGACGTGCTCATCGAACCCCCAACCGGGGTGCTGGTCGGCGATCCCGTGCATGTAGCGATCGCGGGTGACCTTGGCCAGCACCGAGGCGGCGGCGATCGCGGCGCTGGTCCCATCGCCTTCGATCACGGCTCGGTGCGGCACCGAGCACTTCCGCAGCGAGAAGCCGTCGACGAGGCATGTCGCGCCCTCAGCGGGCCGCAGCCTCTCGAGCGCGCTCGAGAGCGCCTCGAGATTGGTCACGTGGAGGCCGCGGTCATCGATGCCTCGCACGCAGCGGATCACGATCGAGGCCCGCGCCGCGGCTCGCAGCACCGCCGGGTACATCTCCTCGCGCCGCTCCACGTCCATCTGCTTGGAGTCGTGGAGCCCGGCGAGCGCCAGCCGGTCCGAGCGCGAGAGCGAGTCGTAGTCGATCAGCACCGCGGCGGCGACCAGCGGGCCCGCGAGGCAGCCGCGACCGGCCTCGTCGGCGCCGGCGACCAGGCGGCTGCCGAGAGCCCGGTCGAAGGTGAACAGGCGCTGGGTCCGCGCCAGCAAGCGGCGGCGCGTACGCGAGCCGCGGCGCCTAGAAGATCCCGACCCGGTCGGGCGGCCAGTAGGTGGCGAAGGCCTTGCCGATGATCCATTCGCGGGGGACCGGCCCCCAGAATCGGCTGTCGTCGCTTTCCCCACGGTTGTCGCCCATCATGAAGTAATGGTCCGGCGGAATGGTGATCGGATCCGGCAAATTGCAGGCGCCGCCATTGCCGCAGGGGATCGTGTAGGGCTCATCTTTCTTCTCGACCCCGTTGACCACGGGGTGGCCGTTGCGGACGCTCAGCCTGTCGCCGGGCAGAGCGACGATCCGCTTGATGAAGTTCTGGCTCGAGCGGTCTTCGGTCGGCGTGTCGCAGGCCTGCTGCGGCGGATGAGGGGCGCCGCATTCGGCCCCCTTGTCGGCGCCGGCGGGCGGGTGGAAGACGACGATGTCACCGATCGAAGGGTCTTCGAGGTGATAGATGAAGCGGTTGACGAGGACCCGTTGCCCGACGTCCAGAGTCGGCTCCATCGATCGCGAGGGAATCTGGTACGGCTTGACGACGAAGGCCTGCAGCAGCAGGGCCAGGCCGAGCGCCAGCGCGACGATGACGACCAGCTCGACGATCCCGCCGGCCGTGCTCTGCGGCTTTGGAATCCGCGGATTCAGGCCGAGTCCCTGTCGGAGTCGTCGGATTGCTCGCCCTCGCCGGAATCGTCCGAGCCCTCGTCCGGGGCCTCATCCTCGGCCTCCGACGCGGTCTCGGTCTCACTCGGCTCCGGCTCCTCGGTCTCCAACGTCTCCGGGCCCGACGCCGCAGCCTCACTGCCGGCGTCCGACTCTGCCTCTGCCTCTGCCTCGGCTCCCTCGGCCTCGGCCTCCTCGGTCTCCTCGGCGCCCTCCCCATCGGCCGCCTCGGCCTCATCGGTGGCGCCGCTCTCCTCGGCTCCCTCGCCCTCGGCCTCGCCCTCTGCGACCTCGGCCTCCGGCGCCTCGCCGTGCTCGGCGGCCTCGGCCTCGTCGATCGTCGCGCCCTCGGCGTCGACCGCCTCCGGCTCCTCGGCCTCGGTCGGTGCCGAGATCAGCTCCTCGTCGATGCCCCAGCGGCGCTCGGCGACCCTCGCCGCCTTGCCGATCCGGCCCCGCAGGTAGTAGAGCTTGGCCCGCCGCACGTCGCCGCGCGCGGCGATCTCGAGTTTCTCGATCTTGGGCGAGTGCAGGGGAAAGGTCCGCTCGACCCCGACCCCGAACGACTGCTTGCGGACGGTGAAGGTCTCACGCGCTCCCGACCCCTGGCGCTTGAGGACGATGCCCTCGAAGACCTGGGTCCGGCGGCGGTTGCCCTCGACGACCTGGAAATGGACGCGGACACGATCGCCGGGGTCGAAGGAGGGGATCCCCTTCCGCTGCTGGCGTCGCTCGATGCTGTCGATAACACTGCTCATTGATCTGCAGGCGCTCCGTAAAAAAGCCGCCGGAGCCCGAGAAGGCTCCGCGCGGTTGCGGAATCGTACCTACTCCGGGCCGCGGTCGAACTCTGCGGCTCGATTCCGGCTCTGCTCGGCCCGCCATTCGCGGACCCTCTCGTGGTCGCCGGAGACGAGGACGTCCGGCACCTGCCAGCCCCGGTAGGCCGGCGGCCGGGTGTAGTGCGGGTACTCGGGCATCCCCTCGAGCAGTGGGCTGAACGACTCCTCGACCGCGCTCTGCTCGTGGCCGAGGGCGCCGGGCAGCTTCCGCATCACGACATCGGCGAGGACCATCGCGGGCAGCTCGCCGCCGGCGAGGACGTAGCGGCCGATCGAGAGCTCCTCGTCGGCGAGGTGCTCGTGGACCCGCTCGTCGAAGCCCTCGTAGCGCCCGCAGAGAATCGCCAGGTGGGGCTCCCGGGTCAGCCGATCGGCGGTCTCGTCATCGAGCAACCGCCCGGTCGGCGAGAGAAGCACGATGTGGGGCCGGCTGCCGTCGCGGTAGGCGGCCTCGAGCGCCGCGTCGACGACGTCGACCCGCAGAACCATTCCGGCGCCACCGCCGTAGGGGGCGTCGTCGACCTGGCCGGCGCCCAGCGGAGTCGTGTCGCGGTAGTTGAAGAGCCGTAGCTCATTGCCCTTGCTGAGCGCATTCTGGACCGAACGCTGCGACCGGAACCAGTCGAAAGCCTCCGGGAAAAGGGTGAAGATGTCGAGCTTCAATCGAGGATTTCGACGATAACTCGACGATCGATCCTCACCGCCGCGGCCTTCGCGATCGTGCGGATCGCGTTGGCCACCCGGCCGCCTTTGCCGATGACGCGGCCGAGGTCGTCCTCGGCGACCGAGATCTCGTAGACCAGGTCGCCTTCCTCTTCGATCTCCTCGACGACGACCGCCGCCGGGTCCTCGACGAGTGCCCGGACCAGGAACTCCAGAAGCTCGGTCATCTATCTAACTGCCGGAAGCTGCGATGCCCTTGGTGTGCAGCAGGGTCGCCACCGTCTCGGAGGGCTGGGCACCGTGCTCGAGCCAGTGACGCGCGCGCTCCTCGTCGAGCTCGATCGTCGAGGGCTCGGTCTGCGGGTCGTAACGGCCGATCGTCTCGATCGTGCGCCCGTCGCGCGGCGAGCGTTTGTCGGCGATGACGATCCGCCAGATCGGGTTCTTCTTCGAACCCACCCTTCTGAGTCTCATTCTCACTGCCATTGGACTGCGGCAGGTTAGCGCCTTCGGATCTTCGGCCGCGGCGCACCGCCGCTCATCTGGGCGAGTTGCTCCGGGCTCGGCATGTTCCCGGAGACCATCTGGCGCATCAGTTTGCGCATCTGCTCGAACTGCTTCAGGAGCTGGTTCACGTGCTGGACGCGGACGCCGGAGCCGTGAGCGATCCGTTTCCGGCGCGAGCCGTTGATGACGCCTGGATTGACCCGCTCTTCGGGGGTCATCGAGAGGATGATCGCCTCGACCCGGTCGAGCTCGCCCTCGTCGATGTCGGCGTTCTTGAGCCCCTTCATCGCTCCCATCCCGGGCAGCATCCCGACCAGCCCGCTGAGCGGGCCCATCTTCCGCACCTGCCGCATCTGCTGGAGGAAGTCTTCGAGCGTGAAGCGGTCGCTTTCGAGCTTCTTCTGGAGATCCTCTGCCTGGCGCTGGTCGACCTGCTCCTCGGCTTTCTCGATCAGGCTGAGCACGTCGCCCATGCCGAGGATCCGGGACGCCATCCGGTCGGGGTGGAACGCCTCGAACGCGTCGAGCTTCTCGCCGGTCGAGGCGAAGAGGATCGGCTTGCCGGTCACCGCCTTGACCGAGAGCGCGGCGCCGCCGCGGGCGTCGCCGTCGAGCTTGGTCATCACGACGCCGTCGAACTCGGCGGCCTCGGCGAACGACTCGGCGACACCGACCGCGTCCTGGCCGGTCATCGCGTCGACGACGAGGAGCACGTCGTGGGGCTTCGTCCCCCTGCGGATCTTCGCCAGCTCGGCCATCAGCTCCTCGTCGATGTGGAGGCGGCCTGCGGTGTCGACGATGAGGACGTCACGGCGGTCCTCGCGGGCGCGCTCGAGCGCCCACACGGCGATCTCGACCGGGTCGGCGTCGGTCCCCTGCTCGTAGACGATCGCGCCGGCGCGCTCGCCGACGGTCACGAGCTGCTCGACGGCGGCGGGCCGGTAGACGTCGCAGGCCGCGAGTGCCACGTCCCTGCCCCCTTTGGCGAGATACTGGGCGAGCTTCGCGCAGGCGGTCGTCTTCCCCGAGCCCTGGAGCCCGGCCATCAGGATCACGGTCGGGCCGCTCGAGGAGAAGGCGAGTTCGCGCCCGGAGCCGCCCATCAGCCCGGTCAGCTCCTCGTTGACGATCTTCACCACCTGCTGGCCCGGATCGAGGCTCTCGAGGACGTCGCTTCCCAGACAGCGCTCCTTCAGCTCCTTGGTGAAGGCTTTGACGACCTTGAAGTTGACGTCGGCCTCGAGCAGGGCGAGCCGGATCTCCCGCATCGCGGCGTCGACATCGGACTCGGTGAGCTTGCCGCGCGAGCGGACATCGGAGAGCGTCGCCTGGAGGCGGTCTGAGAGCTGGTCGAACATGGGCCGACCAGCTTAGAGGGCGCTCAGCGGCCGACGATCGTGAAGGTGACCGATTGCGGCTTCGACCGGTTGCCGTCGGGGTCCGTCGCAGTCACTTCCAATCTGTACTGGTCGGCGATCAGCCTCCGGCCCCCGAGCTTCCCGTTGAAGCGGAACGCGTTGGCCCCCGCCTTCGCCGATCGCTGGAGGATTCCCCTATCCGTGAAACCTCTGGGGATCGCTCCCCTTCTCTTCACCCTGCGCGGTCTGATTGCCAGGCGCACGCTCGCCGCCTCGGAGAGACGGAAGGAGACCTTTGTCCCCATAGCGACCTTCCTGCGTTTCCTCGAGCTCCGCGCCCTGTTCGCTTTCGTCGCGCCCGCAACCCGGAACCGCTTCCTCGAGAGCTTCAGGTTGCTCAGCTCGGGGCCTGGAGGACCTCCGACGACGGTGGAGCCGCTCGCCTCGCTCGAATTCCCCAGCTGATCGCTCGCGGTCACCTTGACGGAGCGGGTCCCCGGGGACGAAAAGGTGTGTGCGACCGAGCCCCCGAGCGCCGAGCTGCCGTCGCCGAACGCCCAGCTCACCGACCCCGGGCCCGACCAGGCGTCGACGGGCGAGGCGGTGAAGGAGAGCGGGCCGCCGGCGGTGCCGGCGGATGGGATGGAGAGCGCGTCGAACACGGGCCCGGCGGCGTCGAACGGCGCAACTCTCGCTTCGGTGGTCCCGTCCGATTTGTAGATGGCGACCAGCGTGTTGCCGTCGGCGTCGGTCGCGATCCCCGACGGAGATGTGACGTGGGAGTTTTCGCCGAGCTGAACCGGTTCCGTGAACTGGGCGGCTCCGGGTTCGAGGGTCGCGCCGAGCGCGTCGCTATGGCCGATCGAGGGGACATTCGTGTAGGCGGCGACCAGACGACCGCTGGGGTCGATCGCGATCCAGGGGTCCGTCCGCGGCTGGTTCGTGAGCGGCGAGACGTCGAGCGCCGCCGAGAAGGTGGAGCTCCCGGGTTCCCTGACCTTGGCCTTGACGGTGCGGACCCCGGCCGCCTCCTGGACCCAGATGACGGCAATCCGCCCGCGGTCGTCCTCGGCGATTTTCGGCGCCGCCGGAGGTTCCGCGGTGATCCCCCCACCGGCGACTTCCTGCAAGGTGATCCTCGTCGGCGAGCCGCCCGGGGCAAGCGAGCCGAAGATCAGCTTTCCGTTCGTGGCGTCGATCCAGGTCGCGTGCAGGACGCCGTCGGGCCCGATCGCGACCCGGGCGCTTTCGGCCACGACGGTCTTGCCTTCTTCGTTCAACCTCACCGGGGTCGACCAGCCGGCGCCCGAGCGCAGGCTGCCGTAGACCTGGTTGCCGCCGTCGACGACGTCGAAGATGAGTGCCGCCCCGCCCTCTGAGTTCTTCGCGACCAAGGGCCGGAACCCCTCACCCGAGGAGATCGGCAGCGGCGCCGCCGAGGCCGGGCTTCCCCCCGCGGGGCGTTCGGAGACGTAGGCGCGACGGGTGCCGCTCGCGCCGCCGGCGACCACCGCGATCGTCGTGCCGTTCGAGTCGACCGCGACCCGGGCGTGGTTGGGGGAGGTGGGGGTCGACGGCACTTCCGCCGCCGGGCCGAACGGGCCGCACCCGGTGGCCGTCGAGATCCGCAGCTTCGAGGAGCCGTCGAGCCAGACCGCGGCTGCGACGCCACCGCCGAACGCGACTTCCGGATACTCGCCGCCGAGAAGCGTGCCGAGGTTCTGGGGAGGGGTGGCGAAGGACCCTCCGGCCGGGCGGGTCGTCGCCAGCACGCCGCCACGCGGGAACACGACCGAGGAGCACCCGTCCTCCCTGGCGACGACTCTTGGGAACACGAGCGAGCCGACGGGCGGCGAGGGCTCGACGTCGACCGTCGGGTGCCACGAGGGCGCAGCGGCTGCCGTCGAGACGGCCGATGCGGCCGCGAATCGCCGCCAGGGCGCAGAGGGAAGCCACTCGGCTCCACATGGCGCGCAGGATACGTCGAGAAGGCGACGCCACCGACTATTCGGCCAGAAGCGCCTCGGCAAAATCGATGGGGTCGAACGGGCGCAGGTCCTCGAGCTTCTCGCCGGTCCCGATCAGTTTCACCGGGATCTCGAGCTCGCTCGCGATCGCCAGCACGATCCCCCCCTTCGCCGTCCCGTCGAGCTTGGTGAGGACGACGCCGTCGACCTCGACCGCGTCGGAGAAGACCTGCGCCTGCCGCAGGCCGTTCTGGCCGGTCGTCGCGTCGACCGAGATCAGCGTCTCATGCGGGGCGTCGGGAAGCTGCTTGCCGATCACCCGCCGCACCTTGGCGAGCTCGTCCATCAGGTTGCCCTGGGTATGGAGGCGGCCGGCGGTGTCGACGATGACGATGTCGGCGCCGCGGGCATGGGCGGCCTCGATCGCGTCGAAGGCAACCGCCCCGGGGTCGCCGCCGGGCTCGGAGCGGATCAGTTGGGCGCCGGCGCGGTCGGCCCACTCGGCGAGCTGCTCGGCGGCGGCGGCGCGGTAGGTGTCGGCGGCGGCGAGCACGACCGAGAGCCCGAACTCCTTGGTCAGGTGGGAGGCGATCTTGCCGATCGTCGTCGTCTTGCCGGTGCCGTTGACGCCGACCATCAGCAGCACCGCCGGCTCGGCGCCGAGCGCGAGCGGCGCCCGCCCCGTCGCCGCCACCTCGGCGACGATCTCGATCAGCCGCCGTTGGACCGACTCGCCGTCGGCGGCGACGGCGCCGCCCTCGACCTCGTGCTCGAGACGCTCGACGATCGCCGCCGTGGTCGGGGCGCCGACGTCGGCGAGGATCAGCGCCTCCTCGAGCAGCTCCCAGGTCTCGTCGTCGATCCGGTCGAAGAGGCTGGCGGAGATCTCGTCGGTCAGCGCCCGGCGGCTCTTCGAGAGGCTCTCGCGGAGGCGGCTGAAGACGCCGCGGCGATCCTCCTCGGTCTCAGGCTCCGAGGTGCTGGCGGTCTCCCGCGACCCCAGGTCGATGATCTCCTCCCAGCCCGTTGCCATCGCTGCGGGAGGCTATCTGGGCCGCCTCGTGGAGCTCGGCGACGGCGTCGTCGACGTAGGCGGAGATCGCCTCGAGGTCGGCGATCGAGTCGCGGTCGGCGATCAGGCCGAAGAAGATCTGGCCGTTGTAGCTGAAGATCGCGATCGCGAGGGCATGGCCGCGGGCGAGGAACCCGACCGGGTAGACGCCGACCAGCTCCCGACCGAGGACGTAGAACGGTATCTGCGGGCCGGGAAAGTTCGTGACCAAGAGGTTGAACAGCCGGGTCGAGAAATTGATCGTCGCCGTCGGCCGCAGCAGCACCGGTGGCGCGAAGTCACGGAACCAGTCGTTGAGAGCCCAGATCGCCTCCGCGCCGAGCGCCTGCTTGGAGGCCTTCAGCTCCTCCATCGCGTGGTTCACTTTTCGCAGGCGCTCGACCGGGTCGGCGATCCCGACCGGCAGCGGCCCGCGCATCGCCGTCAGCATGTTGCCGAGCTCCCCATGCTCGTTCTCGGACCGGACCGAGACCGGCACCAGCGCCCTCATTTCGAGCCCGTCGACCTCGATCTCGCGGCTCTGGAGCCAGCGCCGGATCGCCCCGGCCGCCACCGCAAGCGAGACGTCGTTGACGGTGCCGCCGAGGGTGTTCTTGATCTGCTTGAACTGCTCGAGGTTGCACTGGGTCCAGGAGAAGCACCGGTTGGGCCCGATGTCGACGTTCAGCGGAACCTTCGGGGCGGGCTTGGTCAGCGCCCAGCTGACCTCGTAGATCCCCGCGATTCCGTCCCGCGCCCTCGTCAGGGCGCGCTTCGGGCTCGCGATCGCGCCCGCGAGCCAGCGGAGCCCGCGGCCGATCGTCGCCAGCAGCCCGGTGGCAGCGCGGCCCGCCAACCCCAGCTGCGAGGGCTGGCTCTGCGGCTCCCAGGGCATTTCTTCGCGGGCGATCTCCCATTTCGGCTCGACGTCGAAGAGAAGGACCCCGATGTCGACCGCCGAGATCCCATCGGCGAGGGAGTGGTGCGTCTTGTAGACGATCGCGAAGCGCTCGTCCTCGAATCCGTCGACCAGCCACAGCTCCCAGAGCGGCTTCCGGCGGTCGAGCGGCGGCGATAGGCAGCGACCGACCAGGTCGTGGAACTGGGCGTCGGTACCGGGCTCGGGCAGGGTGACGTGGCGGACATGCTCGGTGATGTCGAACTCGGGGTAATCGACCCAGAACGGGCGGCCGAGCTGCATCGGCGGGAACACGACCCGCTGCCGGAACCTGGGCAGGAGGTGGAGGCGGCTGCGGATGTGGGCGTTGAAGTCCTCGAAGCTAGGGGCCGAGCCCTCGCAGGCCATGATCGCGCCGAGCGCCATGTGACCGTTCTGCCTCTCGTTCGCGAGGAACGACGTATCGAACGACGTGAGCCTGTCCATGTGGCTCTGGGTCACGACTGCCTCCTCTACATGGCCCGATGTCAGGGTACCGCAGCCGCCCAGAAATAAACATCAGCGTTTGATTGCGCTCAGGCCGCTTCTTCGGCCTTGCCCGCCTTCGCCGCGGCGGCCGCCGCAGGGGCCGTGAAGCCCTCCTGCGCCGCCTCCTCGGCGATCCCAGCGAAAGGCGGCGGCCCGTCGCCGCCCGCGGCGTCGTCCTCGCTTTCGCGGGGGAGACGGCGCGAGACGACCTTCGTCACCCCGTCGCCCCCCATCGTCACCCCGTAGAGGACGTCGGCGGCGTCCATCGTCCGTTTCTGGTGGGTGACGATCACGAACTGGGCGCGATCGGAGAATCGCCGGATCAGCTGCAGGAAGCGATCGATGTTGGCGTCGTCGAGAGCGGCCTCGACCTCGTCGAGGATGTAGAACGGGCAGGGCCGGGCGAGGAAGACGGCGAAGACGAAGGCCAGCGCGACGAGCGACTTCTCGCCGCCCGAGAGCAGCGACAGCTTGCGGGTCGACTTGCCGGCCGGGGTCACCTCGATCTCGACCCCCAGCTCCTCGCGCTCCTCCTCCCCCTCCTCACCCTCGGCGACCGCCGAGGGCTCGGCGACGGAGCGGAGGCTGACCCGGCGGAGGACGCCGCGGCCGCCGGGGAAGAGGTGCTCGACCATCTCGCCGAAGTTCGCGGCGGTCGCCTCGAACGTCTCCTCGAAGGCGCGCTCGATCTCTTTGTCGATGTCGCCGATCAGCGCTTCGAGCTCGCGCATCCCCCGCTCGGTGTCCTCGCGCTGGGCCTGCAGCCTCTCGACGTGCTCGCGGGCCTCCTCGTACTCGCGCTCGGCGAGGGGGTTCACCGGCCCGATCTGGGCCCGGCGGCGCTCGAGCCGCTCGAGCCGGCGGTCGATCTCGTGGCGCTCCTCCTCGCCCAGCGGCTGCTCGGGCGGGCCGACATCCTCGCCGAGGCGGGCGGCGATCTCGGCCAGCTCCCTCTCCGCCTCGGCCCGTCGGTCTCCCAACTGGGTCGCCTCGACCTCGGCCGCGGTCAGCTGGTCCGAGGCGCCCTTCATCTGGACCTGCAGCTCCGACTCCTGGCGCGAGCAATCGCGCATCTCTTCGGCAATCTCGTCGCTGTCGCCACCGGCGCCGACCACCCGGCCCTCGATCCGCTCGACCCGGGCCCTGATCCCGGCCTCGGCCGCCGCGGCGGCCTCGGCCGCCGCGGCGATCTCGGCCAGCAGCAGCTCGCCGGCCGCGACCCTCGCCCGCAGCGCTTCTCGGTGGCGCTCGCCGAGCAGACCCTCGGCGCGGCGGGCGTGGCGGGCGGCGCGCTCGGCGCCGCCGCGGACAGCTCCCAGCGCCGCCTCGCGCTCGGCCTCGGGCGAGCTCGAGGAGCGGGCGCGCGCGAGGCCCTCGACCGCGCTCGAGAGGCCGGCGTCGATCTCGCCGAGCTCCTCCTCGAGCTTCCTGCCCCGCTCGATCGGCGCGCGACCGCCCTCGTCGATGTCGAGAGTCAGCGGCACGAACTCGGCTCGCAGGCCCTCAAGCCGCTTCTCGAGCTCGGTGCCGCGGTCGGCGAGACCGGCGGCGCGGACCGCGATTCGCTCCTGCTCGCCGCGAAGCTTGGTAAGCATCCCCCACGCCTCGGTCCGCTCGCGGTCGCGGGCGGCGAAGCGCTCCTCGGCGGCCCGGCGCCGCTCGCTGACCTCGGCGAGCCGCTTTTCGACCGCGTCGCGGGCAGCCCGGGCATCCTCAGCCGCCTTTTGCGCGGCCCGGGCCCTGTCGGCCCCGAAGCGGAGCTCCTCGCCGACCAGCCGCGCCCGGAGCTCGAGCTCCTCGCGTTCGATCCGCGCCCCCAGCTCGGCCGCCTGGGCCTGCCGCTTCAGCGGCCGCAGCCGGCCCCGCGCCTCACGCTCGAGGTCGAGAGCCCGGTCGAGGTTGTCACGGGCGGAGCGCAGCTTCAGCTCGGCGCGGCGGCGGCGCTTGCGGTGCTTGCCGAGGCCGGCAGCCTCCTCGACCAGCAGGCGCCGCTCGCGCGGCTTGGAGTGGACGATCGACTCGACCCGTCCCTGGCTGATCACCGAGTGCATCTCGCGGCCGAGGTTGGTGTCGGAGAGCACCTCGACGATATCGACGAGGCGACAGCGCGCCCCGTTGAGCCGATAGGTGCCGTCGCCGGCGCGGTCGAGGCGGCGCTGGATCGAGATCTCGGAGAGCTCGGAGGCGGCCCGGCCCTCGGAGTTGTCGATCGTCACCTCGACCTCGGCGGCGCGGCGCTGGCCGACGCCCTTGCCACCGGCGGAGATCACGTCCTGCATCGAAGCGCCCCTGATCGCCCCGGGGCTCTGCTCACCCAGCGCCCAGAGGACGGCGTCGGTGATGTTCGACTTGCCGGACCCGTTGGGGCCGACGATCACGCTGACGCCAGGGGAGAACTCGAGCTTGGTCCGCTCGGGGAACGACTTGAACCCCTTCATCTCGATCGATCTCAGATACATGCCCGGTCCTCTGCCTGAACGTTAAGGCTCTCGCCTCAATCGGACGCGACGGCGTCCTCCTCGCCACCCAGCTTCTCGAGCGCCCGCTCGGCCGCGACCTGCTCGGCCGCCTTCTTGCTGCGCCCGCTCCCGGCCCCGATCCGCTCGGTGCCGACGATAGCCGCTACCTCGAAGGTGCGCGCATGGGCGGGGCCGGATTCGGCGGTGACCTCATAGGTGACCTGCTCATGCCGTTGTGCGAGCAGCTCCTGCAGCTCCGACTTGAAGTCGACCGTCGTCTCCAGGGCGTGCTCGACCCTGGGCTCGAACGCCTCCCGCACGGCGGCCGCGACGCGGTCGAAGCCGAAGGAGACGAAACAGGCCCCGATCAGGGCCTCGGTGACCTCGGGAAGCGGCCGCGAGCCGGCCAGGAGGATGTCGGCGGGGATCGCCTCGTCGTGCTCGGGCTCGGCGCCTTCGAGCATCTGGGGGACGCCGAGCTCGCGGCCGATCTCGGCGCAGGAGACGCCGCTGACTGCCTGGTTGTGGATCTTCGTCAGGCCGCCGGCATCGATCTCGGGAAATCGCTCGTAGAGGTCGACGGCGACGGCCAGCGCCAGGACGCTGTCGCCGAGATATGCCAGCCGCTCGTAGGAGTCGACCCGCTCCTCGGTCCACGAGGAATGGGTCAGCGCCCGGCTCCGGAGCTCCTCGGGGAGCTCGGCGATCAGTCCCGAGAGCGCCTCCACGCTCAAGCGGGAGCGCGCTCGAGGACGAAGGAGACGGCATCCCCGACCGTCTCGATCCGCGCCGCGTCCTGCTCGGAGACGGTGATCCCGTAGCGGTCCTCGAGCTCCATCACGAGCTCGTAGAGGTCGAGCGAGTCGGCGTCGAGGTCCTCCTTGAAGCGGGACCCCTCGGCGATCGAGCCCGGGTCGACCTCGAGCTCCTCGGCGAGGTGCTCGCGGACGAGATTCATCACTTCCTCGCGTTCCATTACCAATCCTCGCGCTTCGCTCGCGGCGCGAAAGACCAGGCTGCGCTCATTGGGCTCGCTCCGCGCTCATGGCTGAAACCCTAGGGACCGGCCGGATCAGGCGAGCGCCGGGCGAGCGAGCCGCGGCCGGCGCTGCCCGTCTCGAGCAGGGCGGCGGTCCTCCCGACGGCGTCGACCTCGACCGAGCGGGCCGCGAGCCGGACGGCGTTGGCGATGCCGTCGGGGCCCGCGCTCCCATGGGCGACGACGGCGATCGAGCGCAGGCCGAGCAGGATCGCGCCGCCGGTCGCATCGGGATGCAGGCGCCGCCGGACCCCGCCCAGTGCCGGCCGCATCAGGAGCCCGCCGAGCGCCGCCGGCGGGTTCGAGCGGGCGGCGTCGCGGATCGCGCCGGTGACCGTCCGCGCCGTCCCCTCCATCAGCTTCAGCGCGACGTTGCCTGTGAAGCCGTCGGTGACGGCGACGTCGACTGCGCCGGCCGGGATGTCACCGCCCTCGACGTTGCCGCTGAACTCGAGGCCGTCCGCCCCGCTCAGGAGCGCGTGCGCCTCGACGACCTCCTCCCTCCCCTTCCCGGCCTCCTCGCCGACCGAGAGCAGGCCGACCCGGGGGCGCTCGACGCCGAGAACGGCGGCGCTGAAGGCGGCGCCGAGGAAGGCGAACTGGACGAGATGCTGGGCCCGGACCTCGGTGTTGGCGCCGACGTCGAGGAAAAGGACCGGGCTGCCGGGAACCGGGATCCGGGCGGCGAGGGCGGGGCGCTGGACGCCCTTCAGCCGCCGCAGGCCGAATGTCGCAGCAGCCATCGCAGCGCCGGTCGAGCCGGCGCTGACCATCGCACCCGAGCGGCCCTCGGCGACGTCGGCCGCGGCCCGCACGACCGATGCGCCGGGCCTCGCCCTGACCGCCAGCACCGGATCGTCCTCGTTGGTTATCCGCTCCGCGGTCGGGACGACCTCGACCCCGGCGACGCCGTCGAGCCCGAGCTCCTCGGCCGTCCCGAAGACGCGCAGACGAATCCCGTCGGCGGCCGCCCTGCGGGCGCCCTCGGCAAGCACCTCGAAGCCATGCTCGGCCCCGTGGCCGTCGAGGGCGACGGTCACCACATCGGTTCGGGCCTCGCTCACTGCGCGAAGAGGCAGATTGCGACGCTTGTTCGCTCCGCGCTCACGACACGCTCGCCGACGTTTACTCCTCGGTGTCGGGTGTGCCGGCCGCGGGCTGATGGGTGACCGTCATGTCGATCACCTCACGGCCCTTGTAGGTGCCGCAGGTAGGACAGACCCGGTGAGGAAGGCGCGGGCTATGGCAGCGCGGGCAACGGTTGAGGCGCGCCTCACCCGCCCGGTGGTTCGCGCGCCGCTTGTCGCGGCGGGCGCTCGAAGTTCTCTTCTTCGGGACAGCCATGAGTCGCGGAAATGGTAGCGGGGATGTGCCCTCAGCCGTAGACGGCGCGGATCACCGCAAGGCCGTCGCCCTGCCAGGCCAGCTCGCCCTCCGACCAGGCCAGGGCGCGCTCGAGCGCATCGCCCTCGAGCTGATCGCCGATCACGAGCGAGCGGGACTGGTCCCTGACCCGCCTGAACAGCGCCTGCAGCTGTTCGTCGGCGAGCTCGCCGATCGAGAGGACAGAGATCACGAGGTCCCAGGGGCCGTCGGGCAGCGGATCCTCCATCCGCGCCAGCTGGACGTCGTCGTAGGTCTGACGGGCCCGGAACACCATGTCGGGGCTCGCGTCGAGGCCGACGACCCAGGCGTCGGGGTGGGCTTCGATCAACCGGCGGGTGGTCTCGCCGGTGCCCATCCCGAGCTCGAGCACGCGGTCGGGCGAGAACGGGATCGCGGCGACAGCCTGCTCCTGGAGCTCGTCGTAGCGCGGGACCCTGGAGCGGATCCTCTCCAGGTACTCGTCCGGTGTCCAATCGAATTGACCCATTTCGTAACCTCGTCTGAGAGGTGCCATCGTAAGTCCCCGCCGGGCGGAGGAGCTCAAGTGGCCAGACCCCCAACGACGATCATCGACCTCTCGAGCCTCTCGCTCTCCTTCGGGGAGGGGACCCGGCTCGAGCTCCCGATCGAACTCGACCCGCTCGAGCTCGGCGGCCAGGCCTACTCGGTCCCCGCGACGGTCGGCGCCAGGCTCGACATCTCGCGGCCGACCAACGGGTATGCCTTCCGGCTGCGGTTCCCGCTGCGGGTCGAGGGGCCCTGCATGCGCTGCCTCGAGCCCGCCGAGATCGAGACCGAGGTCGACGCGCGCGAGGTCGACCAGGGCAACACCGAGGACGAGGAGCTGCGCAGCCCCTACGTCGTCGACAGCGAGCTCGACGTCGGGCGGTGGGCCCACGACGCGGCGATCCTGGCGCTGCCGACGCGGATCCTCTGCCGGCCCGACTGCGCCGGGCTCTGCCCGGTCTGCGGGGAGTCGCTCAACGACGCCGACCCCGCCGACCACGAGCACGACAGCGGGTCCGACCCGCGCTGGGACAAGCTCAACGAGCTGAAGTTGGAGTAGCCGCCCCGGACGCGGAAGCGGGGGCGCGAGAGCCGGTCGTGATGAGCGCGCCCCCCGCGAGAGCAGAGGAGGCGGCGCTTGATCAGCCCTGCTGCTCGTCGAGCTCGGCGACCGGTTCTTCGTCGCGGCCGGCGAGCCGGTCGCGGCCGCGCTGGACGGCCGCGAGGAACTTCTGGAGGTTGACCTCGAGCGTGTTGAGGATCTCGTCGGCGTAGTCCTCGGCGCCGAGCCGGATCTCGCGCTCGCGCGTGCGGGCGTCCTCGACGATCTCGTCCGCTGCCCGCTCGGCCTGCTTGGTGACCTCCTCGTCGGAGATCAGGCGCGCCTGCTGCTCGCGGGCCTCGCGGACGATCCGCTCCGCCTCACGTTTCGCCTCGGCGAGCATCTCCTGGCGCTCCTTGACGATCCACCGCGCCTGCTTGATCTCCTCGGGGATCGTCGCCCGCATCTGATCGAGGAGGTCGTAGATCTCCTCGCGGTCCACGCGCACCTGGTCCGTCAGAGGGACGGGACGGGCGTTGTGGACTACGTCGTCCAGCTTGTCTATGAGGACCAGGACGTCCATCAGTGGGCCGTAAGCCTACGCGCCGGAAGCGCTTTCGGTGAAGAAGCCGTAATTTCCACGGGTTTTTGCAAGCTCTCGCCCAGGCGATGCTCGCTCGAAAAGCCTACCTGTCGCCCAGGCGGTCCGCCATCGCGGTCGCGACCGGAGGCGGGACGAGATCGGAGACGTCGCCGCCGAACGTCGCCATTTCCTTGACCCCGGTCGAGGACAGGAAGCTGTAGTGCGGCGAGGCGATCACGTAGATGCTCTCGATCCCCGGGTCGAGCTTGCGGTTCAGCTGCGCCATCTCGAACTCGTACTCGAAGTCGGAGATCGCGCGCAGGCCCTTGACGATCGCCCGCGCCTCCATCTCCCGCGCGAACTCGACCAGGAGGTTGGAGAAGATCCGGACCTCGACGTTCGCCAGCGACTCCGTCGCCTCTTCGATGAATGCCTTGCGCTCCTCGGCCGTGAACAGGGTCTTTTCCTTGCGGATCGGGTTGTTGACGACGCCGACGAAGACCCGATCGAAGACCGCCGAGGTGCGGGTGATGATGTCGAGGTGGCCGTTGGTCACCGGGTCGTAGCTCCCCGGGCAGACGACCGTTCCCTGGTTCCCGCTCATCATTCAAGAGGCTCCCGGTAGAAGGCGACGTCGGCGGCCCCGTAGCGGCGCTGGCGCACCTGCTCGAGCGAGGCCAGCCGCAGCGGCCGGCGGGCGCCGCTCTCGATGACCGCCCGTCCTCCGGCGGCGAGGAGACGCGGCAGATGGGTGTCGATTTCCTGCCCCACGCGGTCGGCGAGTCTATAGGGGGCATCGACGAGGACGAGGTCGAAGCGCTCGCCTTCGCCCCCCTCACCGCGCTCGGCGAGCCAGCGGCCGACGTCGGAGCGGACCAGGGCCGCCCGCTCGCCGAGGCCGAGGCGCTCGACGTTGCCGAGGGCCGGCCGGGTGTCGCGGTCGACGAGCACGGCCCGCCGCGCTCCCCGGGAGAGGGCCTCGATTGCAAGCGCCCCGGTCCCGCAGTAGAGGTCGAGCACCATGGCTCCGGCGACGTCCCCGAGGGCGGAGAAGATCGCCTCGCGGACGCGGTCGGAGGTCGGCCGCACCCGCCAGCCGCGCGGCGCGACCAGGGTCCTCCCTCCCAGCTCTCCAGCAATAATTCTCATTCCTATAGTGGTATCGGGTCCGCGGCGCCGGCTCCGAACCGCCGCCCGGCGGCGTCGAGAAGGGGGCCGAGCTCGGCCGCGTCGAGCGAGCCGTGGCGGCTGAGCAGCGCCAGCACCTCCTCCCGCGCCTCGATCAGGAGCGGCGTCTGGTCGGGAAGCTCGGCCACCGCGAACCGCGGCAGCCCGCTCTGGCGGGTGCCAAGGACCTCGCCCTCGCCGCGGAGGCTGAGGTCGACCTCGGCCAGCTTGAACCCGTCGAGCTCGCCGACGATCGCGTCGAGGCGGCGCCGGGCCAGACCGCCCGCGTGTTCAGCGAACAGCAGGCACTGGGACACGTGGCCGCCGCGCCCGACACGTCCTCGGAGCTGGTGCAGCTGCGAGATCCCGTAGCGCTCGGCGCCCTCGATCACCATCACGGTCGCGTTGGGAACATCGATCCCGACCTCGATCACCGTCGTCGCGACGAGGACGTCGAGCTCGCCGGAGGAGAACGCATCCATCGTCCTCGCCTTCTCGGCCGATGTCATCTGGCCGTGGAGAACGCCGAGCCTGAACTCGGCGAGCTCCGAGCGCGAGAGGCGGGCCGCCTCCTCCTCGGCGGCCCTGCCCTGCAGCTTCTCGGACTCTTCGACGAGGGGGCAGACGACATAGGCCTGGCGGCCCTCACGCAGGCGCTCGCGAAGGAGCTCGTAGGCGGCCGGGCGCTCGTCCTCCTCGACCAGCCGCGTCTCGACCGGACGGCGGCCGGCGGGGAGCTCGCGCAGCGCCGTCGTGTCGAGGTCGCCGTATGCCGTCAGCGAGAGGGTGCGCGGGATCGGGGTCGCCGTCATGTGGAGGACGTGGGGCGCCATCCCCTCGATCCCCTTCGCGTCGAGGGCTCGGCGCTGCTCGACCCCGAACCGGTGCTGCTCATCGACGACGCAGACGCCGAGCCGGGCAAGCTCAACCGCCGGGTCGATCAGCGCGTGGGTGCCGACGGCGATGCCGAGCTCACCGGTCGCGAGGCGCTCGAGTGCCTCGCGGCGCCGCGGCGCCGGCGTCGCGCCGGTCAGCAGGGCGAACGGGAGCGGCTCGTGGACGAGCAGTCGGTCGAGGGTCGTCGCGTGCTGCTCGGCGAGGGTCTCGGTAGGGGCCATCAGGACAGCCTGAAAGCCGGCTTCGAGCGCCCGCAGCATCGCATAGAGGGCGACCACCGTCTTGCCCGAGCCGACCTCGCCCATCAGAAGCCGCTGCATCGGCTCGCCGGAATCGAGGTCGCGATCGATCTCGGCGAACGCCGCCCGCTGGTCGCCCGTCGGGGAGAACGGAAGCGACTCGACCCAGCGGCCGACCATCTCCCCGGGGGCGCCGAGCCGCGGCGCCGGCCGGGCCGTGCGGCGGGTGCGCTTCCGCGTTGTCAGGATCGCCTGATAGAGGAAGAGCTCCTCGAACGCGAGGCGGGCGCGAGCGGCCTCGACCTCCTCCTCGCCCTCGGGGAAGTGGGCGGCGGTGACGGCATCGGCGGCGTAGGCGAGCCCGCGGCGGGCCCGCAGCTCCGCCGGCAGCGGCTCGATGACGTTGCCCGCCAGCTCGATCGCCTGCTCGACCCACTGCCTGATCCGGTGCGGCTTCAGTCGCTCGGTCGCGGGGTGAACCGGCACCAGCCCCTCCTCGCCGCTCTCGGAGGCGAGGAACTCGTACTCGGAGACCCGGAACCCCCTCTTGTCGCGCGAGCCGGTCAGCAGCATCCGGGCGCCGGGCTCGAGCTTCGGCGCGACCCACGGCTGGTTGAACCAGGTCGCCCGAACGGCGCCCGACTCGTCGCCGACCTTGACCGAGGTGATCGAGAGGCCGCGGCGGCGGAACGGGCGGGGTGTCGCGCCGAGGACCTCGACCTCGATCGTCCCCACGGCGCCGGGCTCGAGGGCGGCAACGGGCACGATCGTCCGGTCGCGGTGGCTGTGGGGAAAGCGCAGGAGGAGGTCGGCGACGGTCGAGATGCCCGCCTCCCGCGCCGCCTCGGCGAGCTTCGGGCCGACACCGCGCAGGGCGCCGAGCGAGGCATCGAGGACGCTCGGCCGCGGCCAGTGAACCGGGGCGTCGCGCAGCTGCGCCGGGCTCAGCTCCGAGGCCCCGGCGAATTCCCTCACGCTGCGGCTACTGGGCGGCGAGCAGCCACCACCAGCTCGGTTGGCCGCCCTCGAGGGTCTCGATCTCGACCCCGTCGGGGACGTGGGTGTCGATCTCGGCGAGCGGGATCGGGGCCTGCGAGCCGCCGAGGACGGTGACCACCTCGGCTCCCTCCCCAAGGACCGCGATCGTCTCGGCGAGGGTCGAGCCCGCCCCTCCCCAGGCGACGATCTTCTCGCCCACGAACCCGACCGCGTCCCCCTTGCGGAAGCGCCCCTGGGCATCATCGCGGGCGGCAGGGGCGACGCCACCGGAGGTGATCTGCCCGAGTGCCGCGGAGAGCCGGTCGCGGTTCTCTTCAGCCGAGCCCCCGGCGTCGAGCTCGACCAGCGCCAGCAGGCCCGCCTGCTGGGAGGTCGCCGGAACGACCCAGGCGGGCTTCTCCGAAAGCTCGCATGCCCGCTCGGCGGCCATGATCACGTTTGCCGAGCAGGGCAGGACGACGACCTCCTCGGCCGCGACCTCGTGGATCCCGGCGAGCAGCTCGAAGGTCGACGGGTTGAGCGTGTCGCCGCCGGGGACCACGTGAGCACCGAGATCGCCGAAGAGGCGCTCGATCCCGTCGCCCGCGGCGACCGCCAGGGCGCCGGTGCGGCCGGCGGCGAGCCGGGCGTCGCGTTCGGCGATCTGCTCGCGCATGTCGGCGACGTCGAGGTTGGTCACCTCGCCCGCCTCCGAGAACAGTTCGACCGCGGCCTCCGGCTCATCGGTGTGGACGTGGACCTTCAGCGTCGTCTCGTCGCCGACGACGAGCACCGAGTCGCCGAGGCCCTCGAGCCTCGGAAGGAACTCGCGCTGGTCGAGGCCCGATCCGGAGACGATGAAGTTCGTGCAGTAGCGGAAGCGGCTGTCCTCGTGGTGGGGGCGGCTGAGGCGCGGCGCGTCGTGGTGGGTCACCTCGGGGAGCTCGTCATGGTCGCCGCGGAGGCCGGCGACGACGCCGGCGAGGATCAGCACCAGCCCGTAGCCGCCGGCGTCGACGACCCCTGAGTGGCGCAGGACCTCGAGCTGCTCCGGGGTCCGCTCGACGGCCGACTGGCCGTCGGCCACCGCCCTCTCGAGGACCTCGGCGAGGACCTCGTCCTGGAGCTCGTCGCTGACCCCGCGGTCGAGCCGCTGCCGGTCGGCCTCGAGCCGGGCGAGCTGGCGGGCGATCGAGTGCGCCATCTCGCGGAAGACGGTCAGCATCGTCCCCTCGGCGGGGTCGCGGACCGAGGCGTAGGCGGCATCGGCGGCGCTCGCGAACGCCGAGGCGACGAGTACCGGGTCGATCAGCTCACCGGGGCGGCTGGCGAGCTCCTCGGCGGCGCCGCGGACGATCTGGCTGAGGATCACCCCAGAGTTCCCGCGGGCACCCATCAGCGCCGCCCGGGCGAGTGCCTGGACCAGCTGGGTCCGGCCGACCTCGTCGACCTCCTGGCCGTTGAGGCGGTCGAGCTCCACCATCACGGCGCGCATCGTCATCGCCATGTTGTCCCCGGTGTCGCCGTCGGCGACCGGGAAGACGTTGAGGTCGTTGACCTCCTGGCGCCGTTCCTCCAACGACGCGTAGGCAGCGGCAACTACGCGGCGGAAACGCGCGATTGAGGGATCGGGCATTGCCAGAAACCTAGCCATAGCGAGCGACGGCGGCACTCCGAAACCGTCCCCGCCCCTCAGGGCGTGATCGCCATTTCAGGCGTTATGGGTTCCAAATGGCGATCACCCGCCGCCGCACCCCACCAATCGGGCCGATTCACGATCCGAATCCGGGTCGCTGAGCCGATCACCCTTCGCAGCACCATCCGGCGACGGACGGGAACGCAGCCGGCGACGACGCCCCCGGCGCGAATTGGGCGGAGATGTTCGACACCGCGACGACCCGCTGCGGATGGGCGAGGTCGAGGAAGAGCCACTGGTCGGCCGTCCTCCACTCGAGCAGCAACCAGCGCCCGTCGGCGGACGCCGAGACGCCGCTGAAGCGCCCGGGGTCGGCCAGGATCGGAACCGCGGTGCCGCCGGCGCCGAGCAGCTGCAGTTCGCTCCTCCCGGGACCGGCGAGTACCGCCGCGACGCGGTCGCCGCCGAGTGCGAACGTGGCCGCGACGAGCTCGGTGCCGGAGGGCGCCGGGCGCCGCCAGAGGAGGCCGCCGCCGCGGTCGAGGACCTCGAGCCCGGACCTCCCGACGACGAGCAGGCGGGAGCCGTCCCGCGACCATTCGAGCCGTACCGGGCGCAGGCCGGGGCGCGCCACCGCGACCGATTCGCCGCTGTCGGCGTCAACGGTCCGCAGCCTCCCATCGGGCTCGGCGACTGTCACCACGTGCCCCGGCCCGGGCCGCCAGGCCGGAGTGACCGCGGATACGTCGGGCCACGCCCGGTGGTCGCCGGTGCCGTCCCCGGCGACGACCCGCAGCGAACCGCCGCTGAGGTAGGCGACCCGGTAGCCGTCGGGCGACCAGGAGGGGTCGGACGGGGGGGCAGCGCGAGGGAGCGCCCAGTGGACGTCCCCCTCCGGATCGAGAGCCACCAGTTCGCCCTCGCCGACCGCGGCGACGAACAGCCCGCGCGGCGACCAGGTCGAGTGCCGGTAGGAGCCGAGGAGCCGCTTCGAGCCGTCCTCCTGGACGATCCAGGCGCCGCGGGCCGAGTCGACCAGGAGCGGCCCGGGCGCCGGCAGCGAGGTGAGCGCGGGCAGCGAGGGCCCGCCGCCGCTGTCGACTGCGTCGCCGACCCAGTTTCTGACCTCCGCCCCGGCGGGGCCGATCGCCGCCGCGGCGAGCAGGCCGAGCGCCACCGCGACCCCCACAGCGCGCCGGCCGCTCCGGCGTCGGGCAGGCTCCGGGGCTCCCTCGGCACCGGAGGCCCGCGCGGCGGCGACGAGGCGCCAGGCCCGCTCCCGGGCGTCCGCCTCGTCGGGGACGGGGGCATCCCGCAGAGCCTCGCGCAGTCGCTCCTCCCTCATGACAGTTCCTCGCGCTCCCCCAGCAACTCGGACAACCTGTCGAGGCCCCGGCGCAGGCGCGAGTTCACGGTCCCCCGCGGGAGCTCGAGCATCCGGGCGATCTCACTCGGTGTGTACTCGAGCAGGTAGCGGAGGACGATCGCCGCCCGCTGCTCCGGCGCGAGCTGCCACAGCGCCGCCTCGAGCTCATCCCGGGCGCCGACGGCGTCCGCCGAGGGCGCCGGCGAGGCCGCGGCATCGAGCACCGGCTCGGTCGATGCGACCTCGCGGCGGAGCCGGCGGGCGCGGCTCCAGTCGATCGCCCGGTTGACGGCGATCCGGTGCAGCCAGGGGGCGAACCGGCGACGGCGGTCGAAGCGGTCGAGCGCGCCCAGCGCCGAGAGGAACGCCTCCTGGGCGATGTCCTCGGCCGCGGCGGCGTCATTCACGATCAGGTAGGCGGCGCGATGCGTCGCGGGCCAGTGCCGGCGGAAGAGCTCCTCGATCGCCACCTCCGAGCCGCCCTGCGCAGCCGCGACCACCGCGCGTTCGCCGGCGCTCGCCAGGGAGGGTTGGTCTGAATCCGGCAGAGACCACATCCTGTACTACGTCCGGGAGGGCCGGAGAGGTCCCGAGCCGAGCATCCGCCGTTGCTAGCGTGGCGCCCTCGATGCGACGCTTCGCGACCTGGTGCACCGGTCACCGCAGGACGGTGATCCTCTCCTGGATCGTCGCCCTGTTCGGGATCGGTGCCCTGGCCGGCACCGTCGGCTCGGACTTCTCCGAAGAATTCCACCTGCCGGCCTCCGATTCCCAGGAAGCCTTCGACCTCCTCGAACACCGCTTCCCGGCCCAGTCGGGCGACACGGCGACGATCGTCTTCAGGGCCGACGCCGGAGTCGAATCGCCTCCGATCAAACGGAAGATGGAGCACGCCTTCGGCGAAATCGAAGACCTCCGCCACGTCAGCGAAGTCGCGAGCCCCTACGCCGGTGGCGGCGCCGGGGCGATCAGCGATGACGGACGGATCGCCTACGCGACGGTCCAATTCGACGTCATCACCGACAAGCTCGACAAGGGGGAAATCAAGAAGGTCATCGACGAGGCGCAGGGGGCCGGCGGCGACAGCCTCCAGGTCGAGCTCGGCGGACAGCCGATCGAGGAAGCCCGCTCCGAAGAAGAAGGCGACTCCTCGTTCGCGATCGGCCTGCTGGCGGCGATCGTCGTCCTTCTGATCACCTTCGGCTCGCTGGTCGCGATGGGACTGCCGATCCTCACCGCGCTGTTCGCCCTGGGGGTCGGCCTCAGCCTCGTCACCCTCGGCACGCATTTCTTCCCCACCGCCGATTTCGCGCCACAACTGGCGGCGATGATCGGGCTCGGGGTCGGGATCGACTACGCGCTCTTCATCCTCACCCGCTTCCGCAACGGCCTCGACGAGGGGATGGCCTCCCGCGCCGCGGCGATCGCCTCCGTCGACACCGCCGGCCGCGCCGTCCTGTTCGCGGGCGTGACGGTGATCATCGCTCTGATGGGGATGCTGCTGCTCGGCCTCAGCTTCCTCTACGGGGTCGCGATGGCGACCGCGTTCGCGGTCCTGATGACGATGATCGCGGCGCTGACCCTGCTGCCGGCGCTGCTGACGATCGCCGGGCCGCGGGTCGACAGGCTCCGGATCCCCGGATTCGGCCGACGAACCCGCTCGACCGCCGAGGACACCCGCTGGTTCCGCTGGAGCCTCGCGATCCAGAGCCGGCCGCTGATCGCGGCGCTCCTCTCGGCCGGCGTCCTGATCGCCCTCTGCATCCCGACCCTCTCGCTGCGACTCGGGACCAACGACGCCGGAACCGACCCCGCCGGGACCACCACCCGCGAGGCCTACGACCTGCTCGCCGAAGGGTTCGGCCCCGGCTTCAACGGCCCGCTCTCGATCGTCGCGGCGCTGCCCGGCCACGACGAAGACGCGGCGCTGAAGCAGCTGCGATCGACGCTCGACGGCGAAGAAGGCGTCGCCAGCACGACCCCGGTGATGCTGAACCCTGCCGGGAACACCGGGGTCTTCCAGGTCTACCCGACGACCTCGCCGGAAAGCGAGAAGACGACCGAACTGCTCGACCACATCCGCAGACGACGTGATCCCACCGGTCGAACAGCGGACCGGGGCGCGGGTCCACGTCGGCGGGATCACCGCGATCTTCGAGGACTTCGGCAACGCGATCTCCGAAAAGCTGCCGCTGTTCATCGGCGTCGTCATCCTGCTCTCGGCGCTGCTGCTGATGGCCGTCTTCCGCTCGATCCTGGTGCCGCTGAAGGCGGTCGTGATGAACCTGCTCAGCATCGGCGCGGCGTTCGGCCTGATCGTCGCGGTCTTCCAGTGGGGCTGGGGTGCGAGCCTGATCGGTGTCGACGGAACCGGGCCGATCATCTCCTTCTTCCCGATCTTCCTGTTCGCGATCGTCTTCGGCCTCTCGATGGACTACGAGGTCTTCCTGATGTCACGGATCCACGAGGAGTGGGAGAGCGGCCGCGACGCGACCCTCGCGGTCACCCGCGGCCTGGCGCTGACCGGCCGCGTGATCACCGCCGCAGCGGCGATCATGGTCACCGTCTTCGCCTCGTTCATGATCGGCGAAGACCGGATCATCAAACTGTTCGGCCTCGGCCTGGCCGCCGCGATCTTGATCGACGCGGTGATCATCCGCTCGGTCCTCGTCCCGGCACTGATGCAGCTGTTCGGCAAACGCGCCTGGTGGCTGCCGGACTGGCTCGACCGGATCCTGCCGCGCCTTCATGTCGAGCCCGCCGAGGGCGACCCCGCGCCGACCGGCGAGCACCCCGCGGTCAGCGAGACCTAAGCGGCCTTGACGACCTTGTTGGCCTTGAGGCATCGGGTGCAGACGTAGGTCCGCACCTTGCGTCCGTCCTCGACGATCCGGACCTTCTGCAGGTTCGGGTCGAAGCGCCGCCTGGTGGCGACCATCGAGTGGCTCCGGGAGTTCCCGAACGCAGGTCCCTTGCCGCAGCTGTGACACACCTTCGCCATTACGGTCGAGCATGGTAGCCGGTCGCGGGCCCGGGTCAGGCCAGGCCGCGCTTCAGTAGCGCCATCCGCGCCGCGGTCAGGGCGGCATTGCGGCCCTGGTCGCGCTTGCCTCCCCCGGCCCTGGCGAGGGCCTGCTCCATCGTGTCGCAGGTGATGACGCCAAAGGCGCAGGGAACGCCGGTCTCGAGCTGCACGTCCTGGATCCCGCGCGCGGCCTCGGCGCAGACGAAGTCGTAGTGGTCGGTCTCACCCCTGATCACGACCCCGAGGCAGGCGACCCCGGCAAAGGTGCCCGTCCCGACCAGCCGCTTGGCGGCGAAAGGCAGCTCGTAGGCGCCGGGGACCGAGAAATGGGTGACGTTGCTGACCGGCACCCCCGCCAGGTCGAAGCCCGTGTCGGCGCCCTCCGTCAGGCGGTTGGCGAGGTCCTCATAGAAGCGGCCGGTGACCACCGCGAACCGGAGCGCGGAGAGCTCCGCCCGCTCCTCTTCGGAGAAGCCTTCAAGGAACGCGCCCGCCTCAGACACCGCTCACTCCGCGGGCGGGTTTGCCGTGTCCCGCTCCTCCTCGTCGTGGAGCATCTCCTCGTCGAGGGCGAGGCCCTGGTGGTGGAGGATGTGGCCCATCTTGTCGCGCTTGACCCGCAGGTAGCCCTCGTTGAAGTTGTTCGGCGCGGCCTCGATCGGGACCTGCTCGGTGACCGAGAGGCCGTAGCCCTCGAGGCCGACGATCTTTTTCGGGTTGTTGGTCAGGATCCGGATGCTGCTCAACCCGAGGTCGCCGAGAATCTGGGCGCCGATCCCGTAGTCGCGGAGGTCGGCGGGGAGGCCGAGCTTGAGATTGGCCTCGACCGTGTCGGCTCCCTCCTCCTGCAGCTTGTAGGCGCGGAGCTTGTTGAGGAGGCCGATTCCACGACCCTCCTGGGACAGGTAGAGGAGGACGCCCTGTCCCTCCTTCTCGATCATCGAGAGCGCGGCCGCCAGCTGCTCTCCGCAGTCGCAGCGCATGCTGTGGAAGACGTCGCCGGTCAGGCACTCGCTGTGGACGCGGACGAGGACGTCCTCGGCGCCATCGACGTCCCCCTTGACCATCGCGACGTGGTGTTTGTCGTCGACGAGGGACCTGTACCCGACCGCGGTGAACTCGCCGAATGCGGTCGGCAGCGCCGTCGCGACCACTCGCTCGACGAGCTTCTCCTTGCGCCGCCGGTAGGCGATCAGGTCGGCGATCGTCACCATCTTCAGGTCGTGGCGCTCGGCGTAGGGCACGAGGTCGGGGACCCGCGCCATCGTCCCGTCGTCGTTCATAACCTCGCAGATCACCCCGGCCGCGGTCAGGCCCGCCAGCCGCGCCAGGTCGACGCTCGCCTCGGTGTGGCCGGTGCGCTCGAGGACGCCACCGTCTTTCGCCCGCAGCGGGAACATGTGGCCGGGGACGACGATGTCGCGCGGCCCCGAGTTGGGGTCGATGGCGACCTGGACCGTGTGCGCCCTGTCGTGGGCCGAGATACCGGTGCTCACCCCGCCGGCGGCCTCGATCGTGACCGTGAAGGCGGTCTGCAGCGGCGCCTCGTTCTTCGCCGCCATCAGGTTGAGCCCGAGGCGTTCGCAGCGCTCGGCGGTCAGCGTCAGGCAGATCAGCCCCCGCGCCTCTTTGGCCATGAAGTTGATCGCCTCCGGCGTCGCAAACTGCGCCGCCATCACCAGGTCGCCCTCGTTCTCGCGTCCCTCGTCGTCGCAGACGATCACCATCCGCCCGGCGCGGATCTCCTCGATCGCCTCCTCGATCGTCGCGAACGGGCTATGCCCGGTCGCGCTCTGCTCCTGGTCTGGCTTCGCCTCGGTCATCTTGCTCACGGCTTCTCCTTTCCAGGGGATGGTGACATTAGGCGCTCGACGTACTTGGCGATCAGGTCACACTCGACGTTGACCGCCGCTCCGACCCCGAGCTCGCTCAGATTGGTCCGATCGAGCGTCTCCGGGATCAGCGAGACCTCGATCCAATCGGCCCCGAGGGCGGCGACGGTGAGGCTGACGCCGTTCAGCGTCACCGATCCCTGGGCGACGACATAGCGCATCAGGTCGGGACCGAGCCGCACCCGCAGCCGCCGCGCGAACCCGTCCTCCTCGACCGCCGCGACCTCGCCGACGCCGTCCCCGTGGCCCTGGACGATGTGGCCCCCAAGGCGGTCGGAGGCCCTCATCGCGAGCTCGAGGTTGACCCTCGCGCCACCCTCGAGGCCGCTGAGGGCGGTGACCTCGAGGGTCTGGTTCATCGCCTCGACCTCGAAGCCGACGTCGTTGACCGTCGTCGCGGTGAGGCAGATCCCGTCGACGGCAACCGAGTCGCCCTCGGCGATATCGGAGACGAGGCCGGTGGAGATGTGGATCCTGGCGCCGTCGCCGCTGCGGTCGATGTCCTCGACCTGGCCGACGTCCTGGATCAGGCCGGTGAACACGTCACCACTCCCTGAACCGAGTCGAGACCAACAGGTCCTCCCCGACCCTTTCAACTTCGAAATTGAGGGCATCCCGGCGCGCGGGTCCTGTCGCCGCATGGGACCCCCCACCCCCTGCGGTAGCTGAAGCTTCCTCGGGGGTGGGTCCCCCCACGGCGCCACCCGCGCGATGGGACGCATTCAAATCCGGGTCGAAGCCGCCCAGAAGGATCGGCGCGAGAAAGGTTCGGGTCGCGTCGATAGCGCCCGCGGCTGCGAAGGCGGAGGCGAGTGTTCGTCCTCCCTCGAGGAAGAGGGACGTGATCCTTCTCCGGCCGAGCTCGGAAAGGGTTGAGTTGATCCGGTCCTCGTTCGTCGCGCCGGCGGCAATCAGGGTCTCGGCGCCGGCGCCTCTCAGGACCTCGAGACGAGCGGGATCGGCGTCGGGGGCGACCACGACCAGCACCGGGGATTGATCGACGGTGGCGAGCAGCTGCGAGTCGAGGGGGAGGCGGGCGGCGGAGTCGAAGACCACTCGGAGCGGCTGGCGGGCGTCCGCCCCAAGACGGGCGGTCAGCAACGGGTCGTCGGCGATGACGGTGCCGATGCCGACCGCGATCGCATCCGATTCCACCCGCCAACGGTGGACGAGCTCGCGGCTCGGCTCCCCCGATATCCACGGCGAGTCGCCGGGGGCTGTGGCGGTCGCGCCGTCGACCGACATCGCCAGCTTCAGGGTCACGAGCGGCAGCCCGGTCCTGGCGTGCTTGCGGAAGGGCTGGTTGAGGAGCCGGGCCGCGGTCGCCTCCACCCCTGCGGCGAGCTCGACCTCGACGCCGCCGTCGCGGAGGATCCCGGGGCCGCGGCCGGAGGCCTTCTCGGAGGGGTCGTCGGAGCCGATCACGACCCTCGCGATCCCCGCCTCGAGGAGCGCATCGGTGCACGGCGGCTGGCGACCGTGATGGGCACAGGGCTCGAGCGTCACATACATCGTCGCGCCTGCCGGGTCCCCGCCGCGGGACCGGCTGTCCTCGATCGCGGCACGCTCGGCGTGGAGATCGCCGAGCGCGGCGTGGAAACCCTCACCGAGAACCGCGCCATCGCGGACGATGACGGCGCCGACCAGCGGGTTCGGGCTGACCCGCCCGCGGCCACCCTCCGCGAGTTCGATAGCCCGCGCCAAATAGGCCTTATCGGTGCCTGTGAGCTGCGGTGTCATAGCTATTGACTGACTGGTCAGTCAACCCATGGTACCTCGCGCGGGTGGCACAGGGAAAGGGGGTCGAGGACAGCCTGGCCCGCAGATCCTCCTTTCCCTGTGACAGGACCCGCGCGCCGGAACCGTGGATACCCTGACCCGTCCAGTGAAGCTCATCATCCAGATCCCCTGCCTGAACGAGCAGGACACCCTCCCGGCGACGATCGGCGACCTGCCGCGCGAGGTCGACGGCATCGACGCGGTCGAGCTGCTGGTCGTCGACGACGGCTCGACCGATCGCACGGTCGAGGTCGCGCGCGATGCCGGGGTCGAGCACATCGTCCGGCTGACCAACAACAAGGGGTTGGCGGCGGCCTTCCAGGCGGGCCTCGACGCCTGCCTCAAGCTCGGCGCCGACGTCATCGTCAACACCGATGCCGACAACCAGTACAAAGGCGCCGATGTCGCCAAGCTGGTTGCCCCGATCGTCGCCGGTGAGGCCGACATGGTCGTCGGCGATCGCCGGGTGGCGGAGATCGAGCACTTCTCCGGGAGCAAGAAGGCGCTGCAGCGGCTGGGGAGCTGGGTCGTGCGGCGGCTGTCCGGAACCGAGGTCACCGATGCGACCTCGGGCTTCCGCGCCTACAACCGGGAGGCGGCGTTGGGGCTGCTCGTCGTCGACGACTTCACCTACACGCTGGAGAGCGTGATCCAGGCGGGAAAGATGTTGGTCGCCGTCGACCAGACTGAGATCGAGACGAATCCCCAGACCCGCGAGTCGCGGCTGTTCGGGTCGACCGGGACCTACGTGCGGCGCAACGGGCTCTCGATCCTCCGCATCTACGCTCGCTATGAGCCGCTGCGCGTCTTCGCGACCGCCGGCGTCCTCGTCGCGGTGCTCGCCGTCGCCGCCTGGCTCCCGTTCCTCCTCGACTGGATCCTCAACGGCGACAGCACCGGCCACATCCAGTCCCTGATCCTCGGCGCGGTCCTCTTCATCGCCGCGATCCAGCTCGTCGCGCTCGGCGTGATCGGTGACCTCCTGGCCGGCCAGCGGGTGATGACGCAGAGGGTCTTCGAGCGGGTGCGCCGGATCGAGCTGGCGCTCGGGGTGGAGCCGTCGCACTACGAGCCCGGCGCCCGCGAGCGTTGACCCGGCGCCAGCTCAAGATCCCCGGCAAATCGCGGCAGCCCTCGGGTTCCGCGACGGCCGACTACGGCAGGACGGCGAGCTTCCTCGCGATCGGGGTCGGCCTCACCGGGGTGATCACCTATCTCTACTTCTTCATCGCCTCGCACGTCCTCTCGAAGTCGGACTACGGCGAGGTCACGGTTCTCTGGTCGGCGGTGTTCATCACCGTCTCGACCCTCTACCGGCCGATCGACCAGCTGCTCTCCCGCCACATCTCCGAGCACCTCGCGAAGGGCGAACCGGTTCGGCAGCCGATCCTCGTCGCGACCAAAATCCAGCTCGCCCTCGCGGCCGCGTTCACCGTCGTCGCGCTGGCGCTGCGCAACCCGATCCAGGACGGGCTGCTGAGCGGAAACGAAACGCTCTACTGGGTCTACCTCTCGGCGGTCCTTTTCTACGCCGCCAGCTACTTCGCCCGCGGCTACCTCGCCGGTTACCGCCGGTTCGGCCTGTTCACGGCGCTGATCCTGTCCGAATCCTGCTTTCGGACGATCTTCGCCGTCCTCGTCGCGGTCGGAATCTCGAGCGGCCAGTCGGCGGTCGCGATCGGGATCGTCGCCGCCCCGGCACTGAGCCTGCTCGTCGTCCCCGCCGCCTTCGCCAGGCAGGCCAAGAAAACACCCGGCATGCCCGGACGCGAAGCGGAGGACATGCCGGACTCGACCGACCCCGGTCGCAATCTGTCATCTCCGGGGTCGGGCGAGATTGATGGGGACTTTTCCCTCGGAAAAGGCACCGGCTTCGCGGCGGCGGTGCTGCTGATCATGTTCAGCGAACAGGTCTTCCTCAACGCCGGGCCGCTGATCATCCGCGGCTTCGAGGGAGCCGCCGCCGCCGGGTACATCTTCAACGTGATGATGATCGCGCGGGCGCCGCTGCAGCTGTTCCAGGCGGTCTCGACCAGCATCCTCCCCCACCTCACGAGCCTCCATGCCAAGGGCGATGACGAGAGCCGGGCCGAGTTCCACCGCTCGGTGCGGATGGTGCTGCTCGCGCTCGCCGCCTTCACCGCGCTCGTCGCGCTGGTCGTGATCGTCGCCGGGCCGGAGCTGATGCAGCTCGCGTTCAGCAATAAGTTCACCTACGACCGCGGCGGGCTGCTCCTGGTCACGCTCGGGATGGGGCTGTACCTATCATCGGTGACGGTCAACCAGGCCTGCGTCGCCCAGGGGCAGGTGCGGCGCGCCTCGGCGCGCTGGATCGGGTGCGCTGCGTTCTTCATCGCCTGGTGCCTGCTGCCGCTGATCTCAGAAGAGTTCCGGCGCGTCGAGATCGGGTTCGCATTGACCGCGGGGCTGCTCCTGACGTTCCTCTTCACGATCTATCGCCGGCCCCACGCGCGGGCCGAGGACGTCCCCCGGGTGGGGTCGACCGAGGAACTCGAGGTCCGGCTGGCGGCAGCTGAAGAGGGCGGCGTGTAGGTGGGATGGGGGCCCATGACGCCGAGCTGATCCTCGTCGCCGGCGCACTTCTCGCCGCCGGCATCGTCGGAGCGCTCCTCGCCGACCGGATCAGGATCCCCGGCCTGCTCCTGTTTCTCGGCCTCGGGATGCTCGCCGGCTCGGAAGGGATCGGGGGCATCGAGTTCGATGACACGGAGCTGGCCCGGACCCTGGGGACGATCGCCCTCGTCCTGATCCTGTTCGAGGGCGGCCTGACCGCCGGCTGGCCGGAGATCCGGCCGGTGCTGGGGACGGCGGCGTCGCTCGCCACCGTCGGCACCGTGGTGACCGCGGTCGTCACCGGACTCGCCGCGAAGTGGATCTTCGGCTTCGGCACCCTCGAAGGGATGCTCGCCGGTGCGGCGGTGGCGGCGACCGACTCGGCGGCGATCTTCGCCGTGCTGCGCCGCTCGACCCTGGAGAAGCGGCTGGCGCGCTCGCTCGAGGGGGAGTCGGGAATGAACGACCCGGTCGCGCTGCTGCTGGTGATCGGGTTCATCGAATGGATCCAGACGCCGGGCTTCGGGATCGCCGACATGATCGGGCTCGAGGCGCTGAAACTCAGCATCGGGATCGTCGTCGGCGTCGCGCTCGGCCGGCTGGCGGTTGCGGCATTCAGCCGCGTGCGGTTCCCAACCGACGGGATCTACCCGGTCGCGACGATCGCGATCGCGGCTCTCGCCTACGGGCTCGCCGAGGTCGCGCATGGGTCGGGCCTGCTGGCGACCTACCTGACCGCTCTTGCGCTCGGGGGCGCCCGGATCCCCGCGCGGCGGACGATCGTCGCCTTCCACGAGGGGGTCGGATGGGTGGCCCAGATCGGCCTCTTCATCCTGCTCGGCCTGCTCGTCTTCCCGAGCGCGCTTGGCGATGTCGCCTTCGAAGCGCTGGCGCTCTCGGCCGTCCTGATCTTCGTCGCGCGGCCGCTAGCCGCGTTCGCGGCCACGCTCTTCTCCTCGCTCGACGCCCGCGAGCGGGTGATGCTCGGCTGGGCCGGGCTGCGGGGGGCGACGCCGATCTGGCTCGCCACGTTTCCGGTCGTCGCCGGCGTCGGCGAGTCCGACCAGGTCTTCGCGATCGTCTTCTTCGTCGTCGTCACCTCGACCCTGATCCAGGGAGCGACCTTTGAGCCGATCGCGGTCCGCCTCGGCCTCACGACCGACGAGCCGGCGATCCCGCGCCGGCTACTCGAGTCGGGCCGGATCCGGGGGATGGGCGGCGACGTGATCGCCTATCGGCTGCGGCCGGGGGCGGCCGCGGCGGGGCACCTCGTGCGCGAACTGGGCCTCCCTCGCGAAGCGCTGGTCAACGTGATCGTCCGCGACGGCCACGCCCTCCCGCCCCGCGGGTCGACCGAGGTCCGCGAGGGCGACGAGCTCCACGTTCTCGTCCGCCAGGAGCTTCGCGACGAGGTCGAGGCACTGACCCGGCGCTGGCAGGACGGCCCGATCGGCGAGCCCGGCCCGCCGCTGTTGCCGCCCCGCGGCGCGCCTCAGATCTTCTCGGTCGGCCCCGCCGGCCAGGTCGACGATCCGTGCGCTCCGAGCCAGGTCGCCGGCATCCCGGTGGTGACGATCCTCCGCAGCCGCCGCGACCGCTCCAGCGCCCTCGTCAACCTCGCCGACGGCCGCTATGCGGTGACCAGCGAGAGCGTCGTCGCGACCGGCGGCCGCCAGGCCCTAGCCCGCTGGTGCGAGCGGCGCGCCGAGCGAAGCGGCTCCGACCCGGCCGAGAGGGCCTGGTGGCAGGAGGTGATCGGCGCCCTGATCGCGAGGTCCTGAGGCCTCGCGCTCGAATTTCAGACGGCCCCTGCTGCGGCCACGATCGCGGTGTAGGCGTCGGCGGGGTCGTCGGAGCCGAAGACGGCTGAGCCGGCGACGAGGAGAGAGGCACCGGCGTCGGCGACCAGCCCGGCGGTCGAGGGGTCGATCCCCCCGTCGACCTCGATCTTGGCGTCGCCTACGACCTCACTGAGGCGGGCGACCTTGTCGGGAGAGCCCCCGATGAAAGCCTGTCCGCCCCAGCCTGGGTTGACGGTCATGCAGAGGACGATGTCGGCGACCCCGCGCAGCTCGGCGACGGCGGCGGCCGACGTGCTTGGCGTGATCGCGACCCCCGCCAGGCAGCCGAGCTCACGGATCGCCGTCAGCGTCCGGTTCGCATGCGGCGTCGCCTCCAGATGAAAGGTGATCGAGTCGGCGCCCGCCTCGGCGAAGGCCTCAATCTGGCGGTCAGGCTGCTCGATCATCAGGTGGACGTCGAGGGCGGCGCCGGCCTCGTGGACCTGGTCGGCGATCGAGGAGGCGACCAGCGGCCCAATCGTTATCGGCGGGACGAACTGGCCGTCCATCACGTCGAAGTGGATCACCCTGGCGCCGGCGTCCATCACCTCGGCGAGCTGGGAGCCCAACTTCGAGAAGTCGGCCGAGAGGATCGACGGCGCGACCCGACGCTTTCCGACCAGACCCGCCATCAGCTCGCTCATCGCAATCGCCCGCGGTTCGCCCTCAGACCAGCCTCAGCATCGAATCGCCACACATCTGACATTTCATGTCCTCGCTGCTGCTCATCCGCGCGATCGTCTGGTGTTCGCCGCAGTTCGGGCACTGCGAGACCAGCTCGAAGCGGCGCAGACAGTACACGCAGCGGTAGCGGCCGGGCAGCTGGGTCGGCCGCAGCCACGGCTCACCGCAGCCGGGACAGGCCGCCCGTCGAAGCGTCGAATCGTTCGACTCGGACTCGCTCATCGTTCAATCATCCCGCCTCAGGCGGCAAATGAAGAAACCTGTCGTGCGATCGCGGTCGGGCCGGAGCTGCAGGCAGCGGCGGTCGTGGTGGGAGGCGAGCGCCGGGGCAAGGGCGCCGAGGTCCTCGATCTCGAGCGGCGGCACCCTGCGCTCCGCCGCCGCCTCGCGCAGCGCCGCGACCCGGTCCTCGTTCTCACGGCGGGAGATCGTGCAGGTCGCATAGACGAGGGTCCCTCCGGGTCGGAGCGCCTCGGCGGCGCGGGCGAGGATCCGGCTCTGGACCTCGGCGAGGCGCTCGATCCCCTGCTCGCTCTTGCGCCAGCGCGCGTCGGGCCGCGAGGCGAGGGTGCCGAGGTCCGAGCAGGGCGCGTCGACCAGGACCCGGTCGAAGCCGGGCGCCATCGCGCCGGCCGCGGCATCTGCCTCGACCACGGTGACGGTGCGGAGGCCGAGCCTCTCGGCCTGCGCCGCGACATCGGCGGCGCGGGCGGGGTCGAGCTCGATCGACATCGTCTCGCCGCGGCCGCCCATTCGCCGGGCGATCTGGCCGGTCTTGATGCCGGGCCCGGCGCAGAGGTCGAGGACGTGCTCGCCGGGCTGCGGGTCGAGGACCTCGACCACCGCGGCCGAGCCCCGGCTCTGCGGGGTCAGCTCGCCGGCCCGGACCCGCGCCTGCGTCGCCTCCCCCATCCTGCCGTCGAGGACGAGCATCTCGGGCGCCGCCAGAGGCCACTCCCCACTCGCCGGGCTGACTTTGACCCCTTCGTCACGGAGCTCGGAGACGATCGATTCAATTGGAGCGCCGAGCGAGCCGGCATCCATATCTGGCTTTTTGCCCAGCGAGCGAGGCGCGACTGATGTTCTGAATGCGACCTCGGCTGGCTCGTTGCAGGCGGCGAGCAGCGACCTCGCGGCGTCGGGCCCGAGCTCCTCCCACCACATCCGGGCCAGCCACAACGGCGCCGAGTGGGCGACGGCGGCGCGCTCGGGGGTCGAGTCGTCCTCGAGGAGCGCAGCGGCAAGCTCGGCCCGCTCTCGCGCCGCCCGCCGCAGAACGGCGTTAACGAGGCCGGTGGCATGGCTGGCGCCCGCCGCCCGCACCGCCTCCACGGCCTGGTCGACAGCGGCGTGATCGGGTGTCGCATCGCCGAAGAGCAGCTCGTAGAGCCCGAGGCGGAGCGCGGCGAGAACAGGCGGGTCGAGGCGGGCCGGCGGCCGTTCCGACAGCCGCCCGATCGCGGCGTCGGTGGTCCCTCGCCGCTGGACCGCGCCGTAGGCGAGTCGCTGGGCCTGGGCGCGCACCCTGCCCTCGAGCCCGTGCGCGTCGGCCGCCTGTCGGAAGGCGCGCTCGGTGAAGGCGCCGTCCTCGAACGTCGCCCGCACGACCTCGAGCGCGACTCCCCGCGCCTCGGTGACCTCCCCGCTCACAGCAAGACCTCGCGCTTCGCTCGCGGCGCGAAGAGGCAGAAGTAGACGCTTGCTCGCTCCGCGCTCATAGCTTAGGCGGCTCGTGGCCGCGGAGATAGGACTCGGCCGGCATCGGTTTGCCGCCCGCCGGCTGCACGACATCGAGGCGCAGGGCCCCCTGGCCGCAGCCGAGCACGAGCTCCCCCGCCTCGGCGCGGAGCGTCCCCGCTGCGACCGCGTCATCGACCGGGCGCGCGTGTGTCACCCCCAGCCGCTCCCCGTCGGCCGTTTCGAGGTAGGTGCCGATGTGCGGGGAGAGGGCCCGCACGGTCCGCGCCAGATCGGTGGCCGGGCGGGCCGGGTCGAGCCGACGCTCGGCGGGGTCAATCTTCTCCGCGTAGGCCGCCTCCTCCTCGTCCTGGTCCTCGAAGCCGAGACCGCCGGCCTCGAGCCGGTCGAAGCTCTCGACCAGAAGCTCGACGCCGAGCGGCTCCAGCTTCCTCGAGAGGGCCTCGAAGTCGTCCTCGGGGTCGATCGCGACCTCCCCGCGGAGGGCGACCGGCCCGGCGTCGAGGCCGGCGATCACCCGCATCACGCAGACCCCCGTCCGCTCGTCACCGGCCATGATCGCCCGCTCGATCGGCGCCGCCCCGCGCCAGCGCGGAAGCAGCGATGGATGCACGTTGATCAGCGGCAGCTCGCTCAGCAGCGGCTCGCGTATCAGCTGGCCGAAGGCACAGACGGCGACCGCCTCGGGGCGGGCCGCACGGAGGCGCTCCAGGACGGGCTCGGCATTGACGTCCTCGGCCTGGAGGAGGTCGATGCCGAGCTCGGACGCCGCGGTGGCGGCCGGCGGGGCCTGGGTCCTGCGGCCGCGGCCGCGGGGCCGATCGGGAGGGGTGACGACCAGGGCCGGCCTGTGTCTGCTCGCGGCCAGCCCGCGCAGAACCGCCGCCGCGAACTCGGAGGTCCCGAGGAAGGCCGTCCTCACGCGTCGGTTCGCGGCTCGCGGTGGCTCTGCGCCGGGTGCTCTTCCGCCTCGCCCCCGTCCTCGCCCTCACTCGACGGGCTGTACGTGCCTCCTTCGCGCAGCGCCCGCAGCGCGGCCTTGCGCTGGTCGCGGGGGGCCCGGTCGAGGATCAGGACCCCGTCGAGGTGGTCGATCTCGTGCTGGAGGACCCTCGCCTCGAGCCCCGACGCCTCGAGCGTGACCGGCTCGCCGTCGACGTCGAGGCCGGTGAGCCGCGCATGGAGCGAGCGCTCCACGTCCATCGCGACGCCGGGCAGGCTGAGGCAGCCCTCCTCGGCGACGACGACGTCCTCGGAGAGCCACTCGATCTGCGGGTTGACCAGCGCCGTCGGCTCGGGGTCGCGCCCCGCTTGGAAGACCAGCAGCCGGCGCAGGATCCCGAGCTGGGTCGCGGCGAGCCCGACGCCGAGCCCGTCGCGCATGATCCCGATCATCCGCTCGACCTCGGCCCGCAGCGCGGGGCCGAACTCGCTCACCTCCGACGCCCTGCTCTTCAGGACCGGGTCGCCGAACTTGACCACCTGCGCCAGCGCCGCTTCGCGGCGCGCCAGCAGCTCCTCTTCGATCCTCTCGCGCTCGGCCTGCTCGTGGCCCACGGCCTGCTCATCGCTCACGGTTCGATTGTATTTGCAGGCTCCGCCGCCCTACTGCGGATCGACGTCGACGCCGATCGCGACGTCGCGCAGGGTTCGGTCGGCGGCCAGCAGCTCGACCGCGTCGCGGACCGCGGCGATCGTTCCCTCCCTGTCCTCGGCCTTTGTCATCAGCCTGCTGCGGTGGCGGCCGCGGACCCTGAACATCGGCGCCGGGCCGAGCATGTCGGTGCCGGCGGGCACCGTCTCGCCGAGTCGCTCGGCAAGACGCGAGGCGGCCGCCTCGAGCCGGGGCTCCGACTCGGCCCTCAGAACCACCCTGACCAGGTTCGAGAACGGCGGGTAGCGGAGGGCCCGCCGCCGCTCGACCTCGACCGCGAGGAAGCCGGCGGCGTTGTGCTCGGCGGCGCGGGCAACGCTGGGGGCGCCGGGCGCCAGGGTCTGGACGACCACCCGGCCGCCGGCGTCGCCGCGGCCGCTGCGCCCGGCGAGCTGGGTGATCATCGCGAAGGTCCGCTCCCCGGCCCGGAAGTCGGGGAAGCGCAGGGTCGCGTCGGCATCGACGATCGCGCTCAGCGTCACCTCGGGGAAGTCGTGGCCCTTGGCGACCATCTGGGTCCCGACCAGGACCGCGCTCTCGGCCTCGCCGAACCCGGCGAGGATGCGGGCGTGGGCGCCGCGCCCGGCGGCGACGTCGGAGTCGAGCCGGAAGACCGGCATCGGGTCGAGTCGCCCCGCCAGCAGCGCCTCGAGCTGCTCGGTCCCGGCCCCGGCCTGCGAGAGAGTCGTCGAGCCGCAATCGGGGCAGGCGCGCGGGAGTGGCTCCGAGTGCGCGCAGTGGTGGCAGACGAGGCGCCCGGCGCCGCGGTGGACGATCGTCGAGACGTCGCAGTTGGGGCAGCCCCAGTGGTGGCCGCACGAGCGGCAGTTGAGCCACGGCGCGAACCCGCGGCGGTTGACCATCACGATCGCCTTCTCGCCGCGCCTGCGGACCTCCTCGAGCGCCGCCCAGGTCGAACCGTGGAGCGGTCCGGAGCGGGGGTCGGTGCCGCGCATGTCGACCACCGCGACCGGCGGCATCGGCCGCCCATCGACCCTTCGCGGAAGCTCCAGCCGCGGCAGCTCGAGCCAGCTCTCCGGCCGCGGCGTCGCCGTCCCGGCGACCAGCACCGCGCCGCATTCCGCGGCCCGCCGCCCGGCGACCGCGCGCGCGTCGTAGGCGGGGTCCCCCTCCTGCTTGTAGGAGGGGTCGTGCTCCTCGTCGATCACGATCAATGAGAGGTCGCGAACGGGGGCGAAGACGGCCGAGCGCGGGCCGACGCAGACGAGCGCCTCCCCGTCCCGCAGCCGCAGCCACTCGTCGCGGCGCTCCCCTGCGGAGAGCGCCGAGTGGAGGACCGCGATCCGGTCGCCGAGCCGGGCCCGGAACCGGGCGACGGCCTGCGGCGCGAGGCCGATCTCGGGGACGAGGACGATCGCCCCTCTCCCGCGGGCCAGCGCCGCCTCGACCGCGGCGAGGTAGACCTCGGTCTTGCCCGACCCGGTGACGCCGTGGAGGAGGTGCTCCCGCGGCGCCCCCGCCTCGCCGTCGAGCGCGGCGATTATCGAGTCGGCCGCGGCCCTCTGCTCGGGGAGTAGGTCGGGCGCCGACGCCGCGGCGGCGCCGACAGGAGCGTCGCCCGGTCGGCGGCGGACGGTCGAGCTGCGGGTGACGATCAGGCCCCGCTCCTCGAGCCTGCGGAGCACCGCCCGATCGGCGCCGACAGCGGCGCCGAGCTCAGGCGCCGACATCTCCCCCGCCCGCAGGGCCTCGAGCGCCGCTCGCTGGCGGGCGCCGAGCCGGCCGCCGGCGGTCAGCGCCTCCTCACCCGCGGCCGAGATCCCGGCCCAGAGCTCGGTTCGCGCCCGCACCCCCGTGCGGTCAGGCCCGGTCCCGGGGGGAAGGACGAGCTGCAGCCCCCGCGAGGGGGTCGAGCAGTACTCGCGGGCGACCCAGAGCCCGAGCCGGACGAGCTCGGGCGTCGCCCCGGACTCGAGCGCCTCGAGCGGTTCGGCGAGCCGCTCCGGCGGCAGCTCGGAGCTCTCGGCAAGGCCGACGACGACGCCGAGCGCCCGGCGCCTCCCGAACGGGACGCGGACGATGCTGCCGACGCCGAGCCCCGCCATCTCCTCCGGCAGCCGGTAGTCGAACGGCCCCCGCAGCGAGCGGGCGGTCGTCAGCGGCTCGATCTTGGCAATCGACATCTCGCCCACGGTATGGCGGCTCGCGGACGCCCACCGGCGCGGATATATTCACCCCGTGGCGCTGAAGCTCCATCCGGGCGAGCAGCTGATCTTCCAGGGGCACCCGTCCTGGCGCGCGATCCTCGGGTTCTACCTGAAAGGCCTGGTGGTCGCGGTCGTCGTCGCCTTCATCGCGAAGCTCGCGGGCGCCGGCACCGGAACCGTCTTCCTGATTGTCCTCGTCATCCTCGGCGTCACGGTCCTGATCGGCTTCCTGAAGCGGGTCTCGACGACCTACGCGATCACCGACCGCCGCCTCAACATCAAGCGCGGGATCCTCTCGCGAGAGGTCCAGGAGACCCGGCTCGAGCGGGTCCAGAACGTCAACTTCCAGCAGTCGGTCTACCAGCGGGTGATGCAGATCGGCGACGTCGACTTCGACACCGCCGCCACCGACGACTACAACTTCGTCTTTGCCGGCGTCGCCGACCCCGAAGAGGTCGTCCACCGGGTTGACCAGGCGACCGGCGTCTCCGCGGCCGGCGAACACGGCCTCGGTGAGGCCCAGCCTCCCGGTGGCCCGGCGGCGCCGCAGGCCTAGGCGGGAGCGCCGGCGGAGTCGCCCGCCGCGCTGCGGAGAGCGTCCACCCGGTCGGTCGCCTCCCAGGTGAAGGCCTCGCCCTCGCGGCCGAAGTGGCCGTAGGCGGCGGTCTTGCGGAAGACCGGCCGATGAAGGTTCAGGTACTGGCGGAAGGCTCCGGGGCGGAGGTCGAACTCGTTTTCGACCAGGCGCGAGATCTCGGCGTCCGGGAGCTTGCCGGTGCCGAAGGTCTCGACCATCAGCGAGATCGGCTGGGCGACGCCGATCGCGTAGGCGACCTGGACCTCGCAGCGCTGCGCGAGCCCCGCGGCGACGATGTTCTTGGCGACGTAGCGGGCGGCGTAGGCGGCCGAACGGTCGACCTTGGAGGGGTCCTTGCCGGAGAAGGCGCCGCCGCCGTGGCGGGCCATCCCTCCGTATGTATCGACGATGATCTTGCGACCGGTGAGGCCGGCGTCGCCGACCGGTCCGCCGATCACGAACTTCCCGGTCGGGTTGACGAGGAAGCTGTCGAGAAGCTCGGCGTCGTCGAAGAGCCCGGGGGCCTCGGCGCCGAGCACGGGCATCACCACGTGCTCCCAGAGGTCGGGCTTGATCGTCGTCTCGGAGTCGACGCCGACGGCGTGCTGGGTCGAGATCAGGAGCTTCTCGACCCTGACCGGGCGGCCGTCGGCGTAGCGGACGGTGACCTGGGTCTTGCCGTCGGGGCCGAGGTACTCGAGGGTCCCATCCTTGCGGACCGCGGCCAGGCGTTCCGCCAGCCGGTGCGCGATGTGGATCGGCATCGGCATCAGCGCCTCGGTCTCGTCGGTCGCGTAGCCGAACATCATTCCCTGGTCGCCGGCCCCGGCGATGAGGAACTCGTCGCCGGCGCCCCCGACCCGGGTCTCGTAGGCCTGGTCGACTCCCTGGGCGATGTCCGGGGACTGCTTGTCGAGCGAGACCAGGACCGAGATGTGGTCGCAGTGGTAGCCGTAGTCGCCGTGGTTGTAGCCGATCTCGCGGATCGTCTCGCGGACGATCTCGGGGACGTCGAGGTGGACGTCGGTCGAGATCTCACCCGAGACCACCGCCATCCCGGTGTTGACGAGGGTCTCGCAGGCGACCCGGCCCTCGGGGTCGCCCTCCATAACGGCGTCGAGGACCGCGTCGGAAATAGCGTCGCAAATCTTGTCCGGGTGGCCCTCGGTGACTGACTCGGAAGTGAAGAGGTACTCGCCCTCGGCGAGCGGCTGGGTCTCGGTCATGCCAAATCCTCGCGCTTCGCTCGCGGCGCATAGAACCAGATATGGATGCTTGCTCGCTCCGCGCTCATGCCCGAAGCCTAGAGGACAGACTTCAGCTTCGGCCCCGTCGGGAGTGGGGCACGAAGTCGATCACCAGCGGCACCCCCTCGAGCCCGTAGGTCTCGCGCAGCCGGTTCTCGAGGTGGTAGGCCCAATCGCGGGTGATCAGGCGCCGGTCGTTGACCTGGATCGCGATCCGCGGCGGTCGCTCTCCCACCTGCGCCGCGTAGTAGAGGCGGAGCCGGCGGCCCCGCCGCGACGGCGGCGGCGTCCTCGCGACGACGTCGTTGACGAACCGGTTCAGCTCCGGGGTCGGGATCCGCGCCCCCGCCCGATCGGCGAGCTCGATCGCCTTCGGCAGCAGGTTGGCGACGTTGCGGCCGCGGGTCGCGGAGCAGGTCACGACCGCGGGCCGCAGCCGCAGCTTGCGCTCGACCCTGGCGCGGGCGTCGTCGATGTCGGTCGTCGTGATGTCCCACTTGTTGAGCGCCAGCAGCGTCGCGCAGCCGGATCGCATCGCGAGCTCGGCGACGCGCAGGTCCTCGGCCGTGACCCCCTCCGACGCGTCGCAGACGACGAGCGCGACGTCGGCGCGCTCGACGGCGCGTTCCGAGCGCAGCTGCGCGTAGTAGTCGACCGTCCCCACGACCTTCGAGCGGCGCCGCAGGCCGGCGGTGTCGACGAGGACGACGCGGCGGCCATCGACCTCGAGCTCGGAGTCGATCGAGTCGCGGGTCGTCCCCGCCCGCTCGGAGACGATCGTCCGCTCGACGCCGAGGAAGCCGTTGACGAGCGAGGACTTGCCGGCGTTCGGGCGGCCGACGACCGCGACCCGGACCGCGTCGTCGCGCTCCTCCCGCGGCGGCCGCTCGCCGAGCAGGTCGACGACCCGGTCGAGCAGGTCGCCGGTGCCGAGCCCGTGGGTGGCGGAGACGGCGAGCGGCTCGCCGAGCCCGAGCGAGTGGAACTCGGCGGTGAGGTGCTCGTCCCCCGGCCGGTCGACCTTGTTCACGGCGACGAGGACCGGGCTGCCGCCGGCGCGGAGCTCCTTCGCGACCTCGGCGTCGCCGACGCGGACGCCCGCTGTCGCGTCGACGACCAGCATGACGACGTCGGCCTCGGCGATCCCGATCCGGGCCTGGCGGCGGACGTCCCCGGCGAGCTCGCTGTCGTCGGCGGTGTCGATCCCGCCGGTGTCGAGGAGCTCGAAGGCGATGCCGTTCCACTCGGTCGGGACCCGCTTGCGGTCCCGTGTGACGCCGGCCTCGCGGTGGGTGACCGCCTCGCGGCCGCCGGCGAGGCGGTTGACGAGGGTGCTCTTGCCGACGTTCGGGAAGCCGACTACCGCCACGGTCGGCGTCGAGCTCACGCCAGCCTCCTTTCCCGCGCCAGGCCGACCACCCGCTCCACGACCTCGTCGAGGCCGAGGCCGGTGGTGTCGATCTCGACCGCGGCGTCGGCCGCGCGCATCGCGCTGTGCTCGCGGCTCTGGTCGCGCCGGTCGCGCTCCTCCTGCGCCGCGAGCACGGCCTCGGGGTCCTCGCCCGTCTGCGCCGCGCGGCGGCGGGCGCGCTCCTCGGCCGAGGCCGTGAGGAAGATCTTCAACGGCGAGTCGGGGCTGACCACGGTGCCGATGTCCCGCCCCTCGGCGACGTAGCGGCCCGCCTCGATCAGCCGTCGCTGGCGCGCCACCATCGCCTCGCGGACAGCGGGGTGGATCGAGGCGCGCGATGCCGCCGCGCTCGTCTCCGGCTCGCGGATCGCGGCACTGACGTCACGGCCGTCGAGCGAGACCCGATCGCCGTCGAGCCCGATCTCCAGTGATGCCGCCAGCTCCCCCATCGCCCGGGCGTCGTCGAGGTCGACGCCGCGCTCGAGCGCAGCGAGCGCCACGCAGCGGTACATCGCGCCGGAGTCGAGGTAGGTGAAGCCGAGGGCATCGGCGACGCGCTTCGCGACACTCGACTTTCCGGCCCCGGCCGGGCCGTCGATCGCAATGACCATGGCGCCAGTCTTCAGCAGTCGCCGGAGCGGCGCAGCCCCGGGGTGGCCGCGGCCCGGCTCGGGTCGCGGTCGGGATGGTCGCGCTCGTTGAAGCGGCGCACGCCGTCGAGGATCTCCATGCCGATCAGCAGGCGGTTGAAGCACTCGGCCTCGATCCGCAGCCCCTCCTCGAGCGGCCGGCCCCAGCCGCGCTCGGCGGCCTCGAGATCGGTCCGGATCGCCGGCTGTGGCAGCGCCGCGACCTCGTTCGCGAGCGCGACGGCGCGATCGAGGCAGGTGCCGCTCGGGACGACCTCGTTGACGAGGCCGATCTCGCGGGCCTCTGCTGAGTCGATCACGCGCCCGGTGATGATCAGCTCCATCGCCCGCCGCCAGCCGACGATCCGCGGCAGCCGCTGGGTGCCGCCGTCGGCGAGGCCGATGTTCCAGCGGCGGCAGGTGACCCCGAAGGTCGCGTGCTCGTCGGCGATCGCGAGATCGCACCAGCAGACCCACTCGAGCCCGCCCGCGTAGGCGGCGCCGTTGACCGCCGCGATCGTCGGCTTGTGAAGGTCCGTCCAGCGCGACGGGCCGAGGATCCCGTCGCGCTCGCCGCGGTTGTGGGCCTCGATCTCCTCGACCCTTGTCGGCACCACCGGCTCGCCGTCGAGATGGCTCTTGAGGTCGCCGCCGGCGCAGAAGGCGTCCTCGCCGGCGCCGGTAAGGACCGCGACGAACGCCTCCTTGTCGTCGCGGAACCGGGTCCAGGCGTCGACCAGCTCGCGGTGGGTGCGGGCGCCGATCGCGTTCATCCGCTCGGGGCGGTCGATCGTGATCACCGCGACCGCCCCGCGCCGCTCGTAGCGAATCTGCTCGTACTCCATCGGCACCACTTCCTATCCGGTTTGACCGCTGCCGGCAAGGCCGGCGAGGTCTTCCTCGAAGCCCGGATAGCTGATCGCCGCCGCGTCCATCCCGTCGACCTCGACCCCCTCCCGCGACGCGAGGCCGGCGATCGCGCCCATCATCGCGATCCTGTGGTCGCCGTGGGAGGCGACGGCGCCCCCTCGCAGGCCGCCCGTGCCGCGCACGACGAGCCCGTCCTCGCTCGCCTCGACGTCGCCGCCGAGCGCCGCCAGCGCCTCGCACACGGTCGCGATCCTGTCGCTCTCCTTGCGGCGCAGCTCGGCCGCGTCGCGGATCCGCGTCTCGCCCTCGGCGAAGCAGGCGGCGAGGGCGACCAGCGGCAGCTCGTCGATCGCGAGCGGGATCTCGTCGCCGCCGACCTCGGTTCCCCGCAGCTCGGCCGCCCTCACCCGCAGCGACCCGCTCGGCTCGCCCGTCGCGTCGGCCTCCTCGACCTCGATCGCGGCTCCCATCCGGCCGAGGATCCCGAGCAGCCCTGTCCGGGTCGGGTTGAGCCCGACCCCGGTCAGGGCGAGATCGCTTCCGGGGACGACCGTGGCCCCGACGATGAAGAACGCGGCCGCTGAGATGTCACCGGGGACCGCGATCCGACCGAGCGCAAGGGCGGCGGCGGGGCGGATGGTCACCGCGTCGCCGTCGCGCCTGATCTCGGCGCCGGCGGCGGCCAGCATCCGCTCGCTGTGATCCCGGCTCGGGGCCGGCTCGATGATCCGGGTCTCGTCGTCGGCCAGCAGGCCGGCGAGCAGCAGGCACGACTTGACCTGAGCGCTCGCGACCGGCAGCTCGTACTCGATCCCGCTCAGCTCGGCGCCCTCGATCCGGAGCGGCGGCAGCCGACCGTCGCGGCACTCGATGCTCGCCCCCATCAGGCGCAGCGGGTCGGCGACCCTGTCGACCGGCCTGCGCCTGATCGAGTCGTCGCCGTCGAGGGTCCAGACGCCGCCCTCCTGCCCGGCGAGCCAGCCCGGGAGGAGGCGGAGCAGCGTGCCCGCGTTGCCGACGTCGATCTCCGCCGGCGAGGGGCCCCGAAGCCCGACGCCGTGAATCGCGATCCGGCCGTCGATGCCGGCCTCGCCGATGCCGTCGACCCCGGCGCCGAGCGCCGAGATAGCCGTCAATGTCGATCGGGTGTCGGCCGAGTCGAGGTAGTTCTCGACGTCCGTACGCTCCTCCGCCATCGCCGCGATCAGCGCCGCGCGGTGGGAGATCGACTTGTCCGCGGGCGGTCGCAGCGACCCCCGCAACGGGCCCGCGGGACCGAATCTGGCCATCACAATTCTTCGCGCTCCGCTCGCTGCGCGAAGAACCAGATCGTGACGCTTGCTCGCTTCGCGCTCATCGCCTCTCAGTCTCCGGCACCGACGACGGCCGCCGAGTGGCCGAGGCCGCGGACGAGCTCGAGCGTCCGGCCGGCCTGGCCCTCCGCGACCCAGAGCGAGATCGCCCCGGACCTCATGTCGGCGGCCGGGTACAGCGCCATGTCCTCGATGTTGACCCCCGCCTCGCCGAGGGCCAGCGCCAGCTCGGCGACAGTCCCCGGCCTGTTGGCTACGACGATCCGCAGCTCCGACAGCGGCCCGGCGGTGAGCTCGGCATCCTGCAGCCGGCGGCGCTCGGCGGCGGCGGCGCCATGCCAGGCGGCGAGGGCGTCGCGATCGCCGCCGCGGACGAGCTCGGCAGCCTCGCGCAGGCGGGCGGCCGCGTCCTCGATCGCAGCCGCGACGGCGTCGCGATTGCTGGCGAGGATGTCGCCCCAGATCGCAGGGTTTGACCCCGCGACCCGGGTCGCGTCGCGAAAGCTCGGGCCGACCTCCGGCATCCGCTCGGAATCCCGCGTCAGCTCGGCCGCGGCCTGGCCGACGAGGACGTTGGCGACGACGTGGGGAAGGTGGCTGACGGTCGCCATCAGACGGTCGTGGGCCTCGGCGCCGATCGCCTGCGGCCTCGCCCCGAGATCGGTGACTACCCGCTGCAGGGCGTCGTAGAGGAGGCCGCTCGAGCGCTCGGTCGGTGTCAGGTACCAGCGCGCCCCGTCGAAGAGATCGGCGCGGGCGTTCCCGACCCCCGCCGTCTCGGCCCCGGCAAGCGGGTGGCCGCCGATGTAGCGCTCGTCGTCGCCAAGGGCCGCGACGAGGTCACGCTTGGTCGAGCCGACGTCGGTGACGACGGTCTCGGGTCCCGACGCCTCGAGCGCGGCTCCCACCAGCTCCGGGAGCGCCGCGACCGGGGCCGCGCAGAAGACGGCGTCGGCGCCGGAGCAGGCCGCAGCGATGGAGTCCGCCCGGCGATCGACGGCGCCGATCTCGACCGCGTGATCGAGCGCGTCGGGGTCGAGATCGAAGCCGACCACCTCGGCGCCGGAGCGCTCCCGGGCGGCCAGCCCGACCGAGCCACCGATCAGGCCGACGCCGAGCACCGCCAGCGTCATGCTTCGCGCCGGCTCCGCGCCGCTGCGGCCAGCTCATCGAGCAATGAGACCGTCGACTCCCAGTCGATGCAGGCGTCGGTGATCGATTGGCCGTAGGTGAGCGGTTCGCCGGCCTCGAGGTCCTGGCGGCCCTCGACGAGGAAGGACTCGAGCATGATCCCGGCGATCGCGCCGTTGCCGGCGGCGACCTGGGTGCCGATCTCCTCCGCTGCGGCCACCTGGCGGGCCGGGTCCTTGCCGCTGTTGTCGTGGGAGGCGTCGACGACGAGGCGCTCCGGGAGGCCGGCGGCGCGCAGCAGCTCGAGAGCGGCCTCGACCCCCTCGGGATCGCTGTTGGGCGCCCCGCGGCCGCCGCGCAGGATCACGTGGCCGTCGGGGTTCCCTCTGGTGTGGAGGATCGCCGGCGCGCCGCTGTCGTCGATGCCCGCGAAGGCATGGGGCACTGCGGAGGCGCGAACCGCATCGACGGCGACCTGGACGTTGCCGTCGGTCCGATTCTTGAACCCGATCGGCATCGAGAGGCCGGAGCCGAGCTGGCGGTGGATCTGGCTCTCCGTCGTGCGCGCCCCGATCGCGCCCCAGGCGACGGTGTCGGAGATGTACTGCGGCGTGATCGGGTCGAGGAACTCGCACCCGATCGGCAGCCCGAGGTCGAGGACCTGGAGCAGCAGCGTCCGCGCCTTGCGCAGGCCGTAGTTGACGTCGTAGGAGCCGTCGAGGTGGGGGTCGTTGATCAGTCCCTTCCATCCGGTCGTCGTCCTCGGCTTCTCGAAGTAGACCCGCATCGTGACGAGGAGGTCGTCGCTGTGACCGCGGGCGGCCCCCGCGAGCCTGCCGGCGTAGTCGAGGGCCGCCTCGGGGTCATGGACGCTGCAGGGCCCGACCACGACCAGGAGCCGGTCGTCCTTGCCCGCGAGGATCCCCTCGACGGCCTCGCGGCCCTCGACCACGACCCTTTCGCGCTTCTCGCCGAGCGGCAGGTCTGCGAGCAGCCCGGCGGGCGAGACGAGCTCGACGATCCGGTCGATCCGCTGGTCGCGAACCCGGTCGCGGGCCTCCGTCTGCGTTCCGATCATCATCTTGCCGCCACCTTTCTCCACAACTTTCAAACCTTACTTTCGATGCGGCCGCCGTCTGAGCGCGCGCAGGCGGACGCGCCAACTTCGGTCACGGCGCCCAGCCACTCGCGCTCAGTCTGTGCGCGGCTCCTCGCCGCGGGCCGGACGCCTAGCTAAATCGCCAGTAATAGGAGAGGGCGGCAGGGGCGAGGGCGGCGCGCTGGGCGCCGGGTTCGCTCGCGATGTCGATGCCGCTCCGGTTCACGACTGCTGTCTTTGTAGCAGAGGCTCGGCGGTTAGTCGAGCAGCTCGCCGAGTGCTGCGAGGAAGCGGTCATTCTCGGGCCGGGTCCCATAGCTGACCCGGATGTGGCCGGGGCTGCCGAGCGGGGTGCCTGGCCGGACCGCGATCCGGCGCTCGCCGAGGCCGGCGACGATCTCGCCCTCGTCGGCGTCGCCGAGGTCGATCCAGGAGAAGTTGGTGTGTGTGTCGGCGGTCGCGAGTCCCAACGCCCGCAGGCCCTCCTCGACGTGGAGGCGCTCGACGATCGTCGACTCGACCCGGCGCAGGACGTCGTCGGAGTGGAGGATCGCCTCGGCCCCTGCCGCCTGGGCGAGGGCGTTGACGCTGAACGGCTGACGCACGGCGTCGATCGCGGCCCGGAAGTTCGACGACCCGATCGCGAACCCGATCCGCAGCCCGGCCAGGCCGTAACACTTGCTGAAGGTGCGCAGGACGACGAGGTTGGGGAACTCGTCGAGCAGGTCCAGCGTCGCGTCGGGATCGTCATTGGCCTGGAACTCGATGTAGGCCTCGTCGAGGATCAGGGTGACGTGGTCGGGGATCCGCTCGCAGAAGGCGCCGATCTCGGCGGCGGGCAGGTGGGTGCCGGTCGGGTTGTTGGGGTTGCAGATGATCAGCATCTGGGTCGCGGCGGTGACCTCGGCCGCCATCGCGTCAAGGTCGTGGACCTCGCCCTCGGCGAGCGGTACCCGGACCTCGCGGGCTCCCGAGAGCGCCGGCAGGTACGGGTACATCGAGAACGAGGGCCAGGCGTAGACGATCTCGGCGCCCGGCTCGCAGAGCGCGTCGGCGGCCGCGAGGAGGATCTCGCAGGAGCCGTTGCCGACGGCGATCCGCCCCGGCTCGGTCTCGTAGCGGTCGGCGAGCCGGGTCCTCAGCAGGGTCGCGTCGGGGTCGGGATAGCGGTTCATCGCCTCGGCGGCCTCGCGGATCGCCTCGATCACCTTCGGGTGCGGCGGGATCGGCGACTCGTTCGAGGCGAGCTGGGCGATCCCGGCCGCTGCGATCGACTCGGGCGCGTGGCCGGTCGGGACGCCGGCCTGGTAGCCAGGCACGCGGGCGAGCTTCTCGGCGAAGGTGACGGTCATCGACAGCCCATTCTCCCAGGACTACTGGGCGGCGTGGAGGTCGGAGCGCAGCGCCTGGGTCGCGCCCAGGTAGACGTGCTGCGGGATATGGCCGGCGGCTGCGTAGTAGTGGACCATGGCCCGGATGACCCGCGGCATCGAGCCGGGAACAGGGATCTCGCGGCAGCAGAGGAGCGGGACCGCTTCAAGGCCGGCGGCCCGCGCGGCGACCGCCGGGAACTCGGCGTCGAGGTCGTCGGTGGCGGTGAAGATGCAGCTGACCATCCCCTCCGGCGTCAGCTCGTTGCGGCCGATCAGCTCCCGCATCAGCTCACCGGTCGCGCTCAGGATCGAGTCGGCGTCGTTGGCGCCGGCCTGGACCGCGCCCCGGACCGCGAAGAGTCGCTGTTCCCCCGGGTCTGCCACCCGCAGCATCTTCCCAGAGGGGCGCCGCCCGGTTCCTGCGGTGTTCGAAATATCGGAAATTTCGAAATTTCGAACACCGGAAGCGGGTACGGTCGCAAGGGTGACGGTGACGAGCGCGGAGCTGAGGTTCTCGACGGCCGGCGACGGCGACGTCGTCGACATCACCGCCGAGGTCGAGGCGGCGGTCGCCGCGGCCGGGGCCGAGGAGGGCCAGGCGCTCGCCTTCGTCCGCGGCTCGACGGCGGCGATCACGACGATGGAGTTCGAGCCCGGCGGCGTAGCCGACTTGCGCGCGATGCTCGAGCGCCTGATCCCGACGGCGGGGGACTACGAGCACAACCGGCTCAATCACGACACCAACTCCCACGCCCACCAGCGGGCCTCGGTGGTCGGGCCCTCGGAGACGGTCCCCGTGCTCGGCGGCCGGCTCGCGCTCGGCACCTGGCAGCAGCTGGTCCTGATCGACTTCGACGACCGCCCCAGGGAACGGACCGTCGCCGTCCGGGTCAGCTCCTGACCGCACCGCGGTCGAGGTTAGGTCCGCTATCCGGACCTAACCTCGACCGTGAGGGTCGGAGGCGGCGGTAAGGGCGGAGACCTCTTCGGCGTCGAGGCGGCGGGCGGCGCCCTCGGCGAGATCACCGAGGTCGAGCGGCCCGAACCGGACCCTGCGCAGGGCGACGACGTCGTTGCCGACGGCCTGCGCCATCCGCCGCACCTGGCGGTTGCGGCCCTCGCGGAGGACGATCTCGACGAGCCGCTCGCCGAGCCGCTCGACCCCCGCCGGGGCGGTCATCCCGTCGTCGAGCTCGACTCCCCGGGCCAGTCGCCGCAGGTCGGCCTCCGAGGGAGGTCGCCGCAGCTGGACCCGGTAGGCCTTCTCGACTTCGTAGCGGGGATGGGTGAGCCGGTTCGCGAGCTCGCCGTCGTTCGTCAGCAGCAGCAGCCCGGTCGAGTCGGCATCGAGCCGGCCCACCGGGTAGAGCCGGACCGCCGAGTCGACGAGATCGACGACCGCCGGCCTCTTTCCGGGCTCGCGGGCGGTCGAGACGACACCGGGGGGCTTGTTGAGGGCCCAGACCTCGCGCGGCTCCGCGGCCACGGCCTCGCCGTCGACCCTCACCTCGTCCCCCTCCCCGACGTCGCGCGCCGGGTCGGTGACGACCTCGCCGTTTACGACCACCCTCCCGGCCCTGACGATCTCCTCCGCCCGGCGACGCGAGGCGACCCCGGCGTGGGCGAGATGCTTCGCCAGCCGCACGGCGCGCTACTCGGCGCGCTGTTCGCCGGCCTTCAGCAGCCGCTCGCGCAGCTCGCGCTCATCCTCGGGCGTCGGGTCGAACCGTGAGGGGTCGGGCAGCTGGTCGAGGCCGGAGAGGCCGAACAACCGCTCGAAGAGCTCGGTCGTCCTGAAGATCGTCGCCCCGAAGCGGGACCGCCCCGACTCCTCGATCAGCCCGCGCTCGGCGAGGGTCTGGACCGCGGACTCCGAGGAGACGCCGCGGATCCGCGCCACCTCTGGGCGCGAGACAGGCTGCAGGTAGGCCACGATCGCCAGCGTCTCCGCCTGCGCCTGGGTCAGCGGCGGCGTCCTCGGCTTCGCCAGCAGGCGCCGCGCCGCGGCCTCGCCGGCCGGGTCGCTCGCGAGCGTGAACCCCCCGGCCACCTCGCGCAGGACGACCCCGCGCCGGCCCTCGGCGAGGTCCTCGCGGAGCAGCTCGATCGCCTCGCCGACCTGCCCCTCCGTCGCCTCGGCCGCCTCGGCGAGGTCGGCCGCCGAGACCGGCTGCGGGGAGAGGAAGAGCAGCGATTCGATCGTCCGTGCGAGGTCGCTCATGCCTCAACCCTCTGGATCTCGATCGGGCCGAGCGGCTTCGTCTGCTTCCAGGTCACCTCGCCCTTGCGATAGAGCTCGAGCAGGGCGAACAGGGTCACCGCCTGGGTCAGCCGGTCCTCGCCGCCGAACTGGTCGTCGAAGTCGATGCTGGCGCTCCCGGCGAGCGCGTCGCGAAGCGCCCGCAGCCGGCGCTCGAGCGAGACGGTCGGCCGGATGTGGCTGATGTCAAGTGGCGGCGGCGTCGTCAGCAGGTCGCCAAGCGCAGCCGCCAGGCGCTCGGGGTCATAGACGGCGGTCGCGGCGTCGATCGCTACCCGGCGGAGCTCCGGCGGCAGCGGCGCCGAGCGATAGAGGTAGGGCCGCTCCGCCTCGAAGCGCTCGGTCAGCATCTCCGACGCTTCGCGGTAGCGGCGATACTCGAGCAGCCGCGCCAGCAGCTCCTCGATCGCCTCCTCGGGGCCGAGCTCCTCGAGCTCCTCATCGGCCCCCGGCAGCAGCAGCCGCGACTTCAGCTCGAGCAGGGCGGCGATCAGGACGAGGAACTCGGTCGCGACCTCGAGCTCCAGCTCACCCTGGCTCTCGAGGTGCTCGACGTAGGCGACCACGACCTCAGCCAGCTCGATCTCGAGCAGGTCGATCTCCTCACGCAGCAGGATCGCCATCAGCAGGTCGAACGGCCCCGCGAAGACGTCGAGCTCCAATTCAAGGTCGACAACCCTCGTCACAGGACCAACCGTAGCGTCCAGGAGAGACACCCCACCCGCCGACTTCCGATCGCGGAAGCGACGAGCATCGCAGTCTGGTTCTCGCGAGGAGCGAAAGCCGAGGAAGTCGGCGGAACTTGTGGGGAGCGGGAGCTGAGCACGCGGGCGGAGCCTGGTGAGCAGAGGAAGTCGGCGGAGTTATCCCGGCCCGATGCCCATCCTGTCGCGGACCTCGGCGACGATCGGCCCGCAGATCGCCCGCGCCCGCTCGGCGCCAGCGCCGAGCGCCGCCTCGAGCGCCGCCTCGTCGGGGCGGAGCTCCTCGTATCGCTCACGCACCGGCGCCAACAGGTCGACGACCCCCTCGGCCACGGCCTTCTTGAAGTCGCCGTAGCCGGCGCCCTCGAACTCGACCTCGATCGCGGCGGGCCCGACGCCGCGGGCAACGGCGAGGATGTCGATCAGGTTGGTGACGCCGGGCTTGTCGGGGGCGCGGAGCACCTCCCGCCCGGAGTCGGTGACGGCGCTGCCGAGCTTCTTGCGGATCGCTTCGGGCTCGTCGAGGACGAGGACAGTGCCGGCCTCGGTGCCGCCGGTCGTCGACATCTTCCGCTCCGGCTCCTGCAGGTCCATGATCCGGGCGCCGACCCCCGGGATGACCAGGTCGGGCACCACCAGCGTCTCGCCGAAGCGCTCGTTGAAGCGGCGGGCGATCTCCCGCATCAGCTCGACATGCTGCCGCTGGTCGTCGCCGACCGGGACCTCGGTCGCCCGGTAGGCGAGGACGTCGGAGGCCATCAGCACGGGGTAGTAGAAGAGCGCCGAGGAGACGAGTTCGCGCTGCTTCGCCGACTTCTCCTTGAACTGGGTCATGCGGTTGAGGTCGCCGTGGGAGGTCACCGCCGAGAGCAGCCAGGTCAACTCGGTGTGCTCGCGGACATCGGACTGGCGAAAGAGGATGCAGCGCTCCGGGTCGAGGCCGGCGGCGAGCAGGATCGCGGTTGTGTCGTAGAGGCGCTCGCGCAGTTCGGCGGGGTCGTAGGCCACCGAGAGCGCGTGGAGATCGACGATGCAGTAGATCGCCGGATCGCCGCGGTCCTGGCCCTCGACGTACTGGCGGATCGCGCCGATGTAGTTGCCGAGGTGCTTGCGGCCGGTCGGCTGGATGCCTGAGAAGACGACGGGGGCGCTCACGGCGCCAGCCTATTCAGGGCCGGCGACGGGGTGCCTCTCGCCCGGACAAGTGCCCGCCCTGATGAGGGCGGCACTTTGAGTATCCGCCCGTTCGAGAGCCACCCCGCCCCGGCCTCACGCAGGTTGGGTGCCGTGGCCGCACTCGCCGGCGGCGGCGGCACCACGGGTCGCGAACACCTCGACCCGGCGCCGCGGGTTCTCGATCCAGAGTCCGGACACGATTCCGCCGACGATCATCAGGATTCCCCCGATCAGGATCCCGAGGTGGAAGGCGGAGGTCGAGGCATCGACGGACGCCGCCCGGACCCGGTCTGCTTCGGCGGCGGCCAGATCGCCTGTCGCCGGGACCCCGAGAGGCTGTTCCTTCGCTTCGGAGACCGCCCTGGCCCCGGCGGCGGAGAGCGGCTCCGGGCCCAGATTGGACTCGACCATCGAGCCGAAGCTGGCCGAGATCACCGCCCCGAGGACGGCAATCGCAAGCAGGCCGGCGACCCGCGAGACCCCGTTGTTGACCCCCGATGCGATCCCTACATGGCGCTCGTCGACCGAGTCGAGCACCGTCGCCGTCAGCGGCGCGACGGTGGCCGAGAGGCCGAGGCCGAAGACGATCAGCGCCGGCAGGACGTCGAGGACGTAGTTCGGGTCCGACCCGACGCGCAGCAGCAGCATCAGCCCGATCCCACCAAGGATCGGCCCGACCGACATCGGTACCCGCGGCCCGACCCCCGACGCCATCCTTCCGAAGCGGGGGGAGAGGATGAACATGATGATCGAGATCGGCGTCGTCGCCAGGCCCGCCTCGAGCGGCGAGTAGCCGGCGACCTGCTGGAGGAAGAGCCCGACGAAGAAGAGCCCTCCGATCAGGCCCGCGTAGGTTGCGAGCGTCGTCAGGTTCGCGACCCAGAAGTTCCGGATCCGGAACAGACCGAGGTCGAGGAGTGGGTGGCGGGCGCGCGCCTCGCGCAGGATGAACAGCCCGAAGCAGGCGACCCCGGCGACCATCGGCACCCAGACGAGGGGGTCGCCCCAGCCGTGCCCCGGTTGTTCGATCAGGGCGAAGACGGGCCCGCCGAGGCCGGCCGCGGACAGCGCTATGCCGGCCCAATCGATCCCACGGAATGCGTCGGGGTCGCGGCTCTCGTGCACGGAGCGCAGGGTGAGTACGATCGTGACCACGATCAGCGGCAGGTTGACCCAGAAGATCGCCCGCCACGAGACCGCCACGACCAGCGCCCCGCCCCCGGCAGGGCCGAGCACCGTGGCGATCCCCGTCCACGCTGTCCAGGTGCCGACCGCCTTGCCGCGCGCCGGCCCCTCGAATGTCGCTGCGACGATCGCCAACGAGCCCGGAACGAGCAGGGCCCCGGCGACTCCCTGCAGGGCCCGGGCAGCGATCAGGAACCCGGTGCCGGGAGCGACCGCGCAGAGGGCCGAGGTCAGGCCGAAGCCGATCAGCCCGATCACATAGATCCGCCGCCGCCCGAACTGGTCGCCGAGCGAGCCGCCGACCAGGAGCAGCGAGACGAGCGAGAGCGCGTATGCCTCGACCACCCACTGCTGGCCCGACAACCCCGCGTCGAGGTCTTCGCCGATCGAGGGGAGCGCGACGTTGACGACGGTCGCGTCGAGGAAGACCACGATCGAGCCGAGGATGGTCGCGATCAGCGTCAGCAGCTGCTGGCGGGACATTGTCAATCTTCGCGCTTCGCTCGCGGCGCGAAGAACCAGACTGTCACGCTTGCTCGCTCCTCACTCACCCGACCGAGTCTAGAAGGGGCCGATGCTCACTCCGCCTGCTCGCGCAACTGCTGGGCGGGCGTGAAGAAGTTCCGGTAGGCGAGGCTCGTCGCCAGCAGGCCGGCGATCGCGACGCTGCCGAGCAGCGAGTAGAGCAGGATCAGCTGCAGCCGCACCGCGTCGGTCGGGTTGGCGCCGGCGAGCAGCATCCCGACCATCGTCCCCGGGAAGAAGATCAGCCCCGTGGTCTTGGTCGAGTCGACGAGGGTGATCATCCCCGAGCGGAGCGAGCGCCTGACTATCGGCAGCGCCGCTTCGCGCGCGGTCGCACCGAGGGCGAGGGTCGCCTCGATCCGCGCGCGGCTGTCGGCGACCTCGTCGCCGAGCCGGTTCAGCGCGACCGCCGAGGCGGTCATCGAGTTGCCGATCACCATCCCGCCGACCGGGACCAGGTAGCGGGGCGTGGGTTCGAAGATCCCGAGCGCGACGACAAGGCCGAGGGTGGTCGCGGCGGCGATCGCGAGGCTGATCAGAAGCGGCCAGAACGCGTTTGGAACGCCCTTCGCCCGGCTCCGCGCCGTCAGCGCGCCGAACAGAACCATGACCGCGAGCAGCGCCAGCACCAGCCAGATCGAGTCGACGTCGAAGATCAGCTTGATCGCGTACCCGATCAGGGTCAGCTGGATGATCGAGCGGACGGTCGCGATGACGATATCGCGCTCGAGATCGGCCTCCTGCCATCGCGATATCGCCGCCGCGATCGCGACCAGGACCAGCGACGCCGCGACCTGCCAGAGGGCGACGTGGATCGAGCTGCTCATTCTAGGCCCCCCGAGGGCACCGCCCGCCCGCTCTCGATCCGGATCACCCGGCCGCTCATCCGCCGGGCCTGCTCGGGGTCGTGGGTGACGATGACCAGGGAGATGCCGAGCTCGCGCCGCAGATCGGTCAGGGTGCGCTCGATCGCGTCCCGCGCGTCCTGGTCGAGGGCCGAGGTCGGCTCGTCGAGGAGGAGCACATCGGGCTGCTGGGCCAGTGAGCGCGCCAGCATCGCCCGCTGCTGCTCGCCGACCGAGAGCCGGGCGACGTCGCGGTCCGCGAACTCGGCCCCGAGGCCGGCGAGCCGCAGGCAGCGTGCCGGGTCGGGTGGCCTGTCGGCGAGGCCGGCGGCGTAGGAGATGTTCGACTCGACGGTGCCCTCGAGGAGGGCCGGGAGCTGGGGGACGAGCGAGACCTCGCGCCGCAGCAGAAGCGGGTCGCGGGCGGCGATCGGCTCGTCGCGGTAGGAGATCGCGCCGCGGTCGGGATCGGCGAGGCGGTTCAGCAGCCGCAGCAGCGTCGACTTGCCGCTGCCGGACGGCCCGACGACCGCGGTCGCGCCCTCCGGCACCTCGGCCGCGAAGGACTCGAGGACCTCGCGGCCGCATCGCGACACGCAAACGTCTTGGAGCTCGAACAGCACGGCGCGGATCTTCCCACCGGGCGGCGCCGCAAGAACGCTCCCGGCGCCGGCGGCGGGGAAGGGACGACGGTGGATGATTGGAACAATCCGGGTAGGTGATGCCCTGATGGCCAGAGCAATCTGGAGCGGCTCGATCAGTTTCGGGCTGCTCAACGTGCCCGTGAAGCTCTACAGCGCGGTCGCCCGCCGCGGCATCTCGCTGCGCGAGCTGCGCGAGTCCGACGGCGCCCGCATCCGCCATCGCCGCGTCGCCGAAGGGACCGACGAGGAGGTCCCCTACGAGAAGATCGTCAAGGCCTTCGAGATCACCCCCGACCGCTACGTCCCGCTGACCAAGGAGGAGATGGCGGCGCTGGCGCCGGAGAAGACGCGGGCGATCGAGGTACAGGACTTCGTCGACCTCGACCAGATCGACCCGATCTACTTCGACAGCCCCTACTACCTCGGCCCCGCCGACGGCGCCGAGAAAGCGTATTCGCTGCTCGCGAAGGCGATGGAGGAGACCGGCAAGGTCGCGATCGCCCGCTTCGTCTTCCGCAACAAGGAGCACCTCGCGGCCCTGCGCCCGAACGACGGCGTCCTCACCCTGACGACGATGCGCTTCGCCGACGAGGTCGTGCCGCCAGGCGAGCTCGACGACGTGCTGCCGGCGAAACAGCCGAAGGTCGCCAAACGCGAGGTCGAGATGGCCGAGCAGCTGATCGACTCGTTGACCCGCAAGTTCGACCCGAGCGCCTACCGCGACGAGTACCGCGAGGAACTGCTGGCCCTGATCGAACGCAAGGCCGAAGGCAAGGACGTCCTCGCCGGCGCCTCCCCCGAGGAGCCGAAGGCGACCAAGGCGCCCGACCTGATGGCCGCGCTCGAGGAGAGCATCGCCGCGGTCAAGGGTAAGGAGGACGGCGGGGCGTCGAAAAGAACGTCGAAACCGAAACGCACGAAGGCCGCGAAAGCCGCCCCGAAGAAACGCTCGCCCGCCAAGGCGAAGTCCTCCAAATAGGCCGTGCCCAAAGAGACCCACGTCGAGGTCGACGGGCGTGAGCTGAAGCTCACCAACCTCGACAAGGTCCTCTACCCGGCGGCCGGCTTCACCAAGGGTGAGATGGTCGACTACTACGCCCGCGTCGGGCCGACGATGGTCCCCCACCTGAACGCCCGCGCCGTCACCCTCCGCCGATTTCCCGAAGGCGTCGACGACCTCGACTCGGCGTTCTTCGAGAAGCGCTGCCCCAAGCACCGGCCGAAATGGGTCAAGACCGCCTCGGTTCGGGCCGGCCCCAACGCGGGGAAGATCGACTTCTGCGTCTGCGACAGCCTCCCGACGCTGGTCTGGATGGCTCAGCTCGCGGCGATCGAGCTGCACCCCTCGCTGTCGCGCTCGCGGGCGCCGAACCGGCCGACTGTCCTCGCCTTCGACCTCGACCCGGGCCCGCCGGCCAACGTCGTCGAGTGCTGCCGGGTGGCGCTGCGGCTGCGGGACCTGTTCGGCCATTTCGGGATCGAGTCCTTCCCGAAGACCTCGGGATCGAAGGGGATGCAGGTCTACGTCCCCATCAATCGCCGGGACGTCAGCTACGAGGAGACGAAACCGCTGGCGAAAGCGATCGCCCAGCTGCTCGAAAAGGAGACCCCGGACGAGGTCGTCTCGAAGATGAAAAAGGTCGACCGCCGCGGCAAGGTGTTCGTCGACTGGTCGCAGAACCACCGCAGCAAAACGACGATCTCGGTCTACTCGATGCGGGCCCGGGAGCGGCCCACCGTCTCGACCCCGGTCAGCTGGAAGGAGGTCGAGCGGGCCGCCGACAACGACGATGCCGCCTCGCTCGTGTTCGAGGCCGCGGAAGTGCTGAAGCGGATCGAGAAGCTGGGGGACCTCTTCGCCCCGGTGCTAGAGCTCGAACAGGTTCTGCCCGAGCTCTAGCCCGGGATCGTGCCCGGGAAGGATCGTGAGCCCCTCTTCGCGGAGGCCGCGGAGGCGCTCGGCGGAGCGGCGCTGGGCGTCGAAGTCGGCGGCGAACGCCGGGAAGCGCGGGTGGTCGAGGACGTCGTCGAAGTGGGCGACATCGGCGCCGATCACGACCTCGCCGACCCGGACCGACTGGTGCCCGGTCGTGTGCCCAGGGGTGCTGAGGAGCTCGATCGAGCCATCGCCGAGCAGGTCGTCGTCGCCGTCGATGAGGATCACCTCCCTGTCCTGGCCCGCGTAGTCCTGCGGATGAAAGAAGTTCAGCTCGATCCTGGCCTCATCGCGGCCGGCCTCCCACTCGGCCCGCTGGATGACGATCGGCACGCTCTCCGGCACCAGCGCGAGGCCGCCAGCGTGGTCGAAGTGGAGGTGGGTCAGCACCACCCGGGTCAGGGAGGCGAGGTCGACTCGGTCCGCGATCGATGCCTCCTGCTCGGTCCTGAACACGACCAGCGTTTCGTCTTCGTAGTGAGCGACGATGTCCCTACCGGCCTCGGGGTGCAGCCCGGTGTCGACCAGGATCCGCTCGGAGTCGGTCTCGATCAGGTATGAGGAGACCGGGACCCTGACCGGGCGACCGGGGTCTTCTTCGCCCTGGCGCCAGACCCCGGCGGGGGCGGTCATCCAACCGACGTTGAATCGCTCCAGCTTCACTCAGAGGGGCTGCCTGACGACCGGCCTGCGGGTCGCCTTGACCTCATCGAGGCGGCGGACAGGGGTCGAGTAGGGCGCCTGCTTCGCGACCTCCGAGTCCCCCTCGGCCTCGGCCAGGATCCGCTCGATCGCCTCGGCGAAGGCGTCCAGGCTCTCCTTGGTCTCTGTCTCGGTCGGCTCGACCATCAGCGCCTCCTCGACGAGGAGCGGGAAGTAGACGGTCGGCGGATGGAAACCGAAGTCGAGCAGGCGCTTGGCGAGGTCGAGGGTCGCGATCCCGAGCTCGCGCTTCATCGGCCTGCCGGAGAGGACGAACTCGTGCATACAGTGGCGGTCGAAGGCGACCGGCAGGTACCTGCCGCCGTGGCCCTCGGCCAGCCTCGCCTTCAGGTAGTTGGCGTTCAGGACCGCGGTCTCCGAGGCCTCGGCGAGCCCGTCGGCGCCGAGGCTGAGGATGTAGGCGTAGGAGCGGACGAAGACGCCGAAGTTGCCCTGGAATCCGCGCAGGCGCCCGATCGATTTTGGGCGGTCGAAGTCGAGGTCGAAGAATGGGCCGCTGCCGTTGCCGCCCTCCCGCCGGACGACCTGGGGCCGCGGCAGGAACGGCTCGATCCGGTCCGAGACGGCGATCGGGCCGGCGCCCGGGCCGCCGCCGCCGTGCGGCTGGCTGAACGACTTGTGGAGGTTGACGTGGACGATGTCGAAGCCCATGTCGCCCGGCCTCGAGTGCCCCATCACGGCGTTGAGGTTGGCGCCGTCGTAGTAGAGGGTCCCGCCCGCGTCGTGGATCAGGGTCGCGATCTCGGCGATGTTCTCGTCGAACAGCCCGAGGGTGTTGGGATTGGTCAGCATCAGGCAGGCGACGTCGTCGGAGATCTTCGCCCGCAGGTCGTCCATCTCGACTCCGCCGCGCTCGTTGGTCGCGACCTTGACCGCCTCATAGCCGGCCATCGTCACCGAGGCCGGGTTCGTGCCGTGCGAGGTGTCGGGCGCGAGCACCTTGGTCCGCTCTTCGCCGCGATCGGCGTGGAAGGCGCGGGTCAGGAGCAGGCCGGCGAGCTCGCCGTGGGAGCCGGCGGACGGCTGCAGGCTGACGTGCGGGAGGCCGCAGATCTCGGCCAGCGACTCCTGCAACAGCCACATCAGCTCGAGCGCGCCCTGGGCGCGGCGCGGGTCCTGCGCCGGGTGCAGGCGCGCGTGCCCGGGCAGCGCGGCGACCCGCTCGTTGAGGCGCGGGTTGTGCTTCATCGTGCAGGAGCCGAGCGGGTAGAAGCCGGTGTCGAGGTCGAAGTTGCGGCGGGAGAGGCGGTTGTAGTGGCGGACGATCTCCGGCTCGGATACCTCGGGCAGCCGCGGCGGCTCGGAGCGCAGCAGATTGGCCGGGATCAGATCCTCGAGCGAGGTCTCGGGGACTTCGGCCTCGGGCAGCACCGCCGCCCGCCGCCCCGGCTTCGAGCGCTCGAAGATCGTCAGGACCCGTTCGTCCTGCTGGTTCACATCAATGCCTCCCGCTTCGCTCGCTGCGCGGAGAGTCAGATATGGACGCTTGCTCGCTCCGCGCTCGTTGGCTCGCTCCCGCGTCCGCTGCAGTCGGGTGTCGCTCAGCCGCACTTGCCGCCTCAAGCGAATTTGCCAGATCGTCAATCTGGTTCTTCGTGCGTCGCTCGGTGATCGCGACCAGGAGCCCGTTCTCGAACTCGGGGTAATCGCGGCCGAGCGGGTACCCGGCGGCGATGCCGCGCTCGGCACAGCGCTCGAGGACACGATCGACGGGCGCCTCGAGGCGGACGGCGAACTCGCGCGCGGCCGGCGCCCCGTGGAGGAGCTCGACGCCCTCGACGGCCGCCAGCCGCTCGCGCGCGTAGGCGGTGCGGCGGACGAGCAGCTCGCCCAGCTCGCGGTATCCCTCGCGGCCGAGCCAGGCGAGGTGGACCATCGCCGCCAGCGCGTTCAGCGCCTGCGCGGTGCAGATGTTGTGGGTCGCCTTCTCGCGGCGGATGTGCTGCTCGCGGGTCTGCAGAGCGAGGACGAAGCCGCGGCGGCCGTCGACGTCGTCGGTCTCGCCCGCGATCCGCCCCGGCATCCGCCGGATCAGGTCCTCGGTGCCGCAGAAGAACCCGAACGAGGGCCCGCCGAAGTCGAGCCGGTTGCCGAGCGGTTGCCCCTCGCCGAGGGCGATGTCGGCGCCGCACTCGCCCGGCGGCCGCAGGACACCGAGCGTCATCGGGTCGGTGGCGACCACCAGCAGCGCCCCGTGCTCCCGCGCCGCGGCGCCGAGCGCCTCGACGTCCTCGATCGCGCCGAGGAAGTTCGGACTCTGCAGGAACACCGCGGCGGTCTCGCCGTCGACAGCCTCGGCCAGCGCGGCGGCGTCGGTCAGGCCGCCGTCGATGCCGACCTCGACGACCTCGGAGCCGTAGCCCCGCGAGTAGGTCGTGAGCGTCTCGCGGCTGTGCGGGTGGACCGCGCGCGAGATGACGAAACGGCGGCGCCCGGTCGCGCCGATCGCCAGGTAGCCGGCGGAGGCGACCGAGGAGGGCCCCTCGTAGAGCCCGGCGCTCGAGACCGGGAGCCCGGTCAGCTCCGACATCGCGGTCTGGAACTCGAACATCGCCTGCAGCCCGCCCTGGGATATCTCCGGCTGGTACGGCGTGTAGGGGGTGAGGAACTCGGAGCGCTGGGTGATCGCGTCGACGATCGCCGGCACGTAGTGGTCGTACATCCCAGCGCCGATGAAGCAGGCCTGCTCCTCGGCGTCGGCGTTGCGGGCCGCCAGCTCGGCGAGCCGCTCGTAGACCTCGGCCTCGCTCTTGCCGTCGGGCAGCGCCAGCGGCCGGTCGAGGCGGAGCGGCCCGGGGACCTGGTCGAAGAGATCGTCGACCGACTCGACGCCGATCGCCGCCAGCATCTCGGCCCGGTCGTCTGGCGTTACGGACGTGTAACGACTCACGGGTGGAAAGGCTACGGGAGCCGGTCCGGCGGCCTAAGGTTGATCGAGCAAGTTGCGGTAATCGGCGGACGCCAGCAGCGACTCCGCCTCGGACGGGTCGCTGAGCCGGACCTTCACCAGCCAGCCGGCCCCGTACGGGTCCTCGTTGACGTTCTCGGGTGCGTCCTCGAGGGCGTCGTTTACCGCGGTGATCTCCCCCGAGAGCGGAGCGATCACGTCGGAGACCGCCTTCACCGACTCGACCTCGGAGTAGGAGGCGTCCTTGGAGACGGTCGAGCCGACCTCGGGCGGGTCGTAGAAGACGACCTCGCCGAGCGAGTCCTGGGCGTACCAGGTGATCCCGAAGGTCGCCTCGCCGCCCTCGACCCGCGCCCAGTCGTGCTCGGGGTGGTACAGCAGCTCGTCTGGGTAGCTCGCGTCGGCCAAGGTCATTTCTCCTTCTCGTAGAGGGGCTTGGACGCTATCCGGGCCGGGCGCCGCTTGCCGCGAACGTCGATCTCGACCTCGGTCCCGGGCTCGGCAAGGTCGGCGCGGACGTAGGCCATCCCGATCCCGATCTCGAGCGACGGCGAGAAGCTCCCCGAGGTGACGACACCAATTGCTTCTCCCTCGTTCGGTCGCGATGAGTCAGATATGGACGCTCCCTCACTCGGGCTCAGCACTTTGAACCCAGCCCTCGGAATGCCCGGACCCTCCACCTTGAACGGCGCCAGCTTCTCGGCGGTGCCCTCGGCGCGAGCGCGCGCAACCGCCTCGGAGCCGATGAACCCGGTCGACTCGACGCAGCACCACCCGAGCCCCGCCTCGATCGGGTTGCGGTCGGGGGTGAGGTCGTTGCCGTGGAGGTGGAAGCAGACCTCGAGCCGCAGCGTGTCGCGGGCGCCGAGCCCACAGGGGACGACGCCGGCGTCGAGCAGCTCGACCCAGATCGCCGCCGCGATCTCAGGATCGATCAGGAGCTCGACCCCGTCCTCGCCGGTGTAACCGGTGCCGCAGGCGAGTGCCGGGCGCTGGCCGATCCGGACGGCCGCCACGTGCATCCGTGACGGCAGCTCGACGCCCAGTGTCGGAGCCACGATGCGGCGGGCGTGCGGCCCCTGGACGGCGAGCATCGCGTAGCGGTCGGCGACGTCGCGGACGGCGACGTCGAACTCGCGGCTCCAGCGCCCGAGCCAGGCGAGGTCCGGGTCGTGGTTCGCCGAGTTGGTGACGATCAGGTAGCGGTCGCCGCCGAGTCGGTAGGTGAAGAGGTCGTCGAGGACGCCGCCGTCCTCGTCGCACAGGCATGAGTACTGGGCGCCGCCGACGGCGATCGCGGCGACGTCATTGGAGAGGACGCGCTGGAGGAACTCGAGCGCGCCCGGCCCCTCGACCTCGACCTCGCCCATGTGGGAGACGTCGAACATCCCGGCGTGGGTCCGGACCGCGGTGTGCTCCTCGATGATCCCGTCGTATTGGACCGGCATCTCCCAGCCGGCGAACGGGACGAGCTTGGCGCCGCCCTCGCGATGGCGATCGAACAGCGGAGTGCGTTGGAGGTTCTCGACAGCCACGGAGCCAGGCTATCTTGACAATCGAGCTTGGTGACCCTTCTGCGATGACTGACACGGCATCGAACTGGCACCCCGGCCTGGAGGAGCTCCGGGCGATCCACGCAGCCTCCGCCGAGACGGTCAAGGAGACGCCGGTGTTCAGCCTCGGAGAGCTCTCCCGCCGCTGCGGCGGGACCGTCGTCGTCAAGGCCGAGAACATGCAGCGCACCGGGTCCTTCAAGCTGCGCGGCTCGCTCGCGAAGCTTGCCTCCGGCGACGCCGAGAACTGTCGCGGGGTGGTCGCCGGCAGCGCCGGCAACCACGGCCAGGCCCTCGCCTACGCGGCCCGCGCCCGCGGCATCCCCTGCACCGTCTTCATGCCCGCGGACGCGGCGATCTCGAAGGTCGACGCCGTCACCGCATTCGGCGCCGAGGTCGTGTTGGAGGGAAGCGCGATCGACGAGTGCCTCGAGGCCGCCCGCCGGCTGGCCGAGGAGGACTGCCTCCTGTTCGTGCATCCCTTCGACGACCTCGACGTGATCCGGGGCCAGGCAGGGGTCGGCCTCGAGCTGCGCGAGCAGGTCCCCGACCTGGCGAAGGTGATCGTCCCCGTCGGCGGCGGCGGGCTGATCAGCGGCATCGCTGCGGCGCTCGAGGCCGGCGGCGGCGGGGTCGAGGTCGCCGGCGTCCAGGCGGCCGGTTGCGCGTCCTTCGCCCTCTCACTGGAGAGCGGCGAGCCGCAGGCCGTCGCGACGCCCTCGACGATCGCCGACGGGATCGCGGTCAAGCGGCCGGGCGACCTGACCCTCGAGCTCGTCAGGCGCTGGGTCGAGGAGGTCGTCGCCGTCGATGACGACGCGATCGCGGAGGCGATGGTCTTCCTCGTCGAGTTCGGGAAGCTCGTCACCGAGGGGGCGGGAGCCGTCGGCGTCGCGGCGCTGCTGACCGGGATGCTGCGCCCGGCCGAGTCGGGGACGACCGCGGTCGTCCTCTCGGGCGGGAACGTCGACGCCCACGTGCTCGCCGAGGTGATCAATCGCCACCAGACCGGGATCGGGCGCCGGGCCCGCCTCTTCTCGAAGATCAGCGACCGCCCCGGGGGGCTCGTCGACTTCCTTCAGATCATCGCCCGCGCCGGCGGCAACGTCCTCGACGTCACCCACGTCCGCGACGGCGTCTCACTTCACGTCAAGGAGACCGGGGTCGAGGTACTGGTCGAAAGCCGAAGCGAGCGCCACGGCGACGAGCTGCTCGCGCGGCTGGCCGAGTCCGGCTACGAGGTCGAGGAGCTCGGCCCGCGCTGAACGGCGGCCGGGCTATTCCTGGAGGAAGCCCGGGACGTCGATGTCGTCGTCGGAGACCCGCAGTTTTCGGATGTCGGTGTCGTCGGCCGAGATCCGCGGTCGGCTCTCGTAGCGGCGGCGGACCCGCTGCGGTGAGCGGGCGAGGAGCTCGAAGCCCTCGAACCCGGTCGCGATCACGGTGACGCGGACCTCGTCGCGCATCGATTGGTCGACGACCGAGCCGAAGATGATGTTGGCGTTGTCGTCGGCCTCGGCCTGGACCAGCTGGGCCGCCTCGTTGACCTCGAACAGGCCGAGGTCCTCGGGCCCGGTGATGTTGAGAAGCATCCCGGTCGCGCCCTTGATCGACTCCTCGATCAGCGGCGAGGTGATCGCCGCCTTGGCGGCGTCGATCGCCCGCGCCTCGCCGGAGGCCGAGCCGACCCCCATCAGGGCCGAGCCGGCGTCGCGCATGATCGTCCGCACGTCGGCGAAGTCGAGGTTGATCAGGCCCGGGATCGTGATCAGGTCGGTGATGCCCTGGACGCCCTGGCGGAGGATGTCGTCCGCCTGGCGGAACGCCTCGAGGACGCTGGTGCGGCGCTCGACCGCCTGCAGCAGCTTCTCGTTCGGGACGATGATCAGGGTGTCGACGTTGTTGCGAAGTTTCTCGATGCCCTCGAGCGCCTGCTGCATCCGGCGTTTGCCCTCGAACTCGAACGGCTTGGTGACCGCGCCGACGGTGAGGGCGCCGATCTCCTCCTTGGCGATCTCGGCGATGACCGGCGCCGAGCCGGTCCCGGTGCCGCCGCCCTCGCCGGCGGTCACGAAGACCATGTCGGCGCCCTTCAGCGCCTCCTTGATCTCGTCGCGGCTCTCGGCCGCGGCGCCGGCGCCGACCTCTGGGTTGCCCCCGGCCCCGAGGCCGCGGGTCAACTCCTGCCCGATCGAGAGCTTGATGTCGGCGTCGCAAGCCTGCAGGGCCTGGGCGTCGGTGTTGACGGCGATGAACTCGACGCCGCGGATCCCGGCGTCGACCATGCGGCTGACGGCATTGGTTCCCCCGCCGCCGGCTCCGACGACCTTGATCACCGCAAGGTAAGTGGATTCCATCTCCCGATTTTCTCCGTGTCCAGCCCCGGGCGGGCCGGCTATGCCCCAGTCCTCGGCAGGACCGGTAATTGAGTTGAGCCTTTGTTCCGTCCGAGGCTTCAGCGAGGCTTAAGAGTTCTTGCCTTTCACAGCAACCTCGGAAATTGCGCTCAACGTAGGGCAAAGTCGCCCCTCTGTCAAACGGGCGGGACGCATCCTGCAACCGATTTGTCTCAACTCCTACTTGAGGGTTTGCCAACTCTGAGCCTACGGTCGAGGGTTCATTCACCGGGCGGCAGGACGTGCCCGGAGCCGCCCACGGCGGGCCTGCGCGGCGCCTGGACGTCGACGTAATCGAGCGCTTCCGTCGCCGGGTCGGCGAGCACCGCTGCGGCCGAGCGCCACTTCAGTTCGGCCTGGGTCGCGTCCCCGAACAGGATTTCGATTCCCGAGCTGAGTTCGACGCTGACCCCGTCTTCCCGGTAGGAGGTGCTCGCGAGGTAAGGGCGCAGGCCGGCGGGAGCAGCGGCCAGGACCCGAACCTGTTCGAGCAGCGGTCCGCGCAGCCGGCCGCTCTTCGGCGGTTCGCTCGCCGGCAGCAGCGGCAGCGAGCCTTCTTCGGGCGCCGGCATCGACTCCAGGACCCTCCCGGTCGAGTCGACCCCGAGTGCCCCCGAGCCGACGCCGATCGCCGCGACCGGCGCAGGCACCGTCACCGTCGGCTCGACCGTCTTCGTCGCGAACACGAAGTGGTAGATCGCGGCGATCGCGACCACCGCGACGACGACGATGAGGACGGCGCGCCTCACGGCAGGCTCACAGCTCCCAGCCGTCGGGCATCTCGACCTCGCCGAGCAGCTGAACCTCCGGCTCGAGGACGACCCCGAACCGCTCGTGGACGCGGCGGCGGCCGGCGGCCATCAGCTCGAGGACGTCGGCGGTGCTCGCCTCGCCGGTGTTCTCGACGAAGTTGGCGTGCTTCTCCGAGAACCGGGCGCCGCCGTGGCTCAGCCCGCGGCACCCGGCGGCCTCGAGGAGCTGGCCGGCGGTGCGGCCCTCCGCCCGCGGGTCCTCGGGGTTCTTGAAGGTCGAGCCGAAGGTCTTGATCCCCGCCGGCTGAGCCTCGTGCCGGCGTTCGCGCATCGCCGCCATCGTCGACCTCACCTGATCGGGGTCGGCGACGGTGAGCGAGAAGCCGGCCGCGGCGACGACCTCGGCCGGGCCGAGGTTGCTGCTGCGGTAGGCGAATCCGAGGTCCTCGGGGCGGCGCCGCTCGCGGCCGCCGGAGGCGCAGACGTCGACCCACTCGAGCACCCCCGCGAGCTGGCCGCCGTAGGCGTTGGCGTTCATCCTCACCGCGCCGCCGACGGTTCCCGGGATGTTGACCCCGAACTCGAGGCCCGTCAGCCCCCACTCGGCGGCCCTCGTCGCCACCGAGGGCAGCCGCGCGCCGCCGCCGGCCCGGAGGCGCTCGCCGTGGCGCTCGACCGCCGCCAGCCCGGCCCCGAGCTTGATCGCCAGCCCGTGGAATCCGTCATCGGCGACCAGCACGTTCGAGCCCGACCCGATGACCCCCACCGGCAGCTCTTCGGCGGCGGCCCACCTCACCAGCTCGGTCAGCGCCTCCTCGTCCCGGGGGCGGGCGAACCAATCGGCGTCTCCACCGGTGCGAACGGTGGTCAGCCGCGCCAGCGGGTAGCCGCGCTCGACTCCCTCCGGCCGGCTCATGACGCTCCGCCGCCCTCGACCAGCTCTTCGGCGAGCTCGTGGATGTCGCCGGCGCCGATCGTGACCAGGATCCGTCCCGGCCCGAGGTAGGGCGCCAGCGTCGCCGCGGCCCGCCTGCGATCCGGGACCCAGCAGACCCGGCGCCCCCCCATCCGGTCGGCGGCGGCGCGGGCGACGTCGAGGCCGCTGACCCCGGCGAGCTCGCCGACCGGCTCCTCGCGGGCCGGGTAGACGTCGAGGACGGTGACCTCATCGGCGAGCGAGAGGGCCGACCCCAGCTGCTCGGCGAACGCCTTCGTCCGCGAGTAGAGATGGGGCTGGAAGACGGCGACCAGCCGCTCGGGCTCGAGCTCGCGAAGCGCCGCGAGCGCCGCTCGCACCTCGGTCGGGTGGTGACCGTAGTCGTCGTATACGCGGGCCCCCGAGCGCTCTCCCCGCAGCTCCAACCGGCGGCGGACGCCGGGAAACTCCGCGAGCGAGGCGGCGCCGGCACCGAGATCGGCGCCGGCGAGCCCGATCGCCGCGAGCGCGGCGCGGGCGTTGAGCAGGTTGTGGCGGCCGGGGACGGCAAGCCCGAGGCCGGCTGGGCCCGGCCCGTCCTCGTCGAAGCGGGCGACCTCGGCTCCCGCAGCGAGCGAGTCGAGCCCCGCGCCGGCCGGGACTACCAGCCCCCGCGCCGGCTCGGCGAACCGCGCGAACGCCGCCCGCAGCGCGGCGACCGAGCCCCAGTGGGAGTGGTGGTCCATCTCGAGATTGGTGACGACGGCGATCTCGGGCCGCAGCCGGAGGAAGCTGGCGTCGCTCTCGTCGGCCTCGGCGACGACCCACTCGCCCCCGCCCCAGCCCGCGTTGCCGAGGCCCGGCAGCTCGCCGCCGATGAAGAACGCCGGGTCGGCGCCGGCGGCGCGCAGTGCCCAGGCGGCCATCGCGGCGGTCGTCGTCTTGCCGTGGGTCCCGGCCACCGCCAGCAGCCGCTTCTCCTCGCAGAGCTCGGCCAGCAGCTCGCCGCGGTGGCGGACCGTCAGCCCCCCCTCGCGCGCCTGCGCGAGCTCGGGGTTGTCATCGCCGATCGCGGTCGAGACGATCACCTCGGCTTCATCGGTGAGGTTGGCGGCGTCGTGGCCGATCGCCGGCTCGAGGCCGGCGGCCCGCAGACGGTCGACATATGAAGACTCGGAGCGATCGCTGCCGGTCACCTCGGCGCCGAGCCCGACACAGACGAGCGCCAGCCCGCTCATCCCGGCCCCACCGATCCCGATGAAGTGCAGCCGGCGGTGCGACCAATCGTCTCTCTTTACGACTCCGCTCATCGCATCAATTTCGCGCTTCGCTCACTCGCATCCATGATCACCGGCGATCTTGCTCGCTCGCTCCGCGCTCAATCGCCGCGCTCAGGATCTCGTCGGCGATCCGTCGCGCGGCGTCGGGCATCGCCAGCCCCTTCGAGGCGCCGGCCATCGCGGCGAGCCTCCCGTCGTCGGCGAGGAGGGCGTTGACGACGTCGAGGAGCTGCCGCGGGCCGAGGTCGGCGTCGGCGATCACCGTCGCGGCGCCCGCCCGCTCCATCCAGGCGGCGTTCGTCGCCTGGTGCCCGGCGGCCGCATGCGGGAAGGGAACGAGGATCGCCGGCCGCCCGGTCGCGGTGATCTCGAAGATCGAGCCGCCGGCCCGACCGAGGACAAGGTCGCTGGCGGCGAGGCCGTCGCCGAGGTCGGGCTCGTACTCGAGCAGCTCGTAGCGGTCGTTGTGCGGGGCCGACGCGAGCCGGGGCTTCAGCTCGGTGAAATCGCGGCGGCCGGCGACGTGGACGACGTGGAAGTCGCGACCCTCGCACTCGGCGAATGCCGCAACCGCGCACTCGTTGATCGAGCGCGCTCCCTGGCTGCCGCCGACGACCAGAAGGCAGCGGGCGGAGTCGGCGATGCCGAACCGGCGCCGCGCCGCCGCCCGGTCGGCCCCGAGGACGGCCGCCGGCACCGGGCGGCCGGTGAGCAGGTAGCGGTCACCGTCGCGGCCATCGATCGGGAACGAGAGGCAGACCCGGCGCGCCCTGCTGGCCAGCAGCCGGTTGGCGAGGCCGAGGTGGCTGTCGGCCTCGGTCAGGACGAGGGGGGTGCGGGAGAGCGCCGCCGCCAGCCCGGCGGGACCGGCGACGTACCCACCGCCGCCCATCACGACGTCGGCGCTCCGGCGCCTGATCGCGGCGCGGGCGGCTCCCACCGCCGCCCCGGCCTCAAGCGCCGCGCGAGCTGCTCGCAGCGGGTTGCCGCGGTCGATTCCCCGGACCTTGATGAAATCGATCTCGTAGCCCGCCGAGGGGACCAGCTCGGCCTCGATCCGATCGCTGGTACCGAGGAACGTGACCTCGGCGCCGCTATCCCGAAGCTCGGCGGCGACCGCCATGGCGGGCACGACGTGTCCTGCCGTTCCCCCGGCCGCCACCACCACTCTTGCGAGCTCTGGCACCGCTCGACCCACTCCTTCCACGCGCGGGCCTTCGCCCGCCATCGACGACGCGCAGTTTGCCAGCGCCGGCGGTCCCCCCGCGGGCGACGTTGAGGATCAGGCCGACCGCGAAAAGCGATGCCAGCAGGCTGCTGTTCCCGTATGAGACGAACGGGAGCGGGACGCCCGTGAGGGGGGCCAGCCCCATCACCGCGAACAGGTTCACCGTCGCCTGGACCAGGATCAGCGAGGTCAGCCCGGCGACGAGGACCTTGCCGTAGACGTCCTTCGCTTTTTTCGCCGTCTGCAGGCCCGCGTAGCCGAGCATCGAGAAGAGCCCGACGACGCCGATGATCCCGACGAAGCCCAGCTCCTCTCCGATCACCGCGGTGATCATGTCGGTATGGGCCTCCGGCAGGTAGTAGGCCTTCTGGATCCCGTTGCCGATGCCCACCCCGAACAGGCCGCCGGAGCCGAGCGCGATTTTCGCCTGCGCGGCCTGGAACCCGGTCCCTGTCGTGTCGGCGCCGGGATTCAGGAACGCCGTCAGGCGCGCCATCCGGTAGGGCTCGACCAGCGTCATCATCAGGGCGAAGAACCCGAGCACCAGAGCGATGATCGCCAGGTCGCGCATCCGGGCGCCGGCCGCGACCAGGGTCGCGGCGGACGCGAAGGCGATCACCAGGGTCGTGCCGAGGTCGGGCTCGGCGATGATCAGGAGCGCCGAGAGGCCGACGACGAGGAGGAAGGGCATCATCCCCTCCAGCGTCCGGACCCGCTTCGGCTTGCGGGCGAAGAGGTCGGCGCCGTAGAGGATCAGTGCGACCTTCGCCAGCTCCGAGGGCTGGATCTGGAGGAACCCGGACCCGATCCAACGGCTCGAGCCGTTGACATTGGTGCCGGCGACCAGCACCGCGAACAGCAGGAAGAAGGAGATCGCGAGGATCGCCGGCGTCATCCGGCGGACGAAGTCGAGCCCGGTCCGGGCCGCGAGGTGCATGATCAGCAGCCCGAGCGCGCCGAACATCGCTGTGCGTTTCAGGTAGTAGACGCTGTCAGAGAGGCCGCCGTCGCTGAGGACGCGGGTCGTCGAGCTCGCCGAGAAGACCATCACCGCGCCGAACGCGAGCAGGCACAGCGTCGCGGTCAGGAGCATGTTGTATTCGGCCGGGAGGCTGGCGCCGCGCGACCGCTTCTTCGATCGTTTCGACTTCCTCTTAGCGCCCGCCCGACCGGGCAACCGCAGGGAGGTCGCCCGCGCACTCACCTCAAACCCTCGACGATCTCGCGGAACCGGTCGCCGCGCCGTTCGAAGTTCTCGAACGAGTCGAAGCTGGCGCAGGCCGGCGAGAGCAGCACGACCTCCCCCTGGCGGGCAGCCCCGGCGGCGGCTCGGACCGCGTCCTCGAGGTCGGCGCAGCGATGAAGCGGCACGCCGGCGTCGAGGACCCCGGCGAGCTCGGCGGCGAGCCGGTCGGCGGTCGCGCCGACCAGATAACAGGCGGCGCAGGTCTCGGCGATCGGCTCGACGAGCGGCGCGAAGGGCTCGCCCTTGTCGCTGCCGCCGAGGATCGCGTGGACGCCGCCCCCGAACGCCCGCAGGCCGACCACCGCCGAGGCGACGTTGGTCGCCTTCGAGTCGTTGACGAACCTGACGCCCCCGACCTCCGCGACGGGCTCGAGTCGGTGCGGCACGCCGGCAAAGCTGCGCAGGCCCTCGCGGACGGCCCCGCGGTCGAGCCCCATCGCCAGCGCCGCGGAGGCGGCGGCTATCGCGTTCGAGGCGTTGTGCTCACCGAGCAGCCCGAGCTCCTCCGCCCGCAGCAGCGGCTCACCGTCGTAGAAGATCGTCCCCTCGGCGAGCGCGACCTCGCAATCGGGCCCGGCGCCGCGGCAGAACGCGATCCGCCGGCCGCAGCCGCCGAGGTCGGTCCCGGCGAGCGAGGGGTCGTCGGCGTTGTAGATCGCGATGTCGTCGTTGCCCTGGTTGGCGAAGATCCGCAGCTTGGCCGAAAGGTAGGAGTCGAGGTCGGCGTGGCGGTCGAGGTGGTCGGGCGCGAGGTTGAGGAAGACCCCGCACTCGGGGGCGAAGTACTCGGTGTCCTCGAGCTGGAAGCTCGAGGCCTCGCAGACGACGGTCGCGTCCGGCTCGACCTCTCCGGCGAGCGACGCCAGCGGCGTCCCGACGTTTCCGGCGACCGCGACCGGCTCGCCGGCGCTGCGGTAGACATGGCCGAGCAGCTCGACCGTCGTCGTCTTGCCGTTGGTCCCGGTCACCGCGAGGAACCGGTTGGGAATCACCCGCCAGGCCAGCTCGAGCTCGCCGACGATCGTCGCGCCGCGCTCGCGGGCGGCCGCGATCACCGGCGCCTCCCGGGGGACACCCGGGCTCTTCACCACCGTCCGCATGCCGTCGAGCTGGCCGATTCCATCCGTATCCAGGACGACTTCGACGCCGGCACCGCGAAGCCCTGCCGCGCCCTCCGGATTCGCACGATCGACGCCGGCCACGGTCTCGCCCCGCCCCGCGAGCAGGCGCGCCGCGGCCTGCCCGGAGCGGGCGAGCCCGACGACCAGAAACGGGCCCTCAGGGAGCGGCGGGCGGAGCTTGCGCGGCGGTGGGGCCCACATCCCTCCTATCTTCGCGACCCCCGCCGCCTCCCCTGGTCAGGCGGCGGCTTTGGGACTAACCGCGAAATCGCGGATCGCGGCCGCCAACTCGAGCGGTTGGTCGATCGGGATCAGCGTGTAGCTGTCGGCGATCTCGACCAGGCGCGCGTCGGGGAAGTCGGAGGCGAGCTTGCGGCCCTCCTCGTTCGGCATCATCGATCCCTCGCTGTCCCAGACCACCAGAACCGGTCGGTCGAATCGGCGCAATGAGGACGTCGCCGCCACCATGTCGCGCCTGCCCTGGCCGACGTCGCCGATGTACTTGCGGACGTCGCGGCGGATCTCGGGGCGGCGAAGCGGCTCGAGCCACTCGCGGAGCAGAGAGTCGGGCACACCGTGCTTCGACATCTGCCCATAGACGAACGGCAGCCGGCGCAGCCACGGGATCAGCAGCGTCTGACGCATCACCGAGAGGCCGCCGGGGAGCTTCGCCGACATCACCGCCGCCCGCCCGGCGAGGCCGGGCGGGTAGTTCCCCTCGGTCTCGCAGGAGGCGAGGACGAGTGCCGAGACGCGGTCGAGGAGGCCGTCGGCGACCATCACCTGGGCGCCGGACCAATCGTTGAAGCAGAGAGTGACGTCGTCGAGCCCGAGGCTCTCGATGAACTCGGCGACGATCCGCCCCATCCCGCGCAGCGAGAGATCGGCGTCGGGGCGCATCGGCTCGGGGTGGGAGCCGAGCGGCATCGTCGGCATCAGGCAGCGATGGGTCGGCGCCAGCTCGGACGCGACCCGCTCCCAGAGACGGCCGTCCATCGCCAGGCCTCCGACCATCACCAGCGGCGCTCCCTGACCGGTTTCCCCGTAGTGGATCGTCCCCGCCGAAACCTCGGTCGATGCCATCGCCCGCCTCCGTTTCTAGATAGATCGCTCTAGTTGGAGCTACCCTACCATCGGGCCGGCAAGCGGAGAGCGAAGGAGAGCGATGGCAACCGACACGAGGGAGCGGATTCTCGACAGCAGCGGCGAGCTGTTCCGGCGCCAGGGCTACATGGGGACCGGCGTCAAGCAGATCATCGAGGAGGCCGGGGCGCCGTTCGGCTCGCTCTACCATTTCTTCCCTGGCGGGAAATCCGAGCTCGGCGCCGAGACGATCCGCCGTTCCGGCTTCCTCTACGGGCTCTTGTTCCCCGAGTACGCCGGCCCCGACGTCGAGCTCGCCGACGGCGTCCGCGCCTTCTTCGCGGGGGCCGCCGGGACCCTGGTCGAGACCGATTACGCCGACGCCTGCCCGATCGCGACCGTCGCCCTCGAGGTATCGAGCGTCAACGAGGAGCTGCGCGAGGCCTGCGCCGACGTGTTCAACCTCTGGGTTGAGGGCGGCGTCGCCCGCTTCGTCGAAGCCGGCATCCCGGCCAATCGCTCCCGCGCCCTGGTGATCCAGATGATCTCCGCGCTCGAGGGGGCGTTCGTCCTCAGCCGGGCCCTGCGATCGACCGAGCCGCTCGAGGTGGCCGGCGAGGCGGTGGCGTTGGCGATCAGCGCGGCGCTCTGACCCGGTAGAGCACGTGCCGGCGCAGCGGATGTCCGGCGGGGATCCAGGGATGGTCGAAGTCGCCCTCGGCGTCGCGGCGCATCCCGATCCGCTCCATCACCGCCCGTGAGCGCCTATTTCCGGCGCTGGTGAAGGAGACGACCTCCTCGAGGCCGCAGCGCTCGAAGCCGAACCCGAGCGCGGCCCTCGCCGCCTCGGTCGCGTAGCCCTGCCCCCATGCCGTGGCCGCGAGGCGCCAGCCGACCTCGACCGCGGGCGTGAAGCCCGCCTCGAACTCGGGCACGGAGAGGCCGGTGAGCCCGATCAGCTCGCCGCCTCCGCGGACCTCGAGTGCCCAGAGACCGAAGCCGTGCTCATCAAAGCCATGCTCGATCCGCTCGATCAGCTCGTCGCTCTGGCCGCGGGAGAGGGGTGCGAGGAAATGCTCCATCACCCGCGGGTCGGCGTTGATCGCGGCGAACGGCTCGCGGTCTCCCGAGCGCCACCGGCGCAGCGTCAGTCGCGGGGTCTGGAGCCGGGGCTCAGCGGCCAATCGACTGCTGGTAAAGGGTGAAGCCGATCCCGGAGCAGACCGCGGCGATGATCCAGAAGCGGAGCATGATCTTCGTCTCCGACCAGGCCATCATCTCGAAGTGGTGGTGGAGCGGCGCCATCAGCAGGATCCGGCGCCTGAACGTCTTGAAGGCGAAGACCTGGGCTGCGACCGAGAGCGCCTCGATCACGAAGATGCCGCCGATGATGATCAGCAGCACCTCGGTCTGGGTCATCACCGCGAGGGCGCCGATCGCGCCGCCGAGCCCGAGCGAGCCGGTGTCCCCCATGAAGATCGAGGCCGGGAACGCGTTGAACCAGAGGAACCCGACGCAGGCCCCGACCAGGCAGGCCGAGAGCAGCGCCAGGTTCTGCTGCTCGTTGGTGACGAAGCAGATCGCCGTGAAGGCGAGGAGGACGATCGCGCAGCAGCCGGCGGCGAGGCCGTCGAGGCCGTCGGTCAGGTTGACCCCGTTCGACGTCCCGGCGATGACGAGGAAGACGAGGACGAAGTAGAGGACCGGCCCGAGATCGATGCTGGCGTCGCCGATCCGGAAGAAGAGAATCGGCTCGAGCCCGACCTCGTGGCGGGCGACCCACCAGAGCCCGAGGGCGAGAAAGACCTGGACGAGGAGCTTGTAGCGGGCCGAGAGCCCGAGCGAGCGTCGTTTGACGATCTTGATGAAGTCGTCGGCGAACCCGAGACCGGCGCAGCCGAGGGCGACGCCGAACACGGCCATGCTCTGCGCGTCGCGATCGGAGAGGACGAGGTAGGGGACGCAGATCGAGGCGAAGACGATCAGGCCCCCCATCGTCGGCGTCCCGGCCTTGGTGTGGTGCTCCTGTGGCCCGTCCTCGCGGATGTGCTGGCCGAACTCCTTGACCCGCAGGTACTCGATGAACTTCGGGCCGAGGAAGATGCAGATCAGCATCGCCGCCATACCGGCGATCAGGACCTCACCCATGATTAGGCGGAGCCTCCTCTGCTGCGCCGGGGGCAAACAGAATCAGATATGGATTCGCCCCCGGCTCCGCGTCCGGGGGCTCCTTTATCAGCCGACATCGCTCTCCTCGACCAGTCTTTGCAACGTCTCGGCTACGGCCTCGAGGCCGGCCGAGCGGGAGCCCTTGACCAGCACGGTGTCGCCGGGCTCGAGCTGCGCCGCGAGCAGCTCGGCCGCCTCCTCTGGGTCGGCGACGAGCTCGTCGGGGTCGTACTCGCGGGCGGGCTCGCCGACGCCGATCAGCGCATCGATCCCGTGGGAACGGGCGTGGGCGCCGATCTCACGGTGGTGCGCGGCGCAGTCCTGGCCAAGCTCCCCCATCTCGCCCAGCACCGCGATCCGCCGGCCGCCGTCGAAGGTCGCGAGATGGTCGAGCGCCGCTCGCATCGACAGGGGGTTGGCGTTGTAGCAGTCGTTCACCAGGACGATCCCGTCGCCCAGCTCGAGGCGCTCGCCACGGAAGCTGGAGAAGCCTATGCTCGCAGTGCCGTCGGCCATCTCGCCGAGTGGCACCTCGAGCGCGACTCCGGCCGCGATCGCGGCCAGGGCGTTGGTCAGGTTGTGGCGCTCGGCGAACGGGAAGTGGAAGGTCTCGCGCCCCGCCGGGGTCGAGATCAGCGCTTCGGTCACCTCGTCCTCGACCCGGCTCTCGACCGCCTCGACGTCGCCGCCCGGGCCGAACCGGAGCAGGCTCGGGGCGCCCGCCAGATGGGGCTCTAGCTCGCCGCCTTCGACGGGGACCACCGCGACGCCGTCGCTCGGCAATGCCGCCAGCAGCTCCGCCTTCGCCGCGGCGACCGCCGCGACCGAGCCGAGCAGCTCGATGTGGACCGGGCCGACGTTGGTGATCACCCCCACCTCCGGGTGGGCGATCGCCGCCAGCTCGGCGATCTGGCCGTGGCCCCGCATCGCCATCTCGAGCACCAGGAACTCGGTGCCCGCGGGCGCTTCGAGCACGGTCAGCGGCAGCCCGATCTCGGTGTTGAGGTTCTCCCGGTTGGCGTGGGCGGCGCCCGGGAGCAGCGCCCGGGTGATGTCCTTGACCGACGTCTTTCCGACCGAGCCGGTGATCCCGACGACCCGCGCCCCCAGCGCCCGCCGCCAGGCCGTGGCGAGCGTCTGCAGAGCCGAGAGCGGGTCCTCGACCGCCAGCACCCAGCCCCCGTCGAGCCCATCCGCCCGGCCAGGCCCGACGACCGCGCCCCAGGCGCCGGCCGCGAGCGCGGCGGCGGCGAACTCGCCACCGTCGGCGTTCTCTCCCCGCAGGCCGAAGAAGAGATCCCCCTCCCCCGCCTGGTTCGAGTCGATCACCGCCCGGCGCGGCGAGCCGACCGGCCCGGCCGTGACGATCTCGGCACCGATCGCAGCGGCGATCTCCTCCGGGGCGAGGTTCACAGTCTCCGCAGCTCCTCGCGGGCGACCTCGCGGTCGTCGAAGGGGATCTTGCGGCCCTGCTCGAATTCCTGCCCCTGCTCGTGGCCCTTGCCGGCGACGACAACGGTGTCCCCCGCCTCCGCCCTGGAGAGCGCGAGGGCGATCGCCGCCCGCCTGTCGACCTCGGCCTCGACCCCGTCGCGGTCCTCGATCCCGGCCAGGATCTCCTCGACGATCGCATCCGGCCGCTCCGAGCGGGGATTGTCGGAAGTGACGATCGTCAGATCCGAGTTGCCCGCGGCCGCGCGCCCCATCCGCGGCCGCTTGTCGCGGTCGCGGTCGCCGCCGGCGCCGAACACCGATATCACCCTGCCGCTGGTCAGCCGCCGCGCAGCCACCAGAACATTCTCGAGCGAGTCCGGCGTGTGGGCGTAGTCGACCAGGACTGCAAACGGCTGTCCCTCGTCGATCGGCTCGAACCGCCCCGGCGGCGCGCTCGCCGCCGCCAGGGCCTCTGCGATCGCCGGCCCCTCGAGGCCCATCGCACTCGCCGCCGCGAACGCCCCCAGCGCGTTGGCGATGTTGAAGTGGCCTGGAAGCCGGGTGCGGACCTCGACCTCGCCGACGGTGAACCTGGCGCCGGTCGCGTCGAACGCGGTATCGCGGGCGGAGAAGTCCGCCTCGCGGCCATCTGCGGAGAAGGTCAGCGCCTCGAAGTCCTCGGCGAGGCGGCGTCCGTAGGGGTCGTCGATGTTGACGATCGGGTGCGCGGGGCCCATCTCGAACAGCAGCCGCTTGGCGGCGAAGTAGTCCTCCATGTCGGCGTGGAAGTCGAGGTGGTCCTGGGTCAGGTTGGTGAAGAGCGCGACCTCGTAGTGGATCGCGTCGCTGCGGTGGAGGACGAGCGCGTGCGAGGAGACCTCCATCGAGCAGGCCCGGTCGCCGCCCTCGAGCATCCGCCGGAACGTCGCCTGGAGGTCGATCGCCTCCGGCGTCGTCCGCTCGACCTCCTCCGCCACGCCGCCGACGATCTGCTTCACGGTGCCGAGGAGGCCGCACCGGATTCCGGCAGACTCGAGCACCTCGCGGATCAGGAACGCGGTCGTCGTCTTGCCGTTGGTTCCGGTCACCCCGGCGACCCGCAGCTCGGCGGTCGGGTTGCCCTGGAACCGGGCCGCGACCGGAGCCATCGCCGCCCGCGCGTCGTCGACGACCACCTGCGAGACGGGCAGCTCGAGCTCGTGCTCGACGACCAGAGCCGAAGCCCCGGCCTCGACCGCCGCCGCCGCGAACTCGTGCCCGTCCGATCTCTCGCCGACGACGCAGAAGAAGAGAGTTCCGGGGCCGACCCGGCGGCTGTCGTAGGCGAGCCCGCCGACCTCGACGCCGGGGTCACCGGCGATGCGGGCGCCATCGAGTCCTCTGATCAGCTCACCGAGTTCCAACGCGGCCGATTCTAGGCTCGGCCACGGGCGTCGCTATTCCGGCGGGACGCCGAGGTAGGGCAGCGCGAATTCGGCGATCTTGCCGAAGGCCGGGGCGGCGACGGAGCCGCCATAGATTTCGCCGTGCGGCTCGTCGACGATCACGGCGACCAAGAGCTGGGGGTTCTGGGCCGGAGCGAAGCCAATGAACGACGCCACGTACTTGGTCTTCGAGTAGGTGCCGTTTTCGGCAACCTGGGCGGTCCCCGTCTTGCCGGCGAGAACGTAGCCGGGGACGCTCACCTCGGAGGCGGTGCCGCCCGGCGCCAGCACGCCCTCGAGCATTTCCCGGACCTCCGCGGCGACGCCGGCGGAGATCACCCGGCGCCCGCGCGGCTCGTTGACCGGTTCGCCGCCGACGTCCTCGATCAGCTGCGGCCGTTTGAGGATGCCGCCGTTGGCGATCGCCGCGTAGCCGGCGAGCATCTGGATCGGCGTCACCGAGAGCCCCTGGCCCATCGGCAGGTTGCCCATCGTCGAGCCGGAGTATTCGTCGAGCGCCGGCACGAGCCCCTGCTCCTCGCCCGGGAACTCGATCCCGGTCGGCCGCCCGAACCCGAACCGGTTGATCCAGCGGCTGAATTTTTCGGCGCCGACCTCGAGGCCTATCGTCACCGCTCCGACGTTCGAGGAGTGGGAGAGGATTTCGGCGACCGAGAGGGTCACCGCCCCGCGTTCCTCGGCGTCTTCAATCGTGCGATCGGCGACCTGCAGGGCCGGCGGCAGCGTGAAGGTGGTGGTCGGCGTCACGATCCCTTCTTCGAGCGCGGCGGAGACGGTGAACGCCTTGAACGTCGAGCCCGGCTCGTAGGTGAACCCTGTCGCGCGGTTCAGCAGGGATTCCGGTTCGGCTTCGGCGAGGTCGGTCGGGTCGACCGGCGGCCAGTTGGCCATCGCCAGCACCTGAGAGTTGCGGGGGTTCATCACGATCGCGGTTGCGCCCTTCGGCGACCACATTTCGCCGACTTCGCCCAGCGCTTCTTCGGTCGCCTTCTCGATCGCCGGGTCGAGCGTCGTCTTCACGTTCGCGCCATCCTCCGCTTCGTTGACCGTGTCGAGCCGGATCGCTTCGCCGAGCGCGTCCTTGACCACCCGCCGTTCTCCGTCGCTGCCGCGCAGCGCGTCTTCCTCGCCCAGCTCGAGCCCGGTCAGGCCCTCGCCTTCGGTCCCGACCGAGCCGATCGTCTGGCCCGCCATTTCCCCCTGCGGGTAGCTGCGCTTGCTCGCCGGGACCTGCCCGATCCCCGCCAGTTCGAGTCGTTCGACCCGCGCCGCGGTCGGCAGGTCGACCTCCTTGTCGACATAGGCGAAGCCGGATTCTTCGGTCAGGCTTTCGAGGACCTTGTCCCTTTCCAGCTTCAGGATCCGCGCCAGCTCGGTCGCCGTCTTCACCGGGTTCTTCACCTGGTACGGGGTGGCGTAGATCGTCGCCGCGTCCTCGGAGACGGCGAGTGGGTTGCCGTAGCGGTCGAGAAGGCTCCCGCGCAGCCCCGGGACGCTGACGACTTCGGTCTGCTGGTAGGCGGCTTCGGATGCGAGCTGAGCGCCCTGGACGCCCTGCAGCCACGCGGCGCGCCCGATCACGACCAGGAAGCAGAGAAGGAACCCCGCGAAGAGGAGCCCGATCCTGCGCTCGATCGTCCGCATCTCGCGCCTAGTAGCCGGGTTCGGCGACGGCGAGGCGTTGGGCGGCGACGCTGACGTCGTCGGGGCGGGCCTCGACGTAGCTCGGGTCCTCGGCGGTGGAGGCGGTGAGGCCGAGCGCCGCGGCTTCGCTGCGGACGCGCTCGGTCGCCGAGCGCTGGGCGTCGCGACTGCGGAGGATCGAGTTCTCGCGGTCGAGGGCCTGGATGTTCTGGTCGACGTGGCCGGCCGAGGCCGCGAAACTGAGGGTGATCACGTTGAGGGCGACGATCCCGGCGAGGAGGACACCGAGGACGCCGATCCAGGCGCGGCCGCGGGTCATCCGCACGACGAGGCCGGAGTCGGGGAGGCGGCCGACGGCTGACGCGGTGCTCACCGCGATCGGAATCAGCTGGCCGCCCGGGCGCCGTGCCGGCGCCGGTTGCCTGCGCGCGGGGGCGCGTTTCGCCGGTGCCCGCTTCGCGGGAGCGGCCTTCGAGCGCGGGGCGGCGACTCTCGCCGGTGCCCGCCGAACGGTTGCCGCCTCCATCAGGCGACCTCCACCGGGGTCGGGGCGATCTTCGTCGCCGCCCGCAGGTGGGCCGATTTCGAGCGCGGGTTCTCGGCGATCTCGTCGGGGCCGGGCGCGACCGCGCGCCGGGTCAGCAGATCGGCTTCCGGCTCGCGCCCGCAGACGCAGATTGGGAGCTCCGGCGGACAGATGCAGCCACGGGCGCGATCGGCGAGGAACCGCTTGACGCGTCGGTCCTCGAGCGAGTGGAAGGAGATCGCGGCGAAGCGGCCGCTCGTGGCCAACATTCGCCAGGCCGTCGGCAGCGCTTCGTCGAGCGAGTCGAGCTCGCCGTTGACGGCGATCCGGACCGCCTGGAAGGTGCGCTTGGCCGGGTGGCCGCCGCCGAACCTGGCAGAGGCCGGGATCCCCGCCTTGACCGCGGCGACGAGGTCGGCGGTGGTGCGTAGCGGACGGCGGCGCACGACCTCGCGCGCGATCCCGCCCGCGTAGCGCTCCTCGCCGTAGCGGCGCAGCGCCAGCGCGATCCGCGACTCGGGCCACTCGTTGAGGAGGTCGGCGGCGCTGAGCACCTGGCGGGTGTCCATCCGCATGTCGAGCGGCGCGTCATATGAATAGGAGAACCCCCGCTCGCGGGCATCGACCTGCATCGAGGACATTCCGAGGTCCATATAGACCATCTCTGGGCGGATGCCTTCGCCGTGCAGGGTGCGGAGCCCTGCCGCGAACTCGGTTCCGATAAACCGACATTTGCAGGGGACATCGGCCGCGAACTGCTCGAACCGCGCCTCGGCGGCGGGATCGCGGTCAATCGCGATCAGCGTTCCCTCGGGGCCGATCGCGACGGCGATCCGGCGCGCGTGGCCGCCACCGCCGAAGGTGCAGTCGACCGCGGTCTGCCCCGGGCCGGGCGCGAGAAGGGAGGTCAGCTCCTCGGCGAGGACGGGCTCGTGCATCCAATTAACAATGGCATCGCCCATGACCGGAACCGGCTCCGCGTAGGCTCGCACTTGACCCGGGGCGCGCATCTACTCGGGCCTCTCATTCGCCGCCAGGCCCTCGGCGATCTCGGCGGCGGAGGAGTCGAGCTCGGCCTCCTGCTTGGCCCAGGCGTCGGCGTTCCAGATCTCGAGGTACTCGCCGGCGCCGATCACGACGCAGGGTCCGGACAGCTCGGCGTGGTCGATCAGTGGCTTCGGGACCCTGATCCGCCCTGCCGAGTCAAGCTTCTCGTCGAACGAGCCGCCGTGGAAGCGGCGGCGCAGGCTGCGGGCGTCCCGGCCAAACGGGCTGTGCGGGGCGAGGAAGCGATCGGAGAGCTGCTCGAACTCGCTGGTCGGATACACCCAGACGCAGGGGTCGAAGCCCTTGGCGAGAACGATCCCGTCAGCGAGGGCGGCGCGGAACCGCGACGGAACCGTGAGCCGGTCCTTGGCGTCGAGGCTGTGCTCGTAGAGACCCCGAAAAGCCATTCCCCGGTGGTTCCTTTCTGCGGCCTGGAAAAGAGTCAGGGCCGGAGTGATGAGGTGGGAGGAGCCTCACCACCCCGGCCCTTGGGCTTCAACTCGAGGGCCACAGTAACCCACTTCCCACCACTTTGCAACACAACTCGGACGGAACGCCCCAGATCGCAAGCTCCGTTGCATCGACTAGATTCGGATCCGTGAGCACGGAGCGAGCAAACATGCATCTCTGGTTCTTTGTGCAGCGAGCGAAGCGCGAGCCATGGTCGTGAGCTCGCCTCAGGCCGTCGAAACCCAGGTCGCCGATGCCAACGACCTACGCGGCGAGTACTTCGGGCTGCTGATCCGCAAACCGCTGACGATGGCGCTGCTGGTCGCGTTTGCGATCGCCGCCGGGGTCGCGGGCCTGGCACTGGTCGGGCCGATTGTCGGCCTGGCGGGGCTCGGTGCCGCCCTCGCCGTCGGCCTCCTGGTCGTCCTCGGAATCGCCGACTCGCGCTCCGAGGACGCCTTCTTCGAGCGGTACGCGGCCGCGCGGCAGATGACAGACGAGGACGCGCGCCTCCGCCTGCCGGAAACCACGCCGCTTCTCTCGAAAGGCGATGACCGCTACGCCGTGCGGGTGCTGGAAGGCGCGCTGGGCGATGGCGTCAATGGCCTGCTCGCCCTTTTCACCTACGAGGAAAGCGGCACCGACAGCGAGGGCAACCGAGACACCAACACCTACCACTACACGATCGGGATTGCCGAGGTGCCCGAGTGCAAATTCCACGCTCCCGAGCTCTACTGCCAACGCAAGTTCGGGTTCCATTCGCTCGAGGGCTTCGAGGATCTATTCCGCTCGAAAAAACGGGTTGAGTTCGAGAGCGCGAAGCTGACCGACCGCTACGAGATCTTCGCCAACCGGCAGCTGCAGGACTTCAACTGGCTGCACCAGCTCTTCTCCCCCAGCTTCATCGTCTGGCTCGCCGAATCCGCTCCCGAGAAGTTCGCCTTCGAGCTCGTCGGCGGCCACCTCTGCTGCTATGTCAGCGGCCACAGGAAGGACGCGGCCCACCTCGACGCGATGCGGGGAGCGACCGCCACCGTCGCCACCCGCCTGCGCGAGGAGTCGGCCGAGTAGATCAAAGGCGCCGGGCGCTGAGAGGCCCGACCTTGTCGACCCTGCCGTCGTCGTGCGCAAGCAGGCCGCCACGCTCGGCGAGTACCGCGCGGGCGCCATCCGGTCCCGAGAGGAGGGCGGCCTTGGCGAGGGCCTCGGCTTCGACTGCGGTATCGCCGAGCGCGGTGGCCCCGATCAGACCGGTCCAGGCGGGCTCGCCGGTTGAGGGATCGAGGAGATGGTGGCGCGGACGCCCGTCCACTCCTCGCCAGATCCGGACGTTGAGGCCCGAGGTTGCGACCCCTCCCCAACCCAGCCTGAGTGCGTAGACCCGCTCACCGGTCAGAGGGTTCTCGACGAGGACCTCATAGGGGTTGATGAGGGCATTGGCGCCTCCGATGCGGACATCGCCGCCGCAGTCGACGACAAAGCGCGGGAAGCCGGAGAGCCGGGCGGCGATCAGATCCGCTGCCAGGCCCTTGCCGATGCCGCCCGTGTCGAGCCCGACGCCGGCCGGCCGCGAGACCGTCTGGGCGTCATCGTCGACGTCGAACCGGCGCCAGAGCGACTCTGCCCTCGGCCGGGCCGGCTGTCGAGGTGGCGCGGTGGAGATCGCTTCGACGAGCGAGACCTCGGAACCCTCCCAGGAGTCGACGTAGCCGGCCGACTCGATCTCCGCAAGCAGAGTCGGATCGACCAACCCGCCGCTGAGACTGGCAGACGCCACCCCGGCTCTCACCGCCGCGCGCAGCAACTCCGAGGCGGGAACGACCTCGCGAGGATCCGCATTCAGCGCGCTGAGCTCGCTGTCCGGATCGAACCGCGATAGCGCCACCTCGAAATCGACTACAAAACGCTTCTCTGTATCCGCCGCTCGCGCCGCCGCAGCCGCGTCGTCGTCCGCCGCGCCGATCACGAGCCTCACCTGCGATCCCATCGCGTCGAAGACGATGTCGTGCTCGATCATTAACCCCAGATCATCCTCATCTGGCGGCTGCGGCGAAACCACGAGCCAACCGCGGCGAACAGCGGATGCGCACTCCTGATACCGAGCCTAGCCTCGTCATATATGACCGAGGAGGCGATTGAGATTGAAATACGTACCGCGGATTGACGAGAGCGCCTGCGCCGGGCATGGCGACTGCGTGGACATCGCGCCTATGGTGTTCGAGTTGGACGAGACCGCGCGGGTGATCGGAGCCGGTCCGCCCGATCTGATCCTTCAGGCGGCCGAAGCCTGTCCCTCGGTGGCGATCAGCGTGGTCGACGAGGACTCCGGCGAGCAGGTCTACCCCTAGCGGCGCAATGGTCTTGCGGCTCACACCACTTCTCCTCGTAGCCGTTGTCGCTCTGTCGGCCGGATGCGGCGGCGACAGGCGACGGGCGGAGACCGAGGGGGCGGAAGCGACCACACAGCCGAACGGCTCGCAAGTTCCGGGCTCACAACAGCGCCCCTCAGAAGGCCCGGTGCAGGTGGCGAAGGTGACCGACCCCGCTCGCCGCGCCTATGTCGCTCGCGTGGACGCGATCTGCGGCAAGCTCGATCCGGAGCGGGCCAGGGAGCAGCAGCGGGTCGGTGCCTCATCCCAGCCGACCGAGGCCGTGAAGGCCTATGACGACACGATCGCTCTCGGCTGGCGGGAGCTACGACAGATCAGTGCCCTCCCCCCACCGCCCGGGGATGCCGCGCTCGTGAAGGCGAACATCATCGACCCGGTCAGGGGGCAGCTTGCGCTGAGGGCGAGGATCGGCAACGCGCTCGCTGCGGCCGACATCCCTCTGCTCAGGCACCTGCGGGCCGAGCTCGACAACTCGACGCGCGCACTGACCGGTTTCGCCCGTGGATACGGCTTCCAGATTTGCGGTGAGGAGTGAACGCGGTGCCGGAATCGCCCCAACCAAAACGCCGTCGCACCCCCAGCCCTCTGGCGGTCATCACCGCCGCCCTCGGGCTCTTCTTCGTGGTCCTGACCCTGCTCGCGATCCAGGTGCGAACCGGCAGGGATCCTGCTCTCGGCGCCGGCCTCGTCTCGCCGGCCGCCATCACCAAGCCCGGGACCGGCAATGTCGGCAAGGCACAAACGCAGGCAGCCACCTCGATCGTCACCCGGACCTCTCCCGTGCCCCCGCCATGAGCACCGCACCGGCCACGGCGGTCGCTACCGGCGAGCCACCGCGCCTGAGGACCAAGGTCGCTGCCATCGCGGTGGTAGTCGCGCTCGCCGCGCTCGCCGCTTACACGATGTTCTCCGGACCGACGACGGTGCCGGTGCCCGCCGGCGGCGGCGCCAAGGCCGCGCCCGCCAAGGCCGCGCCCGCCGGTGAGGAGGGGTCCCCCGAGGGGGAGGGCGGCGGCGGTGACTGAGCCGGATCCCGCCAACTACCCATGGTGGCTGGCTGCGCGCTCGGCCGGAATCGTCGCCTTCCTGCTGATCACCACCTCAGTGGTGCTGGGACTGCTGTTGGCTTCGAAGATGACTCGCCGCCCCGGGTTGAAGCGCAATCTGGTGAAAATTCACCAGCAGGTCGCCCTGACCGCGCTCGTCGCGATCGGAGCCCATGGCGTCTTCCTCCTCGGCGATGCCTGGCTGAAGCCGGGCCTAACGGGAATCACGATCCCCTTCACGCTCGAATACCGGCCCATATGGACCGGCCTCGGAATCCTCGCCGGCTACCTGGCCCTCCTGCTGGGGCCGACCTTCTACTGGAGACGCCGGATCGGCGCGAGGCGCTGGCGCCAGATTCACCGCGCGACGGTGGTCGTCTTCCTGCTCGCGGTCCTGCATTCCCTGGGTTCCGGCACCGACGGCGCCAGCACCTGGTTCAGGGTGATGGTCCTAGGAAGCGCCGCGATCGTCCTGACGTTGGTCGTCGCCCGCTACATGCCCAAAGCCCGCCGCGCCCCAGCGGCCCGCGCACCCGCCCCCAGCCCCCCGGAGGCTTCTCGAACTCCGGCGTAAGGCCCCGCCGCCGGCGTTCCCGGCATGGAACGACCGCTCAGAATCCGGCGAGGAGGACGCCGGCGTTTGCGATCAGCGCGGCGGCGATCATCAACAGGACCGACGGGACCAGGACGAGAGCAACGACGAGCTGGATCTTCGGCGCGGCACGGGCAGCGCTCTCCTCGACATGGCGACGCTGCGCGACTTTAGGAGCGCAGTGGGACGCAGTCGCTGAGGCCGGGTATCTGAAGACTGAAGAAAGCATCCCCAACGGCAGGCCCCGATGACCGCTGGCGCCGACGAAAAGACCTGCCGGCGCTGCGAGAGAACGCGCCCGCTCAGCGACTTCAACCGATCCCGCCGAGACGGGCATCAGTCGGCCTGTCGCGAGTCGTGCAGGGGGAACTCATAGCGATAGCAGCGAATCTTTAGGTAGCCCTATTTCTTCTTCTTGACCTTGAAGCTGAAGGTCGCAGGCGTCGCGTCGGTGCCGCCCTGGCCGATCGCCTCGACGGAAAATGTGTGCTTGCCCTTCTTGACGCTGTAGGACTTCGGCGAGGTGCAGGGGGCGAATGCCCCCTTGTCGAGCTTGCACATGAATGTCGCGCCGGTCACATCGGAACTGAAGCTGAACTTGACCTTGGCCTTCTTCTTCTTGGTCTTCACGGTCGCCTTCGGGTGGCTGCCGAGGGCCGTGTCCGGGACCGTCGCCAATGGCACAGGGGCCGGCCCTGGGGCAGGCGCCACGACGGAGTAGCTGACGCTCTTCGTGCTTTCGCCGCCAAGATCGTCTTCGGCCGTAACGGTAAAGTTGTGAGCCCCAGGGGTGGCGGTGTCGATCGCGGCCCCGCTGGCCACGGGTCCGGCACAGGATTCGATGGTCGTCCCTTCTTCAGAGGCACAGGAATAGGCGGCGTTGACCACCTGGCCCTGGGTGTAGCCGGCACCGTCGGCGGGAGAGGTGATTGCTACCGAGGGCGGCCCGTAGACCGTGTAGCTGAAGCTCTTCGAGGCTTTGCCTTTGTCGTTGTCTTCGGCGTCGACCTTGAATTCGTGTTCGCCTACCGTCGCCGTATTCAGGGGCGCTCCGTTCGCCACCGGTCCCGTGCAGGATTTCAGCCCCGTCCCTTCACCGGGGAGGCACGAGTAGTTGGCGCTGACCGCCTGCCCCTTCGTGTAGGCAGCTTCGTCCACCGGAGTGGTGATCGTGACCGAGGGCGGCGGGTTGTAGGTGATTTCGATCTTCGGCGCCGCCGAGGTAAGGGTCATGAGAGCCAGGGGCGGAACCAGCGAGGACCCGCCGCCGCCGCCGCTGCTGCCGATGAAGCAGGCCCCGCCGCCGCCACCGCCGCCGTAATAGCCGCCACCACCGCCACCGCCGGGGCCGGTTTCGGCGAAGCTGTAACCGCCGGCGCCGCCGATGCCAAGTTCGCCAGTGCCGCCAGTGCCGGCTGGTTCGCAGCCGAAGGCGCCGGCGCCCCCTTCGGTTTCGGTCCCCGCTCCTCCACCGAGATAGTTGCTGTCGCCTCCCGGGCTTCCCGCCGCCCCGCCGGCTCCTCCCGGTTCTCCACCGCTTGCGCCACCACCGCCACCGCCGGCGGCCACGACAAGCCTGGTGTCTTCGACCGCGAGGCTCGTCGATCTCGGCACAGTTCGGATGTCCGAAGCCCCGCCGCCGCCGCCGCCGCCGCTGGCGCCGCCGTTGAAGCCCCCTTCGCCGCCTTCCGCCCCGGTCTGCCCAGTTCCCCCGACCTCGACGTAGAGGGTCTGGCCGGGAGTGACATCCAGGGCTCCCTTGACTTCCGCCGCTTCCCCCCCGGCGGGGCCGTTTGATTCCCCGCCATGGCCGCCAATCGCGAGCATCTGAACCTGGTTGACGCCAGTAGGCACGACGAACATCTGCTCGCCCCCGGTGTAGTTGAAGACTTCGGTGGTCGCCTGGGCCGGTGCCGCGAACCAGGCCAGTAGGGCGATCGGGAGGAACACGGACAGGCCCCGGGCCCTCCGCATAGTGCGGGTCCGGCATCGAAACGGCGATCGCGGGGTTCGGGTCAAGACTCGCTCCGGGCGAGCGTACTTGAACGGTCGGCCAATTTGAACCGCAGCTGGTCGATTAATTGCGGTCAGACCGCAGTCGGCCGCCGGCGGGGGTCGCGGATCAGCTCCCTGGCCCGCGCCAGGCCGGCGCTGCGCTGCCGATTTCGGCCGATCTCGCCTGTGTCGGCCGATATCCGTACGCGGCCGAAAAGCGAACGTATGTTCGATTGGAGCGCCCTTTCCGGCCCCAGTGTCCCGGCACGTCCCCAGCGGGCGCCGGTGAGATGCGATCTCCGGCGATCTCCGGCGATCTCCGGCCGTCTGAGGCCCCATTCAGCCTACGTTGACCGCATCTACCCCGTACCCTAGTCTGGTCGCCGTGACGCCTCTCAAGGCCGCAGGCTATGTCCGCGTTTCGACCGCTCGGCAGGCGGCCGAGGGGCTCTCGCTCCCGGAGCAGGAAAAGACGATCACGTCCCGCGCCGAGTCGGAGGGCTGGGAGCTGACCCAGCTCTACATCGACGCCGGGATCAGCGGGCGCAAGGCCGATCGGCCCGAACTGGCGAAGCTGCTCGACGCGCTCCCCGAACTGGATCGGATCGTCGTCACGTCGCTGGATCGGCTCGGCCGAAACGCCGCTGGGATGCTCGAACTTTTCAAGCGTTTCGAGGCCGAGGAGGTCGCGCTCGTCGCGGTCCGGCAGGGGATCGACACGTCGAGCGGGATGGGCCGGCTGATACCGAACCTTTTGGCCGTTCTCGCCGAGTGGGAGTCCGAGCAGATCGCGGAACGCGTCGCGGCGACCGCGGCCGAGCGCGCCGCTAGCGGCAAGCACCACGGCCGGGCGCCGTACGGCTACGTGAGCCGGGGCGGCGAGCTGCGCCCCGACGACGAGCAGGCCCCGATCGTCCGGCGCATCTTCGAGCGGGCCGGCGCCGGCGTCTCACAGCGCCGCATCGCGCGCGACCTAAACGCCGACGGCGTCCCTGCGCAGCGATCCTCGAAGTGGACGCAATCGGCCGTCTCCCAGCTCCTACGCAACCCAACGTTCAAGGGCCGCTTGAGCTTCAACGGCGAGGACTTCGCCGGCGTCCATGAGCCGATCGTCGAGCCGGCGCTGTGGGATCGCGTCGCGGCGCTCCGCGACGCCGGCGCGCGGACGCGGAACGGCGGCCCCGGCCGGACGCCGGCCGGCCCGCATCTCTTTACGCGCGGCCTACTTAGATGCGGACATTGCTCCGACGCTATGTCGCCGCGGACCGATAATCGCGAGGATCGCGAGGAGTACCGCTGTCTCGGCCGCGAGAAGAACGGCCTCGACTACTGCCCACAGACGCCGATCCCGCGCGCCAAGATCGACAAGGCCGCGCTCGCCTACTTCGAGAGCGTGGGCCTAGACCTTGAGGCGATGCGCGCGGAAATGGCGTCCGCGGTCGCGGAGCAGCGCGAGGCCGCCGACGCCGCGTTGAAGCGCGCCGGGGACGCGGAGCGCGGGGCGGCCGAGCGCTTCGCGCGCGTCCAACGCGACTACCAGGATGGGAAGCTAGACGCCGAGGATTGGAGCGAACAGCGCGACGCGCTCAAGGTCGAACTTGCCGAGGCCCGCGCCGCGCTCGCCGAGGCCCGCGCGCGCTCCGGCAAGGTCGCCGAGGCCGAGGCCGATATCGCCGAGCCGGCGAGCGGCGCGGTCGAGCGCCTCGACGCGATCCGCAAAGCGGTCGCCGGCGAGGTCGCCGACGCCGACGGCATCGAGGCGGTCCGCGCGACGCTGCGCGCGATGTTCGACGCGTTCTATGTCGCGCGCGCCGACGCGGTCGGCGGCGATATCGACGATCCCGACGAGCGCGCCCTCGCCGAGGCCGCGAGGGCCGACGCGAGCGCGGAGCTGCGAGAGGCCGGCGCCGAGCCGTTCGAGGTCGAGGGCTGGGTCGTCGTCCCGCATCCCCGCGCCGAGCTGCTTGAGGGCATCGACGAGGCGTTCCGGCCGATCCTCGCTAGGCGCGGACTAGGCGACCGAACAAACGCACAGAAAGGCTTCACCAGGTAGTCGTCAGCCCCGATCTCGAAACCGCGGACCCGGTCGGCGTCGGCGCCGCGGCCGGTGAGGACCACGACCGGCAGAAGCGGGTCGAATCGCGATGCGACTCCGTCCGACTCGCGGATCTCGCGCAGCACGTCGAGGCCCGAGGCGTCGGGCAGGGCAAGGTCGAGCAGAAGGAGGTCGGGCTGCTTGTATCGGCAGAGCCGCAGCGCGTCGGAGGCGCTCGGCGCAGGCATCGCGCCGAACCGGTCCGCCGTCAGGTGATCGCAGAGAAGCTCGAGCGTCGGCTCGTCGTCCTCGCAGACGACGACGGTGGCGATCTCCTCTCGTTCCGGCAGCATCGCCGGGTCAAGTCGGCGGGCTTCGGGGTTCTCCCCCCGCCGGGACGGGCCCGCTCGGCACCTCGAGCACGGCGACGGCAGCCGCGTCCGACACCAGGCGATTCGGAGGTACCCGGCGGCGGACCGACGTCGGCCCCCCGCGGCGATCGAGAAAGTGGAGGTCGACGGCGAAGCGCATCCCGAAGGTGTGGACACTGCGGCAGCGGGGAATGAGCAGGCCGGGGCCGGCCTGCGCGCGCTCGATCAGCGCGAGCCCGAGCAGACGGGAGCGGAATCCGGTCGCCACCGGGACCTCGCGTCCGCGGACCTGCCTCCTCGGCAGCCGGCGCAGCCTCTTGGCGATCTCGCCCGGTGCCATCAGAACTGGAAAGAGCGGCTACCCGGAATTCCTCCCCCAACGGTTGAGATCACATGAGAACCCGGCTTCAGGTCTACAAAACGGCTATTTCGGCACCGATATTGTCGTGATGGCGGACCGCTTCAAAGACCCCGAGGCCGGGTTCACCCTGATCGAGCTTCTGGTCGTGACGCTGATCATCGGCATCCTGGCCGCGATCGCGCTGCCGGTCTTCTTCAACCAGACCGGCAAGGCTGGCGACTCGAAGGCGAAGGCGACCGCCCACACCGCCGAGGTCGCGATGGAGACATGCGCCTCGGACAACAACGGCTACGACGAAGCCAAATGCGACCTGGCCGGGCTGGTGGCGATCGAGCCGACCCTGCCGGGCGGGCCGGAAAGCCCCGTCGAAGTGAATCCCGAAGGCAATGGCTACGAAATCGAAGTGAAATCGGCGAGCACCGGCAACGTCTTCTCGATCATCCGCGCCTCCAATGGCGATATCACGTACCCCTGCACCGTCTCCGGCGGAAATCTCGGTGGCTGCCGGCTCACCGGGGAAAAAACAGGGGTCTGGGGAAGCTGACTCTCTCCCGCTCGCGGTAATCGCCTCGACTAGCCTCTGACGATGGCCCCGGAGGGCAAAGTCGTGGTTTTCGGGCCGAGCCCGATGCTCTCGGTCACCGTCGAGGCCGTCCCGGTCGAGGCCGTCGACGACATCCATCTCCACGCCGCCGGCCAGGGCGTGTGGGTGGCGCGGATGGCGGCCGCGCTCGGCGCCGAGGTCCTCCTCTGCGCCTACATCGGTGGCGAGACCGGCACCGTCCTCCGCCCTCTGCTCGAGCAGCTGCCGATCGAGCTGCGCCTGGTCGAGACCGGTGGCTCGAGCGGGTGCTACCTGCACGATCGGCGCAGCGGCCACCGCGAGCCGCTCGCGATGAGCCCAGGCCCCGCGCTGACCCGTCACGAGGTGGACGACCTCTTCTCGGTCGCCTGCGCGGCAGCGCTCGACGCCGACGTGCTCGCGGTCTGCGGGGCGTTCCCGGCCGAAGCGATGCCACCGGAGGTCTACGGCAATCTCGTCGCCGACGTCCGCGCCAACGGGACGCCGGTGATCGTCGACCTCTCGCCCCCCCGGCTCGACAGCGCCCTCGAGGGCCGGCCGGAGCTGGCCAAGATCAATGACTGGGAGCTGGCGCGCTATATCAACGGCCCGGTCGACACCCCCGACCGGATGCGCGCCGGCGCCGAGCGCCTGCTCGCGGCGGGGGCCGGGGCCGTGATCATCACCCGGGCCGAGGAGCCGGCTCTGGTCGTGCGCGACGGCCGCGCCTGGGAGCTCGCCCCGCCGCGATTCGAGCGCGGGGCCCGGGAGGGCTGCGGCGACTCGATGATGGGCGCGCTCGCGGCCTGCATCGCGACCGGCTGCGAGTGGGAGGAGACACTCCGGGTCGGCGCCGCCGCCGGCGCCGCGAACTTCCTCCGCAACGGGCTCGGCAGCGCCGACGGCGCCGTGGTCTCCGACCTCGCGCAACGGGTGGAGCTGCGCCCGCTCGACTAGAGCGCGACCGGGTAGGGAACCTCGAGCTCGAGCCCTTCGGCGATCGCGCGCGGCGCCCGGCTCGCGATCCACTCGATGTGCGGCCGCAGCAGGTCCAGCGCTCTGAGCCGGTCGAGCGCCGGGCTCAACGCCACCGGCCTGCCGAAGGCCGAGGAGTGGGCATCGCTCGAGAGAACGTGGACTAGGCCGCGCTCGGCCATCGCGAGCATGCCCTCCGCCATCTGCTCGCGCAGGAGATAGTCGGCGGTCATCTGGATCAGGGCGCCGCGCTCGACGAGGCGGGCGAGGCGCTCGAACATGTCGGCGGCGACGTGCCGCTCGGGGTGGGCGATCAGCGCTCGGTGACCGCGTGCCCCCAACTCCTCCACACGCCGCTCGAGGCTGTCGCCGAGCGGCCCGGGGGCCGGCTCGAGCAGAACCCAGCGCCCGGCGCCGAGGGTCACATGCTCCAGATCGTCCTCGTCGAGCCCCTCGACCGCGGTCTCGGCGACCTCGCCGCCCTGGAGCACGACGACCGGGAGGTCCTCCTCGGCGAGGCGCCGGTTGAGGACCGCGACCCGTCCGGCCAGCTCGGCGATACGGACGTCGTGGTCATGGCGGATGTGCGGGGTCGCGCAGATCGCCTCGATGCCGTCCGCCACACCCTGGCGCGCCATCGCGACGCTGTCGGCGAGATCCCTCGCCCCGTCGTCGATCGCGGGAAGGATGTGGCAGTGGAGGTCGATCACGTCTGGCGGCGCCCCGCATGATCCATCACCCGCCGGGCGGCAGAGCCGGGTGAAGAAACCGAGCTCAGCCCTATAACCGGGCCGCCCCATGGCCGATACCGAATCGATGGCGCAGAATCGCTCCTCGAACGAGGTCCGCAGGGACTCCTGGCTGCGGCGACCGTCCCGGCTCAGGTGGTTCGTGATCAGCTTCGTTGCGATCGTCGGCGTGATCGTCGCGATCGTGCTGCCGAAGCTCATCGGGGCGGCGGAGAACGGCCGGGGCTGGAGCGCGGTGGCGGGCGCCGTGGCGATCATCGCGCTGGGGGCGCCCTACGTCTACTTCGCCTGGAGGATCTCGAGGTCGGGGATCTGGATCGGAGCGGACGGCATCGTGATCCGCGGCCCGCTGCGCACGAGGAGGATCCCCGGGAGCTCGGCGGTCTCCTTCGCGCCCGGAGTCCAGCCCGGCGCCGGCAACGGAACCCCGTGCCCGATCCTGACCAGAGCCGACGGGAGCGAGATCGGGGTCTGGGCGTTGGGGCGGGAGAGTCTCGTCTGGAACTTCGGCGACCGCCTCGAGGAGATGCGCCCGCTTTGCGACGAGCTCAACGCGTTGCTCGAGGATCTCTACCCCGATCATGTGCAAACCCTCTTTCAGGCGTCGCCCGCGGTAAGCGCCCAGATACGATGACCGGCATGATCCACCACCTGTCCCCGCTGGGCTTGCGGAGGCGGAATGGGCTTCAACGTGAATAGGAAGACGACCCGAAGAGGGAATTACGAGTCGGGCTCCGACTACGTGCTCGAGTACGGCGAGCTCCGCTTCGCATTCAACGAGGACGACTTCGGCCAGCGCGTCGAGCAGGCCGCGGTCAAACTCGGCTTCGTCGAGCAGGGCCTCACCCGCGACGAGCTCAACGACCTCCTCGACCTCGCGGTCAACGGCGAGATCGACGAGCCCAGCTCGCGCCTCGGCGAGCACATCAACGAGAACTGGGAGGACCTGGTCGGGCCCGCCAACCGCAGCCTCGTCCACTGGCTCCGCCGCCTCGTCTTCCGCGGCGCCTGGCTGGACCAGCGGGTGAAGGAGGGCGAGCTCGACGTCGTCTTCGACGAGCGCACCCAGACCTTCGGGTACGTCCAGCCGGACCGCAGCTCGGAGCTGATCGAGCTCTCCAAAGAGCCCTCCTGGCGCCGCATCGCCTACCGCGGCTGAGTCGCTCGGGCGCTTCCAGGAACCGGACGACCGTTGAATTCGGCGGTCGCCGCGAGCTGACCAGTTCTCATCAAGTTCTCCAGCAAATAGGTGGAAAACTTGATTCGGGCCAAGTTTTCGGGATCCCGCTCAGTCCGGGCGCTCGACCGCGGCGACCACGGTGAGCGAGCCGCCGCCGGCCACGCCCTGGCCGGCGTCGAATAGGTCCTTCGCCTCGTTGGCGGCCTTGAAGGCCTCGGCGAAGCGGCTGAGGGAGTCGATCAGGACGATCACGTCCTCGCCCGCCTCGGCCCGGCGCGCGGCCTGGGCGACGGCGTCGTTCGCGTGGCGGGCCTGGCCGGCGGAGACGATCTCGGCCTCTGGCGCATCGCGCTTCCAGGCGGCCAGCTCATCCGGGCTCGGGTCGACGAGAAGCGCGATCGGGTCGGGCCCGCTCGAGGCCCCCGAGAGGTCGGACGCGACTTCGCGCAGCAGCGCCGTGCAGGCCTCGCGGCTCTCCCCATAGACGATCGTCCTCGTCCCCGTCGCCGGGAGCAGCAGGTCCAGGACGCTGATGTCCTTGCGTCGCCGGCCCCAGCGACGACGACGGCGTTTGCGGCGCGGCCGCTCCGACGGGGCGGCGGCGGCGGCCGGCTCGGGCTGCGCCTCGTCCCTCGGCTCCGGCTCCTGTTTCTCCGGTCTGCGCTCTCGCCGCTGACCGCCTCGATTGCCCCGGTCGCCGCGATCTCGCTGGCGGGATTGGCGCGGTTTGCGCTCGCGGTCGCGCTGGCGACGGCGGCCGGAGTCGCCCCCCGACCCGGATTTCTGGCCCGACCCACCCTCGGGCCCGCCGTCGGCGAGCCGGTCGATCAGCTCGGCCTTCGACAGCATCCGGTAGCGCTCGATTCCTTGCTCGGCTGCGAGCATGTGCAACTCGGCAAGCGGCTTCGACTCCAATTCGCTCCTCGTCATTGCCGCGGGAGGTTAGTTCAGCCGGCCGCCGCGAGGCGCCTGCTGGTCAGCTCGCTCAGCCATTCGCCGAACTCCGGGCGGCTCTCCCAGTCGGCGCGGAACTTCTCCGCGCCGGCGTCGGTGAGCGGGTGGTCGAGCATCTGGCGCAGCACCTTTGCCGGCGTCGTCGCGATCTCGCACCCGATCCGCGCCGCCGCCACGACGTGCTCGGGATGGCGGATCGAGGCGGCGATGATCTCCGAGGTCATGCCGCCGGAGCGCAGGGTGTCGGCGATCTCCTCGAGCACCACGGTCGAGTCGATCGAGATGTCGTCGAGGCGGCCCATGAAGCAGGAGACGTAGGTCGCGCCCGCCGCCGCCGCGAGCAGCGCCTGGTTCGGCGAGAAGACGAGGGTCATGTTGACCGGGATCCCCTCGCCGGTCAGGGCCTTCGTCACCTCCAGCCCCTTCCTGTTGAAGGGCACCTTGACGACGATGTGCTCGTGCAGCTCGCTCAGCGCCCGGCCCTCGTCAAGCATCCCCTCGACGTCCTCGGAGACGACCTCAGCCGAAGTCGGGCCGCCGACCAGGTCGCAGATCCGCCTGATGCTCTCCCCCGGGTCGCCGTCCTCCTTGGCGAGCAGCGAGGGGTTCGTGGTTGCGCCGGAGAGGATGCCCCAGGAGGCGATCTCCTCGACCTCGGCGACGTTGCCAGTGTCGATGAAGAGTCTCATGTGCCCACCCTAATGCAGGCCCCAGATGGGCACCCTGGGTAGAGTCGGGCCGATGGAGATGATCCCGATCCCTGTCTCCGACGTCGACCGGGCGAAGGCCTTCTACACGGAGAACGCCGGGTTCTCCCTGGACAACGACGTAACCGTCAAAGAAGGTCTCCGCTTCGTCCAGCTGACGCCGCCCGGGGCGTCGAGGTCTCCCAGATCCAGGACTTCCCCTGGGGCCGGTTCGTCTACTTCAGCGACCCCGACGGCAACGGATGGGCGGGCCAGCAGATCCCCGATTACGGCGAGGGAAAAACCCAGCCCGACCCCTAGGCGGCGAGGTCGATACCCGCGTCGGCCGCGTCGGCCGGCCATGCCTCGGCCTCGGCCCTGACCCGCCGCCGCGACCAGCCGAGCTCGGACCCGATCGCCTCGGCGACCGGGCGCGCGGCGCCGGAGCCGCGCAGCTGCGGCGCGGCGAGAAGCCCCAGCCGGGTGCGCCGCAGGAGGACATCGGCGACCGTCCGCGCTTGCTCGAGCCGGGCGGCGACGACGGCCTCGGCGAGGAGGTCGGGGCGGCCCTCGACGATCGGTGCCGCCAACTTTGGGTCCTTCCAGGCGAGGTCGAGCACCGCCCGCGCCGCGTGGCCGTAGCGGAAAGCGAGCTGGGAGATCGCCTCCTCCCCCACCCCATCCGGCGCCTCGAGGTCCTCGGTCCGCGCCTCCATCCCGAGCGGGATCTCCGCCGTGTGACAGGGCGCCTCGCGCCCCTCGCGCTCGACGATCCGGTCGACGACCTGCCGCGCCATCCGCCGCCAGGTCGTGAGCTTGCCGCCGGTGATCGTCAGCAGCCCCGAGGAGGTCTCGTACAGTTCGGCCCGGCGCGAAATGTCGACCGACTTCTTCGGGTCGCCGGTGGAGATCAGCGGCCGGACCCCGGCGTAGGCGCCGACCAGGTCGGAGCTGCCGACCTCGGTGCCGAAGTAGGCGTTGACGGCGTCGAGCAGGTACTCGACCTCCTCCTCTCCGGGGCGCGGGTGGTCGATGTCGCCATCGAAGTCGTTGTCGGTGGTCCCGACCAGGGTCCGCCCGTACCAAGGCAGGGCGAAGATCGCCCGCCCCTCGCCGGCGGGGACTATGCACGCCGCCGAACCGGTCGAGAGATCGGCGCGATCGAGCAGGACGTGGGTGCCGCGGCTCGGCTTGATGCGCGGCACGTCCTCCTCCTCGATCACCTCCTCGGGGCGCAGCATGTCGGCCCAGACGCCGGTCGCGTTGACGACGTTGTCTGCCGCGACCTCGATCCGCTCGCCCGACTCGGCCTCGACGAAGGCGACGCCGCCGGCCTTCCCCTTCTCCCAGAGCAGCTCCATCACCTCGGCTCCGTTCAGCATCACCGCGCCGAAGCGCTCCGCCTCGCCGAGCACGGTGAGGACGAGGCGGACGTCGTCGGTCTGGCAGTCGTAGAAGAGGTAGGCGTCGTTGGGATCGCGAGGCTCGAGCGACGGAACCATCTCGAGCAGCTCGTCGCGGCCGATCGTCCGGTGGCGATCGGGCGACCAGTAGAAGTCCTCGTCCTCCTCCTTCGAGGAGCGCATCTCGCGACGGCCGCGGCCGACTCGCGTCGTCGCCATCACGTCATACATGTTCAGCCCGATCCCGATTTTGCGGTCGCGGCGGTCCTCGCCGAACGATGGGACGACGAAGGGCGTCGGGTAGACGAGGTGGGGAGCGAGCTGGACCATCAGCTGGCGCTCGAGCAACGCCTCGCGGACCAGTCCGAGATCGAGGTTCTGCAGGTAGCGGAGGCCCCCGTGGACCATCTTCGAGGACCGGCTCGAGGTCCCGACCGCGTAGTCGCCGCGCTCGAGCAGCGCCACCGAGTAGCCGCGGGAGGCGGCGTCGAGTGCGACCCCGGCGCCGGTGATCCCGCCGCCGATCACGACCACCTCGAAGCGCTCCCCGGCGATCGCCTCGATCGCCGCCGCACGCGAGATCATCGTCGGCCTCTCTGTTTGGCTCGCTCCGCGCTCAAGGGAGAAATTCCGTCACCTGGTCGACCGGCGGCCGCTCCGGCGGGGCTTTCTCCTGGCGCGGCGGCCCGAGGTGGAGGAGGCCGACGAAGTGCTCCCCGTCGCCGAGGCCGACCGCGCGCCGCCCCTCCTCGGTGCGGAGCACGGCGGGGGTGCGCCAGTAGCCGGCGAGGCCGCGCGCATGGGCGGCGAGCAGGACGATGTAGGAGGCGACCGCGGTCGCATGCAGGTCCTCCTCGTCCTGGACCGGATCGCCATCGAGGACGGCCGAGACGACGACCAGGGTCGGAGCCCGGTCGAGCTTGGCTGCGGCCTCCGTGCCGGCAGCCTGCTTGAGGGAGGCGAGCGACTCCGGCCCGATCACGCGGAAGCGCCACGGTGCGGTCAGGTTGTGGTTCGGCGCCCATCGCGCCAGCTCCAGCAGCGCCTCGAGCTCCTCGCGATCGAGCGGCTCGGAGCCGAACGCCTTGTGGGTGCGGCGCGTGCGGATCGCCGTCTCGACGTCCATCACCACAACCCGGAGCTACCAGCCGAAGCGGCGGCCGAGGAAGAGGACGCTGCCCAGAGCCAGCGCGCCGGCGCCGACACCGACCCCGATCGGCGCCGCCGGCGACGGCCCGGGCGGCGCGCCCGTGGCTTCGAATGGCGGCGCGGCCGGCTGTTCCGGTTCGGCTCCCTCGGCCCCCGGGGTGACCGGGACCGGCGGTCCGGGGGTGGCCGCGGGCGGGGTCAGCGGCTGCGACCCACCGGAGCCCGAGCCGGATCCCGAGCTGCCGCCGCCCGAGGGGACGCTCGGAGGGACCGACGGGGTCACCGAGGAAGGCGGGACGAGCGGCCCCGTCGATGTTTCTTCGGGTTCGCTCGTGGCCGGCTTCGGCTTCGGTTCGCGCGGCGGCGGCGAGATCGGGAACGCCTTGCCTGCGATCGCGGGCAGGACCTGGCCGGTGACCCAGACCGGGGTCTGGTTGCTCGAGGACGAGTAGCTGAAGTGGCCGTCGGTGGACTGGCGCGCGAGCAGATAGTCGACGGCCGAGTTCCCGCTTCTCGTGATCGAGCCGGGGTCGGTGCCGACGGCGATCATCCCCTGGGCCGCCCATGCCGTCGACTGTGAGTTCGCCGGCCCCGACGTGCCGAGCGCGAAGCCGCCGCTGGAGAGCTGGGACCCGCGCAGGAACGAGAGGCCCTGTTGGGAGATCTTCGAGCTCCGCATCGCCTCCATCACCGCCCCGGTGTTGTCGGGCGTGCTGGGCTTGCCCCGTTCGTCCCCCCAGCCGCCGTCGCTGTTCTGGACCTGGGCCAGCCAGGAGAGGGACTTGTCGAGGTCGCCGGTGTCCCCCGCCGCGCGCAGGGCGAGGACCGCGTAGGCGGTCGTACCCGGCCACCCTTCCCAGGAGCCGTTGCTGCCGCGTCGGTTGGCGAGGGCGCTGACGAGGTTGCGCCCGCCGAAGGCGTGGGCGTCGATGCCGGCGCCCTCGAGGGCGAGGATCGTGCGCGCGTAGTCGCCGCTGGTTTCGATCTGCGCGACCGTGGTGCGCAGGTAGTCGACGGGGGTCTTGCCGCCCTTCGAGACGTCGAGCGGGTTGCGACCCGCCGCCTCGAGGCCGAGCATCACCCAGCCGGTGATCGAGGGACTCGAGCCGCTGCCGGCGCTGCTGCCCCAGCCGCCGTCGCTGTTCTGGACCGAGACCAGCCACCCGGCCGCCCCTGCCGCTCCCGTCGCCCCCCTTGCATGGGCGGGGAGGGCGCTGAGGAGGGCCAGGGTGGCGAGGACCGTCCCGACCACCGCCGGCGTCCGGGCACGCCACTCGAACCGCTCGCGGAAGCGGACCAGCATCCGCAGCATCGCCGGCCCGGCGATCAGCGCGAAGAACACGTTTCCGGCCGCGTGGGCGAGGTCGAACGGGATCGCCCGCGACTCGAGCGCCGCGAAGCGCTGCACCGAGAGGTCGCCACCGTAGGTCGCCATCAACGAGAAGTTTAGGAGCGCCCCGTATGCGATCCCCGCAAGACCGCATGCGACGGCCAGTGTGACGCGGCCGATCTCGCGCCGCGGGAGGGACAGGATCGCGCCGTAGACGCCGCACATCCCCCAGCCGGCCATCTGCCACGGCGTCCAGGGCCCCTGCCCGAACCAGAGGTTGGAGACGAGCGCGGTGAGGCCGCCGACGGCGAAGCCGGGAGCCGGCCCGAGCGCGTAGCCGGCGAGGATGACGATGTCTGTCGTCGGCTTCACGTTCGGGAAGGCGGCGAACGCGACCCGGCCCGCGATCGCGAGCGCGGCGAGCGCGGCGACGAGGGCGACAACCTGCGACGGCGGTCGCGAGCGCTCGTACCAGGCGAACCCGGCAACCAGAACGCCGCCGAGGATCAGGAAGCTGGCGAGCTCCCAACTCACTCCGCGACCCCTGTCGAGATGTGGGCGGCCCCCTGCTCGGGGGTGATGACGCCGGGAAGGTCGAGGATCCGCGCCACCTCGGTCGCGAAGTACCAGCCGCCCGACAGCGCCTCGCCGCTCTCGGCGTCCGCGATGACGACGCCGTCGCCGAGGAGAACGACTCGGTCGGCGAACCCGGCCGCGAACTCGACGTCGTGGGTCGCGACGACGACGCCGGCACCGGCGCCGGCGAGCCGCTCGATCAGGGCGGCGAGGTCGCCCTTGCGGGCGCGGTCCATCCCCCGGGTCGGCTCGTCGAGGGCGACGAGGCCCGGGCGCTCGCCGCCGTCGATCCCGCCGGCGAGGACGATCGCCAGCGCCAGCCGCTGGCGCTCGCCGCCGGAGAGGTCGCGCGGGTCCGCATCGACCATCCCCTCGAGCCCGACCACCCGCAGCGCTTCCAGCCCCTCCTCCCCCGGCAGCTCGTCCCCGACCCGCTCCCGGACCAGGAAGTCCCCCGGGCTCTGCGTCAGCAGCGCCACCCCGCCTGGCACGTCCACCCGTCCCCTCGCAACGCTCTCGAGTCCCGCAACCGCTCGCAGCAAAGTGCTCTTCCCGGCCCCATTGCGCCCCATGAGAGCGATGCGCTCGCCCCGCCCGACAGCGAGGTCCACCCCACGCAGGACGTCACGGCGCTCGCCCGGTTCCCCGAGCTCGACCCATACATCTCGAATCTCGAGGGCTGTCGAGGAGGGGGTGTCGGTGCCCCTCCGAACGGCTTGTACTTTTTCGGCGTCCGCCGGCGAGTGCCCCTCCCCTCCCACCGAAAAAGTTGAGAGAGGAGGGGCGCCGACACCCCTTCCCCCACGTTGGGAGCCGGCGAGTATCTGGCGCGCGTCGCGGACTCCAGTCGGGAGTGGTGAGAGCCCGGCAAGGGAAAAGAGGCGTGCGCCGGGGGTCTCCAAGGCGGGGTCAACTGCGGCGGCCCAGCCGAGGAAGTCACGGGGTGCGCCGTCGAAGGCGATGCGGCCTGCGTCCATGGCGACGACGCGATCGGCCGCCGCGAGGCAGCGCTCGAGACGGTGCTCGGCGAGCAGGATCGTCACCCCCCACTCCTCGTTCAGCCGCCGCAGCAGCCAGATCAGCTCGTCGCCGGCGACCGGGTCGAGCTGCGAGGTCGGCTCGTCGAGGAGAACGACAGCAGGGCGGGTGACGAGCGCCGCCGCCAGCGCCACCCGCTGCAGCTCGCCGCCAGAGAGGGTGTCGACGGTCCTGCCCAGCAGCTCGGGGATCGCGAGGGCGAGGGCGACCTCCTCGACCGCACGCGCCCGCGCCGCTGGCGCCTCGCCGCGGAGCTCCAAGGGCAGCTCGAGCTCGGCCGAGACGGTGGTCGAGACAACCTGGGTCTCGGGGTCCTGGGCGACGTAGCCGACGGCGGCGGCGAGCTCGGCGGGGCCCGACCCGATCGCGTCGAGGCCGCCGACCTCGATCCGGCCCGAGATCTCGCCGCCGTGAAAGTGCGGGACGAGGCCGCAGGCCGCGCGCAGCAACGTCGTCTTGCCGCAGCCCGATCGCCCGGCGAGGACGACGAGCTCACCGGCGCCGACCTCCAGTGAGACGTCGGCGAGGGCGGCGCGCCCGGCGTTGGGGTAGGAGTACCCGACCGCGTCAAGCGAGATCGCCGGGACCGCACGGGCGGTGGGGGCGCTGACCTCAGCCACGGCGCCAGGGAGCCAGGCCCGCGAGGGCGATGAGAGCAGCCAGCGCGACCGTCGCGAGGTCGGTATCGAGGCGAACGGTCGGGTAGGCGTCGATCCCGCCTGCCCCGGTGGAGAGCCCGGCGATCGCGAGGGCGATCACCGCGACGGCCACCGCGTAGAAGCGGCGATCGTGGCGGGAACGTTCGCGCCCCGCTACGAACCGCGGCGAGGGGAGGCCGTAGCCGCGGAGCTCGAGCGTCGCGGCGACGTCGACGGCACGATCGAGCGAGCCGGCAAGCAGGCGCCTTGCCAGTGGCGCCTTGCCGACCGGCGCGGCGCCCGGCCCGCGCAGCTGCGCCGCGTCGCGAAGCCGGGCGGCGTCGGCGGCGGCGACCGGGACCAGGCGAGAGACCAGGGTCGCGGTCAGCGCCGAGCGGCCGGCGACGGGGCGCAGGGCACGAAGGACCCGATCGGGGTCGATGCAGGCCGAGTAGACGGCGAACGCGACGAGGACCACCAGCGCCCGCAGGGCGAGGACCGCCCCCTCGGCGATCGCCTCGGCGGTGACGTCGACGCGGCCGAGGATCGGCCAATCGCCGAGCCGGGCGAGCACGGTCTCGCCACTGCTGACGACGAGCGCGTTGACGGCGACGATCAGGATGCCGAGGGTCAGCCCCATCCAGAGCGCGGCGCGGACCGCACGCGGCGCGCCAGCCAGCAGCCCGGCACCGACCGCGGCGACCCCGACGCCAGCGAGGACGATCGGGTTCGAGTAGAGGAACGCGACCGCGACCAGCGATCCGAGGTAGGCGACCGCGGCGCCGGGCGAGGCCGCCTGCAGCGGCCCCGGCCTCGGGCTGTATGCGAACGGTGACCTGATCACGATCCCAGCGGCAGCGGGGTCACCTCCCCGCCCTCGGTGGCGACCGCGTAATGGTCCCGCAGCGAGGCGGCGTCGAGGAGTCCGGCGGCGGCGGCGACCCCGCTCGCGCGGGCCCCGGTCACGAGCCAGGTCGGCGGCGCGCCCCCGCGACGGGTCGCCGCCACCAGGCCCGCGTCAGGGCCGAACGACCCACGCGGGTCGCCCGCCTGATCGAAGCCGACAAGCTCCACCCCGGCCCCCCTCGTCTCGAACCGGGCGAAGACGCCGCTGCCCTCCGGCCCGGCATCGAGCTGAGCCGCGGCGGGGTCGGAGCGGAGCCGCGCCCAGGTCCCGACCAGGACCCGGATCGCTCCCGACCCGCCTTCACCCGCGGCGACCGTCGCGCCCGCACCCCGCAACCGCGCTTCGACCGTGGCGCAGGCCGCGCCGCCACCGCGGCACTCGACGGCGGTCGGGTGCTCGTGGCCCTCGTAGCCGCCGGCGAAGGGATGCGGCCAGGAGCCGACCACCGCCGGGACCGAGAGCGCCGCCGACCAGTCGCGGTAATCCCACCAGATCGCCTCACCGCCGCGCAGGCCGAAGTCGGCGGCGCCGACGGTCGACTCGACCCCGTCGACATAGAAGAACCAGTCGAGCGAGCTGGCGCCGCCGTATTCGCCCTCGATCCCCTCGATCGACTGCACGAAGCCGCCGCCGTAGCGCGTGGTGATGTCCGCGTTTCGTTCCAGCACACGCATCACCGTGTCCGATTCGGTCACCTCGTCGGTTGCGGGTGGGACCACCTGCTCGGACCCGTAATCGCGGGTCACCGTCAGATCCACCCGGCCGAGATCTTCGCCTGGGCCGAGGCCGCAGCCGGCGACCGCGAGCGCCGCCGCGAGCAGCGCGATCGCGATCGCCGGGCTGCGCCCACTCACGGAATCAGCCCTGCGGGCATATCCCGAGCATGCAGACCGCGGCCCCTTTGGAGGGAATGTCCTTGCCGTGGCTGGCGACCAGCTTCGCCGGCGCGGTGAGGACGACCGTCGCCCTTCCGTCGGCCGCGGTCGGCCCGGTCGCGCCGGGGATCGTCGCCCCCACCGCCGGCCTGCGCCTGCCGCTGTCGCTGAAGGAGAAGACCCGGACCTCGAACGGCACCCCGGCGGTCGCTTCCGACGGCGCTTCGAGCACCAGCTCGTTCGGGTACGGGAACGGGGCGAGCGCCCACAGCACTTCGTCGCCCTTCCTCAGCCTCACCGAGTCACCACCCAGTTCGGGGTTCTCGTGGTTCACCTTCAGGTACCAGGACTTCTTCGAGGTCGACCTGCTGCCGCCGATCCCGCAGATCCCGAGGCCGAATTCGGACTCGAACGCGTCGGTCACCAGCAGCGGCCGCAGCGACGATGTCGACCTCGCGGCTTGGGCCAGCAGGCCGAGCGCGGTCGCGCCCTTGACCGAGACTGCCCTGCCGCTGCCGCCCGAACCCTTGCCGAGGCAGGTCGCCTTTGGGCTGGTCGGGATCTTGGTCGTGCCCGTCTGGAGCGTCTCTTCGGCCAGCGTCCTGCCGCCGGCGCCGACGACGCGCAGGTCGGCGCTGACTCCCTTGGCGACGGCGATCGCCGCGGTCGAGAGCAACAGGACGACGGTCAGCGCGCACGCTGCGGCAAGCCGGGATGGAGCGGTTCTTGGCATTGAAGCCACCCTTTCCTCGAGGGTTGTCATGGCTGGCCGGGGACAGGTCTCCTGGCTCCCGGGCTTGGTCGGCCGCACCTTCCCGAGGGCTCTGTGTCGCCCTCAGTGGCCGGCGCGCGCTCGCGCCAGCGGCTTCCTTTTGCCCGGTCACAGTGGCGGGACCGCGCCGGTCTTTCACCGGACTTCCCTTGACCACCGGCCGTATCGCGGCGCAGTCTAGTCGGCGCCGGGGCCGGACGTTCGTCCAGCCGCCCTGGGCCGGTGGGCGAGACCGAACTACGCTCGGTGACCAGGACAAACCGTTGACCCGGAGGTGGTCATGAGGAAAGCGTCCTGGCGGCCCTCACCGGCATTTCTCGTCTCCGTGCTGGCCCTTCTTCTCGCCCTCGGCGGGACCGTCTACGCGGCGAAGAAGGTCAACGGCCGCTCGATCGTCGTCAAGTCGATCCCGGGCAATCGGCTGAAGCCCCACTCGATCGGCGCCAACCGGCTGAAGCCGGGCGTGCTCGGAAAGCAGTTCAGCGGGCCGCTGACCGGCGCCGACATCGACGAGTCGAGCCTCGGCACGGTGCCGAGCGCGGTCCACGCGCAGTCCGCCGACTCCGCCCTCAACGCGATCGATTCCGAGACCGCGCTGAACGCCGTCAACGCGGTCGACGCTCAGACGGTAAACGGCTTCGGGGCCGGTTGCGGGCCGGGGGTGCAACCGTTCGCCGGCGCCTGCTGGGAGGCCTCGCCGAGCGCTGCGGTCACCGCCCCCGCGGCGGCGGTCGCCTGCGCGGCCCGCGGCGGGTCGCTGCCGGACGCCCTCGAGCTGGCCGCCTTCGCCGGCCAGGAAGGAGTGAGCTTGGACGATGGAGGCGAGTGGTCGAGCGACCTCTCGAACGTGTCAGGGAAAAACAGTTTTGGAGTGCTGGTTGTGTTTCCGAATGCCGAACTCGAACTAGTCCTCCCGACCAACACACGCAAATACCGCTGCGTGATCCCTCTCGTCGGCTGATCGAAAAACTTGATCCGCAATCCGTCGAGGTCCGGGGGACCTGGTCTTTATCCTGATTGCAGATGCGACCGGGCCTGCCCAGTGCCAAGTTGTGCGTCGCGGGCCCGCCCGTGGCGCTCGCCCTGATCGCGGCGATCGCGCTCGCCGCGCCATCGCTCGCCGCCGGCTCCGGCCGGGTGAGTCCGGGCGGACCGGCGCACCCGAGCGAAGTCGCCCGCGCCCGCGCCTACTGGACGCCGGAGCGGATGCTGGCCGCCGAGCCGCTCGACGGTCCGACGCCGATCGACCAGCTGGGCGCCACGGCCAGCTTCGCCCCGGTCCCCGAACCGAGCGTCCCCCCGTTCGCGGAGAACGGCCGGCTCTTCGTCCGCCAGGGCAAAGAGGATGGCTTCTGCTCGGCGACCGCGATCAACTCGGCGACCCGGCGCCTGATCCTGACCGCGGCCCACTGCCTCAACACCGGGCCCCGCGGGCTGCGCGGGCGCACGACCTGGTCGCGGACCGTCGTCTTCGTCCCCGCCTACACCGACGGCCTCGCCCCGTTCGGCGCCTTCGTCGCCCACCGCAGCGACGTCCACGTGCCGAAACAGTGGACCAAGCTCGGCAACCCCAACTTCGACATCGGGGCGGCCGACGTCCAGCCGAACGCCGAAGGCGTCAACGTCGCCGACGCGGTCGGTGGCGGCGCCACCATCGCCCTCGACCTCGGCCGCAAACAGCAGTTCCAGACCTTCGGCTACCCCGGCCGCGTGAAGCGGATGCAGGGGTGCAGCTCCCCTTACGTCGGCGACGACAGCACCACCTACGGGATCCCCGGCCCGCCGACGATCGCGATCCGCTGCCACTGGGCGCCCGGCGCGAGCGGCGGCGGCTGGCTGATCGAAGAAGGCAGGACGATCGACGGCCTCACGAGCTACGCCAAGCGGCGCGACCTCCGCCACACATTCGGGCCCTACTTCTCGAAGCGGAACGTGGGCGCCCTGGTCGCCGGCCTCTGACAAGGCGCCGCCTCCTCTGCTCCCGCGTCCGGGGGGCGGCTAGGCGAGCTGGTCGCGGTAGAAGCGGTAGTCGCTGCGCTCTGGGCGCAGGTTCGAGGCCAGCGCAAGGTGGTGGCGGGCGCGGTCGGTCTGGCCGGTCTTCGCCAGCGACCGGCCGAGGCAGAAGTGGGCAAAGTCGTTGACCTGGTGGGAGTCGACGACCGCCTCGAACTCGACCGCCGCGGCGGCGAACCGGCCGAGCCGGAAGTAGGCGCGGCCGAGGGCCTCGCGGATCGAGGACTTCTCGGGCGCGCGCCGCGCCGCCGCCTCGAGCGGCACCGCGGCCTGCTCGAAGTCGGCCTCCTCGAGAAGCTCGATTCCACGCCTGTAGAGGGTGAGGACGGAGTCGCGATCGGGTTCATTGCTCATGGTTCAAGTGTAGGGAGGCGCTTGGAGTAGAAAACGCGCTCGAACCCGCTGTCGGTCCGGCGCTCGTCCTCGGAGTAGCCGAGAAGGCCGTAGATCCGCTGGTTGCGGGTCATCAGAACGTGGGTGAACAGCCGCAGTTCGGCGAGCCCGAGCTCGCGGGCGCGGGCCTCGGCGAAGGCCAGCAGGGCGCGGCCGATGCCGCCACCCTGGCGCCCGGGCGCGACCGCGACGTTGTCGATCGTCAGGTGGTCGCCCTCGGCGACGAGCACGATCGCGCCGGCGACGGAGCCCGCCTCCTCGGCGACGAACAGCGTCCTCTCGCGGACGGTCTCGGAGTAGTCGGCGTCCATCGGCGCCGGGCGGCCGCCGATTTCCCCGACATAGCCCTCGTAGGCGCGCTCGACGATCTCGGCGACGATCTCGACGTCGTCCCGCCCTCCCGGTCGGATCCGCAGGCTCATCCGACTTCGGCAAGGCGCCGGGCCAGGAACCGGCGGTCGGTGTCGGAGGCCGTCAGCTCGAGCGCCCGCTCGTATGCGGCGCGCGCCTCGCTCTCGCGGCCGAGGCGGCGCAGGAAGTCGGCCCGGGTCGAGTGGAGGTGGGGGTAGGAGTCGAACTCGAGCCCCTCGATCGCGTCGAGGCCCGCGGCCGGACCCTCGGTCTCCGCGACCGCGACCGCGCGGTTGAGCTCGACCACCGGCGAGTCGGTGCGGCGGGCCAGCTCCGCATAGAGCTCGGCGATCCGCGGCCAGTCGCGCTCCTCCTCGACATGGAGGGCGGCGATCCGAGCCTGGAGGAGGTAGGGGCCGGCGCCGCCGAGCCCCTCCGCCCACGCGAGGAAGGCCCGGCCGGCGGCGATCTGATCGCGGTCCCAGAGCCCTCGGTCCTGGTCGGCGAGGAGGACCAGCTCGCCGTCGCGGAAGCGGGCGGCGCTGCGCGCCTCGAGCAGCAGCATCAGCGCCGCCAGGCCCTGCGCATCGGCCTCTTCGGGCATCAGCTCGGCCAGCGCGGTTCCGAGCCGGATCGCCTCGCCGGCCAGCTCCGTCCGGCCGCCGTAGCCCTCGTTGAAGATCAGGTAGACGACTGCCAGGACTGCAGCCAGCCGCTCCGGCAGCAGGTGGTCGGGCGGGACCCGGAACGGGATCCCGGCGGCGGCGATCTTCTTCTTCGCGCGGACGAGCCGCTTCGCCATCGTCTCGCGCGGGACGACGAAGGCCCGCGCGATCTCCTCGGTGCTGAGGCCGCCCATCGTCCGCAGGGTCAGCGCAACCTGCGCCTCGGTCGCGAGCGCCGGGTGGCAGCAGGTGAAGATCAGCTCGAGCCGCTCATCGGGAATCGCCGACATCTCGATCTCCTCCTCGGCCTCGGGCATCTCGAGCAGGTGCGCCTTCGCCGCCAGTGTGCGGTCGCGCCTGATCCTGTCGATCGCGCGGTTGCGCCCGGTCGTGACCAGCCAGGCGCCCGGGTTCGCGGGTGCGCCGTCGCGGGGCCAGCGCTCGGCGGCGATCGCGAACGCCTCCTGCGCGGCTTCCTCGGCGAGCTCGATGTCGCCGAGGAAGCCGACCAGCGCAGCGAGGACGCGGCCCCATTCGTCGCGGAACGCCCGCTCGGTGGCCGTCGCTCCGGTCACCACTCGACGATCGGCCGCACCTCGATCGCGCCGCCCAGCCGGGCGGCCGGGATCCGCGCCGCGAGCTCGATCGCCGCGTCGAGGTCATCCGCCTCGAACAGCAGGTAGCCGCCGATCGCCTCCTTGATCTCCACGAACGGGCCGTCGGTGGTCAGCGTCCTTCCGCCCTCGACCCGCACCGTGGTCGCCGTCTCGGGCGGCGAAAGCTGCAGGCCGGGGGTCACTCCGGGGGTCCCGCTGACGCCCTTGTAGTCGTCGGCGATCTGCCGCCGCTCCTCGTCGGAGAGGCGGTCCCACTCCTCCGACGGCGGGGTCGGGGTGCTGCCCTGGTTGATGATCAGCATGTACTTCATCGTTCCTCCTTTGGAGAGCGTTGTCTGCTCTCGAGACGAACGGGAAGCCCGCAGATGGACACCCTAGAAGGAACTAGCCGCGGACCCGGCCGCCACCCGCGTCGAGCCCGCGCTGGCCCTCCCTGAACGCGGTCCCGAGCTCGAAAGAGTCGGCCGTCCAATCGATCGCGCGGAGGCTGCCGCGGGGCCGGTAGGCGCGCATCGTCTCGACGTGGAAGGGGAGCGAGACGAAGCGGCGCAGCGCCGACTCGCTCTCCCAGGCCGAGACCGAGCCGCCGCGGCCGCGAAACAGCTGCCAGTAGACGGTGACGCCGACCGCGCCCTCGAGCTCGACGATTTCGCGCCGCAGCCGCTGCGCGGCGCGATAGATGCCGGGGACGTCGCGCAGGGTGTCCGGGGTGAACTCGGTGTAGCTGACGAGGAGCGGCCCGGCGGCCTCGGCCGCGGGGCCGCGCTTCCAGCTCGTCCGCACCCGGAGGTCGGTGAGGGAGTCGCCGAGCGCGGCGCTAGGCAGGGATAGGCACAGCGTGCTCGAGCTCATAAAGGGCCTCCAGCGCCTCGCGAAGGGCCTCGACCCGCTCCGCGCCGATCCGCTCCGCCCACTCCTTCTCGATCTCGGCAAAGATCTCGAGCGCCGCCGCCTTCGCCTCGGCCCCGCGATCGGTGAGGCGGATGATCTTCGCCCGGCCGTCGAGCGGGTCGGGGACGCGCTCGACGTATCCCATGGCCTCGAGGTCGCAGACGAACTCGCCGACCGCCTGCTTGCTGTGGCCGGCGTGCTCGGCTAGCTCGGTCAGCCGCGTCCCGTCTGGCTCGACCCAGCGGAAGACGCAGCCGTGGGAATGGCGGATGTCGGTGTAGCCGCGCTCGGCGAGGCGCCTGTGCAGCTCCTCGAAACCGGCCTCTCTCGCGTTTTCGAGCAGCGGCGGTAGCGGAATCCAGTCGTTGTTCTGTGTCTTGGCGCTCATCTGTGATCCCTCTCACGCATGTTTATGCGATTCGACCTGTCAGGCAACTTGACCATATGCTACGGTCGCTTTATAAAGTTGCCTTACAAGGTTGCTTGACGGATTGTACTCCCCGCTTAGGAGGGCTTCAATGGACAGAAAATGGTGGACCCTGATCACGGTCTCGGTAGCGACCTTCATGTTGCTGCTCGACATCACCGTCGTCAACACCGCGCTGCCGGCGATCGAGGAAGACCTGAACGCAAGCTTCACCGATCTTCAGTGGGTGATCGACGCCTACACCCTCTCCCTCGCCGCCCTGGTCCTGACCGCCGGGTCGCTCGCCGACCGCCTCGGGCGGCGGCGCGTCTTCGGCATCGGGCTGGGCGTCTTCACGGTCGCCTCGCTGGCGGCGGGCCTCGCGACGACCCCGACGATGCTGAACGTCGACCGCGCGGTCCAGGGCGTCGGTGGCGCGATCATGTTCGCGGTCTCACTGGCGTTGATCGCGCAGGAGTTCGCCGCCGGCCGCGAGCGGGCGATGGCGATGGCCACCTACGGCGCGACGATCGGCATCGCGGTGGCGATCGGGCCGCTGGTCGGCGGCGCGCTGACCGACGGTCTTGGCTGGCAGTCGGTTTTCCTGCTCAACGTCCCGATCGGGATCGCGGCGGTCGCGGCGACATTCACGAAGCTGCGCGAGACGCGTGACCCGAACGCGACGAGAATCGACTGGGCCGGCCTGGTCACCTTCAGCACGGCACTGTTCCTGCTCGTGCTGGCGCTCCTGCGGGGCAATCAGGAGGGCTGGGGCAGCGACCTGATCCTCGGCCTGTTCGGCGGCGCGGCGGCGCTTCTGGTCACGTTCCTGGCGATCGAGCGCCGGGTCACCGAGCCGATGCTGCCGCTCCGCCTCTTCCGCAACCACGCCTTCACCGGGGTTCAGGTGGCGGCGTTCGCGGTCTCGGGCTCGATGTTCGCGCTGTTCCTGTACCTGACCCTCTACCTCCAGAACTACCTCGGCTACACGCCGCTCGAGGCGGGGATCCGGTACCTGCCGATCACCGTCGGTGCCTTCCTCGTCGCCCCGATCGCGGGCGTCCTGCTCGGCCGCATGCAGGCGCGGGTCCTGCTCGCCGCCGGGCTCGCGCTCGCCGGCGGGGGCCTGCTCCTGATGTCGGGCATCCAGGCCAGCTCGGAATGGACGACCCTCCTGCTCGGCTTCATCATCGCCGGCGTCGGGGTCGGACTGCTCAACCCGGTGATCGCCGACGTCGCGGTCAGCGTCGTCCCCAAAGAGCAGAGCGGGATGGCCGCGGGTATCAACGACACCTTCCGCCAGGTCGGGATCGCGGTCGGGATCGCCGCCTGGGGAGCGCTGTTCCTCGGCCGCGGCTCCGACAAGGTCGCTGAACTGGCGGCCGGGACCCAGGCAGCCAAGGGCGACCACCCGCGGCAGCTGATCGAAGCCGCGTCGTCCGGCAATCTCGGCAGTGCGCTCGACTCGGTCCCCGAGGGCGCGCGGGAAACCGTCGCTCATGCCGCCCGCGAAGGCTTCCTCGCGGGAATCAACGAGATCCTCCTGCTCGGGGCGCTGCTGTCGCTGATCGGCTCGGCGCTGGCGCTGCTGCTCGTCCGCGAGGGCGAGATCGAGCGCGAGGAGGTGCTCGAGGAGGGCGAGCGCGGCGACGGCCAGCTCGCATTCGGCGGGGCCCGGGCCTAGCCCCACTCCTGCTCTGGATGGCCTCCCGCGGTCCGGCCGTGGGAGGCCATCCTCGGCGGGCTTGACGGCGGCGGGGCCGTGGTCCACCATCTGCCGATGCGCCGTCCTGGGTTCGGCTGCGCCTCACTCGTCCTGCTACTCGCCCTGCTGCTGCCGGCGTCTGCCGCCGCGGCCGGTGCGGAAGCCTTCTTCGAAGCTCCGGACGTCCACTACAAGGGTGTCGAAGGCGTCGATGACGTCGTGGTGACCGTCCGGGAAGCGCCGGAAGAATGGATCTTCAAGAACGGGGGCTTCCCGGAATCGGCGCTGATCACGGCGGGGTCGACCTGCACCGACGTCAAAGCCGACGAAACCGAAATCGCCTGCGAAATCACGAGCGTCGCCAGGCTCGACCTCCGAGGGGGCGACGACCTCGTCCTCGGCGGGGACGGTGTCCACGAATTGGCGGTCGACGCCGGGCCCGGCAACGACGAGGTGACGATCTGCTGCGCGGGAGACAACGCCCTCGAAGGTGGCTCCGGCGACGATGAATTCAAGCTCGGGGGCGCAACCGGAGAATCGACGGTCGACGGTGGCCCCGGCAATGACACGATCGTCGAACCCGCCGGCCCGGACTCAATCGGCGGCGGCGACGGGTCCGACACCGTCGACTACTTCGCAGAAGGCAACCAAACCTTCTCGGTCACCCTCGACGATCAGAAAAACGACGGTCCCGGTGGCAATCAGAACGTCCACTCCGACGTCGAGAACCTCATCGGGGGTCCCGAGAACGACCATTTCGTCGGCACCGACGGGGCCAATTTGCTGAAGGGCGAACGGGGCAAAGACGAACTCAAAGGCGGAGCCGGTGAGGACATCCTCGAAGGCGGCGCCGACGATGACGTCATCTTCGCCCGCGATGGCGAACACGACACCGTCGACTGCGGCTTCGGGGAAGACTCGGCGACGATCGACGTGATCGACACCGTCTCCCATTGCGAGCACGTCAGCTATCCGGACCTCGACTTCGACGGCGTCGGCTCGAACCTCGACTGCAACGACCACGATGCCTCGATCCACCCCGGCGCAACCGACGTCCCTGGCGACGGGATCGATCAGGACTGCTCGGGCGCCGACGCTCCCGGAATCTTCGCGGCGACTCCGCTCGCGACCGCCTCAGGAGCGCTCACCGGAGGCAGGGCGGCCAGGATCCGGAAGGGCACCGGCTCGGCCTCCTTCCGGTGCCGGGCTCCCGCCGGAGACACCTGCTCGGTCAAGGGCGCGGTTTACATCGGATGGAAGAGAGGGAAGGCCAGCAGGATCGGCTCGGTCTCGGGCCGGATCGCCGGCGCCAGGACCGGCCCGCTCCATATCCGCCTCAACAGCGCCGGCGGCCAAGTGCTCGAGAATGCCGGCAATCTGACCGCGATGATCAGCGCGACGATCACCAACGAGGCGGGTACGAGATCGTCGTTCAACTCGACGATCAAGCTGAAATCGGCGCCGCAGGGCAGGCGGGCCTAGCCGAGGATTGCGACCGCTCGTCCTGATCGCCCGTCGGATCCCGGTCGCCGGCGGCGACCGGATCGCCGAGCGCTGCGAGGTGCGTGAAGGAGGGCTCGCGGCGACGCCCGAACGGGTACGGGAGCTCGCCGAGGGCGTCGGGGCGATCGTCGCCGACCCGACCGTTGCCGTCGGCCCTGAGCTCCTCGACGCCGCCGGGCCTGGCCTGCGGCTCGTCGCCAACTTCGCGGTCGGCCACGACAACATCGACCTCGACGCGTGCCGCGAGCGGGACGTGATCGCGACGAACACCCCCGACGTCCTCACTGACGCCACCGCCGAGCTCGCCCTCGCCCTGACGCTCGCCGCCGCTCGCGGCATCCCCGCGGCCGAGCGACGCCTGCGGGACGGCGAGTGGACGGGATTCGACACCACCGGCGACCTCGGGATCGAGCTGAGCGGCGCGACGTTCGGGATCGTCGGCATGGGCAGGATCGGCCGCCGCTACGCCGAGCTCGTCCGGCCGATGGCGGGCTCGATCCTCTATGCCGCCCGCAGCCCCAAGGCCGAGGCCGAGGCGGCGCTCGGCGCGACGCGGGCCGACATCGGGCAGCTGCTCTCCGACTGCGATGTGGTCAGCCTCCACGCCGCCGCAACGCCGGAGACCGTCGGCCTGATCGGCGCCCCGGAGCTGGGCCGGATGCGCCCCGGAGCGATCCTCGTCAACACCTCGCGCGGGACCCTGGTCGACTCGGCGGCGCTCGCCGCAGCCCTCCAGGACGGAGCGATCGGCGCGGCCGGCCTCGACGTCTACGAGAATGAGCCGGAGGTGCCGGCGGAGCTGCTCGCGGCCCCCAACTGCGTCCTCCTCCCCCACGTCGGCTCGGCGACGGTCACTGCCCGCGATGCGATGGCGAACCTGGTCGCCGACTCGGTGCTCGCGGTCCTCGACGACCTCGAGCCCCCGAACCGGATCGCCTGAAGGGACCTACAGCCCGAAGTGGTTGTGAACCGGAGCCTCGATCGTCCGCTGTTCTGCATCGGTCGGAGCGCCCGCTGCAGCGGCGACCTTTGTGATCGCCGGCGTCAGCCGCTCGGCTGCGAAGGTGTCGTAGGCCTCGCGCGACTCCCAGACATCGGTGATCGTGAATTTGCCATCGACGTCGCCCGCCCAGTGGAAGATCAGCCCCGGCGGCAGGTCGCCCTCGATGCCCATCTCGCTGTTCACCGCGTCATAGAGCTCGGTGCCGAATCCCTCCGGGAAGTCGGTGTTGATGATCGCTACGGCCATTGTCTCTACTTCGGTATGGGACGCTGGGCCGACCCTATTCGACGTCCTTAAACGGTCCTAAACAGGGGACCTCGAGAGCCGGCGAGTCCCATTTCCTAGGATTCGATCCATGCTCTTCGGTCAGGAACACGTCGACCGCTACCGGGCGACCGACGGCGAGGAAGGCCATGACTGGGAGAAAGGGTCGAGCACCCTGCTGCTGACGACCAAGGGCCGCCGGTCGGGCGAGGCCCGGACCACACCTCTCATCTACGCGCCCCACGGCGATGGCGCCTACACGATCGTCGCCTCTAAAGGCGGGTCCGACGCGCCGCCCGGCTGGTACCTGAACCTCTCCGAGGACCCCGAGGTGGAGGTTCAGATCTGGGGCGACCGGTTCGGGGCACGCGCCCGCACCGCCGACCCCGAGGAGAAGCCGGCGATGTGGGAGACGATGGTCGGCGAGTGGCCCGACTACGACGCGTACCAGCGCAACACGACCCGCGAGATACCGGTCGTGGTCCTGGAACGGTCCACCTGACGGCCTCTACCAGCTGGTCTTCGAGGACGAGAACACGGCGGCCGAGATGACGTCCAGCCAGTCGACACCCGCGGACGGAAGCGGCGAGTAGTACCCCGTATCGAGGTCCGCCTGACCGGCCGGCCGCACGATGAATTCGTGGAGGTAGTCGTTCGTCGTCGTGTACTGGCCGATCGTGAACGGGAGCGGTTCGGGCGCAACCTGACCCGCATTCACCAGGCTCATCCCGCGCAGGGTCAGGATGTACGTCAGGGCGCACAGCGGGTAGCCGCCGCCGCCGATGTTCGGGAAGACCCCGGAGGGGTTGGACCAGTCGACGCTGATACCGGTCGCCCATGCGTGTATCGGGCGCGTGTTGAGTGGGACGAAGAACGGCGTCGCCGAGCAATTCGCCGCGGTCCCGACTTCCGGCGCGGCGTAGCTGGCCTGCGCAGAGCTCGTCTTGCCGTTGTTCTGCAGCGCGACGCTGATCAGGTCTTCCCTGGTGGCACTTGTCTTGAGCTCGGGGGTCGAGACGTAGCCGATGCCACCGTCGGTTGCGGCAATCGTGGTGGCGAGCAGCGCCGCGCGCAAACCCACCCTCGACCTGTCCGTGATTCCCAAGATTGGATCCCCCTTGGATCGTCCCTGCGTCTCCCCCGCACTCCTCAGCGGGCCGACGCGATCCTCCGTGCCGAGACCGGAACGGATGTGAAGCAATTGGGAATGGGTGGTGAAACGTTGGGGGTGGGGCTCCCCCTCAGGTACCGAGGATCTTCGCCTTCTGCGCCGCGAACTCCTCCTCGGTGAGGATGCCCTGCTGTTTCAGTTCACCCAACTCTTTCAGCTGGTCGACCGTGGACTTCTCCGGCTGGGCCGGGGCTGCCTGAACCGGAGGCGGAGCGGCCTGCTGCTGCTGCTCTTCTTCCTGCGCCTGCCAGCGCTGTCCCTGGCGGCGCGAGACGCGGTTGCTGACCGTCGTCGCGGTTCCGGCGATCACCGCCGTCCGTGCAACTCCTCGAAGCAAACCGGGCATCGTGAGTCCTCCTTCTCTAGGACGTCTCCTCGGCCGCATCGAGAGCGGCGAGGATCGACTGAATGGGTATGCGACCGCTGGCGACCAGCTGGCCGCCCGAGCGCCGGACCGCGGTCGCAAACGGCGCCGCCCACCGATTCTCGTAGACGAGCAGAGCCGCCGAGGTTCCGGGCTCGAGAGCCGAGCCCGCCTCCGAGGTGTCTTCATCGGAGAGGAGACCGGAGGAGGCCCCTTCGAAGGCCGCGAACTCCTCGACCTCGCCGCCGACGTCTGAGATCTCGACTCGAGCCACCGAGCCGTCCTCGTCCTTGACGATCACCGCCAGGTCGAGGACGCGGATCAGGCCCCGATCCACCAGGTCGATCAGATAGGGGGCTACCTCGCCATGCGGCTGGCGTCCCGGCCACTCGACCAGCAGGTAATCGACCGGCCCCATCTGATCGATCTCATCCGTGCCCATCTAGCCCCCTTCGATCTCAATTTCCGCCCACATCCGTAACTCGCACCCTATAGCCGTCACCCTTGATCGGGCGCCGGGGCGGCGCCGAACCGGCCGACCAGCTCGGCGCCACTCACCTCCGGCCCCCACTCGCAACGATCGCCCAGCCCCGCCCGGAACTCGCGGAAAGCCGGTGTCTCCGATAACGGAAAGTCCCCCTCCCACTCGGCGACGTGGACAAAGGTTCTTCCGTCCTCGAGGCGGTAGGTGGCGTAGCGGAAGCCGTCGGGGCGCAGCTCGGCGAGCTCCCGGTACACGGCCCGGACCAACTCCGCGTTCTGCTCATCGACGCCGGCCTTGACTCTGTAACGGACCACCGTGTAGATCATCGTCATCAACTCCCTTCTGCGACCGGCGTCAGTGCCCCGGCCATCGCTCTCTTTGGCAGTGGCGCTCCGGCCATCGCCGCGACCACGGAGAGGCCGGAGGCCACGCCCATCGCCGCAACGAAGCCGTTGCTGAAATCGGCTGCAGACGCATAACTCCCGGCGCCCGCGAATGCGGCCACCCCGATCGCGATGCCGAGAACTCCACCCAGCTCGCGCATCGTGCTGTTGGTTCCCGCGGCCTTGCCGATCGCCACGGGGGGAACCGAGCCGACGACCGAGTTCTGGGCCGCCGGAAGCGCCATCGAGATGCCGACGCCCGCCACGATCAGCGGCGCGATCAGCTGCGAGTAGGCCATGTCGGCGCCGGCGATCAGTGCGATCCACCCCATCCCGATCGCCTGCAGCGTCGGCCCCATGACGAGGAAGGGGCGCTCGCCGAAGCGGTCGACGAGCTTGCCGGCAACCGGCGCGACGAAGAAGAGCGTCGCGGTCCAGGGCAGCAGGCGCAGGCCGGCGTCGAGCGGCCCGTAGCCGAGTCCCAACTGCAGGAACTGGGCGATGAAGAAGACGGCGCAGAACAACGCACCCGCGGCGCAGAAGATCGAGGCGTTTCCGGCAGAGAAGGCGCGGTCTCCGAAAAAGCGCATCGGCAGCATCGGTGCCTTCGAGCGCAGCTCGACGGCGACAAATGCCACAAGCAGGCCGAGCCCTCCCGCGAGGGCGGCCAGCGCCTCGGCGCTCTCCCAGCCCGCTCTGTTACCCCGAACCAGTCCCCAGTCGATTCCGAGCACGGCGCCGCTGACCAGGGCAAGGCCCGGCAGGTCCACCGCCGCATCCGGCCCGTGGCTCTCGGGGATCCGCTTCAGTACGAACGGGATCAGCACGAGCCCGGTCGGGACGTTGAGCCACAAGATCCATTCCCAGGCGATGCCCTCGGTCACCGCGCCACCGACCAGCGGGCCGCCGGCCACGGCGAGGCCGTTCACCGCGAAGAAGATCCCCAGCGCCGGCCCTAGCCTCCTTGATGACGCACCCGAGCCCACCCGCTGGGGAGAGCCGATCTGGTTGCAGCCGTATCCCGACGCGTTGCTGGAGGGGCTGCCGGACCGCGCCGAGGGCCCCGAGGCCCGCTATGAGACCAAGGAGGCCGTCGGGCTCGCCTTCGTCTCGGGTCTGCAGCGGATGCCGCCCCAGCAGCGTGCGGTACTGGTTCTGCGCGACGTGCTCGAATACCGCGCTGCCGAGGTCGCGGAGATGCTCGAGATCACCGAGGCGTCCGTCAACAGCGCCCTGCAGCGGGCCCGAGCGGCGATCGAGGCGCTGCCGGAGCGCCCTGACGGGCCCAGCCTGCCCGACTCACCCGCTCAGCGGGAACTCCTATCCCTCGTCGGCGACGCTGTCGAGCGCGGCGATATCGACGCCCTCGTCGCGCTGATGACCGAGGACGCATGGATCCGGATGCCGCCTGAGCCCCATGAGTACCAGGGCCGCGCCGCGATCACCGAGTTCCTGCGCAGCCGGGGTATCTGGCGCAGCGGAGCGGGAATGCGCGTGGTGCAGACCCGGGCGAACGGCCAGCCCGCGTTTGCCTACTACGTCAACGACCTCAACACCGGCATCGCCCGTGCGGGCGGGCTCTTCGTGCTCTCCATGAAGGGCGAAAAAATCAGCGTACTCACGCGCTTCGGGGACATCGGGGTCCTGCCCCACTTCGGGCTGCCTCGAACACTGCCGCGATCAGCCACGACCGGATAGTCGACCAATCCCGTCGTCGTCATCCTGGTTGTGCATCGGGAGTACCGCTACGGGGTTCGAACCCCGGTTTTCGGACTTAGCATCTCTGGAGTTCGGTGGAGTCGGGGACATATTCGAACCCGACCCTCGGATTATGAGCCCGGAGCCGACGATGCGGCATGGGACCGAGCAGAGCCCCGAAGTAGCACGCGACTAGGCTCCCTCCGATGACCGAGCGACACACGATCACGGTCAGCTATCTCGAACCTCCCGCCATAGATGCCAAGCCCCTTCCGGCGGATTTCTCCGCACCGCGCTTGCGGCGCTCGCTTCTGGTCCTGGCGGCCGTCGCTGCCGCGGTCGTGGCCCTGGTTCTCCTGCTGCCGGGGCTGAGCTCGCTGCGGGAGAGCTTTAGCGGCGCCAAGGCGGGCTGGATTGCGCTCGGTGCCGCCCTGGAGCTGTTGTCCTGCGCCTCCTACGTCCTCGTCTTCCGGGCGGTGTTCTGCCGGCGAATGAGCTGGCGCACGAGCGCCGAGATAGGGCTCTCGGAGCAGGCGGCGAATTCGCTGCTGTCCGTAGGCGGCGCTGGGGGCCTGGCCCTCGGAGCTTGGATCCTGGGGCGCGGGGGCGTTCCCGCCCCCCAGATCGCGCGGCGTACGGTGGCCTTCTTCCTGCTGACGAGCCTTGCGAACGTGGTCTTTCTGGCCCTCGGCGGCCTGGCGCTGGTGAGCCGCCTGCTTGCGGGACCTTCGGATCCGCTGCTGGGCATCCTCCCCGCCATCATCGGCATCGGGGCGATCGCGCTGGCGCTCGCCGTCGGAAAGGCGGCGCGCGCCCTCGGCGCAGGATCGATGCGACCGAAAGTCCAGGTTGTCCTGGGCACGCTTGGAGATGGGGTCGGCGAGGCGGTGGCGCTGCTGCGCTCGCCACTGATCGGCATCGGCTCGGTGGGCTACATGCTCTTTGACATCGCGGTACTCGGCGTCTGCTTTCCCGCCTTCGGCAACCCTCTGCCGCCCGTCGACGCGCTGCTGCTCGCATACATCATCGGGCAGTTGGGGGGGCTCGTCCCGCTCCCGGGTGGAATCGGCGGCCTCGACCTGGGGCTGATCGCGGCACTGGTGCTCTATGGCGTCAATGCCACCGAGGCGGCCGTCGCCGTTCTCGCCTACCGAGGACTGCTCCTCGTGGTTCCCGCGCTGGTCGGCCTGCCGGCGCTGATGAGCTTGCATCGGCGTCTGCGCAAGGAGGCGCACGACATTGCCGCCTGCGTGCCCGGGCAGGAGGTTGAGGTGGTCGGGTTAGGGACCGTCGAGCGGTCGGCGCCGCTCCCGCCCGCCAACTGAGTCGACTGTCCCATCAGGCTGGGTGATGCGCCCGCGATGGAAATCGAAAGCAGGTGCTGAGCCATCGGGTTCCAACCCCAGAGCATCAGAAGGTCTCCTCTCGTTTCGGGCCGCCCTTCTGGCCACATGGATTAGGCCGAACCAGCAGCTCCTTGCCAAGGAGACTAGGCCGACGCCGAACTCGCATGAATCACCTGGTGGGGTGAAATCTGCGGGTGCCGCACCGCCAGCACCACAGATCTGGGTCACCAGCCCATTTTGGAAGGGTCCGAGGAGGTATGAGTACCGCTGCGGCAATTCGAACCCCGGTTTCCGGACTGAGAATTGGCTCTAGGAGCGGGATTGCGGCTTGGGATCGAGCATGGTCGTCCGAATCCGTTTCGAACTGGATCCCGTGCGGAGCTCGGTCGAGGGAGCGGTTCAGGCCCTCCTGATTGCGGCGTTCTACTGATGCGCCGCCGAGAGGTAGCGCCTACGCTTGGCTCACAGTCAAACGACGATGAAGAGAGGTGCCACCAATGGCAGAGACGATGAAGGCGGCGGTGTTCGAGGGGCACGAGCGGATCGTCTTGGAGGAGAAGTCGATCCCCCAATGCGGGCCAAACGACGCGATCGTGAAGATCTCGCTGACCACGATCTGCGGCACGGACGTCCACATCTGGCGCGAGGAGTACCCGGTGGAGCAGGGGCGCATCGTCGGCCACGAGCCGGTTGGGACGATCCACCAGCTCGGCGACGCGGTTTCCGGCTACGAGATCGGCGAGCGGGTGCTGGTCGGCGCGATCACCCCTTGCGGCACCTGTTTCTACTGCCAGAACCACAACGAGTCGCAGTGCTCCGGCCACGATGACGAATGGAAAATGATCGGCGGCTGGCAGCTCGGCAATTCGATCGACGGCGTCCAGGCCGAGTACTTCCGCGTTCCCTACGCACAGGCGAACCTGGCCAAGATCCCCGACGACCTGAGCGACGAGCAGTGCGTGCTGCTCGCCGACATCGCCTCGACCGGCATCTCGGCGGCGGAGACCGCCAACGTCCGCATCGGGCAGACCGTCGCCGTCTTCGCCCAGGGGCCGATCGGGCTTTGCGCGACGGCCGGGGCGCGACTGATGGGCGCCTCGCTGGTCATCGGCGTCGACCGCATAGCAGGGCGACTGGAACTGGCCAGGAAGATGGGCGCCGACGAGACGATCGACTTCAGCGAAGAAGATCCGATCGCGGCGATCAAGCGGCTCACGGGGGGGCGCGGCGTCGACGTCGCGATCGAGGCGCTGGGCACCCAGGAGACGTTCCAGGCGTGCCTCGACGCGACCCGGCCCGGTGGCATCGTGTCCAGTCTCGGCGTCTACGGCGGCAAGCTCGAGGTCCCGCTCGAGTCCTTCGTGTACGGGATCGGCGACAAGCAGATCCTGACCACACTCTGCCCCGGCGGCAAGGAGCGAATGCGGGTGCTGATGGAGATGGTCCGCCACGGCCGGCTCGACCTCGCCCCGCTGATCACCCACCGCTTCTCGCTGGACCAGATCGAGGAGGCCTACGACCTCTTCGGCAACCAGCGGGAAGGCGTAGTCAAGGTCGGCCTGACCCCCTAGGCCAATCGGAGCGGGGTCTGCGCCGGAAGCCGGGGAATAGGTTTCGAGGCTGTCCCGTTTGGAATATCCGAACCCGAATACATGGACTCGGCTTCAATCGCGCGGTCGTAGTCGACCTTCCTGGATCTCCTCCAACCGTCCGCAGCCATTCCCGTTTGGAGTACCGCTACGGGGATTCGAACCCCGGTTTCCGGACTGAGAATTGGCTCTGGGAGCGCGATTGCGGGCGATCCAGGTCCGTTCAGCGTAAGTGGGTTCCGCTGAGCTCGATCTGGATCGGTGAATCTGGGACATATTTCGGGACACGCTTTTCAGCTGACCTGACTGAAGGCGATACCGTTTGACGATGGTCGCATCGGTTGACTTCACCATCTCTTTCGACAGCCCCGACGAGGAGGGCTGGATCGTCGCCCGCGTTCTCGAGGTTCCGGTGCGATGAGCCAGGGCCGCACGCGAGAGGAAGCGAAGAGAACGTCCTGGATGCGCTGCGCACGGTGCTGACGCCCGACGAGGAGCTAGCGGGAGAAGCCTCCGAGCCTGACCGCGAGCACCTTCGTTTCGTGCCCGCCGGGTGAAGCGGCGAGACCTCGAACGTCACCTTCGGGCCCACGGTTGCCGCGAGATCGGTGGCTCAAAGCACGCGAAGTGCCGCGGCCCGCAGGTCTTGTCAGGGCAAGGCCTGTCATTTCAAACACAGGCGCATATGCAGCTGGCTGACCCGAATTCATCTCCCGCGATCGAGAGCGCCGGTCGTCCCGTCCCCCTCGTTTCCCTCATTTTGAGGAACTTAAGTCCATCCGGAGAGGATCCTCGTCGCGTTCGGCCCGTGCACTACTGGTGAGTACCCAGGACGTCGACGGAAGCGCCGTCCAGCGTTACACCGGAGCCGGTGGTGCAGGACACACGGGTCATTTCGATCGAGAAGGTGTGTGGCGTCGAAGCCTTCGGTGAAACGCTCGTCGCGCCTGGGCCGCCGGCAACCGGGACGAATTGTCCGACCCGCGTCACGGTCCCGCCAAGCTCGGTTTCAACATGGGCGGTGCCGATCAGGCTGGGAGTGACGCCGCCTCGCTCCGGCTGTTCCAACTCAAGGTCGGCGTCGGCCGATCTCCTACCCCCGCAGCCCGGCTGAAAGGTGACTTCGATTGCGCCAAGAAATTGGTCGTCCTCGCCAACCGGCTGCAGATAGGTTGGATGGTCGAGTGCGTAGAGCGTCCCTTCAACGAACGGCACCTGACCCAGGCCCTCGATGTGATCGACGGTCCGGGAGAACGGCAGAGAGGCGACGTCGATCTTGTCAGCGGTTACGGCGTGGGTCCCGATATTGCTTGTCCCCACCGCACCCTCGGCGAGTTTCTCCCCCGTGACGGCTTCTTTGGCGAGCTTGGCGGTCAAGATAGCCCCGCTGGCGAGCTGTCCGCCACCGACCGCCCTGTCTCCGATCTGGGCGGTCCCAACGGCTCCGCCTTTGATTTTTGTCGTCGTCACCGCACCCTTCTTCAGCTGCTTTGCACCGACGCTGTTCTTGGCGAGATGGGAGGCGGCAAGGGCGGCGCCGCCGCTGAGCACGAGGAAGAGCGCGAGCGATGAGACAACGTTCGCGTAACTGAAGCGCTTGCGGATTTGGGCCACGGGCTTTCTCCTTGCTGAAAATCAATCGCCGTTGTAGTACCTACGCAGCCCGACCACGGCGCGTTCAGCGAGAGCGGGGGAAGAACGGCGCGCAACACGACGGTCCCGCCACGCTCAGCAGGCGAGGTCCGTGCGATACCGCTACGGGGATTCGAACCCCGGTTTCCGGACTGAGAATTGGCTCTGGGAGCGGGATTGGGGTCGATCTGTGACTACTACGTCCAAGGAGTTCGATTCCGTTCCGCCCAGTTCGGTGGAGTCGGGGACACGTCTCGGGACACGCCCTGGGGTGGCTCGTTCCTCCGAATTACAGTCAGGACGCCCCCTCTTCGCGGTGCAGCAAGCCGATTGCGCGGGCACGCTCGACCGCCTCGCGACGGGACGAGACCCCCAGCTTGCGATAAACAGCCTGCGCCTGCGTCTTCACGGTGTTGGGTGAGACATGCGCCTGGGCGGCGATTTCCGGAAGCGAGTGATGTGACTCCAGCGTAAGAAGGATCCGCAGCTCGGCCGGCGTCAGCTCATCGACTCCGGCGTCCGAAATGACCTTGCTCTCCTCCTCGGCCTGGCGAAACCAATCGGCTAGCAGGGTCGCCTCGGGCATCAGCCGGATCAGCCGGCGCGCTTCGCCGAGCAGATCCTGCGCCTGCCCGACCTCCCCGAGGCGCGCGGCGGCGCGGGCAAGCACGATCCTGCTCTCGGCCTCATACCAGGACGCGAACTCGTCGAGTCGACCTATCAACCCGATCCCGACACGCAGGTCGGCGGCGGCCTCCCCCGCCATTCCCCGGTGGGAACGGACAAAGGCCGAAACGGCAAAAACGAGAGCGACCGTGGGGTAGTCCCCGAGGCCGGAGCGCTCCACCTGGGCCCTGGCCTGGGAGGCAAGCATTTCCGCAACCACCCAATCGGGCTCGTCGACGGCGAGGAGGGCAAGTTGGCTCAGGCAGACCACCTGCACCAGGGGCGCGCCCACCGCGCCCCTCCGCGCACCATCGCTCAGGATGTCGCACGCCCTCGGCGCGTTTCCTCGCAGAAGCAGGCTGGTCCCGTCGACCAGACGGCACATCGAGTGCCAGGGGTTCTCGTCCGGGATCGCCTCTGACGCCGCCACCGCGAGCTCGCTCATCTCGATCAGGCCTCGGCGGGCAAGGCATGCATCGCAGAGTGCGAGCCCGGCCGTCAGCGTCCCGTCGGGGTGCGGCGGGTCCATCCCCTCTAGCAGGCCGCGTGTGACGGCTGCCCAGTGTTCGGTCTCCCCCCCTTTCCCGCGCACCAGGCCTCCCTGGGCCGCGGTAAGGCTGAGGGTCGGGTAGGCGGCAAGCCGCTCTTGGCCGAGGTGGCCCAGCCAGCGCTCGAGGGTGGCCACACGACCACGCGCGTTGTAGTCGGGGACGCCCGCCCAGAGAAGCTCGCCGGCTAGCTCAAACGCCCCACCCGCGATCGCATGCTCGATCGCTCGATCGGAGTCCCCCTGCTCGGCCCACCACCTCGACGCCCGCAAATGCAGCTCAGGCTCCAGGTCTGGTTCGGTCCGCCTCAACTCGGCTCGCAGCATGTCGCCCAGAAGCGCGTGCAGGCGGAACCACTCGTCTCTACGATCGAGAGGGAGCAGGAGCATGTTCCCGTGCAGAAGGTCGATTAGGGCCGTCGCCGAGCCGGTGCGCTCAAGGACGGCGTCGCAGAGCTCGCCGTTGAAGCGATCGAGGATCGAGATCCGCCGCAGGAGCTCGATCCGGCGTCGCGATATCGGCACCAGGAACTCATCCCTGATGTAGTCGGCGACGATTCGGTCGTCGCCCGCGAAGCGCCTGATCGCAGTGCTGACGTCTGGCTCCTCGAGCAGCGCCATCCCCGCCAGGTAGAGAGCGGCGGGCCAGCCCTCGGCACACTCGACCAGAGTCTCGAGATCACGTTGGCTGAGTTCGAAGCCGATACCGGCCAGCAATGCCGCGCACTCGGGGTGCGTCATCGTCAGCTCATTGCGGCCGATCTCGTTCAGCAGTCGATTTGCCCGGAAGCGGCCCAGAGGAAGGGAGGGCTCCTCCCTGGTCGCGATCGCGATCTGGGTGCCGCCCCGGACGTGTTCCACCAACGAGCGGATCAGGAGCAGAGACTGCGGCGACTCGATGTGCTCCAGCTCGTCGAGAACTAGGACGGTCGCGGTCTGCCGCGCCTCGATCGCCTCTCCGAGCCGCGGCAACAACGCGCCTTCGAGGTCGGGCTCAGGTGCGGTGAGGGCCGATGCGACTTCTGGCGGCAGCGGGTCGATCCGATCGAGCTCGTCGACCACCGCATGTGCCAACAGAGCCGGGTCGTTATGCAGGTCGCCGAGGGTTATCGAGGCGAATGGCCGCGGATCGCGCGCCGCCCACTGCGCGAGTAGGACCGACTTTCCATAGCCGGTCGGAGCATCCAGCAGGACGAGCGATGCGTTGCTCTGCTCGAGCTTGTCCAACAGCCGTGGCCGCTCTACCAAAGTGCCGAGCAGAGGCCGGTCCAGATCCACTCCGGCGATCAGGCTGGTCTTCGGCGATTTCTCTCGTTGGGCAGGCATACTGGACCTTTCCGCCTCCGCCCCCAACGCATATGAAGCCTATAGCGGAGTCGAGTCGTGCCTCATCCGGGGTAATCACCTCCCCGGATAGGGGCAACTACGGACGCAAGTCCGGCTACCTTCGCCGAAGGATCTTCTGCCTCTCGGCCTCGTACTGCTCCTCCGTCAGCACACCGGAATCGAGCAGCTCCTTCAGCTTTCCCAAGGCCTCGGCCCGCTCATCCTCGGAGGGTCCCCCCGCCGCCTCTCGGCTCGGCGCGTCTCGCCTGCCCGGCCCATCTCTTCCGATCAGCGGCATCCTGACCCAAATGGGATCGCAAACGACGGCAAATGTCATCCTGCAATCCGGGTGAAATTACCTAGGTTTCGTGGTTACTCACGCACGCCGACACGGGCAATTCTCGAATCACCCGAAGAGGGCGATGCCGCACTCATCCACCAGGCATATCGTCCGAATCGACACTGAAAGCCCGTTACGGGCGGATCGGCCGCCGCATGGTGGTTGACCACGAAAGGAGAAACAACCATGAGAGGCCTAGGCCGCGCTGTATTCGTCGCGATCCTGCTGTTGATCGCCGGCACCCTCAACATCATCTATGGAATCGGGGCGATTGCCGATGCCAACTTCTGGGTCGGCGAAAATCATTTCGTTCTCGGGAACCTGCATACCTGGGGATGGGTAACGCTGATCATCGGCGTGGTGGAGCTCTTCGCGGGGTTCTCGCTGTTCACCGGTGGAACCTACGGGCGGGTGATCGGGATCATCGCCGCAAGCCTCGGGGCACTGGCCTCGCTGCTCGCGGTCGGAGGCGCCTACCCGTTCTGGGCACTCGGCGTCTTCGCGATCTGCCTCTGGTGCATCCACGGGCTGGTCGTATATGGCGATCCGATCGAAGAAGAAGAGAGGCTGCCCGGAAGTACCGGCACCGGTGCTGGGGCGCCCCGCGGCTGAGCCCCACCTGCACCGAGCGCTGAGCAGGAGCGCTGGCGAGGGGCACTCGCCAGCGCTCCGACTGCCATGACACAGCCGAGGTGGATGGCTCTGTTCTTTGCCCTCGGCGCGACCTGCTTCCTGATCGCGCCGTTTCCCGGCTACGCCGAACTCGTCGGTGAGCGTGCCGACGAGCTCACCTTCTTCATCGGCTCGATCCTGTTCACCACCGGCGGTGCACTTCAGAGTTGGCTCGCATGGCCTGAGCGCCGTTGGTCAGACCCAGGCCGCGCGGCCTGGCGCGCCGCGGCGATTCAGTCCGCGGGAACCCTGTTCTTCAATGTCACGACATTTCAGGCAACCCAGACGGCGGTCTCCAACACCGCGTACGACACCCTGGTCTGGCGGCCGGACGCCCTCGGTTCGCTCTGCTTCCTGATCTCGGGGGTGATCGCCTACAGGGCCTCACCGCGCCGTGGGGTGATGCCGCTCCGCGATGACGCCGGTTGGTGGGAGCCCGCAGTCAACCTGCTGGGCTGTGTGTTCTTCGGCATCTCGGCGATCGCCGGGTACGTCGTTCCATCGACCGGTTCGATCCTCGACCTTGCCGCCGCCAACTTCAATACCTGCCTGGGGGCTGCCTGCTTTCTCATCAATGCCCTCGCCACGCTCGGGACCGGAAGGACGGTGAAGGCACCACACCTCCACAGGCTCCGAATGCTCGAGGAGGCCGTCGAGCGAGACGTCGAGGACATCGTCTAGCGCAGGCCCCACCGCGCCCCTCAGGCGTCGCGTGCGCAGCGAAAGCCAAGGTTCCCGGTCGAATCGCGCGGCTCGTTTGAGTTACGTGCGCCGACTCGGTAGCGGTTGCAGTAGGAATCGTGGCAGAGATAGGAGCCGCCGCGCGTCACCTTCGCCCGCCCTTCCGGCGGACCGGTGGGGTTCCTGCGTGGCGCCCCGGTGGCGGCATGAAAGTCGGGATCGAACCAGTCCGCACACCATTCCCAGACGTTCCCGGAGGTGTTGTGAAGGCCATAGCCGTTCGCCGGAAAGGCACGTACGGGACAGGTGCCGAGGTAGCCGTCCTCAAGCGTGTTCTGCGACGGAAATACCCCCTGCCAGACGTTCATCCGGTGCTCGCCGCCCGGCTCGCGCTCGTCTCCCCACGGAAAGCGCTTCTGCGCTAGCCCGCCCCGCGCCGCGTACTCCCACTCCGCCTCGCTCGGAAGCCGCAGGCCGGCCCACTCACAGAAGGCGACCGAGTCGGACCAGGAGACGTGGACGACGGGGTGTTCTGCAAGGCCGGCAAGATCGGAACGAGGTCCCTCGGGATGCTTCCAGTCGGCGCCGAAAACCTGACGCCACCAGGGGGCCTCCGCAACAGCACTGGCCGCGGGAAAGTCATCCGGTAGCAAACCGGCGAAGACGAACGACCATCCGTAGCGCTCGGCATCGGTCACATGACCCGTCTCGGCGACAAACTCTGCGAAACGCTCAGTCGTGACGGCCACCGGGTCGATCCAGAACGGGTCGAGAGTCACCCGACGCACCGGGCCCTCGCCGTCACTCCGGAAGCCATCCTGATCCTCAGTGCCCATCAGGAAAGGTCCGCCCTCCAACCGGATCATTCCAGCGGTCGAGCCGTCGGGCACGCCAGAACGTGGCACATCGACCGAGCCTCCACGCCCGGCGCTAGGCGCGCAACAGGACTCCCTGTGGGTCATGCGGGAACCGCGCCCTCAGGTACCGAGGATTTTCGCCTTCTGCGCCGCGAACTCCTCCTCGGTGAGGATGCCCTGCTGTTTCAGTTCACCCAACTCTTTCAGCTGGTCGACCGTGGACTTCTCCGGCTGGGCCGGGGCTGCCTGAACCGGAGGCGGAGCGGCCTGCTGCTGCTGCTCTTCTTCCTGCGCCTGCCAGCGCTGTCCCTGGCGGCGCGAGACGCGGTTGCTGACCGTCGTCGCGGTTCCGGCGATCACCGCCGTCCGTGCAACTCCTCGAAGCAAACCGGGCATCGTGAGTCCTCCTTCTCTAGGACGTCTCCTCGGCCGCATCGAGAGCGGCGAGGATCGACTGAATGGGTATGCGACCGCTGGCGACCAGCTGGCCGCCCGAGCGCCGGACCGCGGTCGCAAACGGCGCCGCCCACCGATTCTCGTAGACGAGCAGAGCCGCCGAGGTTCCGGGCTCGAGAGCCGAGCCCGCCTCCGAGGTGTCTTCATCGGAGAGGAGACCGGAGGAGGCCCCTTCGAAGGCCGCGAACTCCTCGACCTCGCCGCCGACGTCTGAGATCTCGACTCGAGCCACCGAGCCGTCCTCGTCCTTGACGATCACCGCCAGGTCGAGGACGCGGATCAGGCCCCGATCCACCAGGTCGATCAGATAGGGGGCTACCTCGCCATGCGGCTGGCGTCCCGGCCACTCGACCAGCAGGTAATCGACCGGCCCCATCTCATCGATCTCATCCGTGCCCATCTAGCTTGCCACCCTAGTAGCCGGTGCCGGTCTTCACATGCACCCGCTCGGACTCGTGGGCGCCGCCCTTCTTCTCGAGGGTGGCGCAAGCTTCCATGATGTCGGCGGCCAGGCGGTCGACCTGTGCCCGGCTCAGCGTCTCCTTGACCAGCGCCCGCATCACCTTCACGTCCTGCGCGTTCGGCGGCAGCGTGTAGGCGGGGACCATCCAGCCGCGCTCGGCGGAGAGCTGCCAGGCGACGTCGAACTCGTCGTAGGGCTTGTCGCCGGCAAGGCGGAACGCGACGAGCGGCAGCTGCTCGGCGTCGGGGTCGATCAGTTCGAAGTCGCCCTCGGCGGTGAGCTGCTCGGCCAGATTTCGGGCGTTCTTCTCCATGATCCCGATGATGTAGGCATATCCCTCGCGCCCGAGGCGGACGAAGTTGTAGTACTGGGCGAGAACCATTGCCGCGCCGGTCGAGAAGTTGAGAGTGAAGGTGGCGTCGGTCTTGCCCAGGTAGTTCTCCTCGAAGACGAGGTCGGAGGCGAGGTCGTCCTTTTCGCGGAAGATCAGCCAGCCGATCCCGGGGTAGACGAGGCCGAACTTGTGCCCGGAGACGTTGATCGAGCGGACCTGCGGCAGGCGGAAGTCCCACTCCGAATCGGGGTAGAGGAAGGGCCAGACGAAGCCGCCCGAGGCGGCGTCGACATGGAGCGGCACATCGATGCCCTTCTCCTCCTTCAGCCCGACCAGGAGGTCGTTGATGCCGACGATGTCGTCGCGATGCCCGGTGAAGGTCGTGCCGAGGACGGCGGCGACGCCGATCGTGTTCTCGTCGATGTGGGGCTCGACGTCCTCGGGCCCGATCGTGTACTTACCCTCGGCCAGCGGCACGATTCTCGGCTCGACGTCGAAGTAGCGGCAGAACTTGTCCCAGACGACGTGGACGTCCCCGCCGAAGATCAGGTTCGGGGAGTCGGTCGGTTTGCCGTCGGCTTCCTGGCGCTGGCGCCACTTCCACTTCAGCGAGAGGGCGCCGAGCATGATCGCCTCCGAGGAGCCCTGGGTGCGAGCCCCAGTGGTCTCGCCGGGGGCGTGGAAGAGATCGGCTAGCATCCGCACGCAGCGCTGCTCGATCTCGGCCGAGATCGGGTACTCGGCGTGGTCGATGAAGTTGCGGTGGAGGTTCTCGGCGATCAGCCGCTGGGCCTCGGGCTCCATCCAGGTGGTGACGAAGGTCGCCAGGTTGCGGTCCGGGTCGCCCTCGACTTTGAGTTCCTCGCCAACCAGGCGCATCGCGTCGATCGCCGACATCCCGTCGCCCGGAAACTCACGGTCGGGGGCGTCCTCCGTCAGGAACCTGGCTCCATAGAGAACCTCGCCTGCGCTGGGAGTTTTCGAATTCCCCATCGAGGTCGAGCCTAAGCGGCCCTCCTGGGAACCAACATCACCCGTTCGGGGTGAACTTCTTCTTGGTCTCCCTCAGGGCTCGAGCTGTAGGGATCGTCGGTCGAGGGTCGAAGATTGATCAAGCCCGAGTGGAGATTGCCGATGAACGAAACCGTCGATGCCTCACGACGTACCCGTCTCGCCAGCGAGCGCACCGAGCTCGCCTGGTGGCGAACCGGCCTCACCGCGCTGGCGGTGGCGCTGGCTGTCGGCCGGGTCATCCCGGGACTGGAAGACAGCGGCCAGCGCTGGCCCTATGATCTCGCGGGCCTCTGCTTTGCGGCCTACGGCATCGCGGTGCTCATCTACGGCAGCCACCGTCGCCGCATGGTGGACAGGGCTTTGGCAGAAGGCCAATTCCCGGGTCCTCAGCCCTACGCGCACACCGCCTTGGTGGTCGGCGGCGTGGTCCTCGGACTGCTGACGATTGTGCTGGTCTTCCTGCGTTAAGCGGCCGGCCGGCTCATTTCACCTGCTTCGGATGATGTGACCGGAGCGCCTGCCTGCTCGAATCGAGGGATGAGCCGGAAGATGGCCGCGATGCTGATAGCTGGCGCCTTGGCGCTCGGCACGGGGATGGCCTACGCAGACAACGCCACCTACCCGACCCGGTTCACCGAGTTCAAGCACGAACGCAGCTCCGACAAGAACACGTTCTCGGGCCAGATCGATTCGACCAAGGGCAGCTGTCTGAAGGGCCGAAAGGTGGAGGTCATCCGCAAGCACGACGGCAACCAGACGACGCTCGGTAAGGACACCACGAGCGGCAACGGGAAGTTCAGGATCGCGCTCCCCAGCGCCGAGGTGAAGGACGGCACCTACTACGCCAAGGCCAAGCAGAAGAAGCTCAACGACGGCGACAAGTGCCTCGAGGGCCAGTCGGGCTCGATCAAGGTCTCCTCCTGACCATGGCTCCAGCAGCGACGAAATCCATGCCGGCTGGCCGTCTTGGCTCGACCGACGAGAGCGCGGCCGCAGGCAAGACGGCGCGGGGTTCGCAGTGACTCAGGCGGGCGACGAGCCGATCTTCGTCGAGCCGCGGTGGCCGGTCGCGCTCGCGGTGTCAGCGTTCATCGCCATCACGATCGTGCTTCGTGTACTTGAGCCCCACCGCGAGTCGCTGGGTCCGGACTGGCTCGTGCCTGGACTCGAGATCGCCATGCTCCTGGCCCTGATCGCAGCGGACCCCGCACACGTGGCGGCGCGTTCCAAGTGGCTACACCGGCTCTCGCTCGCGCTCACCGTTTCGCTCGCGGTCGTCGCGGTGTTGGCGACCGCGGTCCTGATTACCGACCTGATTAAGGGCGGAAGGGTGACCGAGTCGGCGGGCCCCCTCCTCGCATCCGGGGCACTGATCTGGCTGGGCAACTGTCTTGCCTTCGGGCTCCTGTACTGGCAGCTGGACAGCGGCGGGCCCGTCGCCCGCTACCGGGGAGAGCGCGAGTTCGCTGACTTCGCCTTCGCGCAGCAGATGAGCCCCGAGCTCGCGCCGGCTGGCTGGCGGCCGCAGTACACCGACTACCTCATCCTCGGCCTTACGACCAGCACCGCGTTCAGCCCAACTGACGTCATGCCCATGGTTCTCTGGGCGAAGCTGACCATGGCGCTGCAGTCGATCATCTCGCTGATGGTGTCCGGGCTCGTAGTCGCGAGAGCCGTGAACGTGTTCTCGGGGTAAGCGATACTGACGTGGTCGACACGACACAACACCGGGTCGATGGCCCCAGCCGGGGCGATCTATGGGGTCGACGTAACACACGATCGCGCCGAGCGGCGGATCGATGTCATCTCGACCGTGCTTCTGGCGCTCGCGACCCTTGCCATCGCTTGGGCCGGTTATCAGGCGACTCGATGGCACGACGAACAGGCCCTCGAACAAATGGCGGCGACGAAGAGTCGGATCGAGTCGACAACACTGGCGGATGCCGCAAATCGGGAGGCGCAGGTCGACATCACATTGTTCACCCAGTGGGTTGATGCGCGCTCCCGGGGCGACGCCAAGCTAGCGGGCTTCTACCGCGATCGCTTCACCAGTCGGTTCAGGTCGGTGTTCCAGGCGTGGATCTCATCGAGCCCGTTCACCAATCCAAATGCATCCCCGACCCCCTTTGCGATTCCTCGTTACAGGCAGCAGGTGACCCACGCGGCGCAAGCTGAGCAGGCCATCGCGGACTCGGCCGCCGCACAGGCGGCCGGAGACATCCATAGGGCGGACAGGTACGTGCTGGCGGTTGTGCTTTTCGCTGCGTGTCTCTTCTTTGCGGGCCTCTGCACTCGGGTGCGCACCGTCGCCGGTCAGGCGGTGGTTCTCAGCCTCGGTTGCATCTTGTTTCTTGGCACGGTGACCTGGGTGGCGACCTTCCCGGTGACCGTGACAACCTAAGCGGACCGGCCCTTCATGGGCGATCGGTAGCGCTGGGGTTTACCGCATCGAAGTGCCGCGACTTGTGGCCATCTGAGAGCGGCTTGCTAAGGGCTCCCTGAGACTCGCATTTATCGCTGCTCCTCCTCAGGCCGGGCGGCCTGCGGGTCGAGCTCGCCCCGCTCGATCCTGCGCGCGAGGCGCTGACGGGCGCTGCGGCTGCCGGGGTCGAGGACTCCCGACCCTGCGGCTTGCGAGATCGGGGATCCGCCGCGGCCGCGCAGCACCACGGCGCAGCCGACGGCGATCAGCGCCCCTGCGATCGGGCCGACCAGGTAGACCCAATAGCTGGTGAAGTCGCCACTGACCAGCGCCGGTCCGAAGGAACGGGCGGGGTTCATCGAAACACCGCTCACCGGCGCCGCCCAGAGGCCCGCCAGGGCGATGTAGCCGCCAACGCCGAGTGCAGCGATCGGGCCCACGTTCTGCGCAGCTGAGGCAGTCCCGAGGATGACGCTGACCAGGCCGACGGTCAGCACCATCTCCATCAGCAGGGCCTGCCAGTTGTGGTACCCCGCGCCAGGCAAGGTGGCTCCGAGGTGCTCGACGTTGCCGAAGACCGCCAGAAGGAAGAGGCAGGCGAGCGTCGCTCCGATCAACTGGACGATGACGTAGCCAGGAAGGCGTTTCCACGGAAAGTCCCCCCGCAAGGCGAAGGCAAGGGAGACGGCCGGGTTCAGATGCGCCCCGGACACGGCGCCCATGAAGAGGATGATCGCCATGACCATGAGGCCAGGAGCGACCACGGCCGCCGCCAGGCTGATCTGACCCTTGGCATAGAGCAGCCCGCCGCCGGCTGCGACCAAGACCAGGAAGTACGTTCCCAGCAGCTCGGAGAACAGTCGCCGCCACTCAAGCCTCGGGTCGTCGAAGTCCTTGCGATCCCCGAACTCGAGCGCGAGGAGGTGGCGCGTGCGGGGTCCGAGCGGTATGCCTGCGAGGTCGGACTCATTGACCTCGTCCTTGCGCTCGTCCTCAGTCTCGTCCCTATCGACCATTCGACTCCCGGAAGACGTCGGCCTCCAGGCGCCCTAACTCAAGGCGGAGCGCCGGCAGGAAGGCCGAGCCTGGTCTTTCCGATTCGATCATCTCCACAGACTTGCAGTAGTGGGCGGTCATGCTCGCGACGCTGGTCCCCATGCGCTCCTCGATCCCATCGCCCGCCATTTCGATGCCTCTGCGCAGTCCAAGAATGTCGGAGAGCTTGTCGGCGGCATAAACCGTTACAGCCCATCCTCCCGCTGCCGCAACCTGGTCTCGCAAACCCGCCTTTCGCTGATCGAAGGACCCAATTGTGGGGTCCTCGCTCAGAGTCATTACGAGCGAGCTAATGCTCGGTCCCATCTCATCTCGCAATTCCTCCTCGCTGAGCGTCCCCCGCTCGACGGCGTCGTGCAATAGCCCCACCGCTACGAGTTCGTCAGCGAATCCGGCCCGATGAAGAATCTGCGCGACCTCGACGACGTGATCGAGGAAGTAGCGCCCATCACTGGCCCGTCGCTTCGAGCCATGGGCAATCTGGGCAACCGAATAGGCCTCTGCCAAGTTAGGGAACTCGGTAATCCACTTTGGTGGATCTGATCCAGTGTGGCCCGCGACGGCAAACGAGGCGCTGCTATCGGTACTGGCCACCAGCTGAGTATTCACGATTTCCCTGCTGTCGTCACATTTCCTTAACACTGACCGGGCGGGGCGCTTGCCGGCGGAAGGCCCGCCCCCCTCGACTCGGCCCGCGTTAGGTGGCAAGATCGACCAAGGGAACACCCTCCCCGTCTGATCGCCGCCACGTCCATGCCCCCCGCATCCACCACATCCCAACGCCCCGTGGATATCGATGCCGCTGCCGCTGAGAGCGAGGCCGCAGGAAAGGCGGCGCGGGAGAAGGCCCCTCGCTCGAGCCACGGTGAGTGGGAGCCGGCGAAGGGCCGGAAGGATCCGGTCAAGCTGCTCGAGAGCCAGGCCAAGAGCCGCGTCCCCGAGCTCGTGCCGATCCGCTACGGGCGGATGCTGGCCTCGCCCTTCACCTTCTTTCGCGGCGCCGCGGCGATCATGGCGATGGACCTCGCGAAGACCCCCCAATCCGGGTTGCGGGTTCAGGCCTGCGGCGATGCCCACCTTTCCAACTTCGGCGTCTTCGCCGCCCCCGATCGGCGCCTGGTCGTCGACGTCAACGACTTCGACGAGACCCTTCCCGGGCCCTGGGAGTGGGACGTCAAGCGCCTCGCGGCGAGCTTTCAGATCGCCGGGCGCGATCGCGAATTCACCCGCAAGGAGACTCGTGCCGCAGTCCTCAGCGCCGTGCGCGAATACCGCGAGGCGATGCGGGGGTTTGCGGCGATGCGGAACCTCGACGTCTGGTACGCGCGGCTCGACGTCGAGAGCCTGCTCGCAGAGGTGGCCGAGGTCGCCGACCGCAAGCAGATGAAGGCGGCGGAAAAGAACGTCGCAAAGGCCCACAAGAAGAACAGCCTCAAGGCCTTCGATCGGCTCGTCCACGAGGTCGACGGAGTGCCGCGGATCATCAGCGATCCACCGCTGCTCGTCCCGGCCCGCGAGCTCGTCTCCGACGATCAGCGCCACGAGCTCGAAGAGCGGATCAAACAGATGCTCGGCCGCTACCGCGAGAGCCTGAAGGGGGACCGCCGCCACCTCTTCGACAGCTACCGGTTCGTCGAGATGGCCCGCAAGGTGGTCGGGGTCGGCAGCGTCGGCACCCGCGCCTGGGTGATCTTGATGATGGGCCGCGGCGGGCATGACCCGCTCTTCCTGCAGGCCAAGGAAGCCGAGGCCTCGGTGCTCGAGCCCTACGCCGGGACGAGCGAGTTCGGCAACCACGGCGAGCGGGTGGTCGAGGGCCAGTGGCTGATGCAGGCCTCGAGCGACATCCTCCTCGGCTGGCTTCCGGCGTTCGGCATGGACGGGAAGGAGCGCGACTTCTACGTGCGCCAGCTCTGGGACGGCAAGCGCTCGGTCGAAATCGAGACCCTGCCGCCGAAGGGGCTGGAGATATACGGACGGGTCTGTGGCTGGACGCTTGCCCGAGCCCATGCCCGCTCCGGCGATCGGATCGCGATCGCCGCCTACCTCGGCAAGGGCGAGAGCTTCGATCAGGCGATCGCCGAGTTCTCCGAGCGCTACGCCGATCGGAACGAGCTCGACTACGGCGCCCTCGCCGACGCCGCAAAATCAGGTCGCATCGAAGTCGAGACGGACCTGGACTGACTCGAGGGCTGGGCCACTGGCGCCGGAGGTTCATTTCACCTCCTTCGGATGATGTGGCCGGAGCCACTGCCTGCTCGAATCCGGATTGCCCAATCGTTCCCGGACCGGAGGTCAGCTGCGTATGAGCCCACCAGATCGAAGCAAGCTTCCAATTCCCAGACAGCCGTTCCGGGGGGTTGCAAACAGGACGCTCGAGGGTTCACAGCCAGACTGGGAGTCGATCGGCCACGTCGATGCTCCCGACGGCGCTCCAAATGTCCTCATGGTGCTGATCGACGACGCCGGCTATGGGAATGCCGGAACCTTCGGTGGACCCATCGACACCCCCAACTTCAGCCGGATGGCGCAGCAAGGGCTGCGCTACAACCGCTTTCACGTCACCCCTCTCTGCTCCCCCACGCGGGCCGCGCTTCTGACCGGCCGCAACAGCCACGCCGTCGGCTTCGGCTCGGTCGGAGAGTTCTCGACGGGGTTCCCCGGCTACACGGCTTTCGTTCCGGATGACTGCGTCCCCTTCCCGAGGATTCTGCGAGACAACGGGTACTGCACCTCGGCGTTCGGGAAGTGGCACCTGACGCCCGATGGCCAACAGGGGCCCGCAGGGCCATTCGACCGCTGGCCGGTGGGCTGGGGCTTCGACTACTTCTACGGGTTCCTCGGAGGGGGCTCTGGACAGTGGGATCCGTGCCTTGCGGAGAACCAGAAGATCATCGGCACCCCGGACGCCTACTACGACGACGAGGGGGATCCTTACTACCTCCCGGACGACATGGCGGACCGGACAATCGAGTGGCTGCATGCGATCCGCGCGCAGGATGCCGAAAGGCCGTTCTTCACCTACTTCTCCACCGGTTGCAGCCACGCCCCCCACCACGTGTCGGAGCAGTGGGCGGAGAAATACAGGGGCCAGTTCGACCAGGGCTGGGACAAGCTTCGCGAGGAGACGTTCGCAAGACAGAAGGAAGCGGGTGTGGTCCCCGCCGATGCGGAGTTGACGCCCCGCGATGATGCGTTCCCCGCCTGGGACGACGTCCCGGACAAGCTCAAGCCTTTCTACGCGCGTCAGATGGAGGTCTACGCCGGCTATTCCGAGAACGCCGACCACAACGTCGGCCGCGTGATCGACGCGATCGAGAATCTCGGGGAGCTCGACAACACGATGGTGATCTGGATCTGGGGCGACAACGGCGCCAGCATGGAGGGAACTGTCACCGGCTCCTTCAATGAGCTAACGATGCAAAACGGCATCCCACTGACAGACGAGATGCAACTGCAGCTATCCGAGCGCTATGGCGGCATCGAGGCTTGGGGAAATCAGATGATGGCCCCGCACTACTCCGCCGCCTGGGCATGGGCGGGTAACACGCCATTCAAATGGGGAAAGCAGGTCGGCTCCCACCTCGGTGGCACCCGCAACCCGTTGGTCGTGCGCTGGCCTGAGAGGGTCAGGGAAGACGGCGCCCTGAGATCGCACTTCACTCACGTCATCGACATCGGTCCGACCATCCTCGACGTCGCTGGAATACCGATGCCGACACATATCGACGGGATCGAGCAGCAACCAATGCACGGCCTCACATTCGCCGACTCGCTGACCGACCCCGACGCTCCCGAACACCACACGCAGCAGTACTTTGAGACGATCGGGAATCGCGCCATGTACAAGGACGGCTGGTGGCTCGCGATGAGGACCGAACGGATTCCGTGGGTCCTCACCCCAGAGGCACTCAAGCCCTACACCCCGGGCGACTGGAACCCAGATGACGATCCTGTCGAGCTCTACTACCTTCCCGACGACTTCACCCAGGCCCGGGACCTCGCGGCGGAGAACCCGGAGAAAGTGAAAGAGCTGAAGGAGCTCTTCTGGCAGGAGGCCGAGCGGTACGACGTGCTGCCGCTGATGGCGGCGCTGGCGCCGTTCTTCGGCATCGTGCCACCCCTTCCCGAGGTCGCCAAACACGAGTTTCGCGGCGACGTTCAGAACGTCCTCTCGGGAATGATCCCCCGGATCTACAACCACTCCTACTCGATCAGCGCCGATCTCTTCATCCCATCGGGGGGCGCCGAGGGTGTGATCGTCGCCGAGGCCGACCACATGGGCGGGTTTTCGCTGTTCGTCGACAAAGGCCGCCTCACCCACACCTACTCGATGATGGGCGTCTTCGTCTACCGGCAACAGGCCGAGGAGGCCTTGCCCGAGGGCGAGGTGACGGTGCGCATGGAGTTCGCGGCCGACGCCGCGAAACCGGCCACCGGTGGCGAGGTCACATTATTCATCGACGACCGTGCGGTCGCCACGGGGCGGATGGACCACACGGTCCCGATCCGCTTCTCAGGCTACGCCGGCATGGACATCGGCCGCGACAACGGCGGCGTCGTCGACCAGTCCTACGAGGACCGCAAACCATTCGCCTTCACGGGCGAGGTCAAAAGAGTCGTGTTCGATGTCAATCCCCACCCCTCGGAGGAGGACGCGCACGAGCTCCACACGGCGGTCCAACACGGGCACACGGCGCATGCGATCACGGCGTGAGGCAACAGCCAGGAAGGGGAGAACGCGATGAAACTGCATGACACGATCGACGTCCTGATCGGAGGCTATCTGTCGAAGGACGCCGCCGAGGAGGACTACAACGCGGTTCTCGAGTGCGGTGGCCATCTCCAGGGCGCCGTGGTGGTCAGCAAGGATCTCGACGGAGGCCTCTCCGTTGAGGAGACCGACCACATGGTCCGCGAGGGGGCCGAGGGCCTGGGCGCCGTCGGGTTGGCGGTGGGACTGGTCGCCCCTCCGTTGCTTGCCACCACTGCAATCGGCGCCGCGATGGGAGGCGCCCTTGGCGGTCTGCTCCATCACAAGACCGCTGAGAAACTGGGCGAGGAGGCCGGCAAGACGATCCCGCTCGGTGGAGCCGGCCTGATCGTCGCCTACTCGCACTCGGAGGCTGCAAATGTCGAGCCCGCGGTGACCCGCGCAGTCGAGAAGGCCATCGGGGAGGCCGAGGGAAACCACGTCCACGCTCTGAAAGGCGCGCTGGCCGATGCCCAGGAGAAGATGGCCGCGGAAGGCGGCGACTGACCACTTCACGATCCCATGCCCCAGCGCTCGGGGGCCTCGCGCGAAGTTCCCGCGGAACCGTCCTATGACTATGACAGTGGCGGAAGGCCCTTCGCGATGAGGTCGACGCCGAAGATGAGGAACACCACCGCCGTGACCGCGTCGTTGTGCAGTGCCAGCCATTCCTTCATCTCGTTGAGCCGGGCCTCGGCGTCGTCACCACCCATGAGGTAGTAGACGACCGGCCCGGCGATAGTCAGGCTGCCCACGATCACGAAGACGAGCAGGGACGCGAGCGTGTCACTGGTTGAAAGCCCGAGTGTTGCGAGCCCCGCCCCGGCGGCGACGGAAAGCATGAGGTTCTTCGGATTGATCCCCGCCAGGAGCAGGGCAAGGCCGAGCGCCTTCCAGGGTGTCAGCGCGTCGATCCCGGCCATCCACTTCGGCATCTCCGATTGGGCGCCGGGCGCCGGGCGGTTACGCCAGCTGCGCATGGCGAGCAGCAGAAACAGCACGCCGAAGACGATCTTCCCCCAGGCGATGCTGTCCGAGGCAGAGGTGCTCGTCGAGGCGTTGCCCTGGTCGGCCAGGACGTAGGCCAGCCCGCTGACCACCGCCAGCGTGAGCACCCACCCGAGCAGGAATACCGGACCGTTCACCCGAGCCCGCTTCGAGAACAACATCAGAGTTACGGCGATGATCGACATCAGGCTGACCGCCACGCCGACCGCGTACACGATGACCTCGCTGATCCCTTGCCCCATGGGAGCGATCCTCGCAGGCTCAACCGTGAGCGTCTAGCGTCCCCACGTGCCGTTGCGAGAGTCGAGCCCGCCGTGACCCGCGCGGTCGAGCAAGGCAATTGGCGAGGCAAAGCAGACGGTAGTCAGGGTGAAGATCAAACGCAAAGAGCCTGGATTCACAGCAACTCGATCAGCCCCCGTGCGACGAGCGCTAGCCCCATCACGGCGGCGCCGATATAGAGAATCCGCCCTCCGTGGCGGTCGAGCGCATCGCGAAACCGCGCGACTGCCCTCGGGGTCCACTCTGGAGCTACCGCGTAGCCGATCAACGGGATCTCAAGCAGCGCGAGCATGATCAGGTTGAAGGCGATGATGCAGAGCACGGTCGACGTCGTGCTCAGAGCTTGATCACTGATCCCATGCAGGCCGGCGAGGTAAGAAGCGCCGGGGAGAGTCAGCAGAGCGCCGACTACGAATGTGTCCCGGGCAGAGCCCTTGCTCAGTGCAGCCCCGCCACTTCGGTGTCTTCTTTGGGTTCCCGGCCTTCTGAGCCCTGCGTTCCTCCACCCGTCTTCTGTGGCCGTCACTGCGGAGAACGAGGGAAATGACGATGAGGATCAGGCCGAGGAGGATGTCGGCGGCCGGACTCAGGGTGCTCTGCGTCGTGCTGACAGCACTTGACCCTTCCAATGCGAAGATAATCAGAATCCCTAGGGCGATGCTGGTCATATACGCGCCCAGCAGGTAGCCGAAGAGGAGCCGCTTTGGGCTCGGCAGCAAGAGCATTACCGTGGTTGCCGTGAGCAGCGTCGGATTGAAGGCTGCTGTGATGGAGTATAAGAAGACCTGACTCACGAGAGCTCTCGGCCTCTAGAGGTTCACCCGGCGGCGCTGCGCTCGGCGGCCTCGCGCAGTATCTGGCGACGGAGGACCTCGGTGCCGAGCGCAAACAGCACCGCAAAGAGGATGATTCCGAGCGCCGTGCCGAAGGCCGGGATCGGTGCCCAGGCGATCAACGCCAGAAAAACGAGTCCTGCGAAGGCGTAGGCGGCGGACCGATTCTCTTCGACATGCGGGGCGGCCTCGCGGCGGAACCGCACGGCGAAGCGATTGGGCCCGACCACCCAGGCCGCGATCACGAGCAGGATCCCGAAGGTGATAGCTGCCGTCGCCACGGTGACCAGCAAGGAGGTACCGATGCTCCAGACTGCTTCTGTCGCTGGCTTGACGGACTCAGACTTGGCCAGCGCGTCCACCACCTCGTTGCCGACAAAGCCGCGAAGGATCAGGGTCACCACCCCGGCCAAGAGGAAGCAGATGCCGACCGACCTCAGGGCCTCGCGTCTGCGGGGACCCGCGAGATAGATCGCCAAACCGTAGAGCAGGATCACCAGCAACGTCAGCACCACCGGCAGCCGCCTGATCAGCTTGGCGGCGTTCTGTGCGGTCGACAGATCGTTCGACTTGAGCACGGTGATCTGACCGGCTTCGGGGGGGACCTTTTCGGCGATCTTGCCGCCGACGCCGAGCTTTTCGCCGACCTGCCCAAGCAGCGTGCCGAGGTTCAAGGTCACTTCACCGCCACTGGTGGACACAGCGGGCCCGCCGCCGTCGATGACTTTCAGCAGCTCTTCATGGGCGGCGCGGTTCGCGCTTTCCCAGAGTTCCTGAACCTTCGGCCTTTCCAACGCCTTTTCGGCAGCCTGCGGCCCCAGCTGTTCCAGAGCTCCGGAGGCGGGACCGGCGAGCGGCGCCAGTCTCGGCGGCAGGGCCTTCTGCAGTTCTTCTTCGACGTTGACGTTTTCGAAGAGCTGATCGGACATGTAGATCGCCAGCTGTCCCTGGATGTCCTTGTTCTGCAGCAGCTTGGCGCTGGTGTTGACCCAGTTGTCGGTGTTGAGTGCCTGGCGATTGATCCAGATGGAGAAGATCGCGACCACGGTCAGCAGCGTGGCGGTGATCAGCAGGGCGACGACCACGCGCGGATGGCCGGGCTTTGAGCTGGGAGGAGTGGTGGCGGCCTCCTTGTCCGGACCCGATGGTGTGCTCTGAGTCTCCATGCGGCCCGCTAACCGAGACTACCTGAGTACTCCGGGCCCACGGCGGTCACGGCGGTCCTCCCGCCGGTCTGACCTTCGCTCGTGACCCCTCGACACGACGACAGCCGTGCCGACCACCGCGGCGGTTCGAGCCACGGGTTTGCCGATCACGCCTCGTCGCCCTCTGCGACCTGGTCCGAGTGGCATCGCTCAAGCTCTTTCCGTCGCGTCGTCTTCTTCAGCTTCGGCCGCGGCCAGAATCGCCTGGGTCGGAATGCGTCCGTTGGCCACCAGCTGGCCGCCAGCCCGGCGCACGGCCGAGCCGAACGGCCCCGCCCAGGAGTTCTCCCAGACCAGGACCGCCGCTTTGCTACCGGGCTCCAGCGCCTGTCCCAGCTTCTCGATGTCTTCCTCGGCGAGGAGGATTGCGAGATCGGCCTCCAACTCGCGAAGTAGGCCAATGTCGCTGTCGTCCGCGTCTTTCAGCTCGGCCGCATCAATCGATCCATCGGCGCCCTTTTGGACTAAGAGCAGATCGAGTATCCGGATCTGGCCGCCGTCGACGAGCTTCTTCAGCTCCGACGCCATCTCTCCGGAGAAGTCAGCCCTGTCGGCAGGGAACTCGACCACTAGGTAATCGACGGGTCCAAGCTGATCGGTGCTGGCGTTCATCTTCCCTTCCTCCTATGCCGACGCGGCCCCTTCTCTGGGACTGCTAAATGCACCGAATATCCAAAGTAGGGGGAAGAAGATCCCGAAGAAGAACAGCCATCCGTGGCCATTGCGGAGACACGCAATGCCAAGCCAGATGAACAACACGATGTAGACGACGGCTCCAAGTCCGATCCATAGCATTGAAAGTCGTTTCCCTTCTTGTTGGGCCACCATTTGACGGCGTGGACGGACCAAAATCGGCCCTCTAAGCATCAAGCTAGGTCGAAGCCGCATCGGAGGCATCACCTCGTTCGGGTGAACTCTGCATCGCTCCAACTATCGACCCCTTCACCAACCCGCTTCGTTCGGTTCCCCCAGACCCAGCCCGGCAGGGATCCAGTCGTTACCGCCACGCCTTGCAGAGAAGCCCACGACGTTGCAGCGCCAGTTGCCTGGAGACTCAAGTGCCCAGCGTAAAACCGCCCTCGCCTCGAGTACCGCTACGGGGATTCGAACCCCGGTTTCCGGACTGAGAATGTGTCCGAGGGTTTGCGGCTGTTTGCGGCTGTCGGTGTTTTCGGGTCTAGGACGCCGATACGTGTGTGGCAGCGTCGGACCGATTTGTGGCTGTCTGCGGGTGTTGTGTTGCCCTCCCGTTGCCCCCCGCTTCCGTTGGGTTCGTGGCTTTCGGCCACGCCCCCCCAACGGGTTCGCGCCTACTTGACGCCGATCACGTCGACGCCGCCGAACGTCGCCGTGACTCCACCCCCGGTCGTGCAGGACGCCGAGGCGGTGATGCCCAGCGTGTGGTTGGTAGCCGAAGCGGATTGGAACCGCACTCCGTTGTAGGAGGGGCCGAGGCTGATCCGTCCGCTGGCCTGCCCGCTGCCCGGGGCAAAGAATTCGCCGCTGGCGACGACTTCTTCGGGCCCGGCTTTTGTCGGGTCGGCCGCGTCGACCGTGATCTGCCCGTAAACGGCCCGGGTCCCGGTGCATGAGGCCGGGATCGTGACGTCCAGCTCACCGGCATAGAAATCGTCGCGGCCGGGATCCTGGGTATAGGTGGCGTTGTTCAGGGGGTAGGCCGTTTTTTTGTTGGTCGGAAGGGTCACGGTCGAGTTGCCGCGGGCTTCATGGACGATCTGCGAGAAGGGCATGGTTGGGGCGTTGATCTCGGTGCCGGTCACCGAGCCGTCGGCGATCTTCGAGCCGTCCACGGCTCCGTTCTTGATCTTCGAGCCGTCCACGGCTCCGTTCTTGATCTTCGCCTTGGTGACGGCGTTCTTCTTCAGCTTCGCCGCGGTCACGGCACCGCCCTTGAGCTGCTTGGTCCCGACCGTCTTGCTGCCGAGATGCGAAGCCGCATAGGCGCTGCCCCCGAGGGCGATGAACAGGGCAAGGTAGGCGACCACGGTGCCATGGCCGGGTCGGCGTAGCTTGAAGTGCGCTCTCATGCTGGCCCTCCGTTGGGTTCGTGGCTTTCGGCCACGCCCCCTCACGGGTTATGGCCCACACCGACGGTAGCCGCGATTGGGCGGCGGGTCAATTCTGGTCAGTTGCCCTCACAGATTCCGGCTCGGCGGCGTATACAGCCTCGTCGAGGAAGTCAGCGCCGCCGACCCCGGCGTCCATCAGGTGAACGTAGGTGCGGAGCGTGAAGGCTGGGTCGGAATGGCCGAGCCACTCCGATACCTGCTTGACGTTGCGGCCCGCCTCGAACAGCAGCGACGCGCAGGTACGGCGGAAGGCGTGAAAGCTGACCCACTCCATGCCGACCGCCTCGCGAGCGGGGTTCAGTACCCGTTCGGCGACCTTGCCCCGGATCAGCGGCGTCCCGGCCTTCGAGGGGAAGACCGGCGCGGTCGGGCCGCCGTAGGTGTCGCGGCGATGCTCGAGCAGACGCCCAGCCATTCCCGCCGACAGCGGTATGTCGCGGCGACCGTCGCGGCTCTTGAGCCGCCGGCGCTCGCCGCGGTACACCTGCTCGCGGACCATGACCTGCGGGCGCTCGCCGAGGTCGACGTTCGCCCAGGTCAGGCCGACGGCCTCGCTGATCCGCAGGCCCGTATGCGTCAGGAACTCGAAGAACAGGCGCCAGCGCTCGGGGATCGCGGCGAGTAGCAGCTTCAACTCTTCGCGGGTCAGCGCCTTCGCTCGATCGTCTTTCGGCTCGTCGCCGTTCGCGGTCGGGATGCGGACCCCCGCGACCGGGTTCGACGGGCGCAGGCCATCATCGACCGCGGTCGCGAACATCGCCGATAGCGCCGCCCTCGTCTTCTTGATCTGCGAGGTCGAGCGCCCGTCCCGGCGCATCTGCCCGAACAGGTCGCGGACGTCGCCCGGCTCGACGTCGGCCAGCCGCCAGGTCCGCCAGCGCGGGAGGGCGTGCGCCTCGATCGGTCGCCGGTACTCGGGCCGGGTCGTCTCGGAGAAGCCCCGCGCGGTCCGTCCGGCGTAGGTCTCGATCCACTCGTCGAAGTAGTCCGCGAAGCCGATCCGCGACGTCGGGCGCCGGTCTCCGCTCTGGCGCTGCCCCTTCGCCTCTCGAGCCTCGGTGAGGGTGCGGTGAAAGGACTTGTACTGCTTGCCGCGGTGGCGCCAGACGACGACGTAGCGGTTGCCGCGCTTGCAGATGCCGGGAGTGGCGGTCCTAACCATTGGCGCGGCCATCAGTGCGACCCCGCGCTGATCAGGTGTGTTGCCCTCCCGTTGCCCACCCCCAGATTCGGGCGAAGCGTCTATGGGCAGCCATCCATCCCCGGCTCGCCCGTCAACCTTCGTGCGTCAATTCGGCGACGGCGATCGCGCTCAGCGTGCCGTTGCCGAAGACCTTGACTTCGCCGAGCTCGCTTTCGCAGACTGCTTCCAGGGTTGCGTGGCCGCCGCTCAGCTCGTTCGCGGTGATGTCGAGTCCGACGCTGAACACCATCAGCCCCGGCTCGACGCTGCCGGGCTTGAACGTGGATCTTCCGAATGTGGTCGAACCGGAGCCGTTGAGCTGAAGCCAGCATTCTCCAAATGCGTAGCTGGCCAGCGCCTGCATCGGCACCGTGAAAGCCACGAGGTAGTGGCCTTCGGGCAGCTGGACTGAGCTGACGGCGGTGGGGAGTACCGTAGTCGCTTCGGTAGTCCCCGCGACGTAGGCGTTACTGGGACCGCGTGCGCCCGTCGCGCCGGCTGAGCCGGTTACCCCGGTCGGGCCTGTCGGGCCGATGACCCCGGTAGTGCCCGTTGCCCCTGTGGGCCCCTGCGGGCCGGTGCTACCCGTCGGTCCCCGTACGCCGGTCGATCCCTGGGCGCCGCTTGGTCCGGTGTTACCCGTCGGCCCCCGTGCGCCGCTCGCGCCGTCGTTCCCGCGTTCGCCTTGCGGCCCGATCGGCCCGATTTCGCCGTGTAGCGCCTGCTTGGCAGCGGCGCTGAGCTTCGGCAGGGTCACCGCGCCGGACTTGAGTTGAGCGCTGCCGACGGAGTTCTTCGGCAGCTGGGTGGCCGCGTAGCTAGCCCCACCAAGGGCAATGAAGACGGCGACCGTGGCCATCACGTTCGCATAGGTGACTCTCCGGCGAATCATCGCCCTCCATTCGATTGGCGGCTTTCGGCCGTCGCCCAACCTAAGGGCCAAGGTCCGGCATTGACGCTAGCCGCAGCTGCGGGAGGGGTCAAGCGGAGCTGGCCGAAAAAGTGGTGTGATCCGCAAGGCCATCACGGGTCGCGGCCATGCCGAGGTAGTCCATGCGCGTTCTCGCAGCGGGCTGGCCGGGGCGGAAAGATCCAACGGAATCACCCTCCATTTGAGCCACTTGTCGTTGGGTGAGAGCAGAACCGAGCAATACAAGGGTCGCAGAAGATCTCCTGGCTGGGCTACCTCAGCCGGAACTCCCGCTTGGCCGGCGTCGGGTCGTGGCCCGCGGGGTTGAGCCCCCTCACCTCGAAGGTGTACTGACCCGGCTTTAAGTGCTTGTAGGTCTTCGGTGACCTGCAGCTCCTGAACTTCGGCTTTGCGCCTGAGTGACGGCGGCGCAGCTCGCATTCGAAGCCGCTCGCGACCCCTACGGCGTCGAAGCGGAAGATCGCCTCACCCTTAGCGGCGACGATCTTTGCCTTCCTGATCTTGGTGTTCGGCACGCCAGGAACGTCCACAGTGACCGTGGCGGTCGCCGAAAGGCCGCTGGAGTCGGTGGCGGTCACCGTCGCGGTGTGAGCTCCGGGCTTGGCAAAGGCGTGGACTACGCTGGCGCCGCTGACGTGGGCACCGTCGTCGAAGGTCCAGCTCAAGCTCACCGTATCGCCCGGATCGGGGTCGCTTGCGGTGGCGACGAAGGTGTCCGCCGTGTTTGCGAACGGCTTTGGCTTGCTCGCCGCAGCGCTCACGGTGGGAGCGCGGTGCCCGTACTCGTAGGCGCCCATGTCCCGCACCGCGCTGCCGTCGCCGTTGCCGTCGATCGGGCGGATCAGGCCGTCCAGGTCGGGGACCGCTTTGCAGACGCTCGCGCAGGCGCCGCCGCTGTCGATCGCCGGCGAGCCAAAGCGGAGGTGGTAGTCGCCGGCGGCAGAGTTGACGAAGAGCGGATCGAGGTCGATGTTGGCGGCTTGGCTGGGGCTGCCGGTGGCGTTGTTCGCGCCGCTGGCGGCGATGTCGTCGTTTTCGAGCGTCAGGCTCGCCGTCCCACCCGAACCGTTGATCAGGCGTTCCCAGGCGAGCGGGAAGCCGCGCACGATCGAGTCCTCGACGGTCAGTTTCGAGGCGGCGCCGGCGCCGTAGACCATCAGGCCCTTGGAATCCGGCGCCGCGTCGACGCCGATCACGGTGGCGGAGCGGACGGTGAGAACGCCACCTTGGTAGGCCTCGAAGCTCGCGAACAGCGATCCCGGGCTGAGCACGGCGAGTATGTCGTCAACGGTCGCGGAGCCGCCGGTGACGAGGACGCCGACGCGGGCTTGGGCGCGGAGGTCGCGCGCCGTCACTTCGGCGCTGGGGCTTGCTATGTCGAGCCCGTAAAAGCCGATCAGGGTGTCGTCGAGGAGGGTGACTTCACCTTCGGTGTTGTCGAAGACCGCGCTCGGGCAGCAGCCGGTGTCGGTCTCGCCCTGGATCGTGCTGTGCTCGACGGTCGCCCCATTGGAGGGGGAGAGGGCGGATTGGCCTCCGGCGCCTCCGGCGTCGGTCGCCACCGCGATACCGTTGGCCGTCGCGGTGCTCAGGGCAAGGCCGCCGCCGTCGCCGTTTTGGACGTGGATGGTCATGCCCGCGAGCGTCGAGGAGGAGCTCGCGGCGAAGGAGAGGACGTATCCGGGAGCGGGTTTGCCGTTGGTCGATTCGAGGATCGTCTGCCCGGCGCCGGCGCCGCTGATCGTCACGTCCGGCCCCGGGGTGCCATGGTTGAAGGTGAACCCGTGTTCGTGGGTGTAGTTACCAGGGCCGATCAGGACGGTGTTGCCCGAGCTGCTGCCCGCTTCGTCGAGTGCTTTCTGCAGGTTCGCGCCCTCGTCGGTCTGTCCCGCCGAGCAACTACCACCCTGATGAACGCAGTAGGTCGCAGCGCCGGCCGTGGCCGGGACGGCCAAGCCTGCCAAACCCAGAAGGAGCGCCAGTCGCCAGCGTCCGGCAAGCGATTTCACCAGCGCATCCTACTCTTGGGCACCAAGGCCGAGTACCTCCGTCTGGCCGTCTGTTGGAGAGGTCGGCGATTCGAATCCGCCCAGCCCATGCGGACGCTCAGCCGTGCACGATCGCCGAGCCGCAACTGACCCCCCCGGATCCAGACGCCCTGCCGCGGGAGGGGGGCTGGGCGATCTTGTCTAACTGAGCAGGCCCATGCGTCGGGTGCAGCGGCGAAGGCACGCAGTTTGAGCCAGTCGAGGCTGAGATCAGGACATCACGGCGTAGCCGGCGAACACGCATGCGGTCCGCTGGCTCGCAGTGTCTGAGAAGAGCCGCGTCCCGAGCGCCAAGCTGACGAAGACGTTCGTCCCGCTCGGCGAGAACATGTTCATGGTCGCCTCGAAGGGCCCCGCAGGGTTGGGCGGGGTGCCGCCCTCCTGATACTGGCCGATGGTTTCCTGGACCCCGACGTCTAGGTCGGCGTTGCCGTCTTCTACTCCGAAGGTGTTGACTCCATGCACGGCGCTGTCGTTCTCGCTCGTGGTCAGGAAGGCGCGGATGAAATTTTGCTGCGAGTTAGCCGCCGCGCAGTGCGCGGTGACCGTGAAGGGGCCTGCCTGGAGGATGGTCCGATCGGGATCGGTGTTGGCCATCCTGGCGGAGATCTGCACCAGATGACCGGAACGTTCGAACGCGGCAGGGCCGAGGCCGGCAAGTGCAGCGGCGTCGGTCGCCTGTGCCGCGGTTGGAACCGTACCCAGAGTTGAGGTATTGATGTCATTGCCGGTTAGCGATTTGTCCTTCACTTTGGCCCCGGTTACCGCGTTCTTCCTCAGCTGCTTGGTGCCGACGCTGTTCTTTGGCAGCTTGGTGGCGGCATAGGCACCGCCTCCCAGGAGCAGGAACAGGCATAGCGTCGATATCACGTTGGCGTAGGTCAGCCTTTCGCGCAGTTTCGGGTTCTCTCTCATTTATCCCTCCGGGGTTGTGGCTTTCCGCCTTGTCCACCCGAAGGAGCCAAGGCTCCGCAACGACGCTATTCCTCCTCAGCTTGAACGGCAAGGGGGGCGCCGGTCCGGAGCCGAGCCCTGGCCCTGGCCCTGCCAATGCACGGGTCGGGTGGGGTGGGTTGTTCCTTGGGGTCGGTGAGGGTTGGCGGCGAGTTGGCTTCCGAGTTGGTCGGGGGGCGATCGATCTTTGGGGGCCGTGTCCGGGTTAGGGGCCAAAACGACCTGCTCCATCTCCTATCCCCCCCAGCAGGTGTCCGGGAGGGGAGATAGAGGCCTCTGAAACGCGAATAGCCGTGACAACCCCGAGGTCGGCCGGGGTTCGCCAGCAGATAGAGACGGCTTCAATGGGAATAGCCGTGACAGGGCCCCCACCCAGCCCTGGGCCTCGACAATGCGCTGCGCTTCAGGCCCTCCCGACCCGCTGCGCTTCACGCCGGCCCCGATCGGCCCATCCCAGCCATCGGTTGGCCAGGGCCTCGGGCTGGATGGGCCCTCAAACGGCCGAGCCAGGCCCCCCATCCAGCGGCAGGGCGAGGAGCGGCCGCCCCCTGCCAATCCGGGCTGGCTACGCCTCGACGTCTCACCGGACCACGCAAGGGCCAGGCTACTGGTCCGCTTGCCCCAGCAGGGCCGGCTGGGACCCTATCCCGCGGCAGGGCGACGGAGGGCCTGGGCTGCCCTCGCCATTTTCAGGTCGTGGGTTTCCCGCTAGCTCGCTTCGTACTCTTTCTCTGCCTCATCGAGTTCCCGCTTGAACTCCTCTCGGTCGACGTCGATTTCCTTCTCGACCGACTTTTCGGCGCGGGTGAGAGCCTTGTCGAGCTGCTCTTCGAGGCGCGACTCCCCGATCACGAACAGCGTTGCCTGTCCCGCTTCGATCATGTCTCCTAGTTCCTTAGCGTCGTCTCTGGGGATGCCCTTCCTGAAGTGTCCACCGAGGCCGCCGATGACCCCGCCGACCAACGCCGCGGGGATGACCGCCGGTGCCGCCAGCACCCCGACCGCCGCTCCGACGGCGATGCCCCCCCAGGCGCCGTGCTGGGTCGGCTTCTCATGCTTCTCGAGGTGGACCTTGCCCTCATCGTCCTTGGTCACCAGGGCGACGTCGTAGGTGCCGACTAGCTTTGCGGCATGCAGCTCCAGAAGGCCCTCGTAATCCGCCTCAGCATCGGCGGGGTCGGCGTAGGTTGCGGCATAGATGAATACGGGGTTGTCGCTCATCGCTTCTCCTTATCGAGTTGAGTTTCGTGACGCGATCGGTCGGGCACAGCACTGCTCCGGGCACGGCACTGGTCGCCTTTGGATTCGCTCTGACAATGCAGAGTCAATCCCCCCCCCGGAGGTCTTGAGTGCATCCGTAGAAACCCGTCGCCCAATTACGCGAATCTCCTGCGCGGCTCTCAGCCTTGCCGGCGTCAATAAACCAGGGAGAGACCGTCAGCAGAGGATTCCAGCCCGCGCTCTCCTTGAGGTCGACCAACTCCACCGCTTCACGACCGCTATATCGCGTCCGAGCCGAAGTCGCTCTTGGGGGATTGTCTCGGGGGGTAGAACACCCGCATCAGTTCGAAGGCTCTACGCTGGGGAGTGGCGACCGCCTGCAGATCCTGCCACGCTGCAAGCATCTCAGAGTTGTTTTCCACCCCCTGGCGATCCCTCGCGGTCCGCATCCGCGAGTAGCACAACACAGTCTTTTCGTCCGCGCTCAGAAAGAGCTCGCCGCCCAAAAACCCATCGAGCAAACTCATCTGATCAAGAATCGCCTGAAGCTTCTCGATGACCTCCTGCTGCCGCCCATCGGGAATCGTGCACGCGTCGATCACAACCGATTCCTCGCTTGGCATGAGGGGAATATACGCCTCGGAGGTAAAGGCTGGTGTTTGCCAAAGCCGACCGTAAAACCGGGTCCAGGTGGCCGATCGAATGCTGACCGATCTTCTGGCGTACCCCAATGCCGAGGGCGCGGTAGCGCCACTCAACCTCCTGCCGTTGATCGATCGCCTCGTCCTGGCCCCTTCGGACGAAGGCTCGCAACTGTCACCGCCCCCGCACCCCGCCTAGCGGCGACTTGCGACCACTGTTGTGGCGATGACGAGGGATGCTGCAACCAGGGCGCCGAGAGCCCCAAGCCAATTCACGCCGGTGCTCTGGCGGACATGGTCGGCGTAGGCCACGAACCCGACCGGAACTGCTACGGAGAGAACGATGAGGAGGCCCCGAACCAGGTCACGCCGGGTCCGCCCGCGGTCCTCCTGGCGGTCGGCGGCTGCAATAGCCGCCTCGGTGCCGGCCGATTCACCCCCGTAGAAACTCAGCGTGCGGCTCCCGAGCTTTCGGGCGTGACTCTCACAACCCCAGGCCATCGCGATCATGAAGCTGACGGGAAGCACCCAGGTGGTGACCCAAATCGCGAGCCCGATCAGGAAGCCGAGCACGGCCCGCAGGCGCCAGTGAGCGTACTTATCGCCCTCGTCTGTCCGGGCCCCGATGAATCCGCCAAAGACCAAGAGAAGGTAGATGCTGCGGACCCAGACGCGTAACGGGCGACGAGCGGTCGGCTTCTCCGGCAGTGAGGTCTCGCTCACCTTGAGCAGGGCTTCGCGGGCGGCGTCAGCCGTCGGGTGCACACCGCGTAGCGCCAGCACCCGCGCGCCGGTCTCAAACTCCCGAGGATCGTGGCCATATAGCGCCGCCATCCGCCGCTCCATCACCCCCTCCTGCCAGAGATAGGCGAGGTAGCCGGGGACGAGCGCAATAAGAAAGGGGGTACCGGCGACCGCGCCATCGACCCGAGCGACGCGCGCGGTCTCCTTGCGCAGATCCTCGGCGATCAGCGCGCGCGGAGCGTCCGGTTGCTCCTCCTGGGCACGCTTCGCCCATTCCAGCGATGACTCACCGAGTTGCTGGGAGCCGAAGAGCGTCAGCCGCTCGCAAACGTGCTCGGGGTCACGGTAGGCAAGCCGGGCTAGCCGGCGCCATGTCGCCCGTCTGCCACTCTTGTGCCCCGCCGATTGAGGCGACTGGTCGGCGGGCTTTGCGTCGGCGGAGCTCACTCGTTCAACCTACCCGACAGCTCAGCGACCGCTTGGGCCCGCCGGTGAAGAAATCGCCGTGGCTCCAGCGTCTTCAGCTACACCACCCTGACGACAACGAGCTACGGCAACCTGGTTACGGCGGGGACGCTCGGCCAGTCCTTCGCGGTCCTCGAGATGCTGCTTGGTCAGATCTTTCTCGTCACGCTGGTCGCCGGGCTGGTAAGCCTTTGGCGCCCCGGAGCCCGCGAAGGGACCGGCCGACCAAACCGACGCCTCATCGGCCGCGCCACGCCTTTAAGCCTGCGGATTGGTCGCTGGACATCCAGCTGACGGCTTCCTATTCGCAAGCTGATTCGGTGGCGCTAGACAGTTCTTCTGCGGCGACCGCGACGCTTTTTACCTTCGAGGTGAGGACCAGCAGTTCCTGGGGCGTCGGGGCTGCGGCCAGTTCCTGCGTCGCGGTCGAGAGGCTTGAGACCGAGGTGTTCACGGCGCTGGTCTGGCTCGGGAAGTCCTGCTTCGCCGACGACACAACTTCGTTGGCGTTGGTCTGGACCTTCTTCAGGTCGGCTTCCAGGGTCGCGAGGGCCCCGCTTTGGAGTTCAACGCCCTTCAGTTCTTCGACCGACCCTTCAAGGTCGCTCACATTCGAGCAATATTCCGGCTTGCTGCTGCTTCCACAGCCGACCGCGACCAAGGCGATCGCCACGAGTGCCAATGCCGTGACTACAAGGCCGCGCGAAGGATTGGAAAGGGTGGGCCGAGTTGGACTCGTGAAGGTTCGCATGCTGGTGAGGCTAGCCTAGACCACGGTTCCGGGGTTGGATCGGTAGTTGGCACCACCAAGCCGCTGGAAGACTACGTATGCTGCGGCGCCGAGTCTGCGGAGCGCATCGAGGAAAAGGACGATCTGCCCTTTGTCTTCCTCACACTGCTATTCCTTGCACTGCCGGCCCTTGCCGTCCTGGTGCTGGCCCAGAGGGCGACTGCCGTCTTGCCGAAAGTCCGCGACTGGATGGACGCGAACTCCTGGATCGTCAGCGAGATCGTGCTCGTCTTCTTCATCGCGATCGTCCTGTTCGGGTAGCTTGGGGATTTGGGGCCCACAACAACTCGCGTGGGAGCCACCCAGTGTGAGAACCGACCCCCGGGCAGGGCCGGGCTGCACTGCCCGAACTCCCACGCTAGATCCGGGCCTAGCCGACAGATTCCCTGGCGGGTCTCAACGACCTCGCCTCTACCCCGTCGGGTGATCTAGCGCAGGTCGACAACGTTTCGGCCCACTGCGATCCAGTACTAAGGAAGAGGTCTACTTTGCAGGGAAGACTGCCGAACTGGCGAAACCGAGCATCGTGCTTTCGATTTCGTTCTTGCGGGCGCTGCGGGATCTGATACGCGCCATTGCCGAGGTCGCACGCGATCCTGAGACTCGGGCGCTGCCGGTTATCGCCGGAGTCTTGATTCTCACCGGGACGGTCTTCTACTGGCTCACCGAAGGCTGGACGGTCGTTCAGGCGTTCTACTTCTCGGTCATAACGCTGACCACGGTTGGGTATGGGGATTTTTCCCCGACCACCGCAGGCACCCAGATATTTACGGTCGTCTACATCCTCCTAGGCATCGGCGTGCTCGTCGCCCTGCTGACCTCCATCGCCCAGGCCTACATAAAGCAGAAGGCCGAGGCTCCGGGCACACGCGAGCGTCTGAAGACACATCACCACAGCGAAGCGGATTGACGTCTTCAACGGAGCAACGTGCACAGAGGTGAAGGAGCCAAGCGAGGGCTCCTCCAGGGGACCCCGCCCCGGGTCTCGCTATTTCGTCAATGGCGCCCGCTCAAGCTCGCAACTGGCTGGAAGCCGCGACCCGGGGGCCTCGCGGTCTCGTGACCTCGGCGGGGGCGCTCTCGATCTCTGGAGCCTTGCCGGGCGCATGGCTCTCGAACCAATCTGCATATCGCTCGGCGAGCGGGGCGGCGCTGATTCCGTGGGCGAAGACCGAGAGGCCGACCGTGAGGTAGATCGCCAGGGTGATCAGGTGCTCGTGGGGAAGCTGGGACTCCTCGACGACAATCACGGCAAAGACAATCGACGCGAGGCCCCGGGGCCCGAACCAGCCAAGAAATCCGAGGGTCGGCGGCCGAGTCCGAGTCCCTACCATGGCGACCACCACGGGCACCATCCGCACCAGGGTGAGGCTGAGGACTGCGTAAAGAGCAAGTTCCCAGCTCACCTCACCCAGCGCCGGGCCGAGCAGGATGGCGCCAAAGATCAGAAACGTCGCTCCGTTGAGGAGATCGCCGACCTCCTCGGTTAGGTCGTTCAGCTCATCGGGATCACGGCCGAGCAGCGCACGGAAGACGATCCCCGCAACGAAGGCGGCGATGAATCCCGAGCCGTCGAGCGCGTTGGCTATCCCGTATGCGAGAGCAGCGCCGGCCGCAGGGATCACCTGTTTCCAATGTGCCTCGATCAGGCCGCGACGACCGGCCTGAACGACCACGACAGCGACGACTGCTCCCGCCAGGACCCCTCCGATGACGCCGTACCCGACCTCCTGTAGCAGCAGGCTCATCGCCCCGCGGCCCCCGGCGATGTTCGATTCGACGTCGGCGATTGCGACGGCCGCGAAGAGCAGGGGAACGCAGATCCCATCGTTCAACCCGCTCTCGACATTGAGTCCCTGACGGATCGACGCGGGAACGCGACGCTCGGTCACGACTGCCTGGCCGAGGGCAGCATCGGTAGGCGCCAGGATCACCCCCAGGATCACCGCCTCTCCGACGGTCAGCTGGTTGAAGATCAGGCTGGCCACGACCGCCCCGAGCCCGATGGTCAGGGGCAGGCCGATGCCGAGGAGACGCGATGGAATGCCGACACTCCTGCGGAGTTGCCCGAGGTCGATACGGGACGCATCGGAGAAGAGGACGAGAGCGAGCGTCGCCTCGGCCAGAGTCCTAGCGAGGGAGCTGGTGCTCTCGATATCGATTCCGTCGAGAACGTGAGGGCCGACAAGCAGCCCGATCGCTACAAAAATCATCGTCGGCGTTAGAGAGGTGCCCGCTAAGCGCCGTGAGATCGCTGCGACCACGACCAGAGCGAATGCCACGATCGCGAGTGACCATGCCATCTGATCAGACTCGCAGACCCACCAGATAAGAGATCAAGTTGCAAGGCGCCAGAGATCAGTAACGAATGTCGGATGGGATGGCTAGGTCCAGGCCGCGGTTGGAGACCCAATTTGATTACGAGGAAGTGGGACTCGCCCGGTGCCGGCGCCTTGTCAACGGCGTCGGATGATCCGGCGCATTCAGCAGCCCCCGAGCCAACCGCTCTGCATGGGGCCCGACCGCCTCACGCAAAGCGGGCGCGTGCTGCCCTAGCTCCCGCGCCAGCCCGACCCCGAGCCTGCACACGCCTTGGCGGGTCTCGACAACCTCGCCCCGGCTGAACTCGCGATCCCTGAGTAGCTCCAAGGCGATCCGATCGGCGACAGGCCGCACGGGCTCCATCAGATCCGAAGCAAGCGAGGGCCGATAGCGCTTGTCCGAATGCATCAGGCCGATGGTCGGGTCGAACCCCATCCGCTGTGCCGCGATCGTCGCCTCAGTCTGAAGGATGGCGTACATGTAATTGAGGAGGGCGTGGCTGGGCGTCTGCGCCCTCTTTGCCCGCTTGCGGTCACCCGGCGAGGTCCGCGGCCCCGCACGATGCCAATGCTCGGGAACATCTGCCCGCCAGTGTCGATCGAAGCGGATCGGAACGTTTGCAAAGCACTGCCAGTAGATACGGCCGGCGATCGACTCGGCAACCCGCAGCTCGTTCATCGTCTTGGCGCGTTCCAGCTCGGCGACCTGGGCGAGGATGGCTCCCTGGGGATCTGGGGAGCGCCGATCACGGCCCTCCTTCGCAGGTCTATAGGCGAAAAGCTCATCGGCAAGCCGCGCCTGCTCGATCAGCTTCTCCTTCAACAGCTGGGTGAGCAGGCGCCGCCCGATCTCGCTCTCGGCTGCCAGCACCTGGGCGCGGCGCAGATGGCGGGAGCTTGAGTACCACTCTGAGACGCTCATCGCGATGACGTTTGAGTCAGCATCTATCTGTACGAAGCTGGCACCGACGTCCTTGACCCAGCGCGTCGCCTCCAAAGAGAAGAAGCCGCTGTGGCCGAGGACGATTAGGCGGTCGAGCTTTGAGGTGGCGCGATTGAAGCGCCTGCGTCTCGCGCTTGCGGCCGATGCCGTCGTGGACGACCAAGTGACCGCGCTCTACGTAGATCTTTACCCCGTAGCCGGCGGCCACCTCGATGCGGCCCTGCGGGGTCTTAGGCTTGGGGGGCATGCGGACCTCATTTCCGTGTGCCATGCCCCCGGGCCGTTGACGCGGTCGCGGGGGCGATGTGTGATTAACCCATTCTATGTCGGTTGCGGGTTATTTGACGGCCACCTCGCCCAGGCTTCCGTCTACGATTTCCTTTCCCAGCCGGTGCGCATTGCGGAGCACCTCGCGCCTACACTTCGGGCACCAGAAGTGGGCACGGGCCTTCCGTAAATCCCCCTCAACCCACAGCCACGGCGGATGCTTCTTTCCCTCGCCGGTCAGCACCGTGGGGTTGCGTGTCTTATCTGGCTGCCACCTCACCGTGTCCTCGACGATCCCGAAGGTGTCGTCGGTGCGAAAAGCGACCACGTGGCCGAGGGTCCGCCGACAATCACCGCAGACGACATCCACCCGATCCGTCCATCGGACCAAATGGGAGCCGCCCTGGGGAAGCGTTCTGTACTCGCGATGGCGTTGGCTCCGATGCTGCGACCAGTTGCTCTGCAGGGTCTGCTGGTTGACCTTCAGGTGATAGGTCTCGCGCATGTAGCCCCGACGTTTGCGTAGGTTGGGCACTGAGGGCTCGCCAGATTCGGTGGAGTCCATGGGATCCGATGTTGACGCTAGCCTTATTTGGACAACTAAGTCCTTCCCGAAGTTTGGCTTGAGGACGGCGCGGTGAGGGGCTACGCCGAATACCACCCCCCACACCTGAACTTGCTTCGAGCGCGACCAGCGTGCCTTGCGGGGCCATCGTCTCGGACCAGGTCTCAGGAGGTGCTGTCCGATGAAGGACACGCAACGGGAGGCCAATCGACGGCCTGCCATCTCGAAGACGCTCCGGCTTGGACCTGAAGGGCCAGCCGAGCGCACGCCCCCAACGACGTGTGGGGACCGTGACATCGCGGAGGCACGGCCATGAGCCGCCGCAAGCGCGACTACAAGGCCGAGTACCGCCGCCGCAACCAACTCGCCCGTTCGCGGGGCTTTCGCAGCTACGGCCAACAGCGCCGCTTCTCGGCCAATATCCGCAGCCCGCGTGATCTTGGTCGTCTGCCCGCCGGGGCTCGTGACGCCCGCTCGGATGCGCTGCACGTTTTGGGGGCCGCCCGTGATCGGCGGAATCTCGGTCGAGGAGGCCGCCCGCGAGAATCAGATCCCGATCCAGGTCGTGCACTGGTGGGGCAGAGAAGGACTTGAGCCCAAGCGCGGCGGCGTCACCCTCCCCAAGCGCGGGGACCGACTGCTGCGGGTGCGCGCGATCATTCTCGATGACGGCGACGGCGTCGAGTTCATCTCAGTCCGCGGCTCCAATGCGGCCTATCGTGCCCAGCAGATATTCGATGTTCAGTACCGCTTCATCGAGGGGACTGCGAGTGAGAGTGAGCTAGCCGGCATCGCCGGCCGGAAGGTTGCGGGTCGGCGGGTCGAGTCCGACCCCGACCGACTTGAGGCGATCGCTGCCGCCGGTGACCTGGACGTGATCGAGGCCTACCGGGAGGCACTCGGATGAGCGTCAAATGCGTGTACTGCAGCGCTCCCGCGAGCTGGCGTCACCACCCGACCGGTCGTGATCTCTCTAACGGCTACTACCTGGATCCCACCTTCACGCTGCCAACCTGCCGGGACCACCACGCGCTCTTTCACGATGACTGGAGGATCCTTGGGGTTCAGGATCTTGCCGAGGGGCCCCAGCCGGGGCCGGCGCTCGCGTTCGTGGAGAGGGTTGAGCTGTGCTTGCGCCGCGGGGCAGCGATGGCTGGACGGCTCGCCAAAGCCTTCCCACAAAATGATTGGATTGTCCGGCTCGCCGAAGCGTTGAAGCGATGTGCCGATGAGCTTCGAAGGGACATAGTCGCCCGCGACAGGCGCGATCCGGATTGGAGGACTGACCTCGGGTTCTATCCGGGAGAGGGGTGAGTGTCTCCGTGGTCAAGGGGGAGCGCGCCGATGCTCGGGCGCCGCTTCTGCTCCTCTCCGGAGCGGGCACAAGAGTAGTGGCTGCGCACGCCCGGGTCGCTGATACTCTCGGTCCGCATGCGACGCTGTGGCTCTCGGGTGCCCATAAGACGCAGGCGCAGCACGAGGAGGGTTCTGCTTGTGATGCTTGCGGCGTTGATCACGCTCCCTCCCTTCGCGGCGGCGTCTCACATGAGCTCGCCGAGAATCCCGGACTGCTCGGCTTTGTCACGCGGCGCAATCGCGAATCTGGTGGGAACCGGCCCGCTGACGTTCGAAAGGAAAGTCGGCAACTTATGCACTTTTTCGGGTCATAGGCCTGGGCACTACAAACCTGTGCTCGCAATCCAGATCGTCCCGTGGAGCAGGAAACTGTTCTCCGTGGCCGAACGCGACGCCGTGTCCTCGGCCGCAAGGGAACACTCGCAGTTCGGCGTGGTGAGCAGAGCGCTGAAAGTCGGGACGAAGGCGTTCTTTGTGACAGGCACGACTACAAGCGCATCACTGCCGCCGTGTGGGTCTGAAGAAGCGCCGGCACCGGCGCCGCTGGAAGTACGCACCGGCCCAATCTGTGCCGGCGAGCCCTCGGCCACGCACATCAATGTGGTCGGGTACGGACCCTCGCCCGGCGGCGCAGAGTTGATGGTGTCAGCCGGTGGCGTCGCTCAGCAGGGCGGCATCTCCTTGAGTCACGTGATCACCCTGGTCAAGGACCTCATCTCTGGCAAAATCCACTGAGCCGGGCTGGGTCGCGAGCCCGGGTCGGCTGAACTGACCGTCGTCGCACAGTCTGGTGAGTCCCCCCAGCAGGTGTCCGGGTAGGGGCAGTTTTGAAGGCCCCTATCTCCTATCCCCCCAGCTTGTTGGGGGGGATAGGGGATAGCCGGCAGGGAACCTCCGACCGGTATTCGTCGTTAGCTCGCCATCTTCGGGGGGAGGGGGGCTTAGTGCCCCGCCTTCTTCCCGTTCGAGTGCAGCGGGAAGAAGGAGCCGCCGAATGCCTTGACGCCGGTGCCGGTATCTTCACCGGGCTTTTTGTCTTCGATGAAGGTGTACAGCGGCCGACCGGCGTAGGTGACCTGGGTCGTACCGTTGGAACGCTTCAGGGCGCGTGAGGGCTGAAGCTGGATGCGGAAGAGTCCCTCCACCAGGCGCTTGCCAACATGCGCAGGAGCTGGCGCCCGCTCCCAATCCGTCACACCCGCCGACGACTCCCACTCGAAAGGGCTATCGGCGCCTCCACCTCGGCGATAGCGGGCGAACAACAGCGTGTCAAAGGCCGCCGTGCCGACCAGGCCGGAAACGATTCCACGCGCAACCGCTCCAACGGGGGTCACCTGGCGGCGGTCGGCAGTCATCGGCGCTAAGGCTGAGGCACATGAACGCGCATCGCGCCCGTGCCGGCACGGGTCGGCTCCCTGGTTCCGGGGAATATTTAGGGGTGGACGACCGGATTCGAACCGGCGACCACTCGGCCCCCTGCCGGAGGACTAAGGCGCCATATGCGTCCACCGCGTCCCATGCATCCCTCACGTCCCCGTTTCGGGACGCATCGGACGTATCGGACATAGCAGTCGGTACCAGAGCGCTACCACGACGGGCCCGGTTTGTCTCTCTCGCGACCACCGGCGGATAGTCGAGCGGGATCGTCTTTCCGCACTTCACATTCCCTTTACAGCCCGGTGGCCGCTCCGGCGCAGACTCTTGGCGTGACCTCTTGGCCGGCGAGCGACGCAGATCTCACCTTCACGCACCACCTGCCGCTCACCCACGCCGCCGTCGAGTTCGCCCTTGAGCGGCACTCCGGGCAGCGCCGGGCGGCCGATGGAGCCTCCTTTGTCCTTCACCCGCTGGAGGTGGCATCGCTGCTGGACCGCTCCCACTACCCCGACAATGTCGTCGCGGCCGCCGTCCTGCACGATGTCCTGGAGGACACCGATGCCGTGCGCTCAGAGCTCGAGGCACACTTCGGCCCACAGGTTGCCGAGCTGGTGGCCGCCGTCAGCGACGACCCAACGCTCCCGGACGTGGAGGCGCGCAAGGACGAGGTCCGCGAGAGGGTTCGCCGTGCCGGCGGCTATGCCCAGGTGGTCTACGCCGCGGACAAGGTCTCGAAGGCGCGAGAGCTCCGTGCCCTCTTGGCTGGAGGCTTGCCGGGGCAGGAGGCCGAGGTCAGGCTGCACCGCTACCGTAGGTCGCTCGCCATGCTCGAGGAGACGATCCCGAGTAGCCGCGTGGTGGAGCTGCTCCGCTTCGAGCTGGAGGCGCTGGAGAAGTTCCCCCCGGCTGCGGGCGAGGGACTCGTGAACAGCACTGCCACAGCTACCAAACCGCGAAGCTCAGAGCTGCTTCGCGGCGCTCTGGAACAGTTGCGGGAGGAGGTCGTCGCCGAGGGGAGTCAGCTGTTTGAGCGCTGGCGACCTCGGATCAAGCGCGCCGGCTACCTGCCGAGTGCCCGCAACCTCGCCCACTACATAGCCCTGCGACGTCACGAGCTGCGCGAGCTTCAGCTCGAGCTGATGCCCTGGGGACTCTCCTCGCTCGGTCGCTGCGAGGCGCGCGTCATGGAGAACCTCGACGCGGTGATCGACGCCCTGGCCAGGTTCGACCCAACCTCGCCCGCGCCCGACAGCGAGCCCAGCCCCGTAGATTTCTTCGCGGGACACGTTCACCTGCGTGACAACACCGAGGCGGCGCTCGGCCCCACCCCTATCCAGCGCGGGGTTCGCATCATGGTGACCCTCCCCTCGGAGGCAGCCTCCGATTTCGAGCTTGTTCGCCGCTTCCTGGGAAGTGGGACCGACGTCTGTCGCATCAACTGCGCCCACGACGACGCCGAGGCCTGGAGGTCGATGGTCGGGCACATCCGCCGCGCCGAGACGGAACTGGGGCGGTCCTGCCGCGTCTGCATGGACCTCACCGGTCCGCGCGCCCGCACCAGCAATGTGGTGGCACCTGGGGCGGTCCGCTTGCAACCAGGTGATCAAGTCCTGATGACGTCCTCGACACCGCCCTCTCCCGGCCAATTCCCGGTTGCCTTCGAGTGCTCACTTGCCGAGGTTTTCGAGCGCCTGGCGCCAGGCCATTCGGTTTGGGTGGATGAGGGGAGACTGGGCATGGTCGTCGAGGAGATGCGCCGCGAGGGGGCGCTCCTCCGCGTCACAGACACCCGTCCCAAGGGCTCCCGGCTGCGTTCTGAAAAGGGAATGAACTTCCCCGACACCGAACTAGGCGTGACACCGCTTACCGCCAAGGATCGCGAGGACCTCGACGTGATCGCCGAGCTGGCGGACGCGGTCGGCTACTCCTTCGTTCAGCGCCCAGGCGACATCGCGCTGCTTCAGGACGAGCTCGCCAGACGCCTCGAGCGCCCGGAGGCGATCACGCTGGTCGCCAAGATCGAGACCCGGCTCGCGGTTCGTAACCTGCCCGAGCTGATCGTGCAGGCGGCGGGCACACAGCCTCTCGCGGTGATGATCGCCCGCGGGGACCTCGCGGTCGAGGTCGGCTACCGACGGATGGGCGAGCTCCAGGAGGAGATGCTCTGGCTCTGCGAGTCGGCCCACGTCCCGGTGATCTGGGCGACTCAGGTCTTCGACCGCTTCGTACACAAGGGGGTCGGGGCGCGAGCCGAGATCACTGATGCAGCGATGGCTGAGCGTGCTGAGTGCGTGCTGCTGAACAAGGGCCCGTTCGTCGTCGATGCAGTCCATCTACTGACTGACATGCTCGCGACGATGGAGGGGCATCAGTTCAAGAAAGCGTCGCGGATGCGTGCGCTGCACGCTTGGTAAGCCCCTTGACACCCAGGGACCTGCCGCCCGAGACCGGCGGTCATCCACCATCCTTCCGCCCGACGAGAGCGAGTCTTCTCGGCCCTGGGCCTGCCCGTCTATCCGTGCTCTTCAAGACGCTCGAGCTCCGCGATGAGCCTTGAGATCGAGCGCAAGTTCACCCTCGCCAAGCCGCCAGCTTGGCTCGCGGACCACCCTGCGCTGGGGATCGAGCAAGGATACCTGGCGGTCTCCGAGGAGGCTGAGGTACGACTGCGGCGAATCGGCAAGGACTACCTGCTGACGGTCAAGCGGGGCAGCGGTGAGGTGCGGCAGGAGGCAGAGGTGAGGCTCACCCCAAGCCAGTTCGAGGCGCTGTGGCCCCTGACTGCGTCGCGGCGCCTTTGCAAGCGCCGGCACCGCGTGCCGCTGGACGGAGGTCTGTTCGCCGAGGTCGACGTCTACGCGGGCGATCTCGCGGGTCTTGTGGTTGCCGAGGTTGAGTTCCGCTCAGAGGACGACAGCGGCGCCTTTCACCCGCCTGAGTGGATGGGCCAGGAGGTGACCGGAGATGGCCGCTACGCCAATCAGACTCTCGCGCTCAACGGCAAACCGCGGTTCGAATAGCGAGGGGAGGGAGTGGCGACTGAACCCCCCTTACAGATATCTCTCCATTTTAGACGGGAGTCCTTCCTGTGGATTCCTCGGTTTCCTGAATATCGAGACGGCTGATGGCCCTAGGGACGCGGGGACGCGGGGACGCGAGGGGACGCATTACCACCGACTCCAGGCGGGCTCTAATTGTTCGGGGAGGCCGGATTAGAACCGGTGACCGCTCGGCCCCCAGCCGAGTACACCCCGACCGTCTGGGCGGCGCCTTCTCCTCCTCGCAGGGGTGCGACCGCCGTGCATTCCCGCTTTTGAGCCCTGGGGCGACGGATCATCCTCCCCGAGGCCAGGCCGCGTGACTCAGTCGGGTTCGGGACGCCGCTCGTGTTGCCCAATCCGTTGCCCACCTACGGAAGACGGCCCCCTCTCGGGAGCCGCGTTCCGCTTGCTAGTGCCGTCTCAGAACCCGAGCGCGAACTTGGCGTCCTCGGACATCATCTCCAGAGCCGTGGGCGTCGCCGAGAATCTGCGGGGCGGCTGCTCCATCCGCTCCTTGAGCTCTTCGCTGCGCTTTGTGAGGCCCTCGGACACGAAGGCAAGCTATGGCAGATCGGCACCGAGCCGAGGCGGCTCGCGCTGGCGCGTTGCCCTATCAGTTGCCCTCTGACCCAAAACGCCGCCCTCTCGGACGGCACATTTGGCTCTGCATTTGAGTACCGCTACGGGGATTCGAACCCCGGTTTCCGGACTGAGAATCCGGCGTCCTAGTCCCCTAGACGATAGCGGCGTGGGTGGGGCATTCTAGCGATGCCCCAACCGGTACATTGCCTGCTCCGCGCGGCTGTGGCGGAACTGGTAGACGCGCACGGTTCAGGTCCGTGTGGGCTCACGCCCGTGAAGGTTCGACTCCTTTCAGCCGCACTCGACGCTATGCGGGATGAAGGGCGGACTCGGCACCGGTGGCGCCGGATGCGCGCTCGGCGGTCGCCGCGATCTCCTCGACGTACTCGGGCCAGAGCTGGCGCGGCAGGTCGTGCCCCATGCCCTCGAACATCCGCAGCCGCGCCCCCGGGATCGCCGCCGCGGTCGCCCGCCCTCCGGCCGGCCTGACCAGCCGGTCGGCGGTGCCGTGGAGCACGGTCGCCGGCAGCCGCAGCCGGCGCAGCGCCGGAGTTCGGTCCCCCGAGGCCGTGACCGCGTACATCTGGCGGAGCACGCCCGCCGGGTTGTGGGAGCGGTCCCACATCCCACCCGCCAGATCCGCGAGGCGCTGGGGATCGCGCGGGAAACCGGGCGATCCGATCACCTCGAAGGTGCGGGCGGCGCGCCGGATGTAGCCCTCGCGACTGCGCGGATAGTCGGCGAAGAGGATCGGGAGCGCCCGCAGGTGGGGCCAGCCGAGCCTGCGGTTGCCGGTGGTCGACATCATCGAGACCAGCGAGCGGACCCGCTCCGGACCCTCGATCGCCATCGTCTGGCCGATCATCCCGCCCATCGAGGCGCCGACGACGTGCGCGGACTCGATTCCAAGATGGTCCATCAGGCCGAACGCGTCGTCGGCCATGTCGGAGAGCAGGTAGGGAGCGCGATCGCGACGGCCCCGCATCATGTCGATCCGGTTCGGCATCCCCGCCGCGTCGATCATCGTCGAGTGGCCGATGTCACGATTGTCGAACCTGATCACCCTGAAGCCGCGCTCGGCCAGCATCGAACACAGCTCCTCGTCCCAGGCGAGCATCTGGGTGCCGAGCCCCATGATCATCAGGATCGACTCGGCCGCCGGGTCGCCGGCCTCCTGGTAGGCGAGCTCGATCCCGTTCGCGGGCGCGAGGCGCTCCTCGCCGAGTCCGTTCATCACATGATGGTAGCCGCCGGAATCGCCTGGCCAGCGGCTAAGTTCCCCCGATGCGCACGGCGATCGTCTCCGACCTGCACCTCGGCAACGCCTTCGGCGAGGACGTCGCCCGCGACGCAGAGGTCCGCCGACCGCTGCTCAAGGAGATCGGGACCGCCGACCGCCTGGTCCTGCTCGGCGACGTCTTCGAGCTGCGGGAACAGCCGCTTGCGGCTGCGCTCGAGGCCGGCCGGCCCTTCTTCGAGGACGTGGGGGCGGCGATGGCGGGCCGGCACATCGTGCTGGTGCCCGGCAACCACGATCACCGCCTCGCCGAGCCCCTGCTCGAGGAACTGGCCCTCGCCGGCCGGCCGCTGGGGCTCGAGCAGCACGCGGCCCCTCGGTCCGACCCGGCGCGGGAGATCGCCGGCTGGCTCGGGCCGGCGGCGCTCGACCTCGCCTACCCAGGGATCTGGCTGCGCGAAGACGTCTACGCGACCCACGGCCACTACATGGACTGCCACATGACCCTCCCCCGACTCGAGTGCATCGCGGCTGCGGCGGTGATGCGGGCCTTCGGTCAGGTGCCCGATTCCGCGATGCCGATCGACTACGAGCGGGTCCTGCGCCCGCTCTATGGGCTCTCCTACTCGCTCGCCCAGTCCGAGCTGGCGCAGCGGGCGACCCGGCCCTCCGAGCGGGCGTGGCGGGCGATATCGGGCCGCAATCGGGCCGGTGGCCGGGTCAGGCGCGCCGTTCGCAACGCCGCGATCGGGTCCGGCGTCCCGGCCTCGATCTGGGGCGTCAACCGGCTCCTGCATTCCGACTTCGAGCCGGTCCTCTCCCCGGGGGCGATCGCCGCCAGCGGAGTAGACGCCGCGACCGATCTCGCCGAGCGGCTCGGCATCGGCGGCGGGCACCTGATCACCGGCCACACCCATCGCGGCGGGCCCGGCGAGGAGGAGGGCGAGTGGCCGCTCCGCGGCGGCGGCTCGCTCCACAACACCGGCAGTTGGATCTTCGCCTCGGCCTTCCACCATCCCGGGACGCCGCCCGGCCCCTACTGGCCGGGGACCGTCACCTGGGTCGAGGACGACGGGCCGCCGCGGCGGGTCCGCCTCCTCGCCGACCACCCGCGCGATGACCTGGGCGAGGTCGTGCGGCGCCAGCGCTCGCGGCCCGAGCCCTAGCCCCGCCCGGACCTCAGAGCCACTCGGCGATGATCGCGCCGATCTCGGCGCCGGCGTCCTCCTGGAGGTAGTGACCCGAGTTCTCGATCTTCCGCGGCGCCGGGAAGTTGAGCCGGCTCGATATCTGTTCCGCGACCGCGAACGGCAGGGCGAGATCCGAGTCGGCCCAGAGCAGCAGGGCCGGCCGCTCGTCCTCGCGTAGGCCCTCCGCCACGCGTCTCCCCTCGGCGGCGCCGGGGGCATCGGGCTCGGTGGGGATCAACAGCGGGAACGCCCTCGCCCCGGCCTTGGACTCCTGGCTCGGGAACGGCGCCTCGTAGGCGGCGACCACATCGTCGCCCGGATCCTGCTTGCAGCCGGCGCGAAGGAGGAACCCGACCGGGAGATCCTCGTTGCCTTCCACGAATTTGCGGAATTTGTGCCAGTTGTCGCTCATCCGCTGGTGGCCGGTAAACGGGCCGGTCTCCATGACGACAAGCCGCGAGAACCGCTCCGGGTACTCGACCGCGAGCCGCAGCCCGATCGGCCCGCCCCAGTCATGGACGACGGCGGTCGCGTCGCGGATGTCGAGCTCCTCGAGCAGCGCCGACATCAGCTCGACGTGGCGATCGTAGGTGTACCAGCCGACGTCGGTGGGCTTGTCGGAGCGACCGAACCCGGCGTAGTCGGGTGCGATGCACCGAAATCCGGCGTCGCGCACAGGCGGGATCACCTTGCGCCAGAGGAACGACCAGGTCGGCTCACCGTGGAAGAAGACGACCGGGTCCCCCTCGCCCTCGTCGAGGTAGGCGAGCCGCAGCCCGTCGCGCTCGTGGTAGCTCGACTCGAACGGGAAATCCGGGAGGCCCTGGAGTGCCTCGTCCGGCGTCCGCACCACGTCCCCTCCGCTCATCGCCGCTGAGTCTATTCGGGCCGCGAGATTCCGAATCACCACTTTTCCGATCGACTTTCTGCTACTCTGCCGCGCTCTCTCTCTGGACTAAGTTAGTCAAGAAACTAAGCTGTAAAGAAAGGTAAGAACGTTGTCTACTAACAGAGCTCGCAGGTTGACCCGGCATCGCATCGCCAGCACCGGCCTCCTCGCTGCAATGCTGGCCCTCGCCTCGGCGCTGATCGTCGCGGGTTGCGGCGGAGGCGACTCCGCGACCGGGGCCGGCTCGGGATCCGGCGGCAAGGTCGACGTGGTCGGCTACTCCACCCCGGAATCCGTCTACCAGGATTCGCTCGAGCCGGCCTTCGAAAGAACCTCCGAGGGCAGCGGCGTCAGCTTCAGCAACTCCTTCGGCGCCTCCGGCGACCAGAGCCGCGCTGTCGTCGCCGGGCAGCCCGCCTCGATCGTCCACTTCTCGCAGGCCGGCGACATGGAACGGCTTGTCGAAGAAGGCGAACTCGTCTCCAAGAATTGGGAGAACAACCAGTACAAGGGCATCGCCACCGATTCCGTGGTCGTGCTCACCGTTCGCAAGGGCAACCCGAAGGGGATCAAGAGCTTCGACGACGTGCTCAGCAAGGACGTCGAGGTGGTCACCCCGAACCCGTTCAGCTCCGGGTCGGCGCGCTGGAACATCATGGCGGTCTACGGGACGCTGATCAACGAGGGCAACTCCCCTGACCAGGCACTCGAAGGCGTCAAGGCGCTGCTGGAAAAGACGAAGGCGCAGCCGGGCAGCGCCCGTGACGCGATGTCGGCCTTCACCCAGGGCGAGGGCGACGTGCTGCTCAGCTACGAGAACGAGGCGATCAAGGCCGAAAACGAAGGCGAAGACGTCGAATACGTCGTCCCTGACTCGACCATCCTGATCGAAACGCCGATCGCAGTCACCGAAGACGCGACCAAGCCGGCGGCGGAAGATTTCCTCAATTTCCTCTGGTCTGACGAAGGCCAGGAAATCTGGGCCGAAAACGGCTACCGCCCGGTCAATCCGAAGCTGGTCGACCCGAAGCAGTTCCCGACCCCGTCGAAGCTGTTCAAGATCAGCCAGTTCGGCGGCTGGGGCAAGGTCAACGACGATTTCTTTGACGAAGAAACCGGCTCGGTCGCGAAGATCGAGGGTGAACTCGGGGTCTCCACCTCCGGCTGATGGAGGCGCACCGGGCAACAACATTTCCGAGACCAGCGGGGGGAAGTCGAGTTCGCCTCCCGGGGATCGGAGTCGGCCTCGGCACCGGCACGGTCGTGCTCTATCTGAGCGTGATCGTGCTGCTGCCGCTGGCCGCCGTCGCCGGCGAAGCGTTCTCCGGTGGCATCGGCACCTTCTGGGACCAGGTGACCTCGCCACTGGCGAAGTCGGCGCTCGAGCTCACCGTGATCTGCTCGTTGATCGTCGTCGTCCTCAACGCGATCTTCGGCACGATCCTCGCCTGGATCCTGGTTCGCGACGAGTTTCCCGGCAAGAGGCTGGTGAACGCGGTCATCGACCTGCCCTTCGCGTTGCCGACGATCGTCGCCAGCCTCACCCTGCTGGCGCTCTACGGGCCCGACAGCCCGTTCGGGATACACATCGCGCTCACCCGCACCGCGATCGTCGTCGCGCTGATGTTCGTCACCCTGCCATTCGTCGTCCGCGCGGTTCAGCCGCTGCTGCTCGAGATGGACCGCGAGATGGAGGCCGCCGCGGCCTCCTTGGGCGCCAGGAACCTGACGATCTTCCGCAAGATCATCTTCCCCAACCTCCTCCCCGGCCTCGCGGCCGGCGTCGCGCTCGCCTTTGCGCGGGCCCTCGGCGAGTTCGGCTCGGTCCTGATCTTCGCCGGGACCCTGCCGCAGACGATGGTCGCATCGGTCTTCATCCGCCAACAGATCGAGTCGGGCAACAACACCGGCGCCTCGGCGGTCTCAGTGGTGCTGCTCCTGACCTCGCTTCTGCTGCTCGGGGTCGTCTCGTTGATCCAGCGCTGGGCCGGCCGCCATGAACGCTCGAGTGGCGATGGCCTGACCGTGATGCCGATCAGCGGTGAGCACTTCACCGAGCCGAAGGAGGCAGGCGATGAGTAGCTCGGCCGCAGGCCGCTGGGGACTGCGAATCGCCGGACTCGGCTACCTGACCCTGCTGCTGTTGATCCCGCTCGGGATGATCTTCTACAAAACGTTCGAAAAGGGGATCGGCCCGCCACTTGACGCGATCACCTCGCCCGACGGCCTGCACGCTCTGAAGCTGAGCCTCCTGATGGTCGTGATCGCGGTGCCGCTCAACACCATTTTCGGGATCGGCTGCGCGCTGCTGCTGGTCCGCCACCGGACGCGGGCCAACGCGCTGATCGACGCGATCATCAATCTGCCCTTCGCGATCTCCCCGGTGGTGATCGGGCTCTCGCTGTTCCTGCTCTACGGCACGGACGGCTGGCTCGGCCCGACCCTCGCCGAAGCCGGGATCCAGGTCCTCTTCTCAGTCCCGGGGATGGTCCTGGCGAGCATCTTCGTTTCGGTTCCATTCGTGGTCCGAGAGACGGTCCCGGTCCTTCAGGAGATCGGTACCGACCAGGAGATGGCCGCCTCCACGCTCGGCGCCAACGGCTGGCAGACCTTCTGGCGGATAACCCTGCCATCGATCCGCTGGGGCGTTGCCTACGGCGTCGTCTTGACGACGGCCCGGGTGCTCGGTGAGTTCGGCGCGGTGACGATCGTCTCCGGCTCGCGCACCGGCGAGACCGAAACCCTGCCGCTCTTCGTCCAGAAGCAGTTCGAGAACTACAGCTTCCCCGGCGCCTACGGCGCATCGCTGGTGCTCGCCCTGCTCGCACTTCTGACCCTGTTCGGAATGAACCTGCTCAAACGAAAGGAGGACGCCTGATGGGAATCTCAGTCGAGGGAGCAAGTAAGCGCTTCGGGGACTTTCAGGCGCTCGATGACGTATCCATTGATGTTCCCGACGGCTCGCTGACCGCCCTGCTGGGCCCCAGCGGCAGCGGTAAGTCGACGCTGCTGCGGGCGATCGCCGGGCTCGAGGAGCTCGAGGGGGGCGTCGTCACGATCAACGGCGAGAACGCGACCGAGAAGCCGGCGCAGAAGCGGGGCGTCGGCTTCGTCTTCCAGCACTACGCGGCGTTCAAGCACATGACCGTCTACGAGAACGTCGCCTTCGGGCTCAAGATCCGCAAGTGGAAGAAACCCGAGGTCTCCAACCGCGTCCACGAGCTGCTGCAGCTGGTCCAGCTCGACGGGCTCGCCGGGCGTTTCCCTTCCCAGCTCTCCGGAGGCCAGCGCCAGCGCATGGCCCTGGCCCGGGCGCTCGCCGTGCAGCCGCAGGTTCTGTTGCTGGACGAGCCGTTCGGCGCCCTCGACGCGAGGGTCCGCAAGGACCTGCGGACCTGGCTGCGCCGCCTCCACGACGAGATGCACGTGACGACGATCTTCGTCACCCACGACCAGGAGGAGGCGATGGACGTCGCCGAGCAGCTGGTGGTGATGAACGAAGGCCGGGTCGAACAGTCGGGCAGCGCCGACGACCTCTACGACCACCCCGCCAACGAGTTCGTGATGAGCTTCGTCGGCGAGGTCAACCGCCTCGGCGAGCAGTTCGTGCGGCCGCACGACATGGAGGTCGTCCTCGACCCCGACGAGCGGACCGAGGAGGCGATGGTGCAGCGGATCGTCGCCCTCGGCTTCGAGATCCGGGTCGAGTTCACGCTCGCTGACGGCTCCGAGGTCTGGGCGCAGCTGACCCGCTCCGAGCTCCAGAAGCTGGAACTGCGGGAGAAGCAGATCGTCTACCTGCGGCCGGTCCAGACCAAGAACTTCAGCGGTGATTCGTCATCGCCCGGCGACCCCGGGGCCTCGACTCCCCAGGGTGCAGAGGGCGGCGGCGACGCAGAGGTCTCTGCAGCCGCCTGAAGCGGCGACGGGGCGGGGCGCCTTCTTGCCGGGTGGCGCCCCGCCCCATCTCGCCCGTCAGGTTAGCGGGCGCTCGAACGTCTTCTCCAGCGCGCTCTGGTCCTCCTCGCCCGCGACCGTCTTGTCGAGGCGCATCGAGGCCTCGCGACCGTCGAGCCTGATCGTCGCCACCTGGTTGTCGAAGTAGGGCCCCTCGGGGGTGCTCCAGCGGATCTGTGGGTCGGGAGCGCGCGCCAGGCGCGCCAGCCCGCGCGCGATCGCGGTCAGCCAATGGGAGAACCCGGCCCGGACGACTCGCCGCTCTTTGCTGTCGAGCGGGTTCCGGTACGGCGAGCAGACGGCCTGGTAGACCCTGCTCCCCACTCCCGCGCCGGGCCCGAACTCGACCTCGCTGAGGTAGGCGTGGTGGACGTCGCCGGAGAGGACGACGATCGAGGCCGGCGCCTCTCCCCGCCGCCCGGAGCCGACCTCCTCGATCAGCTCCCGCAGCCGGCCGAACGAGTATTGGAAGGCCGCCCAGTGGTCGAAGTCGACCGCGCGCCGCAGCCGCTCGCCCTGGCGCGCCGCCACCCCGCCCCAGGCACCGTCGCAGAGGCGCTCGTTCCAGGCCTCGAGGTGGTGGAACGCGGGTGAGAGCAGGAACGGGACCGTGGTCCCGATCAGCAGGTGGTCGAAATCGCCCTCGGCGTGCTCGACGATCCAGTCCCAGGTTTCCTCGTCGCACATCGCGCGGCGATCCTCGGTCAGGACCCGGGCGGCTCGGGAGTCGACGAAAAGCGCCCGCACTCCGCCGATGTCACGGTGGAAGCTCCAGCGCTGCCCTGACCCGGTGGTGTCGATCTCCCGCGCCCACTCGCGGAGGGCGCCGGTCGCGTCGGGGTTTCCCCGCACCTTGGAGTACAGGTCGTTCTCGGCCAACTCCCGCGGCGAGAGGTTGCCGATGAACTGGTAGATCCAGTAGGTCATGATCCCGCCGACCGCGCGCTCGTGCCACCACGCCTTGCGGTCCATCTCCTCGCGCCAGGAGCGCGAGATGTTCCAGTCGTCGCTCATGTCGTGGTCGTCCCAGGCCATCGAGAGCGAGACGGTCGAGAACAGCCAGCGGATCATCGGGTCCTCCCAGGACTCTCGGTAGAGCCAGGTGTACTCCTCGAAGTCGGTCACCTCCTCGCCCGGGGGCTCCGAGGTGTCGCGGCGGGCCCGGATTCGCTCCCGCGTACGGGGCGAGCCCTCGTCGACGTAGACCTGGTCGCCGAGCAGGAAGAGGAGCTCGGGCCAGTTGTCGCGATCGTCGCGGGCCATCTGCTCAGCGAGGACGTGGAGGGCATCGAGCTCGTGCCCATCCTCGTCCTCGTCCTTGGTCAGCGTGTAGGGGCGCTCGTGCGGGAACGCGACCCGGCAGGAGCCGAAGCAGATGTCCAGCGGCTCGCCCGGGCTCAGCGTGCGGATCACGCTCGGCGGCAGGTCGCTCCCCCGCGGCGGCCATCGCCACTGGCCGTCGAGACTGACGTCGTACTCGTAGAACCCGCTCCGATCGAGCCCGTCGATCTGGACGAGCGCGTAGTGATGGCCGGCGACGGAGAACGTTCGCTCGCGCCTTCCAAGTATCCGCACCTCGCACGGTTCGCTGGTCTCGACCCAGACCGTGGCCTCGGTCTCGGAGACGTAACGCAGAAGTGGCCCGAGCAGCAGATCCGCCATCCCGACCCTGTTACCCGTTTGATCGGGTATATTCTTGATTTAGTTTGTAAACAAAGATGAAAAGGAGCAGAGGCCATGAGCTCGAAGGACGGAACCACCTTCACCTCGCGGGGGCGGCTCACCGGCCTGGTCCGAGATGAGATCCCGGCGGGGACGGCACAAAACCGTGCCAGCCGCGCCGATCGCCGCCCGGGTGCTGCACCGGTGGACGAGGCGCTCTACTACCGGGCACGGCTGATTCTCGGGGACTCGCTGCGGCGCCCGGGCCGTTAGCGGATGCGGATCCCCGGCAGCCCCTCCCACCCCGGCCGGGACCGCGCCGAGTAAACGCCGGCGCGGTCCCGGGGCGGGACGCCTATTTGGAGGCGGCCCCGGACCCGCTGGGGCTCGTTTCTTCGAGCGCTTCTTCGGGCTGCGGATAGGCCTCGACCGAGAGATTCCAGTTGAACAGCTTGAAGCTGACTTTTTCGGCCCCGGCGTACTGGACCGCACCAGTGTGGCCGCCCTTGGTCATGACCGTGGCGAGCATCCAACCCCAGCCCGACGAGCCGGATGAACCGCCGCCGGGCGGCTCAACCCCTTCGTCTACTTCCACTCGCTACTCGACCTCGGCGATTGCGCGACGAACGACATGCCGCTCGAACAGCTGCCGAAGGACCTGCACAAGCTGGAGACCACTCCGCAGTTCGCCTTCGTCGCTCCGACCTGTGCCACTCCGGCCTTGCCGGCCAATGCCCGCCAGGACCGCCTGCCGGGGCCGCCGCCGGCGATGCGTTCCTCGCCACGTGGGTCCCGAAGATCCTCGCCTCGAAGGCGATCGGCCGCGAAGGCATGCTCGTGATCGCCTTCAACGGCCTCTCCTCTCCGGAATCCGCCTCCGCGCCGGCCGCCGGCACCGACCCGCTGAAGGTCGGGGCGCTGCTCGTCTCCCGCTACGTCACCCCTGGCGGCACCCGCGAGGGCGATTTCACCCCCTACTCACTGCTGCGGTCGATCGAGGAACTGTTCGGGCTGACGCCGCTCGCGGAAGCCGCGAGCCAGAAGACGAGCTCGCTCGGGACCGACCTGCTCGGCCCGCAGTACTAGGGGAGCGCTTTGAGGAAGCCGCCGATCGCCGCGCCGAAGTACGGGGAATAGAGCAGGTCGGGCCGGTTCGCGTAGCCGTAGCTCGTCACCCCGTCGACGTAGTCGCCTTCGAATAGCCAGGCGCCGCCGCTCGAGCCGGCGGCCATATCGCAGGCACTCGGGATCGTCGGCGGGCCGATGAACGGGAAGGTGAGCGGGTCACTGCCGAGCCCGTGGGCCTGGCAGCTGCGCATTTCTTCCCCTTTCAGGGCGGCCGCCGGGTAGCCGTAGATGTCGAAATCCGCCGAGCGCGAGCGCTGGGACGCGAATCCCCGCGCCCCGACGACGTCGGTGAGGTCGCCGAGGTGGTTCGGTTCGACCTTCAGGGCGGCGACGTCGAAGTCCGGATTTTCGCCGTGGCGCCACTGCGGCATCACGAAGACCGAGGAGACGGTGAAGCTGCCGAAGGGCCGGACGCCGTGGCCGTACGCGGGCACGAACGAGATCCGGCTTGAGGTGACCCCTTCGAGCACGACGCAGTGGCCGGCCGTGAGGACGATCGATTTGCTCGGCGTGTTGATCGCGGTCCCGGAGCACGTGTAGTCGCCCTCCTTCGGGTCTACGCCGAGGATTTTCCCATTGGTCCTGGTGCCGACCTCGCTCCCGTCGAGAACGCGCAGGCTCGAGGCCGAGGCTCTCCGGGCCCGTCGCGGGGCACGACCGTGGACGGTGACCGGGGCGAGGGTGCCGCGCAGCGATTTGCCCCCCAATTCGACCACCCGGGTCGCGGAGGCGATCGCGGGCACCACCAGCGTCAGCGCGCCGACCAGCAGCATCGCCGACATCGCCCGCCCGATCGGCGTCCCCATGGCGTTACCCATCGCTACCCCCCATCGCCGGGGAATACTGCCAAATGCACGAAAAGGTTCGCTAATTGCTCGTCTCGGCTGCGATTGGAAGGAAAGGCAGGTCCGGTCGCGAAGGGGCGGCATACCATCGTCAAAGTCCCGCCATATTGCTCACGAAAGGGTTACTCACATGAACGATGACAGTGGTCTGATCAGCGGCTGGTGGGTCTTCGCCGGCGTGCTGCTGCTGGTCGCCGGCGTGCTGAACATCATTTACGGCATCGCCGCGATCGGCGACTCCAAGTTCTTCACCGAAAACGCCACCTACATCCTCAGCGGGCTCCACACCTGGGGCTGGATCCTCCTGATCATCGGCGTGCTCGAGCTCGTCGCCGCCTTCTCGCTCTTCTCGGGCGGCGAATTCGGCCGCTGGTTCGGGATCTTCGTCGCCTCGCTGAACTCGATCGGGGCGCTGCTCTCGATCCCGGCCTACCCGTTCTGGTCGCTGGCGATCTTCGCCCTCGGGATCATCATCATCTACAAGCTCGCCGAGGGGCCCGAAGGCTCGCCCAACGCCTGACGTCAGGAACCGGCAGCTCGCTGTGGACGAAGGCCCCGGGGATCCGGGGCCTTCGTCGCGTCCGAGGCCCCAACCGCATCCGGGCCCGTGGCCTCGAGGCGCGACCAGGGCGCCTGCCCACGCTGCTCGTAGAGGACGTCGACGCCCGCCATCCGGTCCTGCCATCCACGCCGGCGTTCGTCGAAGAGGATCCCGAGGAAGCCGATGCCGAGCGTGAGGAAGCCGAGGCCGAGGCCGATCAGCCGGCGGACCGATTTCCTCACAGGGAGCCCCTGGCCCTCGACCGCGAGCCTGATCCCGAGAAAGCGCATGCCGAGGGTCTGGCCTGCGAGCGACCAGAATCCGACCAGGTAGAGGCTATTGAGCATCAGCCATGCGGTGGTCCCGAACACCAGCGCAACATTCGAGCCGCTATTTCCGCCCGTGAAGGCGGAGACGACCAGGGCGGTGATCGCGGCCAGGCCCGAGAATGCGAGATTGACCAGCAGGACGTCGAGGCCGAGCGCCAGCGCCCGGGTGACAGCGCCGGCTCGCTCGGTCGGGACGGGTCGCTGCGGGCGGCGAAAGACCCTTCGCGCCGAACGCTCGAGGGCGTCGTCGATCTTGCGCGTCGCGGCGCCGACGGTGTGACCGATGTCTTCGATGAAGCCGGCGCTCTGGGCGCTGATCGCGGCTCTGATCTCGGGGGCCTCGGCGATCCGCTCGACCAGCCGCTGGGTCTCGTCGCTGGCGAGCAGGCGCAGCCAGACCTCGTCGACGAGCTCGCTGTCGAGCGCCTCGATCAGGGCCCGCTTGACGGCGTCGCTCTCGAGCGCGCCGTTCACCGCCTCCTCGACGACGGGGCCCTGCAGGACCCTGGCTATCGCCCGTTCGACAGCCTCGCTCTCGACCGCGGCGACCATCGCCTCCTCGGCCGCGGCCTGGACCGCTCGATCGACCCCGGTCGCTTTGCCGACGCTGCGCGCCCCCCGCACCCCGGCTCCGAGGAGCCGGACCGAGAGCGGCAGCGGCTTGCCCGCGGGGCCCTCGTCGGGGGAGCCGTTCTCACTGCTCATCGTGTCGAGTATCCCAGGTGCTCGAGGAGGCGGTCGACGAACGCCGCCTGCGCCTCGATCAGCTTGCCCCGCGCCGCGTCGGTGCCGAACCACTCGGCCCTGTCGACCTCAGGGAACTCGCGCTCGTTGCCCGAACGCGGCGGCCACTCCATCCGAAAGGTGTTGCTGTCGAGATCCCCGGGGTCGAACTCGCCCTGCGCCGCCCAGGCGTGGACGACCTTTCCGCCCCTCTGCCGGACCGTGCCGAGCTCTACCATCGCCCCGAGCTCGATCTCCGGTGCGGGCCCCAGCTCCTCGCTCAGCTCACGCAGGGCGCTGTGGCGCAGGTCCTCCTCGCCATCCTCGGAGCCACCCTTCGGGATCGACCAGGCACCGTCGTCACGCTGCGCCCAGAACGGTCCGCCGGGATGGACCAGCAGCACTTCGGGTCCCTCTCCGACCCGGTAGAGGAGGATTCCGGCGCTGACCTTTTGCTTGCTGGGGATTCACTCAAGATAGGGGACCGCGGCTCAGATCCGGCCGCCTTCGAGCAGGCGGGCTAGAAACCGCCTCGTCTCCTCGCGCGCGGGCCGGGTGAGGACCCGGTCCGGCGGCCCCGACTCGACGATCCGGCCGTCGTGGAGGAAGGCGACTTCATCGGCGACCTCGCGGGCGAAGCCCATCTCGTGGGTGGCGATGATCATCGTCATCCCCGCCGCCTTGAGGTCGCGGACCGCGTGCAGGACCTCGCCGACCAGCTCCGGGTCGAGCGCGCTCGTCACCTCGTCGAGGAGAAGGGCTCGCGGCCGGCCGGCGAAGGCGCGGGCGATCGCCACCCGCTGCTGCTGGCCGCCCGAGAGGTCGTCGGGCCGGTCGCCCTCGCGGCCCTCGAGCCCGAAGCGCCGAAGCAGCTCCCTGCCGTGTTCCTCGGCCTCGCGGCGAGAGGCGCCCTGGGCGCGCATCTCGCCGAGAACCACGTTCTCGAGCACCGTCAGGTGGGGGAAGAGGTTGAAGGCCTGAAAGACGAGCCCGAGCCTGCGGCGGACCGCGACCGGCTCGACCGAGGGGTCGGTGATCACCTCGCCGTCGAGGAAGACGTCGCCGTCGTCGATCTCCTCGAGCAGGTCGATGCACCGCAGGAGGGTCGACTTGCCGGAGCCCGAGGCGCCGATCAGGGCAACCGCCTCGTGCTCGCTGACCGTGAGATCGACGCCGCGCAGGACCTCGCGCTCGCCAAAGGCCTTCGTCACCCCGCGGACGTCGAGGACCGGCTCCCCCACCGCCGCTGCCGCGCTCATCGCACCCCCCCGGCCTGGCCGCCGAGCCGGTCGACCAGGCGGGCGAGCGGCACCGTGATCACCAGGAAGAGGAGCGCGGCCGCGATCAGCGGCGTGTAGTTGAAGGTCACACCCTGGACGATCTGGGCGGCCCGGAGGGCCTCCCGGGGCCCGAGGATCGAGATCAGGACGACGTCCTTCTGGAGGGCGAGGAAATCGTTGAGGAGCGGCGGCGCGACCCGGCGCACCGCCTGCGGCAGGATCACGTGTCGGAGCGCCTGCGCCTCGGTCAGGCCGACGGCCCGCGCCGCGTCACGCTGGCCGCGGTGGATCGATCCGATCCCCGCCCGGTAGACCTCGGCGACGTAGGCGCTGTAGGAGAGGCCAAGCGCGATCCCGCCGAGGACGACGGGTTCTGTCGGCAGCCCGGTGAGCCGCAGGGCCGGGATCCCGAACCCGATCAGGTAGACGAGAAGAAGGGTCGGCACCCCGCGGAGCAGGTCGACGTAGACCGTCGCCAGGAGCCGGATCGGGAACAGCGCCGGGCCGGCGCTGGTCCGCACCAGGGCGATCACGAGGCCGACGGCGAGGACCGCGATCTCGACGATGACGAAGACTCTCACGTCGAGCCAGAACCCTTCGAGGACTTCGGGGAACGATTCCTTGAAGACCGACCACGAGAAGAACGTCTCCCGCACTGTCGGCCAGCCGGGACTGGTCAGGACCCACGTCGCGAGACCGCCGAGGACGACGACGCTGGAGACGACGGCGATCGTTTGGCCCCGTCTCTGCTTGCGGCGTTTGGCAGCCTGCCTCGCGAGGCGGCGGTCGCTGATGACGGCAGTCTCGGTCAACCGCCGCCATTCTGACCCCGGCCGGGGACGGCGAACTCAGCTGAGTTCGGGGGCGCCGGCGGCTTTGCTCATCCAGCGCTGGGTGATTTCTTCGAGTTCGCCCGATTCTTCGAGTTCTTCGATGGCCTGCGAGACGCACGGGGTCAGTTCTGAGTTCTTTTCGAGCAGGGCGCCCCACTGGTCGCCGCCGGGAACGCTGAACTGGCCGACCACCTTCGCGTTCGGGACCTGGGCCGCGGTCAGGTAGAGCGCCGTCGGCAGGTCGACGACGACGGCGTCGATCTGTTCGTTTTTGAGCGCGGTGACGACGTCGTTGGAGCTGTTGAAGACCTGCGGCTGTTCGCTCGGTTCGATCTTTTCTTCGACGCCTTCGAGGCTCGTGGTGCCGATCTGGACCCCGATCTTGGCCGACTTCAGGTCTTCGAGCGACGTCGCTTCGGCCGCTTCGGAGTCCTTCAGCGCAACCACGGCCTGGTTCGCCGTGTAGTACGGGGCCGAGAAGTCGACGGCCTTTTCGCGCGTCGGCGTGATCGAGATCTCGTTGACGTCGAAATCGAAGTCTTTCGGGCCGGGCGCGTAGGAGGAGTTGAACGGCACCACCGACCACTCGACGTTCGATTTGGGGAAGCCGAGGTTCTTGGCGATCGCGTACGCGACCGCGCTCTCGAAGCCTTCGCCGTTTTCGGGTTCGTCGTTTTCGAAGTACGGCGGGTAGGCCGGCTTGTCGGTGGCGACGGTGAGCGTGCCTTCCTTCTTCGTCGCGAGTTCGCCCGAATTGCAATTGGACGCCGTCGCCCCGGTGGAATCGCTTTCGGTGCTGCCGCAACCCGCCACAAGGGCGAGCAGCGCGAGGACCATGATCGAGACGGAGAGCTTCTTCATCGGAGCACCGAGGTCGAGGATCCTATTCCAAACAGGGGAGGCGGGCCATATCCTCCCCGTCGCGATGGAGAAGCCCTCGATCAGACTGCTCTGCGTCTGTCTGGCGGCCGCAATGCTGGTCTCCTGGGTCGCGCCGGCCCGAGCCTCCGCGGCGCCGGGCGGCTACCGGGCGCTGATCGTCCATGCCGCCTGCGAAACGCCGACGGTATTTCAGGGCCGGCTCGCCGCCTTTCCCGAAGTCGCCTGGGTCGATGCGTTCGAGGGCTGCGACGGGACGCCGACCGGCCAACAGCTCGCCAACTACGACCTCGTCCTCAGCATGAGCAACATGGAGTACCAGGACCAAATCTCCTACGGGAACGCCCTTGCCGACTTCGTCGACGGCGGCGGGGTCGTCGTCCAGTTCGCCTATGACACCTGGAGCGCCGGGCCGGACGGGCCGAACGGCCCGCGGGGACGGTTCGCGTCAGGCGGCTACGAGCCCCTGCTCCCCGGGCCGGCGACGAACAACTTCGCGACGCTCGGCGCCTTCGACGCCTCGAGCCCGCTGATGCAAGGGGTGACGGAACTGACATCCCGGAACAACACCACTTCGGAACTCGCCCCCGGCGCCAGCGTCGTCGCCAAATGGTCCGACGGGCGGAATCTGATCGCGACCAAGGGCCGTGTCGTCTCGGTCAATGCCTACGTCGGGACGAACGAGGCGAACAACTGGAGCGGCGACTTCGCCCGGGTCGCGCTCAACGCCGTCCGCACGATGGGGCGCCAGGGCCTGACCGTCGAAAACCTCCCCCCGAGTGGAGGCAGCGTGAGCGCCGGCGGCGGTGCCGACTGCGGGGGGTCGGCCTGCGTCCTCCGGTTCGCGCCGGAAACGCCGGTGGGCCTGACCGCGACCCCCTACCGGGGCTACGCCTTCTCCGGTTATTCCGGCGACTGCACGGGACCGGCCTGCACGTTAACGATGAGCGCGCAGAGGCGGATCGGCGCCAACTTCGTCCGCTTCGGGATCATCGGCAAGGCAAAGCGGAACGAGAAGAACGGGAGCGCAACTCTCACCGTCCGCGTCGGCGCGGCCGGCTCTCTGCTCCTGAGCGGGAAGGCGGTGAGGCGGCGGGCGAGGGCCGCAACCACAACCGCCAGGATCAAGATTCCGATCGCCGCCAAGGGCAGGGCCGCGAAGAGGCTCCGTGACAAGGGCCAGGCGAAGGTCGGGGTGAAGATCGCCTATACCCCGACCGCCGGCGCCACCGCCCGGGTCGCGGCCAAGGTCCGGCTCGTGCGCAACTCAGGCTGAGCTCATCCGGCGAGCTTCAGCGTCAGGTTCACGGTCCGCGACCGCGGGTCGCCGCCGGCCGGTGTGAAAGTGACCTTGCCGGTGACCTTTGCCTTGCCGGTTTCCTTCAGCGTCGTCATCGCCTGTTTCGCGGGCCTGATCGCGAGCTTCACCTTGCCCGCCGCCTTCGCCTGCTTGCTCGCCTTCCGCACGCCCCTGCCCGAGAGCTCGAGCCTGCCGGCGCCGGGGACGGTCGCGGTCAGCGATGCGGTGCCCTTCTTCCTGTCGAGCTTCGGCTTGCCGAGCTTGAAGTCGTTGGACGGCTCGGTCGAGCCGGTGACCTCGACCTGAGCGGTGCCGCTGCTGGCGGCATGGGTCAGCTCACCTCCATAGGAGGCGGTGAGCGTTCGAGCGCCGGTGTCCGAGCCGATGAAGTTGACCGGGCACGCCGCCTGGACCGCGTTGACGGCGACGAGCTGACAACTCGGCGCCGGGGTGAACGCGCCCCCCGAGAAGGCGACGGTCCCTGCCGGGCTGCCGGCGCCGGCGGTGGTGTCGGTGACGGTCGCGGTGCAGGTGGCGGATGAGCCTTCGATCAGCGACGGCGGCGTGCACGAGAGCGCGGTGGTGGTCGCGTATGGGAGCTGGTCGACGGCGATCGCCTCCGGTTTGCCGAGCCCGGCGAGGAGTTCGTTATTCACTTCGGACCCATCAAGGTTGGAGCGCCCGATCTTCCCCACCCCGATGCGAGCCCAGTAGAGATGGCCGGCGCCGGCAGCGACCCCGAGCGTGTAGGCGGTGCCGGTGATGAAGCTCTGGTTCGGGCTCGATCCGCTGATGCTGGCCCGGCCGATCGTGTCGCCGACGTAGTTGGCCCAGTAGATGTGGCCCGAGTCGACGGCGAGGCCGTGAGGAAATGACGTGCCGGTGATAAAGCTGCTGTTGACTTCGCCGCCGTTGAGATTCGCCCTGCCGATCGAGCTGCCGGCGACATAGGTCGCCCAGTAGATGTGGGCATCGTCAGCCGCCACCGATTGGACGTTGGTGAGCCCTTCGACCAGGCTCTGGGTGACTTCGGTGCCGTTGACGTTGGCGCGTCCGATTTTGCCGACGGACTGGTTGACCCAGTAGATCTTGCCGCCGTGGATCGCGAGGGCCGAGGGGTCTTTGGCGCCGGGGATGAAGGCCGGGATCGGGTCAGATCCGTTGAGGTTGGCGCGGCCGATCGAATCGGTGGTGGAGTCCGTCCAATAGATGTGGGATCCGTCGACGGCGACGCCCGTCGGCGTGCCCAATCCGGAGACGACGCTCGGGTCCGGTGAGGACCCGTCGAGCCCGGCGCGGCCGATCGACTCGGTTTCTTCATTCACCCAGTAGATATAGGCGGACGCGCCCGCCGGCAGGGCGGCGACGATGGCCAGGGCGAGCAGGCCCGCGGCAGCGAACGCCCCTGCCCCCCAACGTTTGCGGATCTCGACGCCCACTGGTGGACGGAAGTCTGACAGGGGCGCTCACAGAAAAACGAAGGCTTGCTCGACCGGTGGACGATGATTACCCTTTCGCGCCGGGAGGCCGGAAAGGCGTGTTGTCATGGACCCCAGTCCCACCAATCCCAGCGGCTTCACCCGCAGGCGCGGCGGCGGACTCTGCCTGTCCCTCGCTATCGCGCTGGGGGCGATGCTCGGGACGGCGGCGCCGGTCCAGGCGATCGGCATCACCAACTCCAAATGCGAACCCGGGCACGACGGGTTCGCGATCATCAGCTCCGGAGCGGAGTGGGCACAGACGTTCCCCGCCAATCGCAGCGGCAAGCTGCTCAGCGTTGACCTCAGGAACATCTCCCGCGCAGCGGGCGGCAGCGGCGCGGACATCGACGTGCGCCTCTACGGCACAGACGGATCGGGGACACCGGTCGAACCGGTGCTCGACTCGACGACGATTCCGGGCGGCAGCATCACCGCGGACGGCACCTACTACGACTACACCGCGAACTTCACACCCGCGACGGCCGCCTACCTCGGTGCCGGCCACGCCTACGCGATCGCGGCCATCACCGCCGACACCGCCCAGAATGGATGGGCCTTCCATGACGAAAACCCCTGCGCGAACGGCGAATTCTTCTCGCGGTATCTGAGCCCATTCACCGCCAACGTCGACGACGACTCCGGCCTCAACACCTACGTCGGGCCCGCCAACGACGACTTCGAGCATGCCCAGGTGCTGGTCGGTCAGGAAGTCGCCGAAGAAGACACCACGGAGGGGGCCACCCGGCAGACGAACGAGCCCGACCACTACATCACCGACCCCCCCGACTCGGACTTGTGGATAGGCGATCACTCTGTCTGGTTCCGCTGGACGGCCCCGCACTCGGGGGCGACGAGCATCGACACCTGCCTCGGGGCAATCGACTCGATTCTTGCCGTGTACACCGGCGACGAACTCGAATCCCTGACAAGGGTCGCCGACAACAACAACGACCCCGCCTGCAGCGGTCAGGACATCTACGGCAGCAGGGTCGCCTTCGAAGCGATCGCCGGGACGACCTACGACATCGCGGTCGGGGATGCCGGCGGCGCCCGCGAAAATGGGTTCGCAGTGAAGATCGCCGAGGGCCCCGACACGACGCCCCCCGAGACGCAGATCGACTCCGGCCCGGCGGGGGGAACGACCGACTCCTCCCCCAGCTTCGCCTTCTCCTCATCGGAGCCCCTCTCGACCTTCGAATGTCGGCTCGACTCGACCGAAGGAGCGGCCTTCGCGCCGTGCGCGTCGCCGAAGGCCTACAGATCGCTCGCGCTCGGCGCCCACACCTTCGAAGTGCGGGCCACCGACGCCGCAGAAAACATCGACCCGACGCCGGCGATTCGGTCGTTCACCGTCGAAGCGGCGGGATCGGGCGCCGGCGCGAGCAGCGCCAACCCTCCGGACACGGCGATCCGTAAGGCGAGGATCAGCCAGCAGAAGGACCGGGCGACCTTCCGGTTCGGGTCGAGCCAACCGGGCGCGAAGTTCATCTGCCGGATCGACCGCAAGCCCGCGAAGTCGTGCGTCTCGCCAAAGAGCTACGGCCACCTCAAGGCCGGACGGCACAGCTTCAGCGTCGACGCCGTCGACAGGTCCGGCGATGCCGACCCGACACCGGCGGTCCGGAAGTTCAGGATCAAGCCCTGAGCTCAGCCTCCACGGAGACGGGAGGCCGCGCGCCGCAGCGGAGCGAGGAGCCTCCAGGAGCGGGAGCGGAGCAGCGCGTCGAGCTGCGCCCGGGTGGCATCTCGATCTTCGAGCAGGCCGCCGAGGTCCGCGTGCATCCGCCTGTTCTCGGCTTCGAGGCTGTCGGCGCGGATCGTCGCACGGGCCTCGAGCCGCACCAGCCGGGCGAGCGTTTCGAAAGTGTCCTCGGGCGCCGGCGGGCTCGCTCCGCTGAGCAGGCCGGCCATCTCCTCCGAGTGCCTGACCGCGGAGTGATTGGCCCTGACCAGGTCCAGGCCAAGCATCCCGAGCTCGGGGTTGTAGTCGGCGAGATCGGCGCGCAGGTGATCGGCGTCGACGACCGACTCGAATGCGGCCCCGCTGAATCCGTCCGCCTCCAGGGCCGGATACGTCTCGGGGGTGACCCAGCCGTCGCCTCCGGCATAGTCCCAGACGTAGGCGGCACATCCCATCGCCATTCCCTCCAGCACCGTCCGCCCGTAGCCGACGATGATGTCGGCGTGGGCCATCGCCTCCCTCGGATCGAGGGTGGGGTTGCCGTTCGCCCCGAGCCTGACGAGCTCGAGCCCGAGGTCGCGGCACACGCGTTCCAGCATCTCGAGGCGCTCCCCCTGAAGGTAGTTGCTGAGGGTGAGGACCGTTCGCGCCCGGCGCCTGGTACCGCCGCGCGGTTTGAACCGTTCGAAGTCGATCGGCTGGTGCATGCGAATCACTTCGGGACGCGAGGCGAGGGCGTCAGCGTGGCCGCCGACGCGATCGTTGAAGACGACGACCGGGAGCGACGGGTCCAGCTGGCTGGGCGGGTGCTCATAGGTAGAGAGGCCGTGGATCGCGAACACCTGGCGAAGGCCCGGCCGGTGGCCGGCGAAGGTATAGGCCGTCCCCGCGTCCTGGACGAGGACCGCGTCCACCTGATCCGGCAGCTCGGAGGCACCGAGTCTCAGCGGCAACCCCCGCGACGCCGCCAGCTCCTTCCCCTCGGGGCTTGCCTCCGCTGCCTGCAGGGTCACGGTGTGGCCGAGACGCTCGAGCTGCTCGCCGACGGTGACAGAGTAGGTCTCGGTCCCACCGAGCATGAAACGGGAGAGTGAGATCAGAATCTGCATGGGCCGCAAGTATCTTCACCTCTACGGACTTTCCGGAGCGGAATGAGACTGGAAAATCGCGATCGGCTGCTGCGAAGGGCGTGGAACCTGCCCCCGCTGGGGGACAACGTCGGAACGATCTCGGAGATCGCCCAGGCGATCGGCCCGGCCCCCCGCAGCCGGCCGCCGACGCCGCCCGGCCTTCCCTACACGCTGAGGAGCCTGGCGGCCGCGGCCCACCACGTCTCACGGGCGCAGGGGGGTGGTGGAACGACGCATCCCGGCCAGGTCGTGCTGAGCCGGGCCCCGAACGCGCTCCGGGCGCTGTCCCGCCGCCAATCGGAGTGCTGCATCCTCGTCTCCGGAACGAACGGCAAGACGACGACCGCCTCGATGCTGGCGGCGATCCTCCGCGAGGCCGGTCACGCCGTGACCCACAACCGGGCCGGCGCCAACGTGCCCGCCGGAGTGGTGACGGCCCTCCTCGAGGAGCCGAGTGATTACGGCGTCTTCGAGGTCGACGAGGCCTGGTTGCCCGTCGTCGCCGCCGAGCTGACGCCCGACCTGGTCGTGCTCGCCAATCTCTTTCGCGATCGACTCGACGGGTACGGCGAGCTCGATGCGCTGGCCGACGCCTGGGAGGCGATGGTCCGCGGCGGGCTCCGGGCACGTCTCGTGCTGAACGCGGACGACCCGACGGTCGCCGCCCTGGGCTCGGCAGGCGCCGAAGGGCACGTCGGCGCGGTGTCCTACTTCGGCATCGAGGACCGCGAGGTCGGCCTGCCGGACAGCGAGCACGCCGTCGACTCGGCTCGCTGCCGGGGCTGCGACGGCCCTCTCCACTACGAGACCCGGATTCTGAGCCACATGGGCCACCACCGCTGCGACTCCTGCGGGACCGCGAGACCCCTGCCCCTTGTCGCCGCCGAGGAGATCCGGATCGACGGGCTCTCCGGGTCCCGCTTCACTATCGGTGTGAGTGGCGATCGGCTCGACGCTCGGCTCGAGTTGCCGGGCCTCTACAACGTCTACAACGCGCTCGCGGCGGCGGCCGCGGCTCACGCGCTCGGGATTGGTCCCGGCCCGATCACGAGCGCGCTCGCGGCGTTCGAGCCGGTCTTCGGCCGTGGCGAGCGGGTCCGGGCGGGCTCCACCAACCTGGTCGTGCTGCTGATGAAGAACCCGGCAGGGGCGAACGAGCTGCTGCGAGCACTCGCCGGGGATGCCTCCCCACCGCTCGATCTTCTGATCGCGCTCAACGACGGCCAGGCGGACGGCCGTGATGTCTCCTGGATCTGGGACGCCGACTTCGAGGCGCTGGGGCCGCTGGTCGGGCGAGTCGTCTGCAGCGGCCGCAGGGCCGCCGAGCTGGCGCTGCGTCTCAAGTACGCCGAGTGGCCGCTCTCGCGCCTCGAGGTCGAGCCGGAGATGCCGGCCGCCCTCGACCTTGCGATCGAGAGGTCCGGCGATCGGGTGATCGCCCTACCGACCTACTCCGCCCTGCTCGAGCTCCATGCCGAGCTCGCCGGCCGCGGCCTGGTCAGGCCCTTCTGGGCCGGAGCCAGCGCCCCGGTGGGCTCGGGCCAGGCGGCGTAGGACTTCCCGGTCGTCGGCCTTCCTGTCATGGATCGACTCGACGACATTGCCGCGGCCCAGCACCGCGACAACGTCGCCCTCGCCGGCCACCTCGAGCGCGGCGGCGATCGCCTCCTCGCGATCGGGGATGACCTTGAGGTCGGCGCCGTTCACGGATTCCGCACCGGCGATCAGGCCCTCGAGCGTGCGCAGCGGAGCGTTGCGGCGGAAGCTTCCCGCGGTCAGGAAGAGGTCGTCGCAGTGCCTCTTCGCGAGGCTGCCCATCTCGCGACGCTGGATGGGATCGGGAGCCCCGAGCACTCCGAGGACTGCGCACAGGCGCCCGCCCGCCCCCATCCCGGCCCGCGCCGCGCTGAGGAACTGTTCGACAGCCGCCGGCGATGAGGCAGTGTCGAGAATCACCGCGGGACGCTGGCCGCATTCGATGTGCTCGAAGCGGCCCAGCGGACCCGGGTGGCCGGCGAGCACGTCGCTGAGCACTTCGCGCTCGACCCCGAGCGAGTCGGCGAGGGCAACGGCCGCGGCGACGTTGCGGGCGTTGTAGTAGCCCGGCAGCCTCGTCTCGAAGGTGACGGCTCCGCTCGGCGTGTCCAGCGACAGCTCGGCGCTCCACAGGTCCCAGGTCGCGCCGCGGATCCGAAAGTCGGCGCCGCGGTCGAGGCCGACCCGGATCACCCGGCCTCCCGCCGCCTCGATTTCATCCGCCAGCCGGCGCCCGAAGCCGTCGATGATGTCGACCACGGCCAGCCCCACCGCCGCCTCGTCCCTGATGAAGAGGCTCCGCTTGATCTCCCCGTAGCGACGCATCGTCCCGTGCCGGGAGAGGTGGTCGTGGCTGAGGTTGGTGAAAACGCCGACCTCGGGGAGCAGCGTCGGGCAGGCCTCGAGCTGGAAGCTGGAGACCTCGCAGACGATCGCGTCCGGGTCGTGGTCGGAATTCGCGGTCACCGACGAGAGCGGCGGGGCGATGTCGGCGTTGCCGGCAAGGACGGCGTCGAGCCGCGACATCGCGAGGATCGCCGTCGCGAGCGTCGCGGTCGTCGTCTTCCCGTTGGTCCCGGTGACGCCGATGGTGGGGGCGCCGCCGAGCCGCCAGCCGAGCTCGAGCTCGTCGAGGACCTCGACCCCCAGCCTCCTCGCCTCGCGGAGGAGCGGCGATGACATCGGCACGCCGGGGCTCTTGACCAGGGTCCGGGCCGCGGGCGCGAGGTCGAGCAGCTCGTCCACCTTGCCGAGATGGACCCCCACCCCCGCCTCCGCGAGGGCTCGGCGGACGCGCTTCGGGACCGCGGCCGGGCGATGATCGGATGCCAGGACCGATTGATCCCCTCCGACCCGGGAAAGCGCCTCGGAGGCCGACCGACCCGCCTCGCCCAGGCCGGCGACGAGGAACGGGCCCTCTGGAACCGGTGGTCGCTCACGCCCCCGACTCCTAAGAGCCAGCAGACTTTCCATTGCCTGCATCGCTGCCCACCCTATGCGAGACCGGTTGCTCGGCCGTCAGTTCGCCATCGGCGGCTCGGCGCCGACCGCTTTCGACGCCGCCGCGACCTCGCCGAGGAGCGCCTTCAGCACTCCGATATAGATCTCGGAGAACGTGGGGAACGGCTGGATCGTGTCGTTGACGATCTCGAGCGGGATGTGCGCACGGATCGCGAGCGTGGCCTGCTGCAGCCACTCACCGGCCTCGGGCCCGAGCGCGTAGGCGCCGGTCAGCCGCTCGCCGTCGCTGAGGAGAGTCAGGAAGCCCTTGTCGTCGGCGTACGCCCGGGTGTAGGTGGCGGTCTTCGGCAGCTCCGACAGCTGGACCGTGGCGCTGAACCGGCCGGCGGCGGCACCCACCGCCGCGGCCTGGGGAGCGGTGTAGACCACGCGCGGCACCGCCTCGTAGTCGGCTTTCCTCGGATTGCCGAGGATGTTGGCGGCGACGACGTCCCCCTGGTACTTGCCGACGTGGGTCAGGGGCCAGAGGCCGTTGACGTCGCCGATCGCCCAGAGGTTCTCCGCTGCTCGCAGGTGCGCGTCAACCGGGACGCCGTGCGGGTCAGGCTCGACGCCGACCGACTCGAGTCCGATCCCCTGGACACGGGGGCGGCGGCCGGTGGCGACCAGCAAACGGTCGCCGCGCAGCTCACGCCCGTCGTCGAGCTCGAGGACGTAGTCATCGCCCTCCCCCCGCGCTGCGGTCGCGTTCGCCGAAAGGGCGAGCTCGATTCCCTCCGCCCGCAGGGCTTCGCCGAGTGCCTCGCCGAGCGGGGCCGGCTCCCGTCCGAGCAGGTGCTCGGCCATGTCGATGACGACCGCCTCGCCCCCGAATCTGCGCACGACCTGGGCCATCTCGACCCCAACCGGCCCGCCGCCGAGGATCAGCAGGCGGCGCGGGACGGCCTTCATCGAGGTCGCCTCGCGGCTGCCCCAGACGCCGTCGAGCTCGCGCAGGCCCGGCACCGGCGGGGTGATCGGATCGGCGCCGTTCGCGAGGACGATGTGCTCGGCGGTGTGGCGGACCCCGTCGACCTCGACCGCGCCGGAACCGGCGAGCCGCCCGGTGCCGCGCAGGAGGTCGATCCCGTTGTCGGCAAGCCAGCGCTCCTGGCCGGCGTCGGAGTAGTCGGAGACCATGAAGTCCCGCCACGCGAGCGCCGCCTCGAGATCCACCCCTCCGGTCGCGGCGGCGTCGCGTGCCCCGTGAACCGCCTCACCCGGCCGCAACAGCGTCTTCGAGGGAATGCAGGCGTAATACGAGCACTCCCCTCCGACGAGCTCGCGCTCGACGACCGCGACGTGCAGGCCACCCTCCGCCAGGGCTCCCGCGCAGTGCTCGCCGGGCGAGCCGCCGCCGAGCACGATCACGTCGTACTCGCTCACGTCGGAAGTTCCTCGCCGGCGTTCTCGCGCACCATGTAGAGCGCGTACCAGTCGGGCCAGTCGGGATCCTCCTGTCCTGTCCGTTCCTCGTGTTCGCCGTGCGCCTTGGCGGCCCGCTTCAGGGCCTCCACCAGGTCCTCGACGGAGTCATACGTCGTCGCCATCTGTCTCTCCTCTTCAGCGGCCCGGAAGCCTTGTCTTGATCTCCTGGAGAAGCCAGCCGTTGCCGTCGGGATCGCTGAAGGCGAGGAACGAGCCGTAGTCCGCGTGTTCAGCCGCCGCCCCGGTCACGCGGCCCTCCTCACCGGCGTGATGGAAGATCCCGGTCGCGTCGTGGAATGTCTCGCTGACGTCCACCCCGCGCTCGGTCAGGTCGGCGCGGGCCTCGTCGATGTCGTAGACCGAGAGCTGCAGGCCCTCGGAGGAGCCGGGCGGGGCCGACGTGACCCCCTCGCCGAAGATGATCGAACAGGCCGAGCCCGGCGGCGTCACCTGAACCACCCTGTACCCCTCCTCGACCGGCAGGTCGGCGTCGACGCGCCATCCCAGGCCCTCGTAGAAGGCCTTCGCCCGATCGACGTCCGACACCGGCAGGAGGACGACCTCGAGCTTCACCTCCCCCGGCTTGACCGGCGGGGTCCCCGCCTCGCTTTCGCTGCTGACGTCGGTGCTGCTCATCTCGACCTCCAATCGTTGCCGGCCACGATCGAAGATGTCAGGCGTGGCTCAGGCGGGTCGAGCGCACTCTCTCTCCGCCTCGAGCGCAAGTCAAGCGGATCCGAGGGAGCTGTCAGGCGGTGAGCTCGCCGGTGATCTCGCGGGCGATCTCGACCAAGAGCTCGACGTCGGCCGGGCCGGTGCGCCAGTTGACGATGGCCGGCCGCAGGGCGACCCTGCCGTCGAAGGAGGTCGAGCCGACGAAGACGCGGCCATCGGCCAGGATTCGCTCGGCCAAATCCGCGTTCAACGAGTCCAGCCGTGCCTCCGGCATGCCTGGTGGGCGCGCGCGGAAGCAGACGATGTTGAGCGGCACCTCCGCCAGGCGCTCCAGCTCCGGGGCCTCGTCGATCAGGTCTGCGAGGTGAGCGGCGATGTCGAGGTGGCGCTCGACCATCTCGCGGTAGCCGGAGCGACCGTAGGCGCGGAGCGTCGCCCAGACGGGAAGCGCCCGCGCCCGCCGTGAGTTCTCCGGTGAGAGGAAGCCGAAGGACGGGCGCGGGTCATCGGCGGACGGCAGGTATGGCGCGCCGACGCTGAGGGCGTGCGGCAGGCGCTCGGGCTCGCCGATGAAGGCGAACCCGCAGTCGTAGGGGACATTGAGCCACTTGTGCCCGTCGCAGGTGACCGAATCGGCGAGCTCGATGCCGTCGGTCAGGGCGCGCGTTCGCTCGGAGAGGCGCGAGAAGAGCCCGAACGCCCCGTCGACGTGAAGCCAGGCGTCGTGTTCCTTGGCGAGCGCCGCCATCTCGCCGATCGGATCGAACTCGCCCGCGTTCACCTCTCCCGCATTGGCGATCACGATCGACGGGCCCGCTGCGCCTCGCAACTCACGCTCGAGCGCCGCGAGGTCGAGGCGGCCGACCGAGTCGGAGGTCAGCTTCTCAACCCGGCCCTGCCCCAGGCCCAGCATTCCCACCGCCTGCACCGCGCTCGGATGCACGAACCCGCTGCTGAGGATCTTCGGCGGCGGTGCGTCGAAGAGGCCCTCGCTGTCGGCATCGACACCGACCCGCTCGCCGAACCAGCTGCGGGCTGCGGTCAGGCCGACGAAGTTCGCCATCGTCGCGCCGCTGGTGAGGACCCCTCCGAAGTCGGAGGGCAGCTCGAAGAGCTGCAGGAGCCACTCGATTGCAACCTGCTCGAGGCGGGCGGCGAACGGGGACGAGGCCCAGCCGAAGGCGACCTGGTCGTAGGCCGAGGTGAGCCAATCGGCCGCCAGCGCCGCCGGCGTCCCGCCCCCCATCACGAAATGGAAGAACCGGGGCCCGCTCGACCGGGTGGCGGACTGCTCCCCCCTCTCGACCAAGTCCCGCAGCGCGGTCAGGGTGCCATCGCCGGCCTCGGGCATCGGGTCGCTCCAGCCACCTATCGCGCCCTCGGCATCGGGGGGCAGGATGCGTGCCTCGTCGATGTGCTCGAGATAGGCATGAGCGGCGGCGGCGGCCAACTCGAGCGCCGACCCGACCTCACCGCGCTCCGCGAGTGGATCGCTCACGCCGCGAGCCTAGTCCCTCGGGCCCGGCGGTCGAAGGTGGCAGGATTTGCGCGTGCAACTGATTCAGGATGCGATCGTCGGGTGCTGGGTCGTCTTCGTCGTCTTCTGGGTGCTGACGGCACTGAGGACGAAGCGGACCGTGGAGCGGCAGGACATGTCCTCGCGGCTCGAGCACTCGCTGCCGATCATCGCCGGCGCCTGGCTGGTGCTGAAGGGGACCTCCGACCCCGGCCCGCTCGGCGATCGGGTGCTCCCGCACAGCGTGCCGTTCCTCGCCGTCGGCCTCGCGATCACGGTCGGGGGCCTGGCGCTGGCGCTGTGGGCCAGGGTCACCCTCGGTCGGAACTGGAGCGGCATCGTCACCTTCAAGGAGGACCACGAGTTGATCCGCCACGGCCCCTACGGCCACGTCAGGCACCCGATCTACAGCGCGATCCTGATGATGGTGCTGGGCTCGGCGTTGGCGATCGGGACGCTCGGCGCTCTGATCGGCCTGCCGCTGGTCCTGCTCGGCGTCTGGTTGAAGCTCCGCCAGGAGGAGGCGCTGATGACCGAGCACTTCCCCGCCGAGTACGCCGCCTACAGATCCCAGGTCAGGGCGCTGATCCCCGGGGTTCTCTGAACCGGAAGCTCGTCAGCGGGCGGACCCCGGTAAGGGCATTGGCAGCGGCCGGCGCTGCGTAAGCTTTGAGATCCGAGTCCGGAGGGCGAATTTGCACCCAAAGTCGACCTCAGACGCCACTTCGTTTCGACCATCGCGGCTGTGCCGCCGGGGGCTCGCGGAGGCGGCGGTCTGCGCGACGCTTGCGGTGGTCGTCGCCGGCTGCGCAGGCGGCCAATCGAGCTCCGGCGGGGACGCGAACTCAAGCGGTGTGCGGCTGTCGATCACACCGGCCGGCGGCAGAACCGATACCCGCCCCGAGCGGGGAATCACCGTCACCGCCGCGGGGGGAAAGATCAGCGATGTGGTCGTCCACACAGGTGGCGAACGGGTCAGCGGGAAACTAAACGCAGCGGAAACGGTGTGGCATAGCACCTGGGCGCTGAACGTCTCCCGCCGCTACACGGTCACCGCGACCGCGGTGGGGAAATCGGGCGAACCGGTCACCCGGAGGAGCCGTTTCCAGACGTTCACCCCGGCCAAGACGTTCTCGACCCAGATCATCGAGGGTTACAGGCAGACCTACGGTGTCGGGATGCCGATCATCCTCTACTTCAGCCGGCCGATCGCCAACCGGCAAGCCGTCGAACGAGCTCTTGACGTCAGGACCTCAAAGCCCGTTGTGGGCAGCTGGCGATGGGATAGCCGCTGCAACCTCGCGGCGGTCTGCCTGTACTTCCGGCCCCGCCACTACTGGCCGCCGCAAACGAGGGTGAGGTTCACCGCGCACCTGAACGGGGTCGAGGGAGCGCCGGGTGTCTACGGGCACCACACGCTGACCCAGCGGTGGGCGATCGGAGCACCACTGACTGTGGTGGCCAACACCGCCGACCATTACATGAACGTCTACCGCAACGGGAAGCTGTTCGCGCATTGGCCGATCAGCACCGGACGTCCGGGGGATGAAACCCCGAACGGCACCTACCTGACGATCGAAAAGGCCAACCCCGTCGACATGGTGGGCCCCGGCTACGACATCGAGGTTCCGTGGTCGGTGCGGTTCACATGGAGCGGCGACTATCTGCACGACGCCTACTGGTCGGTCGGCGAACAGGGCTTCACCAACGTCAGCCACGGCTGCGTGAACATGTCGCCCGCCGATGCCGAAACCTTCTACAAGATGGCGGTTCCGGGCGACCCGGTGAAGGTGACCGGCAGCCCGCGGGCCGGCACGTGGGATAACGGCTGGACGATGTGGTTCCTGTCATGGAGGAGGTGGATGCGTGGCAGCGCGCTGGGGAAGCCGGTATTGGCCGGCCCGCGCGGCAGCAGGATCATCAGTCCGTCGTCGCTGGCCCCTCATCACCACAGTGGACGGCGCGCACACCGCGGCCTCCATAGCGGGGCAGCGACCTGACCGGAGATCGCGCTCTACATGTCTGGCGTGCGGTGCCGGAGAACCTCGTACATCCGCCAGTCAACCTGAGGACCCACGCCACTTCCTTCGACTTTCGGCCGCATCTCCGCCGCCATCGCCTCCATCCCCTCCTCCGACTCCCAATGGTTGACGACCATGATCCCCTTGTCCGTCCTGACGATCGTGTTCGAGAGGCCGCCATGCTGGTTCGCCATTTGCTGCACCTGGTCACTGGGTACCGCGCTTTCCATCTTGTTCATGAGCTCGTCCGGATCGCCGTGGATTTCGAACATCGTGAGAATCGCCATGCCACTGCCTTTCTCCGCTGAATTGCCGGCTGGATCGAGATCGCTCGCAAGCTAACCGACCGCGGCACCCTTGCGCAAGGCCCAGCGGGGTCGGCCGTCCTGTATCCAGTAGGGGATGCAGGAGATCGAGCGCAAGTTCCTCCTCGACCGCATCCCCACGTGGCTCGAGGAGCATCAATCCAGCCACATCACGCAGGGCTACCTGGCGATCGATGAAAGCGTCGAGGTCCGTCTACGCCGCCTCGACGATGAACGGCTGCTTGCCGCCAAGAAGGGGAGCGGCGAGACTCGCGAGGAGGTCGAAGTCCCACTCGGCACGAGCGAATTCGACGAGCTCTGGAAGCTGACGGAGTCCCGACGAGTCGCGAAGCGCCGCTTCCGCGTGCCGCTCGAGGACGGACATCGCGCTGAGGTCGACGTCTACGCCGATCAGCTCGAGGGCCTGGTCGTCGCCGAGGTCGAGTTCTCCTCGGAGGAGGAGGGCCATCGCTTCCAACCGCCGGACTGGTTCGGGCGCGAGCTGACCGGCGACCATCGCTACGCCAACCAGGAGCTCGCTCTGCACGGCCTGCCTCCGGATGCCGACCGTGCGGGCGATGAGTAGCATCGGCGGCGGAGGGAACTAGAAGAGAATGGCCGTCTTGACCAAGGAAACGGTGAGCAAGGCCGCAAAGGATCGCCCCGCCCAGATCGCACTTGCCGGTGCGGCCGCTGCCGCAGGCGCGCTGGCCGCGAAGAGGGGTCTCGCCGCGCGGCGCAATGGCCACGACGGTTCCCCGGACAGGGCCTACAGGCTGAAGTCAGACGAGAGCCCGTCCGCTGGAATGAGGCGCATCGTGACCGGCCGCCTCGACAAGGCCGGCGAGCGGCTCGAAGCCGCCCAGGTGGCGGAGGACCCGACCGCCTGCGTGCATGGCGCCAGAAAGGACCTGAAGAAGCTTCGCTCGGCCCTGAGGCTTGTACGAGATGAGCTCGGGGACGAGCGCTACCGGGCGGAAAACGGCGTCTACCGGGAGGCGGCCCGGCTGATGTCCGACACTCGCGACGCCGAGGTCAAGGTCGAGACGGTCGAAGACATATGCGAGCGCTTCCAGGGAACCCTTCCCACTGGCGCCGCCGACGAATGGCTCGAGGCGCTGCGCTATGAGCGCGACCTGGCGGTGGAATCGAGTCGCAATGGCGGGTCGGCCGCCCTTGGGGAAGCGCTGGAGCTGGTCGAGGCGGGTCGCGAGCGAGTGGGCTCCTGGCATCTCGAAAAGGAGTCATGGGAACTGGTCGGGCCAGGAATCGAGCGCGCCTACCGGCGCGGGCGCAAGCGGATGCGCCGTGCAGCCGCCGAGACGAGCGCAGCCAACGTCCATGAGTGGCGCAAGCGAGCCAAGGACCTCTGGTACCACCTGAGGATCCTTGAGGATGCCACTCCGAAGAACCTCTCCGACCGGATCGACGTTGCCGACCGCCTGGCCGACGCGCTGGGCGACCACCACGACCTCGCGGTGCTTCGGGATGACCTCCTCGTCCGGGACCTGCCGACAGTGAAAAGGGGGGCGCTGGTCGACGCGATCGCGCAGCGGCAGGAGGAACTGGCAAGCGTGGCATTCGAACTTGGCGATCGCCTCTATGAAGAGAAGCCGAAGCGGTTCCGCAAGCAGATGCGCCGCGGCTGGCGCGGGTGGCGCGATAGCTAGCTCTGCTCGAAGTTAGGCTTCGGTCGTGGCGGAGACGTTCTACGAGACCCTCGCGCTGGCAGCATTCGCATTGCTCGGGCTGTGGTGGGTGGTCGTCGCCGACCGGCGGCGCGAATGGTCGGTGCTGCCATACAGGCGCCGCCAGGCATACTCGGTTTCGCTCTACTTCACGCTGACCGGGATCATGAGCCTGGTGTCGTTGATCTCTGCCGATCATCCTGCCCTCTGGAGGGTCGCCTTCGGCGCCGCCGGGGTGATCGGTGCGGCGGAGGTGGTGCTCTCGCTGCTCCGCGCGAGCAGCGAGCCGGTTCGCGAACGACGCGCCCAGCAACTCCTGGCGCTCACCCTTCCCTTCTACATTCTGATCGTCGCCATAGCCGTCCATCCCTCGCTGGCGTCCGATGTCGGGATCGACCTGAAACCACTCGAGACCGAGGCGGTTGTCGTGTCGTTGCTGCTCTTCCTCGGCATCAATTACGGGTGGCTGCTCTTCATGGAGCCACCGCACTCGCTGGACCAGCAGAGGAAATAGCGAGACGACAGGGTCCCTCAGTGCTGCACCCCGGGCTCCGCTGAGTGGAAGTCGCCGCGGCAGCGGCCCCAGACCCCGCGACCCTTGGCGCGGGCCGCACGGGCAGCTCGCCGAAACGACCCCACCTGCTGAAACGGCCGCCCGCCGTAGACGTAAATGTCGGCCCAGCCTCTCCGCACCTGGGCGCGGTTCAGATCCATTGCTCCGCGGTAGACGTAGGCGAGCAGGCGCCCGTAGCGGTCGAAGCGGTCCTGGCTGGGGTCGGTCACCAATGTCACGGGCCGGCCTGAGGCCAGGGACGTCATCGACCGCGCCGCCGCCCGGGCGCCGCATTCGACCGGATAGCCGGGTCTGAACTCCTCTGGCGTGTCGATGCCGATCAATCGAACGTCGATCTGCGAGCCGTCGGCAAACCCCGCCGCGATGGTGTCCCCGTCAACGTCGCGGATCACCTGAGCGCTGATTCGGCGGCCCGGGGGAACCGAAGGGGTCGACCCTTCGTCTCCCCCTTCCCCGCTCCCCGCGGTTGCGCACGGACACGGAAGGCTCTCGCAGGCCACGCCGTCCCCGTCACCATCGAGGTAATCGAAGTCGTTGGTCGCGCTGCCGCCGTGGGATTCGAAGAAGCTCTGGGCTTCGGCTTGAGTGGCGAAATCCGCGCAGTCGCGATCGGGTTCATCGGCGGACGAGGCGCCACTCAGGGCCAGGGCAATGGCGCCGACCAGGCCGAGCGCCGCCAGGGAGACCCAGATCCCGGCCCGCGGGATACGCCAGCGTCCTCTCATCGGAGAAGCCTAGGCCCGCCGACAGGCGGAAATGACGGACCGAGCGGTAGGTCGGATCCGGCTAGCCGGCCAGGGCGATCAGCGAGCGGCCGCGGCTGCGGTTGCCGGCCGCGTCGGTGACGTCGAGCTTGACCTCGAGCCGCAGCCCGGTGAGCTCGTTCAGCCGCCGCCGCTTGGACGCGGCGATCGGACGCGACAGGGTCTTCGACTTGCCGCCGTCCACCGAGAAGGCGAGCGGGCCGAGCGTGATCTTGGTCCGCGCTTTGCCGTGCCTGCCGATCACGGCCAGGGTGAGGACGCCCGCACAGCGCGTCTCCTCGACCGGACAGGAGATCGCGAGCCGCAGCTTCTTTGCTCCTCGAGCAAGGCCCGCTTCAATTTCAGCTTGGGCTTCGTCGTGTCTCGCCCGGCCGGTGGCAGCTCGATCTGCTCGCAGCCGACCAGTGAGTCGATCGCGTCGGCAACGAGGGTGTCGGCATCGCTGCCGCAGTCACCGGTGTCGGCGACGCCGTCGCGGGCATGGATCAGGTCGAAGCCGCTGCCCCCCTGGTAGGTGTCGGACCCGCCCAGCCCTTCGATGAAGTCGTTGCCGGCGCCGCCGTCGAGCGTGTCGGCCAGCTCCGTCCCATAGATCGTGTCGGCGCCGTCCCGTGCGCGCACGATCATCGTGCCCGAGAACGCGCGGCCATCAACCGTCTGGGGGGCGTCGGTGAGAGTGAGATCGGCGACCTCGATCGAGGCCCAGGGGGCGGTGACGGCTTCTTCTCCCACACGCAGGTTGAGCCCACCGTCGGTTGGGGCGAAGGTGAAGCCGCCGCCAAATCCGGGAGGTGTCGTGGAGACGTCGTAGACGACGGTGTCGGTCCCGCCTTCGCCATCCATGCCGCCTTCCTGTTCGGCGACCCCTTCGAAGCGGTCGTCACCACTCCCGCCTTTGGATAGCTCGGCCTCGTTGGTGACGATCACGTCGTTTCCGGGTCCGCCGAGGAGCGTCATCTCGTCCGGCGCCGAGGGAATCTGAAATCCCTCCACCTGGTCGTCGCCGGCGCCGCCATCAGCAGAGGAATCCCCGAGGCTGCTGTCGGCGAGGAGGCCGCTGACGTCGATCGCGTCGGCGCCGCCGTTGCCGTTGACGACGAACCGCCCCAGGGTGGTTGAGCCTCCTTCGCAAAGCAGTTCGCCGCTCGGCGGATTGGCCCCGTTCAGGAGGACCACGTTGCTGACGCAGGCGAGGTTGATCTGGTCCCCGCTTTCGTCGCTGTTGACGGTCAGCGTGCCGGTGGAGAAGCTGGACGTGACGGTCGCCGAGGCGTCGGGGGCGGCGACCAGCGTCAGCAAGACCGAGAGTCCGACGAGACGTGCCCGCATCGCAGGACAGTATCCCTCAGCGCGGACCTCATCGGCTCTGCCGAAACACGGATTGGACGGTCGTCCCATCGGGATCCAGCACCGCCGCCGCGTACCAACCTGATTCGGGTCCCGACCGCTCGGCGGGCGAACCGGCGTCCCTGCAACCGATCGCAATCGCCTCCCGGTGGAACTGGTCGACGGTCTCGCGGTCGAGGGCGGGGAAGGCGATCTCGAGGTGCTCGGTGGCCGGTCTTCCGCCGGCGACCAGGGAGAACATCGCCGAGGCACCACGGAACTGGCACCCCTCCTCCCAGTATCGGCCCTCGCGCAGCCCGGTGTGACGCATCGTCGCGAGGTAGAAGGAGTTCGCCGCATCGAGGTCCCGCACCCCGATCCAGAGGTGATCGATCTGGCCCCCCCGTCGGACGAAATCGTGCCGCACCGCCTCGGCGCTGTTCCCATCCGGATCCCGGAGGAAGGCGCCGTAATAGCCGGGCGTGTACTGGGGGCGCTCGCCGGGCGGCCCATCGTCCTCATAGCCGGCGTCGATTCCAGTCCGCCAGAACTCATCGACCCGCTCCCGCGATGGCGCGACGAAGCCGACATGCAGGTTCCGCGTCGGCGGATGCTCGGAAGAGGCGCTGGCCAGGCGGAACTCATCCCACTCGACCCGATCGTCGGCGGTGCTCGTCGGCTCGACGCCGAGCGCGCCGAGAACCGTGCGATAGAAGCGCTCCGACGCGGCGAGATCGTCGGCACGGATCGAGACGTGGTCGAACACGATCTCCGAGCTAGTCCCCCTGAGTCATCGGGACGCCAAGCTCGAGCCGCTCGAGGCGAGCCGGGTCCGCGAGGACGTCGATCGCGGCGACCCTGCCGCCGGCGACGGTGAAGGCCATCACCGAGAACGGGCGGCCGTCGGGAACGACGAGCACCCCGGCGACGCCGTTGACGAGCACCGGCCGGACGAACGGAGAGAGCTTGGCGTAGGTCATCGCGCGGCTCGCGACCTCGACCGCGCCGCGGATCACGTGGTTCGCTGACGGGCGGGCCCGGCCGCCGTCTGCGCGGATGATGACCTCCGGATCGAGGACCTCGACCAGGGCGTCGAAGTCGCCCTCGCGGGAGGCCGCGAAGAAGGCATCGACGACTTCCCGTTGGCGCTCGAGGCCGACATCGGGCTCCGTCGGTTCGGCCTCGACCCGCTTGCGGGCGCGGCTTGCGGCCTTCCTCGCGGCCACCGGCGAGCGGCCGAGCAGGTCGGCGACCTGCTCGAAGGGGACCGCGAAGCTGTCGTGCAGAACGAAGGCGACGCGCTCCTCGGGGCTGAGGGTCTCGAGCACCCCGAGCATCGCGAGGCCGACCGAGTCGGCCACGACGGCCTCGTGCTCGGGATCGCCGCCCTCGATCGGGCTGACGATCGGGTCGGGGACGTGGGGGCCGAGCGGCTCCTCGCGGCGAGCCTTGCGAGCGCGCAGCATGTCGAGACAGATCCGCGCGACCACGGTAGTGAGCCAGCTCTGCAGGTCCTCGATCTCCTCCGCGTCGCTGCGGGCCAGCCGCAACCAGCTCTCCTGCACCGCCTCGTCCGCTTCGCCGCTGGCCCCGAGCATGCGGAAGGCGACCGCCCAGAGCCGATCTCGGCTCTGCTCGAACCGCACCGCCAGATCCTGCTGTACCGATCCGGTCACATCACTGCCCTCCGATCCGTCTCACCTTCAGACGCAGAAAATGGCCGACCCAGGGAGGCGGCTACCCGGACTGAAAGGAGAGCAACCATGGCAGCAGAGAAGAAGATTGCAGTCGCCGGCGCGACCGGCCGCCTCGGCCACCACGCCGTCGAGATCCTGCGCCAGCGCGGGCACGAGGTGGTTTCGATCTCGCGCAGCGGGGGGGTCGACGTGATCTCCGGCGAGGGCCTCGGGGCGGCGCTCGAGGGAGTCGACCTGATCGTCGATGCCGCAACCGGCCCGACGCCCGAAGGGGCGGCCGAGTTCTTCACGGCCTCGGCCCGGAACCTGCAGCAGGCGGGCGCCGAGCGTGGTGTCGATGGAATCCTCGTCGTCTCGATCATCGGCACCGACCATTTCGACACCGGCTACAACGCCGCCAAGGTGATCCAGGAGCGGGCGCATCTCGAGGGCCCGGTTCCCGCCCGAGTCCTGCGCGCCGCCCAGTTCCACGAGTTCGTCGCGGAGCTGATCGAGTGGACTCGCCAGGGCGATGTCAGCTACGTGCCGAAGATGCGCACGCAGCTCGTCGCCGCCCGCAGCGTCGCCGAGGCGCTGGCCGATCTCATCGACGGAGCGGATTCGGCGCCGGTCGGGAACCCGATCTCCGAAGTCGCCGGGCCTCGTGAGGAGAACCTGGTCGAGGCGGCGAGCCTGTTCGCCGCCCAGAACGGCAACGGCCTGCGGATCGAAGCCGGGGAGTGGCCCGATGACCCCGAAGGCCTCTACCCCAGCGGTGCCCTCCTCCCGGGCCCGGTCGCCAAGCTCGCCGGCCCCACCTACGAGGAATGGCTCAATCGGTAGCGCCCGGTCGCGGCGTCGCGGCCAGCGCGAACGGGCTTCCCTCGGAGTCCCGGCAGATGGCCCAGCGATCGCCCGGGTGGACGATCGAGCCCCCCAGCTCGCGGACGGTCTCGAGCGCGGTGGCCATGTCGTCGATCGTGAAATAGGGAAGGGCCCCAGTGTCTCCGGGGCCCACTCCGCGCTCGTGCACGCCGAGCCGCCAGCCGTCCTCACCGGCCTCCCAGCCCTCCCCGGCGCCGGGTTCCCGCGGGGCAAGCTCAACACCGAGCAGGCGGCTCCAGAAGCGAAGGGCGCGCTGCGGATCGTCGGCGGGAAACTCGATCAGCGGTGCCGGCATGGAAATCAAGCTACCCCAGGGGATGACCGCACGCTCAGCCGTCCAGCAGGCGGCCGGTCAGCTCCGCCGCGCTGACCCCGATGAATGCGCCCGCGAGCACGTCCGCCGGATAGTGGACACCGGTGTGGACTCTGGAGTACCCGACCAGCGTCGCCAGGGCTCGCAGCGGCGCCGAGAGCATCGGCTGCGCGTTGGCGGCGCCGGTGGCGAAGGCGAATGCGGACGCGGCGTGGCCGGAGGGGAAGGAGCTCGAGCGGGGCATCTGGACGTGGCGGCTCGCGAGCTCCTCGGCCTCCCTCCGCTCGGGGCGCCGCCGGCTGGTCAGCGGCTTGGCGACGAGGTTGGCGAAACCGGAGGCGACGCCGAGCGAGATCAGGCCCCGCCGAGCCGCATGCCGGCCACCGGTGCCGCCGAGAAGGGCCAACCCGGCCGCGGCGGCGAACCAGAGCTTGGAACGGTCGGCGGCGCGGGACAGACCGCGCATGGCGAGGTCCAGCATCGGGGTCTCACTGGCGGCGATTGCCGCGTAGACGGCGCTGTCGATGGCCTTCGCCTCGCTCAGCCACTCGGGCATCGGGCGATGATATGAGCCCCGGCCTCAGACGCCGGGGGTCTTGCCCCCGATAGCGATCCGGGCAAGCGCGATCGCGGTCCCCCAGGCCCCCTCCGGCATCGCCGCAGACGGAGAGGCTCCGGGGTGTGCGGCCGCGATCCTCACCCGCAGCGCTGCCGGCAGGATCCTGAAGCGCAGCGGGGCCTCCAGCGTCACGGCCTCGCCGTCGATGCCGGCGGCGATCGGTCCGTCTGCGTCAACCTCGAACGCGGGCGCGGACCAATCGCGCCAGGGACGCTGGAGCAAATGTCTGCCTCCGGCGGGCGAGGAAGCGACGGTGATCCCCAGCAGCCTGTCGTCGATCCGCGGTCGGGTGCCCGAGCCGACCGCGCGCCCGAGCCGGTAGCGGTTGTTGGAGACGAGGATCGCGGCGCCTGAGGAGTGCTCATGCCCCCTGGGCCCGGTCCAGCGCAGGTCCAGCCCTTCCCCCTCGGGCCCCAGCACCTCCGGCAGGGTGTCGAGGATGGTCCGCAGCTTCGCCTCCCGATAGCCCTCGCGTTGGACGGCCTCGGCATAGAGGCCGATCGAGACGTTGTTGACGAATACGCGGCCGTTGACCTCGGCCAGGTCGACCCGCCTTTCGCGACCGCTGAGGAAGGCGTCGAGGGCGCCGATGACGTCGTCGCGATCGACGCCGAGGTCGAGCGCGAAATGGTTCCGGGTCCCGGCCGGGATACAGGCGTAGGGCAGGTCCTTCTCGGCGGCGACCATGGCGACGACGGCCTGGGAGCCATCGCCGCCGGCCATCGCCAGCGCGTCGGCTCCGTCGGCGACCGCGTCGCGCACGAGCTGCTCGAGGTCGGTGCCGCGCCTCAGCTCGATCGGCTCGATACCACGGGCGCGCGCCTCGTCGGCCAATTGGAACTTTTCGGCCTTCCCCCCGCCCGACTTGGGGTTGTAGAAGAGCACCGGGCGGGTGGGGTCAGGCGCCCCGTGGAGCGGGACGTGGATCCTGAAGGCCGCTCGCGTCGCGAGAAGCATCAGCCCGAGGCCGATGACGATCACGACGGCCTGTCCGAGATGATCGCCGCCGGCAATCAGGACAGCCACGATCGCCGCCACGGCCAGGAACACGATTCCCGCTCCCAGAAGCCTCGCGCCCCCGGTGCGGGTCAAGCCGTACCAGGCCGCCGCCAATGCAATCACGAGGCCGCCGAGGACGATCAACCCCCTCGGAAACTGGGTGACGACGACGTCGATTGTGAGGACTGCGATGACTGCCCCGCTCGCGAGAGCGGCGAGCGCCGCAAGCCGGCGCGAGTCGCCACCCTCGTGGGAATGATTTCGTCGTGCGTCGCGTGGTGACACTGATCGCCTGAGCCGCCCACCCGTAGGTTAGGCGGGTTCGTAGGTGAGCACCGCGACCCCCGCGCCGACGGTTTTCGAGTCGACCAGGCGCAGTGGCTTCTTGTCCGGGTGCTCGGCGAAGAGACGCTTGCCGCTGCCGAGCAGGACCGGGAAGACCATCAGGCGTATCTCGTCGACGAGGTCGTGCTCGACGAGCCCCTGGACGAGCTGAGCGCTGCCGGCCACGAGGATGACGCCATCCACCCGCTGCTTGAGCTTCCCGATCTCCTCCGCGAAGTCGCCGGAGAGGATGGTCGAGTTGTTCCACTCGGCCTTCTCGAGGGTCGAGGAAAAGACGTACTTGGGCATCGAGTTGAACTTCTCGGCGAAGCCGATGTCGTCGGTCATCTTCGGCCAGGCGGCGGCAAAGCCTTCGTAGGTGACGCGACCCAGGAGTTGAGCCTCTGCCTCGAGTGTCTCGTCGAGCTTGAACTTGTCGCCCTCCTCGCCGCGTCCGATCTCGAAGGTCCAGCCCTGGTGCTTGTAGTCCTCGCCTCCGCCGGGAGCCTCGATCACCCCGTCAAGCGAGACGAACTCCGTTACGACGATCCTTCCCATGATGTCCTCCTTCACGTTGCGCTCGGCTCAGGTCGGTCCCGAGCCGTATACCCATACGACGAACGGAAGGCCGTGAAATCGACAGGTGCCGGTTGAAAAGGATCAGGATCGCCGTGGCCAGACCGAGACGGGGGCCGACTCAGGGCATTGCGCTCGAGCCGCTGTCCATCGAGTTGGTGCCGATCGAGCTCTGCCCACCCATATGTCCGTCCTGCATGCCCGGCGTCGCTTCCATCCCGGACATCGCGGCCGGCGACCCGGGCACGGTCAATCCCGGCAACGCGCCGGGGGCGAAGGCGAGCGAGATCCCGATCGCGACCAGAAGCGGCGCAACGCCCCGGTTCGCAACCTCCTTCGGGGGCAGAAGCCTCTCGACGGCGATCAGGGCGGCGATCAGCGCCATCCAGCCGAGGCTCATCACGCCGAGCGCGAAGAGCGACGCCATCAGCGCCCAGCAGCAGCCGACGCACCAACAGCCGTGGATGATGCCCATCTGCATGGCGCCGGCGGCGCCCGGTCGCCAGTGCTGCGCCACGAACCTGAAGGGGTCGCGGCAGTGGCGCAGGCAGAGGTCCTTCGGCCGGGTCAGTTGGTAGGCGGCCGCGCCGACGAGTACGCCGCCCGCCAGGTAGGGACCGGCGCCGTCCCATGAGAAGAGATTGCCGGTCGCCGCCCTACCGAGCTCGAAGCCCGCGTAGCCGAGGAGCCCGGCGGCCGTCCAGGCGACCAGATAGCCACCGACGAAGATCGCCGTCGCAGCCGCCGCGGCCGCCTGGCCCTGCCCCCGCCGCCCCTCCTGGATGCGCGCGTACATCACGACCATCGGCACGATCGAGGGGAACATCATCGCCGCCATCATCACCACCCAGACCCCGAGGAAGAAGCCGAGCGTCCCGGGATCAGTGCCGGGCCCCGCGTCCATTCCCGACATCTGTTCGCCGGTCACCGCCCAGGCCAGCGCCGCCAGGGCGACAAGGGTGCCGATCAGCCCGAATTGAATCAGGCCCGGCAGCGGCGGGGCGCGGTGGGCGACGTTCGAGCCCATCGTCGTTTCGCTCAGGCTGCTCATGAGATCTCCCGGGTCTCAGTCGTCCACATACTCATCGTGGCGCCGCACCCAGAGCGGCTCGGTGGCGCTCTCGTCGCGGCCCTTCGGGGTCCGGTCGAGCAGGCCGTAGTAGGCCATCGCGGGTTCCAGCCCGCGGGAGGTCGACACGTAGGTGCGGTAGACGGTGCCGTCCGAAAGCGCGTAGACGCTGAGGCCCGGCCCCTCGCTGACGTAGCCGAGGGCGTCGGTCCCGCACGAGCGCGCGTTCTCCACGACGGTTATCGGGATCTCGCCCTCGAGGAACGGCTTCAGCTCCTCCTCGGTGTTGAGGAATCCGAGGTCGCGGTTGAAGTCGCTGCCGCCGCTCGAGACCCACTCGATGCCCCAGCCCATCCTCTCCCTGAAGGCGAGGAGCTTCTCGAGCGGCGCGCGGGAAGCGAGCAGCAGAGTGGCGTCCCGGGCCTTCAGGTGAGGGACCTGGGGATCGAGCGTGTCGGCGATCGAGGAGCAGACCGGGCAGCCCGCCTCATAGGGCGGCCCGAACATGAAGTGGTAGACGAGCAGCTGGGACCTGCCGTCGAAGAGGTCGGCGAGGGACTTCGTGCCGTCCTCGGTCTCGAACCGGTAATCGGCCTCGACCGGCACCCAGGGCAGCTCGCGCCTCTTCCTCGTGAGCTCGTCGTTGCGACGGGTGAGCTCTTTCTCCTCCTTCAGCAGCTCGGCGCGCTCCGCCTTCCACTCCTCCTCGGTGCCAATCCTGTGCTCGGTCATCGGCCTGTCTCCTCTCTGGGTCCGCAGTGGATGCCTATATAGTTAGCAGAATGGCTAACGATACGTTCAAGGCTCTCGCCCACCCGCTCCGACGGGACATCGTCGAACGGCTCAGCGACGGCGCGACGACGGTCGGTGAGGTTTCGCGGGATTTCGGCGTTTCCAAGCCGACCATCTCCCGGCACCTCAAGATGCTGGAGGAGGCGGGTGTCGTCAGCCGGGTGATCGACGGCCGGACCCACCGCCTCGCACTGCGGCCTGACGCGCTCGCCGAGGCCTCCGATTGGATAGAAAGCCAGCGAGAGCGCTGGGAGCGCCTGTTCGATGTCGTCGGCGAGTACCTGGAGGAACGGAAGGAGCGGCAATGACCGAGGAGACCGGCCATGTGGTGCGGATCGAGCGAACGTTCGGAGCTCCGGCGGAGGACGTCTTCGACGCCTGGACCAGCGCCGAGGTGATGCGCCGCTGGTTCCGCCCCGGCCCCGACTGGGATACCGCCCGGGCCGAGGTCGACCTCCGCGAGGGCGGAAAGGTCAGGGTGGTGATGCGGAGGCTCGACGGGACGGAGGCCGGCGCGGAGGGCGAATACACCCTGATCGACCGGCCGCGCCGACTGGTGATGACCTGGACCTTCGACGACGACGCCTCCAACGAGCAGCTGATCGAGCTCTCCTTCTCCGAGGCCGGCGGGTCGACCAGGGTGCTGATGATCAACAGCGGCATCTCGACCGATCACCGCCGCGACAGCCAGGACAGGGGCTGGCGCGCGTGCCTCGACGAGCTCGGGCGCTCCCTGGCCGGCTGACTACCGCGCCTTAGCCACCACCCATCGCTGCCTGCGCCTCGGCCAGTTTCGCCCGGATCGTTTCGGTTCCTTCCCGGAACTCGAGCAACGGCCGGACCTCCCAGGTGGCGAGACCAAACAGCGGGTAGTCCGCCATCAGGTCCAGGACCTCGCTATGGGAATTGACGTTTGCGACGCTGAAGCCGCCGCCCTCCAGGAACCCAAAGACGCAGTCGAACGTGCCGTCGTCAACCTTGCCCTGGAGCCAGTCAAGGGCAGTGTCGAACTGCTCTGGAGTTGGAGGCATCGGACCGGGTGTCGCGCTAACGAAGTACTTCACGGCAATCCTCCAGACCTAGGGGATATCTGGGTCCAGTCTCTCACCGCGCCGGCGCTGGTCAAGGGGCAGGAGAGCGCGAGATCTCGCCCGGCTGGCGCAGGCAAAGCCAGGCGGCGTCCGCGAGCATCTCGATCTCGGCCTCGGAGGGTGGCTCCTCGAAGGCCCCGAGGAGCCAGGCCCGTATCCACTCCTGCGCGGGACCGAGCCACAGCGCCAGGCTTTGCGCGGCGGTCAAAGGCCGTAACACCCCGTAGTGCGCGTGCGGCCGCCACCAGGCACGAACGGCGGCGGCGAAGCGCTCGTTGCCCGCCTTGAGCTCGGCTTCGGCGGCCCCGAGCACCGCAGGCTCGCTGATCGTTGCCAAGAAGCGTGCCATTCCCGGGTTCTCGACGCACCAGGCGATGTGCATGCGGACGATTCCCTTCACTGCCGCCTCTGGGTCGTCGTGGCGGCCGAGCTCATCGAGGAACGCACGCTGGTGGCGCACGGAGCAGTCGGCGTAGACGGCACCCGCGAGTGCCTCCTTGCTCTTGAACTGGTGGTAGAGGCTGCCTGTCGAAGACCCCGACTCGCGCTGGATCTCTTTTAAGGTCGTCGCCGTCAGCCCCTGGGCGAGGAATTGGCGCAGAGCGGCCTCGATGATCGTCGCTCGTCGCGCCTGGCCGATTGGCGTCGCTGCTTTCCCTGCCATCGTTTGTTAGAGTAGCACTCTAGTAAACTAGAATTAGGTTCTACCGACAGGCATCGGCGCCCGGATCACGCGGCCGCATTCTCAAGCACCGGCAGGACATTGGAGGAACAAGATGAGATCACCCGCCACACCAATCGCATATATCGCGCTCACCGACGCTGACGCAAGCGTCCGCCAGGTCGACACTCGAAACGACGGGGCCGACCCGGCGCCTCGCCACAGGACCGCCACTATGCGCCGGTTCGCCGCGGCCACATTCGGCGGCCTCGTCTTCCTTCTGTCGGTGGCCGGGGCTGCGCAAGGCAATGACAAGGTCTTCCTCCCCGCCCCGTCCTATCCGAACAGCAGCCTGGAGATCAAGGTCGCCGGCAAGCCTCGCGCCGGCAGGATCGTGAAGGTCGTCGTCAGCGGGTCGAACGCCCCCTTCGAAGCCGGCTACCCGGGCAGCGGTGACTCCATCGCCTACCAGCTCGACGCCTTCGCGCAGAACGGGAATGTGCTGCCCAACTGTCCCCGCTCCTTCGCCGAAGAGCTTCAAAACGAGATCAACCTCGGCATTGCTCGGATCGCGCAGGGTTTGAACGAGGGCCACTTCGGAGCCTTCGGCATCCCGATCCAGTTCCGAACCGCCCCCCGGATCCGCAATATCGTCATCTGTGCCTACAGCCGCCTGATCGATGACGACGCCGCCGTCTCGGCGCTCGGCCTGAGGCTGCGCTCCGGTCGTGGGTGACCGCCGGAGATGATCTGCTTCTCACCCAGACCGTGAGGTCCCGGCCGCCACTGGCCGCCGGCTTCCTGGGCGACTAGAGTCCAGGCACGATGGAGTCAGCCACGCTCCGCCGCGCACCCCCTCTGCCGAGCGCCGTGCAGCTCGGCCTCATCTTCGGCCTGCTGCTTCTCGCCGCCATCGCCTGGGCGATGACAGGAGACCGGATGGCGGGGATGGACGCGGGCCCCGGCACGGATCTCGGCGGTCTCGGCTTCTGGCTCACGTCCTGGGTGGTGATGATGGCCGCGATGATGTTCCCGTCGATCGCGCCGATGGTCGTCATGTACGCGCGCATCGAGGAGGGAAAACGGCGGAAGGGCCAGCCGACCCAGGCCGGCGCCACAGCGATCTTCGTCGGCGGCTACCTGCTCACCTGGGCGGCGGTGGGCGGGTTCGCCTACGCGATCTTCGAGATCGGGCGGTCCCTCGACCTCGGCTTCCTGGCCTGGGACAGCGGCGGGCCCTACGTGGCCGGGGGGATCATCATCGCGGCCGGGATCTACCAGCTCACCCCGCTCAAGGACGTCTGCCTGCGGCACTGCCGGAACCCGATGACGTTCGTGCTCATGCACTGGCGCTCGGGGCGGGTCGGCGCGCTGCGAATGGGCACTGAGCACGGGGGCTGGTGCGTCGGCTGCTGCTGGGGCCTGATGGCGGCGCTCTTCGCCCTCGGCGTAATGAGCATCGGCTGGATGGTCCTGATCGCCGCCCTGATCGCGCTCGAGAAGCTGTTGCCCTGGCAGGCGGTGGCCAATCGCTCGGTCGCCGTCCTCCTGGTCGTGCTCGGGCTCGCGGTGGCCTTCGTCCCCGACAAGGTGCCGGGGCTCACCGTGCCGGGCTCACCCGCGGCGGTGCGGGCGATGGATTCGATGGGGATGGACGAAGGCTCGGGCGACGGCGGGCCGATGGGCGACGGGCAGATGCATTCCCCCGGCGGGATGAACGGCGCCGACAACGGGATGCCGGCGCCCTAGCGCTTCAGGCGGCCCAGGCGAATTCAGATGTCGAGATACCCGTCTTCCCCTCGTACTCGATGCCGAAGGCGCTGATCTTCGAGCGCGTTGCCTCGGCGGCGTTGAACTCCGACGAGGCCGGATGGAAGACGCCGACGAGCCGTACCGGCTCCCCCGTCTCCACCCCGAACGGAACAATGTCCTCGATCTCGAAGTCGATCGCGTCCCCGATGGCGACACCGTGGCGCAGCCCGTCCTCGACGATCTCGAAGGACGCCCGCTCCACGCCGAGCATCTCGCCGATGAGGGGACTGATCGCCTCCATCGGACCGCCCTTCTGTCCACCGAACACGGCGGTCAGCTTGTCCATTTGCTCGTCGCTTGCGCGCTCGTCTATGAACATGCCGAGGCGCCAGTTGCCCTCGGTCATGACCTTCGGGGTGTCCGCGATGGCCGCGACCCCGAGGCCGCTGACGTCGGTGCCCTCGATCTCGCCCTCCTTGATGTTGAAGACGAGCGTGACCCGGCAGTAGTCGTAGGTCGCGCCGTGGTCCAAAGACATGTTGCACGGGCACATGAGGTCACACGAGCACGTCTCGATATAGCTCCCCTTCAGGCTCCAGGACACGTCGGTCTCCTTCCGCGCTGTTGGCGAGGCCGATTCTCCCTCGCGGGCGCGACCCCGTCAACCGCGCCGCTTCAACGGGCCACCTGGGCGAAGCGGCGCAGAGCCGCCTTGGGCTCACCGTCGAGCTTCAGCAGGCCCGCCGAATCACAGAAGTCGCATGGGGTGCTGGCGGCCGGAATGTCCTGCCAGGTGAACCAGTAGGCGGCGCGGAGGTTCCAGCGCCTGCGGTTTGCGAGCAGGATTTCCCAGGCGCGCTTCAGGTATCTCGCCTGCACCGCCGGTCCCCTCTCAAACTTGTCACCGCCCGCGGCCCGTGTCTGGGAGCCCCAGCCGAACTCGGTGATGTATAGGCCCTTGCGCCCCTCGCCGTGGCTGCTCATCACCGCTCGCAATGCCCTGATGTCAGCGGCCATCAGGCTCGGGTCGGCGGCGTAGGGGTGAAGGCCGACTCCATCGAAGAGGCCCCTGATGCCCCTGAGGCTGTAGAGGCGGCTGAGAAAGATCGTCGCGTCGAGGGACGGTCTTGTCCTCGGCGTCGCGTAGAGGCCGCCGAGGACGATCCGGGCATCAGGATCGAGTGAGCGGATCGCCGGCGCCGAGACGCGCAGCAACGTCGCGTAGCCGCGGACCGAAGCCTCGGCGAAGCGGTGATCGTTCTCCTCGTTCCAGATCTGCCAGGTCCGAATCGGGTCCTTGCGCAGCTCCGGGTGAAGCTTCCAGAAGATCCCGGATGGGCCATAGCGCGCGACGAGAGCCCGCAGGAAACTCGACCAGGCCCGGCGCTGAGCGGGGCTGTGCACCGGTAACCGCAGCGCCGAGCACCGATCGGCAGTAAAGGAACAGTGACCTGCGGGGCCCGTCCCCGCCACCCATGATGGCGAGCCCCAGATCACGGGCAGGCGCTCGAAGCCGTACCGCGAGGTCGACATCAGGACGGCATCGGTCGGCCCCCAGTCAAAGACGCCCGGCGCAGGCTCTGACTGAGACCACAGGATGAGAAAGCGCAGCGAGCCGACTCCTGTCCTCCGCATAAGGCGCAGGTCGTCGCGGTGCAGCGAGGTCTGCGGGGAGATCCCGAGGAAGGCCGAAGGCCTGCTGGCCCTCGGCGCGGCCTCGCTGTAAGTGCCGAGCTGCACAGCGCCGAGCACCAGCGCAGCGAGAACGATGCCGCTGAGAAGACGCCGCTTCCGCACTTGCTCGGAGGGGCCGGATTTGAACCGGCGACCGCTAGGCCCCCGGTCGGGTGACGGGGCGCGCGTAACGGGGTGCCGGGCGGCCCAAGGTCCGAGGCCGCATAGCAGGCGCGAAGTCGGGCCGCGCAAGGTCCGCTTGCCATAGGCGTGGTCCGGATCGAACTGGGTGAAGAGCGCCAGCGCGACGCGGTGCCGTCCGCGCCTGAGGAGCGCCACCTGATGATCGACCCGACCGGAGCCGCTTCCCCATCCGCCCTTCAGATAGAGCTTCCAGCCGCTCGGCACGACGCGACCGACCCCCCAGCGCTGCGCGCGGATCACGTGCGAGAGTAGGAAGCGGGCGTACGGACGGTGGGCCCGGGGGATGTAGCCCATCAGACCGCGTTTGTCCCGCATCCGCAGAAGGAGGCCAACAGCATCACCTTGAAGACGCTGGCGGCCGGCGCCGTGCTCACCGCCCGGTGGACGTGCGGCAGCCAGGCGGCAGCGCCCGAGCGAACGGTGCCGGCTCCGGCACCCGGCAACGTCAGCACCAGGGCGGACGAGAGGACGAGAAGTGGACGATCGAACCGCCGAGCGCCTCGCCGCGCTCCCGCCGGTGTGGTTTCCTCGTTCCCTGGAGGCAAGGGCGAGAGCGTACTCCCGGTTATCGCCCCGGCGAGTGGGCCGCTTCAACGTGGAACCTCGCCTCCTCAGCCGACCTCGGTTATCGGCTGCTGTAACGCTCGCGGGCGACCCTGGACTAAGCCGAACTGAGGTGGCGGCAGCAACTCACAGAATTTCACGCCCTGTTTCGATTTCGCGACAGCGAGCCCGATGTTGATCGATAGCGGGTCGTTTCCGCTGCCTCCTGAAGGGGCGATCACCCTTCGGGGCCTGTACTCACCACCGACAGGCCCAACGAACTGGCGGCGTGGAACCGTATCGGTGATCACGGGCGACGCCGTTGCCGGGACGTCAGAGTGGCCATTGGGGATCGACCACGTCCGCGACTAATCGGCGATCAGCGGCCGAAGGCGACCATGGGCTGGTCCGGCTCGTACTCGTAGAAGGAGGTGATGTGGTTGGCGTTGAGCCAGACCTCTCGTCCGCGTTCATCGACGACTGGGATCACGGGGAGGTTCAGGCTCTTCCTTTTCTCGATCTCTGAATTGATGTGCGCAATCGTGCTCTGTACGTAGAGGAGCTTGCCGTCGTCGAGGACGATCACGGCCTTCTTTTCGCCGTCGGCCATGGTCGAACCCTATCGCCCTAATTCTGGCTCGGATCGTCGGGAAACCTGTCGATGAACCGGCGTCTGTCGTCATCGATGCCCCACGCGAGCTTGACCTGCAGACCCGACTCCAATCCTCCGCTCGTTGAAGCACGACTCGCACATGCGGTTGATCGGCTCGCGCCCGGCGCAGATGTCGCAGCCTCGTCACCGGTGGGAACGATCCCGTTGGCCCAAGCTCTGAACCACTGCGGCGCACCGGTCGGCGCAGCGCAATCCTCCCATGACGAGCAACCGCTACCCTCGCTGAAGGGATCCGTTCGCGGCCAGCGCGGATTGGAGACCCGCTATGAGACGGAACCGATCACGCTGCAAGCGCTCGCCATCCGTTTCCGAAAGGAGCGCATGCGGTGAAGGCGGAGCGGTCTCCTGTCCAGCGGCCCGGGTCTGTGCGGGTCGCAGCGGTCGATGGCGACAAGGCTGCACAGCGCGATCAGCCCAATGCTCTGAGGGTAACCGCGCGTAATCACTTCGTCTGCACCGTCTGCGGTCGAACGCTGATGACGGGCGAGCGTGCCCAGAGGGACACCCTGCATGGCCACGAGGCGGAAGTCGTCTGCGAACTGTGTCAGCGCAAGCGGGCCGGCTCGACCGCCGGCAAGAGCTAGGCGCCGGCAAACCCCATGAAGCAAGCGCGGAAGCGCGCCACTAAGAGAGGAAGCAAGCAATGCCTACGATCATCGTCATGAGCACATCAACCACCGAGCACGACAGCGCGGTCACCCTTCGGGAGGACGTCCAGCCTGCGCATTTGGAAAGCGAGCATCACGCGGCCCAATTGATCGAACGCATTGGCTGGGCGGTTACCGACGCAGAGACCGACGAAGGCACGAGGTACTAGCGAATCGAGCGGTGATACCTGCAAATTCGACAGGTCGAATCCGGGGCCCGAATCGTCCCTCGCTACCACCCCGCCGATCATCGAGCAGATCTATCCCGCGGATCGCAGCCGGAGCTGGCGCTCAGTTGAAGGACTGGATCCACGTGGGGCACGGCGATGAAGCGGACGATTGCCTGAGTGCCCCACTGCGTGATTCGGCCTGATGCGGCGCGTTCTTCCAGCTCTGGCAGCGTTCATCCTCGCCCTGGGCTTCGCCCCCTCGGCGGGCACGGCGAGGTCGAGCCCGGGCGTTGGCGCGGCAGGGTCGGCCACGCCACAGCTCATCCTGATCCATGGCGGCTCCTTCCTCTACGAAGACACGACGTTCGAAACGCTCACCCGTGGGCGGGCCCTGCAGGCGGGGTTCGTCCCCCACTACCTTCGCTATCCGCTGGGCGACATGCCGGCCGCGTTCCAGGCAGCGCGGGCGGAAGCCATCCGCCTGCGGGCCAGGTACGGAAGCGCGGTCTACGCCTATGGATCGTCGGCTGGCGGGACGCTCGCCGCGCTGCTGGCCGGCGACGGGCTCGTCGCCGCCGCGCTGGCGAAGGCGCCGGTATCGGACTTCCTCAGCTGGGAATGGCCCATGAGCGCTTACGGTCCCGACTACTTCGAACGGATCGGGTTGACCGCTCCCGCGGCGAGGCGCAGGCTCTCACCGCTGCGCCGCCCAGCCAGGCGCCCGCTGCTGGTCATGCAGGGTCGAGGCGACCGGGTCGTGCCGGTCGAAATGAACATGGCCTACGCTCTGAAGTTCAAGCGCGTGTATCTGTGGGTAGTCCAAGGTGGGCACCACACCGAGCGAACGAGGCCGGAATTGCTGACTCGTGGCCTTGATTGGCTTGCCCGCGTCGCAACCGCCCACTCTCACTGAGGGGGCCCTATCCCCGAAAAGAGCAGCTTCCGCCCCGATATCGAGGGAATGCGCGCCGTCGCGATCGGCGCCGTCCTGCTCTGCCACGCGGGCCTGCCCTTCCTCGCCGGGGGCTACGTCGGCGTCGACGTCTTCTTTGTCATCTCGGGCTTCCTCATCACCCGGCTGCTGCTCGGCGAGCTCGACCGGACGGGCGGCATCTCGCTGCGCCGCTTCTACGCCCGCCGGGCGAAGCGGCTGTTGCCGCTGACCGCGGTCCTCCTCGCCTCCGTCGGCGCCCTCTCGCTCGTGCTCCTGTCCCCTGTGCGCGCGGTCGAAGTCTCGGGCGACCTCATCAGCTCGGCCCTCTACACGGCCAACTGGCATTTCGCCTCCCAGTCGGTCGACTACTTCGCCCAGGAAGTCGAACCGAGCCCCGTCCTGCATCTGTGGTCGCTGGCTATCGAGGAGCAGTTCTACGTCGTCTGGCCGACCCTGCTGCTGGCGACGACCTGGCTCTGGCGCCGTCGCGGTGGTGCTATCCGCCCCGCAATCTGGGTAACGCTGGCATTCGTCCTGGGGGCCTCGCTCGCGCTCGGCATCCACCTCACCGACGAACAGCCCGCCGCCGCCTACTTCTCGACCTTCGGCCGCGCCTGGGAGCTGGCACTAGGGGCGACGCTTGCGCTGCTGGGAGCGGTCCGCATCCCCCGCGTCGCGGCGGCCGGAATCGGCTGGGCCGGCCTCGGCGCGATCGTCTTCTCGGCCATCGCCTTCGACGCGAGCACCCCTTTCCCGGGAACCGCGGCTCTCCTGCCGACCCTCGGCACCGCCTGCCTGATCCTAGCCGGATCCTCAGTCTACGCCGAGGCCAAGGGAGCCCCCGCCTGGCTGCTCTCGCTCTCGCCGGTCCGCTACGTCGGGCGCATTTCCTACTCGTGGTACCTCTGGCACTGGCCCGCCCTGATCTTCGCGGCTGTCATCTGGGGCCCACTCTCCGTCGCGGCCGGCCTCGTGGTCGTCGCCGTCTCCTGGATTCCGACCGCCGTCACCCACCGCTGGATCGAGGATCCCATCCGCCTTTCCAGAGCGCTTGGACGCAGGCCAAATCGCGCCCTCGCCATCGGTCTCGGCTGTATGGCAATCGGCGTCTGCGCCGGAATCGGACTGACCGATCTGCAACCGACCTTCCACACGGCGCCGCTCGCCGAGGTCAGAGGCGCCGCCGCGCTTCCCGATCAGCCCCGCCCCCAACAGCACGCCGACGCGGTTCGCCCAAACCCTCTGCGGGCGCAGGCCGACCGCTCCCGCGCCTACTACGACGGGTGCCTGGTGGGGATTAGCGGCACCAACTCGAACAAGTGCCTCTACGGCGACCTCAACGCGAAGCGCACCCTGATTCTCTTCGGCGACTCTCACGCGATGCAGTACTTCCCGGCGCTGGACGAGCTGGCGGAAACGCGCCACTGGCGCCTGATCACCCTGACCAAGGCCGAATGCACCCCGGGCGAGGTGCAGATCCGCAGCATGATCGCCGATCGCCACTACCCGCAGTGCGAAGCCTGGCGGCAGGAGTCGCTGCGGCGGATCGAAATGGGCGCCGGGTCCGCCCTCGTGGTGATGAGCGGCGACACCGCTTATGTCCCGTATGGCAGCGACGGGAAGGAATTGAGCGGAGGCCCAGCCGCCGCCGCGATGCAGGCGGGCTATATCGCGACCCTGACGCGGATCCACCGCGCCGGCCTGCGGACGGTGGTGATCCAAGACACCCCCGCCTCGGCCAGCGACGTCCCCGGATGTGTCTCCGAAGACCTCCAGCACCTCGAATCCTGCGCCTTTCCGCGCATACACGACAGGAACAAGGAATTCGACGTTCGGGCCGCAAGGGCCGCACCCGGCGGCCATCTGATCGACATCAACCGCGAGATATGCCCCGACAACCTCTGCCGCGCGGTGATCGGCAACGCTCTCGTCTACCGAGACAAGAGCCACCTCACCGCGACCTTCGCCCGCACCCTCGCGCCCGCGATCGAACGCGGCCTGAAGAGGGCCGGGTTGTCCTGATCCTCGGGCCGAGCCGCCCTGGCGCCGGCTCCCGCGGTCATCGCTCGTCTCGCTCGGGCCTCTCGAGGGCGTGCAAGAGCTCACCGACCTCACGCTCACGGACAAGCGGGTGGCGAAGGGGCAGCTCGGGCTTGACCTTGTAGCGGTTGCGGCGGCCATGTCGCTCGCGTAGCACATAGCCCTCCTCGACCAGCTCGGAGAGCACCTTGTGGGCGGTCCGCTCGGTGACTCCAACCGCAGCGGCAATGTCACGCAATCGGATCCCGGAATCCTGAGAGATGCAGAGCAGAACGTGGGCGTGGTTGGTGAGGAAGTCCCAACTCGGAATTGCCCCGCCAGGCATCCGCTCGATCTCCTCCAACTGTCCATTATTTCTAGAATTATTATTCATGAATTAATGATACACTTCACCTACTAACCCCGCCCCTGGAGCAGATGGAGCGCCCCTGGAGCAGATGGAGCGCCCCTGGAGCAATGGAGCGCCGGTTCCAAGCGACAGGGGCCTCCACCGGAAGGACTCTGCGGGTGGAGGCTCGGCTTGGTCGAGTCAGAGAAGGGCCCAATTGGAGGCCATCATGTTCCAGGAGACTGCCGGCTCTGGCGGGTGTTCCGTCGATGTGACGCCAGACCTCGAAGACGCCAACGGAGGCCGCCGGGGCTTTGCCTCAGGCGGCCTTGGGGGTCGCCTTCATATGGACTCCCAGCCGGAGGCGGAGCGTTTATCGGCGAAGCCTGCGGCATCCCAGAAGCCCCTCGCAAGCCCCATTTCCCCCGGCATCGCAATCGGTGGCCTGAGAAGGCGCAACCGGCACACTTCCCGACTGTGTGTGGCCTGTGAGGCGCCGTTGGGCAGCCAGGACGCCGCGTGCTGGCGATGCGGCAGTCGCTGGGCGGACCGACAGGAACAACGAGCCGAGCCCGAACGACAGATCCAGTCGGATTCTGACCGCTGGACCGACGAGGGGGGAGGGCTGGTGATGGAAGAGTCCAGCTCCTCCACATCACCCACCCCGATTCCGCCGGCTGACCGCGATTGGGCTTTGGGCACATCGGTCCCCTCTCGCGTATCGCGGCCGGATGCCGCCGAGCCGCTTCCGAAACTCGCCCGGCAAATGTCAGCCAACGTCGTCTTCCAGGTCCACGATGGGCGCGGCGCGGAGCTCCTTGCCAAGCTTGAGGAGCGTACGAGTCACCGTTCCACCGTCACGCCAAGCGGCGACCGGGAATACGAACTGAGCGCGGCAGAGGTCGGCGTCGATGGCTTCGACCCGATTCTCGGCCTGATTGACACAGGCTGGCGGGACCATTTGTCGCGGACTCAGCTACCGACCACGTAGACCTCCGCCTCGTCGACGCCGACCCGACGGTCGCCAGGATTGCCCGACTTGCCCTCGCTTCCACCCGCCGATAGTCGAGCGAGGGGCGTCTGGCAGCCACGCGGCGCAGGCTCAGCCACGAGCCCTGCGGCTGCGGTAGCGGCGTGTCTTGCTGCGATTCCCGCAGACCTCCATCGAGCACCAAGTCCTGGAGCGGTTGCGGGAGCTGTCGATGAAGGCCCACTGGCAATCTTCCGCGGGGCAGGCCTTCAGTCGAGCCCAGCCGCCGAGAGCCTGGACGCGCTCGATGGCCAGCAGCAGCCTCTCTTCGAAGGCGTGGAGTCCGTCGCCGTCGGGGCCGATCCGCAAGACGGCGTCGGGGCCGATCGAAGCGCGGTAGCGTGCCCGAGCGGACGCCTCATGGAGCGCCACGAAGTCCTCGTCGACCGCGACGCCGCCATTGTTGGCGCGCAGGAGGGCGCGCAGCGCCTCGCGCAGCGCCAGGACGCGGCGGTGTCCTGCGGCGTCGACGTTCGGCGCACCGATCCCAGCGTCGGAGGCCGCGATCCATTTCTCCAGTGCCCTGCGGTCGCCGATCGCGTCAGCCTGCGTCTCGATGTCGCGCGTGTTCACGAAGGCAACCAACAGGCCGCTCTCTCGCTCGAGCGTGGTCTCTTCGACTTGGCTTGACACCGCCTAACCAGTTTAGCTAGTGTTGGCAACACCGGCAACTAGCTTTAGCAGGTGTTGATGGAATCTTCTGAGACGAACCAATGAACGAGACCGGAGGTCAGAGATGAGGTTCATGAGAGGCCTGGTGTTGGCCAACGTCCATGAGAGCCAGCGGCGGCTTCGCGAGCTCGGCGACCGCGAGCGCCGTGCCCGGCGCCGACCTCGGCGGTGATCCCCCTGGGCGAGCAGGTGCGGCCGGGCCTGTACCGCTGGAGCGCCTATCACCCAGATTGGAAGGAGCAGGTCTGGTCAGCGGCGATCGTCCGCGACGGCCAGCTGCTGCTGGTCGACCCGCAGCTGGAGGCCGAGCATTGGCCGCTGCTCGAGCGCTCGGCGCGGGAGCGAGCCGTCCACGTCCTGTTGACCATTCACTGGCACGCGCGCAGCGCAGAGGAGATCGCGGCCCGTCTTCCCAGCACCCGGATATGGGCTCACTCGCGAGACCGAGCCGCGATAGGGCGGCGGGTCGCGGTCACCGATACCTTCCGGTTGGGGGACGCGCTGCCCGGCGGCATCGTGCCCGTAGAGGCCCGGCCGCGAACCGAGGTCTTGTTCTGGGATAAGCGAATCGGGGCGCTGCTCGTCGGCGACGCCCTGGTCGCCAACGAGGACTATCTGCGCACCTGTCGGGCCTCCTGGCTGCCGAGCTCGACCAGCCTCGACGAGCTTCGCGCGACCCTGCGACCGCTGCTTGAGCTCCCGATCGAGCTGGTCCTCGTCTCCCACGGAGGCCCGCTCGCCTCCGGAGGGAAGAGCGAGCTGGCCCGGGCACTCAGCGCCTGACCGCGCGCTGGATCGCCCAAGCGCCCGGCACGACGATGGATCAGGCTTCCGGTCATCGGGGAGGCCGGATTGTGTCAGCGCTCTTTGTTCCAAGGCCTAGGTGGACTGGTGCACCCCGAGCGCTTCGGTGATCTCCGCGATTGCCGCGCTCTCCCCGTCGCTGGCCGACTGATCGCCCTTCTCTGTCTTGGCCCCCGCGACTCGGTTCGCGAGCGAAATGACGAAATGCCGGTAGTCCTCGACCTCCTCCGGCGTCGCCTTCTGCTCAAGCACCCCGATCGCATCCCGAACCCGCTGCAGACCGTGCTCCTTCAACTCCTCTGCAGAGTGAGCCCTGGTGCGGTCCATCTCGGGCTTGCTCGAGACGAGCTCGTCAAGGAGCGCGGAGTCGCCATGCTCCTTACGGGCTTCGGTGTATGCCTTCGCCATCGCAAAGGTCTCCCGGAAGGTTCCGCCCCGCTCGGCAGTCGAAACGATCATCCCCGCGCTCGTCGGCCCCTCCGCGATCGCATCCCACTCCTCTGCGGTGAAATCTGCTTTCCCGGTCATCGGCATCCCCTATCTCGCGGATCGTCGCTGTCGGGTTCAGCGTAGTCGAGTGGGCGCTCGAAACCTCCCCCAGGGAGCTCGACTTCCCCGCATAGCGAAGCAAATTGTCCGCCGCTTCGGCTGGCACCACCGGCGGGGTGAGCCGCGCCTCAGGCGCTAGGAAGGCCGAGACCTCACTTCCAATGCGGGCTTCCGGCTTATCGGGGAGGCCGGATTTGAACCTGCGACCGCTCAGCCCCCAGCCGGAGGACACGACTGTCATATACATCCGTACGCGTCACATGCGTCCCCTTTGTCCCCCGATCTGGACTCATCGGACCTATCGGACGATGCAACCGGTAGCAAAGTGGTACCACGAGCATCCTCCAGACGAGGCGAAACGGCTGGGCCAGGCAGCGGTTGACCAATGTGAACCGTCGGGTTTTACCAGCGGTTCCCCGAAGTCCTCGTCGATGAAGTCGATGAGCATCACATCGTCGGGCAAGCGGTCCGGATCGTCCACCCAGAGCCGAGACGAGACCAGCGGCGAGCCTGGCGGGCGCTCCTTGAGAATGAAGTCGAGGCGGGGCGATCTCCCCTTCTCGCTGCGCACGAAGATCGCGGCGAAGCGCTCCTTAAGGGCGGTATTGGCGTCCCGCACCGAGTCGGAGTTGACGACATCGCCCCTGATCCCAGCGCTGAACTCCGACCACCAGTCGAGGACCGCGTCCGCCGAGTGGCCGCCCTCCCACTCCGCCATGCGCGCCTCCATGTCGGCCAGCTTCGCGTCGAGCGCTGCGCGTTCTACTTCGATCCGCTCCACCTCGGTCGCGGCCAACCTGGCCGCTCCCTCGCTCCCGTCACGAAGCTGGCGTCGGTAGTCGATCCGGACGAGCTCTTCGTCTTTGACCAACCCGTCGCGCTCCTTCGCGTATCCGGCAAGCTCTCTCTCCAAGGCGCCGATGTAGATCCGGCGGCCCGACGCGTACTTACGCTGCCAGACGCCCCGGCCGCAGTGGGCGCACCGCATCACGCCACCGAGCAGGGTCGCCTCGATGGGTCTCCGACCACCGCGTTCGGCGACCGACTCCGCCGCTTCGTCGAGCTTGGCCCCGACCCGCTCGAACAGCTCCCACGACACCAGCGCGTCGTGCTTCCCGTCGAATAGCTCATCGCCCGAGCGGACCTTGCCCGCATACCAGGGGTTCCGCAACAGCTCCCGTACCCGGCCCGGGGCAAAGACATTGCTCCGCTTCGTCCGCACGCCCTGGGCGTTCAACCAGCGAGTCATCTCGCCGAGGTTCTGGCCTTCGGCAAGCATTTCGAACAGCCGGGCAACGATCGGGGCCTCGACCGGATCAGGCACCCGCACTTTCTTGGCGGCGTCAGGGTCTTCGACCCGGTAGTCGAAGGGCGGCGGCCCGTTGGACTCCCGCCGCTCGGCTACTCGCCGGCGTTTGCCGCTCCTGATCGCCTTACTCTTGCGCTCAGACTCCTCATAGGCGAGTTTGGACGCCGCCGCGACCAGCAGTGGGTCGCCGAGCATCGGGTCGTTTTGGTCTGAGCGAATGTGGACGCTCTCCCGGCGCGCCGCGTGCCAGATCTCGACCAAGCTATGCCTTCATCGAGACCAGCTTCAGCGGATCGGTGTAGCTGGTTGGAGGTCGAATGCGGCTCGTGTAGCCGGACTTGCAGATCGTCCGGCCGATCGTCGTCTGACGCACTGCCGGGTTCAGGGCGCCTGGCGTGCAGCGCCGGTCTTGGGCGGCCCCTTCCAGCCTGCAGTGTTTCGGTGGAGCCGGGCAGCAGGCCCCGGTGCGCCAGTCGCAATGGCTGAGGACGTAAGGGCCATGAGAGGGACCTCCCGAGATCGACGGAACCCACTGCAACGACAGGGCTAGGAACGTCAGCGCAAAGACGGCTGCCAGTCGCGCTGACGCCGTGATCTTGTCAAGTTTCCAAGTTGAATCCACCACGCCCCTCCCGCACCTCATCCGGCCGCCCCCGAACCTACCCCCGATTTGCGTTCGGGGTGCCGATCCTCAGGATTCGGCGCGGAAGGTGACGCCATCGAGAGAGACTTGGGTGACGGTGGCGTTGTTGAGAGTGACAGCACCGAATGGCCCTCCGATTGTGACCGACGCGGTTCCCGACGACAGGGGGCAATCGCATCCCACCGCGATTGTCACCAGTTCTCCCACCGCTGGCCGGTAGCCTGGCGGCAGGCTGAACATGGCGTTGTTCGAAGGCCCCTGAGCTGCTGCACCTTTGAGGTGCACCACTCCTTCGCGATCTTTGTAGAAGCCGACCAAATCGAGAGTGCCCGCGTTCTGCCAATTGTTCTGGAATGAAGGCTCCCCCGGCGTTCCGACCAAGTGCCAGCTTTCGGAGGCGGCGACGGAGTTGGCAATGTTCGCAGTCTGCGCTGCAGGCACGGTTCCGAGGGTCGTGGCATTGATCTGAGTCCCGGTCAGCGTTCCCTTCTTGACCTTCGCGGCGGTGATCGCTTCCTTCTTGACTTTCGCTGTTGTCACCGAATTCTTCTTGAGCTGCTTACTGCCAACCGTGTTCTTGCCGAGGTTGCCCACGGCATACGCGCTTCCCCCAGGGCGACGAATAGTGCGAGGTAGGCGACCACGGTTGCGTGGCTCGGTCGCCCGAGCTTCATTCGCTTTCGCATCTTGACCCCCATTGAGTTCGTGGCTTCGGCCGTGTCCCCTCAGCGAGCTATGGCCCACCCCGACGCTAGCCCCGATTGGGTAGCGGGTCAAACGGAAGGCGCGAGCGCGGGCCTTCGACTGTCCTGTTCTCCGCCCGTATCGGGCCCTGAGAGCGTCTGAGGCATGCATTTCCACTTTAGACTCTCAGCCGGTGACTGGGGTGTTAGTCACGCCCGTCACCCGTATCGCCTGGATTCTCGGGTTGATCGCCTGAGGTTCTTGATGGTCGTGGGAGCAGGCGAGTTGGACCGTACCGTCGTCACTTGGGAAGTGCTGTGGAGAAAGTCCTGGCCGTGATCGCATATGACCCAGCCGGCAACCCGGTCAGCGTCGCGAGCGGCGTCGGGTTCGAGATGTCGGTCGATGTGACTTTGAAGCGGTCGTCGCGGGTAACGCCGAGCGCGGGACCGATTCCACTCGGGCTGGCGGGGCCGGAAGCCCCGGTCTGGCCCTTGAGCGCCTTCTGGGCCGACTTGCTGATCTTCTTCTGGGTGACGGCCCCGTTCTTAAGCTACTTTGTCCCGACGCTGTTCTTAGGCAGCTTGAGGGCGGCGTATGAGATGCCTCCTAGGGCAAGGAAGACAGCGATGGTCGCCATGACGTTCGCATAGCTCAGCTTCGGGCGCATTGAAGTCTCCTCCATCTAGGCGGCATCGAGTAGACGAGACGCCTTCGGCTCTATGCCTGTTGGATGGCTGGGTCAATCGGGAGGCGAAAGGCAAGAAGTAACCTCCGCGACCCTTCCGGCTTATGAGGACTAACCGCTGGGTCCGGGGGCCGTGGGCCAGCCAAATGGAGGTATGAGCTGGCCAGGGCTCAGGCTAGGTCAGCTCGCAGGAGCCGCGCAATACCTAGGGACGGATGATGGACCCCCAAGGTTACGCTTGGACATCGAAGCCGGCGCGGGCTGGGGCGTCGCCTTATTCGAGCAGCGTGAACGTCGCTTTATCGCCGCCCTCGGTTTCGTTGCGGATGGTGAAGGTGCCCCGCGCCCCCGCATGGACTCCGGTGCCGCCGACGATGGCGCCGTAATTCGTCTTCTTGGCCGGCTTGAAGATCATCGAAGTGGCAAGAGTCCCTTGATGCGGGAAGACGTACGTGCTGGTGCAGAGATATTCCACGGCCTTCTTGGCCGCCCTGGTGACGACACAGACGCCATTCTCACGACCGATCTTCTTGCCACTCGCTTCGAGCGGAACCGTGAACACGATCTCATCCCCTGGGCTCACATCCGTTACGTTCTTGCCCTTTGGCGCTACATCGACGGTTTTAAAGATCGCCCCCTTATGGCCTTCCCTGACGCTGATCGTCGTAGGGCCAGCGGCTCCCGCCGGATCTGCCGACGCAACAACCAGGGCGCAGCAGGCGGCGAGGGCGCCGCTAAAGCCGGTGAACCTCGCAATGGACTTCATTTGCTTCCCTCCTTGGGCGATGCGGACGGGTTGTAACGTGATAGGGACCGCCTAATGCGCCAGGCTTCCTCTCAACACTGCTTACATGGAACCTGTTCCCAGGTGTGCCCGGTATAGGCGACGGCAACCTCCCACCCTGCGGTACTGAACTGAAGTGGGTCTGCAAGCGCCTGGCGGCGTGCGCTCTTCGTGATCACCGGTTGCAGCGAGAGAACCATTCCGCCAGCGGCATTTTCGATCCGATAGTGGAAGTTCGCACCGGGATTGCCGATATGGATCGTGTGGGCATCGATGACCCGATAGGGGCCGTCATCGACCTGTTCGCCGGTTTGGTCGAGCGAACCGAAGAAGCCATCACGGGTGAAGAAATGCGAATGGCGCTGCGGCATTGCCCCCCGCCAGAGGTGTTGCTTACGGGCGAGCTGCTGCGGGGTCTTGCTGGGGAAGAAGTCGCCGACGACGCTCGGCCCGAGCCGGAGGAGGTGGACCCGTTTGAGCGCCTGCACGACGCCGGTGCATGTTTTGGTCGTTGCCCAGCGCCCAACTATCGGAGCCTTTGGATTGTGCGCAGGGGGTCCACGCCCCTCTGCTGTGCCGAACGACGCGCAGCTGAGGGCAATGGCACTCGCTGTAGCGAGCACTGTCCAACGCGTTTTCATCCCGACTCCCTTCAAACGGTGTCGGCGCTTCCCGCGAAGGTGAGACGGCGATTCTCTCCGAGCACGACTCCGTAGTCAAGCCGGGCGCGATCTGGGCAGCCCGGCAGGGGCAAACAGGCGCGTTAGCTGCAAAATTCTCTCGCTGCCGGGTATATAAAGTAATACGTCCTACGCGCTGCTGGGCTACTCCCCTCCCTCCCCCCATCAACCCGCAACGGCTGACGAACTGGTTCGCTCTCGGTGAGCGTCAGCGTCGCCGCACCTGTTGCCGCAATCAGACGAGCTGGCGGCCGAGCGGGTCGCCGCGACGCTGGTGGCGCCTGGGTAAGGTGCCGAACCGGACGCATGTTCCGGGCGGGCGAATTAGGTCAGGAGCCGGACGCCCGGGCCCGGCCCCTGACCGATCCCAGCGCTAGCCCATGTGGTAACAGGCCACGTCGTACTGCGACTTCTCGGTGTAGTGCTGACCCCCTATGCCCCCTTCTCCGCCGTTGAGTGCTTCCTCGTTGAACGGCGAGCCCGGAGACCCTCCGGCATGACCGGGGAGTGCCCCTCCTCCGCTTTCTACGAGTTCCACACAATCCTGAGATGGCGGGCCTTTGCCTGACGGGTTTCCAGCGTAGGCCGTTGGGACGGAGACGACCCCAACGACGAATATCGCGACCAATGCCGCGATCGAGAACCTTCTCATGGCACGTTCCTTTCGTAGAGCCGATTAGGCCGCTAGTGCGGCCTACGTAAGCAACGAGCCTGGGGTTCATCTGTAAGGTCGCACCCCGCGCCGATTCCCGCCAGGCCGGCTGCCAGCAAATCCCCGCCCGGCGTCAACCTCCGCCAGGACCCACGCAAGCTGCCAGAGTCGAGGCAGGACGCACCGACAGGTCGCCGCGCGAATGGTGATCGGGACAGACGCGGGGGCCGAGGACCTGGTACGGGCGATCTTCGAGGACATGGCGGGCGTTACGGAGCGGGCCTCGGAGACGGTGTGGCGGTCCTCCCAGCAATTGCAGTCAAGCTGGACTCCATTCCCAGCGTTGAGCAGGCGCTAAGGCGCCCGCCCTTTGGATCGATGCCCCCGGGGTGGCAAGGGGGTGGCAAGGCAAGAAGACCCGGAAACAGCCGCAAATCCAGAGTCGGTCAAATCGCCGAAAATCGCCGATTTGCGGGGAAAGGCCGAACCGCCGCAAACAGCCGCAACTCCCTGCTCAGACTCATAATCCGTCAGTCGCTGGTTCGAGTCCAGCCCGCCCCAGACCCCCTTGGCAGAGCCAACAAATCGAGGGTGCGCTGACTCCTCCGCAGGTTGGCCGTCCGGGTCATGCCAAGAAAGTGGTCCTCTTTAGGCACGCATATACGATCCGTTGCGCAACCGAGCCGAGCAATCGAGGGGGACGACATGGCTGAGCCAGCGCGGATCAGATGCTACGAGCGGGCCGGGTTGGCTTTCGACGTGATCGACGACGGGCCGCTCGACGGCCCGCCGGTGGTGCTCCTGCACGGGTTCCCGCAACGGGCCACCTCGTGGGCGAAGGTGGCGCCACTGCTGGGCGAGGCGGGTTTCCGCACTTACGCGCCCGACCAGCGGGGCTACGCCCCCGGGGCGCGGCCACGTGGCCGGCGCGCGTACAAGATCAACGAACTGGTTGGCGACGTTGTCGCGCTGATCAGCCGGATCGACACGCCGGTCCATCTGGTCGGACACGATTGGGGCGCCACGGTCGCCTGGGACGTCGCAGCCCGCCACCCCAACCGGCTGGCGTCGTTGACCGCGGTGAGCGTCGGCCATCCGGAGGCGTTCAAGCAAGCCCTGCGCAGCCCCGATCAAGCGCGGCGGTCGTGGTACATGGGTCTATTCCAGCTCCCCTTCGTGCCCGAGCGGCTGCTGTCGGGGAAGTGGTTCGCCCAGAAGTTCCTCGGCAGCTCCGGCATGACCGACGAGATGCTCGCCACCTACCAAGTCGAGATCGTCGATGAAGGCGCGCTCACGGGCGGCCTCAACTGGTACCGGGCAATTCCCTTCTCCCTCTTGGACGAAATCCCCGACGTCAGCGTGCCGACCACTTTCGTTTGGAGCGACGGGGACACAGCGCTCGGCCGCAGAATGGCCGATCTGACTGAGGAGCACATCGACGGGCCCTACGAGTTCGTCGAGTTAGCGGGCGCCTCGCACTGGATCCCCGAGGAGCGCCCGGCCGACCTCGCCGAGGCGATCATCAGCCGCCCCGCCTCGGCGGCGACTGCTTCGCCAGCGACCAGCGGCTAGACGATCGGGCCGCAGCGCACGTCGAAGCGCTCCTGTACGCGGTCGAGCGCCAGCCGCCAATGGTCACGCTCACGCCGGTATGCACGCGCGAACTGAACGGCGCCAAAGAGGTATCGGTGCGGGGGATACCAGAGGTCAAAATTCAGTCTGTTTTGACTGAGAACCTCTCGGGGCGCGCTGTCCGCGATCACACTGAGGTTGTAGAGATGCGTCGTTACTGCTGCGCACGCCCATGCTTCCCGCGATTGCCTTGCCAGCTCGTCCCCGTCCAGCTCATACAGCGGCAGCTCACCGAGCTGGCCCAGCATCATCAAATGGCCGAGGTAATAGCCGCCGAATGAGGGGAGCAGCGCTATCGCGGCGCGCGATGAGATGACCCCGACATTGCCATCCGCCGACATGTAAGGCTCATACGTACGGTGCTGCGACTGCTCGCCGAAGAGGTAGCCAGTGCAGTTGACGAGCCAGGATCCGGATTCGATTTGGCGGGTTGCGCCGCTCCGGAGCAGGAGCTCAACGCCGCCACTCCTGTCCACTGCGTCAACCAGGTGATCACTCACCATGTCGGTCACTCCCGAGCGAATAGTTTGAGCCTCTCCCTCGGAGAGCAGTCCGAAAACGAAATTCCTCGCGCCGTCGGTAGGTGTGATTCCGACGGTGGCCCGATACCAGTCCAGCGCGTCGCGCTCGTTGGTTCCATCGAAACGTCGCGACCACTCGAGGAGCGTCGGAATGCCACGGGCACCGCCCCACCACCGTCTTGCTCCGGTGGGAAATGCCTTGTCGCGGCAGGTAAAGAACGTCCCCGACCCGGCGAGGACGTTTACCTCGCGGCCAGGGTGCGCCCTGATCACCGCGTGAGCGGTGTCCATCGCGGTCTTACCGCCGCCGATCACCCACACGGGAGCGCTGCTCTCGGCGATCTCGCCGGTGCGGACGTCGCAGAAGTCGGGGGAAACCGAGTGGACCCGCTCGCTTGACACCGCAAGCGGCTGGTTTGGCTCGACCGAAAGCCCGGGTGCCTTGATCAACCGTTTGGTCTCGGCGAATCGGGGGGTACCGTCGGCGGACTGGCAGGTCAGCCTGATCGTTTCCTTGCCAGCCTCGTGTGAGAGTAGCTCCGTGCCAAGCCACTCATCCAACGCCACCCGGCCCTTTACCACGTCGACGCAGTGCGAAAAGTGATCGAGCACCTCGTTCTTCGTCGCGAGGTGGGCCCGGTCGGCGTCGAGCGTCCACTTGATGTCAGCCGCGGTAAAAAACGGGTGCGGCTGGTGCAGACGCACGTAAGGATAGGTGTCAACCCACATCCCGCCCGCCCGGCTCCGGCGGTCGATTATCAGGACTCGGTGGTTCTTGGTCAGGTACTGGCTGGCCACCGCGAGTGCGTTGAGCCCCGCCACACCCGCCCCGACAACGGCTACGTCGTACGGTCGGGATTCGCTGGAAGAGGCAGCAATGGTCAAGGTTTTTTGTATATCACACGATCTTGGAGGCGGTCTCCCCGCACAATCACCGAGGCCGAGTTCCAGCGGCTCGTGGACCAGACCGGCCCATCCCGGAGCGGCAAGCGCAATCGAGCGATGCTCTGGACGATGTACGGCTGCGGCCTGCGGGTCGGTGAGGTCGTCGGCCTCTCTGCCCGCGACATCCACGGGCAGGCCAAGGGCGGCCCCTCGTTGCGCGTGCGCCGCGACAATGGGGCGAAGGACCGGGCCAACCTCCCCATCCCGCGTGCCGCCTGGGATGCGTTTGAGGCGTGGGCCGCCGTCCGCCCCTCCTCCCAATTCTTCTTCTCCACGCTCGACGGCAAGGCGCTGTCCGACCGCTACGTCCGTGCCCTGGTATCACGCCTGGCCGAGCGGGCCGAGGTCTACAAGTTGGACGACAACAACCGGGAGCGACCAATCAATCCGCACATCCTGCGCCACTACTTTGCCACCCGCCTGCTTGAGAGCGGCGTCGATGTGCGCCAGGTCCAACTTGCACTGGGCCACTCCGATCTGAACACGGCCCAGGTTTACCTCCACGTCGAGGACTCGAAGCTGCGCGACGCCATCCGTACCGCCTTCGATGCCCCCGACGGTGACGATGAGATGGCGACCATGGTGCGAGCAATCGTCCGCGACGAGTTGGCGAAGATGACGAGCAGGGGCTGACTTCGCCCCGACCACCGCTTGTCGTCCGAAGCGGTAAGCGGAACATGGATCGGGCATCATCTCCCTGGACGCCATCAACGCCCAACGAAGGGAAGCGGACCATGGTCAGCACCAACCCAGTCTCAGCCGTCCTCGTCTCGGCGGACCTTGAGGCGAGTCAGAACTTCTACGAGAACAGAGTCGGCCTGAAGTTGTCGCCGAAGACGATCAAGAATCATCTGCTGTTTGACTGTGGCGAGGGCACGACTCTGCTGATCTACGGCCGCGGCAGCGGCAATAAGGCCGACCACACGCAGGTGCGTTTCTGGTCAACGGACATCGACAGCGACGTTGCTGAACTTGTCGGGCGGGGTGTCGAGTTCGAGGCGTACGACGCGGAGGCGTTCAAGATGGTCAACCACGTCGTGACCTCGCCGGGTATCGGCCGGTCGGCCTGGTTCAAGGACCCAGACGGCAACACGATCGCGCTCTTCCAGCCCGAGTGATGATGAGCGCTGCACTAAGAGGGGGCCGCTCTGGACCCCCTCTTAGGTTCGGTTTGCCGCTCCTCAGGATTCGGCGCGGAAGGTGATGCCGCCCTCAGTTCGAGGCCAAGATGACGCAGCGGTAGGCATAGGATAAGCTAGCTGGCGCTGGGTGGTATGAAAGCACGTGTTCCGCAGCGCTGGCGACCCAGGCCACGTTTTCCCCGGAGTACCACAGGGGTTCGGCCCACTCTTCCGGTGGTTCTTTCGTGAGGTTATTGCGCTCGAAGCCAATCAGCTCGCCGAGCGTGGGAAGCCGCAAATGTTCTCCCCAGCATTTGGCAGCGGCGACCGTCCATTTGGTCCCGCTCTGGGCTTCCTGATAGCAGACGCCGTCGTAGAGCGCCATCGCGCTCGGACAGTGAAGCTTTGATGCGCTGGTGAGTTGGCTAGCCGACTGGCCGTCAAGCGCCTGGGCGTTTGCCGCGTTTGCCGCACTCGGGACGGTGCCTAGGGAGGCGAGGTTGATCTGGGTGCCGGTCAGCGTGCCTTTCTTGACCTTGGCGGCGGTGACCGCTTCCTTCTTGAGTTTCGCCGTGGTGACCGCGCTCTTCTTCAACTGCTTCGCTCCGACCGAGTTCTTCCCGAGAGTGAAGGCCAAGGCATTGCCTCCGAGCGCCAGCACAATGGCGATCACGGCGAGGACGTGGGCGGACGAGATGCGCTCTCTCATGGGGCTCCCCCTATGCGGATGTGTCGCATTGGCCTCGCAGCCAGGGAGGGCCAGAGGCCCGTTGAAGTCACGTTATCCCTTAGCCCCTGGCTTGGTCAATCAGGAAGGACGGAAGGGCGCGTTTGGAAGAAATGCTGTGGCTGGGCCTCAGGGACCTGCCCCCTTCGCCGGCCTCGCCGAGCGCTATGGCGGTCACTGGCACGCGCTGACGCGGGGCTCGACGCGAACGATCTGCGAGGACCCGGCACAGCTCGGTGGCGCGCTGCTCGAGTCCCGGCCGACGCGACTGGGGGGCCCGCCACAGGTATGGCAGCGTCTCAAGCGCGCCCTCGAAGCCACCCTCGACCCCGAGGAGCGCGCCGTCCTCGGCGCCGCGGTCGAGCGCTTTCGCGCCCTCAGGCGGGGCCAGTCCGCCGCGCCGCCGAGCGAGGCACAGGAGGCGACCCTGGCGACCTTGCGAGAACGGCTGGGCCTTGACCGGGTAACCCGGGCGGTGAGCACCGCCGCCGCCTGCCCCCTCACCGTGCACGAGCACTACCACGCGCTTGGTCTCCAGTTCCAGGAGTTCTTCGCGATGACCGAGGCCGGCGTGATCGCCGCCCAGCGTCCCGGCCCGATCGACTTCGGCACGCTCGGCCGCCCTGTGCCCGGTTATGAGCTGCGGATCGCCTCCGACGGCGAGGTGCTAGTGCGCAGCGCTCATGCCCCCCGCGGCTATCGCAACCGCCCAAACGAGAGCGCCGAGACCTTCGGTCGCGAGGACTGGATCCACACTGGCGACGTCGGTGAGCTCGACACGGAGGGCCGTCTTCGGTTGATCGACCGCAAGAAGGAGATGATCGTCCCCGAGCATGGGGTCAACGTGGCCCCCGGGCCGATCGAGTCGGCGCTGAAGGACGTCTGCCCGCAGATCGTCCAGGTGTGTGTGGTCGGCGATGGGCGTCCCCATCTCGTGGCGCTGATCGTCATCGACCCCTCCGGGGACGCGTCGGGGAGCGAGGCGCGGGCGGCGGTGGCTGAGGCGATTGAGCGGGTCAATGCGAGATTCGGGCCGCGCGAGCGGATCGAGGCCCACGCCATCCTCGCCGATGCCTGGTTTCCGGGCGCCGAGCTGACCGAGACGCTGAAGCTGCGGCGGGCGCGGATAGCCGAGCGCTACGAAGAGACGATCGAGGGGCTGTACGCGGCGTGAGCTTCACTCCGTCACATCGCGCCGGCGCCGGCTCGCCGCTGGTATGCCTGCACAGCTTTACCGACACCTGGCGCACCTGCAACTCTTCCGCCGTTCCCTCAACTCGGGTTGACGCGCGTTGCTCCACGCTCGGATGAAGGGGCCAGCGAGCGCTAGGCCCATCGCCCCCCAAACTGCTGGGGGGAGGGGAGATAAGGGCTTCCGAAACTGCCCCTACCCCGTGGACTGCTGGGGGGAGGGAAGATAGAGGGGTCTGAAGTGGGAATAGCCGTGACAAGCCTGGGTTGGCGTGGCTGCGGCAGATAAGGGATGCCTCAATGGGAATAGCCGTGACACGCCCCGCCTCCGCAATGCGCTGCGATTCGAGCCCGTCCCGACCAGCTGATCCTCCCGCCAGCCCCGTCCGGCCCGTCCGGCCCCTACGCAGCCATCGCCGTGCCATGCCAGGGGCCCTTGCCGTCGGCTGGGCTGGGCTGGACGGGGCCCGCCAGGCCCCCCCATCCCGCGGCAGGGCGAGGCGGAGCATGGCGTGGCGTGGGTTGCATCGGGCCCACCTGAGAACCTTGAAGTGGATGGCCGATCCCAGCCGCCACGCGCCGCCCATGCCCATTGGGTGCTGTCTGGTTGAGCTCAACCCAATCTAGATCTACCGCGAGGCCTCGGCATTCGGCAGGTAGACGACCGCTCGTCTCCTTTGGACTACCATTCTTTTCGCAATGCGGCTGAATAGCCGGTTCACCGAGAGGCGTGCACTGGCGCTCACCCTCTGTTGGGTGGGCGTCCTGGCGGTCACTGGCTCGACCGATGCCCTGCTTTTCCTGGCGCCCGCCATTCTGATCGCGGTTCCACTCCTCGGCGGGCACTACTTCGGCGAGGAGCTGATCGCGAAGCTCGTCGACCGGCCGGCTCGCACACGGCCGAGCTCGGCGTTCGTCGCGCCGCTGGCTCCCCGTGCGCCGCGGACCTGGCTGCCGCGAGGCGGGCACCTGCTCGCCTTCTCATTGGCGAAGCGTCCGCCGCCGGCGCCTCTCCTCACCCAGATCTAGCGCGGCCGGCTGAGGGTGGTTGTCAGTCGCCGCGCGCGACTGAAAGGACACCCCTTGCGAAAGCAATTGGCGGCACTTGCCGCGTTGACCTGGGTGCTCGTCTGCATACCGGCCAGTTCAGCCCTCGGGCATGCGGCGGGAAACCCCCACTACCGATCGGTGATCGACCGGGTGACGCCGAACGTGCCCGGCATTCATTTCGAAGTTCTCTCCTACGACGCCTACATCGAGCTGCGGGCCGAAGAAGGCCACGAAGTCGTCATCTACGGCTACGAAGGCGAGCCCTACGCGAGGATCCTGAAGGACGGCACGGTTCAGGTCAATGAACGCTCGCCCGCCTATTACCTGAACGAAACGCGCTATCCGGTCCAGCAATCGGTCCCGCCCAGCGCCAACGCCAAGGCTCCTCCCACGTGGAAGACGATTGGCAGCTCTGGCCTCTTCACTTGGCATGACCACCGGATGCACTACGCATCTCCCTCGATTCCGCCCCAGGTCACCGATCAGAGCAAGAGAACCAAGGTCTACGACTACGAAATACCGCTGCGCATCGACGGCCAGAAGGGCGCGATCCACGGAACGCTCTACTGGGCCGGCGTCCCCAATCCCTCGAAGGCGCCGTTCCTCATCGGCGGCATCGTGATCCTGGTCGTTGCCGGTGGGCTGGTCCTGCTCATACGTCGCCGGCAGGGCCGCCTCGACGACGAGGCCAGGACCGAGCCGAAGAAGGAAGCCTGGTAGTGAGACGCGCGCCTCTCGCCCTGGCGGCAGTGCTGCTGGCGGCCCTTGCCGTCCCGGCGACCGCGCTTGCGCACGCTCAGCTCGAGGGCACCGTCCCCGAGCGCGGCGCGGTCGTGAAGCACGAGCCGCCGGCAGTCATCTTTCGCTTCGACGAGCCGGTCGAGGGCAACTTCGGCGCGGTCCGCGTCTACGACGCCGGAGGGGCGCGCGTCGACGAAGGCGACGCCTTCCACCCGAACGGCGAAGGCCCGCGCCTCGGCGTCCACCTCAAGCCCGGCCTCCCGGACGGCAGCTACACCGCCACCTACCGGGTCATCTCCGCCGACGGCCATATCGTCTCCAGCGGCTTCGTCTTCTCGATCGGCAAGGCCGGCAAGGCACCGAAGCAGACGGTGGCCGAACTGACCGCCGGCTCGGGCAGCGGGGCGGTCACCGAGATCGTCTTCGGCCTCGCCCGCGGCCTCCAGTATGCGGCGACGGCGCTCGCCGTCGGCGGCCTCGCCTTTCTCCTCCTCGCCTGGCTGCCGGGCTTCGCTCAGGTGAGCCAGGGACCGGGGGAGTGGCGACGCGCCGCGCGGGCCTTCATACGACGGCTGCGCGTGGTGCTGCTCCTCGCCGCAGCCCTGGGCGCCCTCAGCGCCGCCACGGGAGTCGTCATGGAGGGTGCCGAGGCGGCGGGCGTATCCGGTTTCTCGGCGCTGAAGGAGACGATCGTCCGCGAGACGCTGGAAACCAAATTCGGCACGATCTGGGGCCTGGCAGCGCTGGCCTGGATTGTCTTCGCCGCTCTGGTCGTAGTGCTCCTGCGGGGGCGGGCAGCCGAGCGGCCAGGTCCGGTCCACTCGCTGCTGCTGGGGACGCCGCTCGTGTTCGTCGTGCTTGAGCCGGCGCTGTCCGGGCACGCCAGCACGCAGTCGCCGGTGGCCCTCAACTTCCCGGTCAACGTCGTCCACGTCGCCGCGATGGCGATCTGGCTCGGCGGTCTGGCGACGCTGCTCTTCGTTACCCCCAAGGCCACGCGGGAGCTGGCGCCGGGTGGGAGAAGCAGGCTCCTGGCAGCCGCCCTCTCCCGTTTCTCGCAGGTCGCCCTCGTAGCGGTCGCAGCGATCTTACTCACCGGCCTGATCCAGGCCTATGTCTACGTCCGCCACCTCGACGCCCTCACCGAAACCGGCTACGGGCGAGCGGTGCTGATCAAGTTCGTCCTACTTGTCGCGATCCTGATCCCGCTCGGCGTCTACAACCGGCGCCGCTCGGTACCGCGCCTCAACCGCATCGCCGCCGGGAGCGAGTCTCCGGGACGGGCAGGGCTCTTGCTGCGCCGCGCTTTGCGCGCGGAGGTGGCGGTGCTGGTGGTCGTGCTTGGCGTAACCGCCGCGCTCGCCAGTTACGCGCCGCCCGTGACCGCCCAATCAGGACCGTTCTCGGTTGAAAGCCAGTTCGGCCCGATCCAGCTCGAGATGACCGTCGAACCGGCACGGATCGGCGCCAACGAGCTCCACCTCTATCTCTTCGACGCGAAAACGGGAGCACCGTTCGCCAAGGTCAAGGAGCTGAAAGCGACCGCGTCGCTGCCCGAAAAGTCAATCTCGCTGCCCCTGGAACCGCAGCTCTCCGGTCCGGGCCATTACACGATCCCCAGCGCCTTCTTCAACTCCGCCGGCGAATGGGGAATCGACCTGGACGTTCGCGTCTCCGCCTTCACCGAGTACACCGAAACGATCGAGGTGCCGATCCATTGATCGCGCCCGAGAAAGGATCACCGAGATGAGACGAATCGCTCTCGCCCTCGCGGCCGCCGTGGCGCTGCTTGCTCCGGCTGTCGCGCAGGCGCATGTCAGCCTGCACCCCAATGAGGTCCCGACCGGCTCCTTCGCAACTCTCGACATCCGGGTGCCGAACGAGATGGAAAGCGCCAACACGGTCAAGCTAGCCGTCCAGGTGCCGCCGGGCTTCCTCGACATCTCGACCGAATACATGCCCGGCTGGGCCTCAAAGGTCCTTACTAGCAAGCTCGCCAAGCCGATTCAAACTGAAGATGGCGAAGTCACCGAACAGGTCAAGCAGATCATCTGGACCGGGAACGGCAAGCAGGGCTTGATTCCGCCCGGCCAGTTTCTCAACTTCCCGATCTCGACCGAGATCCCCGGCAAGGCGGGGGAAGAGCTGACCTTCAAGGTCCTGCAGTACTACGACAACGGCGAAGTCGTGCGCTGGATCGGCCCGCCCAACTCGGAAGAACCGGCGCCGCAGATCGACGTCACCGCAGAAGGCGGCGTGCTCGAAGACGTTGCCGGAAGCGAGACGGCTCCGCCGAGTCCGTCTGGAGCATCTTCCGAAAGTGGCGAATCGAGCAGCAGCTCGAGCTCCAACAGCGCGAGCAAGGGGCTCGGCATCGCCGCCCTGATCGTCGGCGCGCTCGGCCTGCTCGCCGGCGGCACGGCGCTGGTCCGCTCTCGTCGTCCCAGCAGCCCGTAGTAGTACCTTCGCAAGAAGGGGCAAACAGGCAAATGCCGAGAAATGACTCCAAGCCGCCGGATCGCCCGGAGAAGAGCAGAGGCGTACCGCTGTCCGTGTTTTTCCCTCTCATCGCTGTGGCGGCTGTGGTCGCCAGCGTGACGGTACTTCTCGTCAACAACCACTCCTCGCCCGCGCTTCCCGGCAATGTGCACAGCAAATCGGAGACGGGATTCGACGGCCTGGTGCTCTCCCCTCGAAAGCCGGCGCCGTCCGTCGGAGCGCTGCACAACTACCTCGGGGAACGAGTCAATCTTGCGAACTATCGCGGCAAAGCCGTCTTCGTCACCTTCCTCTACACGCACTGCCCCAATGTCTGTCCGCTTATGACCGCCGAACTACATAACACGCTCGAAAAGCTGGGGCCTGACCGCAGCAAGCAGCTCCAGATCGTCGCGATCTCGGTCGACCCCCACCGCGACTCACGCCAATCGGTTGCCCACTTCCTGAAGGTGCACGGGATGACGGGACGGATGAAGTACCTGATCGGCGACGCCGAACAGCTCGGACCGGTCTGGGAAGCCTGGAACGTCGGCTCCACCCGGGACTCCGTCAACCCGGAGTTCGTTGCCCACTCCGCCCTGATCTACGGGATCGGCGCCAGCGGGAAGCTGACCACGATCTATCCGGAGAACTTCCAACCCGAACAGATCATCCACGATCTGCCGAAGCTGCTTCAGGAGTAGGCCTCGGGACGAATCGCGACACTCGCAGCATCATCCGACCCCTGCTGGCCTGCCCACGGGACGCCGCCGGGAGTCGCGGGGCTCCAGCCAGCGGTAGGCGATCAAGATGCTCGCCACCGTGTAGGAAATCGAGCCAGGCACCCACATCACTCCGGCGGCGAGCTGCTGGTCGGTGAAGGCCGAGATATGTCCGGGCCGGCTGGCCTCACCGACGTAGACCGAGTACAGCGGCGAAGTCGCCAGCGCCAAGACGATCGCCAGAATCCAACCGACAACCATGGTGGAGACGATGTAGGCGAGTTTTCCCAGTTCGCTGAGCGGCGAACTCCAAGGCGGCGAGTACACGACGCGGGTCCAAAAAAGCAGCGCGGTCGCAAAGAAGGTCAGGTGCTCGAACGCGTGGATGGGCGGCGAGCGCAGCGCCGCGTCATACAGGAACGGAAGGTGCCAGGCGACGAAATTCACATTGAAAATCAACCAGGACGCCAACGCCCCGCCGCAGAACCGGGCGACTCGTCGGAGTGGTCCGAAGCGCGGGCTGCGGACGATCTCGCGGGTAGCGGCCCGCCGGTATTCAATCGGGATGCCGTGCCACATCCGGTTCCAAGGACGAGCCAGCGCCAGCAGCGGCGGCGCCACCCCGATCAGCAGGATGTGCTGGATCATGTGGACCCAGAAGAGCTGATCGGCAAGTTCGTCGATCGGGGAGTCGACCGCCAACATGATCGCTGCCAGGCCGCCGATGAAGGCGGCGGTGCGCCAGGCACCGCCCGCGCGCCGAGTCCGGCGGCGCCCACGCCCCCCAAACCAGTAGAGAAGCGCCGCGCTCAGCACCCAGAGAAGCGCCGGGCCACCGGTCCAATCCAAGGGCGTGGTGAGCGCCGCCAGCATCGCCTAGAAAGGTAGAGGACTCGCACAACGAGGCTGGACTGGCGCCGAGGGCAACTCCTCTGAGGGTCGCCTGTTCGAGTCTCTTCGTTCTCAGATCGGGTCATACGCCATCACGATCGGGAGACAGTAGGCGGCGAGGGAACGAGGGAAGATCAGGTGGCCGAGCTCAACCGGGGGAATGGACGGCGCTGCGTGCTACATCGAGGAGGCGCGGTCCCTGGGGCCGACGCCCGCGTTGCGTCTGCGCTCCCGTCGGTTGCTTAGCCAAAGCCAGACGCCGATCATCGCCATGGGAGAGAAGAAGATGACCGACGTGTACCAATGCTGCAGACAAGCCGAAACGATCATCGTGAGTGATCGTATCGCTGTCGGCCCCGCCTCGCTATTTCTGAGAAGCGTCGGGTAACTATTCGACGAGGCTGAACTCGACCGGTGCGGGCGACGTCGCATTATGGGGGTGGCGACAATGTCTCGCGGTGCCGCCGACGCGTCAACGGCGTCGGATGGTTTGGCGAGTTCAATAGCTCGCTCGCGAGGCGCTCGGCGTGCGGGCCGACCGCCCCCCGCAATGCGTGCGCGTGTTGGCCTAGCTCACGTGCAAGACCTGGACCCAGCCGGCATACACCCTGCCTCGTCTCAACCACGTCGCCGCGACGGAGTTCCCGATTACCCAGCAGATCCACCACCACACGATCCGCCGCCGGCCTCACCGGCTCCATCAAGTCCGACGCAAGCGAAGGCCGATAGCGCTTGTCCGAATGCAGCAGGCCAATGGTCGGATCGAACCCCATCCGCTGCGCAGCGATCGTCGCCTCGGTCTGCAGGATCGCGTAGAGGTAGTTGAGAATCGCGTGCGCGGGCGTCTGCGCCCGCTTGGCCCGCTTGCGATCACCCGGCGAGGTCCGCGGCCCCGCGCGATGCCAGTGCTCGGGAACATCTGCCCGCCAGTGCCGATCGAAGCGGATCGGGACGTTGGCGAAGCACTGCCAGTAGATGCGGCCGGCGATCGACTCGGCGACCCGCAGCTCGTTCATCGTCTTCGCCCGTTCCAGCTCGGCGATCTGGGCGAGGATGGCTCCCTGGGGATCAGGGGAGCGCCGATCACGGCCCTCTTTCGCAGGTCTGTGGGCGAGAAGCTCATCGGCAAGGCGCGCCTGGTCGATCAGCTTTGCTTTCAACAGCTCGGTCAGCTGGCGCCGCCCGATCTCGCTCTCGGCGGCCAGTACCTGGGCGCGGCGCAGATGTCGGGAGCTTGAGTACCACTCCGAGACGCTCATCGCGACCACGTTGGAATCGGCATCGATCTGCAGAAAACTGGCGTCGATGTCCTTGATCCAGCGCATCGCCTCCAGCGTGATGAAGCCGGTGTGGCCGATGACTACGAGGCGGTCGAGCTTTGAGGTGGCGCGGTTGAAGCGCCTGGTCTCGCGCTTGCGGCCGATGCCGTCGTGGACGACCAGGTGGCCGCGCTCGACATAGATCTTCACTCCGTAGCCGGCGGCTACCTCGATGCGGCCCTGCGGGGTCTTAGGCTTGGGGGGCATGCGGACCTCATTTCCGTGTGCCATGCCCCCGGGCCGTTGACGCGGTCGCGGGGGCGATGTGTGATTAACCCATTCTATGTCGGTTGCGGGTTATTTGACGGCCACCTCGCCCAGGCTTCCGTCTACGATTTCCTTTCCCAGCCGGTGCGCATTGCGGAGCACCTCGCGCCTACACTTCGGGCACCAGAAGTGGGCACGGGCCTTCCGTAAATCCCCCTCAATCCACAGCCACGGCGGATGCTTCTTTCCCTCGCCGGTCAGCACCGTGGGGTTGCGTGTCTTATCTGGCTGCCACCTCACCGTGTCCTCGACGATCCCGAAGGTGTCGTCGGTGCGAAAAGCGACCACGTGGCCGAGGGTCCGCCGACAATCACCGCAGACGACATCCACCCGATCCGTCCATCGGACCAAATGGGAGCCGCCCTGGGGAAGCGTTCTGTACTCGCGATGGCGTTGGCTCCGATGCTGCGACCAGTTGCTCTGCAGGGTCTGCTGGTTGACCTTCAGGTGATAGGTCTCGCGCATGTAGCCCCGACGTTTGCGTAGGTTGGGCACTGAGGGCTCGCCAGATTCGGTGGAGTCCATGGGATCCGATGTTGACGCTAGCCTTATTTGGACAACTAAGTCCTTCCCGAAGTTTGGCTTGAGGACGGCGCGGTGAGGGGCTACGCCGAATACCACCCCCCACACCTGAACTTGCTTCGAGCGCGACCAGCGTGCCTTGCGGGGCCATCGTCTCGGACCAGGTCTCAGGAGGTGCTGTCCGATGAAGGACACGCAACGGGAGGCCAATCGACGGCCTGCCATCTCGAAGACGCTCCGGCTTGGACCTGAAGGGCCAGCCGAGCGCACGCCCCCAACGACGTGTGGGGACCGTGACATCGCGGAGGCACGGCCATGAGTCGCCGCAAGCGCGACTACAAGGCCGAGTACCGTCGCCGCAACCAACTCGCCCGATCGCGCGGCTTCAGCGGCTACGGCCAGCAGCGCCGCTTCTCACCGAAGCTCCGCGGGCCGCGTGATCTTGGGCGTCTGCCAGCCGGGGCTCGTGACGCCCGCTCCGATGCCCTGCATGTCGTGGGGGCCGCCCGCGATCGGGGAATCTCCATCGAGCAGGCCGCCAGTGAGAACCAGGTTCCAATTCACGTCGTGCACTGGTGGGGCGGTGAAGCGCTCGAACCCAAACGCGGTGGCATAACCCTTCCCAAGCGCGGTGATCGCCTGCTGCGGGTGCGCGCGATCATTCTCGATGACGGTGACGGCGTCGAGTTCATCTCAGCCCGCGGCTCAAATGCGGCCTACCGCGCCCAGCAGATCTTCGATGTCCAGTACCGATTCATCGAGGGGACTGCAAGTGAGGCCGATCTAGCCGGCATTGCCGGTAAAAAGGTGGCAGGGCGGCGAGTCGAGTCCGATCCTGACCGACTAGAGGCGATCGCTGCGGCCGGCGACCTGGACGTGATCGAGGCCTACCGGGAGGCGCTCGGATGAGCGTCAAATGCGTGTATTGCAACGCTCCCGCGAGCTGGCGCCACCACCCAACCGGTCGCGATCGCTCGAACGGCTACTACCTGGATCCCACCTTCACGCTGCCAACCTGCCGGGACCACCACGCGCTCTTTCACGATGACTGGAGGACGCTCGGTGTTCAGGATCTTGCCGAGAAGCCGCAGCCGGGGCGAGGACTCGCATTCGTAGAGCGGGTTGAGTTGTGTTTGCGCAGGGGTGCTGCATTGGCTGGACGACTTGCCACCGCCCACCCGCAGCACGCCTGGATTCTCCAGCTGGCCGAAGCCTTGAAACGGTGCGCCAATGAGTTGGCACGGGATATAGCCGCCCGCGACAGGCGCGACCCAGGCTGGCGATCTGACCTGGGGTTCTATCCGGGTGATGGGTGAGCGAAGGGTCTCGCTGTCCAAGAACAAGCATGCCTCCGCTCTCGGTTCACAGGCAGAGCAAGCGAATCAATGTCCCAAACTGACTTTCGCTGTTCGTCTCTATGAAGAAGGGCCGACTGTCAACTGTCCGCGATCGCGCAGGGTTAGGGCCCGCGAGCGGTGTTAGGGCTTGGAGCAGTGCTCATCTCTCTATTGCCTCCTCAACGGGGGGATCAGGTGTCATCGGAGCTTCACTCCCGTGGCGCAATTCCAAAGAGGGCCGTCAAGCGGCCAGACGAAAAGCGGCGCCTTTGGGAGCGAAGGGTTGGTTGCGGGTGAGCATCTGCCAGATCGCCTCGGTCAACTTTCTGGCGATGTCGACCTGGGCCACCTTGGCGCCCCGCTGCCTGCCGAGCCGGCGCTTGTTTCGCTGGTAGCGCTCGGCGTAGGCGGGATGGCGCAGGGCGTGCATCGTCGCCTCGAGCATCGCCCAGCGCAGGTAGCGGGGGCCGTGCTTGGAAAGCGGGCCGCGGCGGTCCTTCTCACCCGACTGGCTGACCCGCGGGCAAAGGCCGGTGTAGCCGGTCAGCTTGGTCGGAGTGGAGAAGCGGTTGATGTCGCCGATCTCGGCGGCGATCGTGTAGGCGAGGATCCAGCCGATCCCCGGAACGGTGAGCAGCTGGGGAACGTAGCGATGATCGGCGCCGGCCCGCCTGAGCTCGGCGGCGATCGTGGCGATCTGGCCCTCGATCTGATCGATCAGCTCGAGGCTGGCGTCGACGTTTCGCCGCCAGGGGTCGGGGAGCTCGAGCCGATCGAGCAACTCGCGGCCCTCGACCCCGAACAGGTCGCTGACCGGGCAGGGCAGCCCGAAGTTGATCAGGGTCGAGTGGATGCGGTTCTTAAGCGCCGAGCGGTGCTTGACCAGGTGCAAGCGAAAGCGGGCCAGCTCGCGCTCGCGGCGGACCCTGGGGTCGGGCAGCCAGACCGCCGGCACCAGGTCGCGGTGGGAGAGCAGCGCCAGCACCCGGGCGTCGATGCGGTCGGTCTTGCAGGCGATCGGCGCCAGGCCCTTGACCCGCTGGGCATCGGCGATCAGAACATCCCAGCCCTGCTGCTCGAGGATGTCGTGGCAGAAGCGGGCGCCGGTCATCGACTCGATCACCGCCCGCACCGGCTCGCGGTGCTCGGCGACCCGGCCGGCGAGTGCTCGCAGGCCGCCGAGATCAGGCGGCGAGGCGAACTCGGCGACCAGCTCGCCTTGGTCGGAGAGCAGGCAGACGTCAATCTTCTTGCGGCTTAGATCCAGCCCAGCGTGCAACATATGTAGGGGCCTCCTTGGGGCTTGTGTTCAGGTGACTACGAGCGTGTCACCCAGGGAGGCCCTTCTTCATCGCATTCCAAAGCGGCTGTCGCGCACCCTGACCGTCGGATACGTTGCTGCCGTGGGCGACTACCTACCGCTCCTCCGCGAGCTGGCCTCACTTGACCCGCCGGCTTTCATCTTTGGCGGAATCGCAGAAGACGTCTTGCTGAACGGCGAGATCGACTCCTCGCATGAGGATGTGGACCTTCTTGTGCCGCGCGACCAGCTCGAGATATCCCTCAAGCAGCTCGGAGCGCTCGGGTTTGGTGACTTCGCGGTGTATTACGAGCCGCGACGGGGCCGTCCACTTGTGATGGGGAGCCTCAAGGGTGACCTGGCGGTTGAGCTCAGCCTCGTTGACTATGACGCGACCGGGAGCCCGTACTTCGCGGTTCGGACCGACGCCGGTGCCGTCGCGATCTCAATGCCCCAGGACATGTTCGACTGGCCACCGACGAACATCCACGGGGTAGCTATTCGCACGCTGTCCCCGCTCGCTCTTATCCAGACCCGCGCCGGCCTTACCGCGACGGGCGCATTCGGCCCGCCACGTCCAGGGAAGGATGCCCCGCGTCAAGTACGCCTCATCGACGCGTTCTTCCCCGAGGCTGTCGAGGACTCGCTGTTGCCCCCGATCACCTCGATTGCAGAGGAGTAGCGGGGCCCGTATCTCCGCAGAATCCGGCTCAGGCGGACACCAACACGGCCCCGGAACCCAGGGGCCGCTGCTGTTTCATGCCACGATCGGGGTTCACACTGCGGGGAGCGGACCGGATAGGCATCACCCGCTTAACCCACGGCTGCCGTGTCGATTTGGACGTTGGTGATTGTGCCGGTCTGCCCGCCTCCGGTGCAGGTGGTGTTGAATTCCAGGGTCAAGGTGTGCGGGCCCACGCCAGGCTCGGTGACGGCCGCGAGACCGAGGTCGACGGTTTGGGCTCCAGACCCTGGTGTGAAGGGACCGCCGCCGCCGAAGATATTCAGGGTGGAATCGACTTTCCCGCCGGAGCCGAAGAAGGGTTCTTCGCCCGGTTCTGTGGTGCACGTAGCGGGTGGAGTGAATGTGGCCTTGGCGAAGAACAGGTTGTCGGTGTTGGCCGCTGGATTGGTGAAGCTGGCGTTCGAGAGCGTGATGTTTGAGCTGTCCCCGCCCTGGTCGCCCGGGGTACCCGAGCCGGTCGTCCGCTGGATCACGGCGACGCCGTTCGTGCCGTTCGTGCCGTTTGTTCCGTTCGCACCGCTCGCACCGCTCGCACCGGCCGTGCCCTCGAGCGAGGACAGGAGACCCGGGTCAAGCTTCGGCCGGGTGACGGCCTTGTTCTTGATCTGCTTCGTGCCGACGCTGTTCTTCGGCAGCTTGGTGGCGGCATAGACCGTCCCTCCCAAAGCTACGAACAACGCGAGCAGAGCAATCAGCATTGCCGGCGACGGTCGGTGGTTAGCGAGTCTCCGCATGGTGCGCCTCCATTTGTTTGTCCGTCCCCGGCCGACAATTGCAGCGATTTGCGTCTAAGGGGACGTGATCGACAGCTAGCTTCCAGCTGGGCTGGTCGCTGGCTTCCTATTTCTAGGCCAAGCTAACTGGCAGCGCCAAGGCCGCCATCCGAAGAATGCCGCAGAGTCACAGCGTAGTTTCGTGCAGGTCGTTAGTGGAACCAACCTGAGCCGGTTCGTTCGAGCTTGTTCCACAACCCCGTCGCGCGCCGCATCCGCTTCGCGCGATTTGCGAGCGCGTTGACTGCAAGCGGTCGACGACCGCAAGGGACGAAAGGGGGTCAGATCGGAATCGTCGCCCGTCACTTGCCTTCAAACCAGCGCGGAAGCGCCCTGCACACCTGGTTTGAGCCTACCTCAAGAAGACGTACTTTGGGCCTTCGCAGGCGGATCTTTATGAAATCCGATTTGGGCCCCCGACGGGCCCGACTGTTCGCGGATTCGAGGTGGTCGTCATCCGCTTGGTGACGGCTCCCTTTACCCGCCGTTGCTTTCGAGCTTTTCCAGGTTCTGGAGCACATCCCGGGCGTACTTGTTGAAGATACGATCGCCGATCTTTCCGAAGAGGAAACCGAAGAAGCTCCCACGCGGGCCACTGGTGAACTCACGCGCCCAGATCATCTCAACGTGGCTACCGTCTCCGGCGGGCTTCGCTTCGATCTGCCAATAGCTCACCGAAGGTTGATAGACATTGGAGTCGGTCACGGTTGCCCTTACCGAGCCGGGTGCACTCCAGTCATAGGTACAACGCTCCCAGTTCACTATTGGTCCGGCCCGAGTGCCCTCGGTGACGTCGGCCTCGGAGTCCTGCTGATCGTGCACTTGCAAGCGCTTGGTCGAGACGGCAGGGAAGATGCTCTCGCGCCGCTCGGAGAAATTATGGGCTGCCGCAAGGACCTTCTCGGGTCCTAGCGGAGTCTCGACTACTGCACGAATGATCGTGACGAATTCATCTCCTGGGTCGGGGCTGCTGGGGAGGGCACCGTTAGGCGAATACGGAGCTTGCCTGTCGAACGAAAAGGAACATAGCTTCATCAGGCTCGGCGACGTTAAGGGTACGACGTGGGCGCGCGAGGGGGACGCCGCTCAGGTCCGCTATGGAGATCGACCAACTGCCCGCCGCCTAATCAGTCCCCCTCAGATCGCCATCGCCGATACAGAACCGCGAAGTCATGGTTCATTTCCGGCGTTAGATCCTCAACCCGCAGGCGGCCAGTGAGCCGGATGGTGATGCGCATCTGCTCCAGGTACTCCGTACAATGCTCACAACCAGCAAGGTGGGCCTCAAAGCGCCGCCGTTGCGACCGTGACAGCGAGCCCTCCAGGTAATCGGTGACCAACTCGACCACCTGTTGGCATACCAGGTCACTCTTTCGAAGCAATATATTCATGATGTGGCGAGCTCCTCAAGCGCCCCGCGCAGTTGGCTGCGGCCACGATGCAGCAAGACTCTTTGGTTGCCTTCGCTGATATCGAGCACCTCGCAGACCTCCTGGCTACTTAATCCCTCGACGTCCCGAAGCAACAGGACCTCGCGCTGGCGTGTAGGAAGCTGCTCAAGTTTCATGTGGAGTTGGTCGGCAAACCCTTCCGCGAAGACTCGATCCTCGCTCTCCTCAACCCAGTGCTGCGGGGGAGACATCCAGGCCCCGGAAGCGTCAAAACGAGAGCGATCGACCGCCGGAGTTGCGTCGCCAATCGCGATGCTTCGTTGCTCGCGCATGCCGGTGCTCTTAGCTCGGTTGACGAGGATCCGCAGCATCCAGGTTTTGAACGACGAGCGTTCGGCAAACCCATCGAGCCCGCGCAAGACGGCCAGCCAGGTGTCCTGCACCACCTCCTCGGCGATCGCCGTGCTCGGCACAAATGAGGAGGCAAGCTGCATCATTGCGACGTGATGACGAGCGGCCAGTCGGACGAATGCCTGCTCGTCGCCAGCGCGCAACCGCTTTAGTAGCTCGCGATCTTGATCGGAAGTCCTTCCGCGGCGGGTGCGACGGATTGCCGCAACCACCCCGGTCAATTGCAGACCTTTGCTGAAGGACGAGAGCGCGCATTAGATTCGAGTGCCATCGGATTCCCGCCTGCCCACCAGGCTACGGCGCCCGCATTAAGGACGCCGTAGCCCGACCGGGTTGGCCTTAGAGAGCGACGATTCCCTCGCCACCTACAGCTCCTGGGACCGTGAGAGCGCCGATCTTGCTCAGCGTTCCATGCGCGCCGATCGCAAACTCATCCACGACCCCCGCGCCGCCGGCTTGCACGTAGAGGAAACGCGAATTGCCCGACACCGCTGCATCAACGGTGCCAGCGTCGGTTTCAGTGTTGCCAAGGAGCGTCAGCAGCTGACCGCCGCTGGACTGGAAGCTGCTGAGCGACGCGCTGCCGGCGTTTGAGGCATAGAAATACCTCCCGGCCTGGACCACCCAACACGTAGCTTCCTGTCCCGTTTCGACGGACTCAAGCTGCGAAACCGTTCCGTCTTGGTTGAGTGCGAAGCTCGCGACGGAGTTCGTGCCCGCCTCGGCCAAGATCAGGTTTCCCTTGCGATCAAACGCCACCGCGAACGGAACTGCGCCTGGCTCAGAATTGACGACTGGCGCATTCGAGAGGCGCCCTGACGGCGAGACGCCAAAGACGTCGATCGCGCTTCCGTTGGCCTTCGTCGTCACGATCAGCTTTGAGCCGTCCGGCGAAAAGGCAACCTGGCCCGGCGTGTGGGTGAACTCGGGCGTTTCGGTGGGGTTGAGGCCGAGCGCTCGAGTCGATCCGGGAATCGGAGAAAGGCGGCCGGCGGAGACTACGTAGCCCTGCACGGACCCGCCTTCCCTGGCGTTCAGCACGTATACGAGGCCGCGATCGACGGCCACGCTCACCGGGAACGAGCCGCCCGAGCTGAGAACCTGGCGCAACGTCAGTTGATCGCCAAAGACGGAAAAGACCGAGACCGAGTTACTGCCGGCGTTAACGGCATAGAGCAAACCATTGTTGCGGTCGAGGGCCAATGAGCCCTGTGAGGCAAGATGGTCAACAACCGAGCCGGTGAGCGCTCCGCCCAGCCCGCCCGTGTTGTAGATACCGGCTTGGGTGAGGCTTCCATTTGAGGCCCGATCGTAGGCCACGATCTGGTTGCCCGCCGTGTTGTCGGTCTGGACGAAGACAGGATGATCTGATCCAGCGCCAAATGCGCTCGCGGATCCGCAGGTGAAGGCCAACACAGCCGCCACCGCGGCCAAGGCCGTGGCGGCACGAGTCGTGAGTCTCATCTCATAGTCTCCTCGGTTGTGGGGTGGACGTTCAGCCTTTAGTCCCTCCGGCGCCCGGGTCCGTTACACGCACCCGGAACTTCCGAGCCGACCGACCCCCTCGCCAGCCAAACCGAGCCTGGCGGGGGCGACCGCTGGAGCAGGGCCCAGGCGGGCCGGTTGAAAAGGTTGGGGAAGCCCAGATTTCGCGATCAACCATCGAGCGAACGCCGGTACGAGAACGGCGTCAAGCAGGGCGGGCCCTGCTTTGCCTACCGGAGCCTGGCGGGGCGAGGGCTGGGACAGGTGAGGATGGGTGGGTCGGGGGGGCGCAGCGCATTGTCAGGGCCCGGGACTTGTCACGGCTATTCCCACCGAGGCTTCTCTTATCTGACGGGGGACCGACCGTGACGGGCTTTGTCACGGCTATTCCCACTTCGCACCCCTCTATCTTCCCTCCCCGTGGACTGCTGGGGGGATAGGGCAGAGGGCGGGTCGTTTTGGCCCCTAACCCGGACAGGATGGCCCCCACGATGCTGGGGGGGCATACTGGGGACGACGGAACCCCGGCGCCACCGACGCCCCAAGGCTGGCCTGGGGCCGTACTACTCCGACTCTGGTCTATTGCTTCGCGGCACCAAAAGCGTTTCCATGACCACAGTCGTTCGGTTTTCCACGGTCGAATTGCAAACCCCGTGGGCCGATTCCAACATGCGGTAGCTCGAAGGTGGTGATCCGCGGGTCTGACTGGCGCACGAGGCGGGAGAGGAGAGGGCGGCTGCGTGTTGAAAGCGCAGCGCCGTCGTGCTGGCGTCGGTGCGGTCGGACCCTCCGCATCCCGACAAGACCACAATCCCGCCCGCGAGCATCAGCGCTGCGCCCCGGCGCGATTGTCGCCGAGTCGGCCGCCAGCCCTGGCTGTAGGCGAACCAGACAAGTCCAGCGATACAGAGCAGCACGGCGACGTAGAAGTTGAGCCGCAGTCCAAGGATGTGGTGGGCGGGATCGACCCGGAGCGACTCCTCGAAGATGCGGAAGCCGGAGTAGCCGGCGACGTAGAGGGCGAAGAGGCCAGGCGGGCGAATCCGGCGGTGCTTCCCGAGCCAGACGAGCAAGGCCGCCAGCGCCAGGTTCCAGATCAGCTCGTAAAGGAAGGTGGGCTGGAAGGTGGTGAAGCTGTCATAGCCCGCGGGCCGGTGTGCCGGCGAGATCTCAAGCGCCCACGGCAGGGTCGTCGGACCGCCGAATAGCTCTTGGTTGAAGTAGTTGCCGACCCGGCCGATCGCTTGGCCGACGAGCAGCGCTGGCGCCGCGGCGTCCATGAACGCGGCGACGGAGACGCCGGCCCGGCGTAGCCTCCAGATGCCGACCGCGGTGCCCAGGGCGATGCCGCCCCAAATACCCATGCCGCCGTCCCAGACCGCAAACGGCCCCCACCAGTGCGCCGGCACTTCGCCCGAGCTGGTCAGGTCGAAGTAGAGCCGCCCGCCGATGATGCCCGCGGGAAAGCCCCACATCGCGACGTCGTAGACAGTTGCGCGCGAGCCGCCCTGTGCCTCCCAGCGGCGCACCGTTATCAGCACCGCGGCTGCCAGTCCCACCACGTACATCAGCCCGTAGACGTGGACGTCGAAGGGCCCCAGCTGGAGGCCGTTTGAGGACGGGCTTGGGATCGCCGCGTTCACTGCCACTTGATTCTGCCGAACGGGGGCAATGGTCTAAACGAGAATGAGTCTCACTCTTATGTTAGGCTCGCGCCGCAGCCGCCGCAATCCGATCCACCCGAAAGGAGTTCGATGGCACGAACCAGTGCTCCCAGTCTCGCAGCCCTGCTGTCTGTCGTCTTGCTCGTGACCATCGCGGGCTGCGGGGGCTCGGGCTCCGCGTCTGCTTCAGGCAAGCTAAATGTCGTCGCCGCCGAGGACTTCTGGGGGAGCATCGCCGCCCAGCTCGGCGGCGATCGGGTCGAAGTGACCGACATCATCACCAACCCCTCTGCCGATCCCCACGATTATGAACCGAGCGCGGAAGACGCGCGCACGATGGCGGGCTCACAGCTCGCGATCGTCAACGGAATCGGTTACGACCAGTGGGCGACGCAGCTGCTCGACGCAAACCCGAATTCCGGGCGAACTGTGCTGACCGTCGGTGACCTGCTCGGGTTGAAGGACGGGGACAACCCTCACCAGTGGTACTCGCCATCCTCGGTGCAGAAGGTGAGCGAGCAGATCGTCCGCGCATACAAGCAGGCCGATCCCGACCACGCCGCCTACTTCGACGCTCAGCGCCGTCGCTTCGAGAGCGCCGGCCTCGCGAGCTACCACCGCTTGATCTCCGGGATCCGCGTGCGCAACAGCGGCACACCGGTCGGTGCCTCGGAGAGCATCTTCGAACCGCTCGCTCCGGCGCTCGGCCTCAAGTTGATCACCCCGCGCGGATTCATGGACGGGATCGCTGAGGGCACCGAACCCACCCCGGCTGACAAGGCAACCGCCGACAGCCAGATCGCCGACCATCAGATCAAGGTCTGGATCTACAACTCCCAGAACGCGACCCCCGACGTCCAGCGCCTGAACGACGCCGCCAGGGCGGCTGGGATTCCGATCGCCACTGTGACCGAGACGCTCACCCCCGAAGGGGCAAGCTTCCAGGCGTGGATGACGCGCGAGCTGGAGGGGCTGAGAGCGGCGCTCGCAGAAGCGAGCGGTGGCGGATGAACGCAGGCGCCACCGACCTCGCCAAGCCGATCGGGGCCTCGACCGGCGAGGCCCTGCGCCTCGCAGACGCCACGGCTAAGCGGGGCGGGCGGTCGATTTGGTCTGGCGTCGACCTTGCAGTTCGCGAGGGGGAGTTCGTCGCCGTGCTTGGGTCCCAACGGCTCGGGGAAGTCGACCCTGCTGCACGTCCTGCTGGGGTTGCTGCCGCTCGCGGCGGGCAGGGCCACGGTTCTGGGCGGCTTGCCGGGGGCCGCCAACGCACAGATCGGTTACCTGCCGCAGCGGCGCAGCTTCGAGGCCGGCACGCGCATTCGTGGCTCAGATGTCGTGCGCCTGGGCCTCGACGGCAACCGCTGGGGCTTTCCGCTGCCGGCTGCGCTCAGTCCGAGAGGACGAGATGCAGCTCGCCGCGTCGACGAGGTGATCGAGCTGGTCGGGGCGAGCGCTTACGCCTCGCGGCCGATCGGCTCCCTCTCAGGAGGGGAGCAGCAGCGACTCCTGATCGCCCAGGCGCTTGTCCGCCGTCCGCGCATCCTCCTGCTCGACGAGCCCCTCGACAGCCTCGACCTCTCGAATCAGAGCGCCGTGGCGGCTCTGGTGCAGCGGATCTGTGGGACCGAGGGGGTCACCGTCCTGCTCGTCGCACATGACGTCAACCCGATCCTGCCCTACCTCAATCGGGTGATCTACTTCGCAGCTGGGGGCGCAGTGGCGGGAACCCCGCACGAGGTGATCACCGGACCTACCCTGAGCGGGCTCTACGGCGTTCCGGTCGAGGTGCTCGAAGCCTCCGATGGCCGCCTCGTCGTCGTCGGCACACCCGAGCCTCCGGCCCACCACCACCCGCGCCACGATCATGCCCATTGAGCTGGCGGGCCTCTCCTTGAACCCGGTCAGCGACCTCGAACAGCTGACCGAATTCAGCTTCATGGTGCAGGCGCTTGAGGCCGGCACGATCGTCGCCATCACCGCCGGAGCGATCGGTTGGTTCATGGTCCTGCGTCGCCAGACCTTTGCGGGCCACACGCTCTCGATGATCGCCTTTCCGGGCGCGGCGGGCGCAACCCTGGCGGGGTTGCCGCTGGCGCTCGGCTACTTCGGCGCCTGCGGTATCGGCGCGCTCGTCCTCTCCGCAATCAACCGTCCGGTTGGCGTCGGCCGCGCCGGGGAGTCGGCGGCAATCGGCACCGTCCAGGCGTTCGGTCTCGGCCTCGGCTTCCTCTTCGTCACCCTCTACAGCGGCCAGCTCGCCAATCTGGAGTCGCTGCTCTTCGGAACCTTCCTCGGGATCACGGCGGCGCAGGTCGCAGACGCTGTTCTGGGTGGCGCTTGTCGCCCTTGCTCTTCTCGCCGCTATCGGTCGCCCCCTTCTCTTCGCCTCGGTCGATGAGGCCGTGGCCAGGGCGGCCGGCGTGCCAACCGGGTTACTCGCCACCGCATTCCTGCTTCTGCTCGGGCTCGCGGTCGCCGCGACGGCGCAGATAACCGGCGCCCTGCTGGTCTTCGCCCTGCTCGTCACCCCGGCGGCGACTGCGCAACAGATCACAGCCCGGCCGGCGCACGGCCTTGCTCTTTCCATCGTTCTCGCGCTGGTCGTCACGTGGCTCGGCCTGGGGATCGCCTACTTTTCGCCCTACCCGGTCGGCTTCTGGGTGACGAGCCTCTCCTTCGGCCTCTACGTCGCCGCCCGACTCCTGGGCGGCGCCTTCGGGCGCGAGCGACTGGTGCCGCTGGAGGCCTCCACCTGATGCTCGCCCACGAGTTCATGCGCAACGCCTACCTGGCGGGCAGCTTCATCGCCCTGGCCTGCGGCCTCGTCGGCTACTTCGTCGTCCTCCGTAGCCAGGTCTTCGCCGGAGACGCGCTCAGCCACGTCGCCTTCACCGGCGCGCTCGCCGCCGCGGCGGCGGCTATCGACATCAGGCTCGGCCTCTTTCTCGCGACGATCGCGGTGGCGCTCGGGATGGGCTTGCTCGGCGAGCGAGCACGCCCCGACGACGTGGTGATCGGCACGGTCTTCGCCTGGGTGCTCGGCCTCGGTGTCTTGTTCCTCTCGATCTTCACCAGCGGCTCCAGCGGCCAAAACGGCACCGCCGCCGTCCGCGTCCTCTTCGGCTCGATACTCGGCCTCTCAGCGCCCGACGCGCGGCTGGCGGCGGCCATCGCGCTGCTCGCCTCGGTCGCTCTGCTGGCGATTGCCCGCCCGTTGCTCTTCACCTCGCTCGACCCCGACGTTGCACGCGGCCTCGGCCTGTCGCTGCGTGCCATCGGCATCGGATTCCTAGTCCTCCTCGCGGTCGTCGCGGCGGAGGCCACGCAGGCGGTCGGCGCTCTGCTGCTGCTCGGCCTGCTCGCGGCACCGGGAGGTGCCGCCCGGCTGCTCACCGACAACCCCTGGTGGGGTCTGGCGCTCTCGGCGGCATTGGCACTCGCCTCGATGTGGGGCGGGCTGGCGCTCAGCTATGAGGTCGCCTCGCTCCCGCCGAGCTTCGCCGTGATCGCAATCGCGACGGGCCTTTTCGTGATCGCAGCGCTGCGCTCGCGCCTAGCCCAGGAGAGTGGCGACCCGTCGACGACCATCCAGGTGGTCTCTAGGATCGAAGAATGACTGCGGCGACCCAGACTCGTTGGGCCGAACATGCCCTCGCACTGCTCGGCGAGGCGGGCTACCACCGCGGCGGCGCTCGAACCGCGGTGGTCGAAGAGCTAGCTCGTCACGACTGCGCTGTGACTGCTTTGGAGCTTGAAGCCGAGCTGCGAAGGCGCAAGATTCGAGTCGCACGCGCCAGCGTCTATCGCGCCCTCGAACTGCTGGAGGAGCGAGGCTTGGTTCAGCGCTTGGAGGCTGCACGGGGGGTCGCCGGCTATGAGCGCGTCGACCCAAGCGGCCACCATCACCACCACGCGATCTGCTCGCGGTGCGGGCGGATGGAGCCATTTGAGGATCGCGGCCTCGAGCGGGCGATCGGCGAAGTCTCCAAGCAGGTCCCGTTCGAGATCGCCGAGCACGACGTTGTCCTCCGCGGCCTCTGCGAGCGCTGCGTGAGCTGACGGCTACCGCTGGGCGCTTGCCGCCGGCGAGGCTGCCTTCGCGGTCGTGGCGGATCCGTTGGGCGCGACGTGCGTACCGGCGGCGAGGACGCCCGCGGTGAGGAGAGCCACCGACGCCACCTTCAGGCGTCGGGGGGTCATCCAGCGCGGGCTCCGGGTGGCGAGCCAAGCCCGCATTCCCGTCACCGCGGCTCCGCTGGTCATCGCTGTCGCCATGCACTGAATGCACACGGGCCAACCCTAGCCGCGAGGCTTCAATAGCCCGGGGGATGGCGGGCGACGAATCCCGCCGGGGAAACAATTTCCTTGTGCCACCGAGGACCAGTGCCACGAACGTCGCCGACGGTGTCCCATCGAAGCCCGTCGATCACCGCGAAGGCGTGGCCGGCGTTTGCATAGACCGTGATCCAGCGGCCCCTGCCGGGAAGACCCCATTCCATCATTTCGCCCGAGTCCATCGGCGTTTCCAGGAAACCTCCACCGTGCAACGCGTAGCTGACCGCGCCGGAGCAGTCGTAACCCGGTGAGTTCCAGCGAGCATGCCCGCCGCCCCAGATGTATGGCTTGCTCCGTATCCGGTTGGCAGCTTCGATCGTGGCCTTGACCTGTACCGGCGCCTGTATCGGCGCAACTGCCATCCCGGCGAACAGCCGGGCCTTCCCAAAGCTGCCACAGACTCCGTTTGCCACCCCGCCCGGCTGGCCAGGGCAGGTCACTATCGGCGCTGGGGGCGGAAGGGGTTCCGGGGCGGTGGGTTCGGCGCTGCTTTCAACAGGTGAAAGGCCGCCTTCATCGGCCATTACGGCGGCCGGGTTGATCGCAAACGCGAGCGCCACGACGATCCCTGTCAACCCTGCCCTCGCGCGCATTTTTAGCCGCACAACCAACCTCCTTCGTCGGCCTACGGGGTTAGCTGTCGGGCTGGCGCGAAAGGAGCCTGCGCCCCCACTCGAGTCGAGCGAGTTAGCCCCCGAAACCTGGTTCCCCCGCTCCCGCGGCGCCTATGGCGCACGGGATTCGGCGTCTTGGTCCTTCGGGACGCGGGCAGTCTAGCCGCTGGCGTGGAAGAAACCCTCGGCGGGCCGCTTTGGACGTCCCCGTGCACCATGAGCTTCTCAGCAGCTTCGCCGCGCTCGGCGGGTGTCCTTTAGCCGCAACCCCCAACGTCGTGGTGCCTGGAAACAATTAATGGAGCCCGCCGACCCGGCTCCATCAGCCCAATCGGCCTACTGCCTGAGCATCTCAGAGCGGTTTTTCGCCGCTAGCGCTGCCTGATGTCGACGACGTGTTAGGGGCGTCGGATGCTGAGGGGATTCAAGGAGAGCACTGGCGAGACCCTCCACATGGGGCCCCACCGCTGATCGGAATAGGTGAGCGCGCGAGCCCAGTTCCCGGGCCAAGTCAGGGCCTAGTCCGGACTAACCCGAAGTTGCTCGGACACCTCCGGGCTCCATAGAGCCGCCTTCATCCGGACGCCCCGGCCATGGCCGGGGCGTCCGCGCGTCCTCGCACGCTTCCAAGTGCCAACCAAGAAACAAGGAGGACGCGATGACTGAGGATGACGTGCTGTTCGGATTCCGGCTGCGCCTGTTCACCCTGGCCGAGGAGCTCGGCAACGTCTCAGAGGCCTGCCGGGCGATGGGGGTCGCAAGATCCACCTACTACGCCTGGAAGCCGCGGCTCGAGCGCTACGGCCTCGACGGCCTGCGGGTGCGCGAGCGGCGCAGGCCGCGGATGCCCAACCAGATCGGCCCGCACCTCGAGCACCGGATCCTCGCCTTCTCCCTCGGTCACCCGGGCTTTGGCCCGAGGCGCATCTCGGCCGAGCTGGCCCGGCCCAAGTGGGGTGGGATCCGGATCTCCGAGCACGGCGTCTGGTGCGTGCTGCGGCGCTTCAACCTCAACACCCGCCAAAAGCGCCTGGCGCTGATCGCCCGCCACGCCGATCCCTACGAGCGCCGGCCCGAGCCGTCGCCAAAGGAGCTGCACATCGACGCCTCAGAGCCCGGCGAGAAGGTCCAGATGGACTGCTTCTACGTCGGCCGCCTGGCCGGATCGAAGGGGGTCGTCTGGCAATACACGGCGATCGACGTCGCCTCCGCCTACACCTGGGCATTCCTGCGCCAGAGCGAGCACAACCCCTCCGCCCGCCACACCGCCGAGCTCGCCCACCTGGTCGCCGCCGAGCTGGGGGCGGCGGGCTGGAGGCTGGGCGAGGTCACCACCGACAACGGCTCGGAGTTCCGCGCCGCGGGCTTCTCCGACGCCCTCGCCGCCAACAGCGTCACCCAACGCAAGATCAAGGCCGGGCGACCGAACTCAAACGGCTGCGTCGAGCGGGCCCAGCTGACGATCCTCGAGGAGTGCTGGCGGCCGGCCTTCTCGCGCTCTTTGGCGCCGCGGGTCACCGCCCTACGCCGCGACCTCGAGGAGTACCTGCGCTACTACAACCGAGACAGGGCCCACACCGGCCGGCTGACGAAGGGAAGGGTGCCGGCGGATATCGTCTTCGGCGCCCGCAAGATGGCGAGCGCGCGATGAGACCGAGTTGTCGTCACATCTCGGGGTTAGGACGGCCTAGCCTGCAGACGCCCTGGCGGGTCTCGACGAGCTCGCCGCGGCTGAACTCACGCTCCTTGAGTAGCTCCAAGACGATCCGATCCGCGACCGGCCGCACAGGCTCCATCAGATCCGAGGCAAGCGAGGGCCGATAGCGCTTGTCTGCGTGCATGAGGCCGATGGTCGGATCGAAACCCATCCGCTGTGCGGCGATCGTCGCCTCAGTCTGCAGAATCGCCGCGAGGTAGTTGACGAGGGCATGAGCGGGCGTCAAAGCACGCTTGGCCCGCTTGCGATCGATAGGCGAGGTCCGCGGTCCCGCGCGATGCCAGTGCTCGGGAACATCTGCTCGCCAGCCCCGATCGAAGCTGATCGGGACGTTCGCGAAGCACTGCCAGTAGATACGGCCGGCGATCGACTCGGCTACCCGCAGCTCGTTCATCGTCTTGGCCCGTTCCAGCTCGTCGATCTGGGCGAGGATGACTCCCTGGGGATCTGGGGAGCGCCGATCGCGGCCCTCTTTCGCAGGTCTGTAGAAGAGAAGCTCATCGGCAAGCCGCGCCTGCTCGATCAGCTTCTCCTTCAACAGCTCGGTGAGCAGGCGCCGCCCGTCCTCGGTCTCGGCGGCCAGCACCTGGGCGCGACGCAGGTGTCGTGAGCTGGAGTACCACTCCGAGACGCTCATCGCGACCACGTTTGAGTCTGCGTCGATCTGCACGAAGCTGGCGCCGATGTCCTTGATCCAGCGCATCGCCTCCAGGGTGATGAAGCCGGTGTGGCCGATCACCACGAGGCGGTCGAGCTTTGAGGTGGCGCGGTTGAACAGTGGGGCTACGTCTACCTGCACTGCGTGGTCGACGACCACTCCCGCTACGCCTACGTCGAGCAGCACCCAGACCAGGGTGGAGAGACTGCGGCCGCGGTCCTGGGGCGGGCGATCGAGCACTTCACCTCGCTCGGCATGAAGGCGCCCGAGGCGGTGATGAGCGACAACGCCTTCGCTTACCGCAAGTCGACTGCGTTCAAGGCCGTTCTGGCCGGCCACGGCGCCCGCCACATCCTCACCCCGCCCTACACGCCACGCTGGAACGGGAAGGTCGAGCGCTTCATCCAGACGCTCAAGCGCGAGTGGGCCTACGCCCATTCCTGGCCCAACTCGGCCGAGCGGAGTCGGGCCCTGGCATCCTTCCTTCGCTACTACAACCGGCGAAGGCCCCACAGCTCTCTCGGAGACCGGCCGCCGATCAGCCGCGTTCACAACGTCCGTGGGTAGGACAACTAGCCGCTACTCCGACCCAGCTGCGCGGAATGCGACGTTCGACCGGTGGGTGCGACCGGTGGTGTGCGCGTTCTCGGTTGCGACGGTGGCGCGGGAGACAGGGACCTCGGAGCGCACTATCAAGCGTGTGCGGGCTGGCGAGAACCCGACGAAGGCACATCGCGCTGTGTTGACCCGCTGGGCGGTTGACAGAGTCGCGAAGGTTCTGCGTGCCCAGGGGCAACCGGTCGGCGTCGGCGAGCGGCCGCGCCGCACGCTTGAACGCTGGGCTGTGTTGCCTGGGGCAGGGCAGGCGAGTGAGTGCCGTTGCGCTTGGTCGGAGTGCGGTGGGCCACTTTTCGGACGGCAGCGGCTCTATTGCTGCGAAGCTCACCGCAAGGCCGACGTTCGTTCCGGCAGAGCACATCCGTAGCACTTGCCAAGAGATTTTGGCGCGAGAAAGGGTGGCAATAGTCGGGGTAGGCCGCTGGCCGACCGAGATCCTCAGGTGCCGCGATCGGTCAAGCAGTCGAGCCACTAGCTGCCGTCCCCGTTGCCTTTTGACTACGATTTCTTCTGGATGCAGTTCGCGGGTCGGTTCACCGAGAAGCGTGCGCTTGCAATCACCCTCTGCTGGGTGGTGGCCCTCGCCCTTGCCGGCTCGACCGATGTCGTGCTGTTCCTGGCGCCCGCGCTGTTGATCGCGATCCCTCTTGTCTGTGGTCGCTACCCCGGCGAGGAGTTGATCGCTCGGATCATCGCGAGGCAGCCGCGCAAGCCCGCGAAGGCAAACCGCCTCTTGCCGAGAATTCCCTCAGGGCCAGAGACCTGGCGGCCCACGGGAACACTTCTCATCGCTTTCTCGCTAGCCAAGCGGCCCCCGCCTTTCGGCCTCCTCGCTCAGAACTAGCGCAGCGACTCGAAGAGCACCTTTTTTGGTCGCCTGCGTGTGACGAAAGAGATGCTCCTCCATTGAGGGCTCCGCTGAAAGGAACGTTCACGATGCGACGAATTGCCTTGCCGATAACGCTTGCCTGCACCCTGCTTGGTGCGGCGACTGCACAGGCTCACGTCAGCCTGCACCCGAACGAGGTGCCGGTCGGCTCCTTTGCCACCCTCGACATCAGGGTGCCGAACGAGATGGAAGGCGCCAACACCGTCAAGTTGGCCGTCCAGTTCCCGCCCGGCTTCCTCGACGTCTCGACCGAATAAATGCCCGGCTGGAGCGCCGATGTGAAGACGACCAAGCTCACCAAGCCGGTGCAGACCGCCGACGGCGAAGTGACCGAACAGGTCAAGGAGATCATCTGGATCGGCCACGGCGGCGAAGGGAAGATCCCGCCCGGTCAGTTCCTCAACTTCCCGATCTCGACCGAGATCCCGGGGAAGGAAGGGGAAAGTGCTGACCTTCAAGGTCCTCCAGTACTACGACAACGGCGAAGTCGTCCGCTGGATCGGGCCACCCGACTCCGAAGAACCGGCGCCGCAGATCGACGTCACCGCCGAAGGCGGCGTGCTGCAGGACGTCGCCGGCTCCGAGACGGCACCGCCGAGCCCGTCGACAGCGCCGGCGGAATCCGGCGAATCGAGCTCGGAATCCAGCTCCGGCGCCAGCAAGGGCCTCGGGATCTCGGCACTGGTGATCGGCGCGCTCGGCCTCATCCTCGGCGCCGCCGCTCTGATCCGCACCCGGCGGAGTTCCTAGGGGAGAAGGTGTCGCAGCGAGAGCAGAGGAGTCCCGGGTGAGGTTTCCTCGAGAGAGCACGCTCAGGCGGGCCGCGGGGGCACTCGCGGTGGTCGGCGTCGGTGTCGCGACCTACATCGCCATTGCCGACTCGGGTGGGGGCGCACCGGCCTGCCTCGCGGGCGGCGGCGGCTGCGAGACGGTCGCCGCCAGCTCCTACTCGCATCTCGCAGGGATCAACGTCGCGGTTTTCGGCATCGTCGGCTACCTGCTGCTGACCGCCGCCGCGCTGACCCCCGGTGACCGAGGGCGGCTCGCCGGCTTTGGGGTTTCGCTGGCCGGCTTCGGATTTAGCGCCTACCTGACCTACCTCGAGCTGTTTGTGATCGAAGCGATCTGCCAGTGGTGCGTGAGCAGCGCTGTCCTGATGACCGCGATCTTCGCGCTCAACGCGACCCGGGCATTCGCCTACCTAGGCCGGCCGCCCCGGTTGCCTATCTCAGCCAACGGCCAGGAAATTGAAATGGAGGAGCCATGAGCGGTAAGCAGGAGCGGGAGCGGCGCCGGCAGGAGCGGATCTCCGCCCAGGCGAAGGCAAAGGAGGACCAGCGCCGGCGGCGGCGGGTTCAGCTGATGAGCGCCGCGGCCTTCGCCGGAATCGTCTTGGTCGTCATCCTCGTCGTTGCCGTCAGCCAGGGCGGCAGCGGGAGTGGAGGCGACACCAACCTCGAGGACGTCGGCCTCGTCGAAGAACAGCTGTCCGGCATCCCCCAGCACGGCACGGTTCTCGGACGTCCCTCGGCGAAGGTGACGTTGATCGAGTTCGGCGACCTGCAGTGCCCGATCTGCAAAGCCTTCTCTGAAGAAGTCCTGCCGTCGGTGATCGCCGGCTCGGTGAGCCGCGGTGAAGCGAAGATCGAGTTCCGCAACTACACGATCATCAGCGAACAGTCGATCCCAGCCGGAACCGCCGCGCTGGCCGCCGGCGAACAGGGACGCGGCTGGAACTTCATCGACATCTTCTACCGCAACCAGGGCGAGGAGCGATCCGGCTACGTGACTGACTCATTCCTGACCTCGATCGCCAAGGGCGCCAAGGTCCCCGATCTGAAGCGCTGGAACATGGAACGCAAGAGCCAGCGCCTGCTCAGCGAGGTCGAACACACCACTCAAGAAGCGGAACGGAAGGGCTTCGAAGGCACCCCTTCATTCTTCGTCGAAGGGCCGGGCCGCCACGAAGCGATCGGCACGCCCGAATCCACGGAAGAGCTCGAAGTGGCGATCCAGGAAGCTGAGTAGCCATGCCTCGGGAGGGCGCTGAGAATCGAGATTGCCGACGTTGCGTTTATGCCAAAGTTGACGGTCAGCTGTGTTGGGGCAGCGGGGAGCCCGACGGATGACGAACAGCGCAGAGGGACCAGATCGAGATGGGCAGCAGGGGGAGACCCCGAAGCCGAAGCGGACCAGTCGGCTACCCGTCCCTCTCCCTGTGATCGCAATCGTTGCTGTCGTCGGGGTGGCGACCGTCTTGATCGCCACCCATCACTCTTCCGAATCACTGCCCGGTGGCGCCCAAAGTCACTCGGTCTCTGGCTTCGACGGGCTGGTGGTCTCGCCGCGGAAGCCGGCGCCGTCATTCGGCGGTTTGCGCAACTACCTCGGTGAAAAGGTGAGTCTTGCCGGCTACCGCGGGAAGGCAGTCCTCGTCACCTTCCTCTATACGCACTGCCCGGATGTCTGCCCGCTGATCACCGCCGAACTGCATAACACCCTGGCCCAGTTGGGCCCCCAGCGCAGCAAGCAGGTGCAAGTAGTCGCGGTCTCGGTCGACCCCCACGGCGACAGCCGTGAAACGGTCGCTGCGTTCGTAAACGACCATGCGATGACGGGGCGGATGAAATATCTGATCGGCGACACCCACGAACTGGCGCGGGTATGGGAAGCCTGGAACGTCGGCTCCGAACCCGACTCAGTAAATCCCGAACTGGTTGCCCACACTGCGCTTGTCTACGGGATCTCCGCAAAAGGGCTACTGACCACCATCTATCCCGCGACCTTCCATCCGAGCGAAATCGTCCATGACCTCCCGAAGCTGCTGAACGACTAGGGGTGCAGGCCCTGCGACCCCGATCTCGCGCGATCACACGATCGGCATCGGAACTCCTGCCTGCTCTCCTGGTCCACCGACGAACTGCAAACTGCGATCCGAAGGGGAGCGCTCTCACCCCTCGGTCGTCTTGCCGTCGGACAGCAGGCGAGCGCGCAGTTCCGCGCCCCGCCCGGCGGCGACGGCACGCCCTGCCCGCCTTGCGTCGAGTTCTATGCCGCGCTCGATCGCCAGATCGATCAGCTCCTGGCGCTCGGTGTCGTCGTTCGCCCAGCGCAGCATCAGCCAGGCCAGGGTGCCGAACATGACTAAAGCGCTTTGGACCATCAGCGCGACGCCCGCCAGGCTCTGGTCGGTGATCGCTTCGATGCCGTGGGCGTGATCGCTGGCGGCGTAGAAGGGGTAGAGCACGGTCCCAGACCACATTAGGATGTTGGCCAGGCCCATAGTCGAGAAATGGATTACGGCGACGTAGGCCGCTTTGGCGCCGTTGCCGAACCATTCGGGCTTCGGGAAAGGCCCTAGCAGCGCCAGCCACATCACGACGCCGGCCGCAACGAAGCTCGCGTGCTCGAAGAGGTGGACCACCTCGTTTTCGGCGGCTAGCTGATAGCAGGGTGGCAGATGCCACCCGTACATCACGACCAACCACAGGGCGGCTGCGACGACCGGGTGCATTAGTGCCTGGAGCCGCCTCACCCCCGGCTTTGTCAGGACCGGAATCAGGACCGGCCCAGTGAGGCCGAGCGCTATCAGCAAGGCCGCCTCGTCGAAGAGGAGGGTGTGCTGGATCATGTGGCCGAAGACGAAATCGTCGGCCAGCTTGTCCATCGGTCCGACCGTGGCGAGAACGATCAGCGTCATTCCGCAGGCAAAGCTCGCCTGGCGCCAGCTGCTTGGCTGCCGTCGCTGCTCGCGCAGTTGCCCAACACGCACGAAGTAGGCGACGCCGATCAGCAGCGGCAGCGTGATCGAAGTCATCGTGCTCCATTCGAGCGTCAGATCAAGGCCCATCAAATCGGCGTTCTATCGATGCAACCTGAAGACGAGCCCAATTTCGGCCCCTAAGCTCCCCCTGGTCCACAGCGGCCTGGACGCCGCTAAGACGATGGTAGGGACCTTTCCCCAACTCAAGATTGAAGGCTCCGATCCCGGCGGCTCTCGTGGGTTGTCCGGGTTAGGGGCCAAAACGACCTCCCCTGTGCCCTATCCCCGTGGACTGCTGGGGGGAGGAGGGGCATCTGAAATTGCCCCTCCTCCTATCCCCCCAGCACGTTTATGCGGCGTGGCAAGTCGCCGACGATGCTGATGGTGGACAGCCGGCGAGCGGGCGCATTCAGGGAGGGATTCCACTTAGGCCTGAGCAGATTCCAGTCAAGTCGCTTCAAGAACTTCTGGGTGCGATGACGAAGGCGACGGAGGAGCTATTCGGCTACATCGAGGGGTGGGAGGCCCGCAAGGGGTTGCCTCCCGGAGAGACGCGGTCGCTCAAGTAAGTTTTCGCGGAAGAGTCTTGACGTTGGTCACTCGGCGTATGTAACGGCAAGTCGCCCATCGACCCCTCCCTCCCGGTGCAGCGATCAATGTGCCGGGTGGGTCAAACGCTTTCGCCCCCGATCGAGATAGGCCGCGACCGCCGCGATTGGGACGAGATCCGGGCCTGGGCGAAGGAGATCGCCGCGGCCCTCAAGGTCAGCTCAACTGCTTGAGCCGGTGCTTCCGGCGGAATCGGTTTTGGCGGCCGTGTACACCTCGATGAAGCGCAAGTAGTTATCGGCGATCCGAGAGGCGGCGTCCTCGCGGGAGAGGCCGCCTTCGATCCAGCCTTTCAATGGCCCGCCCCAGATCGACCGGCCGATTGCAAAGCCGACATACCCCTCGACCGGAGCTCCGGCACGAAGCCATTGATCGACCTTGGCGTCGTCGGCGCCGCGGCCGAGCACCACGCAGGCCACGCCATCGCGCCCTCCCTCGCGACACTGAGCGGCGATGCGCGCAGCGTCGTCGCGCTCGTCGACGCCCTCGATCTTCCAGACATCCGCCTCAACCCCGGCGTGCTGCAGCTCGTGGATCGCGCGGATCATCAGGTCGGGTCGCAGCTCGGCGTCGTATCGCCCGACGTCGCCGCCCACCGTGGCGAGCTGATCCTCCTCGGCAGGCACCAGCAGCTCGAAGAGGAACCTGCGGTCATTCGCGTGCAGCCAGTCCGAGAGCCGCCGCAGCCGCTCGGCCTGGCGCCTGTTCACCTCGGTGTCACCGTCAGGGTTGTAGCGAACGAGCACCTTCGCGAAGTCCGGGTCGTAGCGCTCGATGTGATCGCCGAACTCCTCCCCGTACTCGAAGTCGAACTCGATCTGGCCGCTCTTCTCCACCGGCATGGCGAGCCTGATGCCACGAGCCTTCGCCCGCTGGGGAACCTCGGTCGGACCTCCGAACTGCTCGTCCACCAGCGCCCCGGTCACCGAGGGATCGGCGCCCCGCGCCAACGCGGCCTCGATGCCCTCGAAGATCAGGAGCTTGCCGTCGGCGAAGCGCTGGTTGTTCTCGACCGTCGGATCACCCTCAACACCAAAGCGCTTCGTGAATGAGCCACGGTGGTCGAAGGCGAGGATGTAGAGCTCGCTGCTGTAGCCCAAATCCATGAGATCAGGCTAGCCGTTTGGCTCCAATCTGAACGACAGATTGAGCGCCGACTGCCCCGAGAAATGCCGAACTTAGTACCCGCGTCTGGCCCGAGATACCAAACATGGAAAAGCCCCGCTTGCGGGGCTTTTCCCTATAGCGGGGGCGGGATTCGAACCCGCGACCTTCGGGTTATGAGACCTATCGGGGCTAAATGACGGATGACGACAAATGGTATTGAATCCCGCTTATAGACCCAGATTTCGGTTCCTCCACGGGCCGAGCGGGTGGGTCCAGGCGTAGGCGCGTCTGGGATGTTTGGGCCACTATTGGGCCACGGATTACGCGGTTAAGACTGATGGGCAGGGCGAGGCTCCCATCGGGTGGCAGCAATGGCCGAGCACGTCGCCCGGATCGCCAGCTCAGGCGCGTCGGCTACCTCAAGCACCACGCTGTGACGGCCTTGCTGTTCCAGTTGTGGTGGCTACGCGAGCGCGACGCAGTCGACCTCGATGTCGAATCGTCCGGTCCATTCGGGAACAACTACGAAGATGCGCGGTGGGAGCTGATCGGGGAAGTAGCGGCGGTAGACCTCGTTGGAGGCCCGGAACATGTCGGCGCTTGAGCAGAAGACGTTGACCTTCAGGATCTGATCCATCGAGCTGCCCGCGGTCTCCAGGCAGGTCTTCATCTGCTCCATCACCAGCTCTGTCTGCAGCTCGATTGGACCATCAACGATCTCGCCAGTCTCACGGTCAAACGGGGGCATCCCGGAGATGAACACGAGGCCCGCTCCGCGTGCAGCCGCGGCGGTCGGCGCTTTCCAACGCTCCAGGTAGGTCGAGTACGGCTCGACGCGGATGATTTCGCGGCTCATGATCTCTCCTCGTCCGGGTCAGGCGATCCATTGGATTGCGGGTTGTCCATCTCGATCCTCCAGTTCCGGGCCGGTGAGCCGAGTTGTGATCTCTTCTCACCGTGACCTCGATTGATCGCTGATATTGGGCACGGTCGCGCGTTTCGCCCGATTCCGCGCCCGTACTCCCTGGGTTGGGACCCTGGGTTTGGGTCGCCAAGCGGCAGCGGGGCAATTCTCGCCACGTACGCTGTCGAAAAGGGTAAGCCACTCATCACGCTCGCCGAATAAGCAAACTCCTAAAGGGTCGCGTGGCTCTATTCCGGCCCAGCGCTTGCGGCCCGGAGCTTTGGTGGTTGCTCGCGGGCGTCATCCCACGTGTGAGGAAGCTCCTTCGGCGCGCCCCAAAGCTGTGCCGCTGCGCGGTTGAGCTTCACGCGCGGGGGCCGCGATATTGGCCTCCAAGCCGCGGGCGAGAGCGAGATAGTCGGCGGTCCAGATGATCCGCACCGCAGCCGCGGTGGCCGCCTCCTCGCCGCCCTGAAGGTCGCGTTCGATCGTCCGCAGGAGCCCCTCCTCGCTGGAACGTCGACTCAAGGCCGGCTCGGGCACGGGCCGCTCGCCATGAAGCGCGGCCCCCAGGCTGCGATACCAGCCGTCGACGGCGTCGGCCCTCTCCATCAGCTCGCGGGTCGCCTCAGCCCGGTCTTCGCGGGCGGGCGGCACGCCCTGCCAGAGCGCGAGGATCGCGTCGGCGGCGAGCCGCAGCGCGGAGGGCCCGTTGACCAGCACGCTCGCTCGCGCTAGCGGCAGGCGCTTCGTTCCATGCTCGGCCACAAAGCTGCGAAAGGCGTCATCGAGCCGGCGGGCGGCCGCCGACGCGCGGGTGGCCTGGTCGGCGGGCGTAGGGTGCGGGGGAGCTCCGCCATCGCAGCAGCTGGTCGCGTACGCAACGGCCGAGGTCAGGTAGCCGGCAGTCTGCACATAGGCATCCGACAGCGCCGCCGCAAGCGCCGCGCCGGCGCCGCGAGGCCAGAACAGCAGACCGACGACGAGGCCTGTTCCTGCCCCGATCGCGACGTCCTCGATCCTGACGATCCCGATATGCCAGCCCGCCGGCGCCAAGATGTTGAACAGGATCAGCACGGTGAACGTGAACGCCGCCTGCCCCGCTGCGAAGGAGATCGCCACAGGCGCGAACCCGGCGAGCAGCACCGCGACCGGGAGCAGCAGCCAGAGCACCGTTTCGTTGGCTCCGATGAGGTCCACGAGCGAGCACCCGACAACGAATCCAACGACCGTCCCGAGCATCGCGTTCGCGATGTTCTGGCCGGTGCTGACTGCGTTCGAGCGCAGAATCGTCAGCGTCCCCAGCGCCACCCAGAAGGAGTGTTCGACGTCGAGCAGCCGGCCGAAGAGAACCGCCAGGCCGAGCGCGATTCCCCCCCGCAGGCTGTTGTGAAGCCAAACGCTGTGCCAGTTCAGGTGCGCCCGCACGCGTGCCCGGACCGAGGCCAAAGCACCATCCACCGCGTCGGGCGCGCGTCCAGCCAGCCGTTGGGCCCAGCTACGACGCTCGCAAGCGACGGCCAGCGCGATGTTCGCTGCGATCTGCGCCACGACCATGCCTGTCTCTTGCTCGCGAAAGCCCGGCTCCAGGCCTGCCTGGAAGACTTCGAGCTCGGTCAGGTCGAGCGTGCCCCCGGCGCGCGGTACACGCCTCGTCACCTCCCCCTCGAGCTCGTCGATCGCGCGGCGAAGCTCTTGAGCAGCCTCGGCCAGCGGGGCGCGCGACTCGCTGCTGCCCGCGAGACGATCGGCGCCTCGGTCCAGGACCGTCGCGGCGGTACTGTTCAGCTGGCCGATCTGGGAGCCGGCGAGCTCGGCCGACGGAGCGCTCTCCCCGCTCACTTCCCCAAGCCAGCGGAGCTCATCGACCAGACGCACGAGCGCGCGTGAGGCCATGCTCAAACCGATCGGCCGGTAGGGCGAGACGGTGAACTGGCGAGCGAGGGCGGCGAGGGCCGCGTCTGCCTGCTGGTCGATCGCAGCCCGCGCGGTACTCGAAGGCGCGTTATCGCCGCTGCCATCAGCTCGCAGGCGCGCCGCGAGCGCGCGCAGGGCCGTGATCACCGCGGGGCGCAGCGGAGTCTGGACGCGTAAGGGCCAGAGGAACGTGATCGCCAGCAGCGAGAACCCGGCTGCAATACCCCAACCGGCGAGTCTGTCCGGGATCGCGGAGGCGGGCCCGACCAGGGACACCGGCAGAATGAAGCCGAGCAGCAGCGCGAGCGTGGCGCCGGCCAGCATCGAGCTGATCACCCCGGCGAAGATCACGACGACACCCACGAGCGCCATCGCTATCGCGGCGAGGGCCTCGGAGTTCGAGGCAAGCGTGCCGACGCAGACGAAGGCCGCCCCCACGATCGCGAGCGCGGCCTGGGCCTTTAAGCGATCCCGCGTCGAGCCCCTGAAGTCGGCCAGCAGGAGCATGGCGATCGACCCGAAAGCGCAGAAGACCGCCACGTCGGGGTTGTCGATGACCTTGATCCCGAGGGCGAATGCGGCCGGCAGGCAGATCGCGGCCCGGCCCGCCCGGCGCAGCGCCCCGAAACCTGGATCGTGCTGACGAGCCCAGCCCGTCGCCTGTGCGATGAGACCCTCGAGGTACGGTCCCATCCCGCCCGGGCGCGGCGCGGCGCCTGTGTCCGTGGTGCTCATGCTCCTCGCTTGACCTTCGCTCGAGTGGCAGCTTAGAGACGGCCGCCGTGACGCGTTTTCAAAGGAGCTGTATCAGGCTCCGCGGAGCCGGGCAGAGCGCGCGCATCCCGACCTGATCTACGCCTTCGACGTGGTGATAGCGTCGATGCTTTACGGCTTGTGCCCCGACACCGGCCACAACCGAGGAGTGATCATGGAGAAGCGCTCAGGCATCGACGCGGTTCACAACTTCTGGGAGCAGGTGTGGCAGTCGCCCCAGAATTACGACGCCATCGACGACCTCGTCGTTGAGGACTTCGTCTTCATCACCGGGGGCCGCAGGATCGAAGGTCGCGAGGCATTCAAGAAGTGGGTCGAGGACTTCAGCGCGGCCATCGGGAACCTGGAGTCCGAGATAGTCGACCCTTTCGAGAACCGAGACGGGTCCCGGGTCGCCTCGACGTTTTGGGTCACTGGCACAAACAACGGAGCCTTCGGCACAAAGCCTGACGACAGCCCCGTCGAGCTGACCGGCATCGTAATCTCGGCCGTGCGCGACGACGGAATGCTGCTGTCCAATCAGGTTGAGCGCAACGCCTTTGAGATGTACAAGCGGTTGACAGCCCCTTGAAAGGATAGGCGACGAGGGCTCAGGCGCCTGGGCGCGGGCCGGGCATCAGCGGCGGCCGAGAGTCCTCCGCGGAGGGTGTCTGGCGTGAAAGGCTCGACACGAGCAGGTGGACGATCTCCTGCGTGATTCACTCAGGCGGGCACGGGAACCGCCAAGCACGACCAACCTCGAAGAGCCGGTCTTGGCGCCGGATTCCTCGGCGAGGGCGTGGATGTCGTCGGGGGTCGCAGGTCCAGATGATGACCAGTGTAGATGGACTTCTGGCACGCTCGGTCCAATCCAAGATTCACGAGGCCAACGCGGATCAATCGACGATGGGATCGGCGTTCGGGGCGCCGAAATAGGGGAACTCATCGAGGATGTTGGTCCTAACGACAGTCGCGCCCTGGTCGATAGGAGTGTTGGTCTGCAGCGAGAGCATCACGTTCTGCACGTTGTCCGTCATAGCGCGACCGTTGAAGCCTGCGAAACCGAACGAGGCCGCCGAGTCGAGGACATAAGGCAAAGTGCTCGGGAACAGGCGCTCCACCACACGCTGTGCGTAGGCGGCGGGGTCGTCGGTCGAGCCCGCCAACTGGAGGATGCGCAGGAGGGCGTCCGCGACGATCCCGGAGAAACGGGGGACATCCGCAGAGGGAGCGGACCGGTTGTAGTCTTCCTTCACTGCCTCGTCCGTGATGAAGATATGTGTCATCAGCGGCAGGCCCCACCGGGACACTTGCACCTCGGGCGCGTGTCCGCACAGCGACACCGTGGCCCACGCGCGCACCATCTCGGCCGGGTCACCGATCGACTGCGTGGGCACCTCGATCACGATGGCCGTGACGTTGCGGTTTTGGAAGTAGTTCGAGCCGGCGTGAAAGGAGTCCGGTGCGAATTTCCCCTCGGCAAGTGCGGCGCGGAACGCTACCGCACCGGTTTTGTTCGCAGCGAACAGATCCGGGGCCAGGCCAGCAAAGATCCGCACACCCGCGTGGCCCGCGACGATGCGGCCGGTAGTGCCCGAAGCGATGACCTCGCCCTCCGTGCCCTCTGCGGCATCCCTCCCGGTGGCCCGACGCACCTCGAGACTCTGTACGTGCCGGCCTTCGGGTCCCTCGCCTTCGGCATGCTCAACCTCACCGAAGCGAATCTTGAACGTCACGTCCTCGTGAGCGTCATCGTTCACATCGAAACGGAACGCGTACAGGCCCTCCTCGTGGAAGGTATCCGGCGCCTTGGTTCCTGCGTTCGGGTTTACCGTCATCGCCATGACCGTGGTACCGGCCTGGCCGCGGAAAAGATAGAGGTCAAGGACGTTGAGCCGCGGGTCTTCTCTGGCGATGGCGGTGTCGAAATGATGAGACATCAGTTAGAGATGACCTTTCATCTATTTTGCCTCGGGCGTGTTCCGCCCGTAGTCCACGAGAGAATTCTGCCAAGTCTGCGGACTATCGGCACGCCGACTTGGACTGGCGCCCTCACTCGCGTCGGTCTGCTCTCAGGCTGTCGTGATAGGCCGGGTGTCGAGCTCACGGGTGGCGGAGTCGGGATTGGTAGTCGAGGCCAATTGCATCTCCGTGCTCAGGCAGCGCCCGACGTATTTCAAGGAAAGCCATCAGCGGTCCCCAAGCGGCATCGAGTGCGGCTGCCGTCTCAGAAAAAGCTGCGTCTGGCACCACTTTTCGGATAATCAACGTGGCGCGCACAAGAAAGGCGATCATCAAAGCGTCCAATGCGTCAGGCGCAAATAGTCTCGCTCCCACGACTTTCCACACCTCCAGCGTGATCGAACCGAGCCACGGTCGGTACGGGACCCAGACGACGATCAAGATCCCCACCGTCACCTCTGGCGTGCGTGACCCTGGCGGCCTGGTGGTGAACGAGCAATGCACATGGCGCGGGCGCCGGACGGTGAGGGGCGATCGACGCTAGCCGGCGCGGACTGACACGGGCGGGAAACGGCCCCATGCAAGCGCGACGTCCGGGCTGGGACGAAACGACCCCTTCCGAGCCCTACCCGGTCAAACTGCTGTGGGGATAGGGGATAGCGGGCAGAGAACTTCCGGACCGCGCGCGGATTGACGCCCAGCGCTACGCGCTAAGGGGCTGACACGGATTCCCGAAGCGAGACTTAGTTTTGCGGCCGCGCTCTGAACCGATCATCTGCCCTTCGGAATCGAAGGCCAGAACGTGTAGACCTTGTGGGACCGTGCATCCAGGAAGCACAACCGCGAACCTCCCAAAGGGCGTGGTCTGGCCGAGCGAGCTCAGCAGTTCGCCATTGACCTGAGCCACGGTGGCCTTCGCGCGAGTGATCGGTTTTTCATTACTTCGGTGATAACGGACTTCAATACGTGCCACATCGGGTCTCACCCAGCCGCTTAACGCCGTGAAGGACCGCCCAGGGCCTCTGCCCCATGCCCAGTTGGTGTTGGTTATCAAAAATCCGTCGCGAGCGAGCCGGGATTCGTGAATCTCCCCACCGCATCCGCTTCCGCCGAATGCCGATCCTAAGAAAACAGTGCAGAGCAAGTGCTTGACGCCGGTATAGGCGACGATCTCGAATGGACCGACAACGCTCTTTCCGCAGGCGATGACAAGTTCAGGACTCAATGGCTTCTCTAGAAAGGGAGGTCTTTCTATCTGCGGTGGCCCTCCGACACTGCACGGCGGATCGGCGGATTGTGCTTTCGAGGTCGCTACGTCGATGCTGGCAGCGAAGCAAGCTATAACGAGAAGCAGCGCCGCCACATGGAAGAGTTTGTCGAACTTCATATGCGCCTCCATCCCCATGCCGAAAGGTAGCGCAGCAGGCCGGCTGCCCTCGCAACCGGTGGGCTGGCTCTTGCTGCCGGAATGCTCGGTTCGCACCCGGCCGGAGCAGAAGTAGGCGCCATCGTGCCCGGCGCAGAGGCGGTGGATAGCAACACCGAGAGGGGCAGTTTTGGAGGCCCCTATCTCCTATCCCGCAGCTGCTCAACCTGCGAGGCCCGCTCCCGAGTTAGCCAGATCTCACTCAAGATCGGTCAGCCTGCCAGCACCCCCCAGCTCATGGCCGGGGCCGTATATGAGCCGTCCTCGTTGCGGAAGGACGCCATGTTCTCCATGATCGCCGTCCGGGTCGCGTTGCGCTCGTCATCCGCGAGTGCCTCGATCTTTTCCGCGAGCGGGCCGGCAAGACGGATGATCGTGTCCCAGACATCGTCGAAATCCGCGTAGCGGAAATCAAATGCGATTTCGTCGACCTCGGGTTCATCGAAGCCGGCCCCTGAAACGAGCTCGTGAATCCGGTCTGGATCCCCCATCGCGAAGATCCCAGGCCCTCCAGGCTCAGGAGGAGGCATGTGGCCCCTTTGGACCAGGGTCATCCCGGGAATGGCCGCCCAGGGGTTGCGGTCGGGCGTCGCCCAGACGGCGAATGCCAGTGATCCCCCGTCGCGAAGAACACGCCTCGTTTCCTTCAGAGCGACCGCCGGGTCGGCCATGAGCATGTAGCCCCAGCGGCAGACGACAGCGTCCACGCTGTCGTCCTCGAGGTCCATGCGCTCGGCGTCCAGCACCCTGTACGCGACGTTGCCGAGCCCGCGCTGCTCACCCAAGCGGCGGCCAACGTCGACCATCTTGGGGGAGAAGTCAGTGGAGATCAGGCGACCCGAGTCGCCGATCCGTTCTGCGACCCGGAAGCCGAGGTCGCCCGGCCCGGCGGCGATCTCGAGGACGGTGCTGCCGGGCTGCGGGTCGGCCCGCTCCACGATCCACTCGCTGACCGGTGCGGTCATGCCGATCATCCACTCGTTCCGGTCCTCCCAGCCGGGGGCCATCTTCCCCCAGGTCTCGAGGCTCTGCTCGCGGTATGTATCCGGGTCAAGACTCATTCCGGCTCCAGTCGTCGCTCCGTAGGTAGCCGACAGTAACCGACGCTTCTGCTTTTTGGGGCGACTCACGATCCTCGCCGCGCGATGCCGTGAAGCATGCGGCGCTCCATCAGACACCACGGCAGGTCTATCGCCGGAGCCAGCGTGGCCAAAGCGGAAGTCCACCTGCACGATCCTCAGACGCTCTTCAGGCACTGGGAGGGGCAGCCGTGGAGCCCTTTCGCATCGACCTCGCCAGCGACGCCACACAGTGGCAAGAGATCGGGGGTGAGCCCACGCTACGTCAACGATCCACTCGGCCAGCGGCCACCTGTAGATCGGCCGGAGCAGAGCAACCGGTCAGGCGGCTGCGCCCGCGAGCACGTCGGGGAGCTGTCGGCGAGACGAAATCTCGAGCTTGCGAAACGCTCGTCCCAGATGGGTCTCAACCGTCTTCTCGGTGACGAAGAGCTTCTGTGCGATCTCACGGTTCGTGCCGCCGGCCGCGGCGAGCTCGGCAACGCGCCGCTCGCTGGGCGTCAACGAGTCCTCGCCACTGCGCTCCGACGTACGGGGTCGGACGCCAATCGCCGCCAGCTCTGACCGCGCCCGGCGCTCCAGGGTCCGCGCTCCGCAGCGGGCGGCCAGCGTGAGCCCATCGAGCAGGGGCTCTCGGGCGGCGGTCCGCTTTCCCGCCGCCCGAAGTGTGGCGCCGAGGTCGACGAGAACACGCGCATGCTCGAGCCGCGCCGGCGATGGCGCCAGCACCTCGAGCGCCGCCGCGAGCCCTTTCGACCGCTTCGCGGGGGGGCCGACGAGGGCGTCGGTGCGGAGTGCGATGCCGATCGCGCGCGCCGCCCCGAATGCCTGCGCGCGGCGCACCTCGTCGGCGGCCAACTCGCGAGCCTCGTCGTTCCGACCGAGCTCGGACAGCGAGAGCGCCGCGGCCGAGCGCCACGGGAGTATCGCCGGGTTCTCACCGCCGAACGCGGGATGGAGGGATCCGCAACCACGCAGCTCCTCGATCGCGGCTTCGTGGTTGCCGGCCGCGGCGCGAAGCACGCCGGAGGCGTAGCGAAGCTGGGAGCTCGACGTGAACTCGGTGTCGTAGCGAACGCCGGCGCGGTCGATGAGCCGGCGCAGGGAGTCAGGGGTCTCGTCACACTCGAGGCCCGCGAGCACGGCCGCCGACACCGCCAGGATGAGGAACCTTGCGCCCAGCAGCTCGGGGGCGAGCTCGATTGCCGCCTGTGCATCCGCCTGGGCGTCGGAGAGGTCTCCGCGACGCAATGCGATGAGCGCTCGAAGCGCGGACATCGTCACAACCGTGAGTGCCGCTCCGCGGTCGCGCGCCTGCGCCAGGATCTCGTCGGTGCCACGGAGGGCCGCGTCGAGACCGTCCGCGGCCCCGAGGGCCGCCAGGGCCAGGTTCGCCCAATTCTCGCCGCGGTGAGGCTCGGGCGGAAGGCCCGCCGCGATCGCGCGCTCGGCAAGGTCGATGGTGGCGGACGCCGAGCCCACGTACAGCACCTCGTTCATCGCCAGCGTGGCGAGCGTGGTGGCCTCCAGCACGTCGCATGCGGGACCGCCCGGGTCTCGCAGGGAATCGATCGCGGCCTCGGCCTCGCGCCGGGCTGACGCCGAGGTGGAGCTGAGGCCAAGTAGCGCGACCTCGAGCTGCCCGCGTGCCGGCTCCTCGGCCGGGAGCCGCTCCTGGGCGCGGCGCAGGATCGCCGCCCCCTCGGCGGCGCGACCGGTGAAGAAGAGCATGCCCCCGAGCTCGATCGCCGCCGCGGCGATCGCGGTGGCCTCCTCGCTGCGCTCGACGATCTCGGTCAGCGGCTCGATCGCGTCCGGTGCGCCCGTGCGGGCGCGCGCCTGGCCGAGCTCGAGCAGGACCGCGGCACGGTCGCCGATAGGGGGAGGCTCGTCGAGGGCGCGGGAGAGCAGGGCGGCCGCGCCCGCCGCGTCGCCGAGGGCGAGTGCGTCGCGAGCCGCGTCCCGCAGTAGCGCCACCGCGCCGGGATCAGCGGCGGGCTCGGTGTGCATGACCTGCGCGGCGACCCGGCCCACCGGTGATCCGCGCTCGCGCAGGATCGCCGCTGCGGAATGGTGCAGGCTCTCGCGCTCGGCAGGCGAGAGGTCGTCGTGGATCGCCGTCCGCAAGATCGGGTGGGTAAAACGGACCGTCGCGCCGGAATCCACGACGCCGGCGAAGACGAGTGCCTCCATCGCCGCTTCCAGCTCGGTGCCCTTGAGTCCGGCCAGCTGACCCGCGTCGCCCACCTGCGCGCCATCGCCCAGGGCGCTGAGCGCCCGGGCCAGCGCGGTGGCCGCTGGCGGCTGCCTCGCCAGGCGAAGCAGCACCGCGTTGGCGACGCCGCGGGGAACTATCTCGCGGAGATCGGCGGCGGCGAGCGCCGTGGGGGCGAGGCCGCGAGCCGCCGCCTCGTCGAGCAGCTCCCCGACGAGAAACGGATTCCCGCCAGTCACCTCGAGACACGCGTGGATGAACCGATCCTCTGGCTTGCCGCCCAACCGCGCGGCCACCACATCGCCGATGGCCGCCTTCGTCAGCGGGGGGAGGACCAGCGTTTCGGTGCCGGGATCGCCGACGAGCGTCGCAGCCTCGGGGTTGAGCGCGGGATCGAGCGGCCGCGTCGCGAGAACGAGCGAGAGCGGCAGCCCCTCGAGCCGGCGCGCGATGAACGCCAGGGTTCGTACCGATGGCGCGTCACACCACTGGAGGTCGTCGACGACCAGGGTGAGCGACGAATTGGCGGCGAGGTTCGAGGCCAGCCAGTAGAGGCCGTGATGCAGGGCATAGCCCGGATCGGTCGCGGCTGGACCCGGCGCCGGCGCCTCGGAGCCCGACGGCGGGGCGCTGATGAGCAGGTCGGCGGCCAGCGCCGCCGCTCCAGAAAGCCAGCTCTCGCGCTCGGCGCTGTCGGCCTCCAGCAGAGGGCGCTCGAAGAGCTGGCGGACGACCCCGAATGGGAACCCCTGCTCAAGCTCCGTCGCCCGCGCGCCCACCACCCTGAGACCGAGGTCCGAGGCACGCGCGCGTGCCTCTTCGAGCAGCCGCGACTTCCCCATCCCGGCAGCGCCCTCGATGACGACGATTTCCCCGGCCTGGCGCCCCGCGGCGCGCAGCGCGACGACAATGCGCTCGAGCTCGCGCTCGCGCTCGAGCAGCGCGGCGGGCTGGGCAAGGGCAGGCTGGCCGATGCGGATGATCGTAGGCCGCCGGAGGGGGCCTGCGCAATGTTCGGGGGTCGATGTCAGGGGTTGTGCCCGATGTGCGGGGCGCCGCCCGGGCGGACGATGGCCGCACCGGCAACCCCTCCCGAGGAGGAACACAAGATGTCACTCATTCAGGTCAAGGTCATCGCGGGCGTCTTCACGACACCTCAGAAGCAGGAGATCGTCGAGCGCCTCACAGACGCGATGGTCGCGATCGAGGGCGAGTGCATGCGCCCGCGCACGTGGTGCGTGCTCGAGGAGGTCGCCAGCGGCGAGTGGGGAGTCGGCGACGAGCTCCTCACCGCCGACGACATCAAGGCGCTCGGACGCGCCGACACCCACGGTTGACCACCGGCGGGACCTTCGTCTCGAGAAAGGACCCCAGATGTCCGACATGCGACCAAATCCAACCCTTCCGACCAGATCAAGATGGCCCAACGACAGGCCCCTGGCGGCGGCCGCGGCAGCGATGCTCGCCACGCTCGCGCTCGCGCTCACAGGTTGCGGCGGGGGCTCCTCGAGCACCACATCGGCGCCGCGGTCGACGAGCCAGGCGCGACAGGCGCGAGCGTTCGCCTGGCTGGACCCGTCGCCTCCGCCCCGCCAATGGCACACCGGCCGGCTCCCAGGCGGCGTGGCTCGGCTTGCCTATCCGCTCGGCTGGCAATCGATCCAATCCGACCCCGGCACCTTCTCCGCCGCCGTCCGGGCGCCGAACGGGGAGATCCGGGGTTACCTGAATGCAACGCCCCGACAGGGCACGGAGAGGCTGTCGAATTGGGGCAGCTTCCGGCTCGACCACAACCGCGATGAGGGCGACGTGGACGTCAGGCCTGTCGCCTCGGCGACAGGCCTCCGGTTCCGAAGCGGGCACGGCTCCTGCGTGATCGACGTCTACAGGTCGTCGACCGGGCGCAGCTACCGCGAGGTCGCCTGCATCGTCGCCGGCGCGAAGGCGACGACGGTCGTGGTCGGCGCGGCGCCGCCCGCGCAGTGGTCGCGGCAGGGACCTGCGCTGGAGCGCGCCATATCGAGCTTCCTCACATGACCACCCAAACCACAAGGAGAAAACGATGCTCTCGACAATGAAGGCCCGGATCGCAGTGGTCCTCGCCGTAATGGGGATCGTCGCCGCAGGTGCGGTGCCGGCCGCGACGGCGGGACACCACCGTCACCACCATCGCGGCATCCCGCAGCACAACGGCGGAGATCACGACGCCGACAACAGCGGTGGTCCGAGCGATGGCGACGGCAACGTCTAGCGAGACGAACGGGGGGTGGAAGAACGGACGCTTCGAGCTTCCGCCCTCCGCCGCCGCCGTACTCGTTCTCGCCAACCCGCCCGAGGCGGGTTGGCGGCTGCGAGCGGTCGAACGAGGAGGCCGCGGTCGAACCCGTACCGCTCGCCGCCCCAAGCACGAATCCGGATGCGATCAGCACCCGGGTAGGCGCGGATCAGGATGAGCATGCCGATCGCAGAGAAGACGCGCCCCGCAGAGACCACGACGGCGTCGGAGCACCTCCTCGATCCACGGACGCTCGGCGATCACTTCGATCGACTCTTCCGCGCCGCGTGGGCGCTGTGCGGCTCGCGCGAGGACGCGGAGGACCTCGTGCAGGACACCTACGCCAGCGTCCTGATGCGTCCCCGCCTGGTGCGAAACGACGACGACCTCGCCTACCTCCTGCGCGCGGTGCGCAATACCTTCCTTAACAACCGCCGCAAGGCGGCGCGCCGCCCCCAGGCAACGAGTTCCGAGTTCGAGTCGCTGGAACTGCCCGACTCCGACGGCGCCACGCAGCCGCCGGTGGCGGCAGAGACGCGCGAGGTGTTCGCGACGATCGCGGCGCTGCCCGCCGCGTCGCGCGATGTGCTCGTTGCCGTCGACGTAGCAGGCCTCTCCTACGGCGAGGCCGCCAGGGCCATGCAGGTCCCTGAAGGGACGATTACCAGCCGCCTATTCAGAGCCCGTGCCCGGGTCGCGAAGGCGCTTTCCCGGCCATAGATCGCTCCCTGGCCAAACACCTCAATCCAGCCAGGGGGCCATAGGATTGCGCCGTGCCGTTCACTCTCAGGAACCTCAAGGAGGACCTGGAGGACGTCGGGTCCAAGTTCGATGGCGCGCCGGACCTGGAGTTCCGCTTGGCGACCGAGGTGCTCGAGCTCGAGAAATCCGGCCTGGGCTACCAGCGCGTCCCCCCCGGCTATCGCTTTCCGTACGGCCACACGCACAAGGAACAGGAGGAGGTGTACGTGGTCCTGCGTGGGAGCGGGCGGATGAAGCTCGACGACGAGGTCGTCGAGCTCAGGGAATGGGACGCGGTGCGGGTTCCGCCCGGTACGTGGCGAGGCTACGAGGCCGGGCCGGAGGGCCTCGAGATCCTCGTCATCGGCGCGCCCCATCTCGGCGAGGCTCCGCGCGAGGACGTCGATGGCCGGCGCGATTGGTGGGCTGACTAGCCCCAGCAGGGCCCGAGCTCGATCGGCGTCGGATCCCGCACTCGCCGCCGTTTGCCTATTCGGGGTCGCCATCGCGCACGCCATCGAGCCCGCTGCTGCCGTATGCACCCGGCCGCGGTCCGTTGTTTACGACGATGATGCTCGGGGGGCTGATGGGCGACGAGCTGCTCGCCCGGCGGTTCGCTCGCGAGGCCCGCGCACCGAGCGCGACGCGGGCGCTCATTCGTGGCACCGCGGCGATCGCAACCCGCATCCGCCCCATCGGAGATCTGCTGATGTCTCGGGTGGTTCCTCCGACTGCGTGGTCGTTCCTGTGCGAGTGGCACCGCCTCGATCTCGCGCGAAATCGGGCGGTCGCCCGTGAGCTCCTCGGGGAGGCGGGGGGTGGTGCGCTCGGAGCTGTTCACGCTCAGAGAATTGATCGCCGAGGCTCCAGCGAACGGCCGCGGGCAAGCCGTGCTCGACTCACCGCAATAAGACCCTGAACTTGACCGTGACGGTCGCGCCCTCAGCCCCACCAAAGCTGGGGGTCGCGGCGAGTCTGTAGCGCCCGCGCGCGAGGCCTTTTACGCGCAGGTGGAAGCTGTTGCGCCCGGCGACGTCGTGGCGTGTGAAGGAACGCACGCGCTTGTATCGCTTGCAGTGCCTCTTGACGAACTTTGTGCAGCGGCTCAGGACGAAGTGGGTCCTGGAAGCAGCGGAGTCGATGTAGCTCACCTTCGCTCCCCGCTTGCGATGCACGCGCCTCGGCTTGATCTTCAGACGCCTGATCTGCACCGAAGGGGCATGAAACGTGAGGTCGGCGCCATAGGTCGTTCCGTCAATCGAGCTCGCGGCGACCCGGTAGTGGTAGGTCATCCCAGGTGTCAGGGCGCTCACCCCGGCCAGGACCGAAACGGCGGCCACCCCCGCCACGTGCTGATCCGCCGTGCTTCTTCCGTAGCCGGTGTTCGTGCCGTATTCGAAGTGGACGCTCGCATCGGAGGCGTTGGCCGTGACTGCTGCGGTAAGCGTCGCCGCGGCTGCGCCGATCTCGCTCGCGGGTCCGGTCGTTGCTTGAGGCGGGGCGGCCTCATAGGAGCCGATGTCGCAGGCCGCGCCACCGGGTCGGGTGACGCCGCGCTGGTCGGCTTGCGGGCAGCCTGCACCAGAGGTCGGGACCTGATCGATCGCCGGGCTCCCGGGCTGCAGGCGCATCGTCTGCGTCGGCCCGCCGTTGTCGGCCAAGGGCGCAAGCTTGGGGTCCGCCTTGATGAAGTTCGTAACGTCGCACAGATCCGGCGGCGGGAGAGGACCGATCGACGGCGGGGAGAAGATGAGGTTGTGGCCTCCGTCGGTAACCGTGCCGCGACAATCGCCGCCGGGCTCGTTGTCGTTTAGAAGCGTGTTCTGGAGCGTGGGTGACGACAGCGTGGCGTAGATTCCACCGCCGTGACCGTCCGAGCCGGCGGTACCAGCCGGGTGGGTGTTGCTGGCCGCGCCGCCGCTCCCACCCTTGCCGGTCGAGTTATCGGCGACCGTCAGGTTGGCAAGTTGCACCGCCGAGTGCACATCGAGGAGCCCGGCGCCGTATCCGCCACTACCACCGTTGCCGGGCTGGCCATCCTCTCCGCCAACGCCGCCGCCCGCGTTCTGCCCGTTTGCCCCGTCGGCCGTGACGTTGCCCTCGACCGTGTCGTTCGTTGCCTGCAGCGACACACTGGCGCCGGCGCTCGCGATGCCGGCGCCGTTGCCGCCCGAGCCACCTGAGCCCCCCTCGCCGCCAAAGCCCTGAGATGGGTCACTGTCTTCGCCCGGCTGCGCCCTGCCGCCGGCTCCGCTCCTGTTGCCCTCGATCGTGCTCGTGGTGATCGTCGCCGTCCCGCCCTCGATGGCGACGCCGCCGCCGCCACCCCCGCCGCCTCCGCTGCCCCCCGAGCCACCGTTGCCGGACTGCGCGTTGGCGATGCTGCCATGAGTACCGACACCCCCCACGCCACCGCTGCCGGCGCTGTTACCGCTGATCGTGCTGTCGCTTACCGTGAGCGTGCCATTCGAAAAGATCCCCCCGCCCTGGCCACCGCTGGCCCCCACGCCTCCGCTGCCCCCGAGTGGACCGCCCTGCCCTCCGTTGCCGCCATCGCCGGCGTGACTGGCAGTGACCGCACAGTGGACAAGAGTCAGGGTGCCCTCGTTCAGGATCCCGCCCCCGTTGGCGCCGGGATTGCCGGCTCCGCCGGTGCTTCCGGATGTGCCGGAGTTGCTTCCGGCTTCACCTCGTCGCGCGTGGCCGTTCGTGATGGTCAAGCCGCGCAGAGTGACGGTCGCGCCCGAGTTGACCTCGAGCGCGCGGTCGCCAACCCTGCAGGCGTCGATGACGGTCTGGCCCGGGCCCGCCCCTTCGATCGTCAGGTTCTGCACTGTGCCGGAGACACTCAGCTCGTCCCGCGAGTTATCGGTGAAGTCGGGCACAAAGGTCGAAAGGCACCCGGTCGGGTTGCCACTGACGAGAAAGCCGGCCAACGTCAGCGGATATGTGCTCGCCCCGAGCACGATCGTGTTCGCGCCGCTCTCCGCGGCCGAGCAGTCCCCGTTGCCGTTCCCGTTGACCGTTGAGATCGCCTCCCGCAGGGAGCACTGCCCGTCGCCGGCGGTCAGCTCATCGGTCGTGGTGGTCACGTTGATGGTCGCCGCTTGGGCGGGCGCCGCGGCCAGCAGGCCGACGATGAACGCAATGCCCAGTACGGTCCTCGCCCACATCTCCCTGCCGATCGTACCGCGGCCGGTTCAACGGTCGCTCGCGTTCAGCGGAGCCGCAGCGTCGGTTCTTGCAGATAGCAGCGGGCACCATGAGCACTGGAACCACAATCAGTGCACGAATCAACTGAGCCAGTGGAAGAAGGCGCACAAGCACCCCACGGCTAAGCAGACGAATCAGGAGAACAAGCTCCTGAAGAAGCACGACTGCAACGAGAGGGTCTGAAGCAAGGCGGGCGGTTCGAGCTGGGCGGCGCACCGTCGCCCCACTCGGCCGCACGCTGGCGTTGCCGTCGATCTTCCTTGCTGCTCCGGCTGTCTTCAGCTTGGCGGGGTCGGAGATGAACAGCGGGGGGAAGCGTCAAAGGCTGGCTAAACCCGACGGTTGACAAAGTGAATCGGCCCCTGATTGGTCCCCAGCTCGCCGGCCGTCCCCAGCTCCCGGGCTGAAATCTCCCGGTTTACGACGGGATGTCAGCGCACCCGACAGGATTCGAACCTGTGACCTTCGGTTTCGTAGACCGATTCGGCTAGGGCGCGCATTGCAGTCGAAGTAGAGGCGGCTCAGCGGTCCGTGCGGCCGAGCCGCATCCCGGCAAAGACAAGGGCACCGCCGACCGCTGCAGCAGCGAGGCCAATCAGCACGACGCCGAGGACGCTGACATCTCCGTCGCCGGAGTCTCCGAAGCCCATCATCCCTTCCCGGTAGCCGCCACCCATCATGCCGCCACCGAAGCCGCCCGAGCCTTCGTAGCTGCCCGACATCATTCCGCCCATTGGGCCCACCCAGCCGGCGGCCGGCCCACCAGGGCAGCCGCTGTAGCGGTAGCCGAGAGCCTGGTGCATGCGCTCCTCGCCCGCGCTGCCCATCATCACCGTCATGTGGCGGTTCATCGCTTCGTGGGTTGCGGTGCTGCCGAGGTAGCGGCTCATCGCGTACTCGCCGATCAGCTCGAAATCGTCGGCCGCGAGGTCCGAGCACTTCTTTTCCCCGGCGCGAATCTCTTCGGCCAGCCGCTGGCCTTGCTGAACGTCGCTTGGGAGGCTGCCTAGAGCGGCCGAGGGAACTAGGAGGCCCCGACCACGACCAGCACTGTGAGAAGACGGCGTCCCACACGCTGACGGTAACCCAGGATGCGCGGCCTTGGCTTCAGTAGTTTCGAGCAGATTCGACTACGTACTTGCCCGGATGTCGCCGCTGCCCGCAGTTCCTAGGCTGGTCTGGAACGGAAGGAAGGCACGATGAGCGCTGTGAAGGGTCATTTTTCTTCGCATCCGTCTCACATGATCGGATGTGGGGTGGCCGCTTTGCTGGTGGTCGTGGCCATCGTTTTCAGCCTGGGCCGATGGCAGAATCGCCCGGGGACGGCTACTTAGCCGCTTGCGCCCACAGCCCGACGTAGCAGGAGATAGATGGCAACGCCGAGCGCGGCTGTCCAGCCCAATGACAGCAGAAGCTCTCCAGCGACGTGGAACCGGGTGGAATAGGCGCCATCGAGCATGAGACGCATCGGGCCGTAGCCCGGAAGTAGGACCGCCCATCTCCCCGGCGTGCCCGAACCAAACATCGGGTTTTGGACGATGCCGAGGTCGGTCATGACCAAGAAGAGCATTAGATAGGTCGCGGCAAGTCGGCTGAGAACAGCACCAAACAAGGCGCCTAACGGCGCGTAGATCAACCCGATCATCAAGGCCGCCAAGGTGAACCGAAGCCAGGACTCCGGTTCGAAGTAGAAGGCGGTCGCGATCAAGGAGACGGCGACGACGAGCGCTGTGTCGGCGAGCAGAACGACCAGCCGCGCACCGACTGTCTCTCCGGGCCGGAAGCCAGCGACCACGAGCCGACGATCGCCCGCCAGCGCCGACTGCATCACGAAGACGCCGCAGAGACCGGCGACGAAGGCGATCGCCATTCCGGCCATGATCGCACCGTGCAGCTCTTTCATGTTCGTGACGACTTCAACATCGCCGGGCAAGGTGAACTGCCTCAAGGTCGGCTCGGTCTGGGCGATGCTGCGGGTCACCACATAGACGGGGACGAGGATGAGCAAGATCAGCAGCAGCGGCCGGCGCAGCTGTTCGCGGAAAGCCATACGCGTTGCCCCAAGTGCCCGCGCTGTCATCTCAATCCCTTGCCCGAGCCGCCAGCCAAAAGGCGGCGGTTGCGACTCCCAGAGCGACAACAATCGCGACACCGACCTTGATCCAGTCGGTGCTCGGCGAGGCTTGGCCGGTGCCAGCGGCGATTAGGAGGCTCGCGGCGTCGCGAGTAGGGGTCCAGTTGAAAAGGCTGTTGGGGGTCATCTGCGGGCCGGAGAAGACATCGACGGCGAAGACGACCACAACTAGGAGCGAACCGTTCAGCGGATCGGAAACGAAGGCGCCGATCAGGGCCCCAATGCCGGTGTAGATAAGGGCGAAGGCGAGAACTGCAGCAGCGGCATGGGCGGGATGCTCGATCCCGCTGCGCAGCCAGAGGGTCACGTAGGCAATCGCGCTGACCAAGACGCCGAGGGCGATCGCCGCGAGGATCCGAGCCAAAGCCACTCGACCGGCTCCGAGGCCTGCCAGCGCTAAGCGTCGATCCGCGCTCCTCGAGGAGGCGACCTGAAAGAAGGCCAGCGCGCCGCACAGGAACGCCGCTGCCCAGCCAGCGCTGATCGCGGTCGAGCCGCTGCCGGCCAGTGTCCCGCCAAGAGCCTCCGCAAATTCGTCCAAGACGCTGGCGAAGATAAGGACGAAGAAGGCAGGAATCGCTACCAGCATGATGAGGGTCAGCGGCGTGCGCAGGTGCTCGCGCACGAAGCTGCCTCCCACAATGGCAAGGGCCGTCACCCGAGCACCGCCTTACCGTCGACCAAGGTGTAGAGCCGATCGAGCCGCTCGCGCTCCGCCAGAAGGTGGGAGACGATCAGAATGCCCATCACTTCGTCCCGGCGCCGCTCGCTCATCTCCCAGAAGCGCAGATAGGTCTCCCAGTCAAACCCCGAGTAGGGCTCATCGAGGAGCAAGAGCTGCGGCTCGTGCACGAGCGCGAGCGCGAGGTTGAGCTTCTGCCGCGTCCCGCCCGAAAGCTCCTCGACACGGAAATCGCGGTAGCGGGAAAACTGCATCTCTTCGAGCAGCGCCTCTTCAGAGCGCCTGCTGGCATCCCCTCGTAGGCCATAAGCCTGCGCGAACAATTGGAAGTGCTCGGTCACGGTCAGCTTGTCCCAGACCATGGGGATCTGGGGGCAGTAACCGAGCCGCTCGGGCCTCTGAACCTCACCGCCATCGCGTTTCAGCAGCCCGACGACGATCTGGATCAAGGTGCTCTTGCCGGAGCCGTTCTCGCCAACCAACCCGACTAGCTGACCGGCCCGGACCTCCAAACTGGCCCCCTTAAGGACCTCGATGGTGTGCCGGAGCGGCGGGACGCCGCGATGAAACCGCTTCTCGATCGCCTCGGCCCTGAGGACGATGGGGTGAGTGTCGCCCGCGCCACCCAGCTCGTCCGTCGGTGAGCCCGAGGCCTCCCTCGGGTCAGAGCTCATGGCTTGAGATTAATCTGTTGCGATAGCGGCCAGCTCACTTTCGGTGGTCGGCCACTCGAGGGGCTTTCGGGCTAACCGGCCGGCACTATGCCCTAGTGGTACCAGCGGAAAGCAACTCGAGCCAGTATCTCGATGAGCGAGCGTCGCAGCCGCCTTGCGAGCGCTACCCGACAGATGCTCGGATATAGGCGCAGAATGGCGCCAGAGGGCGTCTGGACCTGGCTCGCTGCAACGGGGCCGCCCCTTGTCGCCGCGACCGCTCTTGACCGCGAATCGAGGCTCTCGCTATCCTCGAGACTGGGTCGGCGCTCCCGGTTCGATGGCTGGGTGTGACTAGCTTGATCGTCCCCGCCCTTGAAGGCCGGCGCAAGTTAGCCAGGGAGAGCTTCGAGGTGCCTCTGCCAAGGGGGAAGGGACGCGTACAAGCGAGACAGAGCGATGAGCGACCATCGGTATGAGGTCATTGTCGTCGGGGGCGGCCAGGCCGGACTGGCTATGGCGTACTTCCTCGCCCGCGCAGGTCGTGACTTCACTGTCCTCGAGGCAGCCGATCAGCCGGCTGCCGCCTGGCGCGCACGGTGGGACTCACTCAAGCTCTTCACACCGGCCCGCTACAGCAGCCTTCCGGGCCAGCCGTTCCCCGGCGATCCCGATCGCTACCCGACCCGCGACGAGGTTGTCGCCTACCTTCGCGAATACGCCGATCGCTTCGAGCTTCCGGTTCAGCTCGGCAGTCGCGTCCGCTTGCTGCAGCAGATCGACGACCGCTACCGGGTCGAGCTCGACGACCGCGAGTACACCGGCGCTCAGGTGGTTGTCGCCACCGGCCCGTTTCAGGAACCCTACGTGCCGCCCTTCGCCGAGCGGTTGGACGCGAGCGTGAGGCAGCTTCACACGAGCGCCTACCGGTCCCCGGCGGGAATCGAAGGTCCTGTCCTCGTCGTTGGAGGCGGCAATTCGGGTTTCCAGATAGCCGAGGAGCTTTCGGCTTTCCATTCGGTCCATCTTGCGATTGGATCGCGCCAGAAACCGCTCCCACAGCGCGTCTTGGGCCGTGATCTGTTCTGGTATCTCGATCGGACCGGCCTGATCCGAAAGACCTCGGAGTCGCGGATCGGGCGCCGCCTGCGGGAACGGGACACACTGATCGGGTCGAGCCCGCGCGGGATCCGCCGCAGGCACGGGGTCAAGCTCCTGGGACGAGCGGTCGATGCCGGCGGGTCGACGGTGAGCTTCGAGGATGGAACGAAGCTCGACGTGCAGACCGTCATCTGGGCGACCGGCTTTCGCCCCGACTACTCGTGGATCGACGCACCTGTGTTCGACGACACCGGCCGGCTTGTGCATGAGCGCGGTGCAACCAAGTCTCCGGGGCTTTATTTCCTGGGGCTGACCTGGCAGCACACTCGAGGCTCGGCCCTACTCGGCTGGGTCAGGGAAGACGCTGAGCACATTGCGCGGCTGATTGGAAGCTTTCGAGAGGAGACCCGATCGGCACGGGCTCCCCAACGGCAATCCTTCGATCTTGGGAGGCAGACATGAGCAGCGCGCCAGACAATTTTCCAACCGAGGCGGTGGGCCTTCCCGAGGCTGCGCCTTCTGAGCTGATCGCGTTAGAGGACGGCGAGGAGTTCGACCTTCGGATCGGCCCGGTGGCCAAGCAATTGGGCAACGCGTGGGTGAGGATGCTTGCCTACAACGGCTCGATTCCAGGACCGACTCTTAAGGTCAAGCAGGACTCGAAGATCGTCGTCAACATCGAGAATCAGGGCGATCTGGAGGCGACCGTTCACTGGCATGGACTCAGACTCGAGAACCGCTACGACGGGACTCACGAGACCCAGGCCCCGATGGCCGTCGGCGAGAAGTTCAGCGCGCGGATCTCATTCCCTGATCCCGGGGTCTACTGGTACCACCCGCACATCCGCGAGGACTACGGCCAGGAGATGGGCCTCTACGGCAACGTCCTGGTTGAGCCCACCGACCCTGACTATTGGCCTCCCGTCAACCGCGAGCTCGCGTTGACGCTCGACGACATCCTGCTCGAGGAGGGCCGCGTGGCCCCCTTCAGCAGGACCGAGACCACCCACTCCGCCATGGGCCGCTTCGGCGATCTGATGCTCGTCAACGGCGAGACCGACTTAGCGCTTGCGGCCCAGCGCGACGAGGTGGTCCGCTTCTACTTCACGAACACCGCCAACACCCGCGTCTTCAAGATCGCCCTCCCGGGCGCGCGGATGAAGCTCGTCGGCGGCGACAGCGGCCACGTCGAGCACGAGCGGTTCGTCGACGAGGTGATCCTCGCGCCCTCGGAGCGGCTGGTCGTCGACGTCCTGTTCGGAGACGCCGGTGAGCTGACGCTCGAGCACCGCACGCCGGGGCGGACCTATCCGCTGGCCCGGATCACTGTGGCCGAGGAACCGGCTGAGCCCTCGCTCAGGGATCGGTTCGAGACGCTCCGGACCAACGAGGACCTGGCCCGTGAGCGGGAGCGGATCGAGCCTTACCTGGACGCCGAGCCCGAAAAGACCCTTGCCTTCATCGCCGAGATGGATATGCCGGTTCCCGAAGGCGAGGTCATCTATGCGTGCCCGATGCATCCCGAGGTCGTCAGCTCAGAGCCCGATCACTGCCCGCACTGCGGGATGAAGCTCGTCGCTGTGGAGGCGCCGGATGCGAGCTACACCTGTCCCATGCACCCCGAGGTGGTCCGGGACGAGCCCGGCCACTGTCCCGAGTGCGGAATGAAGCTATTGCCCGCCCAGCTGGTGAGCGAGGCCGCCGCGGGACACGAACGGGAACATGGAGACGGGCACGAGCACGGCCATGGCTCGGCCGATCACGCGGACGGGATCGAGTGGGAGGACGACATGGTGGAGGTCAACCGGTTGACCACGCCGGCCAACATGCGCTGGAAGCTGATCGACCGCCATACCGATGCCGAGAACGCGGCGATCGACTGGCGCTTCCGCGTCGGCGACCAGGTCAAGATCCGGCTCCTAAACGAGATGGCCGGCGACCATCCGATGCACCACCCCTTCCACATCCACGGCGCCGGCCGGTTCTTGGTTCTTAGCCGCGACGGTGAGGTCGAACCGAACCTGGTTTGGACCGACACCGTGCTCATTCCAGCCGGCCAGACCGTCGACATCCTTCTCGACGTCACCAATCCTGGCCGCTGGATGGCCCATTGCCATATCGCCGAGCATCACGAGAGCGGAATGATGTTCAGCTTCGAGGTCGTGGAATGAAGATCGCCTACGTCGTCTATCCTGACTTCACCGCCCTCGACCTGGTCGGCCCGTATGACGTCATCAGCCGCTGGCCGGGGGTGTGAGGTCCACTTTGTGGCCAGTACCGCTGGGCCGATCACTACCGACCGCGGTCTGACCGTCATTCCAACGGACACCACCGAGTCACTGACGGATCCCGAGCTGATCGTCGTGCCCGGTAGCGGCAATCCGCTGCCGGTGCTGGGCGACCAGGTGTTGATCGACTGGCTCGCGGCAACGGCGCCGAGATGTGAGTGGACGGCATCGGTCTGTACCGGAGCCAGCCTTTATGCCGCCGCCGGCCTGCTCGAGGGCAAGAAGACGGCCACGCACTGGGGCTTCCGCGATGTCGTTCGCGCCTACGGGGTCGAGGTCGTCGAGGATCGAGTGGTCTGGCAGGGCACCCACATCAGCGCCGCCGGAGTCTCGGCTGGCATTGACATGGCATTGACGCTTAGCGAGCGCGTTCACGGGCGCGAGTTGGCCGAGGCACTTCAGCTGGTCATCGAGTACGACCCTCAGCCGCCGTTTGACTCCGGCGCTCTCGAGAAGGTCGATACCGAGACCAAGCGCCGCGCAATGGAGGTGCTGATGACGGGCCATTCACGGATGAAAGTGGCGACGCAGATGGGCCGCACGATCATCGGCGCTCGACTCGGTCGCGCGCGCCGTGTATTGAGGCGACGGGGCGCCCGCGCTCCCGCGGGGGACAGAAACCGAGACTGGAATCGGAAAGCCGCTTCCCGAGCGCGCGCGCTTCCGACTAGTCGGGGAGGCCGGACTTGAACTGGCGGCCGCTCGGCCCCAGCCGGCGGACTAGGTTGCCCGATGCGTCCCGCCGCGTCCCTGGCGTCCCATCTGTCCCGGACGGTGGACAATCTGGACGTATTGGATATGTCAAGCGGTACCACGGTGGTACCGCGATCCAGCTCGGGACATCCAGATCCGGGTAGGAGTTGTCCCGAAGCCTTCAGCGGCGCGGCGTTCGCGATACCAGCCTGCGCTGCGAAGGAGTAGGCGCACGAGTTGCGGCCACATCGAAAGGTCGCATCCCCAGTTCCCAAAGTGGAGCAAAATGGCTATCGCCGTGAAGCCTCCGACGAAAACGGACCTGAGGTGGGAAACGCATCGCGGTGTGGTGGACGCGATCACGGAGGCGCCCGCGGAGCGCGGGCGGGCCACCCGGGAGGCACGCAGCGAGCGCGTTGCGTATCTCGACAATCTCAAGCTGCTGCTGGTCGCCGTGATCATCGCCGGCCACGGTGCACTGGCCTACGGGAGCCTGGAAAACGCTTGGCCCTACCAGGACGTCCAGGAGGTCCAGCTCGCCGGAGTCAGCGACATCACGCTGTCGATGGTGGTGATCCCAGCCGCCCTGTTCGCGATGGGCCTTTTCTTCCTGATCTCCGGCCTGGTCACTCCCGGCTCGGTGTCGCGCAAGGGCCCTCGGACGTTCGCCCACGACCGACTCATCCGCCTCGGCGTGCCACTGGCGGCATGGACGCTGCTGATCTGGCCCGGAGCGATCTGGGCGGCGCATCTCGCCGCCGGCGAATCCCACTCGCTCTGGCGGCAGATCACTCACGGCGATCCCATCCTCGACACCGGTCCCATGTGGTTCGTCGAGGTCCTGCTCCTCTACTCGCTCGCCTACGCCGCCTGGCGCTACTGGAGCGGGCGCCGGGCGGCCGATGATGTCCCAATCGCCACCCCGAATCACAGCGCTCCGCTGGCCGGGCGTACGCTCGTCGCGCTTGCAGTGGGGATCTCGGTGGCCACCGTTCTGGTGCGCCCCATTTTCCCAGCGGCCAGCGGCCAGATCGGCCAGTCCCATCTGTGGCAGTGGCCGCAGTTCGTGCCGATGTTCGCCTTGGGCATCATCGCCGCCCAGCGCGGCTGGCTCGAACCGGTACCCGACCGGCTTCGCCGCAATTGCGGATTTGCCGCGCTGGGAGGGATCGCGGCGTTCCTGATCGTGGCCGGCGTCATGGCAGCGGTTGGCACGGAAGGGGACGAGATCTTCGAATCCGGGTTTCACTGGCCCGCGCTCTGCCTGGCCGCTGTGGAGGGTCCGCTCGCCGTCGGCACCTCGGTGTGGCTGCTCGGAACAGCGCAACGGCTTCTCAATCGCCGCCCAGGCCGCCTCGGTCAGGCCATGGCGCGCAGCGCCTACGGCGCGTTCTTCCTCCAGGGGGTTGTGCTGATCGGACTGATGATCGCGCTCCGACCGATCGGCGTACCCGCCGAGGTCAAGGCGCTCTCCGTGGCGGCGCTCGGCGTGGCTGGCTCGTTCGCGCTTGCCTGGGTGCTTGTTACCCGTACGCGACTCGGCCGGATCATCTGATTTGGGCTTCCGCCTTAGTCGGGGAGGCCGGACTTGAACCGGCGACCGCTCGGCCCCCAGCCGGAGGACTTGGCTGCCTTATGCGTCCGGACGCGTCCCATGCGTCCCCCACGTCCCTCGATCGGGACGCAACGGACATAAAGGACGATGCACCCGGTACCAAAGCGGTACCACCTCCGGCCCAGGTGCAGATCCGGGGCCCGATTCGTCTCTCGCTACCACCCGCAGATCATCGAGCAGACGGGTCTGCCCGACTGACCGGAGCAGGAGAAAGGACACCTGAGTGTGGGTCTTTCGAGGCGCCCGCTTTTCGCGCGGAGCGAAAGCGGCGTGCATCAGCGCTGCTGCGGCTTCGACGGCGACCCGTCCGAGAGAGCATCGTCCGCGCCTTCTTCCGCGCTCGATCTCGCTTTGCACGCCGCGAGCCCGGCTCTCCTGCGCCGTGGATCGCGGTGTGAGCGGCCGGCTCGAAGCCAAGGGGGCGCCCCCAATGGCGCTGATCGACCTCGCAAGCGGCTCGCGTGAGCCTCTCGGCGCGAGCCATCCAGGCGGTCGCGGTCAGTGCCAGTGCGATCCGCACCTCGGCCGGCGTCCTGCTCGCCGCGTAGCGCTAGGGTCAAGGTGATCTGAGGCAACGACGTTTAGCCCCGCCAGCCCACCCGGAGCCGGGGCGAGCCCCGCGGGGGCGGTGACCGTGAACGAGGACCCAGCGCACGACGCAGTGAGGCTCAAGAAAGCCGCGGAGCACGAGGGCGAACGAGGTGAACGGCTGACGCGGAGCCTCACGCAGGATCCTGTGCTGGGAGAAGAGTGGCTCCGCCAGGAGAACCTGATCTACGGGGGGCTGATGGCGATCGGCATCGTCTGGGTGCAGGCGCTACTCCCGTACCCCCTGGATACCTCCGCCATGACCTGCGTCCTCGCCTTCGCGGTCGCGATCCCGCTCCTGGCCGCCCTGATCATGGTCAACCGGCAGGAGCAGTTCCGTCGCCGTCGGACCAGCTCACGCACCGTGGCCGGTGCGAGAGCCATCGCTCAGGGCGCCGCCTTCCTGGGACTGGTCGCCGGGTTCTGGCACCTCCATTGGATCGCCGGCGCGGTGTTCCTCGGAAGCTCCCTCGTTGCGGTCGGAGTCCACTCCGCAGGTTTCACGGCCTTGGAGTTGCAGCTCTCAAAGCCCGCCCAGGAGGATCCGCCAGAGGAACCGCCCTCAAAGGACCACCAGGCCGAAGGTTCGTAGTCCGCCGTACGAAACCTACCATTCCGCGAGAAGCTGGCGCGCCAGCGACGAGGAGGCTGGACTGGCCTGGTGAGACCGGGATGCGAGGGACCCCGTGTTGGAACGGCCAGGGCAGTTGGAGGCGCAGCGGGGCGACCCCACCGCACGTGCCCGCTCGCCGCGCTACGCACTTCAGATCGACGTGCTCTCCGGTGTCCAACAGCTCGATGCGGTCACAGAGCCGTCGAGCACCTGGAAAGGCTCGTCCCTATGAAGAGATACTCGTAACCAACGCGGGCTTCCGAGTGATCGGGGAGGCCGGATTGAACCGGCAACCGTTCGGCCCCCAGCCGCAGCACACAAGTGTCATATGCGTTCGTATGCGTCCCATGCGTCCCATGCGTCCCCTGTACGGGACGCATTGGACAGATCGGACGATGCGTCCGGTACCAAAGCGGTGCCACGCGCGGGCCCCGGTGCGAATCGGGGGCGGGATTCAAGCCCGCAACCTTCGGGTTATGAGGCCGGAAAACGACTAGTAGCTTCTGTAGTAGCTCGATTCTCGCTGACCGATTCCCGCAGTCTCCATGAGGCTCATTGACGGGAGCTCGGATCTCCGGGCGCAGATAGACTCCGGAATCGAACGCGAGGAAGCTGGTCAAGAGGTGACAGAAGAGAAGCGGCAGTAGGGGTGTCGCAGCTGGAGAACTACCGGGCGCGAGCCATACTGATCGTCGTCGCCACGATCGTCGTTATGTGCGCCATCGGCGTTTACGTCATCGCGGGCGTGATCGGCGGGATCTCCGACGCGGCCAACGGGCGCACCTACTCCGACACCCTGGGCGACGCCCAGCAGAATTTCGGCGACGGTGCCAAGGTCGTGAAGGTCAACGTCGACGGAGGCAACGTCGAATACGAGGTGCTCAGCCCCGATAACTCCACGGTCATGATCCGCAACTACACGCGCACCTCGGAGGAACACGTCGAAAACGGGAACGGGCAATTCGGGACTGCGTATACCAACCACACCGACGACTCCCAGCGCGCCGCCACGCGAGCCGACGTCAAAGGCGCTGCGATCACGCTCGGCCAGCTCGACAAGGACGTCGTCGACAAACTCTGGGACCAGGCCGGTTTCCCGCACAGCGGATCGACCGCGATCCTGCGAGGCAGCACCTGGACGATCGGCAGTGGCGCGCACCCGTTCGACAAGTACGCCGCCAACTTCGACGGCAGCGGCTTCCACCAGACCCAGAGCCAGTCGGATGTCTCCGGCGGCGGTCCGACTTGACCGCTCCGGCGCCCGCCGGCGCCCTGCCGCTCTACTTCATCTCCGGCGTGTTCGTGCCCGAGGACCAGATCCCGTCTCTTCTCCGCGCGATCGCCGATGTCTTCCCAATCCGCCACCTCGCGGTGGCGATGTTGACCCCGTGCACCCATTCCCAGGGCACCGGGATCGCCGCCCGGGACCTCTTGATCGTCGCCGCGTGGGGAGTCGCCGGACTCGCGTTCGCAGCCCGCGCCTTCCAGTGGTCGCCGCGAACGACATAGGATTTGAAACACCCCTCGGGACAAAGTCGGGTGCGCCATGCGGCTCGCCGCAGATGAGGGCTTCTAGTGCTCGGCGGCCTTCTCGCGAGCCTGGCCCTTCTCCTCGAGGGTCATCGCGCCGGGGTGGCCGTCTCCCGGCCAGGGGCTGAGGATCAGCAGCAGGCGCGAGTCGGATCGTGCCGCGACCGTGTGGCGCTCACCCGGCTCGAACTCGAGGAGGTGGCCAGGTCCTCCCGACACGCACTCTCCGCTCGGCATCGAAGTCTCGACCTGCCCTTCGATAATGACGATTCGAGCCCGCTCGTGCACCTCATGCTCCTGCAGCTCCTCCCCGGCTGGGAGGTGCAGCAGGATCATCCGCGCATCCTCCCCGGAGGAGAGGATCTCCGGTTGGTGCGGTTCGACCCCGACCGTTTTCAAGTCCCAACTTCGCATTTCCACGCTCCTTCGTTATACCTGGCCTCGCGGGGATTATCCACTGCCGGTCACTGCGAATGGGAGTCAGAGATGGTCGACTTCTCGCGCAGCGATGTTCTCGAAGTCATAGCGGCCCCTTCAGTCAAAGGATCCGCGGGAAGCTGGTTTTGAACCGGCGACCGCTCGGCCCCCAGTCGGAGGACGCGACTGCCCTATGCGTCCGGACGCGTCCCATGCGTCCCATTCGTCCCACTTGTGGAAAATCTGGACGCATCGGACGGTGCATCCGGTACCAAACTGGTACCGCGACGCCCCAGCGTGTTGAGCCATGAAACGGGAGATGTCTGCTGGCGGAGGGTAGCCACCTTTGGTAGGAGAGCGTCAGTGGCTCGGGCCCGTGTTGAGCAGTATCGAGACGCCCTTGGAGGCCTCGGTGGCGACGGCCAGGTCGGGTCTGGAATCGGCGTTGAAATTGCCGATCGCGACCGCCTGGGGATTTGCAGGCCTCGGGCGGAGCGGATAGTCGGTCGCGACGCCGAAGGTGCCGTCGCCGTGTCCGGGCAGCACCGAAACACTGTTCGAGTTCTGGTTGGCGACCGCAAGGTCAGGGTGGGAGTCGCCGTTTAGGTTGCCGATCGCGACCGACGTGGGGTGGGTTCCGACCGCAAAGCTCTTCGCCTTGCCAAAGGTGCCGCCACCCCTCCCGAGCAGCACCGCAACGCTGTTGGCGTTGTAGTTCGCGGTAGCGAGGTCGAGGCGGGAGTCTCCGTTGAGTCTTCCGGTGGCGATCGAGGTGGCGCCGTCGCCGGCGGCGAAGTTCTTGGCCTTGCCGAAGGTGCCGTCGCCGTGTCCGAGGAGTATCGAGGCGCTGTCGGAAGCGCGGACTGCGACTGCGAGGTCGGGGTTCGCGTCGCCGCTGAACTTGCCGATCGCGATCGAGGTCGGGTAAATGCCTCCGACGGGGTAGTTGGTCGGCGGGCCGAAGGTGCCGTCGCCGTGTCCGAGAAGTATCGAGACGGCGCCCTGGAGACCGTTGGCAAAATCGTTGGCGACCGCGAGATCGGGCCTGTTGTCGCCGCTGAACTTGCCGATCGCGATCGAGGTGGGCACGGTGCCGGCGGCGAAGTTCCTGGCCTTGCCGAAGGTGCCGTCGCCGTGTCCGGGAAGTATCGAAACGTTGTTCGAGTTGTGATTGGCAACCGCGAGGTCGGGCTTGCCATCGCCGTTGAGGTTGCCGATCGCGACGCCCTCAGGGAACTTGCCCGCGTTGAAGTGCTTTGCCCTGCCGAAGCCGCCGACCCCGTTCCCCAGCAGCACGGCGACGTTACCGCCAGAGACGACCGCCAGGTCAGGGTGGGAGTCGCGGTTGAGTTTGCCGACCGCGATCCCGAGCGGGAAATTGCCGGTGGGGAAGTGCCTGGCGGAGCCGAAGGAGCCGATCGCCTGGACCGCGAAGGCGCCAAGGCTGACGCTGACGCAGACCACGACAAACAACAGCTTGTTCCGGCTGTTCTTCACTTCGTCCACAAGCTAGGACGCGAAGAGGCCCCCGCCATCCGGGGAAAGCCACAGCAAGATCGCGGTGCTCTGCCGAGGATCAGAGCTGGCGAGGATCCGAAAGCCCTCTTCCCAGGCTAGGATTCCGATGAATCGGAGAGACCGGATTTGAACCGGCGACCGCTCGGCCCCAGCCGGAGAATACGGCTGCCATATGCGTCCGGACGCGTCCCATGCGTCCCGTGCGTCCGCAGTTTGGGACGGATCGGACGGATCGGACGATGTAGTCGGTACCAAAGCGGTACCACCGCCACCCTTCGCTCGTCCACTTGGGTCTAACCGCACACCGTCGCCGTCAGGTGCAGCTCCCGCTCGACAGTTGTCCGCGGTGGCCTAAATGACATGCGGGGTCGCGCCAACCCGCACGTCCTACCGGCGCTAGGGTCAAAGCCGGGTCGGGCTCTTAGACAAGGAGGGCTGCATGGGCATCACCGAGGAAGCCGCGCAGGGTGCGCAGGCGTTGAGGGACTTGGCCGAATTCCCGCTGATGCAGGCGCTGCTCGGGCGCCGTTCCCGCCGCTTTGCGCTCGGAGACGAGATCCCTGACGGGCCACTTGCCTTATAAGTCGAAGCACGACCCCGTCCCGCTGTCCGAGCTAGAGCGTGCGCTGGTGCTTGCATCGATGGGGGGCACGACCGGGTGGCATTACGGGATCACGCGGCACAAGCGCTACGCCCCGCACATCGCCAACTATCCGAGCGGCGCTGCTGGCCGCACGTTCCCTTCGGCCGCCGGTTTTCACACCGCCGAGCTCTTCTTCACCGACGACTCCGGCACCTACTTCTTCCCCACCCGCGACGCCGGCGCCCTGGTTGACCCGGCGGTTGAGGAGATCACGCCGGAGTTGATGGTTGAACGACACCTGACCCAGATCCGCAGGCTGTCCGAGGATCGGATCCACCTCCCCGCCGAGGAGCCGTACATGGAGGGACATAACACTTGGTGCGCAAATGTCCCGGGCTCATTGCTGGTGATCCCGGTAGCCGACATTGCGCAGATGCTTCTCAACATCCTCTGCTTCTTCGCGCAGAACGGCTACTGCATCTACGACGACCTGAACGATGTCCGGGTCCCGGGGATCGACGAGTTCTCGAGCCTCGTCAACGTCCAGGATCCCTTCCCCCTGTCCTTCGCCGAGCAGTACGCGCTCACCGAGGCGACCGCCGAGCTCGCGACCAGTTGCTACGCGGGCGTGCTCACGCTGCAGGCGATAGGCCTGGGAGGGTGGATGTTCGACGGCATCGACCGCTTCACGCTGCTCGGCGCCTCCGGGGATCCCGAGGTCCCGGGGCTCGGCTTCCGCTACGACGAGGACAAGCGCTGGCCCACTCCGAATCCGACGGGTCTCGAGGGTGTATTCGAGGGCTTCTGCCCGCCGCACTGCGTGGACATGGCGGCCGCCGTTGAGGCACTCGCCGAGCGAAAGTTCGGCAAGGGCGGCCCTCACAACGAGAAGACTCCCGGTGCCTGGAACGAGAGCGAGGCGATCCGGGGGTCGGCAGAGCGATTCTCCGACGACTTCAAGGCTTGCATCGCCCTGCAGGGCCAGTACATCCTCGACACCTTCGGAAAGTTCCCCGGCACGGTGCCAACCTTGTTCTGTCTCAACTACGTCCAGGCGCATCACCTCGACCTGGATTTCTATGACCGCTTCTTCAAGCCCAGCGCGTATTTGGCAACCCACGCCGAGCACATGGATCGCTGGCACGGTGCTTGACGCCCGACCGGCGACTCAGAGCCGGCCCACAGGACCTTCGGAGGCCGGCTTCCTGAGATCGGGGAGGCCGGATTTCAACCGGCGACCGCTCGGCCCCCAGCCGCAGGGCACGAGTGCCCAATGCGTCCCACTGCGTCCCTGACGTCCCATCTGTCCAGGGCTGTGGACAATCTGGACGTATTGGACGAGGTGTCCGGTACCAAGCTGGTACCGCGACGCCCCAGCTTGTTGGGGGGGATAGGGGAAGCGGGCAGGGAACCTCCGACCGGTATTCGTCGTTAGCTCGCCATCTTCGGGGGGAGGGGGGCTTAGTGCCCCGCCTTCTTCCCGTTCGAGTGCAGCGGGAAGAAGGAGCCGCCGAAAGCCTTGACGCCGGTGCCGGTATCTTCACCGGGCTCTTTGTCTTCGATGAAGGTGTACAGCGGCCGACCGGCGTAGGTGACCTGGGTCGTACCGTTGGAACGCTTCATCGTCCCCAGCATCGAGGACTTGACGCCATTCTTCGCTCTCGGCTTGCCCTTGGTGATGAGTGGCGGCCACGCTTGCGCGCAGGCGCCCGTGCACTTCGACACGCCGCTGCCTTTCACGTCCTTCGAGAAGTAGTAGAGCGTCATCCCTTTCGCGTTGACGAGTACCTTGCCGACACCCCCGGCGCTGCCGAGCGAGACCGTCGTCCCGGTGGCCGACGGCGTGGCTTGCGTGCTGGCGACGGGCGCCGCGATTCCTCTGGTACGGGCGCTGGCGCTGGTGATGCCCGAACTGCTGTCGCCCCAGCCGGCGGCGATGAGGGCGAAGGCAGCCAAGGCTAGGACGGCTGCGGTAAAGCGTGGGAAGCGCATAGGAAGCTCCTGTTCTGACGGCGACACCGCCGGTTGCGGCTACCTCTGGGCTAGATTACGCGCAATCCTCACTCGCTGGAGCCCAGTGGCTCATACCCGCGCGCCCGACGCCCGAAAATCCCCCTTCCGGGCAATCGGGGAGGCCGGATTTGATCCGGTGACCGCTCGGCCCCCAGCCGGAGGAGCTTCGGCTTGGAGTCGGAAACAGAAGGCCAGCGAGCGGTCGAGGTCGGCGACTCCGAGGTGGGTCTCGAAGAGGCAGTGGACCCGGTTGGGGGTTGCTCGCCGCCCCCGCCCTACTCCGCCACCATCAGCGCCATCGCTAGCTCGATCCGCCCGGCCTCCAGGTTCTTGGCGACACCGGCCATGCGTGCCTCGAAATCGGGCATCAGCAGCGAGAGGTCGACGCCCGGAACGCCGCTGCTCATCGCCGTTGCATCGGAGCCGGCGATGGCGCCGACGCGGGCGAGGACCTCTGGACTCTGCAGCCACTCGCTGACGGCGAAGCCGGCCTCGGCGGCGAGCTCGCGAGCCCGCGCGGCGTCGATGACGAAACTCTGATCGGGCCCGTCGGCCCAGGGCAGCGGATAACTCAGCTCGCCCTCCCCAGGCCCCGCCATCGCCTCATAGATCGCCAGGCGCCCGCCGGGGACGAGGACGCGGTGGGCCTCGGCCAGCATCGCCGCCTTGTCGGCGATGCTGGGCCAGACCGCCTGGGTGAGGATGAGATCGAAGTCGGCGTCGGGAAGGGGCATCTGGCGGGCATCGGCGCACACCACCTGGATCCGATCGGCGAGGCCGGCGCGGGTGTTGAGCTCTTCGGCGAGGGCACAGAAGCGCTCGGTCGGATCGAGCGCGCAGACGCGGGCGTCGAAGTGGCGGGCGAGGGTGCGGGCGGGACCGCCGATGCCGGCGCCGAGTCAAGGACACGCTCCCCGGGCGAGATAGCGGCGAGCTCGGCGAGGGCGAGGGTGGCGGCGCGGCCAAGGCCGTGGAACTCATCGAGGGCAGCGAGGTCATCGGGGTCGAGCGGCTCCGTCGCCCGCCCGGCTGCGGCGAGCGCCTTGAGGACGATTGGCGCCAGCTCCGCCGGGCCTGCGGCGTAGTAGGCCTGGGCGTCGCGATCGCTCATGGCGCAAGTCTAGGGACGGGCGTGGCCAGGCGGTCTGCCTGTCGGGACAGCGGAGCTGGCGCCCCTTCCCGCAGCTCGGGAAGGGGGTAGAAGACGCCGCAGATGTTGGGAGAAAACGCTGATAGCGGCGCCTTCCCTAGCGCCCGACAGGAATCGAACCTGTGACCTTGGGTTTCGTAGACCGACGCTGGCAAGGTCTTCCGGGCTCATGAGGCGGACTCGGTACCAAGACCGGTACCACGAATCCTCTTAGTGGCTCAATCAGGCGCCGAAAGGCAGAAACCCGCTTCCAAAGCGGGCTTTCTGGCTATCGGGGAGGCCGGATTTGAACCGGCGACCGCTCGGCCCCCAGCCGGCGGACACGACTGTCATATCCGTCCGGACGCGTCCCATGCGTCCCATATGTCCCATGCGCAGGACCCTTCGGACACATAGGACGATGCATCCGGTACCAAAGCGGTACCACGCCGCCGGTCATTGCGGAGATTGAGGCCAAGCCAGTCGCCGTCAGGGCTGAGCCTCAGCGGGCCTCCGAGGCAGAAGCCACTGCGGCCTTGGTCAGCCCGGAAGGAGGCCGAGTTGACCGAGGAGATCCATCTGATCGAAGTAAAGGTGCTCGGAGGTCAGGGCCGCGCCGCTGACCTCATACGCCGACGCCCAGCGAAGCTCGACCGCCTTGCCGGTCGGTGCGAGATCGCCGTTAGGCGAATGCAGGATCCCATCGTGCGTGCCCACGAACTTCCCCTCTGCGGCGGCGGAGGATCCGTCGACCAGTAGCCGCCCGACCTCAAGGCGCCCGTCGGGGAACGCCTCCTGGAAAACGCCGAGAAAGCCGAGGACCTCATCACGGCCGGACACGCTGGCACCGGGCGCTACCAACTCGGCTCTGGCCGCCCACGGCTCCGAGTCGCGATCTCGGCCGTTGAACGCCTCGATGTGCTGGGTCACTACGTCACCCGCTCCTGCCATCTTCGCCTCCTCTGATTTGGTGCTGGGAAGCTTCGCACGTGCCCGACGCCGGCTGTCCCCAAAGCTGCCCCGACGATTTTAGTCCAGCAGATTTGGAATCGCGCCTCTCGATGACCTTCTCAGACAACTGTCTTGATTGGGGAGACAGGATTCGAACTTGCGAACCGCTCGGCCCCCAGCCGGAGGACTTGGCTGCCATATGCGTCCCGGGGCGTCCCTGGCGTCCAATGTGTCCCCGGCCGCGGACAATCTGGACGCATCGGACGTAGCAGTCGGTACCAGAGCGGTACCACACCACCTCACCCACTTCCCTGACGGACGAGGAATCCAGGCCGCTGGTGTCACGGCGCCTTGCGGCGAGACCCCTTGATCGTCAACTCAGCCGTTCTGGTTCTGGGTAGACCCCCTTGAGGCGAGAATCTGATCTTGGCGCTTGCCTTAAATCGGCCCGTGTGCTTCAGGAGCGCCCTGCCCCGGCGGGTGAATCTGAGGCGGACCGCGACGATGCCGGGGCCTCCGATGGCGCGCGAGTGCTTGAGCACCGCTGTTCCGCTCCGCTTCCCTGCAACCGCTGCCCTGCCCTTCGCGCCGGCATCCCTTACGTCCACTCTGCCGAAGGCCGAGACCCGCACGAGGAGCTTCTTTCCCTTAACGACGTTGACGACGCCTAAGGCGTTCGTCGCCCCGAAGATCTCTGCGCTCGAGAGGTCGGAAGCACCGTTTGATGTACCCCCGGCCACCAGTACCCGCCCGTCGGTGAGGGGGGCAGCGGCCGCGTATGCGCGCGGCGTCCCCATGGGCCCGATACCCGCAGAGCTGAAGGTGCTGGTCGCGGGGTCGAACGCTTCCGCGCTCGGGACGATGGAGGATGCGCTGTAGCCACCCATGATGAGCACCCGCCCATCAGGAAGAGGCGACGAGGCGGCGCCTGAGCGGGGAATTACCGTCGAGCCGATGCCGGCAGCGCTGAAGCTGTGGGTCGTTGGGTCGAAGACTTCCGCGCTGGAGAGGTAGGAGTGGCTGCTGCTGTCGTAGCCGCCGGCGATCAGCACGCGACCGTCGGGGAGGGGGGCGGCGATGGCCTGCCAGCGCGCTGTTTCCATCGAACCCATCCCCGCCGAGCTGAAAGTGTCGTTGGCTGGATTGAAGACTTCGGCGCTGGAGAGAGAGTGCGCTCCGTCGGCGGTGCCACCGGCGATCAGTACCCGCCCGTCGGGAAGCGGCGAGCTGGCGGCATCTGCGCGGGGCCCGACCATCGAGCCGATCCCGGCCGAGCTGAACTTGTTGTTGGCCGGATTGAAGACTTCGGCGCTCGCGAGGGTGCCCGAATTGTTGAATCCGCCCGCGATCAGCACTCGCCCGCCGGGAAGCTGAGCAACCGCCGGGCTCCGCCGGGCATTTACCATCGCGCCGAGTCCTGACGAGTCGAAGCTGATCGCTGCAGAATCGAAGAGTTCCGCGCTTCCACTGAAATCCGTGGCGCTGTAGCCCCCCGCAATCAAGACCCGGCCACTCGGGAGAGCGGCGGCCGCCGGGCCAGAGCGCGGCACGTCCATCGAAGCCGTCGGGCTGAAGGAGCCTGAGCCGACGGCGTTCGCGAGTTGCGGCGCCGCCAGCGCGATGAGCAGCGCTGCCGAAACTGCAGACGCCACTCTCGGTGCTCTTCTCAGCACCAAGCCAGCGTACCCTGCCGACTGGCACAGGCAACGTTCTCAAGCCGGGCTGAAGCCGGAACCGTGGGCAGGGTTCGCCGCACGCTAAGACTTTCCGGCTATCGGGGAGGCCGGATTTGAACCGGCGACCGCTCGGCCCCCAGCCGGAGAACATCTGATGTCTATGCGCCCTGGGCGTCCGTGGCGTCCCATCTGTCCACGGCTGTGGACAATCTGGACGCATCGGACATAACGGTCGGTACCAAAGCGGTACCACGCCCCAATCTCGGACGCCAACATCGACCCGCGCGAACGAGTCGCTTAGGGTGAGCCCATGGCGCATCTTGTGCTCACGGCGGCACTTGAAAGCCTGGAGAGCGCCGGCTTCGCCGGAGTCGTTTTGGACCGGCATGGGGACTGCCCGTTGCCAGGAAATATCGCCGATCGGACGGTTGGTCGGAACCGGCGCCGCAGGTAGTCCGCATAAACGGACCAAAGCAAGCGGCGCGGGCCCTGCTGGCGTAGCCTGGGCGCATGCCGGAGGCTTCGTGAGGGTGGCCGGAATCGAGCGGTTCGGTGGCGACGTGCGGGAGCTGTCGCTCCCGGATCCGCGTCCACCTCGCCCTGGCGAGACGCTGATCGCGGTGCGCGCCGCGGGCGTCGCGCCCTGGGATGACCTCGTCAGGCTCGGATCGTGGGAGGTGGGACTGCGGCCGCCGGCGGGGCTTGGTGTCGCGGCGTCAGGGACGGTCGCCGCCGTTGGAGCCGCCGGCGACGGGTGGTCGGTCGGGGACGAGGTGATGACTCACCCCGTTCCCGTGCTGGAGCAGGGTTGCTGGAGCGAGTTGCTGCTGGCGCGTGCCGATCTGCTGGCTGCGAAGCCATCCGCTGTGTCATGGGAGGAGTCGGCGGCGTTTCCGGTGCCGGCGCTGACCGCCGACCAGGCGCTCCGTGCGGCGATCGGGGATTCGCCCACAGGCCGGCTGCTCGTTCACGGCGCCGGTGGGGTGACCGGGCAGCTGATCGCAGCATTGGCGGTGGTGATCGGAGTCGAGGTCGCCGCAACGGCCGGGCCGCGGAGCGCTGAGCGACTACGAGAGCTCGGGATCAGCGCGGTGTTCGACTACCACGACGACGGCTGGCCCACCGGAGTCCGCGAATGGGCGGGTGGGGATGGCGTCCCGGCGGCGATCAACGCCGCCCCGGGTGGCGAGGAAGATGCCCTCTCCGCCCTCGCCGACGGCGGGCGACTGGCCACGATCACCGGCGCCCCGCCGCCGCCGGAGCGCGGGGTGACGATCGTCGACGTCTATGTGGAGGCCGACGGGGGCCGGCTTGGGCGCATGGCCGAACGGCTCGGCAATGGCGAGGTCGGAATATCCATCGGCGGGACCTACGGGCTCGCCGAGGGCGCGGAGGCGCTCAAAATGGCCGTCGGCGGGGGCGGTGGCAATGCGGTCGTACTGCACGTGTGAGCCCGACTCGTTCGGGGCGCGCTCGGATTCACCGAGGATGCTTCTCGTGCGAGCAAGACCTGGAGAACCCTGCGGCCGCCGCAGGTTCGAGTAAGTCGGGGAGGCCGGATTTGAACCGGCGACCGCTCGGCCCCCAGCCGGCGGACACAACTGCCATATGCGTCCGGACGCGTCCCATGCGTCCCATGTGACCCCGAGCCGGGACGCATCGGACAGATCGTACGATGCGTCCGGTACCAAAGCGGTACCACGACGCTATCTCGGGTGCGAATCCGGGCCCGATTCGTCTCTCGCGGCCACCCGCGGATCGTGGAGCGCGTTGCGGCCGTGGCATGAGTCAAAGCACGGGCGGCGCGATTCAACCCGCGACCTCCCCTCGGTTCATCTACGTCGAGCTGACATCAGGGATCACTAGCGCCTCCTAGGATCGGGGTGCTCCTGATGGGCTCCGAGTTCGACAAGAAAAGCACAGCAGGAAGAATGGCCTTTCATGTCGCCGGAGAAGGTGCGGTGATTCTCCAGAGCCGAGCGCCGCACAGGTCCCCTTTGTAAAAGTTCAGAAAATGTGACTCAGGCAACGCGCGCAGTGCTCCATGTTCTTCCGTCGCACCGCCTAACTTCCCCGCTCGGCCCTCAACTTCAAGGATCCTCCGAACTCGCGCGCAATGAGCGGACGTTGTTTCTTCTGCCTTGCCGGAAATCCCCAGCCTCGATCGCACGAAGGAATTGGTCGTACTCAATAGCGGACTGCATGGCCCGCTCGGGACGAACGAAGGCGAACACGCGCGCGTCCGCCAGATGCCCGTGCAGACTGCTCAGCACCGGAAAGAGAAGCCGCCCTTGTACGGCTTGCGCGAGGTTGCGCTCCCCGCTTCGGCGAGTGGAACTCGATCGCGGACGACGCACGGCCACCTAAACGGCGCGCCGGCCCACAATGCTCAATGAACGGATCGAAGAGCTTGTCGCGGACGAGACACCTAAACGTCGCACGTCAGATCCTCGTCCCGCAACGGGCTCTTAAGCCGTTCGAGACTGAAGTACCTGACCCAATCGGCCGGCGTGCCGTCGATGTAGCTGAGGATGCCGTGCGCCGCCGACATCGCCCAGGCGAGCCCCCAGGCGCGGTAGCCGGTTATGACATAAATCGACGGATACTCCGGATCGGGACCGATAAATGGAATCCGGTCGTACGGCATGAAGTCGCCGGCGAGCCAGCGGCAGTGAATCCGCTTCACCTTGAATCTTCTCTGGACGTCTTCCGCCAGGCTCTTGTAGTGCGAACTCTCGTCATAGGTGGTCGCATCGTACTCATGACTCTCGCCACCGAACACCAGCACCGATCGGCCGTCATACTCAGCCGAGCGGATAGTGCGCATCGGATCGTCTGTCGTGATGTACGTGCCTTTTGGATATTCGGTCGGATCTTCGAGTTCGGCAGCCAGGGCGTACGACATCTTCATCCACATTCGCCCATCGAACATCTCGTTGCGCCAGAATGGCTCGCCGCTGGCCTGAATGACGACGTCGGCCTTCAGCTGACCTTTGTCGGTAGTGATGATGTTCGGTTCACCCGGCGTGATGGTGGTGGCGTTGGTGTGCTCAAAGATCACGCCTCCGTCAGAGACAAACGCCTCGGCCAACTTCAACAAGAATTTACGCGGGTGGAATTGAGCTTGATCGTTAAACCGCACCGCCGCCTCGACATTGAACGGCAAATCAGTGGACGTCACGAAATGCGCCGGAAGGCCGAGCCGTCTAGCGGCTTCAACCTCGGCTTTGAAGACTTCGACTTTGTCTGTGCTTTGGCTGAAGACATAGGCGTCGCGCCGCGAAAACTCACAGTCGATTGCCAACTCCTTGCTTAAGCTCTCAACCTCGTCGATACCGTTCTGATTGGCATCGGCGAACGCCTGGGCAACCGCTTCGCCGTGCCGGTTTATCAGATAGTCATAGATAAGATAGTGCTGCGATGACAGCTTGGCGGTGGTGCCCCCGGTCGTCCACTCGACGATGTGGTCACGCTCAACCAACGCTACGGTTCTACCGCTTTGCATCAGACGGTAGGCAGTCACCACACCCGTGATTCCCCCGCCCACCACGCCTACGTCATAATGGTCTGCCTCGTCGCTGAGAGTGGGATAGTTCGTTTGTCTGGTGGTGTCAATCCACAGCGAGACATCTTTCCCGGGTAGCTCTTCGTCACCGAGCGACTCGTCAATCATGTTTCTCCTCCTTTATCCGATATGTGGTTCTGACAAAGCCGCTCTGCGAGCGGGCCGGAGCCCTTCACGTTCGACTAACCAACCAGCCCCGTGAATAGCGAATCAGGTAGGCAGGGGCGGGCACCGAGCAGCAGTCCGAAGTCGCGCAAGGCGATGTAGTAGTGGGGCCGAGTAGGTCAAGAGATCGAAGATGATTCACGTCAGCCAGCGGCGACCACGTAGGCACCATAACGCGGCTTCAGGGCGACGAAGAAGCCGGCGACGATCTCGATGACCCCGTACCACCTCGGATGGCACCGCCTCGGCAAGGCCCTTCAAATCAGTCGGAAAGTGGTCGGCGTTCTTACTCATGTCCCTCCATTGATCCAACGTCTGGCGCAGGGTTCAGGCCGAACGGGGGGCGGTCAGGGGATCGCGACACAACTTTGGCGAGCGACACGGTGGACGCTCACCGCGCTAATCATCGCAGCCCTCTGTGCGGTTCGATCCCTGATCCGACAGTCCGCGCGCCCATTCATCCCGCAGTCGTGATGCTCAACGGGGCAGAGGGACGCGGGGACGCTGGGGACGCTGGGCCGGCTCCAGCAACTGAGGACGGGACGATGCTCACTCTGTTGCGATGGGCTGAGGCGCACATGGTCCCCGTCCGCGGTTAGAGAGCCGGCAGGCTGAAATCGTCGAAATACCAGAGCGCGCTCGTGTACCAGAGGATCGCGACCACGACGACCAGCGTGCCGCCGGCCAGCGGCAGTGCCCAGCCGGGAAACCGCCGAGAGCGGACGATCAGGAGCTTGGCGGCGATCGCGCCGTAAACGAAGCAGCCGGCCAGCGAGTGCACGGCCACACGCCTGTCGATGTGGGTCTGCACCCCATAGGCCAAGATGCAGTGGTAGGCGATCGGCAGCGTGAGCAGGATAGCGGCAACGCCCACGGCGCGATGGAGCGTGACGATCCCGGCGGCGGAGCTGCCGATGCGCGGCAACTTGCCGAAGATCCACAGCGCCAGTCCCAGCTGCAGGGCCGCCAGGGCCAGGACCCCAGTCGCCAGCCAAGACTTGAGCGGCAGCGTATCTTCCCCGCTGCTCCCGAACAGGCCTGTCGTGTAATTGGGCACGTGCTCCACCCCGAAGATGTAGAGACCCGCGGTAATCGCGGCCACGAGGCCCACCAGGGCGGCGAACCAGAAGAGCGGGCGGCTGCCCGTCGGCTGTTCGGCGGAGGGGGCTTCCAAGCATCAGCCAAGGTAGCGCCTGGACACCGACTCTATGGTGCCGGTGCTTGACCGAGCTCGAAATGGAAATTTTGGGGCTGGTCGCCGAACTGTCCCGTTTCCGGGGCTTTCTCCTTGCGCCCGTAGCGGTTCGGTGGCTCGGGAGGCTGCAGGCGGCTGCGCTTGCCAAGCCCGATCCGCGCCAGCCACCTCGAGATAGTCGAGAGCGCCGTGCCCAGCACCTCGGCGATCTCAGCCGCGGTCATCCGCAGACGCCGCAGTGCCTCGATCGCCCTGACGCGGTCGGCGGGCAGACTGCGTGGGTCGAGTCCTTGGAGCAGAGCTGCGGTCCAACAGCCCGCTCTCGCCTTCTGAGCGCCAGCGAGCGCGCCACTTGGCGGCCGTTCGCTCGCTGATCCCGGCGGCCTCGGCCGCCGCCATCAGCGACCAGCCCCGTTCTTCGATGCGCCTTGACCAGCAGCTTGCGGCTCTTCGGGCAGGTGCGGGCGTTAGCGTAAAGCTTCATCCAGTGTCCTCCTTGATCTGGGTGGTCGACACCCCGAGCCTTCAAGGAGGCCCCGGATGAACAACTGGTGAGGAACTACAGCGAGCGGCCCGCTTCCTGCACGCCGCTAGCGACGCCCGGCGTTTTGGGTTAACTGTGCGAGTTGAAGTGCACGATCGCCGAGCCGCAACCGACCCCCTGGATCCAGACGTTCTGGACGCCTTCGATTTCCGGGGCGAGATCATCCTGGGAGATGATCAGCTGTGCGGTGAAGGACTCGTCGATGCCGTCTCCGGCCCGGTAGAAGTCCGACAAGAGCACCGCCGTGTCCTCGTCGGTCACAGCTTTCTTCCCGGCATCCTGGCCGGTGCATTTGAACGTTGTTTCGGCCAGGAGTTCGGCCGTGTCCCAGCGCACGCCCTGCCCGGCGAGACAGCCGGTGAGGGGGCCCTGTTCTACGGCTTCGGTGCAGCGGAATCCGCCGCCCGAGTGGACGAAGCCGGTCTCGGGGTTGTAGGCCCCGCCGCCGGTCAGGAAGGCAGCGCCGTGGGGAAAGCCGCTGATGTTGGCGGCGTTGAAGCCAAAGCCGGACCGGCCGTGGCCCGCTGCCAGGGCCGAGGGGGCCAGCATTAGGGAAGCCGCGGCAAGGGCGAGAAGCGCCCACCGTCGCTTGCAGATCGTGACCATTGGGGTTTCCTTTCGGAGTGACTGGCCTTTCGGGTTCTAGAGACTCCGGCGCTCCCGCTTGGCCCCCCCAACGGCGACGCGAACGACTATATACCCGGCTTGCGCATTACGCGGTGGTCGCCTCGCCTCGGCCTTGACCGTCGCTCGCCAGATTGACTCTTCGGCCAACCGGGGCTACCGTCGGTGTGGGCCATAACCCGCTGGGGAGGGCGAGTGGCCGAAAGCCCCAAACCCAACGGAGGTTCAGATGCTTCCGAAGCTGACCTACGCGAACGTCGTCGCCACGCTTGCCTTATTCATCGCCATCGGGGGTGCAAGCGCTTTCGCGGCGTCCCAGCTCGGCAAGAACACGGTCGGGACCAAGCAACTGAAGAACAACGCGGTTAGCGCCGCGAAAATCAAGAATGGCGCGGTGACCCAGGCGAAGATTTCAAGCGCCGCGCAGGCCGCCTTGAAAGGCGCCACCGGGTTGCAGGGGCCTAAAGGAGAAGCCGGAGCGCCCGCCGCAAAGCTCTTTGCGGTCGTTAGCGCCGATGGAAAACTGATTCGGGGTAGCGGTGTGATCTCGACCAGCCAGGGAGAAACGAAAGAAGGGGTGTATACGGTCGTCTTCAATCAGGATGTGAGCGCCTGCGCTTTCATCGCCACCCCAGCAATCGACGCGGAGACCAATGGCGACTCGACCTTTCCCAACCCGGCAGAGGCGACCGTCGGCCCGTTGAAAGAAAACGCCAACGGCGTCGTTGTCGTCCGTGCGAGCGGCGAAGAACCAAAAGAACCGGATAGCGGCGTGGTACACGTCGCGGTCTTCTGCTGAGGAGGAGGCCATATGGGCTGTCCGCTTCCCAAGCTGGCTCTCTCTGATCGGGGAGGCCGGATTTGAACCGGCGACCGCTCGGCCCCCAGCCGAGTGCGCTACCAGACTGCGCCACTCCCCGTGGCTGGGCCCATTCTGACGCATCGGCGGGCACTGCAACTAACGGCGCCGCTTCCGGCAGAATGTCTCGCCGCGCGGCGGTAGCTCAACGGTAGAGCCTCAGCCTTCCAAGCTGATGACGCGGGTTCGATTCCCGTCCGCCGCTCTCCCCCCAGGGCAGCTCAGACGATGTGGACCGCGAGCTTGCCCTGCTTGTGGGTGCTCGCCAGGTCCCGAAGCGCGTCACCCGCCTCGCTCAGCTCGTAGCGACGCTGGATCGGGACCTTCATCGCGCCCTCATCGATCAGCCGGGAGAGGCGCTCGAGATTCTCGACCGTCGGCATCGCCATGACGTTGGCCCGCCCGGCTCCTTCGCCGGCAGCGCCGACCGGCGAGGAGGCGCGACCACCCTCCGTCAGGGCCGAGGCATGCGCCTCGAATACGCCGGAGTCGCGCGAGGCGAGATCGGCGAGGGCGTCGACGCCGTCGGGCTTCAGCTCCCGCACGCTCGCGGCGACGTCGGCGTCGCGGTCGAGGACCGCGGAGACGCCGAGATCGCGCAGGTACTCATCGTCCTCCGGCAGGCCCGGCGCCAGGACCTCCGCCCCGGCCTGGACGGCGAGCTGGACGGCGAACGCGCCGACACCCCCGTTGGCGCCGATGACCAGGACCGTCTCCCCGCCGGAGAGATCGAGCGCGTCGATGCATGCCATCGCCGTGACGCCGGCAAGCGGCGTGGAGCCCGCCGCCTCGAGATCGAGCGACTCGGGCTTGGGGGCGATGGACTCGCCCTCCGGAAGGGCGATCAGCTCGGCCCAGGTGCCGGCGTGGATGTTGGGATTGGCGTGGCGGATGAATCCGTAGACCTGGTCGCCCGGCGCGAATCGGGAGACGGCCGGGTCGACCGCCTCGACGATGCCCGCGTGATCGCGGCCGAGGATCACCGGGAATTCGTGCACGGCTCTTCCGTGCATTGCGCCTGAGGCGATTCCGTTGTCGACCGGATTCGCCGAGGACCACTCGATGCGGACGAGAACCTCGCCCGCGCCCAGCTCGGGCTCGGGAAGGTCCTCGCGCAGGGACGGCGGCTCGTCGAAACTGGGAAGAACGAAGGCTCGCATCGTTGTCCTGGACTAGGTTAGGGCCTCCCGTCGCTACAGCCCTTGCCACTCGCTGCCGATGTGGAGACTGGTGCTACGTATGTGGCTGCGAACTGCTGCTCTTCTCGTGGGCCTCCTTCTGCTCGGCTCGCTCGTCGTTGGCTGCGGCTCGGGCGGTGAAGCGGGCGGGGGGACCACGTCGTCCGGGGGCGCCCACCCGGAGCTCATCGGCTGGCCGATGTTCGGGCGGGTCCCCGAGCGGACCCATTACATGCCGGCCGCCCGAGCGCAGCCTCGACCCGCCGCTGCGGGAAGCGTGGTCGATCGACACGCACGGCCTGATCGAGTTCCCGCCTGCGGTCGCCGAAGGGGTCGCCTACCTTGTCAACAAGTTCGGCAACTTGCGCGCCGTCACCCTGCGCGACCACAGAACGATCTGGGAACACCTGCGCGACCCGAAGAACCGCGGCAAGCCGACCGACGTCACCGCCCCCGTTTTCGACGACGGGGACCTCTACATCGCCTTCCTCGACGGCGAGCTCCTCGCGCTCGAAGCGAAGACCGGTGACCCGATCTGGAAGCGCAACCTGCACGCCCACCTCGAGTCCTCCCCGCTCGTCGTCAACGGGACCCTCTACATCGGGACCGACAGGAAGGAACTGGTGGCACTGCGAGCCGACGACGGCCGGGTGAAGTGGCGCTTCGACGCGCCGGGGGCGATCAAAGCCAGCCCGAGCCATCACCACGGCCGGATCTTCGTCGCCGATTACGAGGGCTCGATGTACGCGCTCGCCGCGAGCTCCGGCAAGGCCCTTTGGCGCACCAACACCACCCGGCAGAGGCCATTCGGGTCGGGCGGCTTCTACTCATCCCCCGCGGTCGCCTTCGGCCGCGTCTACGCGGCTCGCGACGACGGCACCGTCTACGCGCTCGACGAACGGACCGGGAAGATCTCCTGGTACTTCCAGACGGACAACTTCATGTACGGCTCCCCCGCGCTCGCCCAGGTGTCGGGCACCCCGCCGACCCTCTACATCGGGTCCTACGACGACCACCTCTACGCGCTCGACGCACGGACCGGAGTCGAACGCTGGCGCTATGACGTCGGCGGACCGGTGCCGGGGACCGCGACGGTCATCGGCAACACCGTCTACACCTCGAGCTTCAAGACCCGCAGGTCGGTCGGGGTCGACGTCCACACCCATCACAGGACGTTCGAGGTCGAACAGGCCGGCTACACGCCGGTCGTCTCCGACGGCCAACGGCTGTTCCTGGTCGGCTATTTCGCGCTGATCGGGCTCGAACCGAAGCGCGGCTGAGCGCTACCAGGTGTCGACGAAGCGGCCGCCGGGCTCGGGCCCGGGGCCGCGGGCCGTGGCCGCCGCCAGCGTCGCCGCGATCAGCGAGCGGGTCTCGGCCGGATCGATCACGTCGTCGAGCTCGAACAGCGTCGCCGCGTTCAGCGCCCTCGCGTTGCGCTCGGCCATCGCCGTCAGGTCGCGGACGCGCTGCTCGCGCTCGGCCTCGTCGGCGATCGCCTCGAGGTCCTTGCGCATCCCGAGCCGGACCGCGCCCTCGAGGCCCATCGGCCCGAGGTGCGCCGAGGGCCAGGCGACGGTCAGGAGCGGCTCGTGCAGGCTGCCTCCGACCATCGCCTGCGCCCCGAGCCCGTAGCCGCGCCGCAGCACCACCGCGATCAAGGGAACCCGCAGCGCGGCGCCGGCGACCAGCAGACGCGAGGCGTGGCGGACCAGCCCGGTCGCCTCCGCCTCGGGGCCGACCATGATCCCCGGCGTGTCGACCAGCGAGACGACAGGCAGCCCGAAGGCGTCGCAGAGCTGCAGGAAGCGTGCCGCCTTGTCGGCGCCGTCGCTGGTTATCGCGCCCGCCATGTGACGGGTGTCGTTGGCGATAACTCCGAGCGGGCGGCCCTCGACCCGGGCGAGGGCGGTGACCATCTCCGGCGCAAACCGCTCCCGCAGGAAGACCGCCGAGCCCTCGTCGGCGATCGTCTCGATGATCGGGGCGACCGCGTAGGCGCGGCGCTCGCGCTCGGGGACAAGGTCGCGGAGGCGCTCCTGGTCAGGTTCCGGTCCGGGCGGCGTCGTCCCCTGGAAGAAGGCCAGGAGCTTCTTCGTCGCCGCGATCGCCTCGCGCTCGTCGGCGACCGCCAGGTCGACGACGCCGTTCCGGGTCTGCATCTCGATCGGCCCGATCTCATCGGCGTCGACGACCCCGAGGCCTCCGCCCTCGATCATCGCCGGGCCCCCCATCCCGAGCGAGATGTTCTCGGTCGCGACGATCAGGTCCGCGCAGCCGGCGATCACCGCGTTGCCGGCAAAGCAGCGACCGGCGACGACCGCGATCCGCGGCACCAGGCCCGAGAGCCCGGCCCAGAGCGCGAAGGCCCGAACATCGAGGGCGGAGACCACCGGGTAGTCGGTGTCGCCCGGACGCCCCCCTCCCCCCTCGGCGAAGAACACCGTCGGCAGCCGCATCCGCTCGATCAGCTCGAAGAGGCGGTCCTTCTTGCGATGGCCGAGGGCGCCCTGGGTGCCGGCCAGCACGGTGTAGTCGTAGGTAAGGACGGCGCAGGCCGCGGCATCGCCGAACAGCTCGCCGTTGATCCGCGCGGTCCCGGCCAGGAGGCCATCGCCCGGCGTGCGCTCGATCAGCTCCTCGACGCTCCGCCTGCCGCGCTGGGCGGCAATCGCGAACCGCCCATACTCGACGAACGTGCCCGCGTCGACCAGGTCGTCGATGTTCTCGCGGGCGGTGCGGCCGCCGGCCTCATGGCGGCGCCCGACCGCCTCCTGCCGTGCCTCGTCGCGGGTCAGCGCCCGCCGCTTGAGCAGCTCGGCGAGGTCGTCGCGGCCGCCGTCCTCAGTCGTCCCATCGCCAGGCAAACGGGGGAGCCGGGATTCGAACCCGGATTCACGGTTTTGGAGACCGTGCGCATAGCCGTTAACTCACTCCCCCGGGGGGCACCGCGGGGGCAAATCCTAGGCGGAGTGCGCTACTTCTTCTTTTTCGATTTTTTCGCGACCTTGAACGTAGTCGTCTTGGTCGTCACGTTGCCGGCCACGTCGCGGGCGGTGATCGTCAGCCGGTAGGTGCCGGGACCGAGCTTCTTCGGAATCGAGGCCTTGTTGGCGCCGACATTGCCCGGGCCGCTGAAGGATGCGACCTGCTTGAACAGGGCGCAGGACTTCTTCGCCTTATTGCCGGCCGTCTGCTTGACGCACTTGTTGCCGACCTTGCGGCCCTTCGACTTCTTCTCGACCTTGAAGGAGACGGTCGCGGCCTCGCTGAGGCTGTAGGAGACCTTCTTGGCGTTGGCCACCTTGAGGCCGGTCACCCCGGGCGGCGTCGTGTCGCAGGCACCTTGCGTCGCCGCCTGGGTCGGGCATTTGTCCTGCGTTTCGTCGCCGAAGCCGTCGTTGTCGGCGTCGGGCTCGATCGTCGCCTGGACCTGGAGTTCGTTCAGGACTTCGTTTGAGGCTCGCTGACCTTCGCCTTCCTGCAGCGTCGGCGACGAGAACATGTAGCTGCGCTTGTCGCCGTTCGAGTTGTAGATGATCGCGACCGATTTGGTGATGTCGACGGCGAGCTGCTGTCCAGCTTTGACGGGAAGCCTCGCGGGGACCTGGGTGATCGACACTTCTTCTTCTCCGATGGGAGGGAGGGTGATCGTCGGCCCGGTCCCGGCCGCCGTGGCGAGGGCGCTTTCGAGGTTGTTCGGGTCCGGCAGGGTCAGGTTGGCGAGCCGGAAGGTGATCTGGCCCGGTTCTTCCTGAGAGTAAGCCCGGGCCCTGAAACTCGTGATCACGCCGCTGACGGGCGCGCCGCCGGAATAGGGGTCGCCTTCGGGCGGGGCCGAGACGATGTGGGAGACGATCGTGCAGGGCGCGACCAATTCGCAGGATTTCTCGGTCGGATCGTTTTTCAGCTGACTGCCGAAGATCGTTGGCGCTGCTTGACCTGCGGCCGGGAACAGCAGCAACAGCCCGGCAGCAGCGAGGAAGAGGCCGATGGCCGTTGGGCGCCTGATCGAGTTCGACATTGCGACTCCTCTCGAGGTTTCGATGCTTCAGCCTTGGACAATCGTGAAGGTGGGCCCGTTGCGCGACGACCCGTTCCCGGCCGCGTCGCGGGCGGCGACGACGACCCTATAGGTGCCGAGCGACAGCTTGCGCGACTTGGTGATCAGTCCCTGGAACTTGACCTTGTTCTGACCGGCCTTGCCGTTGAAGTTGATCGTCCCGGCGTTGAGATAGCGGGTGCACTTCGGGTGGGTCTTGTTTGCGCTCGTCTGCTTGGCGCAGTGCTTGCCCGACTTGCGGCCGGGCTGGACTCGCTGGAACGTCAGGCTCGTCCTGGCCGCCTCGCTTAGTCCGAACGAGATCGTCGTCCCGACCGGCGTCTTGGAGATTTTGGCGAGACTGCTGCCGACCCTCCATCTCTTGGCCGAAAGCTTGATCGCGGAAATCCCGGGGGCCGTTTTGTCGCCTTGGGACGGGTTGCCGACCTGGATCGTGACGCTCGCCGGCACCGCGTTTGAGGTTCCGTCGGTGCCGAAGTAGGTGAACGCGTCCGTCCCCTGGAAGTCTTTTTTCGGCGTGTACGTCACTTTGCCGTTCGAGAGCCCCCCGATCGCCCCGTGCGAGGGCCCCATCACGATTTCCATCGCGTCAGATTCGAGCGGCGTGGGCGTCGGCGGTTCGGCCCCGAATCCAAAGTCCGGGTCGATGCAGGTGAGCGAGACCGTCACGAACTGGTTGACCCCGACATGGACGTTCTTCGAGTCGCATTTCGGCGAGAAATTCGTCGCCCAATCGGCGTTGCCATCGAAGTGTTTTCCGACGTTGAAGGCGTTGAGCGCTTCGGGGTCCCCCCCGTTGATGTCCGTCGACCTCAGTTCGCCGGATGCGAAAGCCCCTTCGGTATAGAGAATTCGTTTCCCGTCGGGTGACCAGACGCAGTTGAGGTCGCCGAGCGTTGGGTCGTCGCGGAAGAGGCTATCTCCGGTGCCGTTGACGTTTACGGTCCGAAGCGTGGCTTTGTCTTCCTTGGGGCCGCTCAGGTAGCAGAGCCGGTTTCCATTCGGGGATACGGCCGGCTGCCACTCGTCGCTGGCGGTATCAATCACGGTTTCCACTGCCCCCCCGGGGGCGACTGGGCTGACCTTGAATAGGCCTCGATTACCTTCGAGTCCGCGGTTGAAATAGAGGGTGTTCCCATCCGGGCTCCAGACGGGCCGTTCGTCTACGGGAGCGGTGTTGGTGATCTGCACCGGTTCCGACCCGGGGGCGACGCCCTTGACCCAGATGTCTCCTTCGCGGCCATAGGCGATCCTGGTGCCGTCGGGCGACCACGTTGGCCGATCCTGCCCGGAGGCGGCTGCGACGAATTCGGTCTGTTTCCCAGTTCTCAGGTCGACGATCCATAGAGCGAAGGGACCGGTAAACGGTTTGCCCGCCGCATAGACGATCCGCGTGTGGTCGGGCGACCAGTTCGGGTGTCGGTGCTGGACTTCTGTGCCTGTTGGTTCGGTCGTGACCTGCACCGGCGTTCCGAACGGGTAGTCGGCCACCCAAATCCGCGCGGCGTTGTCGTTAAAGTCAGCCGGGCTCGGGACTTCCGTGTTGCCGCGGCCGCTGGCGAATACGATCTTCCCGTTCGGGCCTGGGATGGACGTCGCCGAGCCGGCGGGGGAAACGCGGCGAGCGCCAGGACGGAGACGGCGCCAGCGAGGGCGAGGCGGAACTTCATGTCGTCCGCACGCTAGCGCAGATTCGTCCAATCGCAATGAGGGATGGACGTAGGAACGGGCGCCCCTACTCAATATCCGAACTGCGTGGGGGGATTCGGGGGGCCGTTTTACCTGGCGGGCGATTCGTCTTGGCCCTGTTGGGCCATTGTGTCGAATGCGGCCGCGAGCCCAGTGGCTGTCGCCTCGCCGCCCGCGAGCGCCTCGATCGTGAGCACGATCTCGTCGGCCGTCTCCTCGAGAGCGAGGGTCAGGAACGGGCAGCAGGCCCGCTCGGCGCTGACGATCGCCTCGAGGCGCGCCAACATGCCCGGCTTGCGCCGGAAGCGAAGACGGTGTCGGTTTCCGGCTTGCTCACGGGAGATCAGGGCGGCGCGTCCCACGTCCCGCACTGCCGCCAAGCGCGCCTCCAACTGGTCGCCGTCGAGCGAGCAGGCGATCCGCTTGGAATCTGTCATCGAGGTCCTTCGGGTCGGTTTCCTCGCTAGTCTGGAACCTGAACCTGGGTTCAGGTCAAGGGGGAATCTCGTGACGGAATCAGAGCTGAGGATCGGGGAGGTCGCGGACCGGGCCGGCATCAGCATCTCCGCGATCCGCTTCTACGAGCGCGAGGGGCTGCTGCCCCGGCCCGAGCGCGTCGGCGGCAAGCGCCGCTTCCCGCCCGAGACGGTCCGGAGGCTCGGAATCATCGAGGTCGCCAAGCAGGCCGGGTTCTCACTCGAGGAGATCCGCACCTTGCTGACGGCCACCGACGAGGGCGCCCCGGCCCACGAACAGCTGCAGGCGCTCGCCGCCCGCAAGCTTCCGGAGATCGAGGAGCTGATCGAGCGGGCCGAGGCGATGCGGGACTGGCTCACCGCGGCGAGCGGATGCGGCTGCGAATCGCTCGAGAGCTGCGGCCTCTTCATCGAGGCGGTCGGGCCGCTCGAAGAGATCGCCGGGTAGGGCCCCTACACGATTCGGGAATCGGCGTCCCGCCCCCACTCGACCCAGGAGGGGTAGTAGACCGAGACGTCGGGATAACCGAGCAGCTGCGTCAGCCCGACCCACGCCTGGCTCGCCCGGTTGCCGATCGTGCAGTAAGTGATGATCCTCTTATTGCGCTCGACGCTTTTTTCGTCGAACACCGCGCCCAGCTCCGCTGCGCCTCTCAGAGCGCCATCGGGAGTGCGAAGCAGCTCGATCGGGACGTTCACCGCCCCCGGCAGGTGCCCGGCGCGGCCTGCCCCCTCGCTTGCCCCGGAGGGCCAGAACCGCTCGCCGTCGAACTCGAGCTCCGAGCGGACGTCGAGGAGGATCGTCCCGGGATCGTCGATTGCCGCCTCGACGTCGGTCCGCGAGGCGCTCAGGGCCCGGTCCTCGGGCGGGAGCCGGTAGAGACCCTCCGCCAGGTCGGGCGTCTCCTGGCTCCACTCCCCGCCGAGGTCTCCCCACTGCTCACGTGGCCCGTCGAGCATCCGAACGTCGCGGTGGCCCCGGGCGCTCATCAGCCAGAACCCGAGCGCCGCCCCGTAGCCATAGAAGACGAGGGTCGTGTCCGGGCCTACGCCGGAACGCTCCAGCAGTCGTCCAAGACCTCCGTCATCGATCGGCAAATAGTCAGCACCCCGCAGGTCGGCATAGGCGTCCCAGAGGACTGCCCCCGGAATGTGGCCCGCCCGATAGGACTCGGGGCTGACATCGACCTCGATCAGCCGCACCCGGGGATCGTCGAGAAGGGCATCGATCGAGGCCGGCTCGATCATGCACGAGCCGGCCTCGGAATGATTCGCCTCTGCCTCGGCCATCAGGCCCAAGAGTATGCCCCGCGAGCCCGCCCCCGGGATATCAATGCGTCCCGATCACGTGAACCCCACCGAAGGTCGCCTCGATTCCGCTGCCACCGCCATTGCAGTTGCCCGAAACGACGAGGGTGAGCGTGTGGGTAGTCGCCGTGCCCGGTTCGAACCGGCCGGGATCCGCGTTTGCGGTTCCAATATCGATCCGCCCGCTGACGTCCCCGCTCCCGAGGTCGGCGAACGCCCCGACGGCCCCGACGTCCTGGGGCAGCGGTTTGGCCGGGTTGGGGGCATCGACAAGGATGAACGCCTGCGCGCTTCGCGGGGGGAGGCAGGTTGATGGGATCGTCACGTCGACTGCACCGACATAGCCGTCATCCTCGTTTGCCGGCTGCGTGTAGGTCGGATTGTCGAGCGGGTAGACCTGGAACGTGTTGTTGAGTGCCAGGGTCGAGGTGGCCCGTGCTCGGTGCACGATCTGGGAGAACGGCATCGAAGGCGCGTTGACGTCGGAGCCGGTCAGCGACCCGTCCTGGATGTCGGCCCCGGTCAGAGACGCGTCCTTGACCTTGGCGCCGGTCACGGCGGACTTCTTGATCTTGGCCGCGGTAACCACGTTCTTCTTGATTTTCGATGCGGTGACCGCGTTCTTCTTCAGCTGCTTTGCCCCGACACTGTCCTTGGGCAGCTTGAGGGCCGCGTAGGAGACGCCTCCAAGCGCGATGAACACGCCGAGAGTCGCCATGACGTTCGCGTAGGTCAGCTTTGGTCGCATCCGGTTTCTCCGTTCGATCGCGGCGCTCAACCTCGACCCTCAGCGACGGAACGAGGCTCCGACGCTGACCCTAGACACGCCGTGCGTTCCGGTCAATCGATCCCACCGAGAACCTTCGATGCGGGCGGAGGGACTTGAACCCCCACGGGCCGAAGCCCACCAGGACCTAAACCTGGCGCGTATTCCAATTCCGCCACGCCCGCAGGAGCGACAACTGGCGGTGCTTAACGCGCGGGCAATGCCGCGCTGTCGCTCACAGATTCTATGATCGGGCCGTGGGAATCGGAGAGGCGAGGCCGGGGTACGAACTCTGGCACCCCAATCGGGAAAAATCGGAGGTCGTGACGACCAAATACATCGTCGCGTTCCTGATGCTTGCCACCGCGGCGCTCGCCGCCCTGATCGCGATCACCGGCTGGTCGGTGCTGCGCGGGGGTGGCGGGATGGGCGTCGTCTGCCTGATCTACGCCGCCCTCTACCTCCTGTTCGGCATCCGCGCCCTGCAGTGGAGCCGTGGCGTGCTGCCGGTGACCGCCGCCCTCTCGATGGTCCTCGCGATCTTCTGCGCGGTCGGCGCCGACAGCTGGTTCGCCCGCGACAAGGCCGGCTTCCAGGACGCCCTCCTCCCGGCCCCGCTGATCGGCCTGCTGGTGATCATCATGCTGCTGCTCCAGATCCTGCTGATCGTCGCCTGCTTCTTCGGTTTCAGCCAGGACTGGCACGTCGAGGAGGAGCGCCCGATGGGCTCCGGCGAAGACTACGGCGCCGGCGCTCCGCCCGAGAACGGCGGCACCCCGCAGCCGGCCTGAGTCGACGGACCCGCACCTACAATGGCCGGGCCCGCGGCGGTGTCCAAACTGGCAAAGGAGGCGGTCTCAAAAGCCGCTGCCCGCAAGGGCTTGTGGGTTCGAGTCCCACCCGCCGCATCGCCACCTCCCTTTCCGGTGGGAGAAAACGTCGCTCAGCGACGGTAAGTCCCACCGGAACCGAATCCCGGACGAGGGCCCACATAGACTGAGCGCGGATGAAGATCCATCACCTCAACTGCGGGACCTCGTGCCCGAGAGGGGCGCGGCTTCTGAACGGCGAGGGGGGATTCTTCAAGCAGGCGCGGATGGTCTGCCACTGCCTCCTGATCGAGGCGAGCGACGGCCTCGTCCTGGTCGACACCGGCTACGGCACCGACGACGCACGGAACCCCGCCCAGCTCGGCCCGTCCGCGAGGCTCACCGGCGCCCGGCCGCGCCTCGACGAAACCGCACTGGCGCAGGTCGAGGCACTCGGATTCTCCCCTGGCGACGTCCGCCACATCGTCATCACCCACCTCGACCCCGATCATTCCGGCGGCCTCCCCGACTTCCCCGAGGCCGAGGTCCACGTCTTCGAGCCGGAGTTACGGGCGGCGCTCCGCCCGGGCCTGCGCGAGCGGCCCCGCTACCTCGGCGTCCACTGGCAGCACGATCCGAACTGGATCGAGCACACCGTCGAAGGCGACCAGTGGCACGGGTTCGACAGCGTGCGAATCCTGCCCGGCCTCGACGTCGAGGTCCTGCTCGTTCCTCTGCCGGGACACACGACGGGCCACACCGGCGTCGCGATCGACGAAGGCGACCGCTGGCTCCTCCACGCCGGCGACGCTTACTTCCACCACGGCCAGCTCGGCGACGAACCGTCCTGCCCTTCGATGCTCGGCCTGTTCCAGACGATCACGGCCGTCGACAACGGGGCCCGCCGCGCCAACGGCGAGCGGCTGCGCGAGCTGGCGGCGGCCGACGGCGACCGGGTGCGGCTGATCTGCTCGCACGACCCCTACGAGCTCGACCGTGAACAGGCGCGAAGCGCCGACTCCGTGATGACCCCTTGAGCACGAGCGCTCCGGAGAAGCTCTGGGACCCGCCCATCGGCCTCACCGAGCGGGCGAGGATGACCGAATTCATCGAGTGGCTGGCGACCGAGCGCGATCTCGAGCTCGACGGCTACGACGCGCTCTGGCGCTGGTCCGTCGAGGACCTCGAGGGGTTCTGGTCGGCGATCTGGGAGTTTTTCGACGTCCAGGCCGACGGCAACCCCGTCCCAGTCCTAGGCAGCCGCGAGATGCCGGGGGCGGAATGGTTCCCCGGCACCAGCCTCAACTACGCCGAGCACGTATTCGCCGGCAAGGACCCCTCCGAGATCGCCATCCTTCACGCTTCTGAGCTTCGCGACCTCGACGAGCTGAGCTGGGGCGAGCTTCGCGACCAGGTCGCCTCCGTGGCGGCCGGCTTGCGCGGGCTCGGGGTCGAGCGCGGCGACCGCGTCGTCGCCTACATGCCGAACATCCCCGAGGCGATCGTCGCCTTCCTGGCGACGGCCAGCATCGGCGCCGTTTGGTCGAGCTGCTCCCCCGACTTCGGCCCTGCGAGCGTCATCGACCGCTTCGCGCAGATCGAGCCCAGGGTCCTGTTCGCGGTCGACGGCTACCGCTACGGCGGCCGCGACTTCGACCGCCGCGACGTCGTCGCCGAGCTGCAGGCGGCGATGCCGAGTCTTGAGCGCACCGTCTTCCTCCCCTACCTCGAGCCCGACCCCGACATCGCCGGCCTCGACGCGGCGATGACCTGGCAGGACCTGCTCGCTGCCGGCGAGGGCGCCGAGCTCGGCTTCGAGCGCGTCCCCTTCGACCACCCGCTCTGGGTCCTCTATTCCTCCGGCACGACTGGCCTGCCGAAGGCGATCGTCCAGGGCCAGGGCGGGATCCTGCTCGAGCACCTGAAGAAGCTCCACCTCCACGTCGACGCCCACCCCGGCGACCGGCTCTTCTGGTTCACGACAACCGGCTGGATGATGTGGAACTTCATCGTCTCGGGCCTGCTCACCCGCGCCGCGATCGTCCTCTACGACGGCAACCCCGGCCACCCCGACATGGGCGTCCTCTGGGACCTCGCCGAGCGGGCGGGGATCACGATGTTCGGCACCAGCGCCGCCTACATCGCCGCCTGCATGAAGGACGGCATCATCCCCGGCGAGGGCCGCGACCTCAGCCGCCTCAAGGCGGTCGGCTCGACCGGCTCCCCCCTCTCCCCCGAAGGCTTCGACTGGATCTACGATCAGCTCGGCGCCGACACCTGGCTGTTCTCGACCAGCGGCGGAACCGACCTCTGCACCGCTTTCGTCGGCGGCACCCCGCTGCTCCCGGTCTACCGCGGTGAGCTCCAGGCCCGCGCCCTCGGCGCCGCGGTCGAGGCCTGGGATGAGGACGGCAACGCGGTCATCGACCGGGTCGGCGAGCTCGTCGTCACCAAGCCGATGCCCTCGATGCCGGTCTTCTTCTGGGGCGACCCCGACGGCAGCCGCTACCGCGCCAGCTACTTCGAGCAGTACCCCGGGGTCTGGCGGCACGGCGACTGGATCGAGATCACCTCGCGCGGGACGGCGATCATCTACGGCCGCTCCGACTCGACGATCAACCGCGCCGGCGTCCGGATGGGGACGAGCGAGATCTACCGCGCGGTCCTCGCCGTCGACGACGTCCTCGACGCGCTCGTCGTCGACGTCCCCCGCCCCGGCACCGACGGCTGGATGCCGCTGTTCGTGGTCCTACGCGAGGGAGCGGAGCTGGACGACAAGCTGCGAGCCGAGATCGCCCGTCGGATCCGCGAGAGCTGCTCCCCGCGCCATGTGCCCGACGAGGTGTTCGCGATCCCCGAGGTCCCGCGCACCCTCAGCAACAAGGTGCTCGAGGTCCCAGTCAAGCGGATCCTGATGGGGACCCCTCCGGAGAAGGCGGCGAGCCGCGACTCCCTCGCCAACCCGGCCGCCCTCGACTGGTTCGTCGAGCTGGGCGAGCGAATCGACGCGCCCACCTAGGGCGTGCGGCGGCGCAGGGTCACGGCCCCGAGCGCGATGAAGAGCACCGTCGCGCCGACGATCACCGAAACGTCCAGCGCCCCGCGCGGGCCGAGCGAACCGGTCGTCGTCACGTCGTGCAGGGCCTCGTAGGCGTAGGTCAGGGGCATCGTGTACGAGACGACCTGCAGCACCCCGATCATCTCGTCGCGGGCCACGAACAGCCCGCAGAGAAGCAGCTGCGGGAAGACGATCGCGGGCATGAACTGGACCGCCTGGAACTCGGTCCGGGCGAAGGCGCTGACGAAGAGCCCGAGCGACATCCCGAGCAGTGCGTTGCCGACGGCGAGGGCAACGACCGCGAGGGTCGAGCCCTCCACTTCCAGCCCGAGCGGACCGAAGGCGACGAGCGCGGCGATCAGCGCCTGCAGCGTGCCGACCAGCGCGAACGCCGCCCCGTAGCCGAACAGCACGTCGAGCTTCGCCAGCGGCAGAGTCATCAGCCGCTCCAGCGTCCCCGTCGTCCGCTCGCGCAACATCGTGATCGAGGTGACGACGAACATCGTGCTGAACGGGAAAAGCCCGACGAGCGGGCCGCCGACCTGCTGGAAGGCCTCGATGTTCTGGTCGAAGGCGCCGCGCAGAAGAGTCAGCAGGAAGGGCGAGACGCCGAGCATCAGGACCACCGTCCGCGGGTCGCGCCGCAACTGCGAGAGGACCCGGATCGCGACCGCCCCCGTCGCCCGCGGGCTCATGCCTTGCCCCTGGTCTCGATCAGCGCCAGGAACGCGGCATCGAGCTGCTGCTCGCCGGTCCGGCGTCGCAGGCCCTCGGGGCTCTCGACCGCGAGCAGGCGGCCGTCGCGCATCAGCAGCAGCTCGTCGCAGTGCTCCGCCTCCTCCATCACATGGCTGGAGACGAGCAGCGTCGTCCCACTCTCCGCGAGGCGCCTGAACATCGCCCAGAGGTCACGGCGCAGCACCGGGTCGAGGCCGACGGTCGGCTCGTCGAGGACCAGCACCTCGGGCTCGCCCAGCAGCGCCGTCGCCAGCGATGCACGCGCCTGCTGGCCGCCCGAGAGCCGCGACACGACGCTGTCGGCATGCGCCTCGAGGTCGACGGTCGCGATCACCTCGCCGGCCCGAGCGGAGCCGACTCCCAGCACCCGGCAGAAGAAGCGCAGGTTCTCCCAGACGCTGAGGTCGCCGTAGACGGAGGGCTCCTGGGTGACGTAGGCGACCCGCCGGCGCAGAGCCGGCGAGCCCGCCGGCAGGCCCAACACCCCCACCCCGCCGGCCTCGACGATCTGGACGCCGACGATCGAGCGCATCAGCGTCGTCTTCCCGCAGCCGCTCGGCCCGAGCAGGCCCGTGATCCGGCCCGGAGGAACCGTGAACGAGAGGTCATGGAGGACGGGCCGGCCGCCGCGGCTGACGCGGAGGCCGTCGACGTCGATCGCAGGGGGCGGCTCCACCATCGCCGAGGCTATGCAATCACCGACGTGCCGTGAGTTAGCCGCCCATATGGGCGGCTAACTCACGGCACGTCACAGCTAGGCGGGTGTCACCGGGTTGCGCCGCTCGGCGAAGTCGCGGCTCTTGCTCTCAGCAACGGCGAAGCGGCGGATCAGCTCCGCGCGCAGGTCCGCTGGGTCGACCACCGCGTCGATCACCAGCTCCGATCCGAGGTGGAGAATGTCGATGTCGGCCGCGTACTCGTCCCGCTTCGCGGCGACGAAGGCCTCGCGCTCGGACTCGTCCTCGATCGCCTGGATCTGGTTGTAGAAGACGGCGTTGATCGCCGCCTCCGGCCCCATCACCGCGATCGAGGCGGTCGGCAGCGCGATGCAGCAGTCCGGCTCGAACGCCGGCCCAGCCATCGCGTAGAGGCCGGCGCCGTAGGCCTTGCGGACGATCACCGAGATCTTCGGCACCGTCGCTTCGGAGACAGCGCTGATCATCTTCGCCCCGTGGCGGATGATCCCCTGGCGCTCGACCGCGGTCCCGATCATGAAGCCGGGGACGTCGGCGAGGAACAGCAGCGGGATGTTGAAGGCGTTGCAGGTCTGGATGAACCGCGCCGCCTTGTCGGCCGAGTCGACGAACAGGACGCCGCCTTTCTGGCGCGGCTGGTTGGCGACCACCCCGATCGCCTTCCCATCGAGCCGCCCGTAGCCAACGACCAGCTCCTTCGCCCAGCGCCGGTGGACCTCGAGGAACGAGCCGGCGTCGAGCAGGGCGTCGAGGACCTCGGCCATGTCGAAGGCCTGGTTCTCGTCCGCCGGCAGGATCTCGGCGATCGCGGCGTCGGAGGCGGGGGCCGCGGCCTCGGCCGCGGGCGGGGCCTGGCGCCAGTTTTCGGGCATGAACGACAGGTAGCGGCGCGCGAGGTCGATCGCCTCCTCGTCGCCGGCAACGAGGAAATGGCCGCAGCCCGAGACGCCAGTGTGCATCCTCGCCCCGCCCATCTCCTCCAGCGTCACCTTCTCCCCGATCACCATCTCAGCCATACGCGGCGACCCCAGGTACATCGAGGCATTGCCGTCGCGCATGATCACGACGTCGCAGAAGGCGGGGATGTAGGCGCCCCCGGCGGCGCTCGGGCCGAACAGCAGGCAGACCTGCGGCACCTGGCCCGAGAGCCGGACCTCGTTGTGGAAGATCCGGCCCGCGCCGCGACGCCCGGGGAACATCTGGACCTGGTCGGTGATCCGCGCTCCGGCCGAGTCGACGAGGTAGACCATCGGCACCTGCAGGCTCAGGGCCCGCTCCTGGACGCGGAGGATCTTCTCGACGGTCTTCGGCCCCCAGGAGCCGGCCTTCACCGTCGGATCGTTCGCCATCAGCGCCACCCGGCGCCCGTCGATCGTCGCCGTGCCGGTGACGACGCCGTCGGCCCCGAGGCCCTCCTGGTCCCAGTTGGCGAGCAGCGCCTCCTCGGTGAACGAGCCGGGATCGACCAGACGCTCGACCCGCTCGCGCACCGGCAGCTTGCCCTGCTCCTCGGTCTTCTCGTGGTGGCGCTGCGGGCCACCGGAGAGGGCAGCCTCTAGGGCGGCTCGGATATCGGTCACGGTTCGCCGAGCCTAGCTGCCGGCGGCGGTGAGTCGGCGGCCCATCTCCTCGCCCAGGGCCATCAGGCCGCTGGCCGGGCGGACCATCACCATCATCTCCTTGATCAGACCGTCCTCGTCGAAGCGGAGGACGTCGACGCCGTTCAGCTCCTTGTCGCCGACCCTGGCCTCGAAGACGAGCACCGCGGTGTCGCCGGTCTCGACCTGGTCGACGTAACGGAAATCCTCGAACACCTCGGCGACGTTGCCCAGCAGCACGCCCAGCGCCTCGATCCCCTCGTAGGGCTTGAAGACGGCCGGACTGCGGAAGACGACGTCGGGCGCGAACAGCTCGGCGCCCGCGGAGAAGTCCTTCTGCTCGGCCGCGCGGCGGAATGCATCGCTCTTCATCGCCGCCACCCTACTCGCTCCCATCCCACTCGACCGGCCCGGCGCGCAGGACGTGGGCGCCGAGCGGCCGGCCGAGGGTCTCCTGGGCGGCCCGCGCCGCCTCGATCAGCCGCGGCAGGTCGACCCCGGTCCCGATCCCCATCTCGTCCAGCATCGAGACCAGGTCCTCGGTCGCGATGTTTCCAGTCGACCCCGGCGGGACCGGGCAGCCGCCGAGCTCGCCGAAGCTCGACTCGAACGACTCGACCCCCTCCCCGAGCGCCGCCAGCACGTTGGCCAGTCCCTGGCCCCGGGTGTTGTGGAAATGGGCGGTCAGCTCGACCCCCGAAAGCCGCTCGCGGGCCGCCACGAAGAACCCCTGCGCCTGGCGCGGGTTCGCCATCCCGGTCGTGTCGCCGAACCCGATCTCCTCGCAACCGGCGGCGGCGAGGCGCTCGGCGATCCCGAAGACCCGCTCCTCGGGCACCTCGCCCTCGTAGGGGCAGCCGAACGAGACCGAGATCACGCCCTCGCAGCGCAGGCCCGCCTCGGTCGCCGTCGCCAGCGTCCGCTCGAGCCCCGCCAGCGACTCCTCGATCGAACGGTTCACGTTCTTTCGGTTGTGGGTCTCCGAGGCGGAGACGAAGACGTTGATCTCGTCGAACCGGTCCCGCATCGCCAACGCCCGCTCGAGCCCGCGCTCGTTCGGGATCAGGACCGAGAACGAGACGCCCTCGCGGCGCTGGACGGCGGCCAGCACCTCCTCGGCATCGGCTAGCTGCGGGATCACCTCCGGCCGCACGAGCGAGGTCACCTCGATCCGCCCCAGGCCCGAGCCCGAGAGGAGGTCGATCAGCCTCACCTTGTCGGCGGTCGCGATCTCCTCCGGCTCGTTCTGGAACCCGTCGCGCGGCCCGACCTCGCGGATCCGGACGCTGCTTGGAAGCTCGGCCATGGTCGAAGGGTAGGCGGCGGCCCGCCTCAGCCGAGCTCGCCGACGGCGATCACGCGGCGCTCGTGGGTGCCGACGCCGATCGTCCGCTTGCCCTCAGTCACCTCGACGTCGAAGCGGAGCTTGCGGCCTTCGACCACCTCGCGCAGGACCGTCCTGACCGTACAGGTCGCCCCCTCGGCCGCCGCGGCGACGTGCTTGATGCAGACTTCGAACCCGACCGTCGCGCTGCCCTCCGGCAGGTTCTCGAGCGCGAGCATCGCCGAGCTGCCCTCCATCACCGCGATCATCCCCGGCGTCGAGAGGACGCTCGACCCGATCGACCCGCCGACGTCGGTCAGCATCCGGTCGGCGACGACGAACTCGTCGCTGCGCTCGATTCCGGGCTCCAGCCCCATCCTCAAACCATTCCGAGGCCGCCGCTGACGCCGAGCGTCTCGCCGGTCACATAGGTCGCGTCGTCGGAGGCGAGGAAGGCGACCGCGGCGGCGACCTCCTCGGGCTGTCCGAGTCGCTTCAGCTGCGTCGCCTCTTTCATCGTCTCGATCACCTTCTCGCCGATCTCGCCGAACTCCCTGGCGCCCATCAGCAGCGGCGTCTCGATCGGCCCCGGCGCGATCGAGTTGGCGGTGATCCCGTAACGGGCGTTCTCGCGCCCGATCGCCTTCATGAACGCGATCACGCCGCCCTTCGCCGCCGAGTACACGGCCGAGCCCTTCGACCCGACGCGGCCCGCCTCCGAGGAGATGCTGACAATCCGGCCGTAACCCGCCTCCTGCATCGGCCCGAGCGCGGCGTGGGTGCAGTTGAGGACGCCGCCGAGATTGACCGCGATCACCCGCTGCCACTGGTCCGGCGTGGTGTAGGTGAAGAAGCCGAACTCGTCGGTGCCGGCGTTGTTGACGAGGATGTCGGGGGTGCCGACGGCCTCGACCGCGGCGCGCGCCGCCTCGGGATCGGTCACGTCGAGCTCGATCGGGTGGCCGTTGATCTCCCCCGCGACCCGCTCGGCTCCCGCGAGGTCGACATCGCCGACCCAGACCTCGGCGCCCTCGGCGGCGAGCCGTGCCGTGGTCGCGGCGCCGATCCCGCCGGCGCCGCCGGTGACCAAAGCCTTCCTGCCCTCGAGCCTCACGGCCGCCCACAATAAACTCTCGGCTCTGACCGAGCCCATCCCGATAGTCGGCGGAACCGGGGCGCTCGGCGCAGGCATGGCGCTGCGCTGGGCCAGGGCCGGGCAGGAGATCGTGATCGGCTCGCGCTCGGCCGAGCGAGCCGCGGAAGCGGCGGCACGGATCCGCGATCGGGTCCCGGGCGCCGAGGTCGAGGGCCTGCTCAACGCCGATGCGGCGCGCCGGGCGAAGATCGTCTTCCTCACCGTCCCCTTCCGCGCCCAGTCGGAGAACCTCAACAACCTCCGTGAGGCGCTCGAGCCGGGCCAGATCCTCGTCGACTGCACCGTCCCGCTCGCGGCCGCGGTGGGCGGCAAGGCGACCCGCTCGCTCGGGGTCTGGCAGGGCTCGGCGGCCCAGCAGGCCGAGGAGATGGTCCCCGACGGCGTCACCGTCGTCTCGGCCCTGCACACGGTTTCGGCGCCGGCCCTGTGCGACCTCGACGCCGAGCTCGACGAGGACATCCTGATCTGCGGCGACCGCAAGGACGACAAGGCCCGCGTCGCGCGCCTGATCGAGGCGATCCCAGGCCTCCGCCCGGTGAACGCCGGAGCCCTCGAGACGGCCCGGATCGTCGAGCAGCTGACGCCGCTCCTGATCTCGATCAACACCCGCTACAAGATCCACGCCGGGATCCGCATCACCGGCCTCCCCGACGGCGACCATTGGGCCTAGGGCCGCGGTGAGGGTCGCTCTTCTCGCCGGCGGCACCGGCGGCGCCAAGCTCGGCGCCGGGCTGCAGGAGGAGATCGGCGCCGACCTCTCGGTGATCGCCAACACCGGCGATGACATCGAGACCCTCGGCGTCCACGTCTCCCCCGACCCCGACCTCGTCACCTACTGGCTGAGCGGGGAAATCGACGCCGAGCGCGGCTGGGGCATCCGCGACGATTCCTTCACCGTCTTCGAGCGCCTCGTCCAGCTCGGGGCGCCGGACTGGTTCGGGCTCACCGACCGCGACCTCGCCACCTGCCTCTACCGTCGCCAGTTCATGGACGAGGGCGGGACCCAGACCGCGGCCCAGGCGCAGATCGCGACCGCGCTCGGGGTCGAGGCGCGGGTGCTGCCGATGACCGACTCCCCGGTGCGGACAAAGGTCCTGACCGCCGCCGGGCGCTGGGACATCCAGGAGTACCTGATCATCCACCGCGGCCAGCCCGAGGTGACCGGGGTCGAGCTCGACGGGATCGCCGAGGCCGAGCCGAGCGCCGAGGTCCTCGCCGCACTCGGCGACGCCGACGCGATCGTGATCGGCCCCTCCAACCCGGTGATCAGCATCGGCCCGATCCTCGCGATGCCCGGGATGCGGACGGCGATCGCCGAGGCCGGCGCCCCCGTGGTCGCAGTCAGCCCCTTCGTCGCCGGCGAGGTCGTCAAAGGCCCGACCGAGCGGTTCATGGCCGCGGTCGGGCGGCCGTCGACCGCCGCCGGCGTCGCCTCGCTCTACTCCGGGCTGCTCGACGCGATGGTCGTCGACCGGGACGACCCCGACCCGCCTCCGGATGAGGTCACAACCCAGGCCGCGCCGACGCTGATGGACAGCGCCGCCGCACGGGCCCTGCTGGCGCGCATCGTCCTCGACCTTGCCGCTAGCTTGAGTGAAGTTTGAAGGCGACAGCTGTACTCCCCGTCAAGCGGTTCACCGAGGCAAAGCGGAGGCTGGCCGCCGGCATCGACGACGACAGGCGCCGGGCCCTCGTCGCCGCGATGCTCGCCGACGTGCTCGAGGCCATCGCCGACGCCAGGATGGTCGAGCGGACCATCGTCGTCAGCGACGAGCCGGGGGCGGCAGGGCCGGCGGCTGACGCGGGCGCCGAGCTGATCCCCGACACGCCAAACGCCGGCCATTCGGAGGCGACCCTGTTCGGGATCGAGCGCGCGGCCGCCCAGGGGGCCGAGTGCGTCGTCCTCCTCCCCGGCGACTGCCCACTGCTCGACCCGCGTGAGCTCGACCGGCTCCTCACCGGCGTCCCCGAGCGCTACGCCGGCATCGTTCCCGACCGGCACGGGACCGGAACCAACGCCCTCGTCCTCGCCCCGCCGGGGTCGATCCGCCCCTCCTTCGGCGAGGGAAGCTGCGCCCGCCACGTCGCCGCCGCGCGCGAGGCGGGTATCCCGTACGGGGTCGAGGAGCTCGCCTCGCTCGGCCTCGACCTCGACACCCCGGCCGACGTCGTCGCCCTCACCCGCAAGCTCGAGTCCCGCCCGGGCCGCGCCCGCCGCACCGCGAAGGTTCTCGGGCTGTGAGCGCGGAGCGAGCCCAATGAGCCGTCTCTGTCTCTTCGCGCAGCGAGCGAAGCGCGAGGCATATCTGTGAGCGAACTTCAAGTCCTTCCGATCGAGGGGCTGCCCGAGTTCGGCGAGGGGATGTCCGTCGGCGAGGAGATCGCCGCCCGTGTCGCGCTCCGCGACGGCGACGTCGTCATCGTCTCGCAGAAGATCGTCTCCAAGGCGGAGGGACGGGTCATCCACCTCCACGCCGCGATCCCCGGCGCCGAGGCTCGCCGGCTCGCCGCCGTCCTCGGCAAGGACCCGGCCCTCGTCGAGCTGATTCTCGCCGAGAGCGCCAACGTCCTGCGGGCCGAGCGCAGCGCCCTTATCGTCGAGACCCATCACGGCTTCGTCTGCGCCAACGCCGGCATCGACAGCTCGAACCTGCCCGAGGGGTCGGTCGCCCTCCTGCCCGTGGACCCCGACGCCTCGGCCCGCCGGATCCGGGCGGCGATCGAGGCGGCGTCGTCGCGTCGGGTCGCCGTCGTCGTCTCCGACAGCTTCGGGCGGGCCTGGCGGCTGGGCCAGGCCGAGGTCGCGATCGGGTGCGCCGGGCTCACCCCGATCGACGACTGGCGGGGCCGCGAGGACGGCGGCGGGCGCACCCTCGAAGCAACCCAGATCGCGGTGGCCGACGAGGCCGCGGCGGCGGCCGACCTCATCCGCGACAAGGCGAGCCGGGTTCCGGCGGTGATCGTCCGCGGGCTCGACCGCTTCGTCACCGAGGACGCTGGCCCGGGCGCCGCCGCCCTCCGCCGCCCTCCCGACGAGGACCTCTTCCGCTAGGCCTCACCATCAAGTTCACCGTCCATTACCTGGTGAACTTGATGCGCTGATCCAGATCATGTGACCACGAGCACGGCGGCGCCGCGGAGGGAACCGCTGCGGATCGACTCCAGCGCTTCGTTGGCGCCGCTCAGCGGGTGGACCTCGACGTCGGTCTCGATCGGCGCCTCCTCGGCAAGCGCGAAGAACTCCTCGCCGTCGCCCCGGGTCAGGTTCGCGACCGACCCAAGCGATCGCTCCTCCCAGAGGATCTTGTAGGGGAACGAGGGGATGTCGCTCATGTGGATGCCGGCGCTGATCACCCGCGCCCCCTTCGCGCTTGCCCGCAGCGCCATCGGCATCAGTTCGCCGACCGGGGCGAAGACGATCGCTCCGTCGAGCTCCTCGGGCGGCCGCTCCTCGGATGAGCCCGCCCACTCAGCGCCGAGGCTGAGAGCGAATGCCTGCCCCTCGGCGTCGCCCTCGCGGGTGAACGCGAACACGCGCCGCCCCTGATGAACCGCGACCTGGCAGAGGATGTGTGCCGAGGCGCCGAAGCCGTAGAACCCGATCCGCTCGGCGTCGCCGACGAGGCGCAGCGCCCGGTACCCGATCAATCCGGCGCAGAGCAGCGGCGCCGCCTTGGCGTCGGCGTAGCGGTCGGGAATCGGCAGGCAGTAGCGCTCGTCGGCGACCGCCATCTCGGCGTAGCCGCCGTCGATGTCGTAACCGGTGAAGCGGGCGCGATCACAGAGGTTCTCCCGCCCGCTGAGGCAGTAGCGGCACTCGCCGCAGGTCCAGCCGAGCCAGGGGACGCCGACCCGATCGCCGACCGCAAACCGGTCCGACCCCTCGCCCAGCTCGACGACCCTGCCGACGATCTGGTGCCCGAGGACGAGCGGCAGCTTCGGCTCGGTCAGGTCGCCGTCGGCGATGTGGAGGTCGGTGCGACAGACACCGCACGCCGATACCGAGATCAGGACCTGGCCGGCGGCGGGCTCCGGCGCGGGCAGCTCGGCCGGCCGGAGGGGCTCGCGCTGCCGCTCCAGGACCATCGCCCGCATCGGCTCAGGATCCGAGCGGCTCCAGGGTGGCCGGGCCGAGGCGAAGTTCGGAGGCTCCCCGCACCACGGTCGAGTCGCGGAGGAGGCCGATCGCGATCTGGGCGGCGGTGCTGCCGCCGGGAATCAGGCTGACGCCCGTGCGGGCGTCGACCAGCTCGTCGTCGAGGAAGAGCGCGTAGAAGCCGTCCCCCTGCGCGGAGGCCCTGAAATCGATCTCGAGTTCGTGCCAGGCCGCCTCGGTGGGCGAGGCCAGGAGCCGATCGCCCCCCATCGCCTCCCCGCTCGCCCACAGGCCCCGGCCGAGGGACTGCGGGTCGCCGATCGCGGCCTGCCAGAGCTGGAGGCCGAAGGTGCGGTTTTCTCCGGCTTCGTCGGTGAACTCGACCATCACGTTGTCGGCCTCGGGCTCGCCGTAGGTCATCGAGCCGATGTTGAAGGAGAGGGAGAGGGCGTATTCGTCGCCCTCCTGGATCTGGGTCGGCACCCCGGTGGCCGCGTCGCCGAGGACCAGCTCCGAGCCCGGCTGTTCGCCGGTCAGCCGGATCACCCGCGCGGTGCGGCCATCGCCGACCATCCCGCGCGTGACCCGGGGCGGCCGCCCGCCGGTTTCCGGGGCGGTGCCCGGCGCAGCCGGGGTTTCGCCCCCATCCGCGACGAGCTCGGTCGAGGGCTGCGGAGCGGGCGCCGCGATCGGTGTCGAGATCGGTTCGGGTTCGGGTTCGGCGACCGGCGCGGGCGCAGGCGCCGCCGGCGGGGGCGCCGCCGGTGAGGAGAGCGGCCGGGCGGCTGCGACGGCGATCGTCGCGGCCGGGCCGCCTCCACCCGTGGCCGGCACCGGCTTTGCGGCCAGGACCGCCACTCCCGTCGGAGCGCGGACGGCCTGCGCGAGGGCGACCTGGCGGCCCGGCGCGACCGGGACCGAGTTCTCGAGGCCGACCCCGACGCCCGGCGAGGCGGTCAGGCTCGGGGCGAGGCTCTCGTCTTCCCAGGGACGGGCGATCAGCAACGCCGCCGCCGCGAGGGCAGCGAACAGCGCAAGCAGTGAGGCCACTGCCAGTCCCGAAGAACCTCCCCTAGCTACCGAAGAATGAGTAGCGATCGCAGGAGATTATTCGGTTAGTAGGTCTCGATCAAGTCGTAGAGGGTCGATCGTTGCGCCGGGGTCCGCCCGGCGGCGCGCGCGGCCCCGATCAGCTGCTCGGGATCGAGGCGGACGCCGTGCTGGGATCCGGCCATCCGCGAGATGTTCTCCTCCATCAGCGTCCCGCCGAGGTCGTTGACCCCCCAGCGCAGCGACTCGGTCGCCGCGTCCAGGCCCATCTTCACCCAGCTCGCCTGCAGGTTGGGGATCGACCTCCCCAGCGCCAGCCTGAACGCCGCCGTGTGCTTGAGGTTCTCGGCCCGCGAGATCTCCTCGATCCCGTGGGTGCGGCCGAGCATCGTGTTGAACGGGATGAAGCTGAGCGGGACGAACTCGGTGATGCCGCCGGTCCTCTCCTGCAACGCCCGCACCACCCGCATGTGGCGGGCGAGCTCGCGCGGCTCCTCGATGTGGCCGAACATCACCGTCGAGGTCGAGCGCAGCCCGGCGCGATGGGAGGCTTCGATGATCTCGACCCAGCGCTCGACCGGCAGCTTGTTGGGCGAGATCCGTTGCCGCACGCCGTCGTCGAGGACCTCGGCCGCGGTGCCCGGCGTCGAGCCGAGCCCGCACTCGAGCAGGTACTCGAAGACCTCGTCCGGGCCCCTGCTGGAGCGCTCGCACATGTAGTGGACCTCCATCGGCGAGTAGGCGTGGAGGTGGAGCTGGGGGGCGACGTCCTTGGCCAACCGCAACCACTTCCCATACTCCTCCAGCGTCAGGTCGGGATGGATCCCTCCCTGCATGCAGATCTCGGTCGCGCCGTACTCGACCGCCTCGCGGACCCGGGCCGCGAAGTCCTCCTCGGAGACCTCGTAGGCGTCCGGCGAGCGCCGGCCCTGGCCGAAGCCGCAGAAGGCGCAGCCGACGACGCAGATGTTGGTGAAGTTGATGTTGCGGTTGACGACGAACGTGACCCGGTCGCCCGCCAGCTCGGCGCGGAGCTCGTCGGCGGCGGCCCGCATCTCCTCGATCACCTCGGGCCGCGTCTCGGCGAACAGGGCGGTCAGCTCGTCCTCGTTCAGCTCCTCCCCATCGCGGCCGCGGGCGATCGCCCGGCTAGCCAGCCCGGGGTCGAGCGACTCCTCGCGCCTCCGGCCCGAGCCCCGGCGCGGGATGAAGCTCCAGTACTTCAGCTTGATCACGTCGAGGACCCCCTGCTCGATCCACTCCGGGTCCATGTACTGGGGGTAGACGCAGAGCCGCTCGGTCAGCGCATACCCCCGGGGCGCCAGCTCCTTCCGCACCTGGTGCGGGCTTGGGAACGGCTCCTCCGGAGAGATGTGGTCACCGTTCGCCGACAACCCCCCTAAATCGGTCGCCCCGGCCTCCACCAACTCCGGCCACCACTCGGACAAATTCGGGGGCACCTGGATCCCCACGTCCGGCATCAACCGCCGGCACTCCCCGATCAACCGCTTCATCTCATCGATCGACACCTCGCCCGCCCAGCTCGGCAGAGGCGGCGGGGCGTCCCCCGACGCAGCCTCCACGGCTGTTGCTGCGGAGGGGGATGCCCCGCCGACCCCCTCCACGGCTGTTGCTCCGAGGGGGGATGCCCCATTCCCATTCCCCCACCTTTCGCGAGCAGCATCGTCGGCGATGTCGGCGACCTCGCGCCCGTAGTACCGCGGATGAGGAACGAAGTTCTGGAGGATGATCTCCTGGAGGTGCCCATGGCGCGAGTGCACGCCGGCGAGCGCTTCGAGCGATTCGACGCGCTCGTCCTCGGTCTCGCCGATGCCGACGAGGATGCCCGAGGTGAAGGGGATCCGGAGCTCGCCGGCGGCCTCGATCGTCTCGAGACGGCGCGCCGGGTGCTTGGTCGGGGAGCCGGCGTGGACGGTGTCCATCAGCCGCTCCGAGATCGACTCCAGCATCAACCCCTGCGAGGCTGTGACCTCGCGCAGGCGGGCGAGGTCACCGCGCCCCAGGACCCCGATGTTGGTGTGCGGCAGGATCCCCCGCTCGATCGCCCGCTCGCAGGCCCAGACGACGTAGGAGGTGAAGTCGGCGTGGCCCCACTCGGCGAGGCGGGCCGCGACCTCCGGGTTGACCTCGGGCCGCTCGCCGGTCAGGACGAGGAGCTCCTTCGCGTTGTGCCGCAGGGCCTCGTCGAGCCGGCGCTCGACCTCGTCCGGCGGGTGGATGTGGGCGCGCCTGGTCGCGAACGCGCAGTACTTGCAGTAGCACTGGCAGGTGCGCGAGAGGGAGAGCGTGTAGTTCCGAGAGAAGGTGACCCGGCGCACCCCCGTCACGCTACTGCAACCCGCCGGGCCCGATCGGGCCCGGCGGTTATCGCGGTGGGACCGGCCTCAGTCGGCGGTCGCCGGTTTCGTCGAGGACCCGGATTTCGAGCTCGGCGCCGATGCTTTCTTGATCGGCTCGGGCGAATCCGTCGGCGGCGCTCCGCCGGGCTCGAGCACGAACCTGAACACTGCGGCCGCGAGCAGCGAGCCGACGATCGGCCCGACGAGATAGGGCCAGACGCCGCCCCACTCGTTGCCGACCAGCGCCGGCCCGAACCAGCGGGCCGGGTTGAAGGAGCCGCCGGTCAGCGGGCCGCCGACCATGACGATGAAGCCAAGGGTGGTGCCGATCGCGAGCGGCGCCCACTCCTTGAAGCTCTTTTTCGAGTAGACCGCGGCGAGGATCACCAGGACCAGGCAGAAGGTCCCGATCGCCTCGACGATCGAACCTCGGAAATTGCTTTCGAGCAGTCCGCTCACCTGCACGGCGCCGTAATGGGACGCCCTCCCCTCATCGACGAGCAAACCCTTCGTGAGCAGCGCCCCGAGCACGCCGCCCGAGAGCTGGGCCAGCATGTAGATCGCGGCGTCGATCGGGTTGATCCGCCTGATCGCCGCCGCCGCCAGAGTCACGGCCGGGTTGAAGTGTCCGCCGCTGACGACGCCGAACATCACGATCAGCCCGAACAGGAGAAACGCGTGGACGAGACCTACGACGGCGAAGTCCGAGCCGAACTGAGCCTGGCTTCCGGTGGCCACGAACAGCACGACGACGCTCGTGATGAAGAACACCAGAAGGAAAGTGCCGATCAACTCTGCGAGATATGCCGCAAGTCCTCGTTCCTGCACTAGGTAACCCCTCCTCTTTCCCTTGATCCCAAGTGGGTTTTGCGGGCGGCAGTCTAGCTGGATTCGCCAACCGATTAGGTTTTGCCGCGAAATGAGACCGGCTGTCGCGCTGCTGGCGGCCTCCCTCGTGCTCGCCGGCGCCGCCGGTTGCGGGGGCGGCGCTGAACCGGGCGCGCCCCAGGGCGCGACGCTGATGCTCGATTTCACGCCCAACGCAGCCCACACCGGGGTCTACGCGGCGGAGCGCCGGGGCTACTACGAAGACGCCGGCGTCAACCTCGAGATACGAGAGCCGGGCGACCCGGGCGCGGTGCCGAAACTGCTCGCCGCGGGCCGCGTCGATTTCGCGATCCTCGACATCCACGACCTCGGGATCGCCCGTGAGGAGGGCCTCGACATCGTCGGCGCGATGGCGATCGTCCAGCGCCCGCTGGCGGCGATCATCGCTCCCCGCAGCGGCCCGGTGCGGCGCCCGCGCGACCTCGAGGGCCGCACTGTCGGCGTCACCGGGCTTCCCTCGGACGAAGCCGTGGTCGACTCCGAGCTCCAGGCGGACGGCGGCGACCCCGCCGGGGTGCACCGGGTCACGATCGGCTTCAACGCCGTCTCGACGCTAGCCGCAGGCAAGGTCGACGCCGCGACCGGGTTCTGGAACGCGGAGGCCGTCGCCCTCGCCCGCCGCGGCGTTCCCAATCGGGTCTTCAAAGTCAACCGGTACGGAGCCCCGCCGTATCCCGAGCTGGTCCTGACAGCCTCGCAGCTGACGATCGACCGCGATCCGGGCCTCGTCGACGCCGTCGTCCGCGCGACCACGCGCGGGTACGAGTTCGCCTTCGCCCACCCGACCGAGGCACTCGACGATCTGCTCGCCTCGGTCCCCTCGCTCGATCGCGGCGACCAGGCCGCCCAGCTCAGGGTCCTGCGGCCCGACCTCCGCCCCGCCCCGCTCGATCCCACCGTGCTCGGCGAGTGGGCGGCCTGGGATCTCGAACACGGCCTGCTCGAACGGCCGCTCGACGTCGGCGCGGCGTTCAGGCTTCCGGGCTGAGCAGGGAGGCCGCCAGCTCCGGCAGCTCGCGGACCATCCGCGAGCGCGGCACGATCACCAGCACCCCGGCGGCCTCCGCCGCGCGCCGGGTCTCGACCTCGACGTGCGAGTAATAGCCGAGCACCGGGACGCCGGTCGCCACCAGCGCCGCCGCGTCCTCGGTGTCGAGGTCGGCGACGAGGAGGTCCGCCTCCTCGGCGTGGGCCTCGGCCAGCGACCACGACAGGGTCACGTCGTGGCCGGCGGCGCTCAGCATCGCCTCGACCTTGCTGCCCAGCAATAGGTCCGGCGTGACGGCGGCGACCCGGGCCATCGGCGGGCCGCTAGATCGCCCGGCGCTGGCGGAACTCCTCGCGGACGCTCTCCGGCCGCCCCCACATCTGGACGATCTCGGAGCGCCCCTCGCGCACCTCGCGCACGGCGAGCTCGCCAACGACTCCGGCCTCGTCGAGGCGCCTCAGCACCCCGAGCACGCTCTCGGCCGCGGCGGCGTGTCCGAAGTCCTTGGCGACCAGCAGGCGCCAGTCCCAGTCGGCTTCGGAGAAGGGCTGAGCGTTGACCTGGCTGAGCGCGACGGCGGTGTCGACATAGCGGCTCTCGTCGGCGATCCGCAGATCGAGCTCGAGGTCGGTCCAGTCGGACGGCATCCCGTCGAGCACCTGCTGGAAATCCTCGGCCAAGGCCACGCCGACAGCGTAGATCATCAGATGGCGAGATCGGCGAGCAGGAAGACGTTGAAACCGATGATCACCGCGGCCAGCAGCCCGCAGACCGCGCTCAGCCACGGCGGGCTGGCGAGCGACCCCATCAGCTCACGGTCGCGGGCGATCAGCAGCAGCGGCACCAGCGCGAACGGGATGCCAAAGGAGAGCACGACCTGGCTCAGAACCAGGGCGTCGGTCGGGTTGAACCCCAGCGCCAGGACCAGCAGCGCCGGAGCGAGGGTGATCGCCCGGCGGATGAAGATCGGGATCCGGCGCCGGATGAAGCCCTGCATCACGACCTGTCCGGCCATCGTGCCGACCGAGGAGGAGGCGAACCCGGAGGCGACCAGAGCGATCCCGAACACGGTCGCGGCGCGGCCCGAGACCAGCGTCTGGAAACCGCTGTATGCCCCTTCGATCGAGTCGATCCCGGTCAGGCCGCCTTCGTGGAAGAGCGCGGCGGCGACGATCATCATCGAGAGGTTGACGACGCCGGCGATCGAGAGGGCGATCACGACGTCGACCTTCTCGAACCGCAGGATCTTCCGCTTCTCCTCGTCGTCGCGGCCGACGATCCGCCGCTGGGTCAGCGCCGAGTGCAGGTAGATGACGTGGGGCATCACGGTCGCGCCGACGATCCCGGTCGCCAGCAGCAGGCTTTCGGTGCCGGAGAGTCCGGGGACGACCATGTGCCGCGCGACTTCCGCGCCGTCGGGATTCGCGTTGAAGAGCTCGACGACGAAGGAGGCGACGACGACGCCGACGAGGGCGGTGATCCCGGCCTCGAGCCGCCGCAGGCCAAGTCGCTGGAGGGCCAGGATCGCGAAGGCTCCGGCGCCGGCGAGCACGCCCGCCGGGAACAGCGGGATCCCGAAGATCAGGTTGAGGCCGAGGGCGGCGCCGACGACCTCCGCGATGTCACACGCCATCGCGACTATCTCGGCCTGGATCCAGAGCCCGATCGAGGTCCGCCGCGAGAATCGCTCACGGCAGAGCTCGGCTAGGTTGCGGCCGGTGGCGATCCCGAGCTTCGCCGACTGGGTCTGAACCAGCATCGCGACCAGGTTCGCGGCGAGCACGACCCAGAGAAGCAGGTAGCCGAACTTGGCGCCGCCGGCGATGTTCGTGGCGAAGTTGCCGGGGTCGATGTAGGCGACGGCGGCGACGAATGCGGGGCCGAGGAAGGGCCAGACCCGACCGACTCCGCGAATCTCACCGGCGAGGGAGCGGCGCGCGGCCTCGGCGACCGCCGCCTCGCCCGGGAGGACGTCTTCGACCGTGGGGTTTGCGGCGGAGGGCGGCGGAGGCTTCATCGCCCCGGCGCCTCGCCCGGCGGCGGCGTCAGGTCCGGCCCGGGAATCGGGGTGCCGTGGGGATCGTGGCTCGGCTCGCCCAGCTTCTCGGCGATCAGCAGCTCGAGGTCCTCGGAGATGTAGTGCTCGAGGATCTCGGCCTCGGCGTGAACGCGGTCCTCCGGCATCCCGAGCGCCTCGGAGAGATAGGCCTCGATCAGGCGGTGGTGGCGGATCACCTCGAGCGCGACCCGCTCCCCGGCCTCGGTCAGGACGACACCCTTGTAGAGGGTGTGCTCGACGAGGCCCATATCGTCGAGACGCTTGAGCATCGCCGTCGCCGTCGCCGGCGTCACGCCCAGCCGCTGCGCCAGCTCGCCGGTCAGGACGGGGCCCTGGTGCCGCTGCGAGAGTGCGTAGATCGCCTTCGCGTAGTCCTCGATCGCCTCTGTGTTGGGTCGCCTCGAGCGAGCGCCCCCGCCAGGATTTTGATCCATCAAAAAACGAGTTTAGACGACTCTAAACCGGCCGGCGCCGGTGCGCTCCTAGAATCGGTCGCGATGGCAAACGTGCCGACAGTCGAGCTCGACGCCCAGTACCGCCAGCTGCGCGAGGAATGCGGGCTGCTCGACCGCAGCGGGCGCGGCAAGATCCTCGTCTCCGGCCCCGACGCCGCCGAGTACCTGCAGGGGCAGCTGACCAACGACATCGAGGCGCTCGGCGAGGACGAGGGCTGCTACGCCGCCCTTCTCGACCGCAAGGGCCACCTGCAGTCCGACATGCGCGTCCTCCGCCTCTCGAGCGGCGGCATATGGCTCGATCTCGAGCCGGAGCCCACCGGCGCCGTCCTCTCCCACCTCCGCACCTACAGCATCGGCCGCGAGGTCGAGATCGAGGACGTCACCGAGGCGTGGGCGATCCTCTCGCTGATCGGCCCCCGGGCGCCCGAGGTCGGCGGGTTCGAGGGCCTCGGGCCCGAGCGCGCCCAGCGCTTCCGCGCCTGGGAGGGGATCGACGTCCTCGGTGTCGCGACGGCGCTCGGCGTCGACCTGATCGCCCGCGCCGAGGACGCCGAGAGCCTTCGCGAGCTGGCCCTCGCCGCCGGCGCGGTCGAGGTCGGCGAGGAGGCGTTCGAGATCCTCCGGATCGAGTCCGGGACCCCCCGCTTCGGCGCCGAGATGAGCACCGGGACGATGCCGGCCGAGGCCGGCATCGTCGACGCCGCGGTCAGCTTCACGAAGGGCTGCTACATCGGCCAGGAGCCGGTCGCCCGGCTTCACTACAAGGGACGGCCCAATCGCCACCTTCGCGGGCTCGAGCTGAGCGCCCCGGCCGAGCCCGGCGCCGAGCTCAGGCTCGGTGAGAAGACGGTCGGCAGCATCGGCAGCTCGAGCGTCTCCCCCGCTCGCGGGCCGATCGCTCTCGCGATCGTCCGCCGCGAGGCCGAGCCCGGGACCGAGCTCGCGGTAGGTGAAGCTGGCGTTACGGCGCGCGTCGTCGACCTGCCGTTCGGCTAGATTCCGCCCCGATGGGTGGTTGGAGAGGCAGAGGGACGCTCGGGTGCGCCCTGCTCGCGATCGTCGCGCTGGGCGCGGCGGGATGCGGCGTCGAGGAACAGCCGAACGAACAGCGGCCCTCGCCGTCGGCGCGGGTCAGCGTCGTCGTAACCGACAGCGGCGTCTCGGTGCAGCCGAAAGAGGTCGGCTTCGGGCCCGAACCCAACACCCAGCTTCCCCAGAACCACGATGCGAAGCAGCCGCAGTTCCATGCCGGCGGCCCGCTCGATGTCGTCATGGTCGCCGCCAACCTCACCGACAGGGAGTCGGAACTCGTCCTCCGCGGCAACGGCACCGAAGCGAGCCTGGAAAACCTGTTCGCGAATAGCAACGGCTCGTTCGAGGCGGCGCTGCGGCCGGGGACCTACACGATCAGCGCCGCCGGCATCCCCCGCGCCAAGTCCGCCCGCCTCCTGGTCGGCAGCTACCGCGCGTCGTCGGAGAACGACGTCCTCCTGCCCTAGGCGCGACCGGACGAGCCCACCGTTATGCGTCGTATCGACGCACAACGGAGGTTTGGATCAGCCGTCAGCTGCCTCGCGCCAACGCTCGGCGATCTCGCCGGCGTCGGAGCGCGGCGGGTCGAGCTCCCGCACTTCGCCCTGGCTCTCGGGTAGCCGGCGGGCGAAATCGAACACGCGAGAGGCGTGGCGCCAGAGCTTGCCGCGAGACCCGGTCATCCCGACGAGCTTGTCGTAGCTCTTGAATGCGGTCTGCAGATGGCGACCGTGCTGGTCGACCTGGTCGAACATCGCGACGAGGTCCTCGGCGGCGTCGTTGAGGGCCATCGCCACCTGCTCGGTCTCCTCGCCGCGGCGCGCCTCGTGGGCGACCTGGGCGACGAAGCCGAGCGCCAAACCGAGCTGCGAGGGCGTGACCATGTAGACGCGATGGCGCTGGGCGAACTTCTCGATCGAGAAGTTCGGCAGGACCCGGAGCGCCTCATAGGCGCCCTCGACGGGCACATAGAAGAAGACGATCGGAGTGCCCCGCTCGGCGACCTTCGCGTAGTCACGCTTGGCCAGCTCCTCCGCCCTCGCCCGCAGCTTCCTCCCGTAGGCGAGGAGGCGGTCCTCGTTCTCGGCGTCGAGCGCCTCGTCGATGCCGGCGAGATCCTCGTCGAGGGCGAATTTCGCATCGACGATGACGCTTGCGTCGCCGGCCCTGATCACGAAGTCGGGGCGCAGCTTCCCATCGTCTCCGGCGACCTGGCGCATGTAGTCGCGGCCACGCTCGAGCCCGAGGCTCTGCAGCTGGTTCTCGACCGCGAGCTCGCCGAAGGCGCCCCGGCTCTGGGGGTTCGCGATCCGCCGCGTCCAGGTGGTCATGCTCGCCTCGACCCGCTCGGCTCCGCTCGCGGCCTTCGAGCTGTGGTCGAGAAGCTGGGGCAGCTTCTGCTGCTTGATCTCGTCGAGGTCGCGGCGAAGATCACCGACGTGTTTGTGCGTCTCGGCGATCCTGTCCTCGTCCGTGACGAGGAGCCGGTCGCGCTCGGCCTCGATCGCCTCGAGCCGGGCCGTGGCGGCCGCCAGCTTCTGCTCGCTCTCGGGCAGCGCCGCCGCCTTCTGGGACAGCTCCTCGCGCTCGGCGGCGACGGAGTCCCGCTCTGCCCGGGCCCGCTCGAGGTCGCCGGCCAGGCGCGAGGCGCGCACCGCGAGGAACGCCGCGAGCCCACCGACCAGCAGCAGCGCGATTAGCAGCACAATTGTCATCGGGTCCCCTTCATCGTCGAACTTGTGAAGGTAGTCGCAGCGCCGGACGAGAACCTGACGCGGAGCCTTGATCTAGGATTGCCGCCGGTCACCAACTCAACCCTCGAAGGAGCCGGTTTGGCAGTCGACACCAGCGCAGTCGCGAAGTTGGACGTGGAGCCCGGGACGCTGCCGGAGACGATGGCGGCGTGGGTGATCCGCCAGGACCGCGAGGGCGAGCCGACCGACGCCTTCCAGCTCGAGCAGATCGAGGTCCCGGAGCCGGGCGCCTTCGAGGTGATCGTCCGCGTGATGGCGGCCGGCGTCAACTTCAACAACGTCTGGGCGGCTCTCGGCAAACCGGTCTCGGTGTTCGGCTACGGCGACCATCCCGAGTACGGGCACCACATCGGCGGCTCCGACGCGTCGGGGATCGTCTGGAAGGTCGGCGAGGGCGTCACCCGCTGGAAGCCCGGCGACGAGGTCGTGATCCACTGCAACCAGGCCTCCTACGAGGACGTCGAGGTCCACGGCCTCGACCCGCTCGCCGCTCCGAGCCAGAAGATCTGGGGATACGAGACGACCTGGGGGTCCTTCGCGCAGTTCACCAAGGTCCAGGCGCAGCAACTCCTCCCCCGCCCTCAAAACCTCTCCTGGGTCGACTCCTCGGCCTACGGCCTGACCTACTTCACCGCCTACCGGATGCTGATCGACCAGTGCAAGCTCCAGCCCGGCCACAACGTCCTCATCTGGGGCGCCGCCGGCGGCCTCGGCGTCTTCGCGACCCAGCTCTGCAAGGCCGCCGGCGCGAACGCGGTCGGTGTCGTCTCCTCGGCCGAGAAGGGAGAGCTCGTCAAGCAGCTCGGCGCCGTCGACTACATCGACCGCAACGAGTTCGGCGCGATGATGCGGACCGACGAGAACCTCGCCGACCCGGCGGCGGACAAGGAGCGCTTCAAGGCCTCGCGCGCGTTCGCGAAACGAGTCAAGGAGATCCTCGGCGACGCGCCCGACATCGTCTTCGAGCACGTCGGCCGCGCGACCTTCCCGACCTCGGTCTTCGTCGTCAAGCCGTTCGGAAAGGTCGTCATCTGCGGCGCCACCTCCGGCTTCCACCTCGACTTCGACGTCCGCTACCTCTGGATGCGCCAGAAGCGGATCATCGGCTCGCACTTCGCCAACGCCTACGAGTGCATGCGGGCCAACCAGCTGATGGCCGAGGGCAAGATCCGGCCTGTGATCTGGAAAACGATGGCCTTCGATGGCGTCGCCGACGCCCACCAGCTCCTGCACGAAAACAAGCATCTCGGCAAGATCTCGATCCTGGTCGGCGCCGAATCCGAGGACGAGGGGCGCAATGAGGACGGGCCGGGCGCGATCAGGGCCGAGGTGGGAGCATGAGCCCGAAGCGAGCTAGCGAGGAGAGGAGTTCCTGATGGCGGAGGTCTGCACGCTCGACTGGCACATCGCCCCCTTCCGGGCCGACCGCTGGCTCGACCTCTGGGAACCGGCGGCGGCGAAGATGCCCGCCTACGGCGCCCGCAGCTGGTCGCTGACCCGGTCGATCGACGATCCGCTCTCCTTCCGCCAGGAGTCGATCTGGGACAGCCGGCCGATTTCGAACGCTACTGGTACTCGGCAGGAGATCGAGGCGGCCCGGGCGAGCATCATCGACATGCACGACCTGCCGATCCTCCCCGCCTGGAGCACACTCGTAGTCGAGGAGTAGCGCGCGTCAGCCCTTCGGGGGCAGGATCTTCCAGCTGAACTTCGACGGCGTGGAGTCGGTCAGGCCGCCCGCTCGAGGCCCAGACCTTGAAGGTGTGCTTGCCGGGCGCCAGGCGCTTGTAGGTCTTCGGCGAGCGGCAGGCGGCCTTGGCCTTGCCGTCGATCTTGCAGGTGAAGGTCGCCCCCGCCGTGTCGGCGGCGAAGACGAACTTGGCGGTGGTCTTGTGGGTGCTCTTCGGCGGGTGCTTCCGCAGCGTTGTGACCGGCGGCTGGGGATTCGGGGTCGGCGGCGGGGGCGGCGGGGGCGGGCGTTCCGCGCTGGAATAGACCGCGGTGTAGGTCCCGGGGGCGTTCGCCAGGATCGTGTGGCTGCGGGCACCCTGGTCGGACCAGCTCTGCCAGCTGTAAGTCTGGCCGTTCAGATCGGCCGTCTGCGGCGCGGAGAGGACGAGCTGGGCGCCTTCGATCGTCGGGACGTCGAACGGCGCCGGCTGCGAGAGGAGGCCGGCGACGATCGGCACCCCGGGTGGTTCGGAGGCGATTTTCACGTCGACGGTGCGCGGGTCTACGCGCACCGTTTTGGTCGCCGCCAGCCCCCGTTCGTCGGTGACGCGGAGGCTGATTTCGATGTAGGAGGGATAGTCGTGTTCGGGGGCGATCAGGTCCCCTTTGAAGACGCCGGGCAGCACCTGGAGCGGATGAGCGTGGCAGCCTTCCGGCCCGTCGGGGCAGTGGTAGAGCCACGAGCTCCAATAGAAGTAGAGCGAGTTTTCGATTTTGTTGCCTTTGCCGTCGACTGCCGACCCCACGAAGGGGATCTGGTCCCCGACGGCCCAGGTCAAGGTGGGTTTCGGGCTGGTGATGGTCGGGACCGGTGGTTTGTCGCCCGGGTAGAGCGTGACCCGAGCGACACTCGTGTTGCCTTGGCCGTCTCTTACAAGCACCGACAGCACTTTGTTCGGGCTTTCTTCATTTTCTTCGGCTTCTTTGATTTGTTTTTCGGTGAATTCGACTTCCTGCGTCTCTTCGTCGTCTTTGGTCTCGAAACTGCCGTCGCCGTCCAGGTCCCATTCGAATTCGAGCGTTTCGCCGGTGGGGTCGGAGGAAGCGCTCGCGTCGAGTTCGGCTTTAAACGGCCATTCGGTTCCCCACTCGGGCGTGGCGGTGAGCCGCGCCTTGGGCGCGCCCGGGCGCGTAGGTGATCCGGTGGATCGCGCCGGGCGTGAAGTTTTCCCCGAACAGGCTCGCGTAGTAGAGCGCCCCGTCCGGTCCTGCCTGGATGTCGACCCCCGGATAGTTGCTGCCGCCGGTCAGGAACGGGACGACCTTGTTCGGGTCGGGGTGGCCGTCGGCCCCGGGCAGCATCGCGTAGATGCAGTTCCGCACCGAGTCGGAGAAGAAGAGCGCGCCCTTGTATTCGGCCGGGAATTCCTCCCCTCGTAGAAGGCGAGCCCCGAGATCGCCGAGCCCGACGTGTAGGAGCATTCGTCGCCCGGCGCCACCGTCTGGCGGTGGCTGTAGTAGAAGAACGGTTCGGCCGCGGCGCCCGGCCCGCCTTCTTCGGTTTCCGCGTAGAGGTCTTCGCAGAGCGGCAGTTCGAGGTTCTTGAACTGGTACTCGCGCCCGGCGCCCTCGTAGCAGGGCCAGCCGGAGTTGTAGAGGCTGCCGGCGGAGGGGTCGAAGCGATCGATCTCCTCGAACTGCGAGCCGCCGACGTTGGCGACGTAGACCTTCTGGGTCTTGGGATCTGTCGTGAAGCGGAACGGGTTGCGGAAGCCGAAGGCGACGATCCGTTGCTCGTTTTCATCGTTGCTGGCGTGGTCGGGGTTCGTCGGCCAACCGGCGCCGGTTTCGGGGTCGATGCGGATGATCGTGCCGTTGAGGCCGGTCGGGTCGTGGGGTCGCCGGGGTGCAGCAGGTCCTGAGACCGCAGCGAGCCCCCTTCTTCTGGCGGATCGCCGCATGGGTTTGGAGGGGTGCCGAGCTGCCCGAAGTCGGGGCTGCTGAAGCTCGCGCCGTCGCCGCCGCTGGCGTAGAGCGCGCCTTCCGGGCCGAAGCGGAGGTCGCCGATCGAGTGGGAGGAGAACTGCTGGCACCAGGCTTCCGGGATCAGCGGCCTTTTCGGCGCCGGCAACCGCGTGCAGATTGCCGCCGCTTCCGGTGACTTCGGCCGTGTAGCGGACCAGCCGGCCGCTGACGAGGCAGTCGTCGGCGCCGTGCCTGTCGGCGGGAGGAGCATTCGTCACCGGTCTGGTTCGGTTCGCCCCATTCCGGCACGGGTTCACTCGAGCCGAGCACATGGTCGTAGGTGAAGAGCGCGTAGACGTAGGGCTTGGTCGGAAATGCCGGATCGATCGCGAGCCCCAGAAGCCCGCGGTCGGCGTGGTTGTAGACCTCGGTCCGCAGGTCCTTGAACAGTTCCGGGGTTTCGTCTTCGAGGTTTTCGTAGACGAGGATCCTCCCGGCCTTCTCGGCCACGAAGACCATTCCGTTCGGCGCGAAGCGAACGGCCGTCGGCTGTTCCAGGCCTTTGATGACTTCGGAGTCCTGGAAGCCCTGCGGGAGTGCCGGGTCCGCCGCCGCGGCTGCGGCGGAGGCCAGGAGGGCCGCCAGGCCGGCGAGCATCACGGCCGCCAGCCACCATGCGCGCAGCGAGGCCGGCCTCACGACCGCTCCAGCGGGGCCATGGTCAGCCCCGCCGAATCGAGCTGCTGCCAGTACAGCTCGGCGGTCTCGCGCGGGCCGCTCCAGACGATCGCCTGGCCGCTGTTGTGGATCTGCTCGGCGATCGCGTGGCCCTGCTCGAGGGTCACGTTCGGGAGGACGCTGGCGAGCGTCCGGGCGACGTGGTCGAAGGTGTTGTGGTTGTCGTTGCGGACGATCACGCGCCAGTCACCGCCCAGCCCCGATCCCGGACCGCCCTGACGGGGTCGCTCGATGGTCGTCGTCGACACGGCGCAAATTATGGCGTCCCTATTCGAACGGGTTCGGGACTCGGACGACGATGTCGTCGAAGCTCCCGACCAGCCCCTTGGCCGCCTTCGAGGCCCCGATCGAGAACGCCGCGGAGCGGCCCTGGAGTTCGCCCGCGGCATCGTCGGTGACTTCGGCGACCTTGGTCTGGCCGACGAAGGCGAGGACGTGGCAGGAGCCCTTGTCGGGGCCGCTGGTCACGTTGAACGCGCGCAGCCGCAGTTCGCTCGGTTCGTTGATCCCCTTGATCGCGTCGACGCCCTTGGTGATTTCGAGGTACTCGGTGTGCCCGTTGGGGAGGGTCTTGCGGAGCTGGGCCTTGCGCTGCAGCGGGTAGACGGCGAGCTGGTAGTGGGCGCCCTGTTCTCCCGCCCGCACGTCGACGGCGAGGAAGGCCTTCTTGCGAAGCGCCTTCGGCGTGCCGCTGAGCAGGCGCGCGGTCGCCCCGATTTCGAGGTCGCGCCCGATCACCGGGGTCCGCAGCGAGCATTCCTCGGTGCCCTTGCCGAGCGTCACCCGGAGCGCGTCTTCTGAGCCCCCGCGATTGCAGCTCTGGCCGCTCAGCTTGCGGATCTCTTCGCGCTGGGCGTCGGTTCCCATCGCGTTGCGGTAGACGCCGACCGGCGCCGCGGACGGCCGCCGCGGTGGTCGCCAATGTGCCCACGAATAGAGCCAAAACCGCTGTCTTGCGCCGAATTTTCATCGTCGGAGCCTAAACACAGCCCCCGGCAAAAGAATGCGCGGAGTGACCGATGAACGCAGACTTTCCCCGCCACCCAAATATCATTGGCGACGATGTCGGATCACCGCCTGCCAGAGCCGGATCGCCCATGGGTGATGCGCACCTATGCCGGCCACTCCGATGCACGGCGCTCGAACGAGCTCTACCGCCGCAACCTCGAAAAGGGCCAGACCGGCCTCTCGGTCGCGTTCGACCTCCCGACCCAGACCGGATATGACCCCGACCACGTCCTCGCCCGCGGCGAGGTCGGCAAGGTCGGCGTCTCGATCGCCAACAAGGGCGATATGCACGCGCTCCTCGACGGCATCCCGCTCGACGAGATGAACACCTCGATGACGATCAACGCGACCGCCGCCTGGCTCCTCGCCCTCTACATCGTGGTCGCCGAGGAGAACGGGGTCGACCGCTCCAAGCTCAAGGGCACGACCCAGAACGACATCATCAAGGAGTACCTCTCGCGCGGCACCTACGCCTTCCCGCCCGAGCCCTCGATGCGGCTGATCGCCGACATGGTCGCGTTCACCGTCAACGAGGTTCCGAGCTGGAACCCGACGAACATCTGCAGCTACCACCTGCAGGAGGCCGGCGCGACGCCGGTCCAGGAGATCGCCTACGCGCTCTCGACCGGGATCGCCGTCCTCGACGAGGTCAAGGCACGCGGGTCAGGTCGCCGATGCCGACTTCCCGAAGGTGTTCGGCCGGATCTCGTTCTTCGTCAACGCCGGCATCAGGCTGATCGAGGAGATCGCCAAGCTGCGGGCGATGGGCCGGCTCTGGAACGAGATCGGCCGCGAGCGCTACGGCGTCACCGACGAGAAGATGCTGCGGTTCCGCTACGGCGTCCAGGTCAACAGCCTCGGCCTGACCGAGGCCCAGCCCGAGAACAACATCCAGCGGATCGTGCTCGAGGCCCTCGCCGTGACCCTCAGCCGCGACGCCCGCGCCCGCGCGATCCAGCTGCCGGCCTGGAACGAGGCGATGGGGCTGCCGCGTCCCTGGGACCAGCAGTGGAGCCTGCGGATCCAGCAGGTCCTCGCCAACGAGACCGACCTGCTCGAGTACCCCGACATCTTCGAGGGCTCGAAGGTGATGGACGGCCTCGTCGAGGAGCTGACCGAGGGCGCCCGGGCCGAGATGGCGGTCGTCGAGGAGCACGGCGGCGCCGTCGCCGCGGTCCCCTACATGAAGGCCCGCCTGGTCGAGTCGCACCGCGAGCGGGTGGCGCGGATCGAGTCCGGCGAGCAGAAGGTGATCGGCCAGAACAGCTTCACCGAGACCGAGGACTCGCCGCTGACCGCCGGCGCCGACGGCGGCATCCTCACCCCCGATCCCGAGGTCGAGCGCGAGCGGGTCGAGGCGCTCGAGGCCTGGAAGGCCGAGCGCGACGAGGCGGCGGTGCGGACCGCGCTCGACGAGCTGGCGCGGGTCGCCGCGGTCGAGGAGCGAGAACATCATGCCGGCGACGATCGAGGCCGCGAAGGCCGGCGCCACCACCGGCGAGTGGGCGGCGGCGCTGCGCGAGACCTTCGGCGCCTACCGCGCCCCGACCGGGGTCGACGGGGCCGCGCCGCCGGCCGACCGCGACCAGCTCGCCGAGATCCGCGGCCGCGTCGACGAGGTCTCGGCCGAGATCGGCCACCGGGTCAAGATCCTCGTCGGCAAGCCCGGCCTCGACGGCCACTCCAACGGCTCCGAGCAGATCGCGCTGCGCGCCCGCGACGCCGGGATGGAGGTCATCTACCAGGGGATCCGCCTCACCCCCGAGGAGATCGCCGAGTCGGCGCTGCAGGAGGACGTCGACGTCGTCGGGCTCTCGATCCTCTCCGGCTCCCACCTCGAGCTGATCCCCGAGGTCGTGCGCAGGCTGCGCGACGAGGGCGCCGACGTCCCGGTCGTGGTCGGCGGGATCATCCCTCCGGCCGACGCCGAGCGGCTGCGCGCGGCCGGAGTCGACGGCGTCTACACGCCGAAGGACTTCGACATCAACCGGATCATGGGCGAGATCGTCGAGCTCGTCGCCGCCGCGCCGCCGCCGGCGCCGCCGCCTGAGCAGCTCGCCTGGCGCCGGAGCAGCGCGCGCGACAATGGGCGATGATGAGCGAGCTGAACGGGACCGCTCGGCCTGGCTGCGCTGCTACCGCTGCTGGTCGCAGAACCTCGAGATCCAGATCCACTACGACGCGATCCGCCGCGTCGACCCCGAGACCGGGATCCCGGCCGAAGGCGTCGACGAGGTCCAGGAAGCGGTCGTCCAGTGCCTCGACTGCATGCACGACCAGCCGCACCTGACCCTCCAGGACGACCGTGTCGTCCCGATCGAGGACCGCTGGGAGCGGATGGTCGCCGGCACGCCCTGGGTCGCCTCCTGCACCGTCACCGTCGACCAGGAGCGGGTCGAGAGCTGCGCCGGCCCCGAGGCGGCCGAATTCCTCGCCTACGGCGCCTTCGGCGAGGCCGGCGTCCGCGAGTTCTTCGCCCACGTCCGCTTCCACAAGCACGACGAGGAGCGGATCGTCGTCCACATGCTGGTCGAGCTCTACGCCCGCTCGGCCGAGGAGGCGACCGAGGTGCTCGAGGCCGCCGCCCACGGCCCGCTCGAGATCACCTCGCTGGCCGAGGAGTCCCGGCCGCCGGCGCACGCCTCAGACGAAGCGCACTGACGGCTCAGCGCGTCGCCCGGTTCTTTGCGCGGAACCAGGACCAGCCGCTTGAACTCGGCGACGAGGACGCCGTCCTGGTTGAGGGCCCGGGTGTGGACCTTGACCACCCCGCGGTCGGGCTTCGAGCTCGAGGGCTTCACTTCGAGGACCTCGGACTCGACGTAGAGCGTGTCGCCGTGGAAGACCGGGTTGGGGTGGCTCAGTTCTTCGGTCGCGAGGTTGGCGATCGCCTTGCCGGAGACGTCGGAGACGGTCATCCCGAAGACCAGCGCGTAGACGTAGGGCCCGGCGACGACGTTGCGGCCCTGCTGGGACTGTTCGCGTAGACGTCGTTGATGTGGAGCGGGTGGTGGTTCATCGTCAGCAGGCAGAAGAGGTGGTCCTCCGCCTCGGTGACGGTCTTCGCCGGCCAGTGCCTGTAGACGGCGCCGACCTCGAACTCCTCGAGGTAGCGGCCGTACTCGTGCGCCCCCGACGCCTCGCGCTCGGCCTGGTCGGTGATCAACTCGTACTTCTGCTCGCTCATCTGTCTCCGATTCTCCTCTGGTCTTGTACGGCCGCGGATGCTATCCGCGGGCGCCCCGGCTAGGCTTTGCCGCCTGATGGACCGGAAACGACTGATCCAATACGGCTTCTGGGGGGTGCTGGGGGTCCTGGCGGCGGTGCTCCTGATCTCCGTGCTCGACAACGGCAACAACAACTCGTCGAGCTCAGAAGAAAGCACCTCGACGTCGAGCGCCGAGATCGTCAGCGCCGACGAACTGCGCGAAAAGGCGACCGAACAGGAAGGGCCGATCTACTGGGCCGGCGAACAGGAGGGCGCCGAGATCGAGTTCAGCCAGCCGCAGGCGGGCCGCACCTACGTCCGCTACCTGACCGGCGGAGCCGAAGCCGGCGACCCGAACGCCGAATTCCTCACGATCGGCACCTACGAATTCAAGGACGCGGCGAAAGCGCTGAAGGAACAGGCGAAGCAGCCGCACGGCGTCCTCGCCTCCGCGCCCGGCGGCGGCGTCGTCTTCTTCGACACCACCCACCCACAGAGCGTCTACCTCGCTTACCCCGGCGAAGAAGTCCAGATCGAGGTCTATGACCCGAATCCGAAACGCTCCCTCGGTCTCGTCTCCTCGGGGCTCATCGTCCCGGTCGGCTGAGCTGAATCGCGAAGCGACAAACCTCTCAGCGCGTCCGCCAAAGGAGGGGTTCCGCCAACTGCTGACGGTCGCTGCCCTCCGGACGCTGATCCGCGATCCCAAGGTCTTTGTCGCGAACATTCGCCAGGGTCCGGAGTACCTCCGCGATCGCCGGCGCATCCACGACCTCGCCACCGTCGAGAAGTACCTGGAGCCGGAGGGAAAGGCAGTCTCCTCCGTGCTCGGGATCGACGAGTCGCTCTACGACTCGGCCGCCCGCGAGACCTGGCTGCCGAATGCCGATCCCGGCGACCCGCTCACGGTCTGGAATGCTCGCGCTGAGCTGCTGCGGATCGTCGGGACGATCACCAGGCTGACCCGGCCCGAGGTCCTGGTCGAGACCGGCGTAGCCCTAGGGTTCACCACCGCCACCATCCTTCACGCGATGGCCGAGAACGAAAGAGGCCACCTCTACTCACTGGACCTCCCCGCCCTCCAGTACAACCCCGACGATCCGGTCGGCCGCGCGGTTCCCGACGAGCTCAAAGATCGCTGGACGCTCAGTCTCGGAGACTCGAGAAAGACGTTGGAGCCGCTCTGCTTCGAAATCGATCCGATCGACATCTTCATCCACGATGCGCTCCACACCTACTCTTCGCAGATGCGGGAATACCGGACGGCATGGCCCCACATCCGCTTCGGGGGAGTGTTGATCTCCGACGACGTCAACAACCCGGCCTTCGTCGAGTTCGCCACCTCGGTCGATGCCCGGCCCCATCTAGTTGCCGGGCCCAGTCGCCGGGATGCCATCGGCCTTCTTCGCAAGACCTGACCGTGCGAATCCTCCTCGTCTCGCCCTACGGCCTTCCACACATGGGCGGCATCGAGGTCGCGGTGGACTCGTTGGCTGGCGAGCTCGCCGGACGTGGCCATTCCGTCACCCACGTCACCTCATCCGCCGGCCCCGAAGCGGCAGAACCGGATCGCAAGTACACACAGATCAGGGCGGCAGCGCTCAATCCGCTCGAGACCCGCCTCGGGGTGCCCTACCCCCTGTTCGGCCCCGGTTTAGTCACCCTCCTTCGTCGGGAGATCGCCCGAGCCGACGTCGTCCATTCTCATGGCTACATCTACCCCGGATCCATAATCACCGCCGCCCTCGCCCCGCGCACGACTCCGGAGACCCCGATGGTCCTCACCGAGCACGTCGGCCACGTCCCCTACGACTCCGCGGTTCTCGATCGGATCGAGGCGGCGGCCATCAGGGCGCTGGGTCTCAGGGTCCTGAGGCGCTCCGACGCAGTCATCGCGTACAACGCCAGGGTCGCCGATCAGCTCGTGCAGCTCTGCCCGTCGGTGACGCCGATGACGATCCTGAACGGCGTCGACACCGAGCGCTTCCGGCCGCCGGACGAAGCTGAGCGATCGCGGCTGCGGGCCGAGCTCGGCTGGGACGACCGGCCACGGGTTCTCTTCGTCGGACGACCGGTGGCCAAGAAGGGGTTCACCGATGCGGTGCGCGCTGTCTGCGAAGCAAAACTTCCGGGCATCGAGCTCGTCGTTGTGGGAGCGGACAGCCTGCCAGCCGGCACGCCTGGGCAGATCGCGTCACTCGGGTGGCTCTCGCGCGAGCGTCTCGCGGAGGTCTATCGGGCCTGCGACGCGATGATCATGCCAGCGCGCGGGGAGGGATTCCCGCTTGCGGCCCAGGAGGCGCTCGCCAGCGGGCTGCCGCTGGTGCTGGCGGACGACCCGGGCTACGCCCCCAGCCTTGCCGGCGCCGGGCCGGGAGCGCGCACGGTCGGAGATTCCACCGGTTTCCCGGCCGCCCTCGCCGACCTCCTGGGAGACCCGGCCTCTCTGAAAGAGGCCGGCCGGGCCGCAGCGGCCCACGCGAGAGAGGCCTTCTCCTGGGCTCGCAGCGCCGACCAGCACGTAGCCCTGTACGAGAGCCTGCTATCGCCGACTGCTCCTCAGCCTTCGTAGGCCTCGATCCAGTCCCAACGCGTTCCACAGAGCTTCCGGTAGTCGGCAGGGGCCACGGAGACGAGGCCGAGGTCGCTCGCCTGCGGAGCCCGCAGCTCGAGCGGCCCGATTTCGTAGGGGTCAATGGCGCTGCCAGGTTGGAGGCCGGCGCCGTGGTATTCGAGGAGCAGTTCGTGCTCGCCCGGGTCCAGGCTGATCGTCGCCAGCTGTTCGAGACCGCCGTAATTGTTGAGCACCCCGCGCTCGGAGGCGACCTTTTCGCCGTCGATGACGATGTCGAGGCCACCGAAGACCACGCCCCCGAGCCAGAGCTCGTATTCGCCTCCGGGGACGGTGAAGGTGTTCTCGAGCTGGCCGCTGCCATCGGGGGCAATGGTGTACGGGCTCGGAATCGTCCATCCGCTCGGATAGGTGGCCGATTCGAACCCGATCGCGATCGGGGTGCCGACCCGGGCGGCGACCAGCGTCCCTTCCGCTCCCAGTTCTTCCGCCAAATCTCGGACTTCCCTGCACGCGGGAATCGCGCCCGCGTCGAGTTCGGTCCCGAGCGGGAGGTGCCGCACCAGGGTCCCGGGAGCCTCGCGTCGCTTCCAGACTTCATAATGCTGGCCGCTGTAGGCAAGGCCGAATTCCGCGCCGGGCCGGCTGGTGGAGGGGCCGCGCCGGATCACCAGCAGGTTGTAGGGATCGAGCTGGTCTGAGCGGATCCTGTCGAGGTCGACGTATTCGCCGTCTTCCGGCACGCTCCCGTCGACAAGCAGGACCTCCCGGCGACGGCGGTCGCTCGCGCCTTCGGGTTCAAGATCGCGAAGGAAGTACCTCGGCCCGTAGCCGGAGACCTCGGTGCTCAGCGTCGGCCCCTCGCCGCTGAACTCTTCGTTGATCTTCGTCAGCTCAATGTAGTGGTCACGGGGCGCGAGCCAGACGCCCTGGTAGGCACGGAACGCGCCCCAGGCGACGACTGCGACGAGGATCGCGGCGGCGACCCCGGTCTCGAGGCGCAGTCCCGTCCGGTCCCTGATGAAGAAGACGCCGAGCAGGGCAGCGGCCAGCATTCCCGGTGAGAGGGTGGCGAGGACTTTGGCGTCCACCCAGGTGGAGCCGAAGTGGATGATGCAGAGCGCGCCGACGACGCCGCCGGCGATGTACCCGACGAGCGGAATGCCGACGCGGTCCGGGAGTCGCAACGGCCGCCACCACCGCCCAGGCGGCGAGCAGCAGCGCCAAGACCGCGAGCAGCTTGATCGGGCCCGCGAGTTCAGGCGAGGTCCGAAAGTCCAGCGAGGGCCAGATTCCGGCCACCTGGAGCAGGCTGAGGGGATGGAGTAGGTTGCCGATCTCGGCTTCGCCGGTGACGCCTTCGGCGAGCGGGTTGAAGATCCCTGTCGGGGTGAAGATCACAGGAAGCAGAAGGAGCAGGCCGAGAACGGCGACCGGTGCGACGATGCGTCTTGCCGAGTCCGAGAGCCCGTACCTCCGGATGAGGACGATGAGCGCGGGGATGAGCGGCGGCACCGCCCAAAGGGCGCCCCCCGGGCCCGAGGACCGCGATGATCGCGGCGATCGTGACGGCGATGCTGACAAAGGCTCCTTTCGGCCAATCCTCGCGGTCCGCGAGGCCGGCGAGGACCGGACCGAGGGGGAGCAGCGCGGCCATCACCAGCTCCTTGACGCCACCCCAGAGGTAGTAGCCGAGCAGGAGCGCCGAGAGGGGAGCCACGACCGCGATCAGAGCCGAGGCCCCCACTCCCCGCCCGAGGCTGCGCGAGAGCTCGAACAGGATCAGGGCCAGCAGCACCGCAGCGACCGCCATCGAGGGCTGGAGGGTGAACGCCAGGTCCTGGCCGGTGAGCTCGGTCATCACCGCCATCGGCACGAAGGCGCCGATCGGATAGCTGCCCCCCAGGTAGTCCTGAAGCACCTGCTGATGGGTCGAGGGCGGTTCGTTCCCAACCGCCCGGCCATGCTCGAAGACGTGATTCGTGATCGCCAGCCAGGTCGCGTTGTCGTCGAGCTTGATGTAGCCGGCCCAGGTCGCCTCGCCGCTGACCAGGAACGGCGAGGCGAAGAGGATGAACAGGCCGGCCGCGATGGCCAGCATCACCCCGCTCGGCATCGGAGTGGCCAGACGACGGCCGAGCAGGAGACCGAGGACGGCGAGCACCAGGATCAGCGGAAGCGTCAGCTTGGCCGTAAATTCGGTCGCGGTGCCGAACTGGGCGATGACGATCATCGCCGCCATCCCCATCGCCGGTCGCACCGTCCACGGCAGGGTCAGGCCGGTCGAACGCTCGACCCCGAACGAGAGCCCGACGGCCGTTGCGAGCAGCCCGATCGGAGCGATGAACCAGCAGAGAATCAGGTCCACGGGCGCCGCATCTTATGTGCCTGCCGGTTGGCTAGGCTCAGGGCGATGGCAGGAGAGACAGACGCGCCGACGGTCTCCGTAGTCATCCCCTGCCTCAACGAGGAGCAGAGCATCGAGTCATGCGTTCGCTCGGCCCGGAGCGTGCTCGAGAAGCATGGGATCAGCGGCGAGATCGTCGTCGCCGACAACGGCTCCGAAGACGACAGCGCCGCCCTCGCGACCGCCGCCGGAGCGCGGGTCGTCCACGAGGAGAGGCGCGGGTACGGGAGCGCCTACCTGGCGGGATTTGCCGCAGCGAGGGGCACCTACATCATCACCGCAGACGCCGACCAGACCTACGACTTCAACGAGATTCCCCGCTTCCTCGCCTCGCTCGAAAACGGCGCCGACATGGTGATCGGCAATCGCATGAACAACATCGTTCCCGGAGCGATGCCGTGGCTCCACCGCTACATCGGCAACCCGATCCTCAGTGGGTTCCTCAACCTGCTCTACCGCTCGGGGGTCCACGACGCCCACTGCGGGATGCGCGCGCTGCGCCGCGACACCCTTCCCGGCCTTCAACTGCGAAGCACCGGGATGGAGTTCGCCTCCGAGATGGTCGTCAGAGCGGTCAAGGAGGACCTCGCGATCGCCGAGTTCGACATCGAGTACCACCCGCGCGAGGGCGAGTCGAAGCTCTCCTCGTTCAGCGACGGCTGGCGGCACCTGAAACTGCTCCTGGTCAACAGCCCGACGGCCCTCTTCATGGTCCCTGGGCTGGCGATCCTGATCGTCGGGTTGCTTGGAATCATCCTCTCGATCTCCGGCATCGCAATTTTCGGCCGCGAGTGGCAGATCCACGCGACTATCGCCGCCGCCCTGTTGACGATCGTCGGCGCCCAGATCGTCGCCCTCGCCGCTCAGCGCCCGGACCTTCGCCGTCTACGTCCTTAACGAGAAGCCGGACCGACTGCTCGAATGGGGCCGAGAGCACCTCACGCTCGAGTCCGGCCTGATCGCCGGCGGGATCGTCTTCCTGATCGGATTCGTGATCGACGCCGTGATCGTCGGAATCTGGATCAACCGGGGTTTCGGCGAGCTGAGCGAGGAGCGCCTCCTCGTTTTCGGCTCGGTCCTGATCATCCTCGGCCTTCAGGCCTTCTTCTCCTCGTTCTTCCTCAGCATCATCGGCCTGGCCAGGGAACGCCCGCCGAACTGGCCGGCGAGCGAGTAAGCCAAAAGACGACGGCCGCTCGATCGGCGGCCGGTCTCAAAATCTGACTAGCGGTCCCCTAGTGGCTAAAGAACTGGACCGGCTCGAGCATACGACGCCGTCACGGTGGCGGACCGCGCAGTGGGATTGCTGGCTGGTTCCGAGCGCACATTCACGGTTTCGCCGGGACTCAGGGGGATGCTCGTACTACCGGTCGTATCGAGTACATTCAGTGTTCCCGTTGTTGATTGTGCACCCGATACCAGTCGCAGTGCCATTCACCATGAGGGTGAACGTGTAGCTGTTTCCACCGCCCGGTTCTCCGCTGAGGGTCACTTTGAAGCTGGATAGCGTTCCCCCGCACACGACCGTGGTGTTGCCGTTTGTGGTCGTCGTACTTGGGCTCGTCTGACCGACCAGCGAGAAGTAGTTCGTCACTGTCGTGCTGAGGGTCGCTGCGTTGGAACCACCGCTGGTGGTGAAGTTCCCTCCGCAACCGTTGGGGCCGGTAGCACCAGTCGTTCCCGTGGCTCCCGTTGCACCGGTCGCACCCGTGGCTCCCGTGGTACCGGTCGCTCCCGTGGCCCCAGTTGGTGCCCGGAGTTCCCGTCGGACCTTGTAGCCCCGTGCTTCCAGTAGCGCCGGTGCTCCCAGTAGCGCCGGTCGCTGCCGGTATCGCCAGTGGGCCGCCGGTGCCGGTGCCGGTATCGCCGGTCGGGCCGGTGTCGCCGGTCGGGCCCTGTGCTGCCGGGCCGTGTCGCCGGTCGCGCCGGTGTCGCCGGTCGCTCCGGTGTCGCCGGTCGCTCCGGTGTCGCCGGTCGGGCCCTGTGTGCCGGGGGTGCCGGTCGCGCCAGTGTCGCCGGTCGCGCCGGTGTCGCCGGTCGGGCCCTGTGTGCCGGGGGTGCCGGTCGCTCCGGTGTCGCCAGTGTCGCCAGTGGCGCCCGGTGTCGCCGGTCGGGCCCTGTGTTCGCCGGGCTCGGTCGCCGGTCGCGCCGGTGTCGCCGGTCGCGCCGGTGTCGCCGGTCGGGCCCTGTGTCGCCGGGGGTGCCGGTGGCGCCGGTCGCGCCGGTGTCGCCGGTCGCTCCGGTGTCGCCGGTTGCCCCGGTGTCGCCGGTCGGGCCCTGTGTGCCGGGGGTGCCGGTCGCGCCGGTGTCGCCGGTCGCGCCGGTGTCGCCGGTCGGGCCCTGTGTCGCCGGTCGCGCCGGTGTCGCCGGTCGGGCCCTGTGTGCCGGTCGGCGCTCCGGTGTCGCCAGTGTCGCCAGTGGCGCCGGTGTCGCCGGTCGGGCCCTGTGTGCCGGGGGTGCCGGTCGCTCCGGTGTCGCCGGTCGGGCCGGTGTCGCCCGTTGGTCCAGTATCGCCAGTCGGTCCTTGAGGGCCGCCACTCGGACCGGTGGGACCAGTGTCCCCAGTTGCCCCAGTGTCGCCGGTCGCACCCGTCGCGCCAGCCGCTCCGGTGTCGCCGGTTGCCCCGGTCGGACCGGTGTCGCCAGTCGGTCCTTGAGGGCCGCCACTCGGACCGGTGGGACCAGTCGCACCAGTCGCGCCAGTCGTACCGGGAGCTCCGGTCGGGCCGGTGGCGCCGGTCGCTCCATTCGCCCCCGGCGTACCGGTGGCGCCGGTCGCTCCATTCGCCCCCGGCGTACCGGTGGCTCCGGTCGGGCCGGTGGGGCCAGTCCCACCCTGCGGGCCAGTTCTCGCCGTTCTGGCCGGCGTTACCGGGGTTGCCGGCAGGCCCTGGCGGGCCGGACCGGCCCAGCCGGGCCCGGTTGGCCGATTTCATTGGTGGCCGCGCTGCTGGGTGTGCCCACGACGAGGATCTTCTTCTCGCCCTTCTTGCACTTCGCCTTCGCGCCGACCAGACGTACGAACCCCTTGTTCTGCCCGCTCTTGATCTTGCACAGACCAACCGTCGAAAACTTCTTCGCCGCCTGCGCGGGAGTCGCGATATAGAGCAGAGCGAAAGCCGCCGTGCCGGCGGCGAGCGCGAGTGCGATCCAGCGCACGCGCGGCACTGCGAACGGGGGTGGGGTCATCGGGATGAAATCTCCTTGGCCTTTAGGTCAAATCGATGTCGTCAGGGGCCGGCGACGGCTCCGAGTTCGTGAACCTACACGATGAAACGGACAAGTTCAGTAAAGCGGCGAAAGAGCCAACCGCCGAGCGGGAAGTTTCGCGGAAAGCCGGGACAAATATTCGAGGCTTCGGCGCCGGATTCCGTTAGCGAACTTTTCGCAACCGGGAGCGCTGCTCCTGGCGCTCGATCACCTGGGCGATCAGCTTTTTCACGTTGGAGTCGCCGACGACCTTGATGTGGCCCGTCTCCCAGGCCTTGCGGTAGCTGCCGATCGTGCCCCGCTCGGCGAGCTCGTTGAACTGAGGGCGATCGATCTCGACCAGGACCCGCTCGTCCTGCGCAAGGTCCTTGGCGATCGAGGGCCCCGGCACCTCGACCCGATAGAGCTGGATGTCCCCCCGGCCCTTCAGTTCGAGGCCGAAGACGAGTTTCAGTTTCTGCAGGGCAGGGACTTCCTCCATCAACCGCTCGACCGCGGTCGCGATCAGGCTCCTCGTGTCTCCCGCCATTCGCCGCCGATGCTAGCCGAGCGGCCTAAAGAAGTCAGGTCAGCCGGGCGAAGAGCAACAGCAGCCACCTTGTGCCCTGATCGGACATATGCCTCATATAGAGCCTACTTAGGCTACTCTAAGCAATCGTATATGACTACTTATCGCTAGGATGCGAACCTTCCGATGCAGCAACAAAAAGCGCGCAAAGCCGCTCCCAGGGCGGTCAAACAGGCGGGGCGCCGGGTCGCCGAAGACCTGAGCTCGTGGCGCAAACTTCGCGGCCTCACCCAGGCCCAGGTGGCAGACCGCTCCGGGGTCAGCCTGGCGACCGTCTCCCGCCTCGAAAGCGGCGACGGGAACATCACTCTCGAGAGCCTGCTCCGGATCCTCCGCGCCCTTGGGATCATGGACAGCCTGACCAAGGCGCTCGATCCCTATGAATCCGACATCGGGCGGATGAGGTCGGAGGAAGAACTGCCGCAGCGCATCCGACCGGCACGCCTGACCCGACGAGCAGATGGCCGATCGAGCAGCTGACGTCTACGTCCAGATCGTCGGCCAGGACTTCCTCGCCGGGTCGCTCTGGACCCATCGCGGGCGCGGGGCCGAGTCGGCGACCTTCGCCTACGAGCCGGCGTACCTCGCGAGCAAGGGGGCGTACGCGCTCGACCCGGCCCTTCCCCTGGCACCGGGCCCGATCCAGACGCCGCTGACCCGGGTGCTGTTCGGCGCCCTCTCCGACTGCTCTCCCGACAGCTGGGGCAGGACGCTGATCGAGGCGTCAGGACGATTCGACGCGCCGCCGAGCGAGGCGAGCTACCTGCTCGGAGTGAGGGACGACCTCCGCCAGGGGGCCCTGCGCTTGCGAGACCCGGACACAAGGAATTTCATCGCCGCCGACGAGGGGCCCGTTCCCCGTCTGCTCGACCTCCCGAGGCTGCTGGAGATCTCGGCTCGGGTCGAGCGCGACGCCGCAACCCCCGACGAGTTCGAGGAGCTCTCGAGAGCGGGGAGCTCATTGGGCGGATCGCGTCCGAAGGTCCACGTCGTCGGCCCGAACGGCCGGCTCGCGATCGCGAAGTTCCCGAGGACGGAAGAGGATGCGCGCAACGTCGAGGCCTGGGAGGCCGTCGCGCTCGAGCTCGCTCGCCGCGCCGGCCTCCAAACGGCGGAGAGCGCGCTCCACACCGTCGACGGCCGGTCGGTGCTGATCGTCGACCGCTTCGATCGCGTCGCCGATGAACGGGTCGGCTACGTCAGCGCGATGACCCTCCTCGAGGCGGGGGACGACGAGCAGAGGACCTACCTCGACCTCGTCGAGGCGATCGAAGAGCAGTCCGATCGGGTCACCCTCGACCTGCGGGAGCTATGGCGGCGGATCGCGTTCTCGATCCTGGTCAGCAACACCGACGACCACCTCCGCAACCATGGGTTCCTGCGGCTGTCGAGCGGAGGCTGGAGCCTCTCGCCGGCCTTCGACATCAACCCCAATCCCGCCCCCGGGAGGAAGCGGCTGACCACCTCGATCGACGGGCGCTCGCCCGAGGCGAACCTCGAGACCCTGTTCGGAGTCGCCGATCTCTTCGGCATCGATGACGCCGAGCTGACGACGACGATCGGGCGGGCCAGCGCCGCGACAAGTGATGGCGGGAGGTTGCCGAGGCGCTGGGGCTCGCTCAGGCTGAGATCAACTCGATGGCTCCGGCCTTCGAGCACGAGTCCGCGGAGCTCGCCCGCGAGGTGGCCCGCCTGCCCTTGGGATAGATCGGGAAGCGCTGGGGTCGAGGTCAGGCGCCGGCCCGAAAGTGGGACCGGACCCGAGCCGCCGACAGCGCCCTCGCGTAGACGGCAACCTCGTCGATCGTGCCCGTGAACCATCCGGCGGACCCTCCGGCGGAGCCGATGTCAGAACGGATTCGAGCGGCGGGCGATCGAACCGGACAGAGGCGCGCTCGCCACGTTGACGCCGTCGACGAAGAGACGCTGGGTCGTCCCGTCGTAGGTGCCGACCACGTGATAGGCGTGCCCGGCGACGATCAGCCCGGCGCGTGCCCGCAGGCGGCTGTGACCCTGCGCCTGGGCGATCATGAACGCGAGGCGGCGCCCATCGAGCTGGATCGAATAGGAGCCCATCTCGCCGGCGACGAGCGCGGAGCTTCCACGACCCGGCAGCCTGGCGGGCTTGATCCAGGCCTCGACGGATACGCGATCGCCCGGCGATAGCGACCGGGAGCCGGGGACGTTGACGTAGTCGTCTGCTCCGTCGAACCGGACCGAGCCATCGTGCGGATCGGTCGACAGCAGGCTCGGGCTGCCAAGTTGAGGATCGTTGCGGTAGAAGCCGGGATTGGAGTCGCGGGCGTCACGCGCTCTCCTGCCACTCAACTCGTCCAGCCGCCAGTAGCTGACCGGCCGATCGTCGATCACCGCTGCGGCGTAGCCCTGTGGAGACGAGGGCGACATAAGCGGCGATGGCGGGAAGGCAGGCGGCGAGGAAGTGCCGCCCGAAGCCGATGTCGGCGTGGTGGCGGTCGCGGTGTTCGAATAGCCGGAGCTCTCGGTCGCGTTCCTCGCCCTGACGCGGTAGTAGTAGGTGGTGCCGGGCGAGAGGCCGACGTCGGAGAAGGTCGTGCTGTCGGCCCAGGTGGCCGCGACGACCGGCGAGGCGAAGGCGGGACTCGTGTCGCGCTCGATCCGGAACTCGCCCTCGTTGTCGGAGTTGTCGATCCAGTGCAGATCAATCTGGCTGTCCGAGACCGCGGTCGCGGTGAGTTCGCTGGGTGCGTCCACGGTCGTGTCCGGAGGCGCGCCGCCGATCGCCGCCTGGTAGTGGGCATCGATCCGAGCGGAGGAGAGAGCGGCGGTGTAAACCGCAACCTCGTCGATCGCCCCGTCGAAGAATTCTTCGCTTCCGTTCCAGGAGCCGATCCTGAGTTCGTCCCCGCTGGTCGAAATCGGTTCCGTGGGGCGAACGGCCTCGGCGACTTCCAACCCGTCGATATAGAGCCGCTGGGTCGTCCCGTCGAAGGTGCCGACCACGTAGTAGGCGTGCCCCATCTGAATCGCACCCAAGGGGGCCTGCAGGCGCCTGCTGCCCCCCGGCTGGTCGATCTTGAACTCGAGCAGTGAGCCATCGAACTGAAGCGAGTAGGAGCCCGGCTTGCTGGCGATGCTGGCGAATTCAGACGCCCCTGGCAGCGCCGCCGGCTTGATCCAGGCCTCGACGGTGACGGCTGTGCTCGGGCTGAGCGGGCCGGAGCTCTGAATGTCGACGTAGTCGTCGGTGCCGTCGAAGCCGACCGCCTTGTTGGCAGCGTCGGCCGGCAACAGGCTCGGCTGGCCGAGCGCGGGGCCGTTGTCGTAGCTGCCGGGGTTGGCGCCCGCCGCATCGCTGGCCGTGGTGCCGCCGGCCTCCCCCAGCCTCCAGTACCCCGAAGGGGCGTCGCTGAGCACGGCATTGGAGTAGGCCGAGGAATTGCCGCTGCGATCGAGGACGATCGTGTCGGTCTCCGGTTCGGACCACTTGCCGGACGCGTCGCGGAACTCGGCGATAGACCGTCTTCGTCCCATCCGAGTCGGTCCCGCCGTAGGCGGGGTCGGTCAGGTTCCAGGCGATCGCCTGGGCTTCCGATTCCTGTGCCGTATAGGGCTTCGTCGCCGACCAGGTGCTGCCGTCGTTCGATAGGCGCACTTCGGTCACGGCGCTGACGTCGTCGCGGCCGAGAACCTTGACGATCACGTTCGGCGAGGAGGTGGAGGCATCGATGTCGTTGATCCTCACCGAGCCGCTCGGCGGGTTGGAGTCGACGAGCTTCCCTTCGCTGACGGCGAAGTCGGTGATCGCTTCGTTGTCTTCCTGGCTCTCGCGACTCGGGTCTTCCTTGCCCAGGCTCTCGTAGATCTTGTTGAGGGGATCCGCAACCGAGCGCAGCACGTACTGCCCGTCGGAGAGCGTGCCTTCAGGACCGAGGTCGATCCACTGTTCGAAGCGGAAATAGTCGTAGGTGTCCCCCCAGCCGGGTGAGATCCCCTGCACCATGTGTCCTTCCGGGTCGGGGAAGCAGCCGCCGGTTCCGTATACCGGCGGATAGGGCTGGTTGGGGACGTTGCGGATGAACTCCTCGTCGATCATGCAGCTGGTGGTCTTCGAGCCGACGATCGGGCTGCCTTCGGTTCGACCGCTGGCGAGCCAGGCTTCGTAGCCCGCCTTGGTCCACAGCTCGTACCGCCCCCAGTCGTCGTAGTGATAGTGATCGTGGACCGGGTGGTAGTAGAAGCTTCCCGGCGGCGAATTCCGTGTAGCCCCCCGAGTCGTCGTAGACGCGCTGAAAGGCGCCTCCGGTGTGCGTCTGGGAGTCGATCGTGCCGCGCATCTCCAACCGTCCCGGTCCGGCGTTCCAGACGGTGTTCGAGAAGCGCAGGACGTTGTGCATCAGCCGCCCCCGGCGGGGTCGACGTCGGCGCGATCGAAGCGAAGGTCGCGCGGCGGCAGCGTCTGCAGGTTCGGATACAGCAACGTCGCCGCCTGGGCAGACGTAGCCGACAGCGCCAGCACCAGGAGGGTGGCGCCCAACACGCGGCGGAGCAGCGGGGCGCTTCGCCTTTGCGGCCCGGACCACACCCGACCGACGTTACCGCTCGACACGCCCAAACAACGGGGCGTCGCAGTCAGATCTTGTGTCTCTGCAGGAGCTTTTTGCCGATCACCATGCGCTGGATCTCGGAGGTCCCCTCGCCGATCAGCAGCAGCGGCGCGTCTCTATATAGGCGCTCGATCTCGTACTCCTTCGAGTACCCGTAGCCGCCGTGGATGCGGAAGCTTTCCTCGACGCAGAACTTGCCGGTCTCCGAGGCGAGGAGCTTCGCCATCCCGGCCTCGAGGTCGGAGCGCTCGCCGGCGTCCTTCATCCGCGCCGCTTTCCGAGTCACGAGCCGGGCGGCCTCGATCCTGGTCGCCATGTCGGCGAGCTTGAACTGGATCGCCTGGTGCTGGGCGATCGGCTTGCCGAAGGTCTTCCGTTCCTGGCTGTAGCGGAGGGCGAGCTCGAGCGCCCGTTGGGCGATCCCGACGCCGCGGGCGGCGACGTTGACGCGGCCGACCTCGAGCGCGTCCATCATCTGGATGAAGCCCTGGCCGATGCCGGCCTCCTCGCCGCCGAGGATCCGCTCCGGCGGGCAGCGGTAGCCGTCGTAGACGAGCTCGGTCGACTCGACCCCCTTGTAGCCCATCTTCTTGATCTTCGGGGGGACGTCGAGGCCGGCGTACTCGCCCTCGTTGACGTCCTTCCACGGCTCCTTCTCGGTGATGAAGCAGGTCATCCCCTTATATGGGGGGTCGGCCTTCGTGTCGGTCTTCATCAGGACGAAGACGACGCCCGAGCCGAGGCCGTTGGTCACCCACATCTTCTGGCCGTTCAGCTCCCAGGCGTCGTCGACCTTCTTCGCCGTCGCCTTGATTCCCTGGACGTCGGAGCCGACCTCGGGCTCCGACAGCGAGAAGGCGGCGCGGATCTCACCGGTCGCCATCTTCGGCAGGAAGTGCTGTTTCTGCTCGTCGGTCCCGAACTTCATCAGCAGGTAGGAGCCGATGAAGTGGGTGTTGACGATGCCGGAGATCGAGATCCAGCCGCGCGAGAGCTCTTCGACGATCATCGAGTAGGTCGTCAGGTCGAGCCCCATCCCGCCGTACTCCTCGGGGATCGTGACCCCGAACAGGCCGAGCTCCTTCATCTGCTCGACGATCGGCTCCGGGAAGGAGTCCTCGTGGTCGTAGTGCTCGGCGTTGGGGAGGATCTGCTCGTCGACGAACTGGCGCACCATCTCGGTGATGTCGCGCTGGATGTCGGTCTGCTCGGTGAAGGCGGCGGTCTCTACGGCCATTTCTCCTGCTCGGTTCGGGTTGGGATCTTGAATCCCGGATCTTAGGCCGTTTGCGCCGCCCTCAAGGGCTCAGCGGCCGGCGACTCTGCCGGAGGGCCTCCCGCCCCAGACCGGCGGGATCTCCGGCGAGCTCTGAAGCTCCTTGAGCCGAGCTGCAAGGCGGTCGGCGCGGGCGCTGAAGTCACGCAGGCTGGCGTCCTCCTTCGGCTGTCCGGCTCCTGCGGCGAGGGCGGCGCGGCTCGCCGCGCGGCCCGCGGTCGAGCATCGCGGCGCTCGCCCGCTCGGCGAGCTCGGCGGCGCGCTTCGCCTGCTCGGCGGCGTCGATCGCCGCGGCGCCGACCGTCATCACCGCGGCCTCGGAGGCTCGGGCGGTCGCGAGGGCCTCGTCGATGCGCGCGACGAGCTCGCTCACCAGCGGCGGGCGCGCGTCGCCCGGCAGGACCCAGTCGCTCGTGCTGTCCCGCTCATCGCTCTCCATCGGCCCCTGAATGTAGGGAGCGGCAAGGCGGCAAACCGCGGGGGCCTCCGCGGCGGCTCGCTCGAATAGATTCCGTCCACTTCCACCCGATCTACCCGAGGAGCAGCTTGAGACACCCCAGAGACTTCTTCCAGCCGCAGGCGATCGGCGCCCCCGAGCCGCTGCGCGAGATCCCGGTCAAGCCGTCGCGGATGATCCACTTCCTCGACTTCTCGAACGAGAAGATGGTCGCCAAGGCGTCCGACATCGCCGCCCAGACCGACATCCTGCTCGGCAACCTCGAGGACGCGATCCCGGTCGACCGCAAGGAGGCCGCCCGCGAGGGGCTGATCAGGGCGGCGAAGGAGTCCGACTTCGGCAAGACCTCGCTCTGGACCCGGGTCAACTCGCTCGAGAGCCCCTGGGCGCTCGACGACCTGACCACCCTGGTCACCGAGATCGGCGACAAGCTCGAGGTCGTGATGGTCCCGAAGGTCGAGGGCGCCTGGGACATCGCCTACGTCGACCGCCTCCTCGCCCAGCTCGAGGCGAAGGCAGAGCTCGACCGGCCGATCCTGATCCACGCGATCCTCGAGACCGCCCAGGGCGTCGTCAACGTCGAGGAGATCGCCTTCGCCAGCCCCCGCATGCAGGGAATGAGCTTCGGCCCCGCCGACCTCGCCGCCTCGCGGCGGATGAAGACGACCCGGGTCGGCGGCGGGCACCCCGGCTACCGCTCGATGGAGGACCCGAAGGACCCCGAGAACCCCGAGGCCGACCGGATCACCGCCCAGCAGGACCCCTGGCACTACTCGATCGCCCGCATGGTCGACGCCTGCGCCTCGGCCGGGATCCTCCCCTTCTACGGCCCGTTCGGCGACATCAAGGACACCGCCGGCTGCGAGACCCAGTTCCGCGCCGCGTTCCTGCTCGGCTGCGTCGGCGCCTGGTCCCTGCACCCGGTCCAGATCGGGATCGCGAAGAAGGTCTTCAGCCCGCCGCCGGAGGAGGTCAAGTTCGCGAAGAAGGTGCTGGAGGCGATCCCCGACGGCGCCGGCGTCCACATGATCGACGGCAAGATGCAGGACGACGCGACCTGGAAGCAGTGCAAGGTGATGGTCGACCTGGCGACGATGCTGGCCGAGAAGGACCCGGAGCTGGCCGAGGCCTACGAGCTATGAGGTCTGCCCCGGCCGCCCTGACAATCGCGACGCGTCAGCCAAACTGCGAGAAGTCGCGAAGGGCGACCCCCGAGGACTCGACCGCGGCTCTGACCCGTGGGTCGCAGAGCGTTCGCAGCTCGCACTCGCGCTCCGAGCTGTAGGAGGACTCCTCCTCGACGCCGATGCCGGGGTGGCAGCCAAGCTCGCTCCAGCCCGGCGGCAGGCCTTCGACGATCGCGATCAGGCGCTCGACAGATATCCCCTCCAGCCAGGGCTCGCCGTCCCCCGTGCGCCCGAAGAAGCCGCCCTCGTAGCGGATCCCCTCGCCGCGGAGCGGGACATCGAGCTCCGCCGCCATCGCCCGCGCGGTCGAGGCGACGGGCTGGCTCATATGGACGTGGTGGTGCGAGTCGATGTGGGTGGGGTCGCGCCCAAGCATGTGACGGAAGGTCGCGAGCTGGGAGTCGCATTCGCTCTCGACGGACTCGCCGGCGATCTCGAGGTGGAGCCCGATCGAGAGGGAGCGATGCCCCGCCGCGATCGCCGGCGCGGCACCCGCGAAGGCCCGGCCCACCATCAGGCTCGCGCTGGTGACGATGCCCCGCTCGTGCGCCGCGACGATGCCTTCGTTGACCCCGGCGGACATGCCGAGGTCGTCGGCGTTTACAACGAGAATCCGTACCGGTTGTCCGGCGACTGCACGGCCGCTGCCAGGCGCGCGCAAGGCGCTAAGGTGTCTCCGGGTGGCCGCCGATACGCAATATTGAAGTCATTTCAATCAGCAAGTGAACTTTACGCGCTCCACCGCGTTTCTAAATAAGGATGGAACTCACGGAGCCGGTCCAGTACACCCTTCCACCGAAAGCCCAGCCACCTAATGCGTCCCACAGCTGAGCTCCCCGTCGATCGCCCCCTTCCCGAACCCTCGAAGCGCCGTGAAGCGATCGTCCAGGACCGGCCCACGCTGGGTAGCCTGCCGCGGACGAGGCGGGGAGCCGGGTGGTGGCTGCTGCCGGCGATCGACCTGATCGCCGCCGTCCTCGCGCTGATCGGCATAGCGCTCGCGAGCAACGAGAACATCTTCCCGGCGCTGCCGGTCTCGGCGCTCCTGCTCGTCGGCGTCAACGGTGCGCTCGGCGTCTACGGGTCGCGCCCGACCAGGGGCGTGTTCGGCGGCGAGAACGGGATGGCGTGGCCGGTGATCCGCCTCCTCGCGGCCGCCCTCTTCGCCTGGTCGGCATCGCTTCTGGTGCCTTTGAGCGGGGCCTACCAGCTCGGCCTCTGGGCGATCTTCGTGATCATGGACGGGTCGGCCAGGGCCATCGCAGCCCCGTATCTCCAGAGGCTGGACCGAATCGAGCGATGGGTGCTCGTGGGCGACCGTGCAACCGCCGAGCGGCTTCGCGCCTACGCGCCGCTGCAGGCATACGCCAGCATCGTCGCCACGATCGCCCCGCCGGAGAACGGTGACGATGAGGAGCGATCCCCCATCGCGACCCTCGAGGTGATCGACCGCTACGGCGCCGATCGCGTTGTCATCGGCACCCAGCATGCCGATGACGAGGGCCTGCTCGACCTCGTCCGCGAATTCAAGTCGATGGGCATGCCGGTCAGCATGCTGCCAAGGCCACTCGACCTGCTCGAGGCCCCGGCCGTCACCCCGAGCCAGATCGGAGGCGTCCCGCTGATCGACGTCCAGGCGCTTGCGACCCGGAGGTCGGTGCCCTACTCGGGCCCAGACCGGCGCACGGAACGGCGGACGCGGGTCAGCGTGGTGGTCCCGGCGATGAACGAGGAGAAGAACATCGGTCACGTGCTGAGCCGGCTTCCCGACGACATCCACGAGGTGATCCTGGTCGACGGCAACTCCCAGGACGCGACCGTGGAGGCGGCCAGCCGCGCCTACCCCGGAATCCGCGTCCTGACCCAGAGCGGCCGCGGCAAGGGGGATGCCTTCCGCACCGGCTTCGCAGCCGTCACCGGCAACCTGATCGTCATGCTCGACGCCGACGGCTCCGCCGATCCGGCGGAGATCCCGCGCTTCATCGAGGCGCTCGAGGCCGGCGCGGACTTCGCCAAGGGATCCCGCTTCCTGGAGGGAGGCGGCAGCGCCGACATAACGCCCATCAGGCAGCTGGGAAACACGGTGTTGAGCGGCACCGCGAACGCCCTTCACGGCACCCACTTCACCGACCTTTGCTACGGCTACAACGCCTTCTGGGCGCGCTGCCTTCCCTTCATCTCGCTCGACGTCCCGGGCTTCGAGGTCGAGACCCTGATCAATCTGCGCATCGCTGGAGCCGGCATGAAGATCACCGAGGTCCCGAGCTACGAGGCGGATCGAATCTCGGGACAGAGCAACCTGAAGACCTTCCGCGACGGCTTCCGGGTGCTCGGCACGATCCTCAGCGAGGCCCGCAGGCGTCGCACCATCAGGCGCGCCCACCATCCCTCGCCCGCCTCGGTGCACGTCCGGGAAGCCGAAACCGCGTCGCCCGCCTGAGCGGCACGGGAATATCCATTCTCGTGCCCGAGGATGGGATCGAGCGGACGGCGAATCCACTCGCTACCGTGACGCAACCCACCCAGAACAGCGTCTCCGTGGTCGTCCCGAGCTGGAGCTGGGATCGCCGCGACCAGCTCGCGCGCTGCCTGCGCGGGATCGAGCGACAGACGCTCGCCCCCTCGGAGACGATCGTGGTCATCGACCACAACACGAGGCTGCTCGAATGGACGCGCGAGTCCTTCCCCGGCAGCGAGGTGATCGCCAACCGCCACCAGCGCGGGGTGGTCGGCGCCCGCAACACGGGAGTCGAGGTCGCGCGGGGAGACGTCGTCGTGCTCACGGACGACGACACCGAGGCGGAACCCACCTGGATCGAGCGCCTCGACTCGTGCTTCGCCGACCCCGACGTGGTCGGCGTCACCGGCGAGCTCGTGCCCGACTGGGCCGGACCGCAACCGAAGTGGTTTCCCTCGGAGTTCTATTGGGTGTTCGGCTGCAGCTACACCGGACTGCCGACCGAGGTCGCACCGGTCCGCAATCCGATCGCCGCGAACATGGCGGTCCGCAGCCGGCAGCTGCGGGAGATCGGCGGGTTCAGGGAGGGCGTCGCACCGCGTGAGATCTCCTACCGCGGCGTCGTCATCGCCGGGGGCCATGCTTTGGAGGACACCGAGCTCGGAATCCGGATCGGGCAGCGGTGGCCAGAGATGAGCTGGCTCTACCAACCCCACGCAACCGTGCGTCACGCCGTGACCGAGGAGCAGGCGACTCTGGGTTATCTGATGCGGCGCAGCTTCGAGGAGGGCTCGAGCAAGGCGAACCTCGCCGCGGGAGATGGGCGCCCAGAGCGGGCTGAGCTCCGAGCGCCGCTACGTCTCGGTCGTCCTGCCCCTCGGGGTGGCGCGGGGCATCTGGCAGTCGCTGCGAGGCGATCGCCATGGCGTGCTCCGCTCGCTGGCGATCCTGGCCGGGCTTCTCAGCAGCGGGGTCGGATTCCTGGTCGGGGCGCTCTCCCGCATCTGGCAGCGACGGCGATGATGGCGGGGCGGGGCGGCGTGGACCTGCACCCCGCGGACTTCGCGCCATCGCGCGTCATCGAGCTCGAGCTCGGCGAGCCGCTTCCCCGGCTGGAGGCTGAAGCTGCCGAGTCGGGGACAACGTACGCGGCCGCGCTCTGCCTCGTCCGCCTCCACGGTTCGCCGCTCGGATCGGTGCGCGCCGAGATCCCGCCCGGAAGGGCTCGATCCCGATCGACTGGCGAGTCAGGTGCAGGACCAGCTCGGCGAGGAGATCGACCGGCACCTGCGGAGCGACGGGCTCGAGCCGGCGGGCCGCCTCGACGCGAGCGGGATCCGGTCCGAGGCCCGGCCCGCCTGCCTGGCCCAACTCGACGATCTCCTCGAGCACGCACCGAGCGTCTCCGTCGTGATCCCGACCCGCAACCGGCCCTCCTCGCTGCTGGAGACCTTGGCAAGCGTCCTGCGCTCCAACTACCCCGGCGACCGCTACGAGCTGATCGTCGTCGACAACGGCTCGGGCGCCGACCAGCGAGTCAGCCTCGCCGCCGTCGAGCCTCCCGAGAACGTCGAGATCCGGCTGCTCGCCGAACCCTGCCCTGGGGGCGCCAATGCCCGCAACGCCGGCCTCGGCGCCGCCGGCGGAGAGATCGTCGCCTTCTGCGACGACGACGTCCTGGTGGACCGCAACTGGATCGCATCGCTGGCGCTCGCCTTCGATCCCGGCGACGTCGGCGGCGTGGCCGGGCTCACCCTTCCGCGCGAGCTGGAGACCCCCGCCCAGGTCTGGTACGAGGGCTTCGCCAGCGCCAATCGTGGCCTCGAGACCCGCGTCCTCGATCGCCGTGAGCCTCCCCCCGACCGGCCCCTCTTCCCGTTCACGATCGGCGACCTCGGCTCCGGCGAGAACTTCGCCTTCCGCCGCGAGCTGCTGATCGCGCTCGGCGGCTTCGACCCCGATCTCGGATCGGCCACCCCGACCCACGGCGGCGAGGACGTCGAGGCCATGCTGCGTGTCCTGCTGGCCGATCGCCAGGTCGTCTATCAGCCCCGTGCGATGGTCCGGCACGCCCACCTGCGCGACTTCGAGCAGTTCGAACGGCGCGTCTGGGGCTACGGGGTCGGCCTCTCGGCCTGCCTCACCAAGGCCCTGGTGAATCACCCGGCCCTGATCCCCCTGCTTCTCCGCAAACTCCCCAGGGGATTGGCCTACGCGCTCTCTCCACGCTCGCCGAAGAACGTCGACAAGCCGGCGGACTACCCGGGCCGCCTCACCCGGCTCGAGCTTCGCGGGATGGCCTACGGGCCGCTCGCCTATGCGCGAAGCCGCGCCCGGCCGGCCGGGAACACCGCGACGACCCCGAGCGAGGCAGGGCTGCGAGCGCTGATCGTCACCGACTCCTACTGGCCGTTGATCGGCGGCGCCAACCGAAGCATCGAACTCCTCGCCCACAACCTCGCCGACCGCGGCCATACCGTCGCGATCGCCACGGCCTGGCAGGAGGGCGTGCCGACCGCTGAGGCGCAGGGCGATGTGCAGATTCACCGGCTGCGCGACCTGAGCAGCCGCATGCGGTGGATCTCCGAGGACCCCTACAAGCACAATCCCCCTCCGTTCCCCGACCCCGAGGCCGTCTGGCGGCTGCGGCGGCTGATCAAGGAGTTCCAGCCCGACATCGTCCATTCGTACGGGTGGCTCACCCATTCGACCGCCGCCGCCCTGCTCGGCAAGAGGATCCCGCTGCTGATTTCCGCCCGGGGCTACGGAAACATCTGCGCGGTGCACAACCTGGCTCGCAACGAGACCATCTGCGAGGGACCGGCACCGGTCAAGTGCCTCGCCTGCTCCGCCAGGACCTACGGAGCAGCCAAGGGGACGGCGGCGGTCGTCGGTGTCTTCGGGTCCGGCCCACTGCTCCGCCGCAAGGTGACCGCGATCCACAGCGTCAGCCGTTTCGTGGCTCAGAAGATGGACCGCTACCTCACGTGTGGCCGGCGCGCGCAACGTGGTCATCCCCAACTTCCATGAGGACGTCACCGGCGAGGCCGTCGATGCCGAGATCCTCGATCGCCTTCCGGCCGAGCCCTTCATCCTCTATGTCGGCGCCTTCCGGCGGATCAAGGGAATCGAGGAGCTGTTCACCGCCTACGGCGGGCTCGACGCGCCGCCGCCGCTGGTCCTCGTCGGGACGCGGGCGCCGGACACCCCGAGCCGGTTCCCTGATGGAGTCGTCGTCCTCGAAGACGTCCCCCACGCCACCGTGATGGCGATGTGGGAGCGGGCCATGTTCGGCGTCTTCCCGACCAGGATCCCAGAGGCGCTCGGAAACGTCGTCCACGAGGCGATGAGCAAGGGACGGGCGGTGATCGGGACCAGGCCCGGTGGCCACGAGGACATGATCGACGACGGCGCCGACGGGCTCCTGGTCCCGGCAGGCGACTCGACGGCGCTCGCCGCGGCGATCTCGCTGCTGATCGAGGACGCGGCGCTACGCGAGCGGCTCGGCGCGGCGGCCTCCGAGCGGGCGCGCGCCTACACGCCCGAGGTTGTGATGCCCGAGATGGAGCTCCTCTACCGGCAGACGATCGCCGACTTCCGGGGGGCCCGGGCTTGAGTCGGATCAGCCGCCATCCGAGCCGCGACCTGATCGCGGCCGCCGCCGCGGCACTCGCCTCGCTCGCGCTGATGGCGCTGCCGGTCGACGGCCTGCTCAAGTCGCTCCTCCTCGTTCCGCTTGGTCCTGTTCATCCCGGGCTATGCGCTCGCCGCCGCGATGTTCCCGGCCGCGACGCTAGGTCGCGGCGAGCGGCTCGTCTATGCCCTCTCTCTCAGCGTCGCGGCGGCGACGCTCGGCGGCCTGGCCTGGCAACTCGCCTTCGGGCTCGGGCGTTTGGCGTGGGCCGCGATCCTGACCGCGGTCACGCTCGCCGCCTGCGCCGTGGCGCATCGACGCCGGGCCGCCGTCCGGCCCGACCGAATCCCCTCCACGCGTTGGCTGACCGGGCTCAACGCGCCGACCGCGGTTGGTGTCCTGGTCGCCGTCGCCCTCGCGGTCTTCGCGGTCTGGACCGCGATCGAGGGGCTGCAGGACCAGCGAGCCGCATCCAAGTTCACCGCCCTCTGGATCGTGCCGAGCAAAGAAGGCGGCGCCGAGGGCGCCGAAGTCGGCCTCTCGAACCACCAGAGCGCCGTCCACCGCTATCGGCTCACGGTGACCGGGGCCGGCCGGACGATCCGGGAATGGGAGGGACGGCTCGGCGCCCGCCAGCAGCTGCGTCTGGACCTCAAACCGGCGCTGATCCCGACCGGCGCGCGACTGGTGGTGTCGCTGTACCGGGACGGGGCGCTCTACCGCCGGGTCAAGCTGCAGACGGAGGTCGGCGCGTGACGACCGTGGAAGCCTCGACGGCAGGTCGCGCACAGAGGGTTCGCTCGAACCCGTTCGGCGCGGCGGGCCCGCTGGCGCTGCTTGCCGGCGCCGGGCTCCTGATGGTCGCCTTCGGGAACAACGCCGCGCGCGAAGAAGCGGGTGGCGCGCAGGTCCTCTTCTGGGGCGGCCTGCTGCTGATCTACGCCCCGATCGCCCTCCGCCTCTTCTCCCCCTCCTCTTCGCGCAGGGAGTGCATGGCGCTCTCGCTGCTCCTCGGCGCCAGCCTCTTCATCGTCAAGGTCCTCTACAACCCGAGCGGCTTCATCCCCCACGACGAGATGGCGACCCTGCGGCAGACCTGGGAGCTGCTGGAAACCGGGCACTTCTTCTCCGACAACCCGGTCGTCCAGGGATACGCCGGATACCCGGGGCTCGAGGCGGTGACGGCGGCGCTCTCGCAGATCTCCGACAAGAGCGTGTTCGTCGCCGGGATGATCGTCATCGGCTCCGCCCGCGTGACGCTGATGCTCGCGCTCTTCCTGTTCCTCGAGCGGGTCGGCGGCTCTCACAGGGTCGCCGCCATCGGGGTCGCCGTCTACGCGTGCAACCCGAGCTTCCTCTACTTCGACTCCCAGTTCGCCTACGAGTCCCTTGCACTGACGATCGGAGTGGCTCTGCTGCTGGTCTCGCTGCGCTGGAACGATGCCGAGCCACTCGAGCGGAGCCTGAACCGGAACGGCCTGGTTGCCGCGATGGCCGTGCTGGCGGCGAGCCTGGTCACCATCCACCATCTCACCGCCTACGCCCTGTGCGCCTTCCTCCTGATCTGGGCGCTGCTGGTCCAGGTGGGCCGCAGGAGCGCACTCGGCTCGCATTTCCCCGCAACCCGTGCCCGTGACCCCTCGAGGCTGGCCGGGTTCAGATGGTTCGACGGCCCGGCATTGCCGGCCCTGTTCGTCCTCGTCGCGGGCGCCCTCTGGCTCATCTTCGTTGCCGGGGACGTGACCAGCACCGAGCTCGGCTCGGTGTTCAAGGAAGCCTTCAACTCGATCGCCGACCTGATCACCGGGCAGTCGGGCACGAAGACCATCTTCGGCGCCGGCCATGGCGAGACGAACACGCCGGCAGCGCGCCTGCTGGGGGTCGCCTCGATCATCCCGCTGCTCTTCGTGATCCCCTTCGGCCTGCGCAGGACATGGGTGCGCAGGGACTCGAGCGCGCTCTGGCGGGCGCTCTCCCTGGTTGCCCTGCTCTACCCCGTGTCGCTCGGCCTTCGCCTCACGCAGGCCGGGACAGAGACCTCGCAGAGAGCCTCGGAGTTCGTCTTCGTCGGCCTCGCCTTCGTCACCGGACTGCTGATCGCGGAACTTTCCCCGCCGGTGAGCCTGGCGGCGCCGCGCCGCCCGGCTGATCGGGCTCTCCGCGATCGCGACAATCGCCTTCATCGGCGGCTTCATCGTCGGCGAATCGCCGATCACCCGCCAGCCCGGCCCGTTCCTGGTCAGCGGCGAGTCCCGCTCCGTCAGCCCCGAGGGGCTCGCCGCGGCGCGGTTCGCGAACGAACACCTGCCCCCGCACAGCCGCGTGCTCGTCGACCGGGTCAACGGGACCCTGCTGGCCGGCCTGGGCCACCTCGACCCGGTGATCGGCTCGGTCAACGGGATCCCGGTCTCAACCGTCTTCTTCAGCCGGACCTACGAACACAGAGACCAGGAAGTGATCAGCGAAGACGCGATCGACTACATAGTCGTCGACCGCCGCTTCATCGACGTCCCCCCCGCATCCGACTTCTATTACGAACCCGACGAGCCGTCCGGCGGCAACGCGATCAGCCGCGAATCGCTGCAGAAGTTCGCCGCGCTTGACGGCCTCGATCGAATCTACGACAACGGGGCGATCGCGATCTACGACACCTCCCACCTCAGGTCTCGGCGCAAACCGTGAGGCGGTGGATCGGCGAAATCGACGCGCGGGTGCGCGCAGCTGTCGAGGCCAACCGGTCGCTGCTCAGCAACGCGGCCTCGATGGTCGGGACCGCGGTGGTGACGTCGCTGCTCGGCGCCGCCTTCTGGTGGGTCGCGACGCACCAGTTCAGCAAGGACTCGGTCGGGGTCGCGAGCGCCGCGATGTCCGCCATGACGCTGCTCGGCTTCATGGCGACGGTCGGATTGGGAACGCTGTTGATGGGCGAGCTGCCGCGGCTCGAAAGAGGGCCACAGATCCGTGATCAACGCGGCGCTGCTCACCTCCGGGTCGATCGGAGCCGCGCTCGGGCTCGCCTTCGTCCTGATCGCCCCTCTCGCGTCCTCCAACTTCGACCCGCTGCGGGAGACCTGGGTGGCGGCGCTGGTGTTCGTGATCGGCGTCGCCCTGACCGCGTTGACCTTCGTGCTGGACCAGGCGCTGATCGGGCTGCTGCGCGGAGGCCTCCAGCTGAACCGCAACATCGTCTTCAGCGTCGTCAAGCTCGCCGCGCTGATCCCGGTCGCCGCGCTGGTCGCCGACGCCGGCCCGCAGTGGATCTACGGCACCTGGACGGCCGGGATCGCGGTCTCGATGGTCGTCCTGATCCGCTTCTACCGGTCCCGCGAAGGGCGACCCGCTCGGCCCCGACTTCCGGCTTCTGCGGGAGATGCGGGTTCACGCGGTCACCCACCATGCCGTCAACCTCGCGCTGCGCACCCCCGAGCTCGCCCTGCCCGTCGTCGTCGTCACGTTCCTCTCCGCGTCGGCCAACGCGAGCTTCTACATCGCCTACATGATCACCAGCTTCATGTTCTTCGTGCCGCTTTCGCTCAGCACCGTGCTCTATGCGGTCGGCTCCGGGAGAATCGAAGCGGCTTGCCGACCGCTTCAGGCTCACCGTCTACGTCTCACTGGGCTTCGGCGCTCGCGTCCAACCTGGCGCTCCTCGTGCTCGGCACGCCGCTGCTCGAAATCTTCGGCGCGAGCTATGCGAGCGAAGCGAGCGGCACTCTCCACATCCTCGCCCTCGACATCTTCCCCTCGACGGTGATGACGCACTACGTCGCGCTCCGCCGGATCGAGCGGCGACTTGCGACGCGCGCTTCCGGTGATCTGGGGCGGGGCCCTGCTCCAGGTCGGCGGAGGCCTGCTCGGGGCCCTGCTGGACGGCCTCTCCGGCGTGGCGATCGGCTGGGTCGCCGGCGCCACGATCGAGGCGATCGTGATGGGCCCGGAGGTGCTGCGGGCGCTTCGCTCCGAGCACATCGTCGCGGTCGAGGACGCCGGCTACGCGGAGGACGAAGCGGGGGCGATCGCCTCCTTCGAAGAGACGATCGTCGAGCGGTTCTAGGCGCTCCGCTGGGAGTGCCGGCTCAGACTGGGCGGCAGGAGGCGAAAGCCGTGATGACGTGGCCGCGAGCGAGTGCCGCCGGGGCTGAACGCGACGACGGAGACGCTGTAGGCGCCGCGGCGAAGGTGGCGACTTCCGGCCAGCCGTGAGAGCGCCACGCGCTTGTGCCCGGCGCGCTGTTCGGCCGTGAACACGAGCGGTCTCGCCCCGCTTCGGCGGCGGTGGAGGGCGACCCGGACAATCGCGCGATGGGAGAGCCGGTAGGTGATCCGACCCCGGAGCCGGAGCTGGGGCGGCCGACTGCGGCCCTTGCTCTTCGGCGCCACCTTCGGGATCACTTCGAGGTCCTTGACGACCGGGACTGGTTCCAGCCACCGGTGGCGCCTGGTCACCGCCGTAGAGGGTCGACGCGACCACCCGGCGATAGGCGTCAAGCGAGGCCTGGGAGGAGTTGACGCGCCAGTCACGCTCCTTGTCGTCGTTGAACCAGACCACCGCCGCGACCCGGGGCATCTGTTCGGGGATGGTGCGGAAGAAGGTTTCTTCGATCCATGCGGCCTTGTCGCCGCCGGATTCGCTCGAGGCGGTCTCGGCGATGATCACCGGCTTTGCGCTCAGCGCCGTGATCGTGGCGTACGAGGAGGCGAAGACCTGCGAGAAGGTTTCCCACGGTTCGCCACCCGTCGCTCCCCAGTTGTAGCCGTCGAGCGCCACGTAGTCGACCCATTCGTCTCCAGGGAAGAACTGGGTGAAGGGGCGCCCGCCGTAGTCGACGTTGGGCGCCCAGACCCACTTGACGTTGTCGGCGCCCTCCTGGCGGAAGATCGTGACGATATGGCGCCAGGCTTCGACGTAACCGCTCGGGGTGTTGCCTTCCTTGCCGGGCCCCCAGTCGCTGCTCGTCAGGTTCATCTCGTGGGCGAAGCGCAGCATCACCGTGATGCCCAGCCCCCTGACCTGATCGGCTTCCCGGCGGAAGTATTCGTCGTACCTGCCTTCCGCGATTTCGGAGAACGAGGCGACGCCGTCGCTCGTGTAGGGCTCGAGCGTGACCATCGGCGTCACGCCGCGTGCCTTCAGGGTGGAGACCTCGCTGGAGTAGAGGAGCGGCCCGGCCATGTTGCGAAAGAGCAGCAGGATGTCCGGCCGGCGGCCGACCATCGACGAGTAGCTGTCGAGTTCGCCGGAGTTCCCGGGGAGATAGGCGCCGAGCTGGATCGGGGTCTGCGCCGAGGCGGCGACCGGACCGCCCGTCGCCAGCAGCAGCGGCGCGCAGAGCGCAACGGCCGCGACGACAAGGCGGGTCCTCTTGCGGGCTGGCGCGGCCACCCCAATCTGTCGGCCCTGCCGCGCTGGGTCGCAGCAATGTCAAGAAGGTTCTGGACGCTTGTATGAGCCACATGCGTGAATTTGCATGAGGCGGTGCGTGGCCTAGGCGAGCGAGGCGTAGGCCCGCGAGACCCGAACCCGCCGTACCAGGCGCGACGTCTTGGCCGCGAAGGTGACCCATCCGGTCGAGCGGTAGACGGCCTCGCGAGGGACATCGAGCCGCCCGCGCCCGCGCAGAGGGGCGGCGATGCGCTCGTCGAGCGTGACCGCCGTGCGGTAGCCGGCGGCGGCGGCAAGCTCCCGCACCGTCGCGTCGTAGCTCCCGAACGGATAGGCAAGCGAGGTGCAGGGCCGCTGCAGCTCCTCCTCGCAGGCTGCGCGGGAGTCGCGAAGCTCGCTCAGCGCCCGCTCCTCGCCGATCTCGGTCAGATTGGGGTGCGAGCAGGTGTGGGATCCGATCTCCCAGCCGCGCTCCGAGAGGCTTCGCAGCTGCGCCCAGGTCATGCATCGCAGCTCGTGCTCGTGCTCGCCCCCGACCCACTGCGCGAGCTCGGACCAGGTCATCCGGCCTCCGGCGCTCGCCGGGCCGGTCGGCACGAACACGGTGCCGGGCACGGCCAGTCGCTCGAGGATCGGACGGCCCGCCTCGAGGATCGAGGCATAGGCGTCGTCGAAGGTCACGGCCATCGCCCTGGGTGGCGCATCCCGGTCGAGCGCCGCGGAAAGCTGGAGAGGGCGGTAGCCCCGCCTCAGCAGGAACCGGAGCTGCGCGTCGAGCGCCGCCGCCGAGATCGCGGCCGGGCTGGGCCAGGTGTCGCTGACCGCGTGGTAGCAGAGGACGAGCACCTCGGTCACGGGGCGCGGGTCGCCCGGCCCGTCGGATCTCCCAGAGCTCATCGCTCTGCCCTGGCGGGGCGCGACGCGCGAGTTCTTCGGGCCCGGCGAAACCAAAGGAGGGAGGCCGCCACGGCGAGCGCCACCAGCGCAACCGCGGTCGCGATCGCGAGCACCAGGTAACGGCCGTGGAGCTTCAGCCTCAGTTCTTCGAAGAACGAGGGGGCGCCGTACCCGCCGCTCGGCGCCGCCGGCGCCGCCGACCCCGGCGGCAGGCTCGCCGGCGTCGCGAGCAGCGTGCTGCGGGTCCCCGCATATTGGGGTGAGGCGATCGCCGTGCGGAAGGCGGCGAAAGCAGAGGGGCTGCTATCGACGCGGAAGTCCGCCCGTGGGTCTTCGTCGTCGAACCAGACGAGGGCGCGGACGTTCGGGAACGCCGGCGCCTCCCGACCCAGGGCGCTGGCGATCCATTCGGCCTTGTCGCCCCCCTCCTCACCGGCCGCCGTCTCGGCGATCATGACCGGCTTTGAGGTGATCCTGACGATCCGATCGTAGGTGCTGCCGAAGATCGCCGTGAAGGAGGGCCAGCCGATGTTGCCGCCCCAGCAGAAGCCGTCGATCCCGACCCAGTCGACGAACTCGTCGCCGGGATAGAAGACGGCGAGGGGATGGCCGCCTCCCGCATCCTCGTTCGGCGACCAGACCCACTTGACGTTGTCGGCGCCGTGGTTGCGGAAGATCCAGAAGATGCGATGCCAGGCTTCGCGGTAGAGGCGCGGCGTGTTGCCGTCGACCTGATACCCCCACGGATACCAGCTGCCGTTCATCTCCTGGGCGAAGCGCACCATGATCGGCTTGCCCCAGGCTGCGGCGGCTTCGGCCGCCTTGCGGATGTAGCGGTCGTGTCGCTTTTCGACAATCTCCCGCAGGGGGATCCCCTTGCCGGCGGCTGTCTCGGGCTCCCAGGTGACCAACGGCACCGCGCCCCCGTCCCAGAGGCGTTCCAGTTCGGGCCGGTAGAACGGTTCGACGCTCCAGTTCTTGTAGGAGAGCACCAGCACCGGCTGGCGCCCGACCTGCTTCCCGTAGGCGGAGACGCGCCCAGGGTGCTCGAAGACATCGGGGACGAAGACGCCCAGGGAGATCGGAGCGGCGCGGGCTCCCGCGGGCAGGAGCAGGAGGCAGGTGACGGAGACGGCGAGGAGGAGGCGGGCCCGCGCTGCGAGCGGGCGGCTCACTGCGAGTGCCGGCGGCCTGAGCCGCGGCGCGAGAGGCGGCTCGGCGTCCTCAGGAGGAGCTTGCGACTGGATGCGTAGAGGGGGGCGCCTCGTCCAACGTCGGAATGAGCTAAGCGCCGCGGACGAGGTGTCGACGCGGAGGTCGCCCTTTTCGTCCGTTTCGTCGAACCAGACGACCGCCCGGAAATGGGTCATTTGCGGCAGGTCGCGGCGGAGCATCAGGCGCAGCCAGCGCGACTTGCTGCCGCCGATCTCTCCGCAGCCGACCTCTCCGATAATCAGCGGCCGATCGGTGAGGCGGAGCAGGTCGCGATAGGAGCGGGCGAAAAGGCCGCGGAACGATTTCCAGGCGAAGCGGCCGCCCCAGTTGTAGCCGTCGACCCCGGCCCAGTCGACGTAGCGGTCGCCGGGATAGAAGCGCCGGAAGGGAATGTTCTCGCCGGTCTCCACGTACGGTGTCCAGGCCCAGGAGACGTTGTTCGCGCCTTCGCGCCTGAAGACCCGGACGATGTGACGCCAGGCCTTGACGAAGGAGCGGGCGCTGTTGTCGAACACGGGCGACCACGGGTACCAGGAGCCGTTCATCTCCTGGCCGAAGCGGATCATCATCGGATCGCCCCAGCCCGCCGCTGCGCGGGCCGCGGCGCCGATGTAGCCGTCATAGCGCCCGCGGGCGATGTTCGCGAGGCTGATCCTCCCTTCGGAGGAGGTCTGGGGCTCCCAGGTGATCATCGGAACGGCACCGGCGGCGTGCATCGCGTTGAGCTGCGGGTAATAGATGGGCGCCTGGTCGAAGGTCTTGAAGGAGTCGAGGATCACCGGCTTCCAGCCGACCTCCTGCGCGAAGGAGTCGATCAGCGCCGGGCTTTCGTCGGCGTGAGGGATGAAGGAGCCGAGCGACACGCGCGCCCCGAGCGATGCCGCAGGCAGCAGCAGGCAGGCGAGCAGGGTCAGCAGGAGCGCCGCCACGCCGTCAAGCGTACGCGCGCTGTTCGACCGCTTTTTGCTTGTCCTTCTCACTGCTCTCAGGTGCTAACCCCGTCGCTATCGCTACGTATCGCCATCCTCAGCGCCCTTGATGAGCGAGCCCGGCGGGCGATCAGTGAAGTCTTCGCGAGAAATCTTGCCCAGCCGTCGTGACGATAGACACCGGTCCTGACCGTTTCGTACGCGTCTGAACCCGGTGACAATGGCATACAACGCCTCGGAAGCTCGAGCTTGCTGTCGAGGGTCACGGCCGCCGAGTAGCCGCTGGCCCTCGCGATCTCCTTGACCCGCCGGTCGTAGCTGGAGAACGGATAGGCCAGCAGCTCGCAGGCCTGCTCCATCTCGCGCTCGCATTCGCGGCGCGACTCCAGCATCTCCGCGGCTGCCTCGCCGTTCTCGAGCGCTCGCAGGTCGGGGTGGCCGCGCGTATGGGAGCCGATCTCCCAGCCCCGGTCCCTCAACCCCCGCAGCTCCTCCCAGCTCATGCAGCCCAACTCCTCCTCATGGGGGGTTCCGAGCCAGCTCCCCATCCCCTCCCAGGCGATCGGCTTCTGGGTCGCGGCGTAGGCGGTGGGCACGAACACCGTGGCCGGGACCCCGAGCCGCGACAGCACCGGCCGGCCCTCGCGCAGGACCGAGCGGAGCGCGTCGTCGAAGGTGACGGCGAGGGTCTTGCCCCTGGGACGCTCCCGCAGCGCGGCGCCCAGCGTCAGCGGCCGGTAGCCGAGCCCGAGCAGGAATCGAAGCTGCCCTTCGAGCCGCCGCGGCGAGATCGCGAAGTCGCTCGGCCAGCGCTCGCTGACCCCGTGGTAGCAGAGGATCAAGAGGTCGTTCGGCCGGTGGATATGCCGTACGCTAGCCAGCCGCGATGAAGCCAGGCGTCCTGCTCACCGACGCGCACGCCCGCTCCACCGTCGGGACATGCGAGTGCCTTGCCCGCCACGGCTTCCGGGTCGGCGCGGCGACGAGCGACCCGCCAGCTCCCGGGCAGTGGTCGCGCCGCGTGAGCGCCCGGCTCCGGGTCTGCGATCCACGCGAGGACCCCCGCCGCTTCGCCAAGGAAGTGGCGGAGGAAGCCTCGGCGGGCGACTTTGCTGCGGTCCTGCCCGGAAGCGACGCCTCGGTGCTGGCGATCTCAGACCATCGCGACGTCTTCGGAGACCGGGTGTGCCACGGGTTGCCGCCCGAGGAGTCCGTGGATCGCGCCGTAAACAAGCTGACAATGCTCGACGACGCCGCCGCGGCGGGCCTGGCGCCACCGCCGAGCGTGGCCTGCGCCGATCCGACCGAGGCGACCACGATCGCGGAAGAGCTTGGGTACCCGGTTCTTCTCAAGCCGCGGCAAACGGCCTTCCAGCATCAGGGAACGGTTCGACAGCGGCAGACCTTCGTCGCGGTCGACGAGCGATCGCTGCTGGCAAGGCTCCCCGAGTTCGGGCTGCCCTGCCTGCTTCAGCGCTTCGACCGCGGCAGCCTCTGCTCGTTCGCCGGCGTCGCCGTCGAAGGCCGCCTCCTTGCCGTGACCTTCTCGCGCGACCTTCGCACCTGGCCCGCCGACGCCGGCTCACTGTCGTTCGCGCGCACCGAGAGCGCCTCCTCGAACCTGGTCGAGCGCGTGAGCGCCCTGGTCGAGTCGCTCGGCTGGCAGGGGATCTTTCACCTGGAGATGATCGAAGGCGATGACGACAGTTTCGCCGCCATCGATTTCAACCCACGCCTCTACGGATGCATCGCGCTGGCGACCGGGGCGGGGGCGGCGATTCCAGCCGTCTGGTGCAGATGGATGCTCGAGCGAAGTTCCGAGGCGACACCGGCGAGACCCGGCGTCTACTACCGCTGGGAGGAGGCCGAGGCGCGCAACCTCCTCCTCAGACTCCGGACGGGGAGACTCCGAGACGCGCTCGCCGTCATCCGGCCGCGCCGGCCACTCATCCGCGCCTATCTGCGCTGGTCCGACCCACTCCCCGCGCTGGTGATGCTGGCCCGCATGGTCAGGAGTCGGCTTGAGGACCGGCGCTCGGCAAAGGCCGAACGGCGAGCCCAGATCGCCGGTTCCGGGCACGGCGGGGGCGCGCCGTGACCATGGCGGCAAGCGACACGAGCAAGAGCGCCGCAGGATAGATCGCGTAGGGCATCTTCACGACCCCGTCCGAAAGCGGCCAGAGGAGCGGCACGCCGGGGCCCGTCGCCACGTCCCGCATCAGGTGAGCGGAAACGCCGAAGGCCAACCCCAACGCAATCTGGCGCTGCTCGCCCCGCTTCAGCACGGCGGCAACCGCGAGCAGGGCCGCGACCGAGACGATGCTGTGCGCGTAGGGACGCGGCAGCCCTCCGGTGATCAGATGCGAGCCGAGCATACCGGGCACGTGGTCGAGGTCGATCGCCACGGTCGCTATCACCGCCGCCACGACGAAGGACAGCGGAAGCCGCCCGCCGACGAAGGCGGCGATCGCCAGCAGGAGCACCGCACAGGTGGCGAGGTGGGCCGGCTCGTCGACGAAGGCGTAGGTGACCGGCCCGGTCGACCCGACCAGCAGCTCCCACAGCCCATCGAGCGCTACGACGGCGGCAATGAGGACCAGTGCAAGCTTCGGATCAGTTCGGCGCAACGACCTCAGTCTAGGCGCCCCTCGAGGCTGGAGAGCTGATCCCGCATCTGCTGAGGCAGCCGGTCTCCGAGGCGGTCGAGGTGCTCCCTGATCTGGGGAAGCTGCCGCTTGAACAGCTCGGAGTGGACTGAGAGCAGCTCCGCCAAGGCCTCCTCGGAGATCTCGAGCCCGTCGGTGTTGAACTCACCGGGGGCGGGCAGCAGCCCGATCGGCGACTCGACGGTCTCCCCCTCGCCGTCGCAGCGACGGAAGACCCACTCGAGGACGCGGCTGTTCTCGCCGAAGCCCGGCCAGATGAACTTGCCGTCGTCGTCCTTGCGGAACCAGTTGACGAGGAAGATCTTGGGCAGCTTCGCGCCCTCGCGCTCCCCGATCTTCAGCCAGTGACCGAGGTAGTCCGCCATGTTGTAGCCGCAGAACGGCAGCATCGCCATCGGGTCGAAGCGGAGCTTGCCCACCTCGCCCGCCGCGGCGACGGTCGTCTCGACCGACATCGTCGCCCCGAGGAAGGTGCCGTGGTCCCAATCAAAGGCCTCGGCGACTAGCGGCACCGCGGTCGCGCGGCGGCCGCCGAAGAGGAAGGCGTCGATCGGAACCCCGGCCGGGTCCTCCCACTCGGGGGCGATCGAGGGGCACTGAGAGGCCGGGGTCGTGAAGCGGGCGTTGGGGTGGGCGGCCGGCCCCTCGGACTCCGGCGTCCACGCCTTGCCGTGCCAATCCGTCACCTTCGCGGGCGGCTCGCCGGTCATGCCCTCCCACCAGATGTCGCCGTCCTCGGTCTTGGCGCAGTTGGTGAAGATCGTGTTCCGCTCGATCGTCTCCATCGCGTTCGGGTTGGTCTTGTGGCTGGTGTTCGGCGCGACGCCGAAGAACCCGGCCTCGGGGTTGACCGCGTAGAGGCGGCCGTCCTCGCCGAACTTCATCCAGGCGATGTCGTCGCCGATCGTCTCCGCCGTCCAGCCCTCGAGGGTCGGGATCAGCATCGCCAGGTTGGTCTTGCCCGAGGCCGACGGAAAGGCCGCGGTCACGTACTTGACCTCGCCCGCCGGCGAGGTGAGCTTGAGGATCAGCATGTGCTCCGCCATCCAGCTCTCGTCACGGGCCATCGCCGAGGCGATTCGCAGCGCCAGGCACTTCTTGCCGAGCAGCGCGTTGCCGCCGTAGCCCGATCCGAACGACCAGATCTCACGCGTCTCGGGGTAGTGGACGATGTACTTGTTGTCGGCGTTGCAGGGCCAGGGCACGTCCTCCTGGCCCTCAGCCAGCGGCATCCCGACCGAGTGCACACAGGGGACGAACACGCCGTCCTCGCCGAGGGTCTCGAGCGCCTGTTTGCCCATCCGGGTCATGATCCGCATCGAGGTTGCGACGTAGGCGGAGTCGGTGAGTTGGACGCCGATCTCGGCGAGGGGCGAGCCGTGCGGCCCCATCGAGAACGGCACCACGTACATCGTCCGGCCCTTCATGCAGCCGCTGAAAAGGCTTCTTAGCGTCTCCCGCATCTCGGCCGGGTCACGCCAGTTGTTGGTCGGCCCCGCGCCGTCCTCGGCCTCCGAGCAGATGAATGTCCGATCCTCCACCCGAGCGACGTCGTCGGGGTCGGAGAGGGCGAGATAGGAGTTCGGGCGCTTTGCCTTCGAGAGGCGCTCGAACGTCCCGGCCTCGACCAGGGCCTGCGCGAGGGAGTCGTACTCCTCGGCTGACCCGTCGCACCACTGGATGGCGTCGGGCTTGGTGAGATCTGCGATCTCCCCGACCCAGTCGAGGAGCTTTGCGTGCGTGGTCGGCGCGGTGGCCGCGGTGGTTTGGCTCATTTCGGGCACTCTATCCACCGGCGCTGAGGTTGATGTCGCCGGACCTGATTTCGACCAGCGTGATGTCAGCGTCGCTGTTCCGTATCAGCAGAACGGCGGTTTCCTTCTTCCCCTTTTGCGGGACGATCGTGCACTCGAACCTGGTCTTCGGCTTGACCTCGACCCCCGAGGGGCAATCGACGGACTTCACCTTCTCGCCGCGCGAGGTTTCGACTTCGTGTTTCAGCTGTTCCTCCAGCTTGACATCGTCGACGACCGTTTCGCCGCACGCGGCGAGCGCGAGCGCTGCGATCGCCAACCCGACGAGGGCGACCAGCCGTGACGAGGGTCTCATCCCCGCAAGTATCCCAGCCCCTTTCGGGTAGGGTTCCGCGCCGCGCATGCGCTTCTACGAGTACGAGGCACGCAGGGTCGTCGAGCTGGCGGGGATTCCCGTCACCGAGTACGGCTTCTGCACGACTCCCGACGAGGCCCGTCAGGCGGCCGCCACGATCGACGGCCCGGTGGTCGTCAAGTCCCAGGTCCTGAGCGGCGGCCGGATGAAGGCGGGCGGCGTCAAGTTCGCCGGCACACCCGATGAGGCGGCCGAGCACGCCGAGGCGATCCTCGGGCTCGAGATCGGCGGCCAGCTGCCGCGCGGTGTTCTCGTCGACCCCAAGGCCGAGGTCAAGCAGGAGTACTACGCCGGGGTCGTCTGGGACGGGACCGCGAAGCGGCCGCTGATGCTGTTCAGCGACATGGGCGGGATCGACATCGAGGAGGTCGCCGAGACCCATCCCGACCACGTCGGCCGCGGCCACGTCTCGAACCTTCTGCCGATCTCCGACTTCGAGGCGAAGCAGGTCGTCGCCGCGACCGGCGTCACCGGCTCGCAACTGAACCGCGCCACCCCCGTCCTCGCCCGCCTCGCACGCCTCTTCCGCGACAACGACATGACCCTTGCCGAGATCAACCCCCTCGCCGAGCTCGCCGACGGCAGCTTCGTCGCCCTCGACGCCCACATGGAGATGGAGAACGAGGCCGTCGGTCGCCAGAAAGCGCTCCTTCGCAAGCAGCTCGAGATCGCCGAGGACGACACCCGCGAGCCCTATGAGCCGTCCGATTTCGAGCGCAACGTCGCGGCGATCGACGCCGCCGACCACCGCGGCGTGATCCAGGGCAAGGACCACGGCTTCGAGGGCAACCTCGGCCTCGTGATCGGCGCCGGCGGCGGCTCGCTGACCCTGACCGACGCGGTCCGCAGCCAGGGCGGGAGGCCGGCGAACTACTCGGAGATCGGCGGCAACCCGTCGGTCGCGAAGGCCTGCGGCCTGGCCAGGGAGGTGCTCGAAAAGGACGGCGTCGAGAAGATCGCGGTGATGATGTCGATCGTCTCCAACACCCGGGTCGACATCGTCGCCCGCGGCGTGATCAAGGCCTGCCTCGAGCTCGGCAAGGACCCGGGCGAGACGATCGCGATCTTTCGCATCCCCGGCGCCTGGGAGGAGGAGGGCTTCAAGATCCTCGACCGCTACGGGGTCGAGTACTGCGACCGCTCGGTCTCGATGTGGGAGGCGGCCGGCCGCGCCGTCGCCAAGATCCAGGGAGCCCCGACCTGATGTCGCAGTTCCTTTCATCCTTCGGAAAGAAGTACGACATCCCCGTGGGGACGCTCCACAACAACCCTTCGATGTCGCACTTCCCTTCATCCCGCGGAGGGAACCGCGACATCCGGTGCGGGGAGAGGCGATGAGCATCCTGCTGACCAAGGACACCACATTCATCGTCCAGGGCATCACCGGGCGCGAGGCGGTCAACCTGACCAAGGAGTGCCTCGACTACGGGTCGAAGGTGGTCGGCGGAGTGACCCCCGGCAGAAAGGGCCGCGAGGTCCACGGCGTTCCGGTCTTCGACACCGTGGGCCAGGCGGTCGAGAACCACGGCTCGCCGGTCGACGGCTCGGTCGTCACCGTCCCCCCCGCCTTCACCAAGGACGCGGTGCTGGAGGCGATCGAGAACGGGATCAAGCTGATCGTCATCGTCACCGAGCGGATCCCGCGCCGCGACGTCGCCCAGATGGTCGAGCTGGCGGAGATGCGCGGGGCGCGGATCATCGGCCCCAACTGCCTCGGCCTGATCGTCCCCGAGGTCTGCAAGATGGGCGGGATCGGCGGCCCCGCCAAGGACGCCGCCAAGGCCTACGCACCCGGCCCGGTCGGGGTGATGAGCCGCTCGGGCGGGATGACCACCGAGATCTCCTCCTCGCTGACCCAGGCCGGGCTCGGCGTCTCGACCGCGATCTCGATCGGTGGCGACGCGATCATCGGCTCGACCTACGCCGAGCTGATGCCCCACTTCGAGGCCGACGAGCAGACGCAGGCGATCGTCATCTACACCGAGCCGGGCGGACGGATGGAGGCCCAGCTCTCCGAGTGGGTCGCCGATAACGACTCGCGGCTGCCGATCGTCGCCTTCATGGCCGGCAAGTTCATGGACGACGAGGAGATGAAGGGTATGAGCTTCGGCCACGCGGGGACCATCGTCGAGGGCAAGGAGGACACCGCTACCGAGAAGATCGCCCGCCTCGAAGCCGCCGGGATCCGGGTCGTCGAGCGGATCGACGAGATCCCCGACGCTGTCAAGGAGAAGCTGGGGGTGGCAATCTGATGGCCGAGACGCTGAGCAAGGTCTTCATCGACGTCGAGGTCGACGGCTCGGTCGTGGCCGATGCCGAGCTGGCGGCGAAGCTCGAGGAGGTCTGCCCGGTTGACATCTTCCGGGCCGGCGACTTGGGGGTCGAGATCGTCGCCGAGAACCTCGACGAGTGCGTCCTCTGCGACCTCTGCGTCGACGCCGCGCCCGCGGGCACGGTCCGCATCATCAAGCTCTACGAGCAGTAGCCGCTGCGGGGTCGGTCGCCGCGGCGATCGCGTCGTCGAGCATCCCGTCCGGCAGGACGATCATCGTTCGCAGGGCC
>CAWADG010000008.1:0-260385 GCA_963780815.1 uncultured Solirubrobacterales bacterium | reverse complement strand
CCACGTTCCGCACTTCGCCGAACGGGCCGCTCGGCGTGCCGGTGATCTTGTTTTCGGTGATGTAGTTGGCGGTGGCCGGGAAGTCAACCGGACGTTCTTCTGTATCCAGGGCCTCAACATCCCCTGGGAGATCCGACCCACATAGACCCGGCCGCCGGAGTAGGTGTGGGTGTTGTCGACGGCAACGTAGAGATGGGTGTCGAAGCCCCCACCGCCCGGGAAGGAAATCCATTGGCGCAAGAAGGCGCCATTTGGGTCGAAGATGCTTATGGTCAGGCCATTCCCCTGGGCGACGTATGGGTCGCCGGTCGCCTGGTCTACGGCTCCCTGAAGATCGAAACTCCCACCCCACACGTCGTGGGTTTCCGGCACGGTCAACAGTGTCTGCGAGGGGTAGGGGCTGTATTTGTAGAGGCCGTCAGCCCCTGCATTGCCGGTGAGTGGGTGTCCCTCGTCCGTAATCCAGGCGTTTCCGTCGGCGTCGAAGGCGACGCTTGAGGGACTCTGGAATTCGGGGTTGTATTTGTTGATATTGCCGGCGATGTAGGAGTCGAAGTGGCGCTGGGCCGCCGCCGACCCCGTGCCCAGGCCGATCAGCGCCAACGTGGCGCAGACGGTGACCGCTGCAGCCTTGTCAGACCGATCCTGGCTCTCATCGGCGCCTCCCCTTCCTTGCACGCTTGTGCTTCACGCCGGTGCAGGGCACCGGATCTTGGTTGCCCGCGACGGACTTGCCGTTCTGGGCATCCATCGTCACTGCGGCGATCTGCGGGCCGGCGCAGAGGTTTTCCGTGTTTTGGATCAGGCCTCTCTTGCCGCCGAAGAGATTGAGGGTGAAGCGAGAGACGGGAGCGTCAGGAACCGTCCCGAACTTGGCGCGGATACGGGCGTGGATCGAGTCGACATGGCCGACGAGGTCGATCTCACCGATCTGGCCGTTCAGCGCGGCGACGATGTCGGGAAGTTTGTGGGAGCCGTTGCGGAGATAGACAGGCCCTTCGAGCGGCTTTTCCAGCAGCGGAGTTTCCGCTTTGGCGAAGCCGATGATGGTGCTGGCTGGACACGCCCTCTGGGCGAACTGTTTGAGCGTGCACGGAGCCTGGATATGGGCGTTGTCGATCAACTCACTCGGGGGCAGCACGACCTCCGTCGAGGCGACGTTGGCGGAGTTCGCGCCGGCCGGGTAGGTGAGCGCCGCGCTGAGCGCGGGGTTCTTGGTCCGCTTGGTCGCGCCGGCGAGCTTGAGGGCGAGCTTCGGGGTGAACCCGAGGTCGGTGCAGTTCGCGACCTGGAAGTGAACGTTCGAGCTCGCCCGGGCGCCCTGATCGCCGATGACCTCGGCGTCGATCGAAGCTGGACCACAGTTGGTCGGGTTGAGCGTGAAGTTCTTGCGGTCGAGGTAGATCTCGATATCCCGAACGCGCAGCGGGATTCCATCGAGAATCTGGGGCAGTGGGTCGGACACTGCAGTGATTTGGGCCGTTTCCGGATTGATGTGGATCGCCGCTCGCACGACGACGTTGCCGAGGTCGTAGGGGCCGGAGACCGCCGGAGTGATCACCGCCAGGCTGAGCGGGGCACCCCTGTAGGGGCCGGCTAGATAGACCTTTCCTTCAAGGAAGACCGGGTGGGTTCCCGCCCCCGCTCCGGCCTGCGCGGTGCCGATCTGCGAGGCAGCCGGACAAATTGATCTGGCACGCTCCGCCACGCCCGAGTAGCCGGGATCGGCGGCGGCCGCCAGCGCGGCGTCGGAGCAATACGGTATCCCGACCAGGGTCCCGCTGAAGCCCGGCGGAGTGGTGACGTTCAGACCGGCGAGGTTCTGATCACCGTCAGCGCGCGCGAGATTTAGGAGGAAAGGCGCATGCACACCGGCGCTCTTGTTGGCGACTCCGGCGTCAAAGCTCGGGTTGAAGGGCCGCTGCGGACCAGGGCAGGGCTCCCCGTTCGGCCCCGATTCGAGGGTGAAGAACTGGGTCGAGGTCTGCGTCCCGAGGGCCGAGTCCCAGGAGGTGAAAGTCGTGCTGACGGGGTAGGTGCTGCACTGGGTCGGCGTGGCCAGAACTCCCCGCTCGGACCCGAAGAAATGCATGTCGAAGGCTGTGAGCGGGCTCTGCGGCAGGTCCGTGAAGGTGATCACGATCTGCCCGGTCTGGAGATCTGGGGTCACCGTGCCGGCCAGCTTGATGTGGGTGGCGAAGCCGTCGGCGACTAGGAAGATCCGGTAGCGATTTCCGGGCAGGGGCTTGCCGATGTAGACGTAGCCCGGAACCGGACCCGGGAGAGCTGAGCTGTCGATCTCCAGGCTGCCGACCTTGGAGAACTCCGGACACTCGGCGGCGAGCGTGGTTCCGAAGTTTGCATCGGCGTCAGAGCAGGAGGTCTTGCCGTCGGCGGCGCTGGGGTTGAGCGAAAAGCCGGGCGGCAGGGTGAGCTTGGCATCGCGCAACTCGGTCGGCGACGGGACCGCTGCGCTCAGCTCCTGGGGAATCGTGAGGTTGACGTCGATTCCAGAGGCCGTGTCCGTCTCATTCGTGGTCGGCTGCGCGTAGAGACTCGGGTTGAAGCTGAGCTGGTCGCAGCCGGTCATCTGTGGCCACGGAGTGTCGGCGTGGGTGGTGCCGCCGTCGTAGGAGAGAACGTCCAGTGAGGCGGTGAGGGGTGAGTCGCAGTTGGTCGGATTCTGGAGGAAGGGCGTGCGCGGGCTATTCGAAGCGACCGGAGGGATGATCATGAAGTTCGTGTAACACGGGTACCGAACGGTGTTGGGGTCCTCGGTGCTGAGGATTCCCGGCTGGTCCGAAGCTTCGGGATTGGTTATTTTCGAGCAGAGGCTGCCGATGTAGTCGGCGATTCCGGGAGCATTCACGTTCAGGTCCGGATCGAATCGAAGCGGGTCGTGCACCGGGTCGGCCGGTACGCCCCAGATCACCTCCTGGAGGGTTCTCAACGGGTAGGTATGGAAGATCGACGTCGAGGTCGAGTCGAGGCCGTAGTCGCCGCCGGTGCGCGCGCTCAGCACCTGCAATTGTGGAGTTCCCGGGCCGCCGAGGGAGAATATTTTGAAGCCGGTGAGACCTGCGACATCCGGTGGGGGAATGAGGTTATAGACCGGAGCGTTCAGCGTGACGGGCACCGCGTCGGGGACGATGCTGACGATGCCGATCTGTGAGTCGATCGGACACGTGTCTGATGCGAATTCTGCCAGTGAGCACTGCGGAGCGGCGTGCGGATTGCCGATGAAGCCGGCCGGGAAATGGACCGTGGCGTTTTTGGCGTCCTCGCAATTGCAGGCGCTGTGGCTCTGCTGGGTTATTCGGTTGTCGATGGTGAATTTGACCTCGACGTCCGGATGACCACCCGCCTGGGTTTCCCCGGGCACGACGGAAACCGAAGCGATCGGCGAGTCCGCGAACGCGGGTGGCGCGAGGATCGCGATAAAGACAGCCGCGAGGACGATCAGTAGGCCGAATCGCCGCGCGCTCATGCTCCAGCCCTCCGAGCGGCCCGGGCATGGTGACGTCGATGACGCTTACGCGAGCGCTTGTGGTGTTGGCGCCGATGCCGCGCCGGCTTGGCTGCGTTGCCCCCCGCGAGCGCCTTTTTGCTGACGATCGCCGGGGTCGAGATCGGCGAGCTGCCGGCGCCGTGGCACTCGTCGGCCGCGGCGCACCCCGGCGGAGGCGGGGGCGCGGGGAAGCCGCCCCCGGCTCGGGCGTCGTAGAACTTGATCACGAGCCCGTTGTGGTCGGCGGGTACGAGCGTGCTGTAGGTGGAAAAGTAGACATTGCGCCCGTCCGCGCTGACCCCCACCAGCCCCGGCTGGCTCGAGATGTCGCCGTAGAACTGGCCGCCACCGGGGGTATCGCCGGTTCCAGGGGTGATCAGCTGGGGCCGGCCATTGACGTACTCGTATACGTCCTGGCCATGGTTCGTGTCGGTGTTGACCAATGCGTCAACGGTGGCGAAGAAGGCGCGGCCGTCGTTGGCCATGAAGAGACCGTTCTGACTCGCCGTGACATCTGATTTGGGCGGTTCGCCGCTGGGGATACAGGAGACGCACACGATCTTGCCGGTCGCGGGTTCGAAGGTGTACATCTCGAGGTGGCCCGCGTTGTCGTATTGCGTCACCGGGCTGGCCGTGACGAACGCCATGTGGCTGTCGTCGGGTGCCACCTGCATCCTCGCTACCGGCGTGTCGCTGCACGCGGTATCCGAGATGAATTCGATCGGGCTGTAGGTGCAGAATGGCCCGGTTGTGAGGGTGGTCACGTACTGCGGCGCGCCGTTCCTGAAGTCATAGAGATTCGCCTGGTTCGGAATGCCGCGCGAGCCATCGAGCTGTTCGGGAGAGAAGAAATAGATGTCGCCGTTCTCGGCTATCGAGTTATCGGAACGGCAGTTCCCGCCCTGTCCGCTTGCAAGCCTGCAGTAGAACCTGTTGGAATAGGCCATGACGCCGCACTTCGACGCAAAGCTGGAGTTGCAGCTATCGCTGTTGCCGGCCCCATTGTTGCCCTCTGACACCAATGTGAGAGAGTCACCCGCTTCGCTCCACATGTAGAGATCGCCGCTGCTGTCGGTGTCTTCCCCGGTGAGCGGCTGAGCTGTCGTGAAGTAGACCTTTGAGCCGTCGGGGGTGCTGTCGGTGTAATCGACCTCATGGCCCCGGGAGACGTCGTAGGTCACAGCGCCGTCAACCCTCATGTAGAGACGGCTCCGCTGCATCGGACAGCGAAGGGAAATCGAGAAGGACGTTGCACAGGGTGGCAACGGGCAGGTCGAGAATCCACAGGGGCCGGTCCCGCCGGCGGCCATGAGTATGTGCGATCCGTCGCTGGAGACGGCGGGGATCTGCAGGGTGTCGCCAGCCTGGTCGGTGGGCTCGTTCGGAATGTCGTCGCCGCCCGGGGTCTTCGACGCGATCGCCACCGTGTTGTCATTTGTGTTGTTGTCGTAGACGGAACCGGGAGCACTGAGCTGGCCTCCCGGGGCGAAGGCGTTCCACTCCGTCGCGAATACGAAATGGCTGAGGTCGGAGGAAGCGGTGACGTCGCCGGGGCAGTAGTTCACTCCGGCGTAGCCGCTTGTTACGACGCCCGGGCAGTCGAGTGACGCGGTGCCGCCGGGGGCGGTGGTCACATCGGCGCCGTGGGCGAAGTAGGTTGCGCCAGGCGGATATTGGCCGGCCGGCACGGTGGCGAGATTCGTCGGCCAGCGCCCGAGGAAGTGGCCTTCCGCGCTCCAGAGATACGGCGCGTTGGAGGCGATCGGTGTCGGGTTGCTGGTATCGCCGGGGAACTGATTGCCATCGTTCCAGTCGAGGAACTTGTCCATGCTCGGATCGGTGAGCACCTGCTTCTGGATGTCGTCCGGAGCGGAGTTGCCGTTCGAATAGTTCACATAGATGCCCTCGCTTGCACCCTGCGGCGCCGAAGAATTCGGCAGGCCCATCGGCGGGCCGCCCGCGACCGCTGCCTGATCCGAGTGCAGGCCGACGTATTTGGAGACCCAGCCCGTATCGGTGCGGGTGGCGACATAGAGATCGCCGACGCCATCGATCGCACCTTCGGTACCGGGGATGGTGCCGAAGTCGCCCGTGTAGGAGAAGCGGGCCGGGCTGGTGGCGTAACCTGAATTGGGACCACCTGGATAGAGCAGCGTCCCGGCTGCGTCTTCAGGAGAGACCAGCTCGTAGGCACGGCAGTCCGGCAGATAGTCGGCCTGCGTCTGCTGACGAACGTTCTCGTTCGGGCAGGGAGGCGGGTAGAAATTAAATGTGTGGTCGCCGGCGGTGGTGGTCCCGTCTTCATTGACCGCGACGAGGCGGTAGTGGTACACGGTCTTGGGAACAAGTCCTTCGAGATGGGCTTCGATCGCCTGGTCGGAGTTCGATGCGGGAATCACTCCGTCGGGGACCGGGATGGACTGCCCGTATGACAATGTCGGGCCATATTCGAATCGATAGTTCGTTTCGAGGCCGTTCGGATTGACCTGCGCCTGCAGATCGGCCGTCGTCGCCGTGAGGTTCGCCGAGGCGAGCCCGTCGACCGCGGGCGGCTGGGTGGTGATGAACGTATGGTCGGCCCCTTTGCTGGTGGCGCCGATCGTGTTCGAGGCGACCACTCGGTAGTGGTCTTCGGTTCCCGGTGAAAGCCCGGTGATGGTCGCGGTCACATCGGTCGGCCCGGTGAAGTTGGAGCCGGGTGGGTTGGCCGCCGGATCCGGAGTGCAGGGGAGGCTCGTGCCGTAGGTCTTGTCGAAGCCGAATTCGATGCGACAGTCGGTGATGTCCCCTCGGCCGGCGGGATCGATGTGCCCGGTCAGGGTGACGCTGGACTCGGTGATGCCGGTGGGAGCGCCGGTCGTCACGATCGGCTCGACGTCTCCGAAGACGGCGACGTCGTCACTGCTGGCATCGGCGACATACACGGTGTGGTCGCCGGCGTCCACTCCGAGGCCGGCCCCGCCGAACAGGTGTCCGGCCCCGAAGGAATCGAGCGGGGTGCAGGTGCCGCCGGCCGGATCGCAGTCGGCGCTGTAGTGGTAGACGACATTTCCGTCGTCCTGAAAGAGATCGTCACTCGACTTGTCGAGCGCGAAGCCTGTCGTCGGCGGCGTCGATGTCATCACGCCGATGAAACGGCCGGCCGGATCGGATTTCTGGACTCCCGTTCCGGCGCCCTGCGAGGTCTCGCTGTAGAAGTTCCCGGCGGCGTCGAGCTGCAGGCCAGGCAATCCAACGCCCGGCCAGCGGGTTTCGCGATCGATCAGGGATCCGTCCGGGCTGTACTCGTAGATGCTGCCGCAGCACGGGGTGAGCGTGTAGAGATTCCCGGCAGGATCGAGGTCTATTGCGTTGGTGTAGCGGCTCAGCGCGCCGCCTTCCGCAAAGCTCGTGATCAGGTTGCCGGTGGAGTCGAACTTCTGCACGGTTTCCGCGCTGGTGTCATCGACATAGATGTCACCGTTCGAAGGGCCGCCGGAATTGTCGACCGCCAGTTCGCTCGGGTTGGTGAACTGTCCGACGTGGATGCCCGGAGCTCCCGCCTGGCAGGTGTCACCCGAAGCGGCCGTGCAGACGTATCCTCCGGTGGTCTGGTCGACTCCCTTGCCGAACATGAGAAGAAACGCCCCCGTCGAGCTGAATTTCTCCACCCGGTAGTTCCCGGGGTCGGTGACATAGATGTCGCCTGTGTCCTGATCGACTGCGACATCGGTCGGTCCACTGAGCGGATAGGGATTCGCGGGGGTCGAGCTTGCCGCGCCGATCGTGCCGCTGAATGCATGGCTGACGCTCGCCGAGGCGGGTGCGGCAGCGGCCAGCGCCATCGCGCACGCAGCCACGGCCACGACTGCCGATGTGACGATGCGACGACGGTTCACCGGTTGCTCCTCTTCTTGTGTTTGTGCTTGTGATGCCGGCGCCTGACGCATTTGCCGCCGCGCTTGACGAAGCCGGCCTTGCATTTCGACGGCGGTTGCGATTGGACCGGTATCGGGGCCGTGGTGAAGCTCTGGTCGGGGCCATCGGTGGTACCGATCTGGTTGGTGGCGACAACCCGGAAGTGGTAGGTCGTGGCCGCCGTGAGGCCCGAGACGTCGGCGGCGGCTGTGTGGATAGCGTCGTCGGAGCCGATTGGCGAGCTCTCGGGCGTGCTGGCGCCGTAGGAGGCGGTTGGGCCGTATTCGAAGTGGTAGGTCGTAGGCCGCAACCCGGGCCGTACGCCGGCGGTCAGGCTCGCGCTGGTCTCGGACACGTTCAACGCCGCGCCGGCTGCCACGGATGGCGCATCCGGCGTCGTGAATGTGCCGTCCGGCCCGTTCACGGCGCCGTTGAAGTTGACCGCGATCACCCGATAGTGGTACGCGGTACCCGGAGTGAGCCCCGAGAGCAGGCTGCTGACGGTATGAACAGCGCCGTCTTCTCCGATCGAGTCACTGGTCGGGGTTTGCGAGCCGTAGTCGGTATCGGTCCCGTACTGGAAGCGATAGACAGTGGGCAGAAGATTGGGATTGATCTGCGCCGTGACCGTGGCCGTCGTCGGGGTCGATTCCGCGAACGAGCTCGATTCGATCGTCGGGGCGAGGGTGGGCGACGCGGTGAAGGTGCGGTCGCGCCCGTAGGCGGGCAGGCCTTTTCCGTCGGCCCGAATGGCAACGAGCCGGTAGTGGTAGGTGGTGGACGGTGTCAGGCCGCTGAGGTCCGCGGAGACGTCGGCCGCGCCCGAGAGAGGGGCGCCCGGCGAACATGGAATGCTGCCCAAGCCGTAGGTGAGATCGGTGCCGTACTGGAAATAGCAGTCGCTGACCTGACCCGCTCCATGTGGGTCTACCTCTCCGGTCAGAGTCCAGGAGGAAGCGTCGACGCCCGTCGCCGGGCCGGTGGTCACGTCCGGCAGCGGAAGGGGTGAGAAGACAGCCACGTCGTTGGCGCCGGCGTCGGCCGCGTAGAGCATGCCGGTGCCGGGATTGAAGCCGAGCCCGGCGCCCCCGCTGAGGCTGCCGCTGCCAAAGGTGTCTGTCGCACCGCACCCCTGACCGATCGTCCCGGCGCCGGCGTCTGCGGCGCAACCCGGCGGCACCACGGTCGCGAACTGTTGGATGTATCCGCCCTGGTCCACATAGAGATCGTTGGTGGACCGATCGATGACCAGACCGGCATTGCCGGCGGCCGGAATCAGGTGACCGGAGTACAGGACCCCTTCTGGGTCTCGGTAGGTGACACCGCTGCCGGCCTGCGGCTCGTAGAAGCCTCCGAACGAATCGATCTCGATCCCTGTGCCACTGGGATTTCCGAGCTGCAGTCCCGCCGTGTTGATCCTCCTTTCGTAGCTCCCGTCCTGGCCGATTTCGGTCCAGTAATACGGCGAGTTGTCGGTGAGAACGAGGAGGTCGCCGGTGACGCTGACGGTTATGCCCCCGATCGTGCCACTGCTGCTGAGATCGATCTTGCCGCCCGCCTCCCAGCTCGTGATCAGGTTCCCCGATGGATCGAACTTCTGCACCACCCCGTCGGCAATGTCGGCGACGTAAACGTCGCCTGCCGACGCGCCGGCGGAGTTGTCGACCTCTACAAACTCCGGAGTCGTGAACTGTCCGGCGCCGGAGCCGGGGATGCCGGCCCGACAACCCGACGTGCAGACCTCGCCGGCGGCGCTGCCGTCGCTCACCCCCCAGCCCCAGGCGGCCAGGAAATCGCCGGAGGAGTCGAGTTTCACGACGCGGTGGTTGCCGGTGTCGGCGACGTAGATGTCGCCGCTCGAGGCGTCGATGGCCACGTCCTTGGGGCCCAGCAGCTGGCCGTCGCCCGAGCCGGGCGAGCCGTAGTCGGTCGCGAACTCGTAGCGCCCGAGAGTCGTGAAGGTCTGATCGGAGCCGAAGGTAGTGCCGGCGGCGTCTGTGGCGACCACCCGGTAGTGGTAGGTCGTGTTGATACCCAGGGCGCTGATGTCGAAGGAGAGCGCCTGGGGGCCGCTGGGCGAGCCGTTGTCGGTGCCCGGTGGAGCCGCGGTCCTGTTTCCGTATTCGGTGTCGGACCCGAATTCGAAGTAGTAGTGGACGTCCTCGCCGATGCCGGTATAGGTGGCATTCAACGTTGCCGTACTTGCGGTTACGTTGGTCGGGGGTTCGGTCGTCAGGTTCTCGACCGCGGCCAATGTCTTGAAGCTCTGGTCGGCACCGTAGGAGGTGCCGACGGCGTTCGAGGCGACGATCCGGTAGTGATAGGTCGTCTCGACGGTCAGTCCCGAGAGGTCGAAGTGGAGGGATTGCGGGGCGCTTGGAGACCCTGCGTCGGCGCCCGGGGGCGTTGCCGTGGTGTTGCCGTACGCTGGGCTGGTCCCCCATTCGAAGTAATAGTGGGTGTCCTCTCCATCGCCATTGAAGGAGGCGTTGAGCGTGGCGGTGTTGCGGGCGACGTTGGTCGCCGGTTGAGTCGTGAGCCCGGCCACCGCGTGGGGTATGTAGGTTTGATCGGCTGAGTTCTTGGTGCCGTTGGCGGTGACGAGGACGAGGCGGTAGTGGTAGGCCGTCTCCGTGGTGAGACCGGAGAGGCCGGCGCTGACCGACGTATTGGCTGAGTACGGAGTCGAAGGCGAGCAGGCGACGGTGGAGCCGTATTCGGTTGTGGTTCCGTACTGGAAGTGGCAGGAGGTGACTTCTGGCCCGCCGTTGAGGTCGACGCTCGCATTCAACGTCCCGCCGGTCTGGGACTGGTTGGTCACTGCCCCGTAGGTGACCTTGGGCAGGATCGCGTTGGGGGTGAAGATGTCGACGACGTGATTGCCGCCGTCGGCGACGTAGACGTAGCCGGCCGAGTTGACGGCGACCCCTCCGGGCAGGCTTCCAAACGGAGTTTCCTCGGATGGCCCGGTGCCGGTCAGCTGATCGAGATAGACGCCGTCCGAGTCGAACTCGTCGACGACCGAGTTGCCGGCGTCGGCCACCAGGAGGTTGCCGTTGGTCGGATCGACGGCCATCCCGCTGAGGCCTGAGCTGAAGCCTCCGGGAGCGCCGGAGCCGTCGAAGGCACGGACGAAGGTGCCGCTGGAATCGAACTCATCGACTGCTCTATGGGTCTGGTCGAGGACGTAGACGTTGCCAGAGGAATCCGTGGCGACGTTCCAGGGAGTTCCGAAGGAACCGCCCGGGGTACCCGTGATTTTGTTGCCGACGATGTAACCGGCGGAGCCGGAGAAGCCGTCGGGATTGCCGTTCCCGTCGAACCTCTGCAGCAGGCCGTTGGTCGAAGCGACATAGATGTCTCCGTTGGCGGCGCCGCCGGAGTTGTCGACCGCGAGGTAGTCGTACCCGCCGCCGAAGTTACTCGCGAACTGTTTGGAGAAGGCGCCGGTGTTATCGAAGATGTCAACCACCACCTGGCAGGAATCGGCAACGTCGAGGTAGCCGGTCGAGTCGTTGATGCCGAGGCTCCATACGTAGTTGGCGCCGCATCCGTAGGCCCCGCCGCCTGTCTGCTGGCCGATCGAAGTCTGCGACGGATAGGCGTTGTACTCGGTGATCAATCCGCTGTTGCCCGGATCGCTGACCCAGGCGTGGTCGGAGCCGTCGATCGCGATGCCATGTGGGTTGCTGAACCCAGAAATCTGGGAGTCGTAGGAGCGTTCGGCATAGGCGGGGGCGGCGGTTAGGGCCACGGAGATGAGCGCAGCGAGGATCGGGGCGAGGAGGACGGAAACGCGTCGCGGACCTCGTCCGTGTCTCATGCGAGGCCTCGGGCCGCGGCGAAAATCGGAAGATCTCGTGCTGATCGGTGCGAGGAGGGAGAGGAGCAGGCGCGGGCGGCCCGAGCCGGAGGGTGGGTGGACCTCGGTAGCTGAATGGACCGCCCGCATTGCTCCGTGCGGGCACGCGAACCAGGGAAAGAGACGCGAACCGCGGGATTGGCGAGGGAGGCGGCTCCCGCGTTGGGGTCAGGGAAGACCCCGCCGCTTGAGGGCTCAGGGAAAAGCCCGCTTGGGGAATCGCCCCCCTTTCTCGCCATTGCGCCGCCCCGTGATACGTAGCTCAGGACGGCGCAAGTGTCGAAATATGGATCACCGCCATCGAGCACCAGCTGCGCTGAGCAAGTCCGGCCAAGGGTGGCCGAGTAAGGAGCCGAAAGCGCCTCGACCTGCACCAATCTCTCTCCTCCTTATCGGCCCCCCGTTCCCAGACCAAGCTGCGCCTGCGGAGTTGGGAGACCTCTCTACGAGTCTCGATGCCTCTCTCGCCCTCCCTGGGCGAACGGGCCACATCGAAGCACCGGTCAAACCGAAAGTCAAGGTTAATTTGGCAAGGTTTTTGGCTTTGTAGAGCCAAAAATGCGAACGTCCTTCTACTTCAATACGGAGACCGATTCGAACGATTCGGAGGGCAGAACGCCGGCCTCAGCCACGCGGGGCCGAGATGGAATGACAAACAACGTCCTACTGAACACCGCCTTCGAGGAACATCGGCGGGGTCAGAGACTGGTGGAAAATTTCTTTGTTTTTTGGGGGCGGGCAGCTCTATCCGCTGCGATAGACCGGGCCGGTCGCCTGTGTCGGCGCTCCGCTCCGGCCTTCGTCCGGCGTTTCGTCCGTGGAGTCGACGACCCCGCCTTGAAGGCGGGCGCGCACAAACGGCACCGGAGGGAGAAGGGAACCCCCGCCGGTGCGATCGTTTGCGCTGCTGCAGTCCGGATCGCCGCCACAGGAGGAGGAGGCGACTCGGGAATGAGGGTGTTCTAGAACAGCGGCAATATACCAAACTGTCCTGAAAACTTAGGAAGATTTCTCAGCTCTGGAGTGTCGCCTCGGCGGCGCGGCGGCGGGCCTCGTCCGGCCCCAGGTAGGGAGTGAGGACGAACTCGACCAGGTCCGGAAGAAGGGCGTCGAGCGGCCCCAGGGCGGCGAGCAGGGAGCGGCTCAACTGGCTGACGACGCCACCCAGCAGCGAGTCCTCGGTCGACGCGGGGAGCTCCGCTCCGCCTGGGTGGAGGTCGCGTCCCTGGGCGAGGTAGGGGAGGGCGGCGGCGGCGCGGTCGCGGCCATGGGCGGCGATCTTCGGCGTCGAGGTGAAGGGGGCGACGAGGCAGAAGCGGGCGAGCAACGGCTCGGCGCCGAAGAAGGCGATCGCCGCGCGCAGAGCGGCCGTGACGCGGCCCGGCCAGTCCTCGACCGGGGCGGCGGCGGCGGAGATCACCTCGGTCACGTGGTCCGCGATCGCGTCGTAGGCGGCGAGAGAGGCCTCCTCCTTGGACTTGAAGTTCTCGTAGAAGACCCTGTTGGCGACCGCCGCCCGCCTGACGATCTCGGTTATCGGGACGCCGGTGTAGCCGCGCTCGGCGATCAGCTCGGCGGTCGCGGCCAGAAGTCGCTCGCGCTGGGACTCGGTGACCTCCTGCCGGGAAAGGCCGTGGCGGCCGCCGGGAAGCGGGCCGAGTTCCACCCTGGTATCCGCTTCACCTTCCTCCGCGTGAGGCACCTGGCAAGGTTACCGGCGCGATGGTGAGCGAGGCGGCGGGGAAGGCCGTGCGGATCAAGGCAGCGTTGGTGGAGCTCGTCGGACGCCAGGGGTACGAGGCGACGAGCGTCGATCAGGTCTGCGCAGAGGCCGGCGTCGACACCGACGACTTCGCCCGGCTGTTCGCCGGCAAGAAGGACTGCCTCGAGCAGGTCTGGGAGCGGATGACGGTCGACTACATCTGCGCCTGCAAGGGCGCCTACATGGCGGAGGACAGCTGGCGCGACGGCCTCCGAGCGGCGGGCTACGCGGCGCTCGAGTGGCTGTTCGCGAACGAAGCTCGGACCCGCTTCTTCCTGATCGAGGTGATGGCCGGAGGCGAGATGGTGCGCGCCCACCGCGACGTGATGATGGACGAGTTCATCGAGATGCTCGACGGGGGCCGGCTGGCGGCGCCGAACCCGGCGGCCTTCACCCGCGGCACCGCCGAGGGGCTGACCGGCGCGGTATATGAGAGCGCGATCGCGTCGATCAAAGCCCGGGAGGGACTGAGCGAATCCCAACAGCGGGTGAAGACGGTCATGCACATCATCGTCCTCACCTACCTCGGCGCCGAGGCGGCGGAGGAGGAGCTGACGATCCCCGCCCCCGGTGAGCTCGGCTCGCGGCCCTAGCGATTGCTGGGGCTGGGGGGCGCTATCTCGAGCTCCTCGCCTGCGATCTCGGGCCCGAGGTAGGGCAGGTAGGCCGCGTAGAGCATCTCGGGAACCGCCTCGGGGCGGATCTCGGAGCGGTGGGCGGCGGCCTCGTAGATCTGGCTGAGGATCCCGCCCGCGATCCCCTCGGCAGTGGCCCGGCTCAACCGGTCCGGATCGGCGGCCTCGGCACGGCCCTCGTCGAGGAGGTCGATCATGCTCGCGATCCCCCGCCACTGGATCTGGCGGGCGCGCTCGGAGGCGGAGCGGATCTCATTGACCATCAGGTGGGTCCGGGCCGGGTCCTCGGCGAGCCAGGCCTGAAACGCGTACGCCACCACCCGCAGCCTCGATCGCCAGCCGTCGGCCCCATCGACCACCGCCGCGAACTCGATCAGCAGCAGATCGAGCTCGCGCTCGAACACCGCGCAGAAGCAATCGTCGAGGTCGGCGTACTCGCGGTGGAACTCGGCCTCCTCGATCCCACCGCGGCGGCAGAGGTCGGCGACGGTGACCGCGGTGAACCCGTGCTCGTGGCAGAGGTCGATCAATGCGCGGTCGACCGGCGGGCGGGGGTCGGGCATCTTCGCCGGGTCCGGTGGCGGCGGCGATCGAGAGCTCCTCGGTCGCGACCTGGACGCCGAGGTACGGAAGGACCGCGGTGTACATCGCCTGCGGGACGATGTCCGACTCCACCGGCGCCCCGGCGCCGCCGGCGACGGCCACGTAGAGCTGGTTGAAGAGCCCTCCGGCGACCGACTCGGCGGTGGCGCGGGTGAGATCGGCGGGAGCGCCCGGCTCGGAGCGGCCCTCATCGAGGAGGTCGATCAGTTCCTGGATCCCTTCGCCGATCAGCAGCGCGCTTCGCTCCCCGGCGCGGCGGACCTCGACGACGGTGAAGTGGGTGACGCGCTCGTCCTCGGAGAGGTAGCGGAGCAGCGCGTACGCGGTCGCCCGCAGACGGGGGCGCCACTCGGTGAGGCCTTCCCGCGCAACGGCGGCCCGGCGCCGGTAGCGGGCGAACTCGGCGGCGTAGGCCTCGAAGAAGCAGTCCTCGAGGCTCTCGTAGCGCGAGCTGAAGCACTCGACGCTCACCCCGGCGCGCTCGCAGAGGTCGGCTTCGGTGAGCGAGTGGAACCCCCGCTCGAAGCAGAGATCGATCAGCGCGCTGTGGAGCGGGTCTCGGTTGGATGGACCTTCGCTCAACTCCCGTTCCCCCTGGTGTGACTCCCGATGCGCGCGGGTCCCGATCCCGCGGCACGACTGCAGCCTAGCGGCTAGGCGCCCGCGGCCACCCTCCCGGCGGCCACCCGCGAGGCCTCGGCCTCGCCGATGTAGGGGCGGAGGACGAGCTCGATGTTCTCGGGTATCAGCTCGGCGATCCGGTCGGTCTCGGAGAAGTTGAGCCGCTGATAGGCGGACCAGAGAACGGCGCCGGCCAGCGTGTCCTCGAGGGTCCCCGGGAGGTCGGCCGCCTTCGGGTTGTAGGTCCGCCCCTGGCTGAGGATCGGGGCGAAGGCCTTGGCGACCCTCTCGTAGTGCCGGAGGATCTGGGGGCCGGCGGTCGGCCCCTCGACGAGGCATGCGCGGGAGATCAGGGGCTCGGCGATGATCGCCTCGAAGAAGGCGGTCAGGGCGACGGCGACCTGCTCGGGCCAGGGACCCTTGGTCTCCTCGAGCGCGGCCCGCACCTGGGCCTCGGTCAGCGCCGTCGCATGCTCGAAGAGGTCGATGAACGCCGCTTCCTTGCCGACGTAGTGCTTGTAGAACGTCTTGAAGCTGACCCTCGCCCGCTTGACGATCAGCTCGACCCGGACACCCGCGTAACCGCGCTTGGCGACGAGTTCACCGGTGGCGCGGCGGATGCGTCGACGCTGGGCTTCGGCAACCGTCTCGCGTGTCAGTCCGGGCGCCGAGTCCTCCAGCGAGGTGCGGGATGCCCTTCCGGGAAGAGCGCGCATTCCCGGCAGCATAGTGGGCGCGAAGGGCGATCAGTGAAGGGATCGCGGCCGGCGGGGGCCTCCCGCGAGCCCCCCGCCGTGCGGCTCCTCACTGGCCGCGCGTTGCTAACCGGGCGCCACAGGGATTCTCAGGGATGGGCCCGGCGCAGACGGCCGCGATCGATCCAACGCAGCGAGGGACGGTCGGCTATTCCCACTGATGCTTCCTTTTTGCTCCCCGATCCCCACCATGCTGGTTGGTTGGCGATACACTGTATCAGCAGATTTCGAACGGCCGTCACGGCTGCGAAGAGAGGTAGGTTTTCGGACGTGCGCGGCGACCGGGGGAAGGGAAAGCGCCGGCGCCCGCCGACGCCCGAGGGGATCATCTCCGCCGCGATTCGGATCGCGGACGAGGAGGGGTTGGACGCCGTCTCGATCCGTCGCATCGCGGCCGAGATCGACGCCCGGCCGATGAGTCTCTACGACCACTTCGCCAGCAAGGAAATGCTGCTCTTCTCGATGGCGGACGAGGTCGTGGCGGAGGTGCTGGTCGACCCTCCCCTGCCGGCCGAGTGGCGGCGGGCGATCACCGAAATCTCACGCCGCCTCTACGGAATGCTGGTCAGTCACCCCTGGCTGATCTCGGTGACCAGCGCCCAGCCCCGCTTCGGGCCCAACAGCGAGAAGCAGGCCGCCCAGTTCGCCGAGGCGATGTCGGGGCTCTCGCTGGAGTCGGCCGAGATGTGGGTCCTCGTCGGGACGGTCAACGACTACGTCCTCGGGCACTCGCTGCGAGCCGCCACGATCCCGGAGCCGGAGGCCCTTGAGGACGTCATCGCCGAGCCCGCGATCGAGGTGATCCCGGAGCTCGAGTCGCTGCCCGACTACCTCCGGACCCGGGCCTCGGTCGAGCGGTTCGAGGCCGGGCTGAAGGCTGTCCTCGACGGCATCGAAAAGCAGCTTCCTCCCGATCTCCAGTGAATCTCCAGCGGTTCCGGCGGTGGCGGGCCGCCGCCACGCCGCCGCCCAGAGCAAACAGCACGGCGAGGACGGCTGTGATGGTCAGTGCCGAGGCGCCCGGTCATCAGGTTCGACATCGTCGACCACAAACCCGGTTCCGGGCGCCGGGGTGGGCCCGGGCGCCTATTCCAGGTTCAACCTCAGCGTGCCCCTGAAGCTCTGCTTGCTGGCGAGTCCGCCGGTCGGGGTGAAGCTCAGCGAGGCCTTGACCTTGAGCTTGCCCTTCGTCTTCAGGGCCTTTTTGCCGGCCCCCGTCGGTTTCACCGGCACCTTCACGCTGCCGGCGGCGGTCGGTTTCAGGGTCGCCGGCTTGACGAGCCTTCTCTTCGCCTTGCTGGCGGTGGCTTTTTTCGTCGCCGCCGCGTCGGCCAGGGTCAGGACACCCGGTCCGGGCACGGTCACACTCAGGGTCCCGGTCCCGTTCGACTTGTTGAGCTTCAGCTTGCCTTTTTTGAATTTGTTGTTCGGCGGCGTGCTGGCTATCGAGACGGCGTCGACACCGGCATTGAAGACGAGGTCTCCGGCGGCGGTTGCGATCCGCAGACGCACCGTCTGGCCGGCGAACGGCGTCAGGTTTGCGCTGAGCTGGGTCGGCGCCATCGATTCCGGGTCCCCGTTCTTGCTCGCGAACAGGGTGGTGAGGATGTCGCTCGGGTTCAGGGAATCGATCGGGGCGGTCGGCTTCATAACGTCGACGCGGACCTGCTGGTTGACCGGTTTCGGTTCTTCTCCGATGATGATGATTCTCGGCCCGCCCGTCGCGAGCGTGTCGGGGCTCGGAACGAAGATCTGATCGAACGAGTTGTAGTAGAAGGTCATCGTCAGCTGGTGGGTCCAGTACGGCTCGAGCGCAATGTCTTGGTAGAGGATCGCGGTGTCTGGGTCTTCCTCGTCGCTGACCGCGCCCCAACTGCCCTGAGGCGGCGCGAAGAAGGGCGGGAACACCCGCGAGGGAACCGGTTCGATTTTCGGCGTGATCGGTTTGATCGGTTCGATTGGGATGATTTCGATTTCTTCTGGTTTTTCTTCCTCTTTTTTCTGGAGCGGCGGTTTCGTGCCCGTGTAGGCGAACCAGTTTCCGTCGGGGCTGCTGTTGGAGACCTGCCAGCCGCTCAGGTTGCCGGTCTCGAAGTCGCCGTTGACGACCGTCGCGCCGCTCGCGGCACCCGGCATCAGCATTGCGACGCCTGCGACTACGGTCAGGATCGGGGCCCACAGGTGCTTCCGGCTCTTCATCGGCAACTCCTCACTCGTCGTCGGCACCTCGCGCGGCCCTCAACCTATCGCTTCGGCCTCAGAGCCGGACCAGGTTCTCCGCCCGGATCCCGCGGGTGACGCCGCGGAAATCGACGACCAGCGGCGCCGTGGCGACGATCTGCTCGTAGTCCAGTTCGGGGTGGGCGGTGACGATCGCCGCCGCGTCGGCCGACTCCAGAGCCGAGGGCAGCTCGACCGAGGAGATCTGGAACTCGGGCAGCTCGGGAACATGCGGGTCGTGGTAGGAGACCTCGGCGCCGAGCTCGCGCAGCAGCCTGATGATCTGGAGGGCCGGGGATTCGCGGATGTCGCCGACCCCGGCCTTGTAGGAGACGCCGAGGATGAGGACGCTCGAGCCGTGGACCGCCTTGCCGGCCTCGTTGAGGGCGCGGGCGATCAGGTCGACGCAGTAGGCGGGCTGGGCTCGGTTGACCTTGCCGGCGAGCTCGATGAACTCGGGATAGAAATCGTGTTCGCGAGCCTTGAACGCGAGGTAGAAGGGGTCGACCGGGAGGCAGTGCCCGCCCATGCCCGGCCCCGGGTCGAACCGCATGAAGCCGAACGGCTTGGTCGATGCGGCGTCCATCACCTCCCAGACGTCGATTCCGAGCCGGTCGCAGAGCTGGGAGAGCTCGTTGACGAGAGCGATGTTGACCGAGCGGAAGATGTTCTCGAGCAGCTTCGCCAGCTCGGCGGCCTCGGGGGTCGAGAGCACGACGACGCCATCGCAGATCAGCGAGTAGAGCTCGCGGGCCCGCTCGGTGCAGGCCTCGGTCACACCGCCGACGAGCTTCGGCGTGGTCCGGATCGTGTAGTCGGTGCGGCCGGGATCGATCCGCTCGGGGGAGAAGGCGAGGTGGAAGTCCTCGCCGGCCGACATCCCCGACTCCTCGAGGATCGGCAGCAGCCGCTCGCGGGTCGTGCCCGGATAGGTGGTCGACTCGAGCACGATCAGCTGCCCGGGACGGAGCACCTTGGCGAGGGCGTTGGTGGCCTCGATCAGGTAGGTCAGGTCGGGTTCGCGGGCGCTGGTCAGCGGCGTCGGCACACAGACGATGACCGCCTCGCAGGGCTCGAGCCGGGCGTAATCGGTACTCGCCTCGAGCCTGTCGCCGAGCGGCGCGAGCGTCTCGTCGGGGATGTCCTCGATGTAGCTGCGGCCCGCGCTCAGGGCCTCGATCTTGCGCGGGTCGTTATCGAGGCCGACCACCTCGTGACCGGCCTCCGCGAAGGCGACCGCGAGGGGCAGGCCGACGTAGCCGAGGCCGACGATCCCGATCTTCATGCGACAAGTTTCGCGCTTCGCTCGCTGCGCGAGGAATCAGATATGCACGCTTGCTCGCTCCGCACTCCCCGAGAGTCTAGGCGCAGGTCGAGCCGTTGCAGCGCCCCCAGGACTGCCCTAGGCTGATTGCGATGGATTCCCCTTCCGCTCCGAGTGGACGTCACGGGTTGCCAGAGGCCTACGCCGTCCGCTCCCAACGGGAGCGCCTGCGGGAGGCGATGGTCAGGGTCGCGGCGGCGAAAGGATACGAGGCGGCGACGGTCACCGACGTGATCGAGGTCGCCGGTGTCTCGCGCGAGACCTTCCACGAAATGTTCGTCGACAAGGAGGACTGCTTTCTCGAGGCCTATGACGCCGTCATCGACGTCCTCGTCGCCCATGTGACCAGCGCCTATGAGGCCGCGGCCGGCGAGCCGTGGCCGGACCGGATGACGGCAGCGCTGCGGGCCCTGGTCAGCCTGCTCGCCGCCGAGTCCGACATCGCGCGGATGGCGATGGTCGAGGTGACCGCGGTCGGCGAGAGCGCGAGGGAGCGCTACCGCGCGGCGCTGACCCGGTTCTCGCGGCTGCTCGAGGACGGGCGCGAGTACACGGCCGAGGGCGCCTCGCTCCCTCCCGACACCGCCCGCTTCGCGATCGGCGGGGCAACCTCTCTGATCTTCGACGAGATCCGTGCCGGCCGCGGTCCTGAGCTCGAACGGATCCTCCCCGACCTCGTCTTCGCGGTGCTGATGCCCTACCTCGGTCCCGAAGCCGCCGAGGACGAGATGCGGCGGGTCTCCACCGGCGGGGACCCGGCCTAGAGGCCCTCGCCGCCGCGGCCCTCGCCGGCCGCGAACCTGGCGGCGCCCCGGGCCGCCACCTCGAGGACCTCGCGGCCGAGACGATGCTCGACCTCCAGCCCCTGCTCGAGCGGCAGGCCGGAACCCTCGATCGCCGCGCGGCGGTCGGCGAGCATCGTCTCCTGCGGGAACGAGGCGATCTTCTCGGCGAGCTCGAGCGCGCGCTCGAGGTGAGCGCCGGGGGCGACGACCTCGTTCACGAGCCCGATCCTGTGGGCCTCCTCGGCGTCGACCGGGCGCCCGGTGAGGATCAGCTCGAGCGCCCGCCCCATCCCGACCACCAGCGGCAGCCGCTGCGTCCCTCCGTCAACCAGCGGAACGCCCCAGCGGCGCTCGAAGAGGCCGAAGGTCGACCCCGGGGTCGCGATCCGCAGGTCGCACCAGAGCGCCAGCTCGACCCCGCCCGCGAGGCACCAGCCGTCGACGGCGGCGACCGCCGGCTTCGAAGGGGTGACCCGGGTCGGGCCCATCGGACCCTCCGGGTGGTCGACATCGAGGTCGAGCGCCTTCAGATCGGCCCCCGCGCAGAACGCCTCGCCGCCGGCGCCGGTCAGGACCAGGACCCGCGCCCCCGGGTCCGCCTCGAAGTCGCGGAGGCTCTGCCGCAGCAACTCCGCCGTCGCGGCATCGACCGCGTTGCGGCGCTCGGGCCGGTCGATCGTCAGCACCGCGGCGGCGCCGACCCGCTCGTAGCGAACGCTCTCGCTCATAGCAACTGTTCGCGCTTCTCTCGCTTCGCGAAGAACCAGAGATGCCTCATTGGGCTCGCCCCGCGCTCACGCGCCAAAGAGTAGGGAGCGGGCGGGCTAGCTGCGGCGGTCTCGCGGGGTTTCGCCGAAGCGCCCGGCTCCCAGGTTGCGCCCCGGTCGCAGGCTCGGAGGGCAGGCAGTTCCAAGCCGCGGCGAACGCTAGGGACCGGCTCGGACAACTCCCCCACCCTGTCTCAGGGCAACAAAAAACGACCAGCGGTGGCGTTCGAAGCCTGCCCCGCGCGTAGCCTTCGCACGTAGAAGCTTGCTCCCGCCACCTTCGAGATGGTGTCCCACTTGGCTATGTGGGGCCTCTCTCTGCCAGTCGCAAAGCGAACCTAGCGCGCCGGAAGCCCGAGCGCCAGTCCTGTCAATCGGGCTTCCCGCAAACTCCGTAAAAATGTGCCCCTCCGACCCCCTTTGGCACTTCCTCGGCCGGAAGATGGTGCCCGAGAGTAAATGCCGGCTCCTCTGCTCTCGCATCCGGGGCCGCCTTTTGCATACCCTGATCAGATGCGCATCGACAAGATCATCGAGGCGAAAACGCCGGTCTTCTCGGTCGAGTTCTTCCCGCCGAAGAGCGAGGAGGCGACCGAGCAGCTGTTCGCGACGGCGCGCTCGCTGCGAGAGCTCGGGCCCGATTTCGTCTCGGTCACCTACGGCGCCGGCGGCTCGACTCGGGAGGGCACTGTCGAGATCACCAAGCGCCTCAAGGACGAGGTCGGCCTCGAAGCGATGGCCCACCTGAGCTGCGTCGGCGAGACCGCCGACAGCCTGGCCAAGACGCTCGACCGGATCGCCGACTCGGGGATCGAGAACGTCTTCGCGCTGCGCGGCGACCCGCCCCGCGGAGAGGATGACTTCGTCCAGCCCGAGGGAGGGTTGGGCAGCGCCGCCGAGCTCGCCGGTTTCATCTCCTCGAGCTGGGACTTCACGATCGGCGGCGCCTGCTTTCCCGAGGTCCACCCCGAGGCGCCGGACCTCGAGACCGACCTGCGGTACCTGAAGACCAAGGTCGACGCCGGCGCCTCGTTCCTGATCACCCAGCTCTTCTTCGACAATCGCGTCTACTTCGATTTCGTCGATGCCGCGCGGGAGGCCGGGATCGAGGTCCCGATCCTGGCCGGCGTCATCCCGGTCGCCACCTTCGCCCAGACGAAGCGGATCTGCGACCTCTGCGACGCCTCGATCCCGCCCCGGCTCGAGGAGGCCTTCGAGGCCGCCGGCGGCGACGAGGAGGCCGAGTTCGAGCTCGGCGTCGCCTACGCCTCCCAACAGTGCGCGGAGCTGCTGCTCGGCGGCGCCCCGGGGATCCACTTCTACGCTCTGAACCGGGCGCCGGCGACCCGGGCCGTGCTCGGGGCACTTCACGCCGCCCGGCCCTGGGAGCGGGCCGGAGCCGGCGCCGAGGCCGCCCGACTGCGCGACTGATCTAAACTGCCGCCGACCAATCGTGGCCAATCGCAGGGAGGAAGAGCGGGAGCGGCTCCGCCAGGTGCGTGAGGAGCGGCAGTCGTCGCGGGCAAAACAGGCCCAGCGGCGGTTGATGCTCGCCTACATCGGCGCCGGCCTGGTCGGCCTGCTCGTGGTCGCCGGGATCGTCGTCCTGATCGCCAGCTCCGGCGGTGGAAGCGGCGGCGGCGACACCGCCGACGCCCACCTCGACCAGGCCAGCGGCAGCACCAACGGGATCGAACCGGACGACCGCAGCGGGACGGCGGCGCCGCCGACCAAGGTGACGAACCTCAAGCTGGCGGCGAAGAAGGCCGGATGCGACCTCCGCCTCCACCTCAAGGACGAGGGCCACCGCCACCTCGCACCGGGCTCGCCCACCCCTCATTACGGAACCAACCCGCCGACGTCCGGCAACCACGTCGAACCGCCGTTCCAGCAGGCTGACGGGGCGTACGCCGAAATGCCGGTCGTAATCGACATGGTTCACTCGCTCGAGCATGGGCGGATGGAGATCCAGTACAGCCCCGACCTGCCCGAAAAGGACCAGCTGGCGCTGAAGGGCCTCTACGACACGATGTACGGCGGGACGCTGCTCTTCCCGAATGAAGAAATGCCCTACAAGGTCGCGGCGACGACCTGGACCAATCTCCTCGGATGCGACGAATACAAAGGCTCGATCACCGACGACGCGATCCGCGCCTTCGGCAAGGCGACCTGGGGCAGGTACGGGGGCGAGCCGGTCAACGGCTTCGCCCTCGCCGCGGGCCCGACGCCGATCGAACCTAAGCAGTAGCCGAGGGGGTTGGGAGTCCCTCCTCAGGCCGCTTCGCGGGAGCTCCTGAGGAGGGACTCCCAACCCCCTACTCGATGCGGTAGCGAGGGAAGAACTGTGACCCGGCCGGCCGGCCGGCTGAGAGGTCCCGGTAGGCGTCGGGGTCGCAGACGATCTCCGATGTGTGCCAGGGCTGCTCGCGGTTGGCGAACCCGCGCTTGAACTCCTCGAGGCGGTCGCCGCGGGCGATGCCGCCGCCGAGGTTGAGCGGCAGGCCGCGCTCGGCGGCGAGCTCGACCAGGGCAGCGAGGATGTTCTTCATCGGCGAGTCGCGCAGGTTCGAGTCGGCGCTGCCGCTGAGGTAATAGTGGAGGAAGCCATCGCTCTCGACGGTGACCGAGCCGGCGGCGATGCCACCCCCCGGGGCGTCTGCAAGTGCGAGCCAGGCGCGGTCCGCCTCGAGGATGCGGTCGAAGTACTCGGCGCCGAAGAGGTAGCGCTCCTCGGCGTTGGTGCGGCGCATCGTCTCCTCGTAGGCGTCGAGAAACCCCGAGCGATCCGCGGGACCGGCCTCGGGGCCGGGGAGGATCCGCACCTCGTAGCCCTGGCGGCGGTTGCGGTTGATCTGGTTGCGGTCGCTCGGCCGGCTCTTCGGGGGTTGCTCCGGATCGGCGATCTGGACGACGTTGCGCTCGCTCGCCCCCGCCAACGGCGGCTCGCCGAGGATGTGGCGGAGGAAGACGGCGACGAGGCCCGTCGGCCCGAACTCGATCGAGGCCGGATCGAGCCGCGGCCCCGGCGGGCCGGCCAGCCCCGGGTAGCCGTACGGCGAGGTCGCGTCGATGCGGTCGGTCCCGGGGATCTCGCGAACCACCAGCGGGGCGACGAGGTCGCGGCCCTCGGCTTCAATCCGGAGGGTATGTGTGACGCCCTCGGCGTCGAGGAACGGCCGCGAGCGGAAGAATTCCTCGCCGGCCGCCGCGTCGCCGCGGTCAGCGATCAGCTCGGCCCCCGCGCTCATCGTCAATGTTCGCGCTTCGCTCGCTGCGCGCAGAAGCAGACCGCGACGCTTGCTCGCTCCGCGCTCATCGTCAATGTTCGCGCTTCGCTCGCTGCGCGCAGAAGCAGACCGCGACGCTTGCTCGCTCCGCGCTCATGGCAGGAGATCCGCCGCCGCGGCGCGGAACTCGGCAGGGAGAACCCCCCAGACCTCGCAGTCGGCGGCCGGCCCATCCTCGCGCCGGAGGTGGCCGCGCATCGTCCCCTCGTGGCGCCAGCCGAGGCTCGTCACGACCCGCTTCGCGGCCTCGTTGCCGGCGGGGATCCGGCCGTAGACACGGTGGGCGCCGAACTCGTCGAAGGCCTTCGCGATCGTCAGCGCCTCCGCCCGGCGCCCGACCCCCCTCCCCCGCACCTCGTCGCCGATCAGGGCCCCCAGCTCCGGTGCTGTCTGGCGGAAGAGGCCGTAGAGCGCGGTGAACCCGACGGGCTCCTCGTGGCCCTCGACGAGGATCGCGTACTTGCGGTCCTCGCCGCTGTCGTTCATCGCCCGCGCGACCCAGCCCTCGGCGTCCTGCGCCGAGAAGCTGTCGCGCTGCTCCATCAGCGTCCTCGTCGCCTCCGGGTTGTTGAACCAGCGGTGGACCGCGGCGGCGTCGCCGGGCTCGAACCGCCTGAGGCTGACCTCTCCTCGCTCCGACACGCCGAGAACCCTAGCCAGCCCATCAACTTGACCGTCCATATCCCGGTCAAGTTGATCGGCGGTCAGTCGGGCGCGAGGCCATGGCCGGTGACGAGCAGCCACGCCGTCTTCGCCAGGATCCTCAGGTCGAGCGCGGTGCTGCGGCGTTCGACGTACTCGATGTCGAGCTCGATCCGCTCCTCCCACGGAATCCCCGCCCGCCCCTGAACCTGGGCCCAGCCGGTGATCCCCGGCCTCACCTCGTGGCGGCGGCGCTGGCGCGGGGAGTAGTCGGCGACCTGGGCCGGGATCGTCGGCCGCGGGCCGACGAGCGCCATCTCGCCCCGCAGGACGTTGACCAGGTTCGGGATCTCGTCGAGCGAGGTCCGGCGCAGGAACCGGCCGATCCCCGTCACCCGCGGGTCGTCGCGGGTGACCACCGTTCCGTAACCGACCGGGTCGGAGCCGGCGACCATCGTCCGCAGCTTCAGCAACTCGAACTCGCGGCCGTCGAGCCCGACCCGCCGCTGGCGGTAGATGACCGGCCCTCCTCCCCCGAGCCGGATCGCGATCGCGGCGAACAGCAGCAGGGGCGAGAGGACGAGGAGGGTCAGCGACGCGATCGCGAGGTCGAGGGCGCGCGGCACGTCAGCGGGTCCCCTCGGCCTTCTCCCACTTCCCGGGCGGGCCGTGGCGGAGGCGGTCGAAGAGGCCGGCGGCGATCGACGCGGTGCTCAGCAGGTAGTAGCGGGCGATCCGGAACGGCGCCTGAGGCACCAGCCAGCCGCAGAGAGCGGCGAGCAGGAAGCAGAGCTGGAAGGTGAAGGTCAGCGAGTAGACCCAGCCGTCGCCGAGCAGCGCGGCGTTGGCGGCGAAGGCGACCACGTGGAGGAATGGCGTCAGGTAGCGGAGCAGGCGGTGGGAGAGGAGCTCGAGCCAGTAGAGGAGCGGGTAGCCGCGGGGCGAGAGCATCCCTTCGCCGACGACGATGTCCCAGATCCCGACCATCATCCTCCGTTTGCGGGCGAACTCGCCCGCGACCGTGGGGACCATCTTCTCCTCGGCCGCCGCCGCGGGCGCGTAGCGCGAGCGCAGGCCGCGCTTAGCGAGCCGGAACGGGAACGAGAGGTCGTGGCTGCCCGACGGCTCGAGCGCCAGATAGGCGTCGCGGTGGACCGCGTAGATTGCGCCGTTGCCGGCGGTGATGCCGGCCAGCTTCGACTCCATCTCACGAACCTCCATCTCGTAGCGCCAGTAGGCGCCCTCGAGGTTGTCGCCCTCGGGCGAGAGGAACCGGACCTGGCCGCAGACGTAGCCGACGCCCGGGTCGGCGAACGGGGCGACGAGGCGGCGGAGGGCGTCGGGAGACCAGGCGCTGTTGGCGTCGGAGAAGGCGAGGATCTCGCCCTCGGCCCGCTCGGCGGCGGCGTTCTGGGCAGCGGTCTTCCCCCCTCGCGGCAGCTCGAGGACGAGGTCGGCGCCGGCCTCGCGCCCCCGATCGGCCGTCCCATCGGAGGAGCCGTCCGAGGCGACGATCACCTGCAGCTGCTCTCGCGGGTAGCCGAGGGCGAGCGCGTTCGCGACCTTGGCCCCGATCACGTCCTCCTCGTCATAGGCGGCGATGATCAGCGACACCATCGGCAGTGGGTCGAGCGCGTCGTAGGTGCGTTCCTTTCGCCGCCGGGTGAGGAGGGCAAGGAGCAGGGGATAGCCGAGGTGGGTGTAGGCGATCAGGGCGGTGCTCGCCCAGAACAGGATCGCGGCGACGCTCACCGGCGCTCCTCCAGCAGCTCCTCGTAGAGGGCCAGCGTCCTCTCCGCCGCGCCGTCCCAGGAGTACGGGCCGGCCGCCGCGGCGGCGGCGGCATCGGCGAGGGCGCGCCGCTCCGCCTCGTTGCCGACGAGCTCCTCGAGCGCGGCCGCGAGCGCGGCCGGGTCCTCGGGCGGGACGAGCAGGGCGGCGGAATGCGCGGCGACCTCGGGGAAGCCGCCGACTTCGCTCAGCACCATCGCCTTGCCGAACGCGAGGCCGGTGTAGAGGACCCCCGACTGCTCGGCATCGCGGTAGGGAAGGACGAGGACATCGGCGCGCCGCAGTATCGCCGGGATCTCGGCGTCCTCGACGAAGCGGGTCAGGAAACGGACCGGGCCACGCGCCCGCGCGGCGGCGGAGCGCAGCGGCTCGACGTCCATCCTCGGCCTGCCGACGATCCAGAGCTCGGCCCCCTCGATCCCGGCGTAGGCCTCGAGCAGCGTGTCGAGGCCCTTGTAGGGCCGGAGCAGTCCGAAGAAGAGGATCACCGGGCCCTCGGCATCGCCGAGCTCGGGCGGCAGCGGCATCTCGTCCTCGATCCGGGCCAGGTAATCGAAGGCGCCATGATGGATCACGTGGACCCGGGCCGGATCGACCCCGACCTCGGCCCGGAGGCGCTCGGCGCCGTGCTCGGAGTGGGCGATGACCGCGTCCATCCTGCCGAAGGCGCGGCGGGCGCTCGCGACCTGGCGGCGGCTGGGCCGCGGCGGCAGGACGTAGTGCGCGGTCATCAGCCGAGGCCGGGCCGACGGGATCAGCAGCGCGTCGAGCCCGGGCACCGTCAGCCACTGGTAGTGAAAGATGTCGGCCGCGGCTTGGCGCCTGAATGCGGCCATGTCGGCGAGGTGCTCGGCCATCTTGAACGCCCGGCGCCCGGGCGCCTCGAGGCCGCGGGCGGCGCTCCGCCGGTAGAACCGCTCCCGCACCCGGTAGCCCTCGGCCGCCGGGACCGGGCCGTATAGGAAGCGGCTCGTGAGGAGCTCGACGTCCGCCCCGCGCCGAGCCAGGGCCGCGGCGAGGGCGCGGTCGTAGGGCGGCGTGAAGGCCGGGGGATCGACCAGCTGCACTCGCATCTCCGCGATTATCGTGACCCGCGTGGCGCCAACGCTCTCCTACTGCGTCGTGAACACCAACGGGCGCGAGCTCCTGCTCGCCTGCCTCGACGCGATCGAGCGCACCCACCCCGACGGGCTCGAGCGAGAGGTGCTCGTCCTCGACAACGCCTCCGACGACGGGTCCGCCGACGCGGTGCGGGCGCGCGGCGAGGGCATCCGCCTGATCGCCCTCGAGCAGCGGGCGGGCAAGGGCGAAAACGACTCGACCCTGATGCGCGAGGCCGGCGGCGAGTTCTGCCTGCTCCTCAACGAGGACTCCGAATTGAGGCCAGGCGCTGCGGCGGCTCTGGTCGCGGCGCTCGAGGACGACCCGACGGCGGCGGCGGCCGGGGCGCAGCTGCTCGACTCCGGTGGCCGGCCCGTCCCCTGCGCCTGGCGCTTCCCCGGGGTCGGGACCGCCGCTGTCGGCGCGCTCTTCCTGCACCGGTGGCTCACCGTCCAGAGCCGGGGAGCGGCGGCGAGGGAGGTCGATTGGGCGCAGTCCAGCGCCCTCCTCGTCCGCCGCGAGGCGGCTGCCGCCGTCGGCTACATGGACCCCGAGTTCTTCGTCTACTACGACGAGTGCGACTTCTGCCGCCGCCTCGCCGACACCGGCCGGCACACCCTCTACGTGCCCGGGGCCGAGGCGGTCCACCGCGACCAGCTCTCGACCGACCTCGGCGCCGGCCTGCCGCGGATCGTCGAATTCCACCGCAACCGCGACCTCTACATGCGCAAGCACGGAACCCCCCTCAGCGCGCTCGCCGTCCGCGCCCTGACGGCCTGGTCCTACGCCGTGCGGGCGGCGGTCGCCGCGTTCGTCCCCGGCCACCCGGCCCGGATCTACCGCGCCCACGCGCGCCAGGCGCTGTTTCCGGCGAAAGGCCGGAGCCTCCGCGATCAGGCGGTCGAGTCTTCGTCGATCCGGACGACCTCGTAGGCCTCCGGGATCGCCCCCTCGACCGCCGGGACCTCGCGGCTCGCGGCGGCGAGCTCGGCGAAGAGCTCGAACGGGTGGCGCAGGCGCCCGAGCCAGCGCCGCTCCTCGTCGCTGAAGAACCCGGCGGCGAGCAGCGTCACCGGATAGGCAAGCCAGACGACGATCCGCCCCAGCAGGCCGACGGCCCCCGCGGTCGGCATCAGCAGCTCGCCGATCGCGACAAGGGCCACCGAGACGGCCACCAGCTTCGCCAGCCGGCCCCATTCGTAGGGGACCGGAAACAGGCGCTGGGTGAACCGATACATCAGCGCCAGCACGACCACGTATGAGGCTACGAGGGCGACGCCGGCGCCGACGATTTCCAGGGAAGGCACCAGGATCAGGTTGAGGACGACGTTGACCGCGAGCGCGGCGGCGGTCGCCGGGAAATTGAACTCGGTGCGGCCGGTCCTGCCGAGGATCACCAGCAGCACCAGGTAGAGCGCGTAGAGGGTGACCGCGGTCGTGATCAGCCCGATCGCTTCGTAGGAGTCGAAGAACTGAGGCGCCGCGAGCGCGCGCACGATCCAGCGCGAGAGGAGCCACATCCCGATCACGACGAACGCGCACCCGGCGAGGAACCAGGTGACGACCGCGGCGTAGGCCCGGCGGGCCTCGTCGTCGTCGCGGATCGAGTAGGCCAACGGCGGCCAGGCGAGCTGGAAGCCGCGGACGAGGACGTTGACGCCCTGGGCGAACTTGACCGCCAGCGAGTAGAGGCCGGCCTCGGCGACTCCGACGGTGCGAACGATGATGATCCGGTCGACGAAGTTGAGCGCGTAGAGCGAGAGCTCGGCCGGCATCGTCGGCAGCCCGAAGCGCATCATCCGCCGCAGCAGGAGCCGATCGAACCAGAGCGAGAGGCGGCGGCGCTGGATGACGATCAGGGCGAGGACGACGGCGGCGCCACTGACGTAGCTGCCGAGGAGGAGGCCGCGGGCGCCCTCGCCCCTGCCGACGACGAGGATGACGGTGAGCGCGATCGCCGCCAGCACGTTGACGATCGTCACCCCGAAGAACGCTTTGGCGCGCTCCTCGAGGCGGAACAGCGTCAGCAGGTACTCGTTCATCGTCAGAACCCAGAGGCCGCCGATCGCGATCCGCGCGAGCTCCGGGTGGGGGTGGACGAGCAGCGCTTCGGAGATCGGACCGGCGAAGGGAAGCGCGACCAGCGACGCGATCGTCGCCAACCAGAAGAGCGCCGCGAACGAAGTCCTGACTACCGCCGCCGGGTCCTCGCCGGCCTTGTAGTAGAAGCGGAGGACGGCCTCGATCACCCCGAGCCTGACCACGATGCTTGCCGCGACGACGGCCGCGAACAGGACCTCGGCGGCGCCGTAATCGGCGGGGGTGAGGTAGCGCGTGTAGAGCGGCAGCAGCGCGACCGCGATCAGCTTCGAGACGACGCTTGCCGCGGTGTAGGCGGCGCCGGTCGTCGCGAGGCGGCGGAGGTACCCAGACACGGTTCCAGCCTAGGCGCGGGCGCGGACCGCGGCCCCCGAGAGCGAGGCGCCGATCGCGAGCAGCACCCAGGTGATCGGGTCTTCGTAGAACCCCGCGTAGGCCATCGTGTGGACGAGCAGAGCGACGAACGTTGCCAGCACGGCCACGCGGCCTACGGCGCTAGCTCGGAGCTGCCGTCTCGGATCGTCGGGGTCGGGGACGTCGGCCCCTCCCGCGGGTGGTGCGGGGGATGGGGGGGTCGAGGACGCCCCCGCCCGCAGCGCCCCCCCATGCCCCGCGACAGGACCTGCGGGCCGGGACGGCCTCAGCCCTGACGCCATCGTCCAGAGCGCGACCGCGATCAGTGCGGCGTAGGCGGCGAGGCCGATCAGGCCCTGCTCGGCGGCGACGGTGATCGGCTCGGTGTGGGAGACGGAGACCGGGGCCTTCCTGGTCGCGATCTGTTCGCGGTAGGCGGCAGGGAAGGACCCGGCGCCGTAGCCCCAGACCGGGCGCTTGGCGAACAGTTCGGCGCCGCCGGAGACGAGGTTGGCGCGGCCGCCGGTGTCGACGTTGAGGCGCGAGGGGTTGAGCGAGGAGGAGCCGCCGATGAAGATGACAGCGATCGCCCCGGCCACCGCGGCGACGGCGACGGCGACGGCGGTCCAACGGACGCTCCAGCGCAGTGCCGCGAGCACCGCGAGTCCGGCGAGCAGCGCGGCGAAGCTCGACTGCGAGAAGGTCGGGACGAGCCCGACCCAGAGAATCGCGACCAGGGCGGCGAGTAGGGCCTGGTCCCGCCGATCCCTCGCCCACAGCAGCACCGACATCACGATCACGATCGCCAGCGCCAGGTACCGGCCGTAGATGTTCGGGTCCCAGAAGATCGAGTTGACTCGGAAGTAGGTGTGGAAGTCGTTCGAGCGGATCACCTGGTGGTTCCAGAACAGGCCTTCGGTCAGGTACTCGACGCTGCCGACGAGGACGAAGACGACGCTCTCGATCGCGACGACCAGCAGCACCCCGGTGAGGAGCCGGCGGTCCCACTCGACGTCCCGGAGCAGCGCGTAGACGAGCGAGAAGGGGACGAGGAAGAAGCAGACGTTCTGAATCGATTTGGAGAGGTCGGGGGAGTAGAGGGATTGGAGGGCGTAGAGGAGGACGACTCCTGCAAGGACTTTTGGCAGCCACGTTGCGGCCCGGGGCGCGGCTCCTGTCACCGGTGAAGGGGGGGATCTGCGGGCCAGGCTGTCCTCGACCCCCCCTCCACCGATGCCACCCGCGCGACCGACCGGACGCCAGATCCCCAGGTCGCGGAAGGCCGCAAAAAGCACCCCGCCCGCTATCACCAGATAGAGCGGGACGAGGAGGTTGGCGGAGTCGCCGCCGGCGTGGAGGGGGATGCGGAACGGAAGGGCGGCGACGATCGCGAGCGGGATCGCAACCGGCCAGCGCCGGAAGGCCGCGGCGAGGACGGCCACACCCGCGATCGCGGCGACTCCGAGCGCGATCAGACGGGCGGGATCGTCGCGCAGGTCAGAGATCTGCGCCGAGTTCCACTGGTCGGCGAGGATCAGCGCCGGGAAGCAGAGGATGGCGAAGAGCATCGCCGCCGACCGGCCGCGGCCCGCCGGAAGCAGGATCGAGGCCGCGGCGGCGGCGGAAACGGCGAGAAGCGCCGCTCCCGCAAGGACGTCGCTCAAGCCTCGCCCCCCGCTCCCGGATGGCATCCCCGCAACGGGCGGCGGGCGGCCCGGTGCACCTTCATGACACCGCCCGGCACGAGGGTCCGATCCTGCCCGAGCATTTTCACCCGCAGCTTGTAACGCCCCGGCGGGGCGGTCCCGCCGCCCCGCATACGACCGTCCCAGTAATAGGTGAGGTAGGTGTAGCGCTTGAGGAATTCGTCGCGGCCGAGGGTCACGATCAGTTTGCCCCCCGGCTTCACGACCTGGACATTGCCTCGGTCGGACTGTGTCATCCGGAACCGGATTCGGATGCGGTCGTAGCGGCAGTCGCCGTTCGGCGTGAACGAGTGGACCCGCGGCGCCTTCGGATGGAGGCGAGGCACCGCGACGAAGCTGACCCGGTCGAGCACCAGCGGGTCCCGCTTCAGGCGCTGGGACCAGGCGAAGGCGGCGAGGGTGGCGACGACGAGCAGCGCGAAGACGACGCTCGCGAAGCTAGCCCGACGACGAGGCATTGTCCTCGCCGACCACGACCGAGACCGGCGCCCCCGCAGACACCGATTCGATCTCCGGGGTCATCGGGCGAACCTCCGAGATTTCGAGCGACTTCGCCACCCTGTGTGCCTCCGGTGCGTCCCCTTCCCCGAACATGACGACGCTTTCGGCGAAGCTCGTGGGGCTGTTCGTGACCGCGCCGAGCGTGAACCCCTTGCGCTCGACCATGTTGCCGTAGGTCCCCGCAAGGCCCGGGACCGCGGTCCCGTTGAGGACGGTGACTTCGATGTCTTCGGGCTTCATCCGGGCCGACTTGCTGCCGTGACCCTTGCCGTCGGCTTCGCTGCCCGACTGGGTCACCGCGTAGGCGACGCCGCCGGCGATCAGGACGACGACCACGAACAGCCCGGCGAGATACCGCGGCTCGGCCAGGCGACCGCTGAGCGAGAGCCGGTCCCGGATCCGTTCGCCGGTCGTCATCTCGGGCAGACCATCCTCGCGCCGACGGCGGCGCTGCTCCCGCTCCTGCGTCGCCTCACGCTCGGCGGTGCGCGCCTCCTCGAGCTTGCGCAGCTCCTCGGCCCGCTGGGCGGCGACGGTCGACGTGGCCTCCTTGCGCTCGGCATCGCGCTCGGGCGCCGACCCTGCCCACTCGCGCAGCCGGCGGAGGTCACGTCCCTGCGCGAAAGCGAGCAGCGCGAGGACGGCGAGTCCGAGGAACGCGACCAGGCCCGCGTAGGCCCCGATTTCCTGGATCAATTCACGCAAGGAGAGGCGAGAGGCTACCCGTCGTAGCCGACTGCCGCCGTGTCATCGGAGCCCGAGGCGATCAGGGAGACGACGCGCTCGGCGAGGTTGGCCTCGTCGCCGGCCATGACCATGTGCTCGAGCGAGTTGAGGGTCGCTTCGACCCACTCGGGGTCAAGAGGCGTCTCACGCACAGCCCGGTGGATCCGCTTGGCGGCGGTCGGCTGCGGCGTCTCGCCGCTGCCGAACAGCTCCTCGTGAAGCTTCTCGCCCGGCCGCGGCTTGGTGAACTCGATTGCGATGTCCGCTTCCGGCTCGTAGCCGGCGAGCCGGATCATGTTGTGGGCGAGGTCGACGATCTTCACCGGCTCGCCCATGTCGAGGACGAACACCTCGCCCCTGCCGGCACCGATGTCCCCGGCCCGGATCACGAGCTGCACCGACTCCGGGATCGTCATGAAGTACCGCGTCATCGCCGGGTGGGTCACGGTGACCGGCCCGCCGCGCTCGATCTGGCGGCGGAAGAGCGGCACGACGCTTCCCGAGGAGGCGAGAACGTTGCCGAACCGCACCGCGGCGAACCTCGTCCCGGGGTGCCTGTCGGCTGCGGTCTCGACGATCCACTCCGCCATCGCCTTCGAGGCGCCCATCACGGTCTTCGGGTTGACCGCCTTGTCGGTCGAGACGAGGACGAAGCGCTCGACGTTGGAGGCGGCCGCGGTCTCGGCGGTGATCCGGGTCGCGATCGCGTTGTTGCGCACGGCCTCGAGCGGGTTGGCCTCCATCAGCGGCACGTGCTTGTAGGCGGCGGCGTGGAAGACGACGCTCGGCTTGAACCGCTGCATCACCTCGAGCATCCGGTGCGGCTCCTTGCAATCGGCGAGGACCGACTCGACGTTCGTGAAATGACGCTCCTCGACCATCTCGCGGTCGATCTGGAAGAGGTTGTCCTCGGCCTGGTCGAGCATCACCAGGAGCCGCGGCTGGACGCGGGCGATCTGGCGGCAGAGCTCGGAGCCGATCGAGCCGCCGGCGCCGGTGACGAGCACGATCCGGTCGCGCAGGTAGGCGCCGACCCGGTCGAGCTCGACGACGATCGGGTCGCGGCCGAGGACGTCCTCGACCTGGACGTCGCGGAGCTGGCGGTTGAGCTGGACCCCGCCGCGGAGGAGCTCGAACACGGTCGGAAGCGTCCGCACCCTGATCGAACGCTCACGGGCCGCGGCGACGACCTTCCCGCGCACCATCCCGGGAGCCGAGGGGATCGCGATCACGACTTCGTCAGGCTCGGTCTCGTCGAGGATCTTCTCGATCCGCTCGGTCGTCCCGAGAACCTTGAGGCCCAGCATCCTCATCCCCTGCTTGCGCGGGTCGTCGTCGACGAACCCGATCGCGGTCGATCCGAGGTTGGGGTTGAGATGGAGCTCGCGGACGACCATCTGGCCGCCGGACCCGGCGCCGATCACGAGCACCTCGTGTTTGGGGACGAGATGGCCGTGACTGGGTCGCTCGACGATCAGCCGCACCGCGAGGCGGGCGCCGGTGATCAGCAGCAGGGTCAGCATGAAGTCGATCACCGCCACCGAGCGCGGCAGCCCGTCTTCGAACGGCTGCAGGACGGTGAAGAGGACGACGAGGATCGCGCTGGCTGCCGCGACCGCCCGCACGATCATCAGGAAGTCGCTGCCGCTGACGTACCGCCACCACTTCTGGTAGAGCCCGAAGGCGGCGAACACCACGAGCTTGCCGACGACGACGAACGCCACTGCCTGGGCGAACAGGACCTCGTACCGATGCGGCAGCCCGCGCGGATCGTCGAGGAAGCGGAGCCGGAACGCGAGGTAGAACGCGAGGGCGACCAGCACGCCGTCGGCGGCGAGCTGCAGCAGGCGGTTGCGGTAGACGGGGTGGTTCAGCCGGCGCATGGGAGCAGCACCTTTCGGGGCACAGGCGGGTCTGAGTCTAGTTGCTACCCCGCTTACTGCCTACAATCCCGGCTCCCCGCATGCTCCCCTTCGCCAGCATCACAGACTTCATCGTCAACGCCGGAACCGATTTCATCAGCAGCACCGGGCTGCCCGCGGTCTTCATCCTGATGACCCTCGAGTCGGCCTGCGTGCCGATCCCGAGCGAGGCGATCATGCTCTTCGCCGGGGCCAGCGTCGCCGAAGGGGAACTGACGCTGGTCGGGGTCGTCGGCGCGGGCGTGCTGGGCAACCTGGTCGGCTCGTGGATCGCGTACGCCGCCGGCTACTACGCGCGCCTCGACCTGCTCGAAAAGAACCGCCTGATCCACCTCCCCCCGAAGTATCTGAAATGGGCCGACGACTGGTTCCAGCGCTACGGCAGCGCCACCGTCTTCTTCGCCCGGATGGTGCCGATCGTCCGCACCTTCATCTCGCTTCCGGCCGGGGTCGCGAAGATGCCGTTCTGGCGCTTCACGGCCCTGACCCTCGCCGGATGCCTTCCCTGGGTCCTGATGCTGGCGCTGATCGGGCGCGCGGTGGGCGAGAACTGGGAACAATGGCGCGACCACCTCCAGTACCTCGACTACGCCGTCGTCCTCGCCGCGATCGGGCTGATCGCCTACCTGCTGATCCGGCGCCGGCGCCGACCGCGCGGCCCCGAGCCGGCCGGCTCGAAGAGCGGGGCTTGAGCGAGGGCGCCGACGGCCGCATCCCAACCGGCCGGGCGCTGGCGCTCGGAGTGGTACAGGGACCCGCCGAGCTGCTGCCGGTCTCCAGCTCGGCCCACATCGTCCTCGTCCCCTGGCTTGCCGGGTGGGAATGGGACGAGCTCGACGCCGAGGTCCGCAAGAGCTTCGAGGTCGCGCTCCACGCGGGCGCTGCCGCGGCCCTGCTGATCGGCCAGCGCCGCCTGATCGTCGAAGAGCTGCAGAGCTTCGACGCGCGCCGGGCCCTGCTCCTCGCCCTCTCCTTCCTCCCGGCGGCGGTCGTCGGCTACACCCTCGAGCGGCCGATCGAGCAGCGGCTCGGAGGGCCGCGGGCGACCGCGTTGGGCCTCCTCGCCGGCGCCGGCGCGATGCTCGCCGCCGACCGGCGGCCGCAGGAGAGGGGGCGGGGCGAAGCGACCGCCGCCGACGGGCTCCTCCTCGGAGTCGCCCAGGCGGCGGCGCTGGTTCCGGGCGTCTCACGGAACGGGATCACCCTCGCCGCCGCCCGCTGGCGGCGCTTCTCGAGGGACCAGGCGAACCTGCTCTCGCGGACGATCGCGCTGCCGATCATCGTCGGCGCGAGCCTCCTCAAGGGCGTCCGGCTGCGCCGCCGCGGCGCCTCGCCCGAGCTGCGGCGCTCGATGGCGCTCGGCGTAGCCGCCTCGTTCGCCTCGACCCTCGCCTCGCAGCGCCTGATCCGCCTCGTCGAGCGCGACCGCGCCCTCTGGCCCTACGCCCTCTACCGGGCGGCCCTCGCCGCCGCCGTCCTTGCGAAGCTTGCGAAACGATGAGCGAGGACGCCTACGCGCGAGCCGGTGTCGACCAGGGCGCGGCTGACTCGGCCGTCGCGGCGCTGGTCGGCGCCCTCGGCAGGATCGAGCTCGGGAGGTCGGCGCGTCAGGTGCCGCTGCCCGGCCACTACGCCAGCGTGATCCGGATCGATGAGCGGACCGGGATCGCGCTCTCGACCGACGGGGTCGGGACCAAGATCCTCGTCGCCGAGCAGCTCGGCCGGTTCGACACCGTCGGGATCGACTGCGTCGCGATGAACGTCAACGACGTGATCTGCGTCGGCGCCGAGCCGCTGGCGATGCTCGACTACGTCGCGATCGAGCGCGCCGACCCCGAGGTCTGCGAGCAGATCGGGGTCGGCCTCGCGCGTGGCGCCGAGTTGGCCGGGATCGAGATACCGGGCGGCGAGCTCGCCCAACTCGGCGACCTTGTCCGCGGCTTCGACCTCACCGGCGCCTGCTTCGGCGTGGTCGCCCTGGAGCAGATCGTCGACGGCGCCTCGGTCGAGCCGGGCGACCCGGTGATCGGGCTGCCCTCGAGCGGCATCCACTCCAACGGGTACACGCTGGCCCGCTCGGCCCTGGAGGGAATCTCCCTCGACGAGGACCCCGAGGGCCGGCTGGGCCGGCCGCTCGGCGAGGTCCTGCTCGAGCCGACCGAGATCTACGTCCGTCCGGTGCTCGAGTTGCTGCGCTCGGCGGTCGATGTGCGCGGCCTCGCGCACATCACCTCGGGCGGCCTCGAGAACCTGCTCCGGCTGGCCGCCGAGGTCGGCTACGAGATCGACGAGCCGCTCCAACCCCACCCGATCTTCGATCTGATCGGCGAGCGCGCCGAGGCCGACGCCGATGAGATGCACCGCGTCTTCAACATGGGATGCGGATTCTGCTGCGTCGTCGCCCCCGAGGACGAGGCGGCCGCGGTCGGGATCCTTCGGCGCCATTACCCGCAGGCCAGGCGGATCGGCCGGGCCAGCGCAGCCGTGGGCGAAATCTCCCGCGCCTGAGCGGGAGACGCGTCCGCGACAGAGAACCAACTTCGGGACGGCGTGCCCGACAATGGACCGACAAACATGGATGCTCGCTCGACCTCTGCCCGCATGATCGGGACCGTGCTCTCCGGCCGCTACCGGCTGGAGGCGAAGCTCGGCAGCGGCGGCATGTCGACGGTCTACCTGGCGCGCGACGAGACCCTGGACCGGCCGGTCGCGGTGAAGGTGATGCACCGCGAGATGTCGGAGCAGCCGGACCAGCTCGAGAGGTTCCGCCAGGAGGCCCGGGCGGTCGCCAAGCTGACCAACCCCAACGTCGTCTCGGTGATCGACGCCGGCGAGGACGAGGGCCACCCCTACATCGTCTTCGAGTACGTCAAGGGCGAGACGCTGAAGCAGAGGATCGCCCGGGTCGGCGCCCTCGACACCCAGGAGGCGCTGGCCTACGCGATCGAGATCGCCCATGGCCTCAGCGTCGCCCACGCCCGGCAGATGGTCCATCGCGACATCAAGCCCCAGAACGTCCTGATCGACGAGGAGGGCCGCGCCAAGCTGACCGACTTCGGGATCTCGCGCCAGCTCGAACAGGATGGGATGACCGCGACCGGGCGGGTCCTCGGCACGACCGACTACGTCGCCCCCGAGCAGGCGATGGGGCGCGGGGTCGACCCCCGCTCGGACATCTACTCGCTCGGCGTCGTCCTCTACGAGATGCTCGTCGGCCAGGTCCCGTTCCACGCCGACAGCCAGGTCGGGGTCGCGATGAAACACGTCAACGAGGACCTGCCGGACGTCCAGCGGCGCCGGCCCGAGGTCTCGGCGGCGGCGGCGCTCGTGGTCGAGCGCTCGACCGCGAAGAATCCCGACGAGCGCTACCAGGCGATCGGCGAGATGATCGACGATCTCGAGACCGCGCTCGAGGTCGAGGCGGCCCGGGCGGGCTCGACGACCGGCGAGGCGACCAGCGTCCTCGAGGCGGTCCCGCCGCCGAAGCGCACTCTCTCGAGCCGGGCGCGCTGGTCGTGGGCGGCGATCGCCGGCCTGATCCTCGTCGCCGGCGGGGCGCTGCTCGCGGTGCAGCTGATCTACTCCTCCGGCCTCGGCGGCGGCGGCGCCAACAAGGGCAAAGGCGCACCGGTCAAGATCACCTCGGCGACCGACTACGACCCCGAGGGGGATGGCGAAGAGGTCGGCAGCAAGGTCGAGCTCGCGACCGATGGCGACCCGACCGGTACCGCCTGGGAAACCGAGCACTACGACTCCGACGTCTTCGCCGGCACGAAGACAGGGCCCGACCCGGGGGTCGGCATATACGTCACCGTGAACTCTCCGGCGCAGCCGAAGACGATGATCGTCCGCACACCGACTCCGGGCTGGGACGCGCAGGTCTTCGCGGCGGCGGCTGGGCCACCGTCTGACCTGACCGGATGGGACGAACCGGTCGGCGACATCACCGACGCGTCGAGCACCGCGGAGATCGACCTCAGGGTCCCCCAGCCCTCGACCTATTTCCTGCTCTGGTTCACGAAGGCGTCGGAAGCGCGCGACCAGCCCGGTCGCTACCAGGTCGAGATCAGCGACATCAAATTGCTCGATTAGCCCAAACCGATCCCGGCGGCGGCGCTACGATCGGGAAGTGAGGCTCGTCCTGGGAATCGCCGTATGCTGCCTGACCCTGCTCGCCGGACCCGGCTTGGCGCAGGCTACCCAGCGCTACGCCGCGCCGGGCGCCACTGGCGTCACGTGCAAACAGAGCGAACCCTGTTCGCTCGAAGACGCGATCAACGGCGCCTCGGCCGACGACGAGGTGATCGTCACAGCCGGCGAATACACGATCACGGCGGCGCCGATCAACGTCGTCGGGGGGGAGGATATTCACGGCGACTACGCGGGGCCGATGCCGAGGGTCGTCGCCGAGCTCGAGGCGCTGCCGGCAATCAACCTCAGCGTCGCCGGCGACACTCTCAGCTACCTCGAGGTAACGAACCAGGGGACGGAGGCGGTCGGCGTCCGCTGCTTCGAAGGGACCCGGCTGGAACGGGTCCGCGCATCTGTGGTCGGCGAAGGAGCCGCCGGCGCGAACGTGTTTCAGGGCTGCGCCGTCAGGGACAGTCTCTTCCTGGCGCAGGGGACGAACTCGCTCGCGCTGGAGTCGCTCGGGATCAAACCGGGAGAAACCGGGACGGTCGTGCGCAATGTGACCGCGGTCGCGACCGGGACAGATTCCGCCGGAATCCAGTCCCGCTATAACGAATCGAACCCCGGCTCGCACACCCTGACCCTGACCAACTCGATTGCCCAGGGCGCCTCGGACCTGCGCACCGAAGACGGCAACGGCCCCGGTCGAATCGTCGTCTCCAACTCGAACTTCGACGTTGTGAAAGCGGAGACCGCCGGTGCGATCACCGGCTCGGCGAATCAGACCGCCCTGCCGATATTCGCCGGCTCCGGCGACTACCGCGAGGCGCCCGGGTCGCCGACGATCGACGCCGGGTCGACCGAGGGGATCGGGCCGCTCGACCTCGCCGGAAACCCGAGGCTGCTGGGAGCGGCCCCCGACATCGGCGCCTTCGAGTTCGTCCCGCCCCCGGCAGTAACGGGAACGCTGACCTCGCTCGCCGTGTCGCCGAAATCGTTCCGGCCCCGGGCCGGCGGTGGCGCAATCGCCAGTAAGACGAAGAAACCGAGGGGGGGCGGTGGGACGACCGTCCGCTACGGCCTGACCGCAGCGGCGACAGTCGAGTTCACAGTCGAGCGAAAGCTCCCGGGCCGGAAAGTCGGCGAAAAGTGCCGCAAGCAGACGGCGGCCAACCGCGGCAAGAAGAAGTGCGCCCGGTTCAGGGCCCTCAAAGGGGGCTTCTCGCACCAGGGCTCGAAAGGCGCGAACGCATTCAAGTTCTCCGGCCGAGTCGGGGGCAGACCACTGAAGCCCGGGCGCTACCGGCTGGTCGCAAGCACCGCGGCCTCGACCCTGCGCACCTCGTTCTCGATCTCGAGATGATGCGGCGGGCCGGCTGCCTCATTCCCGCCGCCCTGTTCCTCCTGCTCCTACTGCCCGACGGCGCAGTCGCGACTGTCTACTGCGTCGCCGAACCGTCCTGTCCGCAGGGCGGCATCGGCGCGGCGACGCTGAAAACGGCGGTCCTGGCGGCGAATGAAGATATGACGCCCGACACGGTGCGGGTCGGGCCGGGCGAATTCGTAAGCGAATCGGTCTCCGCCGTGAAAGAGGTCGACATCGTCGGAGCCGGCCGCGATGCGACCAGGATCGTGGCCGATCCGACGGTGCCCGATCTGCTCTCGCTTCAAAGCTCAGGCGATTCCTCCGTCTCGAACCTGGAGCTGCGACTGACGAAGAGCAACCAGAGCGCTCTGCGTCTCGGCGATGGCGCCGACGCTAGCGATCTCTCGATCCGCGCCGACGACGCGCTGACCAGCATGACGGGGATAATCGCCGAAGACCCGGGCACCGAAGCGAGCGGGCTCGACATTCGCCTCGGCCCTGACCTGCAGACCGAGGCGATAGTCGCGATCGACCAGGGAATATTCACCGATTCTTACGTTGAGGCGGGGATCGCCCTGGCGGCCGGCGGCGAACCGACGATAGGCAGGCACCTTCATATCAAGGCCGGGATCGGGCTCTACCCCTTCGGCGGAATCCTGACGGTCAGGGACTCGGTGATCGAGGCGGATCCCGCCAGCCCGGTCTTCGATGGGATCTTCGTCAACTCGAGCAACGGCGCCCCCGAGAGCACCGGGGCGATCGTCGGCGTCAACCTGACGATCGACGGCAGGGACCGGCCCCTTTCGGTCGGGGTTCTGGGCAACGGGAACGAAGGGGACGCCGTGGTGAACCTGATCAACTCGGTCATCGCCAACGTCGGCACCTCTCTGCGTCGGACCGAGCAGGTGGGGGACGACGTCGACCTCACGGTCCGCTACTCGAGCTACGACGCCGCAAGCGCGTCGCTTGCGGGGCCCGGCACCGGGTCGGACATCTTCCAGAACAACCTCGCCAACGCGCCCGACAGCGGCTTCCTCGACGCCGGCGCGAGCGACTACCGGCTGCGGCCGGACTCGGTGCTGCTCGATGCGGGCAGCCCGGTGCCGCCGACCAGCGAAACCGACTTCCGCGGGCTGCCACGGGTCCGCGACGGCAACGCCGACGGCAGCAGCATCGCCGACATCGGCGCCTACGAGTACCAGCGGCTGCCGCCGAGCCCCGCTTTCGAGTTCGCCCCGCCGGGGCCGCTGTTCGGCGACCTCGTCTCCTTCGACGGGTCCAAGACCAGCGACATCGACGGCGACCCGCTCAGCTTCGCCTGGAGCCTCGGCGACGGGGCCTCCGCGGCCGGCGCCTCGACGTCGCGCCTCTACGCGCTCCCTGGCACCTACATGGCGGTGCTCACCGCCACCGACGTCACCGGTCTCAGCGCGGCCGTCACCCACCCCGTCAGCGTCAGCCTGCGGCAGGGGCGCTGCGCGAACCAGCGCAAGGGGACCAAGGGGGTCGACAGGGTTGTGGGGTTCTCCGCCGGGGATCGCATCGAAGGGCTCGCCGGCGCCGATCGGTTGAGCGGCAGGACCGGCGAGGACTGCCTCCTCGGCGACGGCGGCGGAGACCGGCTCAAGGGCGGCCCCGGCCGAGATCTGCTGAAGGGCGGCGGCGGCAACGATCGCCTCGACGTGCGGGGCGGGGGGCGCGACCGCGCCGACTGCGGCTCCGGAAAAGCGGATCGCGTCCGCGCCGACCGCCGCGACCGTCTGCGGAACTGCGAGCGGGTCGAGACCGGCAGCGGGTCGAAAGCTCAGAACTCGTAGGAGCGAGCGCTCGCGTGGCGCTCGATCGCGAGCTCGACCAGCCGCTCGCATAGGGCCGGGTAGGCCAGCCCGGCGGCCTCCCAGAGCTTCGCGTAGACGCTGGTCTCGGTGAAGCCGGGCATCGTGTTGACCTCGTTGATGAGAAGCGTGCCGTCGGGCTCGACGAAGAAGTCGCAGCGGGCGAGGCCGGAGCAGCCCCCGATCCGGAACGCCTCGATCGCGAGCTCGCGCAGCTCACGCCGGCGCTCGGCGGGGATCTCGGCCGGGACGACGAGCTCCATCCCCCCCTCGCCGTACTTGCGCTCGTAGTCGTACCAATCGCCGTGCACCTCGAGCTCGCCCGGAGGCGAGGCCTCGGGCTCCTCGTTGCCGAGCAGCGAGCACTCGACCTCGCGGCCGGCGGCCGCGGCCTCGACGATCACCCGCGGGTCGTGGCGGCGGGCCTGGGCGACGGCGGCGTCGAGCGCGTCGAGCGTCTCGACCCGGCTGATCCCGACGCTCGAGCCGAGCCGGGACGGCTTGACCCAGAGCGGCAGCCCCAGCTCGGAGCAGCGCTCCCGCCAGCCCTCCTCACCAACCGCGACGAACTCGACCTGGGGCAGCCCGCGGTCGGCGAAGAGACGCTTCAGCGTCAGCTTGTCCATGCAGATCGCCGAGGAGAGGACGTCGGAACCGACGTAGGCGATGTCGAGGTACTCGAGCAGCCCCTGGACGCTGCCGTCCTCGCCGAACGGACCGTGCAGCGCCGGGAATGCGACCTCGGCCCCGAGCAGGCCGGCGGCGGGAGCAAGCTGGACCGGCTCGCCCTCGCAGGCCCAGGAGCCGTCGCGGGCGATCGTCACCCGCAGCGCATCATGGCCCGCCGCCTCGAGACCGTTCGCCACAGCCTCACCGGACCGGAGCGAGACCTCGTGCTCGGAGGAGCGGCCGCCGGAGAGGACGGCGACCCTCATTCTTCGCCTTCTTCGAGTTCCGGTTCGGAGCCGCCGACGGCCTGCTTGCCGACTACGATCGTCACCGCTGAGGCCGGGGCGACTTCCGATCCGGGCGGCGGGAACTGATCGGTCACGCGGCCGACCTGCGATGGGACTTCGGTCTGCTGTTCCTGCACGGTCGGTTCGAGACCGGCTTCGCGCAGCGCTTCGACCGCTTCCCGCCGTTCCTTGCCGATCACGTTCGGGACCTTCGATTTCCTTTCGCCCTTCGAGACGGCGATCGCGACGCCCGAGCCGCGCGGCAGTTCGGACCCCGCGCTCGGCGCCTGCTTGATCACCTCGCCGGCCGGCTTCGCGCTCTGCTCTTCGGTCACGCTCGGCACCAGGCCGCGGCCGCGGATCTGCTGGACGGCGAGGCTGCGGGTGGTCCCCACCAGGACCGGCACCTTCGAGAGCTTCGGGCCCTTCGAGACCGTCAGCGTCACCACCGAGCCCCGGATCGCGGTCGTCCCCCCGCGCGGGTCCGACTTGATCACCAGCCCCGATTCGACTTCTTCGGAGTTGACTTCGGTGACCTGCGGTTCGAAGCCAGCGCCTTCGACGGCGCTTTCGGCGTCTTCGGTCGAGAGGCCGGCGGTGCTCGGCACCGAGCCGCTTCCCGGCCCGGTGCTGACCGTCAGGATCACTTCCGGCTTCGAGCAGAAGAACCCGAGGAAGGCGCAGTCGAGCGAGGCGTCGCCGGGGAGCGGTTCCTGCTCGAGGACCGTCCCTACGGCCGCTTCGTTGCGGACTTCGCGCCGGTCGCCGATCTTGAAGCCCTGGGCTTCGAGCCGCTGTTCCGCCACCTGGCGCGAGTTGCCGGTCACGTCGGGGACGTTGCTCGTCGTGTCGCGGGTCAGCAGCAGCCCGACCAGGAGGCCGATCAGGATCGCGGCGATGACGGCGGCGATGATCCAACGGCGGCGGCGGTCCTTCTCCTCGTCCTCCCGCTCCTCATCGGGCTCGGTCGCCGACGCGACCACCGGCGGCAGCGGCGCGAAGGCCGCGGTGCCGGCCCCCCTGGCGCCCGGGTCGCGGAGCGCAGCGTCGAGCGCGGCGATGAACGCCCCGGCGCTCTGGAAGCGCTGGCCGGGGTCCTTCTCCAGCGCCCTCATCACGACGGCGTCGAGCGCCGGCGAGACCTGCGGGTTGATCGAGCTCGGGCGCTGGGGCGCCTGCGAGACCTGTTTCATCGCGATCGCGACGGCGGAGTCGGCCTCGAAAGGGACCCGGCCCGTGAGGGCCTCGTAGAGGATCACGCCGACCGAGTAGAGGTCGGAGACCGCGGTCACGTCCATCCCCTGCGCCTGCTCGGGCGAGAGGTAGTGCGGGGTCCCCATCACCGACCCGGTCTGGGTGATTTCCGAGGCGCCGGCACGGGCGATCCCGAAGTCGGTGACGGTCGCCTTGCCCGCGGCGTCGACGATCACATTCTGGGGCTTGAGGTCGCGGTGGACGATTCCGTGGCGGTGGGCGAAGCCGGCCGCCTCGAGCACCTGGCGGATCAGAAGGACGGCGTGTTCGGGGCTGAGGCCGGCGTCGATCAGCTCCTTCAGCGAGTGGCCTTCGAGGAACTGCATCGCGATGTAGTAGGTGCCTTCGACCTCGCCGCGGTCATAGACGGCGACGATGTTCGGGTGCTGGAGGCCGGCCGCCGCCTCGGCCTCGCGCCTGAACCGCTCGACGAATTCGCGGTCCTGGGCGAACCGTCGGTGCAGCACCTTCAGCGCGACCCGGCGCTGGAGGTGGGTGTCCTCGGCCAGCCAGACGTCGGCCATCCCGCCGGAGCCGATCCGCTGCAACAGCCGGTAGCGCGAGTCGAGGATGCCCCCCTCGCCGATTTCAGCCAATCGTCGCTCCCTTGGTTTCCATCGTCGCTATTCCTCGCTCAGAAGGGTTTCCGCGACTTCGCGGAAGATCGGGGCCGCGACGTCGCCGCCGAACGCGCTGGTGCACTCGATCGAGACCGAGATCGCGATTTTCGGTTCATCCGCGGGGGCGAAGCCTATGAACCAGGCCTGATTGAGGTCGCCGCCGCCGCAGGTTTCGTTGAACGGGGTTTCCGCGGTGCCGGTCTTGCCGGCGACCGGAACCCCCGGTATCGCCGCGTTGGTGCCGGTCCCTTCGTTGACCACGCCTTCCATCGCGGTCGTCAGGTCGGCGGCGGTCTGCTCCGACATCGGCTGGCTGTACTGGGAGGGGTCGAGGCGCTTGGTGACGCGGCCGTCGGGGTCGACGACCCGGCTCCAGATCTGGGGCTTCATCTGGTGGCCGCCGTTCGCGACGGCGGCGGCGACCTCGGCCATCTGCAATGGCGTCACCGCGAGCCGCTCCTGGCCGATCGCGACCCGGGCGATGTCGACCGGGTCGCCGCGGCCGAGCAGTTCGCGGGTTTCGGTATCGAAGACCCCACTCGACGAAAGCTGTTCGGAGGGGAGGTCGATCGGCGGCTTCGTCCCGAAGCCGAACGCTTCCATGTATTCGAACAGGGTTTCCTGGCCGACCTTTTCCCCGAGCTGGGCAAACCAGGTGTTGACGGAGTTGGTCAGCGCCGTGTCGAGCGTGATCGAGCCCCAGTTCTGGTTGAAGTCGTTGGCGAGGGGCTGCCCCTGGACCTCGAGGGTGCCGGGGGCGTTGATTGCCGTTTCGGGGGTGATCAGGCCGCTGTCGAGGCCGGCGGCCGCGGTCACGACCTTGAAGGTCGAGCCGGGCGGATACTGGCCCTGGGTCGCGCGGTTGAAGAGCGGCGAGGTCGGGTCCTGGTTGAGCTCTTCGAGGTGTTCGGGGACGAGGTTCGGGTCGTACGGCGGGTTCGATGCCAGCACCTTGACCCGCCCGGTCGAGGGTTCGATCGCCACCACCCCGCCGAACCCGACCGCCTGCAGCCCGGCCAGCGCGACCCGCTGCGCTTCGGGGTCGAGGTTGGTGACGACGTCGTTACCTTCCTGCGGCTTGCCGGACAGCTCGTCGAGGATCGAGCCGAATTCCGATTCTTCGCCGATCAATTGGTCGTTGTGGAACTGCTCGAACTCGGTGTCGCCCTGGCGGACGAAGCTGTACCCGATCGGGTGCCCGAAAAGCCCGCCTTCGGGATAGCGCCTGACGTAGCGGCGGGCGTCACCGCGGCCCTTCGGGATCGAGCGGGCGAGGACGGTCCCGTCGTCGGCGAGGATCCTGCCGCGGCGGATCTGCTGCTGCTCGAGGAGGGGGCGCTTGTTGGCGTCCTTTTCCTTCAACGCCTTTGCGTCGAAGACCGACCAGTAGGACGTGAACCCGACCAGCACCACGAACAGGGCGACGAGGAACGCGAACAGCTTGACGATCTGGCGGTTCACGATCTCGCCTCACGCCGGGCGCGGTCGGAGATCAGCAGCAGCAGCGCCAGGAGGACGAAATTGGCGACTATCGAGCTGCCGCCGTAGCTGACGAAGGGGAGGGTGACGCCGGTCAGTGGGATCACCCGCGTCACCCCGCCGATGATCACGAAGGCCTGGATCGCGAAGACCGCGGTCAGGCCGGTCGCGAGCAGCTTCGAGAACCCGTCGTCGGCGAGCAGCGCGATCTTGAATCCCCGGGCCGTGAACAGCAGGTAGGCAAGGATCAGCGCGCAGGCGCCGAACAGGCCGACCTCGTTGACGATCAGCGAGTAGATCGTGTCAGTCTGGGCCGCGGGAAGCAATGCGTTGTTCGTCCCCGGGATCGTGATCAGCGCCTGGCCGAAGCCTTTGCCGAACAGGCCGCCATCGGCCTGGGCGAAGATCGACTGCAGGATCTGGTAGCCGTCGCCGCCCGGGTCGTACCTGCCGGTGAGGGGGTCGTGGTAGGGGTCGAGCCAGATGTCGACCCGGTCGTGGACGTGGGTGACGTGGGAGGCGAAGAACCAGGCGCCGACGATGAACAGCGCCATCCCGATCACGACGAACGAGAAGCGCCCGGTCGCGACGTAGAGCAGCGCCAGGAACGCGGCGAAGAACATCAGCGAGCTGCCGAGGTCGCGGATGAAGACGAGCATGAACATCGAGGCGCCCCAGACGACCAACAGCGGGCCGAGGTGCTTGAGCGGCGGCAGGGTGACCCCGAGGACGCGGCGGGCGCCGACGATCATCACCTCGCGGTTCTCACGCAGGTAGCTCGCGAGGAAGATGACGATCGCGATCTTCGAGAACTCGGCCGGCTGGAAGGCGAGCGGGCCGATGTCGACTCCGAGGTAGGCGCCGTTGACCTGGGCGCCGATACCCGGCAGCCGCGGCGCGAGCAACAGCAGCAGGCCGATCGCGGCGATCGTGTACCGGTAGCGCTCGAGCACGTCGTAGTCGCGCAGGAAGTGGATCGTCAGTGCGAACAGCACCAGGCCGAGGACGAACCAGTTGGCCTGGTCGCGAGCCAGACCGTCGTCGATCCGGTAGATCATCACCAGGCCGAACGCCGTCAGCAGCGCGGCGAGCGGAAACAGGTAGGGGTCCGCGTCGGGCAGCCGCAGGCGCAGATAGATGTGGGTGGCGAGGCAGACGGCGAAGAAGTAGGCGCCGTAGATCAGGCTGAGGTTGCCGAGTTTGGAGTTGTCCTGAGCGAAGACGGCGGTGAAGCCGGCGGTGAGCAGGAGGGCCACGGGGACGAGGGCGAGGAGCTCCCGATTTCTCGCCGAAATCAAGGTTCCGCCCACGTGCTCGGCGTTCGCGGGCTCGCGCCGATCATCACTGGGAGCCTCGCTTGCCCGCTCCCGCCTCCGCCGTATGCGGGTTTGCCTGACCCTGTTGACCCTTCTCGGGCGCTGGCGGCTGATTTTCCTTCGGCCACTGCGAGGCTTCGATGTCTTCGATCAGTGAGACCGCGTCTTCGCGCGAGCGGAGGTCGTGGCCGGTGACCGATTCGCGGCGGCGGCTCGGCAGGGCTTCGGTCTGGATCGGCGTTGAGTAACGCTCGCCATAGAGCTTGATCCCGAAGGGCAGTTCGTAGGGCAGGCCGCGGTAGAGGGCGACCCGGCCGCCGGCGTCGGTGCCGAGGAACCAGACCTGGCGCAGCCCGTACCAGGCGCCGAATGCGATCGCGGCGAGGACGGCGACCACTGCAAGCGCCTTCGCCCCGGTCCGCAGGCGCCTTCGGCCCGGCTTCGTCGCCAGCTTCTCGCGGCGCTCGCGCGCCGCGGCGGCGGCGGCCCGGCGCCGGACCTCGGTCGCGGTCAGGCCGGCCTCCTCGGCGCTTGGCCCGACCAGCGTCGCGCCCTCGGGCTGGCGCTGCGGCGCCGCCGCGTCCTCGAGTCGGAACGCGAGGGCGGTGATGTTGTCGCGGCCGCCGGCGCGGTTGGCATCGTCGACCAGGGCCGCGACCGCCTCCTTCATCGAGGAGGCGCCGGCGAGAACGAGGGCGATCCGCTCCTCGTCGACCATCGTCGTCAGCCCGTCGGAGCAGAGCAGGAAGACGTCGCCGGGGGCGGCCGGCACGGTCTGGATGTCGACCTCGACCTCGGCCTCGGGCCCGAGCGCCCGGGTGATGATCGAGCGCTGGGGGTGGTCCTCCGCCTGGGCATCGGTGATCTGTCCCTTGCGGCGCATCTCCTCGACCAGCGAGTGGTCACGGGTCAGGCGCTCGACCTTCCCCCCGCGCAGGCGGTAGGCGCGACTGTCGCCGACGTGGCCGATGGAGACCTCCTCGTTGGCCGCGTCGACGACCGCCGCCGTGATCGTCGTCCCCATTCCCGCCAGCGACGTGTTCTCGTGAGCGAGATGGTGGATCTCGCGGTTCGCCGCCTCGATCGTCTCGCGCAGGAACTGCTCGGGCGCGCCTTCGGGTAGGTCGCGGTCGAAGGCGTCGGCCGCGGCGCGCGACGCCACCTCCCCGGCCTGAGCACCGCCCATCCCATCGGCGACGACGAAGATCGGGGCGCGAACGAAGAACGAGTCCTCGTTGGCGCTCCGCTGGCGGCCGGTGTCGGTGCGGAAGGCCTGGTCGTCGACCCGTAGCACCGGCCTCACCCCTCCTCGAACCTGAACGAGGTGTCGCCGATCCTGACGACGTCGCCGTCGATCAACTGAGCCTCGCCCTTGAGGCCGGCGTCGTTCAGCAGCGTCCCGTTGGTCGAGTTCATGTCTTCGATATAGCTGCGGCCGTCACGGCTGAAGATCCTGGCGTGGACGCCGGAGGCGTAACGGTCGTCGATCGTGACGTCGGCTTCACCCGAGCGCCCGATCGAGAGGCCCCCGAAGAGGTCGAATCTCTCTCCCGGGTCGAGGCCGCCGCCGCGCTCCGCGATCAGCCATGCCTCGGATCCCTCACGCGGGGCATCGAAAGCCGGCGCCGGGTGGAACCCGGTCGCATCGGGCGCGGGCGCGACCGTACCCCGCAGGTCCTTCAGCGCGCTGCGGGCGATCCAGAGCAGGAACAGGTAGAGGACGGCCAGAAAGCCGAACTTGAGGGCGACGGAGATCGGTTCGTAGTCCATCTAACGGCTCGCACGCAGCGGGCTCACCCTACGACTCGACGTCGAAGCGGAAAGTCGTGGTTCCCAGGGTCACCTCGTCGCCGGTCCCGAGGCGGGCCGAACTGACGCGCCTGCCGTTCACCTTGATCCCGTTGGTGGAGCCGAGATCGGCGATCGTCCAGTCGCCGTTGGACGATCGCCTGAGCTCCGCATGCCGGCGCGAGACGTTCGGGTCGCGCAGCACGCACTCGGCATCCTTGGAGCGGCCGATCGTCGCACGCGGGCCCTCGAGGACGTAGCGCCGATCGCCGATCGCGACGACCGCCCGGGTCGCCACCGTCGCCACCTCCCGGCCCTCCCCCTCGGGCTCGGGCGCGGAGCGGACAGCCGAGTAGACCATCGTGTGGCCCTCCTCGCCCTGCGTAGGCGGCGCCCCCTCCCGCGCCGGGGGCTTGACCAGCCGCGCCTGGATCCCGAACTCGCCGAGCCGGAGCCGCTCGTCGGTCTTGAACTCGACCTCGGGCCTGGTGAGAAGATCGTAGTTGCGCCGGCGGGCGTGCTCGAGGAGGTAACCGGACAGCTCCTGCTCCAACGAGCGCTCGTATCCCTCGAGCCGGTCGCGGTCGCGGCTCGAGAGGAAGACCGTGTACTCGTTCGGGACGTAGACGCGAGCGACGCCGGCCGTCTTGTGGGAGTCCATTTCCTTCGCCAGCCGGCGGGCCAGCTCTACCGGCTGGACCTCGGAGCTGAACGCGCGGCTGAACACCCCCTCGACAAGGCCTTCGATTCGACTCTCGAGATTGCGCAAGACGCTGATCGCGAGCTCCCTTCGCAGACGCGGGTGCGGTTCTCCGAGACGGAGAAACCGGCTGAAATCCTACGGTAGAGCGAAACCGTGACCGACCGCGAGCAGGGCGCCCAGCACCGCCGCGGCGGCGGCGGCGCCGGCCCTCAGCGGCAACGGCCCGGCCCGCCGCGGAGGGCTCTCGTCGAGGTCGTCGAGTGAGTCCTCGAGCGCCGCCCCCAGTTCCTCCAGCGTCGGCCGCTGCGAGCGACTGGCCCGCAGCGCGGCGTCGATCGTCGTCGTCAGCTCGCGCGGGAGGTCGGGCCGGGCCCGCCGCAGCGGGCGCGCCCGGGCGCCGATCGCCCGCGCCGTGGCGGCGGGGTTGGATCGCCGGTTGGGGTTGACCCCGCCCCAGCACTCGTACAGCGTCAGGGCCAGCGCGTAGACGTCGGCCTCGGGGCCAGCGCCGCGGCCTTCGGCCTGCTCCGGGGCCATGTAGGCGAGGGTCCCGACGACGTCGCCGGGGGCGGTGAGGCCGGCCGCGCCGGCGACCCGGGCGACCCCGAAGTCCATCAGCTTCGCGTGGGGCTCCCCGACCTCGGTGACGACGATGTTCTCCGGCTTGACGTCGCGGTGGACGACGCCGCGGGCGTGGGCGTGGTCGAGCGCTTCGCAGAGGTCGGCGCCGATCTCGCCGATCTCGCGGTCACTGAGCGCACCCTCGCGGGTCTTGCGGGCCAGCGTGTCGCCGTCGACGAGCTCGGTCACAAGCAGCGCGTTGCCGTGTTCTTCGCCGATCTCATAGAGGGTCACGATCCCCGAGTGGTTGAGGCGGGCGGCGGCCTGCGCCTCGCGCAGCGCCCGTCCCTCCTCGGCGCCGCCGGTGTCGATCGCCTTGACCGCGACCGGCCGCTCGAGCCGCCCGTCCCAGGCCTCGTAGACGACGCCGAAGCCGCCGCTGCCGATCCGGCGCTCGATCAAGAAACGGTTGAGAACCAGTGATCCGACCACGGCACTCCGACCTTCGCCGGGGCACGCTTCTCTCCTGCCTGCGGGAGCGGGCAGAAACGCGCCCTTTGCTGCGCCTCTTGACGATACGACCGCGCCAGCGTGGATACTCTCCGCCCAGTCAACCTGCTTGGGAGAGCCATTTCTTGGAGGACTCGCCTGTATCCGGGCCGCGACGCAGACAGCGGCCGAGCCGCCGCCCCGAACGCCAGCAGATCATGCTGCGGCGGGCGTTGGCGCTCGTCGCCGGCCTGGTCGTCCTGATCCTGATCGTCCTCGGCGTCAGGGGCTGCCTCAACGCGCGCCAGAACAGGGCGCTCTCCGACTACGCGAGCAATGTCACCCAGATCGTCGAAGAGACCGAACAGACGAGCAAACAGTTCTTCGGCAAGCTCTCGGACCCGGGCGGCCTCTCGGTGACCGAGTTCGTCGGCGAGGTCAACGCCGACAGCAGCGCGATGGATAGCTACACGGCGCGGGTCGACGGCCTCGACCCACCGGGGGACATGGGCGACGCCCAGAACACGCTCGAGTTGGTCTACGCGCTCCGCAGCCACGCGATGGGCGAAATCGCCGACAAGATGAGCACCGCGCTCGGCGACGTCGGCTCCGAGAAAGCCGCGACGACGATCGCCAAGCAGATGCGGACCCTGCTCGCCGCCGACGTCCTCTATGCCGAAGTGGCGCGGCCGGAGATCAACGGCGTCCTCGCCGACAACGGGATCGAAGGCGACGACGTGCCGAAGAGCGAATTCCTGCCCGGCGGGACCGAATGGCTCGAAGAAAGCAAGGTCACCACCGCGCTCGGGACGGTCAGCGGCTCGACCAGCGCCGAAACGCCTGGCGTCCACGGCCTCGGCCTGATCTCGACCAGCATCAACGGCACCGAACTGGTCCCCGAATCGACGGCCGCGGTCGAAGCGGAAGAAACCCCGGAAGTCGAAGTCGAAGTCCAGAACCAGGGCGAATCGACCGAGAACGGGGTCAACGTCTCGGTGACGGCCGGCGGGACGACGCTGCAGGAAAGCATCCCCAGCATCGGCGCCGGCGAAACGGCGACGGTGACGATCCCGCTGACGCCGGCGCCGAAAGGAACGTCGACGCTCGAAGTCAAGGTCGAGCCTGTTCCCGGCGAGCAGGTCACCGAAAACAACGAAGCCACCTACACGGTCGAATTTGGCTAGGGGGCGGCGGTGAAGGTCGCCTACCTCGGTCCGGCCGGAACCTTCACCGAAGACGCGCTGCGCCAAGCGGCGTCCGAGGCCCGGATCGAGTCGCTGCGGACGCCGACCGTCCACGACGCGATCCTCGCCGTCGAGCGCGGGGAGTCCGAGCGGGCGTTCGTCCCATTCGAGAACTCGATCGAGGGCTCGGTCCGCAGCACCCTCGACACCCTCGCCCTCGATACCGAGTCGGTGACGATCGTCGGCGAGCACGACTTCCCGGTGCGGGCACACCTGATCGCCCGCGAGGAGGTCGAGCTCGGGCGCATCGAGGCCGTCCTCTCCCACCCTCAGCCGCTCGCCCAGTGCGCGCGGTTCTTGCGCGAGTCGCTGCCGGGAGTCGAACGGCGAAGCGTCAGCAGCACCGCCGCGGCGGTGCGGATGGTGAGCGAGTCCGAGCGGCCATGGGCGGCGATCGGGGCGCTCTCCGCGGCCGAGCTCTACGGCTGCGTGATCCTTCGCGAGGGGATCGAGGACGAGGCCGACAACGTCACCCGCTTCGTCTGGATCGCCCCCGCCGGGACGGCGGTCGAGAGCGGCGGGCCCTGGAAGACCTCGCTCGTCTTCTCCGAGCTCGGCGAGGACCATCCGGGCGCCCTCGTCAACGCGCTGCGCGAGTTCTCGAGCCGCGAGGTGAATTTGACCCGGATCGAGTCGCGGCCACTGCGGCAAGGTCTAGGCCGCTACATGTTCTTCTGCGATCTCGAAGGGGGGGAGGGGGAGGCCGCGGTCTCCGAGGCGATCGCCGCCCTCCGCGGCAAGGCCGAGTCGGTCCGGATCCTCGGCTCCTACCCACACGGCTGAGGCCGCCCTCTTCACAAGTCCCTCAGGGGGCGTGCGTAGAATTCGCGGGCGATATGGCGCGCGTCCTGGTTCTGAACGCAACGTATGAGCCGATCAACGTCTGCACACTGCGCCGCGCCGCCGTGCTCCTGCTCAAGGAGAAGGCCGAGCTGCTCGAGCGCCGCGAGGGCGCGATCCACTCCGAGCACATGGCGATCGACAGGCCCGACGTGATCCGGCTGATCAGCTACGTCCGCGTCCCGCGCGAGGCGCACCGGCGCAAGATCACGCGCCGCGCTGTGCTCGCCCGCGACGCCTGGACCTGCCAGTACTGCGGATCGCGGAAGTCGGGCCTCACCGTCGACCACGTCATTCCTCGCAGCCGCGGCGGCAAATCAGTCTGGGAGAACATCGTCGCCGCCTGCGCCAGCTGCAATCGGCGCAAGGGCAACCGCCTTCCGCGCGAGATCCAGATGCATCCCCGCAAGCGCCCCAAGGCCCCGGGGCCGACGGTCTTCATCCAGGTCGCGTCGCCGAGCATCCCGCCCGCCTGGCAGCAGTACTTACCCGCGGCCGCATGATGGGACCCTTCGCCAAGCGGGTGGCGGTTCCGGCGTCGGTCGTCGCGATCCTTGCCGCGGTGGCGGTCTCGGTGCCTGCCGAGGGCGCGAAGCCGCCGACGGTGGTCAGCGCAAACTGCCACGGCCACAACTTCAAGCCGGGCCGGATCATCCTTGCCTGCGCCGACGCAGGCCTCTTTGTCGAACACCTGAAGTGGAAGCGCTGGGGTCGCCAGGAGGCGGAGGGCTCGGGGACCGGAACCGGGAAGACGTGCAACCCGAACTGCGCTGCCGGCGGCAGCCGCAGCGGGCCGATGGAGATTCGGCTTTTCAGGACCGCGCGCTGCGCAAAGGACGGCCGCGTCCACTTCACCCGGATCGAATACCGCTGGGACGAGGGCTCGCCGATCGCGGGCCAGCCCGATCGCGGGGTCGTCCCCTCTCCCTGCAGCGCGGTTTAGCCCGCGGGCTCCTGCTCGACCAGCTCGTCCTGCCGCGGCGGCTCGTCCAGCGGGGCGGCGTCGTCGGACTCGACGACCAGGGCGACGGCGCTGACGACGTCATCGTCCTTCATGTTCATCACTTTCACGCCCTGGGTCGGCCGCCCCATCTGCGAGATCCCGCCGGCCCGCGTGCGCTGGACCATCCCGTTCTGGGAGATGAACAGCAGGTCCTGGTGCTCGCGGACGATCAGGGCCCCGGCGAGGCCGCCCTTCTTCTCCGTCAGCTTCGCGGTCAGGACCCCTTTCGTCCCCCGCCCCTTGACTGGGTACTCGGAGACGGCGGTGCGCTTGCCGTAGCCGTTCTCGGTGACGACGAAGAGCTCGGTGTCGTCGCGGGCGACGTCCATCGCGAGGACGCGGTTGCCCTTGGCGGAGACGTTCATCCCTTTGACGCCGCTGGTGTCGCGGCCCATCGCCCGCACCGCCCTCTCCGAGAAGCGCGCCGCCTGCCCGGACTTGGAGACAAGGAGGATGTCGTCTTCGCCCGAGGTGAGGCGGACTTGCACGAGCTCGTCGTTGTCGCGGATCTTGATCGCGATGATCCCGTCGGCCCGGATCGGGGTGTTGTAGGCCGTGAACTCGGTTTTCTTGACCAGCCCCGCTGCGGTCGCGAAGACGAGGTACCTGTTCTCGGTGAAGTCGCGGGTCGGGATCACCGCGGTCACCTTCTCGCCGTCGCGCAGCGGCAGCACGTTGACCAGGGCCCGGCCTTTCGAGGTCCGCGACCCCTCCGGCAGCTCGTAGACCTTGAGCCGGTAAACCTTGCCGCGGTTGGTGAAGAAGAGGAGGAAGTCGTGGGTCGAGCAGATGTGCAGGTGCTCGATGTAGTCGTCCTCTTTGAGGTCCATCCCCATCACGCCGCGGCCGCCCCGGTTCTGCTGGCGGTAGGTGGCCAGCGGCAGCCGCTTCGCGTAGCCCGAGTGGGTGATCGAGATCACCATCTGCTGGTCGGCGATCATGTCCTCGATGTTCATGTCGCCCTCGAAGTGGGTCACTTCGGTGCGACGATCGTCGCCATAGCTCCCGACGACTTCGTCGAGCTCTTCCAGGAGAATCGCGTCGACCTTGGCGGGATCGCCGAGGATCGCCCGCAGTTCCCCGATCCTCTCCATCAGGTCTTTGTGCTCGTCGCGGACTTTGTCGGACTCCAGCGCCGTCAGGCGGGCGAGTCGCATGTCGAGGATCGCCTGGGCCTGGAGCTCGGTCAGCTCGAACTTGTCCATCAGCCCCTCGCGGGCGCGATCGGTATCGCTCGAAGCGCGGATCAGTTCGATCACCTCGTCGAGGTTGCCGAGGGCGATGAGCAGGCCCTCGAGGATGTGCGCCCGCGCCTCGGCGCGGCGCAGCTCGAACTGGGTGCGGCGGATCACCACCTCGCGCTGGTGGGAGACGTAGTGCTCGATCAGCTCCTTGAGGCTGAGCGTCCGCGGAACCCCGTCGACGAGGGCGACCATGTTGATGCCGAAGGTCGCCTGCATCGGCGTCCGTTTGTAGAGCTGGTTGAGAACCACCTCGGGGGGGTCGCCGCCACGCTTCGTCTCGATCACGAGGCGCATGCCGGAACGGTCGGACTCGTCGCGCAGGTCGGAGATCCCGGTGATTTTTTTCTCGCGGACGAGGTCGGCGATCTTCGTGACCAGCCCCCCGTCGCCGCCCTTCTTGACCATGAACGGGAGCTCGGTGACGATGATCGCCTCGCGGCCGCCTTTGAGCGGCTCGACGTGGGCCCGAGCCCTGATCCGGACCGAGGCGCGGCCGGATGCGTACGCGTCGCGGATGCCTTCGGCGCTCATGATGCCGCCGCCCGGGAAGTCGGGGCCCTTAACGTGCTCCATCAGCCCGGTGAGGCCGATCTCGGGATCCGCGACGTATGCGCGGACGGCCCCGACCACCTCGCGCAGGTTGTGCGGCGGGATGTTCGTTGCCATTCCAACGGCGATCCCGGAGGCGCCGTTGGCCAGGAGGTTCGGGAACCGCGCCGGGAGAACGTCGGGTTCCTGTTGACGTTCGTCGAAGTTGGGGCTGAAGTCGACCGTGTCCGAGTCGATGTCGCGCAGCAGCTCGGTCGAGAGCCGGGCGAGGCGGGCCTCGGTGTAGCGCATCGCGGCCGGGGGGTCGTCGTCGATCGAGCCGAAGTTCCCCTGGCCGTCGACGAGCGGGTAGCGCAGCGAGAAGTCCTGCGCCATCCGGGCCAGGGTGTCGTAGATCGCCGAGTCCCCGTGCGGGTGATATTTCCCCATCACCTCGCCGACGATCGTCGCCGACTTGCGGTAGGGCCGGCCCGGCTGCAGGCCGAGGTCGTGCATGCCGAACAGGACCCGGCGGTGGACCGGCTTCAGCCCGTCGCGGACGTCCGGCAGCGCCCGCCCGACGATCACGCTCATCGCGTAGTCGAGGTAGGACGAGCGCATCTCGTTGGTGAGATCGCGCTCCTCGATGCGGCCGGTCAGGGCCTCGAGCCCCCCGCTCTCCATCTAGCTCTCCCGCTCAGACATCGAGGAACTTGACCTCCTTGGCGTGCCGCTCGATGAAGTGCTTTCGCGGCTCGACCTTGTCGCCCATCAGATCGGTGAAGATCCTCTCGGCGAGGGCGGCGTCGTCGACCCTGACCCGCTCGAGCATCCGGCTCGCCGGGTCCATGGTCGTCTCCCGCAGCTGATCGGCGTTCATCTCTCCCAGGCCCTTGAACCGCTGCGGTTTGAGGCCGCCGCGGGCGAGCTCCAGCACCTCGGTGCGGAGCTTCTCGAAGCTTGCGGCCTCCCGGCTCTTCTCGCCGAGCGAGATTTCGAACGGCGGAGGGCCCACCTGTTTGAGAAGCTCTGCGTGCGACTCGACCAGGCGCCGGTAGTCGCCCGACTTGAAGAGGTCGTCGCTGAGCTCGAGCGTACGGGCGAGGCCGTCGCCGCGGTTCACGGCCCGGACTCGGATCCCGGACTCGGTCTCCGCCAGCACCTCGCTGTCGAATGAATCGCGCTCGGTGCCCTCTCCGGCGAGCAGCTTCCTGACCCCGGCGAGCGTCGCGGCACCGCCGTCGAGGATCCCGGACTCGGTCAGGAAGCGGACCGAGTCGTGGCCGAACTCGGCCTGCAGGGAGTCCGACCAACCCTCGTGCTCCTTGAGACGACGGTTGAACCGCTGCCAGCGAGCAGCGGTCAGCTTGTGCGACTTGCCGTTGCCGTCGGTGAGGTCGAGGTGCTCGAGTTTGTCCCGGAGGAGGATCTCTTCCAGTTCGGACTCGCGCTCGACGTAGATTTCCTGTTTGCCGTTTCTCACCATGTAGAGGGGCGGCTTCGCGATGTAGACGTAGCCGGCCTCGATCAGCTCCCGCATCTCCCGGTAGAGGAAGGTGAGGATCAGCGTGCGGATGTGGGCGCCGTCGACGTCGGCGTCGGTCATCAGCACGACCTTGTGATAGCGGGCATCGTCGATGCTGAACTCCTCGCGGACGCCGGTCCCGATCGCTGTGATCAGCGCCTGGATCTCCTGGTTGGAGAGGACCTTGTCGATCCGCGCCTTCTCGACGTTGATGATCTTGCCGCGCAGCGGTAGAACCGCCTGGGTGTTGCGGTCGCGGCCCTGCTTCGCCGAGCCGCCGGCCGAGTCGCCCTCGACGATGAAGAGCTCAGCCAGCGCCGGGTCGCGCACGGTGCAGTCCGAGAGCTTGCCCGGGAGGGTCGAGTTCTCGAGCGCCGACTTGCGCCTTGTCAGGTCGCGGGCTTTGCGCGCCGCGTGCCGGGCGCGAGCGGCGTCAACCGCCTTGCCGACGATCCGCCGGGCCTCGCCCGGGTTCTCCTCGAAAAACTCCCCCAGTTTTCGGTTGACCGCCTCTTTGACCAGGCCCTCGACCGGCGGGTTGCCGAGTTTCGTCTTCGTCTGGCCCTCGAACTGGGGATCCTGGAGCTTGACCGAGATCACCGCGGTGAGCCCCTCGCGGACGTCGTCGCCGGTCAGGTTCTCGTCCTTCTCTTTGAGCAGCCCCTTGCCGCGCGCGTAGGCGTTCAGCGTCCGCGTCAAGGCCGAACGGAAGCCCGAGAGATGGGACCCGCCCTCGTGGGTGTTGATGTTGTTGGCGAAGCTGAAGACCGATTCCTGGTAGGAGGAGTTCCACTGCATCGCGACCTCGACCTGGCCGTCGTCGTTCTCGCTCTCGAAGAAGACGGTCTTGCGGTGGAGAGGGTCCTTGTTCTCGTTGAGGTGGGCGACGAAGTCGATCAGCCCTCCTTCGTAGTGGAAGGTGTCCCGCTGGCCGGCGCCGCGCTCGTCGATCAGCTCGATCTTCAGACCCCTGGTGAGGAATGCCGTCTCACGGAGGCGCTCGGCGAGGGTCGGGTAATCGAACTCGAGCTCGTCGAAGATCTCGCTGTCCGGCTGGAAGGTGATCAGCGTGCCGGTCGCCTTCGTCGCCTCGCCCTCCTTCAGCGCGCCCTGGGGACGGCCTCGCTCATACTCCTGGGTCCAGACGTGACCGTCGCGGCTGATCTCCAGGTGCAGGGTCTCCGAGAGGGCGTTGACGACCGAGACGCCGACGCCGTGGAGACCGCCGGAGACTTTGTAGCCGCCGCCGTCGCCGAACTTGCCGCCCGCATGGAGGGTCGTGAGGACGACCTCGGCAGCCGGACGTTTCTCTTTCTTCAGTTCTTCGACCGGGATCCCGCGGCCGTCGTCACGGACGGTGCAGCTGTCGTCGGGGTGGAGGACGACGCTGACTTCGCTGCAGTGCCCGGCCAGCGCCTCGTCGACGGAGTTGTCGACGACCTCGTAGACGAGGTGGTGCAAGCCCCGCGGCCCGGTCGACCCGATGTACATCCCGGGCCGCTTTCGGACCGCTTCCAGCCCCTCGAGGACGGTGATGTCCTTGGCCCCGTAGGAGTCCGAGGAGCCCTTCTTGGATTTCGGCAATTGATCCTCTCTGATTCAGAAAAGCCCCGACCAGACGACGTCCTTGCCGCGCTCGGTCGGGGCCGCAATGCAAGTTGACATAAGGATACCAGTTCAGGCACCCAGAAGGGCCGCGCTCGGCGCCTAAAATCCCTGCAAAACACGGAAAAAGGTAACTTAGCTCAGTCGCGATCCGCACGGAATCGCAAACGCTCCGGAGCCTGCTCCCCGAGGCGCTCGCGAAGACGGCGAACCAACCGGTCCTGCATCAGGTCGAGCTCCTCCGCCCAGACCGGGTCGGCGCAGCCGACGACGACCGTCCCGCCCTGCTCGGAGACCGGTCGCGCGACCTTGGCGATGCGCTCTCCGACCGCCGCCGCCCAGACCCCCTGGACCGCCGCCAGGCGCGTCTTCGGCGCGGCCCGCTCGAGCGCCGCGCGCAAAGCCTCGCTGGCCGGCCGCGGGGCGTGACGGTGGGTCAACCTGCTCACCCCCGCTCACGCCGCCTCGACGGCGTGCTCGGTCGCGGCCGGGATCGGCATCCTGGTGGCGTTGCCGCGCAGCGCCGCCGGCAGCGACTCCTCGGTCGCGGCCGTGATCACGACCTGACCGGGTCCCGAGAGGAGCTCGACGAGGCGCTCGCGGCGGGTTGCGTCGAGCTCGCTCATGACGTCGTCGAGGAGAAGCAGGGGCGTCACCCGCCGGGCCTCGGCCAGCGCCGCCCGCTCCGCGAACAGGAGGGCGAGGAGGGCGCTGCGCTGCTGACCCTGGGAGCCGAACCGGCGCAGGGCGCGGCCGGCGGCCGAGATCTTGACCTCGTCGAGGTGCGGGCCCCAGGAGGAGCGCCCGAGTCGCAGATCCGCCTCGCGCCGCTCGAGCAGTCCCTCGCGAACCTCATCGGCCGGGCCGGGAGACCGCGGCGCGTACTCGAGGCGCGCCTCGCCCTCGAGGCCGAGCTCGGCAGCGGCGGCGGCGAACCGGGGCGCGAGATCCTCGATCGCCTCGGCGCGGGCCTCGGCGAGCGACGCGGCGGCGGCGGCGAAGGTCCCGTCCCAGACGTCGAGCTCCCCGGCGCCGGCAGGACAACGCGCGAGCAGCGCGTTCCGCTGGGCCAGCGCCTGGCCGAACCGGACCCGCAGCTCCGCCCGGGACGGCCACCGGGCCGCGACGAAACGGTCGACGTGCGCCCGACGCTCGGCCGGGGGGCCCTTAACGAGGGCGAGCCGGTCGGGCGAGAAGACGGCGACGGGTGGTCGGTGCCTGGCCGCGGTCGCCGCGTCGACGGGGCTGCCGTCGAGGAGGTGGCGCCTTCCCTCGGCGCGGCTGATCGACGCCAGAAGGCGGTGCTCGACGCCATCGTCGTCGCGGACCGCCGCCTCCACCCGGGCGAACCCACCGCCGAACGGGATCAGGTCGCGGCGGTCCGAGGTCCTGAACGAGCGCCCGGTGAGGGCGAAGTAGAGCGCCTCGAGCAGGTTCGTCTTGCCGGCGCCGTTGGGGCCGATCAGGCTCCTGACGCCTGGCCCCAGCTCGACCCGTGCGCCGGACAGGCTCCGCGAGGGATCGGCTTCGACGACGGTGACGAGCACCGGGACAACGCTCTCAGACGTTGAGGCGGATCGGCATCACCAGGTAGCGGAAGTCCTCGTTGTCGACCGGCTGCAGCAGGCCGGGCCGCAGCGGCGAGATCAGCCGCAGCATCACCTCGTCCCCCTCGACGCTCTCGATCCCGTCCTTGAGGAAGTCCGGGTTGAAGCCGATCTCGAGCGCCTCGCCGTCGAAGGCCGCCGGGATCGCCTCCTCGGCGTCGCCGACGTCCGGGGTGGAGGCCGAGATCTTCAGCTCCCCCTCGTTGAACGAGAGCCGCAGCGGCGCGTTGCGCTGAGCGAGCTGGCTCACCCGGCGGGCGACGTCGAGGAAGTCGGTCCGGTTGAGGCGCACGTCGTGCTCGTAGGACTCCGGCAGGAGTTGTCGAAAGTTGGGGAATTGGCCGTCGATCAGCCTCGTGTTGAGGAGGACGGCCCCTGCCCGGAAAAGCGCCTGATTGGGGAGCAGGTTGACCTTCACCTGCTCGACCCCGTCGGCGGCGACGATCCTGCCGAGCTCGCGCAGCGCCCGGGCCGGGATGTTCGCCTCGAGCTCGCCCCCGATCCCGCCCTCGAGCGGCGTCCGCTTGACCGCGAGCCGGTAGGAATCCGTCGCGACCATCGTCATCTCCTCGCCGGCGGCGCTGACCAGGACGCCGGTCAGCACCGGCCGCATGTCGTCCTGCGAGGCGGCGGGGGCGACCAGGTCGACGGTCTCGGCCAGCGCCTTGCCCGGAATCGTCAGCGGGTCGGCGTCGGCAGTCGGGACCTTCGGGAAGTCCTCGGCCGGAAGGGTGCGGACGTGGAAGCGCGAGCCGCCGCAGCGGATCTCGACGTCGCGCTCGGCCTCGCGCAGCTCGATCTCGACCTCATCGTCGGCGAGCGAGCGGACGAGATCGGCCAGCAGCCGGCCGGGGAGGAGGACGGTGCCCGACCCCTCGACGACCGCATCGAGCTCGGTCCGGAGGCCGATCTCGCCGTCGGTCGCGCTGAGCGCGACCGAGTCCTCCGATGTCGTCAGCAGGATCCCCGAGAGCGCCTGGGTCGCGGCGCGGGTCGAGACCGCCCGGGACACGGTCGAGAGCTTTGAGGAGAGCTCCTCACGTTGAGTTGTCAGCTTCAAGAGACAAACTTCCTATCGAGTTGATTTAGGGCCTGTGGAAACCGGCAGAGGGGCGGTGATTCCCCACGGTGGCGGGGCTTCCGGGTTGTGGACGGGAATGTGGGGAGCACTTGATTCTTACAGCGGCGTCGGCCGTCAGCGACGCTGGTCGGGAGGGTTGTGGATCGTCTCACGCAGGCTGTTGACTCGGGCCTCGAGATCTTCGTCCTGGCCGATCGCGGCCTCGGCGCGGCGCAGCGAGTTGAGGACGGTCGAGTGGTCTCGTCCGCCGAATCGCTGGCCGATCTCCGGTAGGGAGAGCGCGGTGCTCTCGCGGGTGAGGAGGATCGCGACGTGGCGGGCGCGGACGGGGCCCGCGGCGCGCGAGGGGCCGACCAGGTCGGCGGCCGAGACGCCGAACGAGGAGGCGACGGCGCCCTGTATCCGATCCACGGGATCGGTCGGCCCCGCCCTTCTGGTCCTCGGGACGACCTCGGCGACCAGCTCGGGACTGAGGGGCTCTTCGGTGATCGAGGAGTGGGCGATGACCTTGGTCAGCGCCCCGCGGAGGCGACGGACGTTGGTGTCGATCCTGCCGGCGAGCTCCGCGAGGGCATCGCGGCTGGCCGCCTCGAGCCCGGCCTCGCGGGCGAGGCGGCGGAGCACCGTCAGGCGGGTTGCGAGGTCGGGGTGGCCGACCGCGACGGTCAGGCCCCACTCGAAGCGGTCTCGCAGGCGCTCGGCGAGGGTCGAGAGCTCGCTCGGCAGCCGATCGGCGGAGAGGACCAGCTGGCTGCCGCCCTCATACAGGGCATTGAAGGTGTGGAAGAACTCCTCCTCCGTCGCGTGCTTGCCCTCGAGGAACTGGACGTCGTCGACGAGCAGGACGTCGAGGTAGCGGTGGCGTTCCTTGAACCCCTCGGCGCCGCTGCTGCGCAGTGCCGTGACGAACTCGTTGGTGAAGCGCTCGGCCGTCGTGTAGCGGACCTCGAGCTCCGGCGCGTGGGTCCGGAGGTAGTTGGCGATCGCGACCAGGAGGTGGGTCTTGCCGAGCCCGGGGGGCCCGTGGAGGAAGAGCGGGTTGTAGGCCTCCGACGGCGCCTCCGCCACCGCGAGGGCCGCGGCGTGGGCGAGGCGGTTTCCCTCCCCGATGACGAACCGGTCAAAGCTGTATTGAGGGTTGAGCTCGGCGATCTCGCCGCCTTCGGCTTGCTGGTCCACCGCACCGAAGCTGACCTCGTCGATCTCGCTTCCCGCCCCCGCCAGCCCGTCGCGGATCAGCGACGAGTAGCGACGCTCGACCCAGGCCCGGATTCCCTCCGGGGCGGCGAGGTGGAGGGTCCTGCCGCGCGCCCCGACGACCCGGAGCGGCTCCAGCCAGAGGCGGAACGTGGACTCCGGGACGGAGGCGCGAAGCCGTGACTGGACCTCCGCCCAGAGCGCGTCGAGGTCGTTCTGGTAGTCGTCATCGTGCACCCGAGGCCGACCATAGCGGCGAGCCTCGGGCACGATTTCGGCCGCCTCGCAAATGCCGAGAAATCGTTTGGGCGGCCGCTCGGGCCGCGTCCGTATACTGCGACGGCCAATGAGCGCGGAGCGACCGAGCGTGACAGTCTGGCTCTTCGCGAGGAAGCGACGCGGGAGCAATCTGAGATGAAGCGGACCTATCAGCCGAAGAAGCGCAAGCGGGCGAAGACCCACGGGTTCCGGGCGCGGATGAGCACCCGCGGGGGTCGGGCGATCCTCAAGCGCCGCCGCCGCAAGGGCCGGAAGCGCCTCACCCCTTAGCGATGCCGAAGCGACGCCGCCTCTCGCGCAGCGGCGAGTTCGACCGCGTCTACCGCGACGGCTCATCTCACGCCACCCGCTACCTCGTGCTCTACAGCTTCCCCCGCCGCGCCGAGGGGGATGAGACCGAGATCAGACTCGGCGTCTCGGCGAGCCGCAAGGTCGGCGGTGCGGTCGAGCGCAACCGGGTCAAGCGGGCGCTGCGCGAGGCCTTCTGGGCCAGCGCCGATCGCCTCCCCGAAGGACACGACTTTGTCCTCGTCGCCCGCCCGGAACTCGGCGAGCTGATCGAGAAGGAGGGGCTGGCCGGCGCCCAGGCGAGCCTCGACGAGGCGCTCAGCGAGGCCGGAATCCGGTCGGAGCGTTCCACGTGAAACGGTCGCTTCTGGCCCTGATCGGGGCCTATAGCCGGTGGATCTCACCCGCCTTCCCGCGGCGCTGCAAATACGAGCCGACCTGCTCCGCCTACGCGGCCGAGTCGATCAGGCGCTTCGGCCCCGCCCGCGGCCTGCTGCTGGCCGTCTGGCGGCTGTTGCGCTGCAACCCCTTCAGCCACGGGGGCTTCGACCCCGTGCCGCGCCACTTCACCCTCAGGGTCGGCCCCGTCGACCCCGCCGCCCACCACGGTGAGGTGCGGCCCTGATCCCGATCGCAGACATCCTCGAACCGCTCGAGAACGTCGCGGAATCTGTCCTCAACTTCTTCCACGACAACGTCGGCCTCAGCTGGGGCACCTCGATCATCGCCCTCACGGTCTGCGTCCGTGCCGTACTCATCCCGCTCACCTACAAACAGATCAAAGGCATGCGCGCGCTGCAGGCGCTGCAGCCCGAGATCAAAGCGATCCAGGAGAAATACAAGAACGATCGCCAGCGCCAGCAGCAGGAGATGATGCGCTTCTACCAGGAGAACAAAATCAACCCGCTGGCCTCGTGCCTGCCTCTGCTTCTGCAGCTGCCGATCTTCTTCGCGCTGTTCCGCACTCTCCGCGGCGACAGCTTCCAGCAGGACGTCGAAGCCGCCGGCGGCGCGGGCTGGTTCTTCATCAACAGCGTGATCGAAAAGCCGCAGGGCCCCGAATTGATCGTGCTGATGGTGCTCTTTGCCGGCTCGATGGCGCTCTCGACGTACATCACGATGCGCTCTTCGCCGACCGCGGCCGGGGCCCAGCAGTACGTGATGTTGGGGGCGTTCGCGCTCGTCGGCCTCTTCTTCGTACCGGCCGTCCCCGCCGGCCTCAGCCTCTACTGGATCACAACAAACTTCTGGACCGTCGGCCAGTCCTACGCCGCGGCGAAACTGATCCCGCCGCCCGCCGTCCTCACTCCCGAGGCCGCGGCGGCTGCCAAGCCACCGCCACCACCGCCCAAGAAGAAGAAGCGGCGGCGGTAGGGCCCCGCCTCCCATCCGTTGCGGGGGTACCCGCCCGCGCCTCGGGCGATTGTGGATAGGGTGAGATTCGTGAACGATTCGAGTGCCGAGAAAGAGTGGCCGGAGGAGCCGGCTGAGAGGGTTCGCGAGCTGATCGAGGGTGTCCTCGACGAGCTCGACCTCGAGGGCGATGTCGAGGTCGAGGAGGACGATGACACGATCGAGGCGGTGGTGGTCGGGGACGACGACTACGGGCTGTTGATCGGCCGCCGCGGGCAGACGATCGACGCCCTGCAGCTGCTCTGCCACCAGGCCGCCTTCCGCGGGATCCGGGATCGCAAGCGGGTTCTGGTCGATGCCGCCGGCTACCGCGACCGTCGCCGCGAGGTCCTCACCGCCCGCGCCGCCCGCGCCGCCGAGCAGGCCCTGAGCGCCAACCGGATCGTCGAGATGGACCCGATGAGCGCCCAGGAGCGCCGCGTCGTCCACGAGTACCTCCGGGACCGCGCCGGAGTCGAGACCTACAGCGAAGGCGACGAGCCCCACCGCTGCGTGGTCGTCGCCCCGCTCGTCTCGGAGTGAACCCGGGCCCGGGGGCCTCGCTCGACGACGCCGGCCGCGCGGCGCTCCTCAGGGTCCTCGAGCTGCTCGCCGCCGAGCGGGCCTCGGTCAGCTCCGTCGTCGACCCCGATCGGGCCTGGAAGGTCCACGTCGCCGACAGCCTCAGCGGCCTCGACGTGGCCGATCTGCGGGGCGCCCGGCGCATCGCCGACGTCGGTTCCGGCGCCGGCTTCCCGGGCCTGCCATTGGCGGTCGCGCTGCCGGCGGGCCGGGTCGACCTGATCGAGTCGATCGGCCGCAAGTGCGAGTTCATCGAGCGGGCGATCGCCGGGGCGGGTATCGCGAACGCGCGCGTGCTCAACGCGCGCTCGGAGGATTGGGCCGCGGAGGGAGCCGAGGGAAGGGCGGCATATGACGCGGTCACCGCCCGCGCCGTCGGCAGGCTCTCGACCCTGGCCGAGCTGGCTTCGCCGCTGCTCCGCGAAGGAGGCGTGCTGGTCGCCTGGAAGGGGAGGCGCGACGAGGAGGAGGAGCGCCAGGCCGAGCGCGCCGCCGCCGCGCTCGCGATGCGGGCGGAGGCGGTGCTCGACGCCGGCCCCTACGCTGGCAGCCGCAACCGTCACCTGCACGTCCTGCGGAAGACGGGACCGACGCCGAAGGATCTTCCGCGCCGTCCGGGAATCGCGAAGAAGCGCCCCCGCGGCTGAGGCCCGGCGGCAACTAACCTGCGCGCCGATGGGCCTGGTGCACGCGATCGCCAATCAGAAGGGCGGGGTCGGGAAGACGACCACCGCGGTCAACCTCGCCGCCTGCATCGCGAAGGGCGGCGCCCAGACCCTGCTCGTCGACCTCGACCCCCAGTGCAACGCGACCACCGCGCTCGGCGGCGCCCATGACCTGCATCCCTCCTCCTACGACTGCCTGATCGGCGACGTCTCCGTGGCCGAGGCGGCGCGCCCCGCCGGCCCCGACAACCTCTGGCTGGTGCCCGCCGGCCGCGACCTCGCCGGCGCCTCGGTCGAGCTGCCGCGGCTCGAGGGCTCGGAGACGCGGCTGCGCGAACGGCTCGGTCCGGTCCGCGAGCGGTTCGCCTTCACGATTCTCGACTGCCCACCCTCGCTCGGCCCGGTCAGCGTCAACGCGCTCGTCGCCGCCGACCGGGTGATCGTCCCGGTCCAGGCCGAGTACCTCGCGCTCGAGGGCCTGGTCCAGTTCCTTGACACGGTGGGGATGATCCGGCGTGAGTTGAACCCTTCACTGAATGTGTCGGGTCTGTTGATCACTATGCATGACGAGCGCACGCGGCTCGCCCAGGACGTCGAGCGGGAGCTGCGCGACCACTTTCCGGAAATGGTCTTCGAGACAGTCATACCGCGCAGCGTCAGGGTCGCCGAGGCGCCGAGCTACGGCCTGCCGGTGACCGAGCACGCCCCCTCCTCCCGCGGCTCGGAGGCTTACCGGGCGCTGGCCCAGGAGCTCTCGGCCCGTGGCTAGCCCAGGGATCGGCCGCGGACTCGCCGCGATCCTGCCGGAGGCCTCCGGCGACGACGTCGGCGACCTCTGCGAGCTGCGGATCGATCTGATCAAGCCCAACCCGAACCAGCCGCGCAAGCGCTTCGACGCCGAGTCGCTCAGCGGCCTTGCGTCCTCGATCGAGGCGAGCGGGGTCGTCCAGCCCCTCCTCGTCCGCCCGCTGGCCGACGGCAGCTACGAGCTGATCGCCGGCGAGCGGCGCTGGCGCGCGGCCCAACAGGCCGGTCTCGAGAAGGTGCCGGCGATCGTCCGCGAGTCCGAGCGCGCCGAGCGGCTTCAGGTGGCGTTGATCGAGAACGTCGTCCGCGAGGATCTCAACCCGATCGACGAGGCCCGGGCCTGCGCGGCTCTGGTCGAGGACCTCGGCCTCTCGAAAGAGGAGCTGGCAAAAAGGATCGGCCGCAGCCGCCCGGCGGTCTCGAACCTGATCCGGCTGCTCGAGTTGCCCGATGATGCGCTCGCCCTGCTCGAGTCGGGAGAGCTCACGGAGGGCCACGGCCGCGCCCTGCTTGGGATCCGTGGCAACGACGCCCGCCGCCGCCTCGCACGCGATGCGGCAAAGGGCGGTTGGTCGGTTCGCGAGACCGAGAACCGGGTTAAGTTGGCCAGCCAGCCAAACCGCCGCGCGCGTCCCGAGCCGGTCGACGCCGAGCGCCAGGCGGCACTGCGTGAGGTCGGCGACGAGCTCGAGTCGAGCATAGGCCACGAGGTCCGGGTGCGTCCGCGCGGCGAGGAGATCGTCGTCGAGATCCACCTCACCGATCTCTCCGAGACGCTCGAGCTGGCCCGCCGTCTCGGCAAGCGCCGGCGCTGAACGACCGCGGCGGACAGCGACGGGCGGCCGCTATCATCGCGCTGTTCTCGCGGGCGATTAGCTCAGTCGGTTAGAGCGCGTCTCTGATAAGGACGAGGTCCCTGGTTCGAATCCAGGATCGCCCACTGCGCACATGGCTCCCGCGATCCGGCTTCGGGGCGGACCTATAATGGGCGGCCATCCAGCGTGGGAGCGAGTTTGTGCAGCAGATGCAGATCTACGGTGTCAGCTTTGACATGGTCGGCAAGCAGCCGATCGTCTTGCTGAAGACCGTCGACGGGAACAGGTTCCTGCCGATCTGGATCGGACACCCCGAGGCGGCGGCGATCCTGATGAAGCTCCAGGGCGCCTCGACGCCGCGGCCGATGACCCACGACCTGCTCTCCGACGTGCTCGAGCAGCTCGACGCGAAATGCGAGCGGGTCTCGGTGACCGAACTGCGCGACAACACCTTCTACGCCTCGATCACGGTCTCGATCGACGGCACCGAGCTCGAGATCGACTCGCGCCCCTCCGATGCACTCGCTCTCGCGGTCAGGGTCTCGGCCCCGATCTTCGCCGCCGAGGACGTGATCGAGGAGTCGGCGATCGAGTTCGAGCATGAGGTCGAGGACACCGAGGAGGTCGTTGACAAGTTCAAGGAGTTCCTCGACGAGGTCTCCCCGGACGACTTCGCCCAGGGGAATTCGTAGCCGCCCCCGGACGCGGGAGCGAGGGCCATTCCAGGCCAGTCCATGTCTGCCTCCCCTGGCCCGAGCGGGAGCAGAGGAGGCGGCGTCTTATGAGGCCGTAGCAACTGCTGGCGAGGCGAGCTTGAGGATCCGCTCGACCAATTCCTCGAACGAGAGCCCGGCGGCCTCGGCGGCCAGCGGCAGGAGGCTGGTGTCGGTCAGGCCCGGGATCGCGTTGACCTCCAGCACCTGTGGGCCGTTGCCCTTCTCGAGGATCACGTCGACCCGGGAGAAGCCGGTGCACCCGAGCGCCTCGTAGGCGGCGAGGGCGACGGAGGTGACCGCGGCCGCCTCCTCCCCGGTGAGATCGGCGGGGCAGACGAACTCGGTTCGGCCGATCTCGTAGCGGGCCTCGAAGTCGTAGCGGTCGCCGCCGACCGGGATCGCCTCGACGATCGGCAGCGGCTCGTCGCCGAGGATGCTCACCGCCAGCTCGCGCCCGTCGACGAAGCGCTCGAGCACCACCCGGTCGTCGTAGCTGAAGGCGGAGACCAGCGCCTCGGGGACCTCGGCCCGGCTCGCGGCGAACCGGACCCCGAGCGACGAGCCACCCCGGCTCGGCTTGACGACGAGCGGGTAGCCGAGCCGATCCTCGAGGTGGTCGAGGGCGTCGGTCGCCCCCAGTTCGCGGAACGCGGTTTCGTTGAACGCGAGCCATTCGGGTGTCGGGATCCCCGCGGCGCGGAACTCGTGCTTGGCGAGTGCCTTGTCGATGCAGCGGACGCAGGCCGCGACGCCGGGGCCGGTGAAGGGGATGCCGAGGATCTCGAGCAGCTCCTGGACCGTCCCGTCCTCGCCGCCGGGGCCGTGCATTGCGACGAACGCGATCTCCGGCCGGTTCCGGTTCAGTTCCTCGACCAGCTCGGCGCCGGCGTCGATCGAGGTGACGTCGTGGCCGAGTCTGGCGAGACCCTCCTGGACCCGGGCGCCCGATCGCAGCGAGACGCCGCGCTCGAGCGACCTGCCGCCCTTGAGGACCGCCACCCTCACGCCGACTCCTCGCGGCGAAACGGAAGGACGTCGCCACCTTGATCGGGTGGGGCGCGCTTGGATGCATCAATTGCGCCCATGCCCTCGCCTTCGGCTGCGGGCATATGCGCCTCATCTTTAGCCGGTTCCCGAGTCAGGGTCGAGTAGAGCTCGACCTGCTGGGCGATCACCTTGCCGATCCGCCGCACCCCCTCCGCGATCTCGGCGTCGTCGGAGCCCGAGAAGTTGAGCCGCATCGAGTTGCGGCCGCGCTCGCCGACGAACGCGGCCTGGCCGGGGACGAAGGCGACGTCCTCGCGCAGCGCCCTGGCGAGCAGGTCGCCGGTGTCGATGAAGTCCGGCAGCGTCGCCCAGATGAAGAGCCCGCCCTCGGGGTCGGTCCAGGTCGCCCCCGGTGGGAAGTGCTCGTGCAGGGCGGCGATCATCGTGTCGCGCCGGCCACGATAGATCTCGACCAGGCTCTCGATGTACTCCCGCCAACGACCTTTGGTGAAGTACTCGCGGACGAAGAACTGGGTCAGGGTCGAGGTGCAGAGGTCGGCCGCCTGCTTGCCGAGCACGATCTTCTCCATCACCGGCGGCGGCGCGACTGCCCAGCCGAGCCGGATCCCGGGGGAGAGGATCTTCGAGAACGTCCCGATGTAGATGACGTAGTCGCCGCCGTCGAGCTGGTAGAGGGGCGGCAGCGGCTCGCCGCCGAAGCGGAGGAGGCCGTAGGGGTTGTCCTCGACCACCAGCATCTCGCGGCTGCGGGCCAGCTCGACCAGGCGTTGGCGGCGGGGCAGCGACATCGTCACCCCCGCCGGGTTCTGGAAGGTCGGGACCGAGTAGACGAATTTCGGCCGCCGCCCCTCGCGGTCGAGCCGCTCGAGGACCGCCTCGAGCTCGTCGATCCTCATCCCGTCCCGGTCGCACTCGATCTGGACGACGTCGGCCTCGTAGCTGCAGAAGACCGGGATCGCCCCGGGGTAGGACGGCGCCTCGCAGATGACGACGTCGCCGGGGTCGAGGAGGATCTTGGAGACGAGGTCGATCGCCTGCTGGCCGCCGGTGGTGACGATCACGTCGTCGTGGTCGGGGAGCATCCCCTCCGCCCCCATCACCTGGATGATGCAGTCGACCGTCTCCTCGAAGCCCTCGGTCGGCCCGTACTGAAGGGCCTCGGCGGCCGAGGTCTGCGCGATCCGGGTCATGTCGGCGGCAAAGGTCGCGGGAGGGAAGGTCGAGGTGTCGGGAAGGCCCCCCGCCAGCGAGATCACCTCGGGGCGGGCGGTGATCGCCATCAGGTCCCGCATCGCCGATGACCGCATCACCTTCGTCCGTCCGGCGAACAGCCCGGCGTAGCGCTCGAGGTCCCGCGTGAGCGTGTGGGCTCGCCGCCGGTGAGGGGGTTCGGGCATCCATGAAGTGTAGGTTTTTCGCATGAGCTTTCTTGAGGGGGTCGGCTTCGAGGTGGGCATCGGCATCGCGATCGGGATGCTGGCCGGGACCACGGGAACCCACGGCTCGGCGCGGGGACGGATGACCCTGCTGGCGGCCGTGATCGGCTTCGTCATCGGGTATCTGCTCGCTGGCCACGCCGACCTCGACAACCTGCTCGGGGCGGTCTTCTGCCTCGCCGGCGCGGCCTTCGGCTGCATCGTCGTCAGCGACATCGTCTTCGGCGCCGGCAGGCGCGAGGGGGGAGGGGGCGCCGCGCTCGGCTTCCTGGTCTCGCTGGCCGCGATCGTCGTCGCTGTCGCCGCGCTGCTGGTTCCGGACGTGACCCTCCTGGTCATCATCGCCCTCGCCTGGCTCGGCATCGCCCGCCATCGCCGCGCCCGCCGCAAGCACGAGGGCCTACGGGTGCTGAAGTAGCCGCGCGGCGAGTCCCGAGTCCGATGACAGTCATCATTCGGCCGGGATGACCTATGGGCGATAAGAAGCTGGTCCTCACCTATGTCGACTCGCTCCGGACCGACATACTGGAGCGGACGATCGAGGAAGGGAACGCGCCGACCTTCGAGGCCCTGCTCGAGCGCGGGACGCTGATCCCTGACTGCGTCTCGAGCTTCCCGTCGGTCACCCCCGTAGCCTGCGCCGAGATGGTCACCGGCGTCGCCGCCGACCGCCACTGGATCAGCGGGATGAACTGGTACCACCGGCTCGAGCGACGCTACGTCGAGTACGGGTCCTCACTCGAGGCGACCCGGGCGGTCGGCGTCTTCCGGGCGCTCTACGACCTCGTCTACAACATGAACCTGGCCCACCTCAGCCCCGAGGTGCCGACGCTCTTCGAGCGCCTCGACGACGCCGGTGCCCGCACCGCCTGCACGCCGTTCCTGATCTACCGCGGCCGCCACCGCCACCAGGTCTCGCTCGAGGGGCTGATGCGCCGAGCGGTCGTCGACGCCGGCCGGCTCAAATTCGACCACCACACCTGGGGGCCGGGCGAGCTCTTCTACGGTGACCTATACGCGAGCCGCGACGTTCCGTGCAAGTCGACCTCGATCCCCGGCAACCGTGACAGCTACGCGGCCTGCTGCGCCGCCGAGCTCGCTCGCGACGGCGGCTTCGACTTCCTCCTCCTCTCGCTGCCCGACAACGACAACCACTCCCACCGTCATGGGCCGGAAGCGAGCGGCGAGTCGATCGCCCGGGCCGATGAGTGCTTCGCGATGCTGGTCGAGGCCGCCGGGGGCCTCGACCGGTTCCTCGAGGACCATGCCCTGATCCTGGTCGCCGACCATTCCCACTCCGAGGTCGACCGGGGGCTGCCGCTGGCCGACCTCCTGGCGCAGGAGTGGTCGGTGCTGCAGCCCTCCGAGGACCGCCCCGAGCAGGCCCAGCTCGCCGTCAGCCCGACGGGACGGGCGGCGCACGTCTACCTCCTGCCGACCGACGGAGACACCGCCGAGCACCGCGAGGTCTGCGAGTCACTGGCGGCGACCGAAGGGGTCGACCTCGTCTGCTGGCTCGAGGGCGCCGGCGGCACGCCGCTGCCGAGGCCGGAGGCCGGCGGGCCCGACGGCGAGGAGGTCTGGGCCGTTGTCGAGCGGCGCGGCCGCCGCCTGCGCTTCCGGCCCGGGGGCCCGGTCACCGACCTTCGCGGAGGAGAGTGGGAGGTGGAGGGCGAGCACGAGGCCCTCGCCGCCGAGGTCGCCGCCGGCAGGTTGCGGAGCGAGCTCTACCCGGACCCTCTCGCCCGCGTCCACGCCGCCCTGACCGCGCCTCACGCCGGCGACATGATCGTCTCCCTCGCCACGGGGTACGAGGCGCTCGACTGGGGCGGAACCAGCCACGCCGGGGGCGGCAGCCACGGCTCGCTCATGCGCGACGACTCGCTCGGGCCGCTCCTCTTCTGCGGCTGCGGCCCCGACGACGCCGCCGACCGTGAGCAGTGGGCCCTGCGCGACGTGGCGCCGGCGGTGCTCGATCATTTCGGCCTGTGAAGGACGAGGTCGTTCTTTGAGGCGCGCGGCGGCGCTCGCCGCTCTGCTCCTCGCCTGCCTTCCGGCGCCCGCCCTCGCCGCATCGGGAGACATTTCCGCGACCGAGGCCAGCGCCCGCGCCGATCGCGACCCGAAGGTCGTAGAAGAGCGGCGGGAGCACCCCGGGATGACGTCGAGCGCCGCGATGAACGACGGCAACTGGGAGGTCAGCTACTTCGCCGAAGAGGAACGAGTGGCCCTCGCGATCGTCGACCCACAGAGCGGCGAGGTGACCGAGTCGTGGACCGGCTACCAGGTCGGGTGGAAGATGGCCCGCGGATACTCCGGCGCCTTCGGCCACAGGTTGAACGCGCCGTACGTGATCCTCCCTCTCTTTGCTCTGTTCGCGCTCGGGCTGATCGACTGGCGCCGCCCCTGGCGGGTCGCCACGCTCGACGTCGCCGTCCTCCTCGGTTTCGGCATCTCGCACTGGTTCTTCAACCGGGCCGATATCGGCGTCTCGGTCCCGCTCCAGTACCCGGTTCTCCTCTACCTCCTGGGGAGGGCCCTCTGGATCGGGTTGCGCAGGAGGGGCGAGGGAATCAGGCCGGTCTGGCCGACGGCGTGGCTGATCGTCGCCACCCTCTTCCTGATCGGTCTCCGGGTCGGGCTCAACGTCGCCGACGCGGGGACGATCGATGTCGGCTACGCGAGCGTGGTCGGAGCCGACCGGATCGAGCACGGCGAACGGCTCTACGGCAACTTCCCCGACGACGTCTCGGCAGGGGACACCTACGGCCCGGTCAACTACCTCGCCTACGTCCCGTTCGAGGCGATCTGGCCATGGCACGGGACCTGGGACGACCTCCCCGCCTCCCACGGCGCCGCGGTCGTCTTCGACCTGGCGACGATCGCACTCCTCGTCCTGCTCGCGCTGCGGATCCGCCCCGGGCCCGCCGGGCGCCGCCTCGCCGCGGTGCTCGCATTCGCCTGGGCCGCCTATCCCTACACCGCTCTGCCGCTGGAGACGAACTCGAACGACACCCTGGTCGCGCTGCTCCTCGTCGCGACGCTCCTGGTCCTCGCCCGCCCGGCCTACCGGGGCGCCCTAACAGCCCTCACGGGCCTCACAAAGTTCGCCCCGCTGGTGCTGGTGCCCATGCTGGCCACGTATCGCCCCGCAGCGTCCAACTCGGTGGATCCTCCGGTGGGTGGCGTGGCAGGAGGAGGGGTCGAGGACAGCCCGGCCCGCAGATCCCCTCCTGCTTCCGTGACAGGACCCGCCGGCCGATCCACCCTGTTGTTCGTGGTGGCATTCGCGGCCACATCGGCGCTGCTGATGCTCTGGCCGGCCATCGACCCCGGCCTCGCCACCTTCTGGGACCGCACGCTCGGCTACCAGGCCGGCCGCGACTCGCCGTTCAGCATCTGGGGCCAGGTCCCCGGCCTCGAGCCGCTGCGGATCGCGATTCTCGTCGGGGTCTCCGCGCTCTCGGTCGCCCTCGCCTTCCGCCCGCGGCGGAAGTCGCTGGCCCAGGTCGCCGCCCTCGCCGCGGCCCTGATCATCGCCCTGCAGCTGACGGCGATGCACTGGTTCTACCTCTACATCGTCTGGTTCTTCCCGCTGCTGCTGGTCGCGATGTGCGAGGGCGCGGAGCCCCCGGCCTCCGATCGGCGCGAGCCGGTCACCCGGTCGGAGCCGGCATCAGAACCTGCTCGATCGAGTCAGCCCGTCCCTTCTGGTTGATCTCCACCGCGGCGCCCATCACCCAGACGTCGTCCTCCGCGGTTTCGAACCGGACCGGCATCTGCGTGATCAGCGATTGCAGCGCCTGCTCCGGCTTCACCCCGAGAACGCTCGTCCGCGACCCGGTCATGCCGACGTCGGTGATCACCGCAGTCCCACCGGGCAGCACTCGGGCGTCGGCGGTCGGAACGTGGGTGTGGGTGCCGAACAGGGCGGCCACCCGGCCGTCGAGGTGCCAACCCATCGCGACCTTCTCGCTCGTCACCTCGGCGTGGAAGTCGACCACAACGCAGTCGGCCTCGATCCGCTCGAGGATGCTGTCGACCTCGTGAAAGGGGGATCGGGCGACCGTGAGGCCGACACCGCCGCTGATGTTGACGACGCCGACCCGCATCCCGCCCGCCTCGGTCACGAGGTACCCCTTCCCCGGATTTGCGTGGGGATAGTTGGCGGGGCGGATCACCCGGTCGGTGCGGTCGAGGAACTCGTAGGCCTCGCGATGGCGGTAGACGTGGTTACCGGTCGTGAGGATGTCGGCGCCGGCGTCGAACAGGCCGTCGGCCGTCTTCTCGGTGATCCCGATCCCGCCCGCGGAGTTCTCGCCGTTGACGATCACGAGGTCGGGGCTGTGCCGCTCGCGGAGCTCGGGCATCGCGGCCTTCAGGCCCCGCCTCCCCGGCCCGCCGACGACGTCCCCGATGAAGAGCAACCGCATGTGATTGCGGACCCTATCCGTGATACTGGCCGCGGAGGAAGTGATGGAGGGACAACGCGAGGTTGCCGAGCGGGCGCTGGGCTATCCCTTGGCCGTCCCCGAGCGCTCGTTCGCGATCGTCGGCGGAGGCGTGGTCGAGGTCGCCGATGCTCGCATACAGACCGAGGGGAACTACGACGTCAGCGTCCTCGAGGGGATCTCGTGCCGGCTCGAGACCGGCGAGGTGCTGGCGGCGGCGACCGCCTATCTGAGTCGCCACGGGTGCCTGCAGATCGACGGCGAGGCGGCGGCGCTGACGGCGGTCCGATCGCGACACCGCTCGCTCGCCGAGCTCACCCCGCGGCAGGGTGCGCTGCCGCACTCCCCCTAGAATCGGTTCGATGGCCTTCCCCGCCACACGCATGCGGCGCCTGCGCCGGACCGAGGCGTTGCGCGGCCTCGTCCGCGAGACGGATCTTTCCGCCGCGCACCTGATTCAGCCCGCCTTCGTCGTCGCGGGTGAGGGGGTGCGCGAGGATGTCGAGTCGATGCCGGGCGTCGAGCGGTTCTCGATCTCCGAGCTCGTCGCCGAGGCGACCGAGATCGCCACTGCCGGGATCGGCGCGGTGCTGCTCTTCGGCCTGCCGGCGGCCAAGGACGAGACCGGTTCGGGCGCCTATGACGAAGAGGGCGTCGTCCAGATGGCGGTGCGGGCGCTGAAGGAGGCTCATCCGGACCTGGTCGTGATCACCGACGTCTGCCTCTGCGAGTACACCTCGCATGGGCACTGCGGCTTCCTCCTCGAAGGCGAGGTCGACAACGACCTGACCCTCGAGCTGCTCGCGAAAACCGCGATCTCTCACGCCGAGGCCGGCGCCGACGCGGTCGCCCCGAGCGACATGATGGACGGCCGGGTCGGGGCGATCCGCCACCAGCTCGACGAGGAGGGGCACTCGCGGGTCCCGATCATCGCCTACAGCGCCAAGTACGTCTCCGCCTTCTACGGGCCCTTCCGCGATGCGGCCGACTCTGCCCCCGCGTCCGGCGATCGACGCGGCTACCAGCTCGACCCCGCCAACGCCGAGGAGGCCGTGCGCGAGGCCAAGCTCGACCTCGAGGAGGGGGCGGACATGGTGATGGTCAAGCCGGCGACCCCGTACCTCGACGTCGTCCGCCGGGTCAAGGAGGCGACGGGCGCCCCGGTCGCCGCGTACCACGTCTCCGGCGAGTACTCGATGCTCAAGGCGGCGGCCGAGAATGGCTGGATCGACGAGCGGGCGGCGGTGCTCGAGACGCTGACCTCGATCCGCCGCGCCGGCGCCGACGCGATCGTCACCTACTACGCGAAGGAGGCCGCCGCGTGGCTTCAGTGAACCGAGCGAGCGAGCATCGAAATCTGATTCTCTGCGAACGAGCGAGCGTGAACGCTTGATGTTGAAGGTGCCACAGTCGAAGGCCCGCTCGCGCAAGGACGGCGCCGCGGTCCCGCTCGACGAGACTGACAGGCGGCTGATGAACCTGCTGCAGTCGAGCTTCCCGCTCGACCCCGAGCCCTTCGGGCTGATCGCCGCCGAGGCCGGACTCGAGCTGGACGAGGTGATCTCGCGGACGACGCGGCTGCTCGACGAGCGGATCATCCGCGAGATCACGCCGATCTTCGACACCCGCGCCCTCGGGTACGAGTCGATGCTCGTTGCGGCCAAAGTCGACGCCGAGAACCCGCAGCGGGCGGCGGCGGTCGTCAACTCCCACCCCGGCGTCTCCCACAACTACCTGCGGACGCACGACTTCAACCTCTGGTTCACGATCGCGACGCCGCCCGACTCGCGGCTCGGCCTCGATGGCACACTCGAGGTCCTGATGCGTGAGACCGGCGCCGAGTCGATGCGCCAGCTGCCGACCCTGACCCTGTTCAAGATCAACATGAACCTGGAGATGGAGAAGGGCACAGAGACCCTCGCCAGCGCCATCGACGCCGCGCCGCCGCGGGAGCTCGACCCGCAGCCCTACGACGATCGCGACGTCGCCGTGATCCGCGCCCTGCAGGGGCCGATGGACCCCGTCACGCGGCCCTACGACGCCGCCGCGGAGGAGCTGGGGATCGCGACCGAGGACCTGCTCGACCATCTCCGGGGGATGGTCGACCGCAAACTGCTGCGCCGGGTCGCGGCGATCCTCTTCCACCGCCGGGCCGGGTTCTCGGCCAACGGTATGGGGGTCTGGAAGGTGCCCGAGGAGGAGATCATGGAGACCGGGCGGTTGATGGCCTCGTTCCGCGGGATCTCCCACTGCTACCAGCGCCCGACCTACGAGGACTGGCCCTACAGCGTCTTCACGATGGCCCACGGCCGCTCGAAGGAGGAGTGCGACGCGATCCTCGACTCGATCGCCGCCGAGTGCGGGATCGGCCCCGCCGGCCGCGCCACCCTCTACTCCTCGACCGAGTACAAGAAGATCCGCCTCCACTACTTCACTGACGAGTACTCCCGCTGGGAGCGGGAGCACTCGTCCTAAGTGGCGACCCAGCCTTCGCTCGCGGAAATCAGATATGGACGCTCGCTCTCTTGACTCCAACCGATCTACCTCGGTCGGGTAGGCGCTCGCCATCCCCGGACGCGAAGCGGAGGACATGCCGGAACTGATGGGAGTCAGGACCACCACAAGCGCTGACCTCTACCAGCGGGCCCTCCGCGTCCTTCCCGGCGGGGTGAACAGCCCCGTGCGGGCGATGCGGCAGATCGGGCGCGATCCGATCTTCATCGAGCGCGGCGAGGGCTGCGAGCTGATCGACGTCGACGGCAACCGGTATGTCGACTGGGTCTGCTCCTGGGGGCCGCTGATCCTCGGCCATGCCGACCCGGGGGTCGTCGCGGCGATCACCGAGGCCGCCGCTCGCGGCACCAGCTTCGGCGCCGCCACCGAGGCCGAGGTGGACCTCGCGGAGGAAGTCGCGGCCCGGATCCCCTCGGTCGAGATGCTGCGGATGACGAGCTCGGGAACCGAGGCGGCGATGGGGGCGGTGCGCCTCGCGCGCGCGGTCACCGGTCGCGAGACCGTCGTCAAGTTCGCCGGCGCCTACCACGGCCACTCCGACGGTCTGCTCGCCGACGCCGGATCCGGCCTGGCGACGCTCGGGGTGCCGGCGACCCCCGGCGTCACCGCGGCGCAGGCGGCCGGCACGGTCGTAGTTCCCTGGAACGACCGCGACGCGGTCTCCCGGGCCCTCGAGTCCCACCCGGTCGCGGCGCTGCTGGCCGAGCCGATCGCGGCGAACATGGGAATCGTCCCGCCCGAGGACGGCTTCCTCGAGTTCCTCCGCGACGCGACCCGCAAGGCCGGCGCCCTGCTCGTCCTCGACGAGGTCATCACCGGGTTTCGCGTCGGCCGCGGCGGCGCCCAGGAGCGCTACCGGGTCGAGCCCGACCTGACTGTCCTCGGCAAGGTGCTCGGCGGCGGCCTTCCCGCGGCCGCCTTCGGCGGCCCGAGGTCGGCGATGGAGCGCGTCGCGCCCGCCGGCGACGTCTACCAGGCGGGGACCCTTTCTGGCAACCCGCTGGCGATCGCGGCCGGGCTGGCGACGCTGCGGGCGCTCGACGCCGGTGCCTACGCGCGGCTGACGTCGCTGACCGACCGGCTCGCAGCCGGCCTCGGCGAGTTGACCGGCGACCGGCCGCTGCGGATCTCCTCGGCGCCGGGGCTGCTGACCCTCTTTTTCAGCGCCGCGCCGGTGACCGACTTCGTCGGCGCCTCGTCCTGCGACCTCGAAGCCCACGCCCGCTTCTGCCGCGCGATGCTGGCGCGGCACATATGGGCGCCGCCCTCCCAGTTCGAGGCCTGGTTCGTCTCGCTCGCCCACGATGAGGCGGCGATCGACCGCACCGTCGCCGCCGCGTCAGAGTCCCTCGAAGAGGCCTTCGCGTGAGGGCCGACGCGCCGGCCGACGCGCTGCGGGCTCTTGCCGGCCTGCTCCGCGACGGCGAGACGCCGATCGCCGCCCACGTCGTCGACCCGGTCGAGGAGCCGGCCTTCGGGCTGATCGCCGCCGCGGGCCCCCGCGCCGCGGACGCCCCCGCCGAGTACGCGCTCGTCGTCGAGGCGGTGCGCGAGGGCTATCTGCTCCATTACGGGAAGCCCCGGCTGCTCGCCGGGCAGGACGCCGACCTCGGCCTGCTCGCCGGCGACTATCTGTACGCGCTCGGGATCGAGCGGCTGGCGGCGCTCGGTGACAGCGAGGCGGTCCTCGTCCTCGCCGACCTGATCAGCAAGTGCGCCCGCCACCACGCCGAGGGTAGCGCCGACCGGGTGCCGGAGCTGTGGCGGCGCTCGGCTGAGGCGATCGGCGGTGGAGCCGGCGGAGCCGTCCGGGGCCTCAGGCAATAAACTTCGTCGTCCTGAATCTGGATGACAGTGGCTGACGAAGCGGACAAGCACAACGGGGCCGAGGCGGCTCCACGGGAGCGCGAGAAGCCCAAGCCTGCGGGCTACTTCGAGGGCGAGTCGATGACCCGCCGCCACGCGTTCACGATCGCGGTGCAGGGGCTCGGCGGCGTCGCCGGCCTGGCGATCGTCCTGCCAGCCGTCGGCTTTGCCGTCGCCCCGATCTTCCACCGCGGCAAGGAGCGCTGGGAGGCGGTCGGCCCGACCAGCGACTTCGTCACCGACACCTACCGCCAGGTCGTCTTCACCGAAACCCAGGGAATCGGCGATGCCGGCAAGGTGACCGCCTACGTCCGCAAAGGATCGAAGGAACTCGGCGAGGACCCGAAGGAATTCATCGCCGTCTCCAACCGCTGCGCCCACCTCGGCTGCCCGGTGCGGTTCGTCGAGGCCGCCGGGAACTTCATCTGCCCCTGCCACGGCGGCGTCTACGACTTCGAAGGAAAAGTCATCGGCGGCCCGCCGGTCCGCCCGCTCGACCGCTTCCAGACGCGAGTCCAGGGCAATCAGGTCGAACTCGGCCCCCGCTACAGCGTCACCTCCCAGCTCGAACCGGTCCGCGCCCGCGACCCGGGCGAGTTCACCGGCGGGATCTGGGAATATCTGTACCCGCCCCGTCCCTCCACCTTCCCGCCGCCATGAGTGAGAGGTAGACGATGAAACTCGACTCACTGATCCCCGCACCGCTGCGGAAACCCGCCAAGCCCGGCGAGGGCAACGGCGCCAAGGGCCCGGCCCCGGCGGACCTCAGGACCTCGCCGCCCGAGCGCCCGTCCGACTCCGCCGCCAAGGACACTGCGGTCGATGTCCTCGCCTGGGTCGACCAGCGGACCGCGGCCACCGGATTTCTCACAGGGATGCTCTACCGCAAGGTCCCGAAGGGGACCAACTGGTTCTACACGCTGGGCTCGGCGACCCTGTTCGCGTTCATCGTCCAGGCCGTGACCGGGGTCTTCCTGGCGATGTTCTACACGCCGTCGCCGACCCAGGCCTACGGCTCGATCTCGCACATCAACGAAGACGTCTTCCTCGGCCAGCTGGTCCACGGGATGCACAAATGGGGCGCCAGCGTGATGGTGATCCTGATCTTCGTCCACATGGGGCGGACCTTCTTCTTCGGCGCCTACAAGTATCCGCGCGAGCTGAACTGGGTGATCGGCGTCGTGCTCCTGATCCTGACGATGACGATGGCCTTCACCGGGTACCTGCTGCCGTTCGACCAGCGCTCGTTCTGGGCCTCGGTCGTCGGGATCAACATCAACGGCACCGGCCCGATCATCGGCCCCTACCTGAGCGACTTCCTGCGCGCCGGGCCGGAGCTCGGGGCGACCACGCTCGCGCGCTTCTACGCGATCCACATGCTGCTGCTGCCGGGGGCGATCATCGCCCTGATCGGGGCCCACCTCTACCTCGTCGTCAAGCTCGGCACCACCGCGCCGCCGTGGGTGCACGCCGAGAAGCCGAAGGTCGCCGAGCCGCTGACCCAGCTCGACGCCGGCGTCAACGGCGCCAACGGCGGCAACGGAGCGGCGCCGAGCCGATGAAGCCCGCCGAGAAGCAGGCATACCTCGAGGAGTACGAGCTCCTCAAGAAGAAGGGCAAGCCGTTCTTCCCCTACGCGGTGCTGAAGGACACGGTTATGGCGCTGATCGTCGTCGCCGTGATCATCCTGATGGCCGTCGTCCTCGGCGCCGAGCAGGGCCCGAAGGCCGACCCGACGACGACGACCTACGTGCCGCGGCCCGAGTGGTACTTCTTCTTCCTCTTCGAGGTCCTGCGGGTGATCAAAGGGCCGCATTTGGTCCCGATCGCGACGATCGGGATCCCAACCGTCTGCATGGTGCTTCTGATCGCGCTGCCGTTCTACGACCGCGGGCCGGAGCGTCATCCCGGCCGCCGCCCGATCGCGACGACCGCGGGCCTGATGACGATCATCGCGATGGCCTACCTGACCTATCTCGGCGCGACGGCCGGCTCGCCGACCGAAGTGGACATGAAGGTCGCGCCCCAATTCGAAGCCGGCAAGGAGGTCGTCGCCTCCTCCGGCTGCCTTGCCTGCCACAAGCTCGGCGAGAACGGCAACCACGGGCCGGGGCCGGAACTGACCCACATCGCGTCGAGGATCCCGCGCGCAGCGATCGTCCGCTCGTTGGAAATCGGGCCTGGGATCATGCCGTCGTTCCGTGACCTGCCGCCGAAAAAGCTCAACCAGCTCGCCGACTTCCTCGCCTCGCTCGACTGAGTGGCCGGCGCTCGGGGCGCTCGCGATGCGGTGGCCGAATCAGTGACCGGGACGACGAAACCCTCCCGCGACTCCGCCCAGTTCGCGGGCCAGGTCAACCGGATGTTCGACCGGATCGCGTCCCGCTACGACCTCCTCAACTCGGTGATGAGCGCCGGGCTCCACCACCGCTGGCGCGAGCGGGCCGTCGACCGGACCGAGCTCGGTCCCGGCGGCTCCGCCCTCGACGTCTGCTGCGGAACCGGGGACCTGACCCTCGAGCTGGCCTCCCGGGTCGCGCCCGGAGGCAGCGTCATCGGCTGCGACTTCTCCGAGCCGATGCTCGACCTCGCCCGCGTGAAGGCGACCGCCCGGGCCGCCGACGGGGTCCGGTTCGAGTGGGCCGACGCGCTTCAGCTCCCCTACGACGCGGGCCGCTTCGACGCGGTCACCGTCGGCTTCGGGGTCCGCAACTTCTCCGACCGCAACGGCGGCCTTGAGGAGATGGCGCGTGTCCTGCGACCCGGGGGCCGCCTGGTCGTGCTCGAGTTCACCGAGCCGAGGCGCCCCCCGTTCTCGACCTTCTACTCGATCTGGTTCGACCGGATCGTGCCCGTCCTCGGTCGCCTGACGAGCGACCCGGCCGCCTACTCCTACCTGGCCGAGTCGGTCCACAGCTTCCCCGACCCCCCCGGCCTGGCGGCGAAGATGGCCGCCGCCGGCCTGATCGGCATCAGGTACACGATCCTCGCCGGGGGGATCGTCACGATCCACAGCGGCAGCCGCGGATGACCCGGCCGTCGGCAGTGCCGCCCCCGGTCACGGCGGTCCTCGACGCATCGAGCCGCTGGCTCCCGGTCAGGCTCGGCGAGGTCGATGACCTGTTGCGTCGACAGGCGGTGGACGGCGGCCCGCTCGGCGCCGCCGCTGAGGCGACCCTCGACGCCGGCGGCAAGCGGTTACGGCCGATGCTGACGCTGCTATGCGCCGGCGAGGGTGGGGGGGAGGCGGAGGTCCGCGGCGCCGCCGCGATCGAGCTCGTCCACATGGCGACCCTGGTCCACGACGACGTCCTCGACGACGCCGATCTTCGCCGCGGCCGCCCGACGGTGTTCGCCGAGTCCGGGCGCGACCGCGCGACCGCGGTCGGCGACCTCCTCCTCTCACGGGCGTTCGCCCTGCTCGCCGAGCCGCGCGACACCCGGGCGGTCGCCCTGCTCTCTGCCGCGTCGGTGTCGCTCGCCCGGGGCGAGCTGGCGCAGCGCCAGGACGCCTACGACACCGCGCTCTCGGAGGGCCGCTATCTCGAGCGCTGCCGGCTGAAGACAGCGGCGCTGTTCGAGTGTGCCTGCAGGATCGGCCGCGATGACGACTCGCTCGGGGTCTTCGGCGCCGAGGTCGGCCTCGCGTTCCAGCTGCTCGACGACGTCCTCGACGTCTCCGGGCCGTCGTCGCGGACCGGCAAGGCGCGTGGGACCGACCTGCTCGACGGGACGGTGACCCTGCCGCTGATCGAGGCGGCCGCGACCGACCCAGAGATCAGCGCCGCCGATCTTCGATCGCTCGATCGGGCCTCGGCCGAGGCCCTCTGCGACCGGATCGCCGCCACCGGCGCGCTCGACCGCGTCCGCGCCCGGGCGTTGGAGATGGTCGCGAGCGCCAAGCGCCGCCTCGAGCGGGCCGAGTTCGACCCCGAGCAGCGCCGCCTCCTCGAGCTCGTCGCCGACGGCGTCGTCCAGCGCTATTCCTAAATTCCGCCATACGCGGGTGATGCGAGTACGGAGCGCAGAAGGACGTCGCTAACCCTCAGCGAACGTCGCTAACCCTCAGCCGAAATCATCGGCGGTGATGAGATCCGCGGCGAGCGCCGCGGCGAAGGTGTCGGCGACCCACTCCATGTTCTCGCGGACGATCGTCCGCAGATCCTCGGTGAGAACCTCGGTCCCCCGGTCCAGCGCTTCGTCGAAGCAGTCGATCTCGTGCTCGCCGTGAACGCCTTCGGAGCGCCACTCGCATTCGGGGCAGCGTCGCCAGAGACGCCAGTGGCCTCGCTCGTCGGCCTGCTCCCAGCGGGTGGGCTGGATCATCTCTGAGTGGCACTCGGGGCAGATGTGGAGCCCGGTGCCGACCCTTTTCCCTGTCCGGCTTGCGTTGGCCATGCCTGACTATCGAACACAGGAAAGGGAAACTCCATCCGCGTTTTTCCATATAGACGCCAGAAAACACAAGAATCGGGTACTGCAAGCTCCCCAGCACTGATGGCCCGGGCGCCCGTTACCATGGTTCTGATGCTTGGCAACATCGGACCGCTCGAGATCGCGATCGTCCTGATCATCGCCCTGATCGTGTTCGGGCCGAAACGCCTGCCCGAACTGGGACGCTCGCTCGGCAAGGGGATCCGCGAGTTCCGCGGCTCCATCAGCGGTGACGACGACGACGACGAGGGCGACAAAGCCTCACCGCAGGAGATCGAGGCCGGCGAGCGCGAGCCGGTCGCCCACAAACGTCCCTAGGCGGGCCCGATGCCCCGCCGAATCAGGCCGGTTTCCCACGAGGATGAGCTGTCCCTCGTCGAGCATCTCGATGAGCTCCGGCACCGGCTGATCGTCTCCCTCGCCGCCTTCGGCGTCGCCCTCGCGCTCTGCTTCTGGCAGAGCTCGACCCTGCTCGACATCGCCTCCAACCCGTTGCCCGCCGAGCACCAGCGGCTCCTCACCTTCGGCGTCACCGAGCCGTTCACGACCACGGTCACGGTCGCCGCCTACGGCGCGATCGTGCTCTCGATGCCTGTGCTGCTCTACCAGATCTACGCCTACGTCCTGCCGGCATTCAGCGAGACCGAGCGGCGGACCGTGCTGCCGATCCTGATCCTCGCCCCGGTCCTGTTCCTGGTCGGAGTCGCATTCGCCTACTTCGTCGTGATGCCGCCCGCGGTGAAGTTCCTGCTCGGCGTCAACCAGAGTCAGTTCGAGGTCCAGGTCAGGGCCCGCGACTACTACAGCTTCTTCTCGATGACGATGCTCGCCGGGGGCGTGATCTTCGAGTTGCCGCTGGCGATCATCGCGGTCACGCGGCTCGGGATCGTCAGCGTCTCGCAGCTGAGCGCGAACCGGCGCTACGCTTATCTTCTGATCGCGATCGTCGCCGCGGCGCTCCCCGGGGTCGACCCGGTCTCGATGCTGCTCGAGATGGTCCCGCTCTTGATCCTGTTCGAGTTGAGTATCTTGCTTGCCCGGATCTTCGAGAGGCGGCGGGCGCCGGGAGGAATGGTCAAACCGTCTACACAGGAGCGATGAACGGCTGATGGCAGGCGAAGAACGGCGAATGCTGTTCGACATAAGAGGGCGAGGACGGAAGAACGTGATCCGCGTCGTCTACGCGTGCCTCGCGCTGCTGATGGGCGCCAGCCTCTTCGTCGCGGTCGGCCCCTTCAACCTCGCCGAATTCTTCGGCAACGGCAGCGCCAGCAGCGCCGCGGACATTTCCGAAGAACAGGCCGAAAGGATCGAAAAGCGCCTCGCCAAAAACCCGCAGGACGAACAGCTGCTGCTGTCGCTGATCCGGGTCCGGATCGGGGCGGGCAGGGCGCTCGCCGAAGAAAACCCGACCACCGGGACGCCGGAACTGACGCCGGAGTCGATCGAACAGTACGAAGCGGCGCAGGATGCCTGGCTGCGCTACCGCAAGAAGGCCGGCGACGAAGCCAGCCCGACCACCGCGGCGCTGGTCGCGAGCACCTACTTCAACGTCGCCGAACACGGCGAATCGCTGGGCGTCATCGAAGAAAGCATCGCCAACGCGACCAAGGCCCAGAAGGTCGCGGCGGAAGCGACCCCGAACCTGAACACGCTGAGCACCCTGGCGATCTTCCAGTACTTCAACGGGGAATTCGCCGCCGGCGACAAGACCGCCGTAGAAGCGGCGAAGGAATCGCCCTCGAAGTCGCAGGCCAAATCGGTCGAAAAACAGATGGCCGGGTATCGCAAACGCGCCCAGGGCTGGCAGAAACAGCGGAAGAAACTCGCCAAGCAGGCCTCCAAGCAGGGCAAGGAAAAAATCGAAAACCCATTCGGCGGGCTCTCCGGCAGCAGCGCCCCGGCGCTGACGCCGTAGCACCGCCGTCGCGGCTCAGCCCACCTCCCCGAGCCGGTAGAGCCGGATGCTGTAGAGCGGCAGCAGCAGGATCGCCAGCGGCAGGGTGAATCGGACCACGACCGGGATCAGCAGCGTCACGGCCAGGATCAGCGCCGGGACGGCGAGCGCCCGCGGCAGGATCAGCGAGCCGCGCAGGCTGGCGATCGCGGTCGCGGCGACGAGCGTCGCCAGCCCGACGCCGGCGGCGTTGAAGCCGAGGATCTGGGAGATGTCGAAGCAGGCCTGGGCGGCATCGGGGGAGATGCCGCCGCCGCTCGCTGCCCGCAGGGCGCCGGCCATGTTGATCGTCTCGGCCCCGAGGCCGACGGTGAAGGCGAGGATCGCGCCGCCGAATGCCGCCAGCGGCAGTGAGGCGCCGCGATCGCCCAGTTCGAGCTCGAGGCGGTCGCGCAGCAGGGCGCTGAACCAGACGAAGAGGACGATCGCGAGGATGCTGAGGCTGGCGCCGACGATGATCTGGGTCGAGCGGTCTTCGTAGAAGCCGGCCAGCTCGGCGCCGCGTGCGTCGGTCGCCGGGATGTCGATCGACCACAGCAGGTTGCCGATCGCGAACAGCGCGAAGACCGCCAACCCCGACAGCGGCGCATAACGCGTGAGACTGTCCCTTGCCGGCTCCCCGCTCATCGAGAGTGGGCCGTGTAGGGATCGAACCTACGACCTTGAGATTAAGAGTCTCCTGCTCTACCAACTGAGCTAACGGCCCTCGGGTCGGCAGTATAGGAAGGAGCCGCGCCCCGCTCCCACCCCGCCGGCGGTGCTAGGGGATGGGGTTGCAGGCCTTGAAGACGCTGCCTTCGATCACGGTGGCTTCGGGGTCCCCGAATTCGAACCGGCCCCGGGTCTCGAAGATCCTGTCGCTGCATTTGGCCGAGACGTAGGACCGCATGACGCCGCCCGACCTGTAGCGGCGGCCGACTTCGGCTTCGAGGTGGATCAGGGAGCCGGTCCCTTCGGCGAATTCGGGCACGTTGGCCGACGCCCGGTAGGAGAAGGCGCCCTTCTTCAGCCGTTCGATCGTGATCAGGACGACGTAGGTCTGCGGGGTCGGGACCAGGGCACGGGCGTGGGCGACGACCGTCGCGTTGCCGTTGATGCGGGGGCCGTTGAAGAGGCTGAGCGGCGAGCGCAGCACCACTCCCTGGAGGCCGGGGTCGGCCACCGAGGCGGCGACGGTCCCCGAGCCGACGGTCGCCTTGCCACAGATCTGCCGCGCTGTCTGGGTCGTCGTGCCGGCGAGGCTCGCCGGCTGGCAAACCGGCAGCCCCTTCGTCTCGAGGCGGCCGTCCTTGTCGAATTCGAGCCTGAAGTTGCGCAGCGCCGGGACCGGCTGGGAATCGGTCGATTCGACGTTCGCGTGGCCCCGGAACGAGATCGGCGCGTAGGAGTGCCGCGGCAGGGTTTGGGGCGTGAACCCCCCGTCGGCACGCAGCACTATCCTTCCGACCCTGACCATCGCCGCATCGGCCATGCCGGCGATCAGCAGCAGGATTATCGCGATCAGCGCGTAAGTGGGGAGGCGCAATTTCACGGCATTTCGAGGGTTGCAGTCCAGGGCGAAAACAGGCCGCCGTGTTCAGGCTTCCTTAACAGAAACTTCGGCATTTCCGTAGCCCCAGCCTTGTCCCTACAGCGAAAATACCAGGCGTGCGACTGAGGAGGAGCAGGGACCGGCGCGGCGCGCCGGTCAAGAGCGGTGGTGCGCGCACGCCCGTGCTGCTACGCCACCCTCGTGGCGTGCTCGTCGGGTTCGCCGTGGCCGTCGTCGTTCTGGCGACGCTCGGGTTCCAGGTCAATAGCAAGCTCAGCCCGACCTCGCTCGACATCTCCGGCACCCCCGCCTCCGAAGCGAACGAAATGCTGAAGAAGAACTTCGGCGACACCGCCCTGTTCGCGATCCTCCTCCAGGGCCCGGCCAAGGAAATCGACCGCCAGGGCCCGGAACTCGTCCGGGCGCTGCGGGCGAGCAACCCGCAGGTGACGACGCTCTCGCCCTGGGACCGAGGCTCGGTCGAGCAGTTGCGGCCGGGGCCGAACCGGGCGCTGGTCATCACCGACTTCCACACCGACATCGCGACCGCGGTCAAGGAGAGCGTCGAGGAAGTCGAAGCGATCCTCGAAAAGCAGATCAAACCGCCGGTCAAAGCGACCCAGTCCGGATTCCCCACCCTCTCGAAGGCGCTCCAGGACGAGTCGATTTCCGCCAGCGAGCGCGCCGAGCTGATCGCCCTCCCGATCCTCCTGATCGTCCTCCTGCTCGTCTTCAGATCGCCGATAGCGGCGGCGATCCCGCTGACCTTCGGCGCGATCACGGTCTTCATATCGAGCGGCGTGCTGACGATCGTCACCCGCTGGGTCTCGGTCGACGCGTTCGCGCTGACCGTCTGCACGATGATGGGCCTGGCGTTAGGCGTCGACTATGCGCTGTTGATGGTCTCGCGCTTCCGCGAGGAGTTAGCCGGCGGGGCGGACCCGAAGACGGCTGCGATCCAGACCCGCCACACCGCCGGGCGGACCACCGTCTTCGCCGGCAGCACCCTGATCGCGGCGATGCTCGTCGCCCTCTTCATCGTCCCCGGGGCGCTCCTCGCCTCGCTCGCGGCGACGGTGATCCTGGTCGTGATCCTCAGCGTCTCGGTGGCGACGATCGCCGGCCCGGCCGTGCTCACACTGATCGGCCACAACGTCAACCGCTGGCGGGTCGGCAAGCCGCAGAGCTACGCCGACGAGAGCTCGGGCCTGATGACGGTCGTCGGCGCCGCCCTGCGGCGCCCGGCGCTCGTCTGCCTCGTCGTCGGCGCCGTCGTCCTCGCCCTGGCGACGCCGGCGATCGGGCTGAAGACCGGCCCGCCGAGCGCCCAGCAGCTCTCTCACAACAACCAGGCGCGCAAGGACGCCGAACTGATCAACCGCACGATCGCCCCCGGTTTCGACGCCCCGTTCGTCGTCGTCGCCGAATCCGAACACGGCCCGATCACGACGCCGGAGCGGCTCGACGCGCTGCGCCGCTGGCAGGACAAGGTCGCCGCGATCCCCGGCGTCCAGGTCGTGATCGGGCCCGAGCAGGTATCGAAATCGGTCGCGCCGCTGCGCGAAGCCGGCAACGGCCTGCTGGTCAAGAAGGGCGGCCCGGTCGGCAACCTCGAACGCCTCGGGCGCAACCTCAAGCAGGCGGCCAGGGGCGTCTCCAGGCTGCGGGACGGGATCGCCGAAGCGACCCAGGGCGCCGGCCTCCTCGTCCAGGGCACCGGCACGACCGAAGAGGGCGCGCTCCGTCTTGCCGGCGGCCTCTCGACGGCGACCGCGGGCAGCGAAGAAGCGGTCGGCGCCCTCGATGAATTCGCCGCCGGCGCCAAGAAGCTCCAGGAAGGCGCGACGAGGGTCTCCCATGGCCAGGCCAAAGAGCTCGAAGGCACCGAAATCCTGCACTCGAACCTCAAGAACCTCTCGGCGAACCTGCGGCGCAATCAGTTGCGCAGGGCTCGCAAGCTGCAGAAGAACCTGACCCGGACCGCGCACGACACCCTCGACAACCTCAAGGCCCCCGCCACCGCCGCCCAGTCGCAGTCCAAAACCGCCCTCCAGCTCCTGGAAGGGATGACCGTCGGGAAGTCGGACCCCAACTACAACGCCACTCTCGACGCGCTGCGCCAGGCGTCGAGCCAGTCCGCGGCCACCTTCGCCGGGCTCGACAAGCTCCAGGCCCAGCTGATCAAAGAAGCCGAAGAAGCGAGGGAAGTCAGCTTCTGGGCGAAGACCGGGATCGAAGAAGTCGATCGGGAAGTGGGGACGGCCCAGGAAATCGTCGAAGGCGAGGAAAAACTGGTCAATGCGAACGAAGAACTTGCGTCGGGCGGCGGCGAACTCGCCGATGGCGCCGAAACGCTCGCCAGGGAAACGCGCAAACTGGAAGAAGGCCTCGGCCGCCTCGGCGCCGGCGCCGCCCGCCTCGCGACCGGCATCGCCGAACTCGGCGAAGGCGCGACCTCGCTCCAGGTCGGGCTCGGCGACGCGTTCAGCCGCTCGCACCCGCTCGAGACCGGGCTCCGCCGCGGAGCGGTGCGGGTCACGGTCAACGCCAACCAGGCGCGCGAACAGACCGGCAAACTGCGCCACCAGTCGCCGGGCATCTTCGACTCCGGCTACTTCGTCCTCTCCGCCCTCGACGGGGCGAACCCGCGCCTGCGCCGCCAGGCCACCCAGGCTGTCGACCTCGACAAAGGCGGCCAGGGGGCGACGGTCACGATCTTCACCAAGTACACGTTCAACAGCCCCGGCTCGATCGCGCTCAACAAGACGCTCGAAGGCGAGGCCGCCGAACTCGCAGACGAAACCGGCCTCAACACCGGCGTTGCCGGCGGCGCCGCGACGCTGAACGAGTACAGCAAGGTGACCCGCGAGCGGATCCCGTTCATCATCGCCGCGATCACCGTCGCGACCTTCCTGATCCTCGTCCTGATCCTGCGGGCGATCCCGCTGGCGGCGATCGCCGTCGGCCTCAACCTGGCGACCGTGGGCGTTGCCTTCGGGGTCCTGACGCTGCTGTTCAACCTCCCCGACAACTACCCGCTGGGAGGTCACACCTACGTCGACGCGGTCGGGGCGACGATGATCTTCGGGATCGTCTTCGGGTTATCGATCGACTACGCGGTGTTCCTCCTCGTGCGAATGCGGGAGCGCTACGAAGAGGACGGCGACAACGCCGCAGCGATCGAGTTCGGGCTCGAGAAAACCGCACGGGTGATCACCGGCGCCGCGGTGATCATGATGGCGGTCTTCATCGCCTTCGCCGGGGCGCCGATCGCCAACGTCAGCCAGCTCGGGACAGGCCTCACGGTCGCGGTCTTCCTCGATGCGACGGTGGTGCGGATCGTGTTCCTGCCGGCCCTGATGCTGCTGATCGGCGACAAGGTTTGGTGGTACCCCCGCTTCCTCGACCGGATCACTCCCCGCCTGAACGTCTGAAGGCCTGCAAATCCAACGCGTTGACATCCAGTTAAGTGAGTCCCAGAGCCATCTCCGTGCCCCATAGCACCGATACGATCGGTTCGCCGTTCCTCCGGGTCGGAGGCGGGGGAATCGGAGCGACGACCCGTGGCTGCTAAATCCGTAGGCGAGGAGAAAGGCCAGGCTACGAGCCGGCGCACCACCCCTGCCCGGATTGCCGCCATCGCCGGCCTCGCGATCGTCGTCATCGCGCTGCTGGTGATCGTCCTCAGCGGCGGCAGCTCGCACACCTACAAGCTGGTCTTCCAGAACGCCAGCCAGCTGGTCAACGGCAACCAGGTCCTGGTCGGCGGCCACCCGGTCGGCTCGATCGAAGAAATCAGCCTGACCGACGACAACCTTGCCGAGATCGAAGTCAGCATCGACCAGGAACTGCACGAGGGGACGACCGCGACCGTTCGCGCGACCTCGCTCTCCGGCGTCGCCAACCACTACATCTCGATCAGCCCCGGGCCCAACAGCAACCCGGCACTGGAAGACGGCGCCACCCTGGGCCTCGACTCGACCACCTCGGCGGTCGATCTCGACCAGTTCATCAACACATTCCCTGGCCCGGTCCGCAGGGCCCTGGGCAAATTCATCCGCGGGTTCGGAGAATGGTATTCGGGGATCGGGCCGCAGGCCAACGCCGCCTACAAGTACTTCGCGCCCGGCCTCAACCGCGCCGCCGCGTTCGCCCACGGGCTCAACGCGGACTCGCGGCTGCTGACCCAGTTCGTCGTCAACACCAGCAAGCTCTCGACGGCGGTCTCCGCGCGCGGGGAACAGCTGACGAGCGCGATCTCCAACGCCAACACCGCCTTCAACGCGATCGCCGACCAGACCCAGGCGTTCAACCAGATGCTGGAGCTGCTGCCGCCGGTCTTCCGCCAGAGCAACACGACCTTCGTCAACCTCCGCGCCGCCCTCGACGACCTCGACCCGCTGGTCGAAACCGCGAAGCCGGCGACGAAGAACCTCGCCCCGTTCCTGCGCGACCTGCGCCCGGTCCTGACGCGGTCGATACCGGTCTTCCGGAACCTGCGGCTTACCGTGGCCCGCCCCGGCTTCGCCAACGACTCGGCCGAACTGCTGGCCGCCCTCCCGGCGGTCCAGCAGCGCGCCTCGAAGGCCTTCCCGCACGCTGAAGGGGCGATCGAAGCCTTCCAGCCGAACCTCAACTTCTTCCGCGTCTACGCGCCCGACCTCCTCAACGGCCTCGGCCGCCTCGGCCAGGTGACCGGCAACTACGACGGCAACGGCAACTACGCGCGGGTCTCGTTCTCCGACCTCAACCTGTTCGAACGCGACCCCTCGACCGGGGTGCTCGAACCGATCAAACCGAGCGAACAGTTCAACGCGCTCGGGCCGCCCTCGCCGGTCAGGCGGCCCTGCCCGGGAGCGGCGACCCAGCCCGCCCCCGACGGCTCGAACCCGTTCCTCGACCCGCCGTTCGCCGGCGCCGGGATCAACAGCTCCGAATGCAATCCGAGCGAAGTGCCGCCGGGATCATGAAGAAGAGGAGCCGGAAGAAAACCCTGATCGGCATCGGCGTCGTCGCCGCGATCGTCCTGCTGATCGTCCTGATCTCGGGCAGCAGGTCCGAAAACGGCTACCTCGTGCGGGCGATATTCGACAACGGCTCGTTCCTAGTCCCGGGCGAGGAAGTGCGCGTCGCCGGCGCCAGCGTCGGGACGATCCAGTCGGTCGGCGTGACGATGCCCGGCGAGGTGGCCAGTTACGAAAACGGCCGCTTCACCGACGCGCCGGGCAAGGCGGTGCTGGTGTTGAAGATCGACGACCCGGGCTTCCAGGACTTTCGCCAGGACGCGTCCTGCGAAATCCGCCCCCAGTCGCTGATCGGCGAGAAGTACGTCGACTGCCGGACGACGCTGCCGCATGCCGCGGGCACGGAAGACAAGTCGCCGCCGCTGAAGGTGATCCCCGACGGCCAGCCCGGTGCCGGCCAGCACCTGCTGCCCCTGCAGCAGAACAGCGCCAGCGTCGACCCCGACCTCGTCAACGACATCCAGCGGCTGCCCTACGCGCAGCGCTTCCGGTTGATCATCAACGAACTCGGCGCCACCCTCGCCGGCCGCGGCGAAGATGTCGAGCAGGCCGTCAGGCGCGCCAACCCGGTACTCCGCGACGCCGGCCACCTGTTTCAGATCCTCTCCAACCAGCGCGACCAGCTTGCCCAGCTCTCGACGAACTCCGAGCAGATCCTCGAACCGTTCGCCGAACAGCGCGCCCACGTCGCCGGCTTCTTCTCGAACTCCGGCGCGACCGCCGAAGCCAGCGCCGAACGGGGCCAGGAACTGGAAGCCTCGCTGCAGAAGCTGCCCGGCTTCATCACCGAATTCGAGTCGACGCTGCGGAGCCTGCAGGGCTTCTCGACCGCGGCGACGCCGGTGTTCGGCGACCTCAACCGCGCGACCCCGGCGCTGACCGAAGCGACCCGGGCGCTGACGCCGTTCAGCGCCGCGGCGACCGTCTCGCTGAAGTCGCTGGGAGCGAGCGGCGAACTCGCCGGCCCCAAGTTCGCCGAAGCCGACCCGATCGTCCGCAAGGCGCGCAACCTGGCGAAAAGCGGCGTGGTGCCGACCTCCGAACTCGCCCGTTTCCTGGCCAGCACCAACCAGTCGAACGGGTTCAAATCGCTGGTCGACCTGATCTACAACGGCGCCGCCGCCACCAGCGAATTCGACGAATACGGCCACTTCCTCCGCACCCTGGTGACGATCGTCGACTGCGCCGAATACCGCCTCTCGGCCAAGAGCGGTTGCTCGGCCAACTTCACCGGGCCGAACGCGGTCGAATCGTCGGTCAACGACCCGGCGGCGATCATGGCCCACATCGAAGAAATGGAAGCCGAACAGAGCGGCGGGACCGCGGCCGGCACGTCCTCGGTCGGCCCGCCCGCACCGTCCCTGTCCCCCTCGACGCCGACCGGTCCTCAGCTTGGTGGCGGCGAAGGACTTGGGCCCGGGATCTCGACCGCCCCGTCACCCGAAGAACTGATGAGGACGCTGGGACGATGAAGGGCCGACGCAGCGGAATCCAGGGAGTGGCGACGAGCCCGGTGATCGTCGGCGCGGTGACGGTGCTGGTCGTGATCGTCGCCGTCTTCCTCGCCTACAACGCGAACAACGGCCTCCCGTTCGTCTCCACCTACGACATCAAGGCGAGGGTCCCGAACGCGAACGCGCTGGTCAAAGGCAACGAGGTCAGGATCGGCGGCTCGCGGGTGGGGACGATCAGCGCCGTGAAGCCGGTCCAGCTCCCGAACGGGGAAGCCGTGGCCGAACTCGACCTCAAGCTCGACAAGAGCGCCGAACCGCTCCCGGTCGACTCGACGATGATCATCCGCCCGAAGTCGCCGCTCGGGCTGAAGTTCCTGCAGATTACGCCCGGCAACTCCTCCGAAGACCTTGCGGCAGGCGACACGATCCCGCTCGCCCAGGCGAAGCCGGAACCGGTCGACATCGACCAGTTCTTCAGCATGTTCAACGAAGAAACGCGGACCAATGTCCAGCGCAACCTGACCGGCTTCGGCAACGCCTTCGCCGGTCGCGGGCCGCAGCTGAACGAAGCGCTCGGGACCCTGCGCAAACTCACCGAAAGCAGCGCCCCGGTCCTGCGCTCCCTCGTCGCCCCCAGCACCAACTTCGACGGCTTCTGGCGCGCGCTCGAGGACCTCGCTTCGACCGTCGCCCCGGTCGCGCTGACCAATTCCGACCTCTTCGTCGCCCTCGACCGGACCTTCGGCGCCTTCGCCCGCGTCGCGCGGCCGTTCATCCAGGAAACGATCGAGAAAGGCCCGCCGTTCCTCGACGCCGCCGCCCGCGACCTGCCGGTGCTGCGTCCGTTCCTGCACGATTCCGCGCGCTTCTTCACCGTCTTCGCCCCCGGGGCAAAGGCGCTCGCCGACACCTCGCCGACGATCAACGCCGCGCTTCGCGCCGGCGTGCCGGCGCTCAACCAGTCGCCGGCGCTGTTCTCCCAGCTCGAGCCGACGGCCGACGCCCTGCTCGCCTTCCAGGAAGCCCCCGGCGTCACCGAAGGGCTCAACCTGCTGATCGACGCCAACGAACTGCTGAAGCCGCCGATCCGATTCCTCGCCCCGGCGCAGACCGTCTGCAACTACCTGACGATCGCCTTCAGGAACCTGACCAGCATCTTCAGCGAAACGAACGGCGTCGGCAACTGGGCCGGCGCCCTCGCCAACGAGGGGCCATCCGGGCCCAATGGCGAGACGATGCCCGCCTCGGCGCCGGCGAACGGGCCGGAAAAAGAGAACCACCTCCACGCGAACCTCTATCCGAACACGGCGGCGCCGGGCCAGACCCATGAGTGCGAGGCCGGCAACGTGATCTACGAAAAGGGCGTGACGCGGATCGGAAACGTGCCCGGGAACCAGGGCACGAGGACCTCCGGACAGGGGGGGAACGGCTGATGGGACGCCTTCCGGAGCGTGACATACGGGCGGCGGAAACGAAGAAGCGCCTGATCAATTGGCGTCCGAGCAACGTCGGGATCGCGATCATCTTCCTCGTCATCTTCATCGTCGGGCCGTACCTGGCGTTCACCAAACACATCCCCTTCACGAGCTACGGGTACGAGCTCAACGCGGCCTTCTCCAACTCGGCGAACATCTCGAAAAACTCGCCGGTCAGGATCGCCGGGGTCGACGTCGGCAAAGTGATCAAGACCGAAGCCGACGGCGACGCCACCAAGGTCAGCTTCACCGTCAGCGGCAGCGGGCGCCCGATCCACAAGGACGCCTACGCGGTGATCAAACCGCGGATCTTCCTCGAGGGGAACTTCTTCATCGAACTCGACCCCGGCAGCCCCAGCGCGCCGGAGATGGACAGCGGCGAAACGATTCCGGTCAGCCGCACCTCGACCGCGGTCCAGATCGACGAAATCTTCACCTCGCTGCAGTCGCCGGTGCGCGCCAACTTCAGCCGCGCCCTGGAAGCATTCGGCGGCGCCCTCTCCGACGTCCCGACCGCGGCCGAAGACGCGACCCAGTTGCCCGAGGTCAAAGGCAAGACCGGCGCCGCCGGCCTCAACGGGGCGCTGCGCTATGCCGGCCCGGCCGGCCGCTACGGCGCCCAGGTCGCCGACGCGCTGCTCGGCAACGGGCCGCAGGACCTGCCGCGCCTGGTCGCCGGGACGGGCCGCACGTTCGGCGCCTTCGTCGCCAACGAGGCCGACCTCCAGGGTCTGATCGACAACTTCAACACCTTCACCGGGGCGCTCGCCGCGCAGTCGGAAAACCTCTCGGAAACGATTCGCCGCTTCGCCCCCGCCCTCAGCACCAGCCGCGCCTCGCTCACCAGCCTCAACAAGACGCTGCCGCCGCTGCGCGCCTGGGCGATCGAGATCCGGCCGGCGATCGCCCGCCTGCCGGGGCTGATCTCCGCCGGGGAGCCGTGGACCAAGCAGGCCTTCGCGGCGCTCTCCGACCAGGAGGGCGGCGGCATCGCCAGGCTGCTCGCCGAAGCGACCCCCGGCCTCGCCGCGGCCACACAGGCCGGCAAGGTGAACGCCCTGCCGCAGCTCAACCGGATCAGCCTCTGCACCTCGCGGGTCCTCACCCCGACCTTCGACCAGACGATCAACGACCGGTTCAGCACCGGCGGCCCCGCCTATCGCGAGTTGCTCTACTGGCTGCTCCTCCTCGACGGCCAGGGCCAGAACTTCGACGGCAACGGCTACTTCCTCCGCGTCCAGCCGGGCGGCGGCTCCCTGCTGCTGCATGGCGCCAACCCCAGTGGCGCGCTGAAGACCGAAAAAGAAGTGTTCGCCCACTCGGCAGTGGCGCCGATCGGCGTCCAACCGCAGCTCGGTGGCCGCCCGCCGAAGAAGCCCGAAGTCCGCTGTGATTCCAACCCCGCCCCCGACCTGAACGGGTCGCTCGGCCAGCCCGGCCCGCCGGTCCTGAGCGCGACGAACCCATGACCCTGCCCGAGGAAAAAACCAACCGCTTCAGGCACTTCCGGTCCGCCCTCGGCCGGCAGGCCCGCGGCCGCGGCAAAGACTCGATTGCAATCGCCGTCCTCACCTTCTTCGCGGTGGCGCTGACGCTCTGGATCTTCGCCCAGCAGAAAGCCTCGCTGCCGTCGTGGGCACCGTTCGTCGGCGAAGACTTCGCCCACCTCAGCGCCGACTTCACCAGCGCCCAGGCGGTCACCCCGGGCCAGGGCCAGGCTGTGGTGATCGCAGGGGTCAAGGTCGGCAAGATCAGCACCGTCTCGCTCGAAGACGGCCACGCTGTGGTCGGTCTCGACATCGAACCGAAGTACCTGGAGCTGATCCACCCGGACGCGTCTCTTCTGCTGCGCCCGAAAACGAACCTCAACGATATGGCAATCGAGGTCGAACCCGGCAAGGCGCCTGGTCATGTCGAAGACGGCTTCACCTTCCCGCTCTCGCAGACCCAGCCGAACGTCAACCTCGATGCCTTCTTCGCGACGCTCGACAAGGACACCCAGCAGTACATCCAGCTGCTGGTCGCCGGCGGCGCGCAGGGCATCGGTGGCCGCGCCCACCAGCTCTCGGGCGCGTTCCGGCGGCTGCAGCCGTTCGCCCACTTCATCGCCAAACTGAACACGGTATTGGCCCAGCGGCGGGTCGCGCTGAGAGGGGCGATCCACCACTTCAGCCAGCTGACGACCGAACTCGGCCGCCACGACCGCGAGATCGAACGATTCGTCTCCTCCTCGCGGGCGGCACTCGGGAACTTCGCCAACCAGCAGCAGTCGATCCAGCAGGCCCTGATCGAGTTCCCGCAGGCCCTGACGGTGCTCAAGTCGGCCCTCGCCAGCTCCGACGCGTTCTCGACCGCGGCGCGCCCGGCGCTGCTGGGCCTGATCCCGCAGGCGCAGGCACTTGGCCCGGCGTTCGCCGCCTCGGAGCGGCTCTTCGAACAGACGAAGGGGCCGATCGAGAACCAGATCCGGCCGTTCACCCGCGAAGTCCGGCCCGTCCTCGTCCACGCCAAGCAGGGGGCTGAGCCGCTGGCCAAGACGGTCAAGGGCTTCGGCAACTCGCTCAGCGGCCTCAACAGCTTCTTCAACCTGCTCGCCTTCAAGCCGAAGGGGAAGGAGAGCTTCCTCTTCTACGCGCCCTGGGGCATCCACAACCTCAACGCCGGCTATTTCCAGGACGCCAACGGGCCGGTCCAGCGGGCGCTGGCGATGATCACCTGCAACGGGACGAACCTCGCGAAAGGGATCACCGCGGAGTCGCCATACCTGAAGACGATCGTCGAAGCGACCCGGATCCCGCGGGCGAAAGAAATCCCGCCGATTCCGCCGGACCCGGCATCGCACACCCCCTACTTCTGCGGCCCGACCGCCGAACCATGAGCAAGAAGGCGCCAAGCACAACCCAGCTGCTCGTGATCACGGGCTTTGCCTTCTCGTGCTTCGGGATCCTGCTCTTCATGTGGATCACGTTCGGCGGCCCGACGCCGTTCAAAGCGAAGCCGTACGAGATCAAGATCCCGTTCAAGGAGGCGACCCAGCTCGCCCAGCAGTCCGACGTCCGGATCTCCGGCGTCTCGATCGGCAAAGTCCAGTCGATCGACGTCTCGCCGAACGGCCAGCAGGCGCTGGCCACGGTCGACATCGAGGACAAGTACGGCCCGATCCCGCAGAACACGCGGGCGATCCTGCGGACCAAGACGCTGCTCGCCGAGACCTACATCGAACTGACTCCGGGCAGCAGCTCCGAACCCCCGCTCGAAGACGGCGGCACCCTGCCCGAGGCGAACATCGCCGAATCGGTCCAGCTCGACGAGATCTTCCGCACCTTCAACGCACCGACGCGCGCCGCGTTCCAGGAATGGATGAGGAACGCGGCGATCGCGATCGAGGGGCGGGGCCAGGACCTCTCCGCCGCCTTCGGCCAGTTCGGGCCGACCCTGACCGAATTCGACAAACTCTTCCGCGTCCTCGACAGCCAGGAGCTGGCGGTCCGGCAGCTGTTCCGCAACAGCGCCACCGCGCTGCAGGCATTCCGCGGCCGCGAAGGCGCGCTCGCCGACCTGATCCAGAGCTCGAACGCCGTCTTCCAGACCACGGCCACCCGCGAACAGGACATCGAAGCGCTGTTCCGCGCCTTCCCCACCTTCCTCGACGAGTTCCGGACCACGCTCGACCGCCTCCGCACGTTCTCGGTCAACACCGACCCGCTGATCCGCCAGCTGGTGCCGGCAGCCGAACAGCTCTCGCCGACGCTGATCGCCCTCGCCAAGTTCTCACCGGAAGCGGAAGGCTTCTTCAAGGGCCTGCTGCCGGTGATCGACGAGTCCTCGAACGGGTTCACCGCGTTCCGCAAGCTCTTCCGCGACCAGTTCCCGCCGCTCCTGCGCGCCTCCCAGCCCTTCATCCGCAACATCAACCCGATCCTCACCGGCCTCGGCCAGTACCGACGCGAGCTCGCCGCCTCGATGGCGAACGCCGCCGCCGCCACCAACGCCGTCCACATCGGGTCGAACAGCAAGCAGATTCACTACCTGCGGGTGATGGGGCCGTTCACGCCAGAGTCGCTGGCGACGATGCCGGGGCGGCGCACCACCAATCGCACCAACGCCTACATCCAGCCGGGCTCCTCGAAGAGCCTCGCGACCGGGCTGCTCAGCTTCGAGACCCGCCAGTGCTCGGGCGGCATCTCCGCCTCGCTCAACCCGAACACGCCGAACGAAGCGGCCTTCAACGAACGCACCGAAGGGAAGGTCGACAAAGCGACCGACCTCTTCAACCGCCTCCGCCAGTACGCCTTCGCCAGCCAGGACAGCACGACCACGGTGCCGGCGCCGGGATGCACCGCCCAGGCCCCGTTCGAACCGATCTTCGGCGGCGGCCGGCCGGCGACCACCTACCAGCACACCTTCGAACAGGGCGGCTAGCGCCGGACGCCCTCGGGGAGCGCCGCCCGCAGCATGTGCGTTCAGCTGAGAGTCGTGTAGACCTCGGCCCAGCGCTCGGGAGTGTGGAGGTGGCCCACGCCGGGCCAGACGGTGAGCTCCGCAGATCGGACCTGCGACTCGATCCAGCGGCTGTGGGAAACCGAGACGGTGCGGTCGTCCTCGCCGTGCCAGAGGTGGAGCGGTGTATTGACGTCTCCGAGTGTCAGACCGGATGGCCGTGCCCAAACGGCAAAGTCCTCGACTATTCCCGCAGGACCGGTACTCCCGGCTCCGAGGAAAAGCTCAGGCATCAGGCGCCGAAAGCCGTCGTCCAGCAGCTCCTGGTCAGCGGAGGCCCGGAAATCGCGATCCACGCTCTTGCCGAACGCTCCGGGCCTTGCCTTGCCTGCTTGAGGGCTCGGTCCATGAGAAGGCGAGCGAGCCACGGTGCTCGCAGCGATAGGAACGTCATGGTCTTGTCTGTGGAACACACCCTCTTGCGGTAGTCGGGCATCTCTGAAGGTGCGACGCCGCTGACGATGGCAAGGTGGGTGACTCGGTCCCCGAGTAAGACCGCCGCTGCGAGCGCGTACGGGCCGCCGGCCGAGTAGGCCACGATGGCGAACCTGTCGATACCGGGTCCCTCTGCGAGGCTTGCGACGTCGCAAGCCCACCCGGTATACGAGCGCTCGCCTGGCACGGGAGTCGAGCCGCCGAAGCCAGGGCGGTCAGGTGCGATCAACCTCAGACCCGCGGCGGCAATCGCATCGGCAGTGATGCCGCCGTCGATCCGTGAGCCCGGGATGCCGTGGAAATAGAAGACCGGAGCGCCGTCCGGCGCTCCGTACTCGCACCAAAGAGGGCGGCCCGTAGGCCGCCCTCTCCTAATGCTTCTCTCGGGCGGGCAGAGCCGCCTTCCCGCTAGCCCTTCGGCGTGCAGGGCACGACGACCGAGCCTTTGAGCTTGTCGCCGTTGCTGAAGCTGACTTCACCCTGACCGAACAGGGTGCCGGTCGGGCATTTGGCGTTGAAGTAGCTGTGTTTCTTCCCCTTGTAGTTGAAGATTTTCTTGTTCGTGATTTCGAAATTGGTCAGGGAGCCGGCACCGCCCGCGACCACCGGGATCTTCGATTCGAGGTGCATCCCGTACTTGCCCTTGTGCTCTTTGGTGACGAAGACCTTGGTGATGAAGGCCGTCGGCGCCGGCACGTTGGCGTAGACGTGGACGAGGATCAGCGTTTTACCGCCCTTGGTGCCGCCGTTGAAGACCAGCAGCGGGCCTTTCGCGGTGAACGGCGCCTGTTCGGCGAATTCGACCTCGGCAGATGCCGAGCCTTCGCCGATCAGCGAGTCCTTGCAGGCCGCTTTCGCCTGGCTGGTCGGACGCGCCTCGAGCGCACCGGCCTTGCAGACCGGGAGGCCCTTGGTGTCGAGCATGCCGTTCTTGTCGACGTCGCCCGAGAACGTCTTCGCCGCCGGCGGGTGTTTGCCGTCTTTGGTCGAGATGTTCGCGCTCAGCTTGAAGCTGATCGGGGCGAATTCCTTCTTCGGCAGCGCCTTCGGGCTGACCGAGCTGTCGAATTTGAGCACCAGGTTGCCGAGGCTGACGACCACCGGCTTCGCCGCCGAAACTCCGGCGAACGCGATCGCTACCACGGCACCCAGGGTGAGTGTCCACATCAAGCGCTTGCGCATATACCTCTCAATCTCCTTTTCAGTGCCGAAGCCAGCGTGCGCCGGCCGTAGAGCCTTTTGCCTCTACCCCTCCAGAGGCCAAACTAACAGGCTCGGATCCATTGAGTAAACCCGGGCAGACCTGCAAAAGAGCGCCTTAACAGGCCGATTCAGCGCTCGCTCATCGAGAGCCGGACTCGCTCCTGCTCCTTTCCGGCCCCCTCGGAGCCAAGGAACGGAAGGGTTATCCAGAACATCAGGTCGGGCAGCCGGCTCGGCAGCCGCGAGGCCGCCCCGTGGAGGATCTCGCTGTAGAGGAGCTCGTTGACGCCGCCGGCGAGGGAGAGCGAGGTGATCCCCGGCAGCTCGACCGAGGTCTCGGCCCGGCCGGCGTCGAGGAAGCCGGTGAACTGGCGCAGCGCGGCATCGCGCCGGGCGAGCGCCTTCGGCCCGGCGGCGAGCACCTCGACGATCGCGAACCGCGCCTCGTCGGGGTGCTCGGCGAGGTGCTCGAGCAGGGCCCCGAGCCCGGCGGCGACCCGCTCCGCCCACGGCGCCCCCGGCTTCGACTCGAACCCGCGGGCGGTGTCGCCGAGCAGGTTCCCGAGCAGGACGTCATAGGAGGCGAGGAAGCAGTCCTCCTTGCTGGTGAACAGTTCGTAGAAGGTCTTGCGCGAGACGCCGGCGACTTCGATCACGTCGACGACCCTCGTCTCGGGGTAGCCGCGCTCGGCGACGACCTCGATCATCGCCTGGAGGATGCGCTGCCGCTGGGATTCGGTCACCGCCTCCCGCGGTAGCCCGTGACGCCCCCGTGGCAGGCGCTCGCCCGTTTTGGCTGCGCGTCTACCGGAAGCCACTCCAGGACATTAGAGCAGCCGCGGGGGGATCAGGCGGCGCGGAGGCCGATCTCGTCGCCGATCCAGATCACCTGATCGCGATCGGGCCCGACACCGACGAGGCGGATCGGGACGCCGACGAAGTCGGCGATGTAGTCAAGGTAGGCGCGGGCCTGCGGCGGCAGATCGGCCTCGCTGCGGGCGGCGGTGAGATCGGCCTGGAAGCCCGGCAGCTCCTCGTACTCGGGCACCGCCGAGTGGAGGATCGACTGGTGGTAGGGGAAGCGGTCGAAGACCGCGCCCTGGCTCGAGCGGTAGCGGACGGCCACCCGCAGTGGGTCGAGCCCGCTGAGCACGTCGAGCTTGGTGATCGTCAGCGCGCTCATCTGGTTCAGCCGGACCGCGTAGCGCAGCGCGACCAGGTCCATCCAGCCGCAGCGGCGCTCGCGCCCGGTGGTGGTCCCGTACTCGTGGCCGCGTTCGAGCATGTGCCGCCCGACCTCGTCGGTGAGCTCGGTCGGGAACGGGCCGGCGCCGACCCGCGTCGTGTAGGCCTTGGCCACCCCCCAGACCTCGTCGATGTCGGTCGGCCCGACGCCGGCGCCGACGGTCGCCGCGCCGGCGATCGGGTTCGATGAGGTGACGAAGGGATAGGTGCCGTGGTCGAGGTCGAGCAGGGTCGCCTGGGCCCCCTCGAACAGCACGGTGCCGCCGCCGTCGAGCGCGTCCCAGCAGAGGCGCGAGGTGTCGGCGATGTGGGGCTCGAGCCGGTGGCCGAAGCTGACGTGTTCCTCGGTCATCGCGTGCAGGTCGACCCGCGGGTCGGGCGCGTTCTCGAACGAGCCGGCGGCGTCCTTGGCTTCCTCGCCCGCCTCACGCCGCAATTTGCGCCGCCGGACCGAGAGTTCGCGCAGCGCCTGCTGCTTGGTGGCGAGTGCGGCCCGGATCTTGGTCCGCAGGATCTTCTCGTCGAGCAGGTCCTGGACGCGGATCCCGAGCCGCAGCGCCTTGTCGGCGTAGCAGGGCCCGATCCCGCGCCGGGTGGTGCCGATCGAGAGCTTGCCGAGCTTGACCTCGCCGGCGGTGTCGAGCAGCACGTGGTAGGGCATGATCAGGTGGGCGTTGGCCGAGACCTTGAGGTTGCCGACGTCGATCCCGCGCCGCTTCAGCCCGTCGATCTCGGCCAGCAGGATGCTCGGGTCGAGGACGACCCCGTTGCCGATCACGCAGGTCTTCTCCGGATAGAGGATCCCAGAGGGGATCAGGTGGAACTTGAACTCCTCTCCGCCGCGGACGATCGTGTGGCCGGCGTTGTTGCCGCCCTGGAAGCGGACGATCATCTCGGCCCCCTCGGCGAGCAGGTCGGTGACCTTGCCCTTGCCCTCGTCGCCCCACTGGGCCCCGACTATGACTACTCCTGGCATAACAGAAGGGGATTGTGCCTGGAATCAGGCAACTTTGCCGTAGCGTCGGTCGTCGCCGAAGAGCGGGACCTCGTCACAGATCTGGGTCAGCCGCGAAACGGTCCGAGCGCCGATCTGGGCCTCGAGGTCCTGGTGGGGGAGGTTGGTCGTGACGAGGACCGAGCGTTGGGCCTCGTAGCGCTCGTTGATCAGCGCGTAGAGCTGCTCCAGCACCCAGTCGGAGCGCTTCTCGGCGCCGAGATCGTCGATGTGGAGGAGGTCGACCGAGGTCAGCCGCTCGAAGAACGAGAGGTAGGACTCGCCGCCCGGCTCGGACTCGAAGGTGCGGCGGATCCTCGCCAGCAGCTTCGGCAGCGAGTAGATCGCGACCGAGCGGCCGGCCTCGATCGCGGACTTCGAGACCAGCATCGCCAGCGTCGTCTTGCCGGTTCCGGTGTCGCCGAACAGCCACAGCCCGCGGCCGCCGGCGAGCCGCTCGTCGAGCTCATCGACGTAGGCGCGGATCTCGCCGACCGCCGCCCGCGTCGCCAGGTCGCGCTCCATGTCGCTGACCGGGGGGCGATCGAAGGAGACGCCGCGGTAGCGGGGCGGAATCACCGAGGCGACGCCGCGGCTGCGGCCCCGGCGCAGGCGCTGCTCGCGGCACTCGCAGGGCCGGGCGACGTCCTCGGGGCCGAGGATCCAGCCCGACCCGTCGCAGACGCCGAGCGGGCAGGCCGCGAACGGCTCGGTTCGGGGTGTCGCCATCAGAAGTCGGGCCCCGTGGCGGCGACGTCGTCGAGCGGCGGTCCCTCGCCGGCGGGCTGCTCGATTGGCCGATCCTTGCCGGAGTGGTCGGCGAACTTCGGGAAGCGGTCGAGGAAGACCAGCTTCCTGGTCCCGATCGGGCCGTTGCGATGCTTGGCGATGATCACGTCGGCGAGCCCGTCCGGCTCGTCCTCGGAATCGCGGTAGTAGTCCTCGCGAAACAGGAAGGCGACGAGGTCGCTGTCCTGCTCGAGGTTTCCGCTCTCCCTCAGGTCGGAGAGCATCGGCTTCGGCGGGTGGCGCTGCTCCGGTGCCCGCGAGAGCTGCGAGATCGCCAGCACCGGCACCTCGAGCTCGCGGGCGAGGATCTTCAGGCCGCGGCTCATCTGCCCGACCTGCTCGACCCTGTTCGCGCGGTGGTCGTCGGCCCGCATCAGCTGGATGTAGTCGACGATCACCAGGCCGAGCCCGCCCTTGTCCTGCTCCTGGGCGTGCAGCCGCCGCGCTTTCGCCCGCAGGTCGAGGATCCCGAGGTCGGAGGAGTCGTCGAACCAGAGCGGCGCCTCCTCGAGTTCGTTGCACGCCCTGACCACCTGCGGCCAGTCCTTCTGCGCGACCTGTCCCTTGCGCAGCTTGTCGCCCGAGATCCGGGCCCGGCAGGCGATGAACCGCTGCGCCAGCTCGACCTCGGACATCTCGAGCGAGAAGAATGCGACGGGCATGCCTTGCTTCACCGCGACGTTCTCGGCGATGTTGGCGACGAGCGCGCTGTTGTGGACGATCACATCGTCGGCGACGAAATTCCTCAAGCCCGGTACGTCGAGGTCGTAGGTCTCTTCGACGCCGACGTACTCGACCGAGTCGACCTCGTCCCACCAGATGTCGGAATCGGCCAGCTCCTCCAGCGTCGGGGACCTGGTGGCAGCTGCAAGCTCTGCGACCAGTCCGCGAGAGGGATCCCGCTTCCCGACGTGCCAGTTGTGGGTGCGGGGACGGCCGGTGTCGGAGCTGACATCCGCCCATGAGCGCTCGCCCTTGGCGAGCAGGACGTCCTCCCAGATCTCAGCCGGAATCGTGTCGGTGTTCGTCGATCGCGGGGTCGACTCGAGGCGCGCCAGTACCTGCTCTTGTCGCGATTCCTTGCCGGGGACGGGGACCGTCTCGCAAAATCTGCGCAGGCTCTCCTGCGAGGTGATCCTCACCTCGCGAGCTACCTTCTCCGTGCCCTCGTAGACCGAGCGCTTGAGGGTCCGGATCGTCGCCACGATCCCGAGGCGCAGCAGCAGGTGCTGGACATCCCGAGCGAGCCTCTCGCTGATCGTCGAGTAGCCGATCTGAGCAAGCCGGTCGCTGCAATAGATGTGGCCGTCGCAGGCATACAAGACGCCGAGGAAGCGAGCGATCCGCTCCTCGTCGAGTCCGAAGATCGCGTCGGGAACGAACTTCTCGGCAGAGCGCAGACCCATCAGCCCGTGGCGCTTCAGCATCTCGGTGACCGGATTGGACGTGGCCCCACGACCAAGGCTGATCAGGCCATTGCCGTGCTCCTTGGCTCCACCGACGCGGATTCGGCCCCCGTACGCTGCAACTGCTGTCTCCACCGTCGCGAGAATTCCCGAGCCGGCCCCGAAGCAGAATCGCGGAGTGCGCTGAGTCAGCGCACCGTCGGCGATCAGGGCCGCGATCAGGACAATCTCGTGTTCCGGAAGCTCGATCGAGTTGTCGGGCTGCGGGAGCTTGCGAGGCACTGCGACCCGAGCCCCGGCCGAGATGTTTCCGAGCTCCTCCCACCCGGAGCTTGTCAGCAGCGGATGATTGGCGGTGGCCTCGACCGTTCTGCCGAGTCGTGTGTTCAGGCGGTAAACCCGCTTTCTGCCATTGGCCGCGACGGCCCCGGCCTTCGCGGTCCGCATCTTCAGATCGGGACCGAGCGAGGCTATCCAGACGTCCTCCCCTCGCCGGTGCGCCCGATACAAATCGGCCGCCGTGCGTCTCGCGCCCGTGTGTGGGTCGTAGACGAGGCTCTGGGCAGCGAGGCACTTTCCCATGGCCGGCCGCGCGGCGACGATGATCAGGTTGCCGGGTTGGAAGCCGCCGGTGATCGCGTCGATGTCCTTGAACCCGGACGGGGTTCCGGTCAGTTCGGCCTCTCCGGTCGAGAGCTTCTCGAGCCGGTCGACCTCGTCGTGGAGGATCTCGGAGAGCATCCGGAAGTCGCCGGCCTGCTCTTTGTGGGCGACTTCGAACAGCAGCTTCTCGGCCCGCTCGGAGAGCTCGCGCGGTTCGCCGTCGCGCTCGTTGACCCACGACTGGATCTCCTGCCCGGCGCCGAGCAGCCGTCGCAGCAGCGAGTTCTGCTGGACGATCTCGGCGTAGTGGCGGGCGTTGCCGGCGGCCGGAACCTTCGCCGCCAGCTCGGAGACGTAGTGCTTGCCTCCGGCCGCGTCGATCTCGTTGCGCTGGACCAGGCCCTCGCTGACGCTGAGCTCGTCGACCGGCTTCGACGCCGCATGGAGGTCGTGGATGCAGCTGAAGATGACCGCGTGCTTGTCGAGGTAGAAGTCCTCGGCGGTCAGCTTGACGTCGACGAAGACGCGGTTCAGGGCGGGCTCGGAGACGAGCATCGCCCCGAGCACGGATTCCTCGGCCTCGATGTTCTGCGGCGGGACGTGGGCTGTGGGCGGCTGCGGCATCGAGGTCTAGTTAAGGGAGAGCCCCGGTCGGCAGAATTCACCCCCGTTCGCTTCCCCCGTCCTAGGAAATCAGAGGCGGCGGGAGCCGGGTAGCGGCCATTTCGCAAACGGCGGAAAAAGAATCCCGGTCGGCTCAGCCGGGAACCGTGGCGGCCGCCGGCAGCGGGATCTGACCGGCGATCTCCTGGCGGCGCTCGCCGCGCCGCAGCATCCGCAGGGTGAGGATCGCGATGCTGAGGATCGCGGTCGCGCCGAGGCTGAGCTGGACGCTCAGCAGGCCCTGCCGTGTCCAGTAGACGTCGCGGAGGTCGAGCAGCAGCGCGGCCTCATCGAAGGTCAGGCCCATCCCCGCGCCCATCGGGATCGCGAGGGCCTCCTCGAGCGCCTCGTCCTCGGTCAGCATCGCGACCGTCCCCGAGCCGAAGGCGAGGACGATGCCGGGGACGAAGTGGTGGATGTGGCGGTCGCCGAGACGGATGTCGCGGAACGGGCGCCACCTCCTGCGCACGCCGAGGGTCGAGAGCCGGATCAGCGCGAAGGAGCCGAGGAACCCGGCGAGGAGGTTGAAGAGGATCGTTTCGCTGCGTGGCGCCTCGACGTAGCCGGTGACCGCGACCCCGACCGTGTCGAGCGCGGCCGCCGGCGCCGCCTCGACCAGGCTCTCGCCATCCTCGGGCGCGCGCGAGCGGCGGTTGAGCATCCGCCCGAACTGGCTCGCGACGACCGCCGCGGCGCCGCCCAGGGCGACCGCCGCGAGGCCGAGGGTCGCCCGCTCCGAGCGGGCCCAGTCGAGGCGCGTCCTCGCCCGGGCGCGGCGAGTTATGCGAGTCGGGAGCCGGCGCTTGCCCACAGGCTCAATCTAGGCCGCCATCCGGCGGCAGGGCTCTAGTGATGGGCTTCGCCCATGCTCCGGTCGCGCTGAGCCAGATATGCACGCTCCCTCCGCATGGGCTCGCTAGGACTCCTCGGCGACGATCGTCTTGACCGAGGCCACCGAGCCGTCGGCGAGCTCGATCTCGACCATGTGGGTGCCGATCTCCCGGATCGGCTGCTCGAGCTTGACCTGGTGGCGGTCGAAGCGCAGGTTGCGCGCCTCGGCGATCGCGTCGACGATCTCTTTCGGACCGACCGAGCCGAACAGCTTGCCGTCCTCGCCGGCCCGCTGGTGGATCGTGAGCACGGTCTTCGAGAGCAGCGAGGCGGCCCGCTCTTCGCGCTCGGCGCGGGCCTGTTGTGCCTTTTCGGCCGCCGCCTGGCGGCGCTGGGCCTCCTCGAGCGCGCCGGGGGTGGCCGGAATCGCGAGCTTGCGGGGGATCAGGAAGTTGCGCAGGTAGCCGGGGGACACGTCGACCGGCTCACCGCGCTGGCCAAGGCTCTCGACGTCCTCGAGGAGGATCGCCTGCGGCATTCCTCAGCGCTCCCCGACGTACGGCAGGAGCGCGATCTCGCGCGCCCGCTTGACCGCGACCGAGAGCTGGCGCTGGTGCTTGCGGGAGAGGCCGGTGACCCGCCGGCCCCTGGTCTTCCCCTTGTCGGAGAGGAACCGGCGCAGCAGGTTGAGGTCCTTGTAGTCGACCGCGGCGGAGTTGATCCGCGTGTATTTGCGCGGCCGAACGCGCTCCATTCCGCGCCTTCCGCGGCGCGGCCCAGCCTGTCCTGTCTCTCTTGTCCGAGCCATTTGCGGCCCGGGATGCTACAGACCCGTGGTTGGCGCCGCCGCTCGGAGAGCGCTCAGAAAGGTATGTCGTCGTCGGCGCCGCCCCCGCCGCCGCCGCCGGCCGGCGCTCCCTCGTAGTCGGAGGTGTCGGCCGGGACGTCGCTGCTCGGCGTGAAGCCGTTGCCGTTGCCGCCCCCCGAGCCGTCGCGCGAGCCGAGGAACTGGACCGAGTTGGCGACGATGCTGACCGCCTGCCGTTTCCCGCTCCCGTCCTTGGCCTCCCACTCGCGCCAGTCGAGGCGGCCTTCGACGGCGACCGGCCGCCCCTTCGAGAGGTAGTTGGCGCAGTTCTCGCCCTGCGCTCCCCAGACTGTGACGTCGAAGTAGTTGGGCTTGTCCTCCCATTCGCCCGTCTGACCGTTCTTGCGGCGGCTGTTGACGGCGACCCGCAGCTCGCAGACCGAGGTCCCGCCTCCGGTGCTGCGGAGCTCGGGATCGCGGGTCAGGTTGCCCGTGATTACGACCACGTTGATATTCGAAGCTGCCAAGACTCTCACTCCTCGATATTCGCTTGTATGGATCCCAGTCTAAGAGGGCGGACGGCGGCCGCTCTCCCCCGGGCAGGGCGATTCGCGCAAAGAGCGGGGACGGCCTACTCGGCGCCGTCGGCGGCGGCCTCTGGTGCCGTCGCCTCAGGGGAGGCGTCGGCCTCCGGCTCCGGCTCGGCGGCGGGCGCCGGCTCCGCGGCAGCGGGCTCCGCGGCCGGCTCCGCGGCAGCGGGCTCGGCGGCAGGCTGCGGCGCCGAACGGGGCGGCGCTGGGGGCCGCTCGCGGGATGACTCCGGCCCCGGTGCGGCGGTCGCCGGCGGGACCACCACCGGGGCATCGGGGTCGACTTTGAAGATCCGGAATCGGAGGACGCCGTCGGTGATCTTGAGGTTGTGATCGAGCTCCTGGAGCAGATCGGGATTTGCCTCGAACCGGAACCAGCGGTAGTCGGCCTCGGTCCGCTGGGCGATCTCGTAGGCAAGCTTGCGCAGGCCCCAGTTGTTCTCGTGCTTCAGCGTCCCGCCACCCTCGATCTGCGCGCGCGCCTGCTGCGCGAGCGCGTCGCGCGATGGGGAGTCCTGCCCGGCGTCCAGCATCAGAACCAGCTCGTATTCGCGTGTTGCTGCCAAAAGCGGCGATGGACTATAGCCAGCGACCATCCTCAGCGCGGCGCGAACTCCATCGACCCGTCGTCGGGCGGCTCGGGGGCCACGGGCGCTTCCGATGCCGGTTCTGCCGCCGCCGGCGGAGGTGCGGGCGGCGGCGCCACAGGTTCAGGGATCGTGGGCGGGGTGGCGGGCGGGTCCTGGCGCCCGGGTTGGGGGCTCCGCTTGCGCTCCGACCTTCGTCGGCCGGGCGGGTCCTGTCGTCGGGGGGTGGGCCCGGACTTGTGCTCCGCTCTGCTTCGGGCAGAGGGCCGATTCGGGGGGTGGGCCCGGGCCTCCCCCTCCGCAGACTTCGCGCTGCGCCGGACCGAGCCCCCCGGCGCCACCCGCCCGAGCTTCCGCTCCCGAGAAGGCTTCGGTTGCGGGGCGTGGACTCCGATCAGGCCGACGTCTGGGGGCAGTGGCGGCGGGTCCGGGGGTGTCAGCAGCCCCGGCAGCAGCTGCAGAGCTGCGACCACGGCGAGAACCGCCGCGACGCCCTTCGCAGCAGATGACCAACGAACCCGGAGCGACACGCTCGGTCAAGCCCATGCCATCGAAGCCTCGCCCCCTCATCACGCAACGCTCTGCCGAAGCTCCTCGATGTCATGGAGTTGCGCATCGACCCAGTCGCCCGGGTTCCGGGAGTAGATGATCTCCTTCAGGTGCAGGGCACGGACCCGGCGCTCCTCGGGGTCCATCGTCAGCGCTCGGTAGATCGCGTCGGCCTGCTCCTGGATGTCGAATGGGTTGACCGAAAGGGCGCAGTCGGAGAGCTCCTCGTGCGAGCCGGTGTTCTCGGAGAGCATCAGGACCCCGTCGCGGGTGTTCACAGCCGGCGCCTCCTTCGCGACCAGGTTCATCCCGTCGAAGATCGAGTTGACCATCAGCAGGTCGAAGTGCTTGTAGCGGGCGACCGCCTCGGGAAAGTTCTCGTAGATCTTGAGGTCGATCGGCATCCAGTCGGTGGTGCCGTGCCGGTGGTTGACCACGGCCACCAGCGCCTCGATCCGCTCGAGGTACTCGGCGTACTCGGGCACGTCCTGCCGCGACGGCTGGAGGTGGGCGATGAAGGTGACCTTCTCGCGGAACTCGGGGTGCTGCTGGAGGAAGGTGTCGAAGGCGGTGAAGCCGCGCAGGACGTTCTTCGAGAGGTCGGCGCGGTCGACCCGGATGATCAGGTGCTCGCGGCGGCGCTCCAGCACCTCGCGCTCGGCGGCCATCACCTCCGCCGACTCGGCGGCCCGGAGCAGCCGCTCGGCGTCGATCGAGAGCGGGTACGCGCGCGCCACCGTCTGGCCTCCGTCGTGGCGGACGGCCGCCGCCTCGTAGTCGACGTCGGCCTCGAGCAGCTCGTCGCAGCAGCGGAGGAAGTTGATGCAGTAGGAGTGGGTGTGGAACCCGATGATGTCGTTGGCCAGCATCCCGCGGAAGATCGCCTCGCGGATCCGGCCGGGCAGGATCCGCCAGCTGTCGGGCTGCGACCAGGGGATGTGGACGAAGTGGTGCAGGAAGGCGTCCGGGCGCTCGTCGCGGATCATCCCGGGGGTGGTGTAGAGGTGGTAGTCATGGAGCATCACCAGCGGCCGCTCCCGCGACTCGATCTGGCCGATGACCGCGCGGGCGATGTCCCTGTTGACCGCCTGGTAGCCGAAGTCCCAGGCGTCGAGCTCCTCCTGGCGGACATCTGGGGCGTTCGAGAGGTCCCAGAGGTAGTGCTGGATGAACCACAGGATCGGGTTGGCGATCACGTTGTAGAAGCGGTCGTAGGCTTCCGCGTCGCTGCCGACCATCAGCACCCGGTAGTCGATCCCGTCGATCGAGAGCTCGACCGGGCCGCCGCGCTCTTCGGAGACGGCGATGTCCTCATCGGTCATCGCCGAGGCGATCCAGAGCGCGTCGCGGTGGGAGACGAGCCCGGACAGCGCCGTCACGAGGCCGCCGCCACCCCTGCGCACGACCCGCCCGCCGTCCTCGTCCCGTTCGAACTGGGCGGGACCGCGGTTCGAGACGATGATCAGAGGATCGCGGTCGCTCACGACCTCAGCCTACCCCGGCGGTATCTGAGCCGCCCCCGGACGCGGGAGCGAGGGCCCGTCAAATTCTGTTTCTTCGGGCCCGAGCGAGAGCAGAGGAGGCGGCGTTTGTCACCCGTCCAGCTCGTTGAAGAGCTCGAACCAGTCGCGCAGCAGGCGCGGTGAGAGGAAGCGCTGCCGGGCGCGTTCCTTGCCCGCTTTGCCGAGCCGCTTGCCGAGCTCGGGGTCGCGCAGGATCTCGACGCAGCGGGCGGCGCAGGCCTCGGGAGAGTCGACGAGGTAGCCGCTGACCCCGTCCTCGATCTGGAGCGGGATGCCGCCGACGTTGCCGGCGACGGTCGGCCGCCCCTTCCAGAGCGACTCGGTGACGGTCAGCCCGAAGCCCTCGCGTATCGACTTCTGAAGGACGACATCGGACTGCGACTGGAAGGCGTTGACCTCGATCGCGCCGACGTTGTTGAGGTTGTTGAGGATCTTGATGTCGGGGTCGCCGTCGGCGTACTCGAATGTGTGCTGGAAGAACTCCCATCCCTCGGGGTCGTCGGTCGCCATCGAGCCGACGAGGGCGAGCTGGACTTCGGGCAGCTCCTCGGTCACCGCGCGGTAGGCGTCGATCACCCCCATCGGGTCCTTCCAGGGGTCGAAGCGCGAGACCTGGGCCAAGAGAGGCCGGTCGACGTCGATCCCAAACTGGTTGCAGACGAAGGCGGCGTCATCGGGGGAGAAGGCCATGTTCTTCGGCGAGAGCGGGTCGATCGCCGGCGGGATGATCCGAATCCCGTCGCCTCCCTCGACCCCGTCGGGGACGTAGTCGGGGAGGTGCCAGACCGTCGCGTCGTACTCCTCGATCAGCGGCTGCAGCCTGGCGATCGGCGCCGGGTTCGGCTCGGAGAGGTCGATGTGGCAGCGCCAGATCCAGTTGCGGCTCTTCTCGGCGGCGCCGCGCCGGAGCCCGATCGGCTGCGGGTCGTGGACGACGATCGTGTCCCACTCGCCTTCGAGGCCCTTCGCGTTCAGCTCGTTGATCTCGTCGAACAGCTCCCACTGCTCCTCGTTCAGCGTCTCGTCGGCCCCCTGCAGCGAGTTGTGGAGGAGCTTTGTCGCGTTGAAGAACTCCTCTTTGCCGAAGATCACCTGCCAGTGGGCGTCGAGGCCCGCGTCCCGCATCAGCGGCACGATCGTGTAGAGGATCTCCGAGACGCCGCCGCCGAACGCGGTCGCGCTGACATGGAGGACGCGGTGCCCCTGGAGCGGCTCGGCGAGCGCGCGGATCTGCTCGCTCAGCTCCTTGCCGGCGATGTGGGTGTAGTCGGCGAGCGACTTGTTGCCGAGGCTGACTTCCTGAAGCATGGGGGCGGATTTCTACACGCAGGCCGGATGGAGCGTCCGGCAGGGCGGCATCAGCCGCCGAGGTTGTGCTCGGGCCTGGTGCCGAGGGTGACGTCGACCTTGTCCTTTTCGCCGTCCTCGTGGAGGACCTCCAGGGTCACCGTTTCGCCCGGTTCGAGGCCGGCGATCTGGTTCGCGAGGTCGTCCGGTTCGACGATCTTGTGGCCGTCGATCGAGAGGACCACGTCGCCCCCGGTCCGGTAGGGGAGGCCCTGGAACCGGATCCGCCCGTCGCCCCCGCGCAGTCCGGCTTCGTCGGCGGGGCCGTCGGGGACGACTTCGGCGAGCAGGCCGCCGTAGTCGGTGTCGAGGTTGAGCCGGTCCGCGAGCTGGGGGTACAGCGACTGGGTAGAGACGCCGATGTATGCGTATTCGGCCTTGCCGCCGTCTTCGAGCTGGGAGACGGAGCGCTTCACCGCCGAAATCGGGACCGCGAAGCCGACGCCGTCGTTGGCGCCCGAGTTGGTCTCGATCTGCTGGTTGATGCCGATCACCCGTGCGTTGGCGTCGAGCAGGGGCCCGCCGGAGTTGCCGGGGTTGATCGAGGCGTCGGTCTGGATCGCGCCCTCGATCTGGAATTCGGTCAGCGAGCGGACCGAGCGGTCGGTCGCCGAGACGATCCCGACCGAGAGCGACTGCTGCTCCCCGAACGGGCTGCCGATCGCCGCGACCGGCTGCCCGACGACGAGGTCGTGGTCGTCGCCGAGCTTCAGAGGGTGCAGTTCGAGCCCGTCGGGATCGACTTCGAGCAGGGCGACGTCGGCGAACGGGTCGACGCCGACGATCTTCGCCGGCACGACGTTGCGATCGGGGAACTCGACGTAGACCGCTTCGGCCTCCTTCCGTTCGCCGCTGGTGTCGTCGGTGACCACGTGGGCATTGGTGACGATCCTGCCGTCCCCATCGAGCACGAACCCCGAGCCTTCGGCGCCCCCGGTTTCGGTTATCGAGCGGATCGTGACCACGCCCGGCGATGCCTTGGCGAAGACCGAGGCGGCGTTGAAGCCCCGAGCGCTGGTCTCGACCACGACCCGCGTCGTCTTTTCCGTCGAGGCGTGCGAGGCGCCCGAGCCGCCGCCCCCGTCGCTCGAGCCGCATCCCGCGAGCGCCAGGACCAGCAGCGCGGCCGCCAGCGCGACTCGCGCCGCCGCCCGGCTCACACTCCGGCCCCGGTCGGCTCGGTGACGACGATCGGGGCCGCCTCGGCGGGGCCCGGGGGCAGGTCGAGCGTGAAGGCGGTGAAGCGCCTCGTCGAGGTGATCGAGATCCGGCCCTCCATCCGCTGGGCGAGCTCGCGGGCGATAGCGAGGCCGAGCCCGGAGCCCCCCGACGGCTTCGCCGTGTAGAAGCGCTCGAAGATCCGCCCCTGGACGCGCTGCGGGATGCCGGCACCGTCGTCGGAGACGGTCAGCTCTGCCCTGCGATTGACGGAATAGACGGTCACGGTCACGCTCGCGCCCTCGGGGGTGTGGGTGAGGGCGTTGTCGAGCAGGATACGGACGATCTGCCGCGCCCGTTCAGGGTCGGCGGTCGCCATCACCTGGTGGTCGGGGGTGCGCAGCTCGAGTCGCGAGCCGCGCAGGTCCGCCCGCGGGCCGAACTCGCGGGCGACGCTGCGGGCGAGATCGGTGAGGTCGACGCTGCTCGGCGCCATCACGATCCCGCCCGCGTCGAGCTGGGAGAGGTTGAGGAGATCGGCGGTGAGCTTTGTAAGCCGGTCGATCTGCTGGCGCATCGTGCGGACGAACTCTTCCCGCTCCTCGGGGGTCGGTTCGTCCTCCTCGAGGAGCTCGACGAAGCCGCCGAGGCTGAAGATCGGGGTCCGGAGCTCATGCGAGGCGTTGGCGATGAACTGCTTGCGGGCGTTGTCGAGCTCGGCCAGGCGGCGCTGCATCTCGTTGAAGCTGCGGGCGAGCTGGCCGAGCTGGCCCGAGGAGTCGACCGGGATCCGGGCGCCGAAGTCGCCTTCGGCGACCTTGTGCGCGGCGTCCTGGATCTTCCGGATCCGCTGCGTCGCCAGCGTCGCGAAGTAGAAGCCGGTGGCAAGGGCCAGCACAAGCGCGATCAGGGCCCCCGTGGTGATCGCCTCCCTGGCGCTGGAGATGCCGGCGATGTGGACGACGTAGACGTAGATGACGGCCGCGGTCCCGATCGCGATGCCCAGCGAGATCATCGTGATCCGATTGCCGAGCGGGGTGAGCTGGAGGCGCCTCATTCTTTGAAGCGGTAGCCGACCCCGCGGACCGTGAACAGGAACTCCGGCTCCTTCGGATTCTGCTCGAGCTTTTCCCGGAGGTGGCGGATGTGGACGTCGACGGTGCGTGGGTCGCGGTACTCCGAGTCGCCCCAGACGCACTCGAGCAGGGTCTGGCGGCTGAGGACCCGGCCCGGGGAACGGGCGAGCGCGCTGAGGATCTCGAACTCGACGTAGGTCACCTTGATCTCCTCCCGGCGCAGCAGGACCATCCGCCGCCCGAAGTCGATCGTCAGCTCCTCGTGCTCGATCGAGCCCTCGTCCTGAAACTCGCCGATCATCCGCGAGCGCCGCAGCGCCGCCTTGACCCGGCTGCGGAACTCGCGCATCGAGAACGGCTTGGTGATGTAGTCGTCGGCACCGACCTCGAGCCCGGCGACCTTGTCGGTCTCGCTGCCTTTGGCGGTCAGCATGATGATCGGGACCTGGCTGTTGCGGCGCAGCTGGCGGCAGACCTCGACGCCGTCGAGCTTGGGCAGCATCAGGTCGAGGATGACGAGATCGAACCGCGCCTCGCTGAATCGCTGAAGCGCCTCCTGGCCGTCGATCGCCGAGGTGACGTGGTAGCCGTCTTTCCGCAGCGGATAGCTGAGCAGCGTCTGGACCGATTGCTCGTCGTCCACCAGCAGTATCCGTGCAGTCCCGTTGGGCATCGCAGTAAGGGTAATCCGCGCACTGTGCGGGGTGAACTGGACAAATGTAGGACTACCAAGAACTAATGATCTGGAATGATGTCGCCGATATGGGAGACATGGCAAACGAGCAGTTGAAGAGCATGGTCGCAGCCGGGCTGTACAAGCCGAATCCGGCGCTCGTCGCGGAGGCGATGCTGAGTCGGCAGAGCGTGCGCGAGCTGCTCACCGCGAGTGAGCCGCTCAGCCGAGCTGATCGAACCCGGCCGACCGTACTGGCGAGCCGTCGGGCAGCCTGATCTCGACCCCAGTCCCGGCGACCAGCTCGCCGATCGGGGTCAGACTGAGATCTGTCGCCCCCAGAGCCGCAACCGCCCCCTCGACCATGTCGGGGGGCAGGGCGGCGAGCAGCTCGTAGTCTTCGCCCCCGGAGGCGGCGAGCTCGAGCGGGTCCCGGCCCACCGCCTGCGCGACCTCCCTCACTCCCGCCGCGACCGGGAGCGCGGCCGCGTCGATGCGGGCACCGACCCCGCTCGCCGCCGCCAGCTGGCCCGCGTCGCCCGTGAGCCCGTCGCTGAGGTCGATCATCGCCGTCGCCCCCACCTCCGCCAGCGCCTGCCCGGCGTCGAGGCGAGCTCGCGGCTCGAGCTGGCGGGAGATCAGCGCCGCCTCCTCCTCCGCGGAGAGCGCGGTCGAGCCCGGCCGCTCGAGCAGGAGCAGGCCGGCCGCGGCGCCGCCCAGCTCACCGGTCACGACGAGGACGTCGCCCGGGCGGCCGCCGGAGCGGGGGACGAGCAGCTCGGGGTCGCCGGCGTGGCCGACGACGGTGATCGCCAGCGAGAGGGCGGCCGCCCTGGTCACGTCGCCTCCCGCCAGTGTCGTGCCGGTCTCCTCGGCGACCGCGACGAGCCCATCGAGCAGCTCGAGGCAGCCGTCCTCATCGAGGTCGGCCGGCACCCCGAGCACCACGTAGGCCTCGCCTGGCTGCGCCCCCATCGCTGCGAGATCGGACAGCGCCGCGGCCAGCGCCTTGGCGCCGACCTGTTCGAGGCTCGCCTGCCGGCGCTGGAAATGGACTCCGTCGACCAGGGCGTCGACGGAGGTCGCGGTGGCGCCGCCGGGGACCGTCACGGCGGCATCGTCGCCGCTGCCGAGCCGGACCCGCGGGCCCGGCGGCGGGAGCCGCTCCCGCACGCGCGCCAGCAGGTCGAACTCGCCCATCTAGCCATTCTGGCGGCGGGTCGGCGACGGTGCAGCCCCGGCGCTCTCTAAGGTGCGGCTGCGTGGAGCAACGCCAGCCATTACTTCACCGAATCGGCGAAGCCGGCGCCCAATTCGGGACCAAACCGCCGAAGAGCAAGCGGGTTCGGCTGGCTATCCAGCTCGGCCTCGCGATCCTGATCTTCGGCTTCCTGGTCCTGACGGTCGTCGACCAGTGGTCCGAGATCAAGGACAAGGGGGTCCACTTCCACGTCCTCTGGCTGATCCCCGCCTTCATCGTCCTGCCGATCTACTACGCGCTGACCGCGCTCGGCTGGGACCTGATCCTCCGCTTCCTCGGCTATCGGATCGGGATGGGACGGGCCCAGGTCGCCTGGGGACAGCCCCTCCTCGCCCGCTACGTGCCGGGCAGCGTCCTCTACGTCCTCGGCAGGGTCCTGCTCTCCGAGCGCGCCGGCGTCCCGCGCCGGATCACGCTCGCCAGCGTGGCCTACGAACAGGCGATCGGGGCCACGTCGGCGATCGCGATCGCCTCCTACTTCATCATCAACCACCCCGACCTCCAGGGCCAGCCGCTTCGCTGGGCGGTCCTGCTACTGGTCCCGGCGGCGATCGTCGTCCTCCATCCGCGGGTCTTCGGCCCGCTCGCCAACAGGGTTCTGAAGGCCTTCGGCCGCGAGCCGCTCCCTGGGGTGATCTCACTTCAGGGAATCCTGATCCTGATCGTCGTCTTCGCCGCGATCTGGGGCGTGATCTCGGTCGGCGTCTACTGCGTCGCCCGCTCGGTCTCCGACGTCCCGGTCGACGAAATGCTCACCGTCGGCTCGGCCCAGGCGGTCGGGTACGTCGCCGCTCTCGCAACTCTCATCGCCCCGGCCGGCCTCGGGGTGCGCGACGCCGCCTTCGCCTGGGCGGTGAAGGGCGCGGTCTCGGGCAATAGCTTCGCCGTCGGCTCGCTGATCGCGATCGCGGTCCGCGGGGTCCAGACCCTGGTCGAGGTGCTCTACGTCGCCGCCGTCACCGCGCTCGGGAAACGCGAGGGGTGGTCGATTCCGACCGGGGTTCTCCATCCCTCCCCTGAGGAGGAGGACGATGCCAGAGAGGGCAAGCAGGAGATCCATACGCCGGAAATCCTCTGAGTAGGGGGATCGGGTGCCCCCTGTCCCGACTCGCTCGCTTCGCTCGCCTCTGAGTATCCGCCGGTCCAGAGGACACCCAATCCCCCTCCCCCGGACCCCCCGGCATCCCCTGGTGCTGAGTCGCCGACATCTCCACCGGGGAGCCTGTCATCCCGGCCGTTCCGACTCCAGCTGACTCAGAGTGGGATTCGGGCGGCGAGTTGAAGCGCTGTGAGGGCGAGGACGGCGGTGAGCAGCCAGTTGTCGCGGGAGAGGGCGGCGAAGGGGAGGGCCCAGATGACGTACCAGGGGAGGAGCCAGGCGCTGGCGAGCAGCAGGCCGAAGGCGGCCCAGCCGGTGGCCCGGATCCAGTCGCCGCCTCGAAGCACCCAGCCGCCGAGCAGGGCGACGAGGGCCGCGAGGGCGGCGGCGGTGAGGGCCCGGACCGGGCCGACGCCGACCCCGAGCAGCTCGGAGAGGAGGTTGGGGAGGCTGTAGTGGCTGCCCCGGCCCTGGTTCTCGCCGACGAGCTCGACCGAGTCGAGGGCATCGAGCCCGAACGCGGCGAGGGCAGCCGCGGCGATCGCGAGCGCGGCGACCGCGGCGCCGGCCGCGAACCGGTGGCGCCGGACCGCGCCGAGCAGCGCGAAGGGGGCGACGAACGCTGCGCTCAGCTTCAGCCCGATCGCGGCGACGACCGCCGCCCCCCCGGCTCCCTCCCGATTGGCGAGGATCGCCGCGACGGCGCCGACCGCCGCCAGCATCACCGTCGCGTCGTTGTGGGCTCCGCCGACGACGTGGACGAGGACGAGGGGGTTCAACGCGACGATCGCGAAGCAGCGCCCCGGGTCGACGCCGCGGGCCGGAGCGATTCGGGCCACGAGCAGCGCTAGGGCCAGAACCGAGGCCGCCGCGACCGCCTTCAACGTCCACAGCGCCGCCGGCACCGAGAGCAGCGCCAGCGGATAGGTCGCGAGCGTGAAGAGGGGCCCGTAGGAGCTGGGCGATTCAGTCCAGCCGACGTGGGCGAAGACGGGGTCGCCGGCGGCGTCGATCGGGGCATGGACATAGGGGTTGAGGCCGTGGAGGGCGCCGAGCCGGGCATAGGCGATGTAACTGAAGACGTCCTGCGAGAGGAGCGGCGGCGATAGGGCGAAGGCGAGGACCAGGGCGACGGCGGCGCCGGCCAGGAGCCGGGTCCCGAGCGCCGGCGCAGCGAGGAGAACGCAGAGGTAGGCGGCGAAGGCGACCCAGAGCAGGGCGTAGTAGGCGCCTGCTCCGACGCCGAGGCCCCCGCCGTAGGGGCCGAGCAGCCAGCCCGGGCCATCGCCGGCCGCGGCCGGTACCAGCCCCGGCCCCGGCGCGGCGAGCGGGACCGCCGCCGCGAGGAGGCCGATCAGGCCCGCGAGGCCGAGCGGCCGCGGTGCCCGGAGAAGATCAGCCAGCCCCGACTCCGCCAGTCGCGGTGCCGCCACCGACCCCCGCGGGCGGCGGCCCGCCTCCACCACCGCTGGGCGGGCTCGGGGCAGGTTCGGGGGCCGGGGTCGGTTCCTGCCCGACGCCGGGTGCGTAGGCATTCGGGTCGTACCCTCCGACCGCGGCCTGCCCGGGCATTCTGCCCCCTTCGGTTGCTTCCACTTCTTCGCCCCCGCTCGAGTAGCCGCGGTAACCGTTGGACGAGGTGTAGTGGCCGTAGAACGGGGCCCAGGTGATCGGGGTTTCGGGTTCGGAGAATTCCTCGCAGGGGATTTCCCCGTTGGAGTAGACCGTGTTCCAGATTTCAGCCGGGAACGTCCCCCCGAACACGGTGATCCCGTGGACGCTGACCATTTCGATGTCGTTGGACTGCGGGTACCCGACCCAGACCACGGTCGAGAGGTTCGGCTGGTAGCCCGCGAACCAGGCGTCGGTGTAGTTGTCGGTCGTCCCGGTCTTCCCCGCCTGCCCCGGGCAGCCGGTGTAGGCGGCGGTGCCGGTGCCGCCGGTGATGTTGTCGTGCAGCAGCCGCGTCACCTCGTAGGCGACCGCTTCGGAGATCACCCGTTTCGGTTCCGGATGCTCGGGGTGGTCGACGCGGCCGTCGGGGAAGACGACCTTTCGGATCGCGATCGGGTTGTGGTGGATGCCGCCGGAGGCGAGCGTCGCGTAGGCATCGGACATCTCGAGCGGCGAGACGCCGATCCGCAGGCCGCCGATCCCCTCCGCCGGGATCCCATCGAGTTCCGTTTCGATTCCCATCGAGTTCGCGGTTTCGGCGACGTTCCCGGGGCCGACGTCGAGGTCGAGCTGGGCGAACACGGTGTTGTCGGAGGCGACCGTCGCCTGCTCGAGGTTGATCGTCCCCTGGTAGCCCTCGTCTGCGGTGTGAACTTCCCAGTGGCCCCACTTCGGCAGGTCGAGGTTCAGCGGTTTCGACGTGTAGTAGGTCGAGTACGGGTCGACGCCCTGCTTGATCGCCGTCGTCAGGACGAAGGTCTTGAACGTCGATCCCGGCTGGCGGTGGCCCTGGGCGGCGAGGTTGAACTGGCTGACGTTGTAGCTCGAGCTCGAGACCATCGCCCTGATGTAGCCGGTGTCGGGTTCGATCGAGACCAGCGCCGAGGCCGGGTCTTCGGAGTAGGGAAGGGTCGAGTGGACCGCTTCCAGCCCGACCTGCTGCAGCTTCGGGTCGATCGTCGTGTAGACGCGAAGGCCGCCCTGGCGGACGGTGTTGACGCCGTACTTTTCGATCAGCTTGTCCTCGACGTAGTCGAAGAAATAGGGCTGGCGGCGTTCGAAGTAGGTGTCGGAGAGGTTCAGCTCGAGGCCGCGCTGCTCGCCCTCGAGCGCCCGCCGCTTGGAGATGTAGCCGAGGTCGCCCATTTTCGCCAGCACCTCGTTGCGGCGTTCGAGCGCGCCCTTCGGGTTGAGGATCGGGTTGTAGTCGGAGGGCGCCTGCGGCAGCCCGGCGAGCATCGCCGCCTGCTCGAGGGTCAGCTTCCAGACCGGTTTCGAGAAGTAGATCTGCGAGGCGGCCTGGACCCCGACCGCGGTGCTGCCGTTGATCGTCCCGTAGGAGGCCCCGTTCAGGTACTTGCCGAGGATGTCTTCCTTGCTGAACTTCTTCTCGTACTCGAGCGCGAGTTTGGCCTCCTGGATCTTGCGTTCGATGTCGCGCTTGGGGTCGGTGATACAGAGGTTCCGCATCAGCTGCATCGTGATCGTCGATCCGCCCTGGACGATCTTGCCCGCCTCGACGTTCTTGACCAGCGCCCGCAGGCCGCCCTCGTAATCGATCCCGTCGTGTTCGTAGAAGCGCTCGTCCTCGATCGCGACGGTCGCGTTTTTGAGGTCTGTGGGGACGCGCTTGATCGAGACCGGTGTCCGCGCCTGGTCGGAGGCGATGTAGCCGAGCTTGCTTCCGTCCCCGGCGAAGAGGGTCGAGTTGCCGCCGCGGTCGATCGGCCGGCAGTCCGAGAGCGGCGGGGCCTTGGCGGCGACGTCGAGGACCCAGGAGGCGACGCCGACCGAGAGGACCGCGAGCAGGGCGAACGCCGCCGCGAGGACGAAGAGGATCTTGCTGCTGGCCCCGCCGCGGCGGCGGGCACGGCGGCGTTGGCGCTGCGTCATCCCAAAAAGGGTACTTCGACGCCGCCTCCGCTCAGACCTGCGTGTCCCCGGTCGAGTGGTTCTGCACGACGCCTTCCACCAGCAGCTGGTTCGGGATCACGACAGAGCTGGCGTCCCCGGGGTCGACGTAGGTGTAGGCAAGGGTGATGTCGATCACCCGGCCCTCGACCTCTTCGAATGAGATCCGGTCGCCGATTTTGATCGGCTGCGAGATCGCGAGCTGGACCCCGGCCACCAGGTTGCCAAGCGTGTGCTGGGCGGCGAACCCGATGATCGCGGCGGCGACGGCGGTCGAGGCGAGGATTCCGGTCGCGAGCCGGTTGAGCTCGGTGAACTGGGCCAGGGCCAGCGCCGCGAGGACGAGGACGAGGACGAGGACGAACACCCGGCGCAGGAACCGCAGCCTCGTTTTCGTCGAGCGCGAGACCTGTGAGACTGCCGGCGACATGGAGGCAAACCTACCCCCAAAGCAGAGCTTCCCCTACTCCAACTGGGGCCCGGCCGCGGCTCTTTTCGGCGTCGTCCTGGCGCTTGTCGTCGGGATCATTCTCGGCATCCCGGCGGTGCTCATCGATCATCCCAGCGGCGAAGGGGACCTCAGCAGCGCCGCCAACGCGTTCGTCCAGTTCGCGACAGCGTTCGGGTTCCTGATCGTGCCGATCGCGATCGCGGCGAGGGGCGGCGTGCCGATCCGCGAGGCGCTGCGCCGGCTCGGGGCCCGCCGCTTCGAGGTTCCCTCGGCGCTGCTCTGGATGTTCGTCGCCGTGGTCGCCTACCTGGCGATCGCGATCCTCTACACGACCGTGTTCGGCGAACCGAAGCAGGAGGACATCGCCGAATCGTTCGGGACCCTGCCGGTCCAGATCGTCCTGATCGTCGTCGCCGCCCCGGTCAGCGAGGAGGTCTGCTTCCGGGGGATGCTCTACGGGGGCCTGCGGGAGCGGTTGCCGCGGTTCGCCGCCGCCCTGATCGGCGGCCTGATCTTCGGCGGCCTCCACGCCCTGACCGGCCTCAGCGCGGTCCCGCCGCTGATGGTCTTCGGAATCGTCCTATGTTTGCTCTACGAGAAAACTGGAGCGATCTGGCCCGGGATCATGCTTCACATGCTGAACAACTCGTTCGCCCTTCTGGGCCAGTAACGGTGCACGGCCGGTCCGTCAGGCACAATGTCCGCCCCGATGAGACGCCTCGTCCCGCTGATCGCGGTCGCCGCCGCCCTCGCCGCTCCGACCGCCGCCCTCGCCGCTCCGACCGCCGCCCTCGCCGCGAAGAACGGCGCCAAGAACGGCGCGGTCAACGCCGTGCCGAAGGCGACGGTGAAGATCGAGGTCGGCCACCTCCACGGCGGCAAGGCGCAGATCATGAGCAAGGTGCCGGTGATCGGGACCGTCAGGCCCTACGCCCCGGGCCAGTCGGTGGAAGTCAGCTTCTACCTCAACGGCGACCGGATCCAGCGGCGGACGGTGAGGGTCAGCAGGGGCAGGGGGGGCAGCGGCTCCTTCCGCGCCGGCATCAGGATCGACTCGGCCGGCAAGTACGCGGCGAGCGCCCGCCACGCCGCGACCGCCCGGCTCGGGGGCGACAGCACCGAGCGCAAGAGCTGGCGGGTCAGCTTCCCGGCGCTGCACGAAGGCCAGTGCGGCGACGTCGTCATAGGCTTCAAGAAGGCGATGCGGAAGATGGGCTATATCGCAAACAGCGGCCGCTGCTTCGGCGGCAAGACCGGCCGCGGCGTGCTCGCCTATCGCAAGGTCAACGGCCTCGAGCGCAGCTTCAGGGCCGGCAAGGGCCTGGTGAAGCGGGCGTTCGCGGGTCGTGGCGGATACAGGGTCCGCCACCCGGGGGCCGGGCAGCACCTCGAGGCGCCGCTCTCGAAGCAGGTCCTCGTCTTCGCCAAGGGCGACCGGCCCTACGCCATCTATCCCGTCTCCTCGGGCAAGCCCTCGACCCCGACCGTGACCGGGCATTTCACCTTCATCAGGCAGGAACCGGGCTACAACGCCGAGGGCATGTACTACTCGTTCTACTTCTACGGTGGCTACGCCGTTCACGGCTACAACTCGGTTCCCGACTATCCGGCCAGCCACGGCTGCATTCGCACCTTCATCGCCGACCAGCCAGAGATCTACGAGCGGATCAACTACGGCGAAAGCATCTTCGTCTTCTGAACTGGACCGGCTGAGGCGGCGTCACTGGCCCTGTCATCGGCGCCGCCGCCGCGCGTACGCTTCCCGCCGGTGATTTCCGAGCGCGCGCTGCAGGCGATCCTGGCCTTCACGGCCGTCTTTCACATCGTCCTCGGTGTGATGGCGCTCGTCGCGCCCGACACGTTCTTCGACCAGATCGGCCACTATGGGGTCGAGAACTCCCACTATGTCGGCGACGTCGGGGCCTTCTACCTCGCCGCCGGTGTCGCGCTCGCGATCTCGGTCGTACGGCCCGCGTGGCGGGCGCCGCTGCTCTGGCTCGGTGCGCTCTGGTATGGGTTTCACGCGATCAACCACCTGTTCGACACCGGCGAAGCGAAGAGCGACACCCGCGGCTGGGGCGACACGCTGCTGATCGCCGCCGGCGCGTTCGGGGCATGCTGGCTTGCCCGGGTCTCGGAAAGGCTCGACCCCGGATGAGGGTGTTCGTCGCCGGGGCGAGCGGAGCGATGGGCCGGCCCCTCGTCCGCCGGCTGGTCGCGGCGGGGCATGAGGTCACCGGCACGACCCGGCGCGAGGAGCGCACGGCCGGAATCGGCGCGGCGGGCGCCACCGCTGCCCTCTGCGACGTGTTCGATTCCGACGCCCTCCTCAGTGCGGTCGCCGAGGCCGAGCCGGAGGTCGTCGTCCACGCCCTCACCGCGCTGCCGGATCGGATCGAGTGGAAAGCGAAGCAGGACCCCGTCGCCGCCACCAACAGGCTGCGCGAAGAGGGGACCCGCAACCTGATCGCGGCGGCGCGGGCGGCCGGCGCGCGGCGGGTCGTCGCCGAGAGCGTCGCCTTCCTCTATGAGCCGAGCGGCGACTGGGTCAAGGACGAGGACGCGCCGCTCTTCACCGGCGCCCCGGGCCGCTTCGGCAAGGCGGTCGCGGCGCTGGCCGACCTCGAGCGCCAGGTTCTCGGCGCCAAGGGAATCGAGGGGCTGGTCCTCCGCTTTGGCTGGTTCTACGGCCCCGGTACGAGCTACGCCGCCGATCGCGCCGTGGCCGATGACTTCCACAGGCGCCGCTTCCCGATCGTCGGCAAGGGCACCGGCGTCTTCTCCTTCGCCCACGTCGAGGACGTCGCCGGGGCGACGATCGCCGCGATCGAAAGCGATGCGGTCGGCGTCCTCAACGTCGTCGACGACGAGCCGGCGCCCCAGCGCGAATGGGCCCCTGTCTACGCAGAGGCGGTCGGGGCGAAGAGGCCGCGCCGGGTGCCGCTCTGGCTGGCGAAGCTGATCGCCGGCCCGGTCGCCCTCAACGCGGTCGAGCTTCGCGGCGCCTCCAACGCCCGCGCCAAGCGCGAGCTGGGGTGGGAGCCGCGCTTCCCAAGCTGGCGCCAGGGCTTCCGCGAGGCGCTCGGCTGACGCCTCCTCCGTAGGATTCGCCGCATGAGTGCGGAGCGAGGAAGCGTGCACTTCTGGTTCTCCGCGCACCGAGCGAAGCACGAAAGGTATTAGTGGCCGTCGCCGATCTCGAAGCCGCCAAGGGGACCCTGCTCACCGAGTTGCGCGAGCACTCGCTCGTGATCGGCGAGGTGACGCTCTCGAGCGGCGCCGTCGCCCAGTACTATGTCGACGCTCGCCGTGCCCTGCTGCGCCCCGCCGGTTTCCTTGCGGCCGGCGAGCTGATCGCCGCCGCCGCGATCGAGGCCGGCGCCGCCGCCGTCGGCGGCCCTGCGACCGCGGCGATTCCGCTCGCCTGCGCGGCGATCGCGGTCGAGGCCGGGTCCGGCCTGGCCGGGTTCTTCGTCCGCGGGGAGCGCAAGGAGCATGGCCTGCAGCGCTGGGTCGAGGGCCCCGTCGGCCCCGGCGATCGCTGCCTCGTCGTCGAGGACACGGTGACCAGCGGGGGCTCGACGGTCGACGCGATCGAGCGCATCCGAGCCGAGGGGCTCGAGGTCGCGGGGGTGCTCGCCGCCGTCGACCGCCTTGCCGGCGGGGGCGAGGCGATCGAGGCGGCGGCGGCCGCGCCGTATCGCGCCCTGGTCACGATCGACGAGCTCTACCCGGACCGGCCGGACAGGCGCTGATGGAGCCCGACGCGATCGAGATCAGGGTCGTCGGCTGCCTGGTCGAGAAGCAGCGGACGACCCCGGACGTCTACCCGCTCTCGGTCAACGCGCTGCGGCTCGCCTGCAACCAGTCGACGAACCGCGATCCGGTCGTCGCCTACCACGAGGAGACCGTGGTGGAGGCCCTGCGGCGACTCGCCCTCCGGGGCTGGACCAGGCTCGCGAGCGGCGCCGGCAGCCGCGCCCGCAAGTACCGCCACCTCCTCGACGAGGCGCTCGAGGTCGACGCGGCCGAGGTCTCGCTGCTGGCGGTCCTGATGCTGCGCGGGGAGCAGACCCCGGGGCAGCTGAAGCAGCGGGCCGAGCGGCTGTGCGACTTCGAGAGCCTGCCCGCCGTCCACGAGACTCTTGACGGGCTGGTCGAGCGGGGCCTCGTCGCCCGCCACCCGCGTCGCCCCGGCCAGAAGGAGGACCGCTACGAGCAGCTGCTCGGACCGGGCGCCGGGGGGGAGGCCAGAGATCGAGAGACGATCCCGACCGAGGACGCCGATATCGATGCGCCCGATCTCGCGGCTGCCGCCGGATCGCCGTCCGAGGATCGCCTCGGGAGGATCGAGCGCGAGGTCGCCGAGCTCCGCTCCCAGCTCGAGTCCCTGCGGGCCGAACTGGGGGGAGGATGAAGCGCGCGCTTGGCATCGCCGGCCTGCTCCTCGCCTGCGCCCTGGCGGCTCCGATCGCGGCGCCGGCCCTCGAAGCCCCGCGGGCCGAATATCGCGACCAGGTGGAGCCGATCTGCCAGGCCGAGGGGGAAGCGAAGGAGCGGATCATCGGCGGTGTCCGCGCCATCCCGCCTGGAGGAGCAGACACTGCGGTGAAGGAACGGGGCAGACGGCAGCTGAGGGCGTCGAAGGCACTCGGCCACGCTTTGGCGAAGCTGCGCGGGGTTCCGCGCCCCGAAATCGACGCGCACCGACTCGACAGGTGGTTGGACCAGATCTCCGACCAGGCGGGGCGGTTGCGCAAGGCCGGGAAAGCCGCGATCGCGGGGGAACGAGCGCGCGCCCAGAAGCTGGTCGTCCAATTCACCAACGGCTCGCGCAAGGCCAACAACCTCGTCGTCTCCTATGAATTCCGCCATTGTCTGATTGAAGAAGACGGGTTCACCCCGTAGGCCAAGGCGCTTTTCCTCACCTCTGCTTTCGGAAGGCGCCTTGCCCGCGCCGCTCGCAGGGTTGGCGGATGCGGCGTAGGCTGCCGCCATGCCACCGCAGACCCAGTACGCGCGCAGCGGCGAGTTGAGCATCGCCTTCCAGGTCGTCGGCGAGGGCGAGATGGACGTCGTGCTTGCGTTCCCGTTCGTCTCCCATCTCGATCTGGTCTGGGAGAGCCCCGGGATCACCCGCTTCGTCGAGCGGCTCAGCTCGTTCGCGCGGGTGATCCTCTTCGACCGGCGCGGCGTCGGCCTCTCCGACCCGCTGCCGGGCCCGGCGACATTGGAGGAGCGGATGGACGACGTCCGGGCGGTGATGGACGCCGCTGGCTCCGAGCGCGCGGCCCTGATCGGCGTCTCCGAGGGGGGGACGATGTGCATGCTGTTCGCCGCCACCTATCCGGAGAGAACCTCGGCCCTCGTCCTCTGCGGGGCGATGGCGAGGTCGACCTGGGCCGAGGACTACCCCTGGGCCCCGGAGAGGGATTCTGCAGAGGAAGCCCTCAACGAGCTGCTCGCGCCGATGTGGGGCCAGGGAGCCTCGATCGACATCTTCGCTCCGAGTCACGCCGAGGACCCGCAGGCGCGGGAGTTCCAGGCGCGCTACGAGCGCCAGGCGGCGAGCCCGATCCGGGTTCAGCGATTCTTCGAAATGTTCCTCGACCTCGACGTGCGCGATGTCCTGCCGCTGATCCAGGCGCCGACCCTGGTCATGCACCGGCGTCATGACCATGCCGTGAACGTCCGCGCCGGGCGCTGGCTCGCCGAGCAGATCCTCGGCAGTCGCTACATCGAGCTGGAGGGTGTCGACCACGCTCCGTGGGCCGGTGAGGACACCGAGCGGATCCTGGACGAGATCGAGGAGTTCCTGACAGGGGTGCGGCCGGGCCCCAAGGTCGACCGGGTGCTGGCGACCGTCCTCTTCACCGACATCGTCGACTCGACCAGGCTCGCGACCGAGATGGGCGACAGCCGCTGGCGCGACCTGCTAGAGCGCCACCAGGAGCTGGTCCGCCGCCACCTCGAGCGGTTCGGAGGACGGGAGATCAAGACGACCGGCGACGGGTTCCTGGCGACATTCGACGGGCCGACCCGAGCCGTCGAGTGCGCGCGGGCGGTGGTCACCGACGCGCCCTCGCTCGGGATCGCGGTGAGGGCCGGGCTGCACACCGGCGAGGTCGAGCTGATCGGCGATGACGTCGGCGGCATCGCGGTCCACGTCGCCGCCAGGATCTCGGCGCTTGCGGAGGGCGGGACGGTGCTCGCATCGCGCACCGTCCGCGACCTGGTGATCGGCTCCGGGATCGAGTTCGACCCCTGCGGCCGCCACTCGTTGAAGGGGGTCGCGGACGAGTGGGAGGTCTACACGGTGATCGCGACGCCGCTCTCGTCCGCCGCCCCCGCCTGAGCGCTCGCCGCGCACCGCTCGGGCATCGGGAAGAGGCGCAGGAACCGGCCTGCCTCGCGCCGGCCGCCCTCGATCCGGATTGCGCCCGAATCGAGCGCTGAATCGAGCGCGACCCGGCCGGTGATCAGCGCCGCGAGGTCGGCGGGCTCGCCCTCGATCGTCAGGTCCGGCGCCTCGGCGGCGCCGCGCTCGAGCTCGATCTCGCCGCCACCGACCGTCACCCGGAACCGGGTGCCGTCAACCCGCAGCTCGTAGACGGCGCTCAGGTCGCCGGCCCGATCGGGGTCGAACAGAGAGCGAAGCGCGAGGGCGATCGAGTCGACGCCGATCCGGGTTCCGGAGGGGGGTAGGGGAGAGCGGGCGCCCCAGCTGCCGAGCCGGGTGATCACCGGCTCCAGCTCGGCCCCCCACTCGGTCAGCTCGTAGACCCACGAGCCCGCGGGCGGGGCAAGCTTGCGGCGGCGGATGACGCCTCCGTTCTCGAGCTCCCGGAGGCGCTCGGAGAGTATGTTGGGACTGGCTCCCGGCAGGCCGGCGCGGATGTCCGTGAAGCGCTTGGGGCCGAGCAGGAGCTCACGGACGACCAGCAGCGCCCAGCGCTCCCCGACCACGTCGAGAGCCGAGGCGAATCGGCATGCATCCCCGTAGGAGCGGGTAGTCGCCATGTCGCAAGTCTATGTCGTTTAGTACAAACTTGCAACCTGGTAGTCATTTTTCAGGAGTATTTGCTAGGGTCCACGGCATGACCGCCGCCGCCGAAGACCGCCGCCGCTGGCTCGCCCTCTACGTGCTCTGTACGGGGGTCCTCATGATCGTCCTCGACATCACGATCGTGAACGTCGCGCTCCCCTCGATCCAGGAGGACCTCGGGTTCAGCCAGAGCAGCCTCGCCTGGGTCGTCAACGCGTACCTGATCCCGTTCGGGGGCCTGCTGCTGCTGGTCGGCAGGCTCGGCGACCTGGTCGGCAAACGGCGCATCTTCCTCACTGGGCTCACGGTCTTCATCTTCGCCTCGCTCTTCTGCGCCGTCTCCCAGACCCAGGGGATGCTGATCTCCGCGCGATTCATCCAGGGAGTCGCCGGCGCGCTCACCTCGGCGGTGGTGCTGGGGATGATCGTGACGATGTTCCCCGAGCCCCGCGAGCAGGCGAAAGCGATCGGGGTCTACGGGTTCGTCGCCTCGGCCGGCGGCTCGATCGGCCTCCTCGCGGGCGGCGTCCTGACCGAGGCGATCAGCTGGCACTGGATCTTCTTCATCAACATCCCGATCGGGATCCTCACCGCCTTCCTCTCGGTGCGGCTGGTCGATGACGTCCCAGGGATCGGGCTCGACAAGGGAGCCGACATCCCCGGCGCCGTGCTCCTCGTCGGCGGGCTGATGCTCGGCGTCTACACGATCCTCCACGTCGCCGACGTCGGCTGGGGGGCGACCGAGACACTGGTGCTCGGCACGATCTCGATCGGGCTCGAGGCGGCGTTCGTCGTCCGGCAGGCGCGGATCGAGACGCCGCTGATGCCGCTGCGCCTGTTCCACTCGCGCAACGTGACCGGGGCCAATGCGATCCAGGCCCTGCTCGTCGCCGGGATGTTCTCGATGTTCTTCCTCGGCGCGCTGTACCTGCAGCGGATCCTCGGCTACGACCCGCTCGAGGTCGGGCTCGCGTTCCTGCCGACGACGATCGTGATGGGCACGATGTCGCTCGGGTTCTCGGAAAAGCTGATCATGCGCTTCGGGCCGCGGCGCACCCTGATCGCCGGCCTCGTCCTGATCGGCGTCGGGCTTCTCCTGTTCGCCCGCACCCCGGTCGACGGCCAGTACACGACCGACCTCCTGGCGCCGCTGCTGCTGACCGGGCTCGGCATCGGCACCTCGTTCCCGTCGCTGATGACGCTGGCGATGTCGGGAGCGACTCCGGAGGACGCCGGGCTCGCCTCGGGGCTGGTCAACACCAGCGCCCAGGTCGGCGGCGCGATCGGGCTCGCGGTCCTGGCGACCCTGGCCAGCCAGCGCACCGACTCCCAGCTCGAAGCCGGCGCCTCGCAGCTCTCCGCGCTCAACTCCGGGTTCCACTTGGCCTATGTCGTCGGCGCAGCGCTGGTCGCGGTGGCCCTCGCGGTCGCCGTCGTGGCCCTCCGCTACGAGCCGGCGCCCGAAGGGGCCGAGGCGCCGGAGCGCGAGTCGGCCGGCGAGCCGGCCTACTCCGAGGGTTAGGCCGACTCGAGCACGCCCAGCAGCTGCCCGACGCGACAGACGAGGAGCCGCTCCTCGTCGATCTCCACCCAGACGCCCGCGCTCGCCGGGAAGACGACGTGGTCCCCCGGCCCGACCGGCATCTCGACCCCGGCCTGTCCCCACCAGTCGAGGCCGGGGCCGACGGCGAGGACGATTCCCTGCTGGGGCGGCGGCTCGTGGCTGCCGGCGGGGACGACCAGGCCCGAGCGCCGGACGCGGTCCTGGTCGAGCTCCTTGATCACCACCTGGTCGAAAAGGGGGCGGAGCTGGTGGCGGACCGACTCGGTCGGGTCCGGTCGTTGGGCCGTGCTCAATGTGCTCCTCTCGCGCTCAGATCTCGAGCTCGTAGTAGAGCATGAGAGGGCCGTCGGGGCCGCGCTCGCGGTTGACCATCCCGAAGCTCTCGTAGAGGCCGATCGCCGCCGTGTCCTCCTCGGCGGTGACGACGTCGAAGTGGCCTGCGCCCTCGCTCCGGGCGAGCTCGATCGCCGCCTCCAGCAGCGCCCTCCCCGCGCCGATGCCTCGCCGCGCCGGGGCGACGTAGAGCTCCTCCAGGTAGGCGTCGGGCCCGCCGCTCCAGATCGAGGGACGGAACCGGACCATCGCCAGGCCGAAGGGGGGCGCGCCGGCCAGGAGAACGCGGATGTCGCCCGTCGCGAGCAGCCCGCGGGCGCGCTCGGCGAGGGTCGCGACCGGCGGCGTCGGTTCGGAGTACTCGGTGTTGAAGTCGTGGAGGAGCCGGGCGACGTGCTCGGCGTCCTCCGGGCCGGCGAGGCGGGCGGTGACACCCTCTGACTCCATCGCCGAGGGTCAACCGGGCGGGGCGAAGCGCTTGACGAACTCGATCGCAGTGTCGGCGACCTCGCGCCAGCCGTTGTCGATCGTCAGCGAGTGGCCGCGATTTGGGATTTTCACGATCTCGGTGACCGCGGGGTTGCGGCTCTGTTTCTTGTAGGAGGCGTTGGCGATCGCCCACGGCACCGTGTGGTCGACCTCGCCGTCGATGATCAGCAGCGGCCCGCGCTCGGGGTTCCTGGTGTCGGCCTTTGCCTCGGTGAACGGATTGAGGTTCGCGTTGGCCATCTGCATCAACGCCTTTCCCGGGGCCGCGACGTGGAACTTCTCGTAGAGCTCATTCGCTTCCTCCTCGGAGAGCGCGTTCGTCCAGCCGTACTTGAACTGGTCGAACGTCAGCGTCACCGCCCGCCCCGCGTTGAGCGGGTTAGAAAGCACCGGGAAGGCCGATTTCAGCGCCGAGAGCGGCAGTGGCAGGACGCCCCGGAACGGCCCGGGGTCGACCGCAACCGTCACCGCCGAGAGGCCGCGCCCGGCGATGATCTGCGCCAGCAGCCCCCCGGTCGAGTGACCCATCACCGCCGGCTTGTCGTCGAGGGCGCCGATCACCTCGCTGGTGTGATCGGCGACCTGCCCGATCGACTTCTTCGCGAAGACGTCCGGGTCGGCCCGCGCCTCCTCGACCGTCAGCGGATCGTCGGGCCAGACCGGCGTCACCCCCGCGTACCCGGCCTCCTCGAAGAGCCCGACCCAGTTGTCCCAGCTGCTCGGCAGCAGCCAGAGCCCGTGGATGAAGACGACCGGGGTCTTCCCGCTCGCGTTCGCCTGCTCGACCTGCTCTCGCTCCTGCTCGGTGAGCGCCACGGGGCCCATCCTCTCACCGCCGATTCGGTTCGACAACCCCGCGGTTAGGCTGGGCCCGTGGGAGAGGAGATCGGGGGACCGGCCTGGCCGCGACGCCACTGGCGGGCGCTGCTCGCCGGCGCTCTGGCACTGATCGCGGTGCTCGGGATCGGGGCGGCGATCAGCTGGCACTTCTCCTCGGCGGTGCTCGTCCCCGACCACTCGGACCTGCCGCAGGACGTGACCGTCGAGGCCCTCGGCCCGGGGACGATCCGCCTCGAGGACACCGAGGAAAGCCGGCGCCCGGGCGTCTACGGGCTCGACTGGCAGGCCGGCCACGCGATCGTCGGCGCCAGGCTGGCCGGTGGCGGCAACGGTGGTGTGACGCGGACGCTGCGGAGCGTCGACGGCTACCTCGTGCCGGGGATGAAGGTCGCGATCGACTCCAGGGTCTACCGCGGCGACCCCAGGCAGGCGCTCGGAATGCCGTTCGCCGAGGCCGGCGTCCGCGGCGAGCTGGGAACGATGCCGGCCTGGCGGGTCGGCCCCCGGTCCCCGACCTGGGCGATCCTCGTACACGGGATCAACGACGATCCCGAGGTCGGTCTGCGGCTGCTGCCGGCGCTGCGCCGGGCCGGCCTGACCTCGCTGCTGATCACCTACCGCGAGGACCTCGGCGCGCCACCGAGCCCGGACGGCCTCCACCACATGGGGCTCACCGAGTGGCGCGACCTCGCGGCGGCCGCGCGCTACTCGCTCGCCCACGGGGCCAGGCGCCTGGTTCTGATCGGTTACTCGATGGGCGGCTCCCTGGTCACCCAGTTCATGCAGCACTCGGCGCTGGCGGGCCGGGTGGCGGGGCTGGTCCTCGACGCCCCGGCCCTCGACTGGCAGCGGATCCTCTCCTTCCAGGCCTCCGAGATGGGCCTGCCCGGCTCTGCGGCGAAGCCGGTCGAGTGGGCGATCGGGGCCCGGATCGACGCCGACTGGGGCGACCTCGACGCCCTCGACCATCCGCGGGCTCTGCGGCTCCCGATCCTCCTCTTCCACGGCACCGAGGACCAGGTGGTCCCGATCGCGACCAGCGAAGACCTGGCAGCCGAGCTGCCGCGGTGGGTCAGCTTCTACCGCGTGCCAGAGGCCGACCACGTCGAGTCCTGGAACGTCGATCCCCGGCTCTACGAACGGCGGCTCGGCGCCTTCCTGCGCGGGATCGGCGTAATCCGGTCGTCGCTGCGATGACGGATGCGTCAGAGTTTGGCCATGGGCTCGCACTATGGTGGCCTGATGGCTCCGCCCGGTGGGTTCGACTCGCCGCCGGACTTCGTGACCGGATCCGCCCTTCTCGAAGGTGTCTACGCGATGGCCGTGAGTGCTCATCACGGCCCGCGGAGCCGCGGCGACACCAGAATCGACCACCCGGTCGCCGTCGCCAGGCTTCTGGACGAGAACGGCTTCCCCGAGGTCGTGGTCGCCGCCGCTCTGCTCCACGACGTGATCGAGGACACCGACACCGAGCGGAGTGAGATCGAGGCGGAGTTCGGCGCCGAGGTGGCCGAGCTGGTCGGCGAGATGACCGAGGACTCGACGATCTCCGCCTATCGCGAGCGCAAGGCCGAGCATCGCGGCCGGGTCGCGGGCAACAGCTGCGTCGCCGCGATCTACGCCGCCGACAAGCTGGCCAAGGTCCGGCGGCTGAACGAAACCGGGGTGCAGCCGGAGGGCGAGCGGCTCGATCACTACCGCCAGACCATGGTCGAGCTGCGCGCGGCCGAGCCCTCGCTGCCGTTCCTCTCCGAACTCGCCGAGGAGCTCGACCGTCTGGCCGGTCGATGAAGCTGATCTTCGCCCCGGTCGGAATCATCTCCGGTCTCCTCGCCGGCCTCGTCGCGCAGCGGGCGTTCGAGCGCATCTGGGCCCTCTTCGACGACCAGGAGGCGCCGGAACCCGGGCAGCGGGACGCCTCTCTGCCGAAACTGGCGGCCGCCCTGGTCGTCGAGGGTGCCGTGTTCCGGCTGACGAAAGGGCTCGTCGACCGCGCCACCCGCGGCGGGTTTGCGCGGCTCACCGGCAGGTGGCCCGGAGACAAGGAGCCGGAGCGGGCCTAGCCTCCGCCCTCTCGCGCGGAGACGCGGTCGACCTGATGGTTGATCTCGCCTCGCCATAGCGGCGCTAGGTTTGGCCGATGCCCGACGTGGTCGTCCTCTTGCTTGCCGCGTCGGCCACCGCTGTCGCGACCGGGCTCGGCGCGATCCCGGTCTTCTTCCTCGGCGATCGTGCCGCGCAGCTGACGCCGTTCCTGCTCGGCATCGCCGCCGGGGTGATGGGCGTGGCGTCGGTCGCGGGCCTGCTGATCCCGGCGGCCGAGGAAGGATCGGTGCTCGCGGTCGTGTTGGGACTGCTCGCCGGCGCGGCGCTGCTCGGCGTCGCGCGCCGCCGCCTCGACCCGAAGAAGGGGTTCATGGGCAGGGGAGGGCCGGGAGCCCGCACCTCGGCCCTGGTCTTCCTCGTCCTCTTCGTCCACAGCCTGCCGGAGGGGTTCGCGATCGGCACCGCGTTCGCCTCCGACCGCTCCGGCCTCAGCCTGTTCGTGATCCTCGCGATCGCGATTCAGAACATCCCCGAGGGGACCAGCGTCGCGGTCCCGATGGCGGCGGCGGGCTTCAGCCGCGGGCGCCAGTTCTGGGCCGCGGTCGGGACCAGCCTCCCGCAGCCGATCGGGGCGCTGATCGCGTTCCTCCTGGTCGAGGAGATCGGGTCCCTGCTGCCGTTCTCGTTTGCGTTCGCCGCCGGGGCGATGCTCTCCTTGATCGCGGTCGAGCTGCTCCCCTCCGCCTACTCGGGCCGGCAGCGGCTCGGGCCCAGCGCCGGCATCCTGCTCGGCGCCGCGGTCATGCTCGGCCTCAGCTTCGCGCTCGGCGTCTGAGCGCCGCCGCCGCTCGAGCCGAGCCCGCCGATATCTTGCGGCGGGGGATGAAGAGAGAGGACGACAAGTCGAACTGGCGCACCTGGCTGATCGGAATCCTGGTCGCCCTTGTCCTGATCGTCGCGCTGCAGAACTCGCAGGAGGTGCGGATCGACGTCCTCTTCGTCAACGTCAACGCGCCCCTGATCGTGACCCTCCTGGTCGCGGTCGGGATCGGCGCCCTGATCGGGTACGTGGCCCCGGTCCTGCTTCGGCACCGCCGCGACGAGCGCCGCCGGCGCGAGGGGAGCTAGGCCTCAGGAGCCGGTCAGGCCGAGCGTCTCGGCCTCGGGCTCGAGCGCGGCGATCACGAACGCCAGGTGCTCGTCGAAGTCCTCTCCGAGCTCCTCGGCCCCCCGCCGCACCTCGTCGCGGCTCACCGCCGCGGCGAAGCTCGGCTGCTTCAGCTTCTTCTTGACCGATTTCGGGGTCATCCCCTGGATCCCGGTCGGCCGCACCAGCGCAACGGCGGCGATGAACCCGGTCAGCTCGTCGACGGCGAATAGCGCCTTTGCCATCCGCGTCTCACGCGGGACGCCGAGGAAGGACGCGTGGCCGGCGACGGCGGCGATCAGCTCGGGCGGGTAGCCCCGTTCCTCGAACAGCCTCAGGGCGACCCGCGGGTGACCTGTGTCGAGGTCGGGGTACCGCTCGTAGTCGAGGTCGTGGAGGATCGCGGTGGCCGCCCAGAGCTCCTCGTCCTCGCCGAACTTGCGGGCGTAGGCGCGCATCGCCGCCTCGACCCCGAGGACGTGCTTGCGGAGCGAGTCCGACTCGGTCCACTCGCAGAAGAGCTCCCAGGCTTCGTCGCGGGTCGGCGCGCTCACGGAGGCGAGGTTAGCTGCAGGGCGACCGCGGGTTACCCCCAGCCCGCCTGTGGCGAATCAAGGATGATCCCGTCGGGAGCTCGCCCTAGGGTCATCCCCGATGAGCGCGCTCGAACTTTCCGCCGGAAAGCTCGCCAGAAAGAGATTGGAGGATTCATGTCAGAACAGACGATCGAGTTGACGATCTCGAGATCCGAGGCCGAGGTCCTGCTCGGCGTGCTCGCGGCCGAGCGCCACAACGAGGAGGCCCAATCGGTCTGCGACGCGGTCCGCGAGCAGATCGACCAGAAGCTGCGGCCTGCCGAATCCGAGTGAGCTAAGAGCCGCCGCCCGAGCCGTCCTCGAGCGTCCGCTTCAGGTCTCTACCCCGCGCTCCATCATCGCGTCGGTCAGCTCGGCGGCCTCGTTCGGCAGTAGATCGGCGGTCCAGACGAAGAGAGTCCCGCCGCCCTCGCCGGTCAGGACCTGGGCGGCGCCGTTGTGGTGGGTGTAGGGACCGTCGACGACCGACCAGACCAGGCGCCGGCGCTCCTCGTCGAGGTCGATCAGGACCTCGCGGGCGACGGCGCCGTTGAAGAAGGCGACGAGCCTGTCCTCGCCGTCGAGCTCGGTGCCGACGACGAAGCCGACACCAGCCGCTGATGAACCGCGGCCCCGTCGTCCGCGGGCCCTCAGGGGAAGACGGTCTCACCGGTCTCATCGTCGACGACCGAGATCGCGACCGCCGGGCAGGCCTCGGCGGCCTCGAGGATCTTCTCGAAGGGGCCGGCGCCGATCACGACCGCGACGTCGTCGAGGCGGAACACCTCCGGCAGGATCTCGACGCAGTCGCCGTGGGCGCTGCACTCGTTCGGGTCCACCACAGCCCGGTAGCTCACGCTGCCTCCTCTCTGCTCTTCGCGGGCCAATGCCCGTTCTCTATCCGCTTCTTCAGGGCCGGGATCGAGCGCGGGCGCTCGACCGTGAGGCCCGCGACCGGGACTCCGCTGCGGGTGAAGACGGCCTCGAAGTCGCGATCGTCAGGGTCGCCGTCGACGATCACCGCATCGGCGCGGTGGGCATGGCCGACGTACTGGATCCGCAGTCCGTACTGATCGCTCCAGAAGCTCGGAAGCGGTGGCGTCCCCGGATACTCGCCGAGCATCGCCTGCGCCACCGCCGCGCCCTGCCAGGCGGCGGCGTCCCAGTGCTCGGTGCGGGCGTGGGTGCCGAAGCGAGGATCGAACGGGATCGACGCGTCGCCGGCGGCGAAGACGCCCGGCAACGGGGTTCGCCCCGAGGCGTCGGTTCGGACCCCGGTCTCGTCGAGGCCGCTGCCGCGCAGCCAGCCCGTTGCCGGCGCGGTTCCGACGCCGACGAGGGCCGCGTCGCAGGCGACCCGCTCGCCGCTCTCGAGGACGAGCTCCTCGGCCCGGCCGTTGCCGCGGGCGCCGGAGAGCATCGCCCCGGTCATCACCCGCACACCCTCGCTGAGGTGGAGCTCGGCGAACCAGGCGCCCAGCTCGCTGCCGAGGATCGGCTCGAGCGGCGTTGCCAGCGCCTCGATCATCGTCACCTCGACCCCGAGGCGCCGGGCGGTCGCCGCGACCTCCTGGCCGATGAACCCGGCCCCGACGATCGCCAGCCGGGCGCCGGGGACGAGCTCCCGCCGTAGCAGGCGCGCGTCGGCGATCGTGCGGAGCGCATGGACGTTCTCGTAGCCCTCGAGGAACGGAAGCCGGCGGGCGGCGCTCCCGGTCGCGATCAGCAGGCTCTCGTAGGCCAGCTCCCGGCCCCCCTCGAGCCTGACGGTGCGGGACTCCGGGTCGAGTGCCTCGGCGCGCGCCCCCAGCAGCAGCTCGATCTCCTTTTCCTCGTACCACCAGCCGGGGCGGTAGGCGATCGAGGCCTCCTCGACCGCCCCCGCGAGCAGCTCCTTCGAGAGCGGCGGGCGGTCGTAGGGCGGGTCGGGCTCGGCGCACGCCATTCGCACCGGGCCTTCGTATCCGCGGCGGCGCAGGCTCTCGGCGCAGCGCTGCGCCGCGAGGCCGCCGCCGACGATCAGGACGCCATTGTCTTCCATCATGCCTCCTCGGGAACTGGGGTTCGTGAGATCGGTGCGGACCGGGGCCGCGGGGCGGGCAGCCGTGCCCCGCGCAGGCGGCCGGCGAAGACCCGGTAGAGGAAGAGCCCGCCGATCACCGGGGTCGTCGCCAGCGCCCACCAGCGGAACCACACGGCCGAGGCGTCGGTCCCGCTACCGAAGGCGTGGACCAGCCCCAGCAGGTAGACGAGGACGGTCGCGCGGTGGGCCTTGCGCCAGAGGCGCGCTCCGATCCGCCTGCGGGCGTAGAAGCTGAGGCCGAGCAGCGCGGCGAGGTAGCCGCCGATGATCCCGAGCCCGGTGAAGAGGGGGCGGAATCCGAGGGCGAAGGGGACGGTGACGCCGCTGATACCCGGATGGAGCCAGGGGTCGCCGAGCAGGGTGATGCCGTGGACGGCGATCGCGACGATTCCGGCAAGGGCGGTGTGCTCGTGGATCGCGAGCAGCTTCCGCGACAGCCCCGGCCGCCGCATCACCTTGCCCGCCATCGCCAGCCCGAGGCCGACCGAGGTCGTCACCAGGACCAGCGCGACCAGGCCGGAGGCGCGGCTGGCCAGCCACCAGCCGTGGGCCTGGAGGGTTTCCGAGGTTGTTGCCGCGTTCACGTGGCGGCCCCCGCAACTCGGATTCGCGGCCTGGCGCTGAGCGGCCCGACGGTCTCGATCCGGCCGCTGTCGTGGACCAGCAGGCCGCCGCGCTCGGTGAGCACCTGGCGCCCGCCCTCGGGCCCCGACAGGAGCGCCGCCTTGGCGAACGTCTCCGCTTCGACCGCAGTGTCGCCGAGGGCGGTGACGCCGATCAGCCCGGTCCAGGCCGGCTCCCCGGTCGAGGGGTCGAGCAGGTGGTGCGAGTAGCGGCCGTCGGCGCCGCGCCAGATCCGCACGTTGAGGCCGGATGTCGCCACCGCGCCCGAGCCCAGCTTGAGCACGAAGGCGTGCTCGCCGGTCAGGGGATGCTCGACGAGGACCTCGAACGGTTGCAGGAGGGCGTCGGGGCCGCCGATCCTGATGTCGCCGCCGCAGTCGACGATGTAGCGGGAATAGCCATGCAGGAGGTCGGCGACCATGTCCGCCGCAAGGCCCTTGCCCGCGCCGCCGGTGTCGAAGCGGACGCCGGGCGGGCGGTTGATCGTCCCGCTCGAGTCATCGACATCGATCCGGCGCCACCTCGCAGCCGGATGGGGCCGGGCCGGGCGCCTGGGCGGGGCCTCGGCCAGCGCTGCCCCGAGCGGGACGCCGGGGACCCCGGCGCGCGAGGCGACGTATCCGGCGGACTCGATCTCGCCGGCGAGGGTCGGGTCGACGAGGCCCCCGCTCTGCTCGGCGGCCCTGAGCCCGGCCCGCACCGCGCTTCGCAGGAGCTCGGAGGCGGGAACGCGCTCGCGCTCGTCCGCGTTCAGCGCGCAGAGCTCGCTGTCGGGCTTGAAGCGCGACAGCGTCGCGTCGAACTCGACCACGAACCGCCGCGCCCGCTCGGCGGCGGCCGGCGCCGGATCCATGCTGGGCCCGGGCTCGCCGATCAGCAGCCGGACGTGGCTGCCCATCGCATCGAAGATGACGTCGTGCTCGCTCATCTCAGGAGGCGCTCGTCGTGACCGGGGCGTATTCGGAGGGCGGTGCCGCGGTGACCTGGCCGCTGGTGGTCACGGCCGAGGGCCCGGGGGTCGGGACGACGGTGGTGACGACGCGGCGTTTGACCACCTTGCGGACCAGGACCGGTCGGGGCGCCGGGGGCTGGCTGGAGCTGAGCTGGTAGGTGAGGAGCGCGAACATCGCGGCGAACAGCGCGACCGAGCCCCAGACCACGGGGCCGATGCCCGGGCGCCGCCGCCGCGGTGCCGCGTCCTGCCGAGCCGCCGCCTCGGCGCGCTCAGTCACCGTTGTCTCCCGTCTCGTGGTCGGACCCCTCGCCGCCGCCGCCGGCAGCTGTGCCGGAGCCGCTGGTGTGGGTGACCACCGGGGCCGTGCTGCCGCCGCCCGCCGCGGCGCCGCCGCTTTCCGTGGTGCCGCCGGTCGAGCCGCTGGTGTGGGTCACGACGGGGCTCGTGTGGGTCGGGGCGGTGTGAGTGCTGCCGGCCGAGCCGGAGTGGGAGCCGCTGGAGCCGCTGGTGTGGGTCACCACCGGCGCGTGGCCACCGGAGGACCCGGTGTGGCGCGTCGCAGTATGGGTGGCGGGGGCAGAGCCGCCGCTCGTCTGGGTGACGACCGGAGCCGATTCGGGGCTCGAGCTGGGCGCCGGGGCCGTCGCGGCGGAGCCGCTGGCGGAGGTCGTGACCGGCGCACCCGAAGATGAGTAGGTGGAGCCACCCGCGGCGCCGGTCGCCGCCCCGCCTGCATAGGCGGCCCCCGGTGTCCCGGTCGCGCCGGGGTGCTTCGGCTTCTTGTGCTTGGTGACGTGAACCGTCTGCCGGATCACCTTGGTGTGGACCAGCGGCTTGACGGCGACCGGGGCCGACTTCTGGCTCCCGGCGCTGAGCGCTACACCGGCGAGCCCCCCCAGTCCGACGACCGTGGCGGCTGCGGCGACTCGTGACTTAGCGTTTTTCACCTCATCTACCTCCTGGGCGGATTTGTGACCAGTGTGGGGAGGCCCCGTCCAAGCGCCCCCCAGGCGCGGGTAAAGGGTTGGCAAAACCTGGCCGCGAGCCGAAAGGGGCCAGGTTGGGCGGCGTTACAGTGGGTCGATGCCCTCCACCTCGGCGCCGGGCGGTTGCATCCTCGTCGTCGAGGATGAGGACTCGATCTCCGAGCCGTTCGCGGAGGCCCTGAAGCGGGCCGGCTTCGAAGCGGTCGTCACCCGAACCGCCGCCGGAGCGCTCGAGCTCGCGCGGGAGGCCGACCCGGACCTGGTGATGCTCGACCTCAGCCTTGCCCGACGGCGACGGCCGCGACGTCTGCCGCGAGCTGCGGCGCCACTCGGACGTGCCGATCGTGATGCTCACCGCCCGCGGCACCGAGATGGATCGGATCGTCGGCCTCGAGCTGGGCGCCGACGACTACGTCGTCAAGCCGTTCAGCGCCCGCGAGGTGATCTCGCGGATCCGGGCCGTCCTCCGTCGCAGCGCTCCCCGCGACGCGGCCGCAGCCGACGAGAAGCCGATCCGGATCGGCGGCCTCGAGCTCGACCCGGCGGCACGCGCGGCCCGCCTCGATGGCGCCGAGCTGGAGCTGTCGCGCAAGGAGTTCGATCTCCTCGCGGAGCTGATGCGGAACGCCGGCCGGGTCGTCAGCCGCGAGGACCTGATGTCAAAGGTGTGGGACGTCAACTGGTTCGGCTCGACCAAGACACTCGACGTCCACGTCGGATGGCTGCGGCGCAAGCTCGGCGACGACCCGGCCGACCCCCGCTACATCGAGACGGTGAGGGGAGTCGGGTTCCGCTTCGCCGCGCCGGAGGTCGAGGAGCCGTAAGCCTCCGGGCCACCCTCCTGCTGGCGCTGGCCTATGTCCTGTTGCTGGCGCTGATCGCCCTCGGGGTGCCGCTCGCGGTGAGCCTTCGCGACCGCGTCGACTCCGAGGTGAAGGGCCAGGCGCGGAGCCAGGTGGACCTCGTCGCGGCCTCGGCGTCGGAGCTGCTCGACCCCGCTCAGCGGCCGGCCCTGCGCCGCCTGGTCCGGGTCTCGGCCGCCAGCGTGCGCGGGCGGGTGATCGTCGTCGACCGCCGCGGGCGGCTGCTGGCGGACTCCGGCGGCGCCCCGGCCGGTCGCGACTACGCAGACAGGCCCGAGGTCCGGGCCGCCCTCGACGGCCATGGAGAGCAGATCACCCGCCACAGCGAAACGCTCGGCACCGACATACTCGCGACCTCCGAGCCGGTGCTCAGCCACGCCCGGGTCGCCGGCGCCGCCCGGGTCACCCAGAGCGTCGCCGCGGTCAACCGGGCCGTGCGTACTTCGATCCTCGACCTGGCGGCGCTGGCGGGGGTCGTGCTGCTGCTCGGGGTCGCGGCGGCGGCCGTCGTCGCGCAGCAGATCGCCCGGCCGATCCGCCGCCTCGATCGCGCGGCGCGTCAGGTCGCCACCGGCGACCTCGACTCGACCGTCGCCGTCGAGGGCAGCATTGAGCAGCGCAGCCTCTCGCGGGCGTTCAACGAGATGACCGAGCGGATCAGGCGGCTGCTGCGGGTCCAGAAGGACTTCGTCGCCGACGCCTCCCATCAGCTCCGCACTCCGCTCACGGGGTTGCGGTTGCGGCTCGAGTCGCTCGCCGATCGCCTTCGGGGTGGGGACCAGGCCGCGGCCGACCTGGAGGCGGCGTTGACCGAGATCGACCGGCTCTCGCTGATCGTCGATGAGCTGCTGATTCTGAGCCGGGCCGGGGAGCACGAACTGCCGCCCGAATCGGTCGACCTCGCCGACGCGGCGGCCCGAGCGGCGAAGCGCCTGCAGGCGTCGGCCGCAGAGCGGTCGATCGAGCTTGGGACTCGAGACGCCGGCCCCGACGCCGTCGCCTGGTGCGCCCCGCACGACCTCGACCGTGCGATCGACGCGCTGCTCGAGAACGCGATCCGCTACTCCCCATCCGGGTCGGCGGTTGCGATCGAGCCCGGGTCGGGCCGAATCGAGATCCTCGACCGCGGGCCGGGGCTCGAGCCCGGCGAGGAGGAGGCGGTCTTCGACCGCTTCAGTCGCGGCAGCGCCGGGCGCGGCGGCCCGAGCGGAACCGGGCTCGGCCTCCCGATCGCTCGCGAGCTCGTCCGCCAGTGGGGCGGCGAGGTGACGCTCTCCCCTCGCGATGGCGGCGGGACCCGAGCGTCGATCGTTTTTGCCAATCCTTTACCGGCGTCTGCCTAGGCTCGGGCGATGAGGCTTCCGCCGACAGCCCGCTGGATTGCGCTGGCGATTCTGGGGATGCTGATCGCGGCCGCCGTCTCGATCGCCGCCAGCAGGGTCGCGAGCCAGCAGATCGGCCTCGCGTCGGAACCGATCTCGGCCGGCGACGCTCTCGCCCCGAGGCCCCGGGAGAAGGAGCGCGGCGCCCCCGCGACGGTGAGGCCGCGGGTGACGCCGAAGAACGCCGAAGAAAACGGGACCACCTCCACCCCTCCGTCGAGCCACCCGGCCCCCCCGGCGGTGTCCCCGGCGACCGAACTGATCCCGGCCGCGCCCGCCGACGATTCGAGCGGCTCCGCCGGCGGGGACGGAGAGCACGGCGGGGGCGGCGCGGACGACTGAGCCTGGCGATCAGGCCGGCGTCGCCACCGGTGCCCTGACCCCGGCGGGAGAGATCAGGACGGGGCAGCGGGCGTCGGCCAGGACCGCGTCGGAGACGCTGCCGTGCAGCGCCCGCCGCAGCGGCCCGCCGGGGCGGGTGCCGAGGACGAGCAGGTCGACCCCGAGCTCGATCGCGCGGATCAGCTCGGCAGCGGGGTTGCCGCGGAGGAAGACTGGCTGTGGCCGGGCCTCGCCCGGGAGGCCCGCGACCGCCTCGTGAAGTTCCTGCTGGAGCCGTTCGGCTTCGGTCGGCATGCCCGGGACGCGGCCGTCCGCGTCGGCGCCCGGCACATGGGCGTAGTTGCGGGCGACGGTGTAGACGCGGAGGGCTGCGGCGTTTGCCAGCGCCAGCTCGGTGCCGATCTCGAGCGCCTCGTGCGCGGCGCGTGAGCCGTCGAACCCGACCCCGACCACGTGCAGTCCGGGGTCGGCGGTGTCGCCGCTCAGCGGTCTCCAGCCGAGCTCGTCCGCGGCTCCGGCCCGCAGGGCAAAGCCGGGCGGGGCGACCGCGACCGCGCAGGGCGCCTTGGCGAGGAGGCGGGCGAGGGTCGTTCCCGGGATGACGCGGCCGAACGGGCCTCGCCCGGTGGATCCGAGAACGACGAGGTCGGCCTCCTTCGCGCGCGCCACGCCGGCGAGGCCGCCGCCGTCCTCGCCCGAGGCGGTGACGACGAAGAGGTCGGCGCCACTCGCCTGGGAGAGGAGGCGGCCGAGCTCGAGCGCATCATGGCCCGGCTCGGTGTCGAGGTAGCCGACGAGGACTTTGCGGTACACGTCGCCCTACCTCTCGTTCGGCACGACCAGTACGGGACAGGGCGTTTCGGTGAGCAGGCGCTGCGTCACCGAGCCGACGCGGAAATGATCCATCCGGTGGCGCCAGCCGGCGACGAGAAGGTCGACGTCGGGCTCGCAGGCCGCGGCGATCGCGGAGGCGGTGTCGCGGACGCCGTGCCACCAGCCGCCACCGTGCTTGGGGTCGAGTGGGATGATGTCGATCGTCGCCCCGGCCTGGCCAGCGAGCTCTTCCGCCCTTGCCAGCACGGCCTTGGACCCCGGAGTGCCGTCGACCGCGACGGCGATCCGGGCGAGATCTCGATGGCCCTCGGACGCATAGCCGGTGGGGGCGACGACCACCTCGCAGGGAGTCTTGTGAAGGATCTGCTCGACGTCGCTCCCGAGCAGCACCCGCCCGACCCTGCCTCGGCGGGTCGAGCCGACAACGAGGGTTTCGGCGTGATTGCGCCTGGCGCTCTCGACGAGCAGCAGGGCCGGAGAGAGGACGCCGATCTCCTCGATCTCCGCAGTCGGGTCGTCGAGCGCCGTCCTCGCCTCCTCGGCGAGACCCGCGTTGCGGGGGATCGCGACGATGGCCCGGCCGCCATCGATCGCGCTCAGCACGCGGCCGAGCTCGAGGGCGTCGCGACCGCCGTCAGACCCCTCGAACCCGATCAGGACCGGGCCAGGAGAGGCGGTCGGGAGCGGGTCGCTTCGTTTCAGCTGCTGCGGCTTTGCCATGAGTCGAAGGTATGGCAGCGGCCGCCCCCCGGAATCCGATAAACGCCGCACAGATCGGGTGGGCATTTCCCCGATGGGCGCCGAGATGTCGGAGATCGCATGCTGCGAGCATGCGGGCGTGCCGGTGATCGAGATCGAGGGACTGACCAAGCGCTACGGCGCCAAGCGGGGGATCGAGGACGTCACCGTCTCGGTCGAGGCCGGTGAGGTGTTCGGCCTGCTCGGGCCCAACGGGGCCGGCAAGACGACGACGATCCGGACCCTGCTCGACCTCCTGCACCCGACCGGCGGGACGGCGCGCATCTTCGGCCTCGACAGCCACCGCGACAGCGTCGCGATCCGGGCTCGACTCGGGAACCTCCCGGGCGACTTCGGGTACGGCAGGCAGTCCACGGGCCGCGAGGCACTCGGCCTCCTCGCCCGCCTGCGGGGCCTCGAGGGGCTTGGCCGTGCCGCCGAGCTGGCCGAGCGCTTCGAGGCAGATCTCGACCGCCCGCTCGGCCAGCTCTCGCGCGGGAACCGGCAGAAGGTCGGCCTGATCATCGCCACCTTCCATTCACCCGAGCTGCTGATCTTCGACGAGCCGACCAGCGGGCTGGACCCGCTGATGCAGGAGGAGTTCCTCTCGCTCGTCGTCGAGGAGCGCGAGCGCGGCTGCACGGTCCTGCTCTCCTCGCACGAGCTCGACGAGGTCGAGCGTGTCTGCGACCGGGTCGGGATCGTGCGCGAGGGGAGGCTGATCGCCGTCGAGCTGATCCACGAGCTCCTCGGCAAGGCCCTCCGCACCGCCACGCTCGAGCTGGCCGATCCCGCCGATCCCCTCGAGGACCTGCGGGGCCTGCCTGGCGTCAGCGACCTGCAGGCGGCCGATGGGAAGGTGTCGTTCAAGGTCGCGGGCGACCTCGACCCGGTGCTGAAGGCCGTCGCGAAACGCCACGTTCTCGACCTCGAGCTGACTCACCCTTCGCTCGAGGAGGTATTCCTCACCTACTACGGCGGTGGATCCGGATGATCGCGCAGCTCTGGGCCCTGATTCGCTCCCATCTGTCCGACCGGCGCCGCTCGCTCCTCGCCTGGGGGGTGCCGCTCGGGCTCTGGTCCGCCTTCATCGTGATGATCTTCCCCTCGGTCGAAGGCGCGCTCTCGAAAGCCGTCAACAACTACCCGTCGGCATTGAAGGAAGCGTTCGGAATCGGCGAACTGACGAGCGTCGAGCAGTACCTCCACGCCGAGTTGCTGAGCCTGATCGTCCCGCTCGCGATTGGGTACCTGGCGGTGCGCGCCGTCGCAAGCGGCCTCTCCGGTGCCGCCGAAAGCGGCCGCCTCGACGTGCTGCTGTCGGCGCCGGTGTCCCGCATGCGCCTCGCCGCAGCGAGCTTCACCGCGACCGCGGTCGAGGTCTCGGTGGTGCTCGTCATGACCGTGGTCCTGACCGCGCTCGGCAGCCTCCTCGCCGGGGCCCATCTCTCGATCGGCTCGGCGATCGCCGGCTACGCCAACGTGCTGCCGCTCGCCCTCGTCTTCGCCGCGCTCGGCATCGTCGCCACCGGCTTCTCGCTGCGAACCAGCGTCGTCACCGGCGCCGTCGCCGGGGTGCTCGTGACGATGTACGTGATCGACCTCGTCGGCCGCCTCGACCCCGACCTCTCCGGCATCCGCTACGCCTCGGTCTTCAGGTACTACGGAAACGCGATCGAGGAAGGAATCGACCCGCTGGCCTTCGTCGGGGTGACCGCCGTCGCGGTCGCCTTCGCCGCGCTCGGCGCCTGGCTCTTCGATCGACGCGACCTCGCCGCCTGACGAGGTCGCCTGGAGATCCCTGGCTTTCGCCGCCGAATCGGGGGATTATTCGGACATGAGCTCACCAAACCGGTCGCATGGCCAGCCCCAGGAGGAGCGCTTCCGGCGCTTGATCGACGTCGGCACCGCGCTGCTGTCCGAGCTCGACCTCGAGGTCTTGTTGAAGGCGGTGGTCGAGGCCGCGCGCGACCTCACCGGCGCCGAGTACGCGGCCGTGGGGGTCCTCGATCGCGACCGGACAGAGCTCGAGCGCTTCATCTACCTCGGGATCGACGACGAGACCAGGCACGAGATCGGCAGCCTGCCGCGTGGCCGCGGTGTCCTCGGCGAGCTGATTCGCGAGCCGGTGCCGCTGCGGCTGCGCGACGTCGAACAGCATCCCCATGCCTACGGCTTCCCACCCGGACACCCGCCGATGCACAGCTTCCTCGGGGTTCCTATAACGGTCCGTGGCGAGGCCTACGGCAACCTCTATATGACCGAGAAGCGGGGCGGGGAGGAGTTCGACGAGGACGACGAGGCCGCGGCGCGGACTCTGGCGGCATGGGCCGGGGTCGCGATCGACAACGCCCGGCTCTACACCACCCTGAGCGAACGCGAGGCGGAGGTGGAGCGGGCCCTGCGCCGTTCGGAGACGTCGGTCGACATCGCCCGCGCGGTCGGCGGCGAGACCGACGTCGAGCGCGTCCTCGACCTGATCGTCAAGCGCGCCCGGGCGCTGGTCGAGGCCCGGGCCCTGCTCGTCCTGCTGCGGAGCGGAGGGCGCCTGGTCGTCGCCGCCCAGGCCGGTGAGATCGGCGAGGAGGTCCGGCACCTGACGATCCCGACCGAGGACTCAGTCTTCGAGGCCGCGATGCAGGAGCGGGTTGCGCAGCACCTCGAGGTGGGCTCGCCGCCCTCGGAGGCGCGGCTCCGGGAGCGGCTGGGCGCCGAAGCGGCCCTGGTCGTGCCGCTCCTCTTCCGCGGCCGCGGGGTCGGCGTGCTCGTGGCGCTCGACCGCGAAGCCGGCGGAACCGAATTCGACGAGGAGGACCTGCGGCTGCTCCAGGCCTTTGCCAGCAGCGCCGCAACCGCGGTCGCGACGGCGCAGAGCATCGAGGCCAACCGGCTCCAGCAGCAGGTCGAGATCGGTGAGCGCGAGCGCCGGCGCTGGGCCCAGGAGCTGCACGACGACGCGCTCCAGGGACTGGCCGCGATCCGGATCACTCTCGCAACTGCCCTCGAAAGCGACGAGTCGGAGCGGGCGAACCGAATCGAATCCGCGGCGGCCCAGACCGTCGAGCAGCTCGAGGGCCAGATCAACGAGCTCAGCCGCCTGATCAACGACCTGCGGCCGGCGGCCCTGGAGCGGCTCGGGCTTGCCGGCGCGCTCGAGGCGCTGGCCGAAAGGACCTCGGCCCGCGGCGACATCGCGGTCGAGGCCGTGGTCGAGATCGACGGCGGTCTCAGCGGCGAGGAGGAGCGCACCGTGTACCGCCTCGTCCAGGAGTCCCTGACAAATGTGGTCAAGCACGCCGCGGCGACGAGCGTCACGGTGACGGCCCGGCTGGTCGACCACGAGGTCGAGATCGCGGTTGAGGACAACGGCCGTGGATTCGACCCGGAGTCCGTCGACGGACGTGGACTGCTCGGGATGCGCGAGCGGATCGAGCTTCTCGGCGGTGAGATCGTGCTGAGCTCGACGCCAGATGGCGGGACGACGATCTCGGCCCGGGTCCCGGTCCAGCCCCAGCCGGGCTAGCTCGGCGAGGAGCTCCCCGTGGGGCCCGACTCGATGATGCCGTTGGCGATCGCAAAGCGGACGAGCTCGGGGCGACCATCGATCCCCAGCTTCTGGAACAGCTTCGCGCGGTTGACCTCGATCGCCCGCACGCTGAGGAACAGCTGCTCGCCGATCTCGCGGTTGGTGTGGCCGAGGGCGAGCAGACGCAGCAGCTCGCGCTCGCGCTCGCTCAGCCCCTCGAGCGGGTCGGCCTCGAGCTTGGCCAAGGCCCCGCCGAGCTCGGGGTCGATGTAGGAGCCTCCGTCTGCGGCGATCCTGATCGCCTCGGTCAGCTTGCGCTCGGCCGCCTGCTTGAGGACGTAGCCGGCGGCGCCGGCGCGAAGCAGATCGCGGGCCGTTCGGGGGTCGCGCTGCATCGTCAGGACCACAATCGCGGTTGCGGGAAGGGTCTCGCGCAGCTCGCCGACGTCACGCGTCGGCTCGGCTCCGGGCATGTTCAGGTCGAGGACGAGGACGTCGGGCCTGCGGTCCCGAGCCAGCTTGGCGGCGGCCGCTGAGTCGCCGGCCTCGCCGATCACCCGCAGATCACCCTCCCGCTCGAGCATCGTCCGCAGGCCCGCCCGGATCACGTTGTGATCATCGGCCAGGACAACCGTTATCTGCCGCTCGCTCTCCATTTCCGGCCGCCTCATGCGCAGTCTGCCATGTGGTCCCCCCGGTGCGATCCGCATGCGGAAATGTGGCTTTGGCCCGATGCGGAAAGCTCCCCGGTCGAGGAGTCTCGGGGAGATGCGAATTCTCGTTTCCATCGGCAGTGAGGCGCTTTTCGGGCGCGGCGAGGGGCCCGAGGCCGCGGCCCACCAGCGCAAGGTGATCTCGGCGGCCGAGGTCCTCGCCTCGCTCGACGTGGCGCACGAGGTGGTGGTCGCCCACGGCGGCGAGCCGCAGGCCGGTGGCGTCGCCGGCAAGATGCTCGAGTTGGCGCTGCGCAATGCGCTCCCCGATCGCGATCTGATGACGGTCCACCCCGAGGTCGTGGTCAGCGCCCAGGATCCGGCCTTCGAGTCTCCTTCCAAGCCGATCGGTCCCACCTATTCCGAGGAGGAGGCCGAGCAGCTCGCGGCCCAGCGCGGCTGGAACATGGGAAGGCAGGCCGGTGGGTTCCGGCGCCTCCTGCCCTCGCCCGAGCCGCAGGCGATCGTCGAGCTGCGCAGCCTGCGAACCCTGATCGACGCCGGCACCTTCCTGATCTGCGCCGGGGGCAGCGGGATCCCCGTCGCGCTCAAAGGCGACGGCGCGATGCACGGGGTCGAGGCCGTCGTCGACGAGCACCTCACCGCCGCGTTGCTGGCCCGCCGCCTCGACGCCGATCTCCTCGTCGTCGCCGCCGAGACGGTCGTCGTGCACGTCGGGCCGGGAGGCGAGAACGAGCGAATTCCGGGGATGGTCACGCCGGCGGAGATGCGCGGCCTGAACTCCCCACTGGGGTCGACCTGGCCGAAGCTCGAGGCCGTCTGTCGCTTCGTCGAAACGACAGGAAGACGCGCGGCGATCGGCGAGCTGCGGAGCGTGGCCCTCGACGTGCTGCGCGGCCAAGCGGGGGCGCAGGTTTCCGTCTCTCGCGCCTGATCAGCCAGCGTCGCAGCTCATCCGCTCCCCAGACGATGAAAGGGAACGGGACGACAAGGAGAAGGTACTTCGCCGGCAGGGCGGCGGTGCCGAGCATGTCCTGGAATAGAGGCACGTAGATCAGGACCCCGGCCAGCGCCAGCTCGAAGGCGATGCCCCAGAGCAGCAGGCGGTTGCTGAAGACGCCGATCGAGCGCAGCGAGGCGCGTTCGGTGCGGGCGGCGAAGGCGGTGCCGATCTGGGCGACCACCATCGAGAGGAAGGTCATCGTCGTCGCCTGCTCGTAGGCGTGGTGGAGGGGGGCTCCGTCGCCGGTCGGATCGCCCGGGCTCCAGCCGGCCTGCTTGAGGACATAGAAGAAGGCGCCCATCTGCAGTGCCGCTGCGATCAGGCCGAGGAAGAGCCAGGCGCGGGCCAGCATCGAGCCGCGGATGATCCCTTCCGATCGTCGGCGCGGCAGGCGCTCCATGATCCCCGGCTCCGCCGCCTCGCGCCCGAGCGCCAGGGCCGGCAGCGTCTCGGTGCCGACGTCGAACGCGAGCAGCTGCAGGACGGTGAGGGGCAGAGGTATCGCGCCGCCGCCGAGCGCGAAGACGACGAACGGTGTCACCTCGGGCGTCGCGTGGGCGAAGATGTAGAGGATGAACTTGCGGATGTTGTCGTAGATCCGCCGGCCCGCCTCGACCGCGGCCACGATCGTGGCGAAGTTGTCGTCGGTGAGGATCATCGTCGACGCCTCGCGGGCGACGTCGGTGCCCGAGCGGCCCATCGCGACGCCGATGTCGGCGGCGCGGAGGGCAGGGGCGTCGTTGACCCCGTCACCGGTCATCGCGACGACGTGCTGCTCCGCGCGCAGGGCGTCGGCGATCCGCAGCTTGGCCTCGGGAGTGCTGCGGGCGAAGATCATCTCTCCGCCCCCGCGCAGCGCCGCGTCGAGCTCGGGGTCGCTCATCGCCTCGAGCTCATCCTCTGTGATCGTCTGCGGTGCCTTCCCTCGGGCGATGCCGATCCGCCTCGCGATCGCGACCGCGGTGCGGGGATGGTCGCCGGTGACGACGATGATCCGGATCCCCGCAGCGTGGCATTGGGTGACCGCATCGGCGACGCCGGCGCGCGGTGGGTCGATCATCGCCACCAGGCCGAGCAGGGTCATCTCAGTCTCCGCGTCCTCCCGGTCGACAGGCGTCGAGAGCAGCGATCGCCTGGCGACGGCGAGGACGCGGAGGCCCTCGTCGGCATAACGGCCGACCGTCGCTTCGACCGTCGCCAGGCGATCGGCGTCAAGCGGCGCCGGCCCCGTCGGCGTGACCACCTCGGTGCAGAGGTGGAGGATCGCCTCCGGGGCGCCCTTCGCGTTGACCCAGATCTGCCCGTCTTCCGCGTCGACCGTGGACATCCGCTTCAGGACCGGGTCGAAGCGGAACTCGGCGCGCCGATTGGATCCTGCGTCCTCGCTCGCGCCGAGCGCACGGGCGGTGGTGAGCATCGCCGCCTCGGTCGGGTCCCCCACCACGTTGTCACCCTCCTCGACCCGGGCGTTGTTGCAGGCCGCCATCGCTGTGGCGAGGTCCAACGGGGCCGAGCCGTGGTTGCGTGGCCGGGGCTCGCGCTCGAGGTCGATGTCGTCGCCGGCGGCCCAGATCCGGGTCACTCGCATCCGGTTCTCGGTCAGGGTCCCGGTCTTGTCGGTGCAGATGACGTCGGTCGAGCCGAGCGTCTCGACGGCGCTCAGCCGCTTGACGACGGCTCCACGGCGGACCAGGCCGCGCACGCCGACGGCGAGCGCGAGGGTGATCACCGGCAGCAGGCCCTCGGGGACGTTGCCGACGATCAATCCGACCGCGAAGACGATCGAGTCGGACACCGAGAGGCCCGTGACCAGGGTGGCAAGGGGGATGAAGGCGATGCCCATCGCGACCGCGATCGCCGCGATCAGCCAGGCGACGCGCCTGACCTGACGCTCGAGCGGGCTCTCCTCGCGCTCGACCCGCTGCGAGAGCGCCGCGATCCTTCCGAGCTCGGTCGCCATCCCGGTGGCGAACACCAGCACCCGGGCCTCGCCGCCGGTGCAGCTGGTGCCGCTGAAGACCAGCTCCTCGGCCTGCAGCCGGGATCCCGACGAGCCAACCCCATCGGCGGAGCGCGAGACGGGCACCGACTCGCCGGTCAGGGTCGAGAGGTCGACCTCGACCGCACCCTCGACGATGTGGGCGTCGGCGGAGATCCGATCCCCCTCCCCGATCAGCAGCAGGTCGCCCGGGACGATCCGCATCGCGTCGACCTGGAGCGGTTGCCCGTCCCGCATCACCCTGGCCTGCGGCGGCAGGTAGCCTTGCAGGGCCTCGACCGCGCGCTCGGCCTGGAGCTCCTGGACGAAGGCGAATCCCGCGTTCAGCGCGATCACGATCACGACCGCGATCGCGACCGGCGTGATCCCGGCGATCGCCGCCAGCGCCGCGGCTCCCCAGAGCAGCAGCGCCAGCGGGTGGGTTACCTGGCGGGCCAGCTCCCGCGGCCAGCTCCGGCCCTGACGGCGTTCGAGCTGGTTGGGTCCGTGGCTCAGCAGGCGGCGATCGGCCTCGCGGGACGAGAGGCCGCCCAGCGAGGTGCGGAGGTCGCGGGCGAGGAGGTCGATCCGCTCTGCCGGGTCGATCGGACGAGCGCGACGGGGCACCTCAGGCGTAGGCCGCTGGTCGTCCGCTCTCAGACCGGCCATCTCCTCACTCTGACTCGGCGTCCCACACCGAGAGGTTACGCTGGCCGCCATGACCACGATCGTCCTCGCCGACGACCACGCCGTCGTCCGCGGCGCACTGAAGGCCCTTCTCGAGGGCCAGGACGAGCTCGCCGTGGTCGGCGAGGCCGCTGACATCGCCTCGGCACGCGCGGCTGTCCTCGAGCTCGGTCCCGATGTGCTGATCCTCGACGTCAACATGCCCGACGGGCTCGCCGTCGACGCCGTCGCCGGTCTGAGGGAGGAGGCACCCGGGACCGAGATCATCCTGCTGACGATGGAACGGGACCTGACGCTGGCCCGCCGGGCGCTCGACTCCGGCGCCCGCGGCTACCTGATGAAGGACGCCGCCCACCTCGAGCTGATCGAGGCCGTCCGCCACGCCGCCGAGGGGCGCGAGTTCCTGCCGCTGGGCATCGCCGTCGGCCTCAGGGAAGAGGGAACGAAGGAGCCGCCCGTCCTCTCCCCGCGGGAGACGGAGGTCCTGCGGCTGATGGCGCTCGGCCACACCAATCGCGAGATTGCCGAGCGGCTCTCGCTCAGTGTCCGCACGGTCGAGACCCACCGCTCCCACGTGCAACAGAAGCTCGGCCTCTCCAGCCGACCCGAGCTGACCCGCTACGCGCTCGAGAACCGGCTGCTCGACGAGTGAGCGTGCCGGGGCTCAGGCCCGTGTCCGCGGCCACGGCCGCGGCGGCTCGGCGCTCGCGATCCTGATCCTCGAGTCGGCGGCGATGGCGCCGTCAGGGCGGGCCAGGACCGGGTTGAGGTCGAGCTCGACGATCTCCCGGTGAGCCTCCGCCAGGGCCCCGACCCGCGCGATCAGATCCTCGAGCGCCCCCCGGTCGACGGGAGGGAGACCGCGGAAGCCCTCGAGCATAGGCGCGATCGCCAGCGAGCCGATCATCGCCGCGGCATCTCCACCGCCGAGCGGGCAGACCCGGACCGAGACGTCTCCGAGCAGCTCGACCGCCGTTCCACCCGCCCCACAGGCGACGACAGGCCCGAAGACGGGATCGGTGGCGATGCCGACCAGCAGCTCGACGCCTGCCTCGACCATCTGCTGCACGAGGAAGCTCGTCCGCTCGAGGCCCCGCTCGGCGAGCGACTGGTCCATCCTGGACGCGGCCTGCTCGACCTCGGCCCTGCCCGCGAGCCCCGTCTCGACCGCTCCGAGCTCGGTCTTGTGCAGGATCTCCGGGCCGTGCGCCTTGAGCGCGACCCGGCCTCCGATCTTCTCCGCCGCGCCCCCGGCGGCGGCCGGGTCGGGGGCGAAGATCGCCTCCGGCATCGCGATCCCGTAGCAATCGAGGACGCGCGCGCATTCCTCCATGTCGAGCCACTCCCGCCCTGCCGCGAGCGCCTCGGCGAGGATCGCCGCCGCCTCGTCCGGACGCAGGTCGGAGAAGGCCGGAGGAGGGGACTCGGGCCGTTCGCGCCAGCGGACGTGGCCGACCGCCTTGCCCAGCGCCCTGGCCGCGTCCTCCGGATACCGGTACGTCGGGAGCCGCGGCGACCCGGTTGCGGGGACGACGTCGAGGGGGGAGATGAACACGGTCTGGATCGGGATCTCGCGCGGCAATTCTCCGGCAGCCTCGCCGACGGCCGCCGCGATGTCCTCTGGCTTGCTCAGCAGCGGCTTGATGTAGATCGAGATCAGCGCGTCGATGCCGTCCCACCCCGCGAGGGCGGTGATCGCCCGCCGGTACTGCTCGGCGCTCGCGGTGGCGATCATGTCGACCGGGTTGCGGACCGCGGCCTCGGCTGGCAGGAATGAGGCGAGCTCGGCCTGCAGCGCCTCCGGGAGCGGAGGGACCTCGAGGCCGACCGCATCGCAAGCGTCGGCGCACATGATCGCGGGGCCGCCCGCATTGGTGACAATCCCGACCCGGTTGCCGGCCGGCAGTGGCTGGGTCGAGAGCAGCGAGGCGACATCCAGCAGCTCCGACAGCGTCTCGGCGCGGATCATCCCGGACTGCTCGACGAGAGCGTCTGCGGTGCGGTCGGACGCCGCCAACAGCGCCCCGGTGTGCGAGCTCGCGGCGCGGGCGCCGACCGCCGAGCGCCCGCTCTTGACGACGACGACCGGCTTGCGCCTGCCGACCCGCCTCGCGACCCGCGCGAACCGGCCGGGGTTGCCGAACGACTCGATGTAGAGGAGCGCTAGCCGCGTACTCTCGTCCTCCTCCCAGAACTCGAGCAGGTCGGTCGCCGTCATGTCGGCGCGATTGCCGAGCGAAGCGAAGGTCGAGACACCGATACCCCTGGCCTCGGCGAACTCGATCAGCGCCAGGCCGAGGGCGCCGCTCTGGGTCGCGAAGGCGACATTGCCGGCGACAGGCTCGTCGGGGGCGAAGCTGAGGTTGAGCCCGTTCTCGGGGTCTGTGTCGAGGAGGCCGAGGCAGTTGGGGCCGATCAGCCTCATCCCGGCCTCGCGGCAGACCGCCAGGAGCTCGCGTTCCCGCTCGGCGCCCTCCTCGCCGACCTCGGTGAAGCCGGCCGAGAGGACGACCAGGCTCCTGGCGCCCTTGGTGACGCATTCTCGCGCGGTCTCCGCCACCGCCTCGGCCCTGACGGCGATCACGGCGAGGTCGACGTCCTCGGGTATGTCGGACACGCCGCCGAACGCTGGAACCGACTGGACGCTGTCGGCGGAGGGGTTGACCGGATAGATCGGGCCCTCGAATGGAGACTCGATCAGGTTGTGTAGAACTTCGCCGCCGACGGTGCCGCGGCGGCGGGAGGCGCCGACGATCGCGACCGAACGCGGCCGCAGGAACCCGTCGACGGCCGCCCGGGCGGCGATCGTGTCGCGTTCCTCGAAGCGGGTCACCGCCTTCGGCGTCAGCGAGGTCGGGAACTCGACCCGCAGCCCCTCGGGGGTCGATTCGATCTCGACCGGGAAGCCGCTCTCGCGGAACATCTCGATCATCCGGCGGTTCGCGGGCATCACTTCGGCGCGGAAGGTGGCGATGCCGTTGTCGCCGGCCGTCTCCGCCAGATGGGCGAGCAGGATCGTCCCCAGCCCGCGCCCCTGGAAGTCGTCGGCGACGGCGAAGGCGACCTCGGCCGTGCTCGGGTCGATCTCCAGGTAGACGCCGTGGCCGACCGGGCGATGGTCCTGCCCGCGAAAGGCGACGAGGCCGTAACGGCCGCGGTAGTCGACCTCGGCCATCAGCCGCCCGGCACGCTCGAGGTCGGCCGCCCCGGAGAAGAACCGGAACGCCTGCGAGGTCGGGTCGAGCCCGGCGAACAGCTCCTCCAACACTGGCCCGTCCTCCGGGCGCACAGGGCGGAGGCTGACCGTCGAGCCGTCGTGGAGGACGACATCCGCCTCGCGGTAGTCGGGGTAGGTCGCGTCGCTCATCGTGCACCGTCGGGGTCGATGCGGGAAAGCAGGTCGACGTACTCGGCCAGCCTGATCGGCGAGAGGTAGGTCTCACGGACGCGCTCGCGCGCCACCTCGCCGATCTCCTCGGCGCGCCCGGGGTTGTCGGCAAGGAATCGGATTGCCTCTGCCAGCGCCTCGAGGTCGCGGGGGTCGTCGATCAGGAGCCCGCTCTCGCGATCGACGATCTGGTCCTGGATCCCGCCCACCCGGGTTCCGATCACGGGTCGCCGCTTCCACATCGCCTCGGCGACGGTCAGCCCGAAGCCCTCGGCGAGGCTCTTCTGGACGACGATCTCGGCCCGCCGCTGGAGCGCGTTGACCATCGCGGCGTTTTCATCGCTGTCGTCCATCGGCAGGCTGACGAGATGGGCCCGACGCCGAGCGTCGGAGGGGAGGTCATGCCAGGCGGCCTCGACCTCACGCCAGACTCCGGCGCCCTCGGGGTCGTCGGAGACGGCGTCGGTCGCCGGGCCGGCGAGGACGAGGTGGAGGTCCCCATCCCCGAGGTGGCGCCCGAAGCACTCGAGCAGGCCCGGGTGGTCCTTGAGCCGGTCCCAGCGCGAGACCTGGGCGACGACGCGCGCTCCCTCGGGGAGCGGGGCGTCCTGGACGACCTCGGCGCGGCGCGCGACGCTCGCCGGGGTTCCGTCGGCGCGGGCAAAGGCGTGCTCCTGCGCCAGGCCGTCCTCACCGAGCCCGATCGCGCCGATGATGCCGGCGACGGTCGAGCCGTCGAGCTCCTGGTTCTTCGGCGAGAGCGGGTCGATCGACGGCGGCATCACCGCGGCCCGGTCGGGATCCAGCAGGTCCCAGACGTAATCGCGGCGCGAGAAGACGTAGCCATCGGCGGGGACTACGTAAGGGGCGAGGAAGCTCCAGGCGCGTCGCGCCACCTCGCCCGGATCGTCGGCGCCGATGTGACAGCGCCAGATCACGGTGGCGCCCGTGCCCTTCACCGCCTGGACCAGGCCGGCCGTCTGCGGGTCGTGGAGGAGGACGATGTCCCCCTCGTCGAGCAGCGGCGCGAGGTGTCGGGCGCTGTCGGTGAGGGCGCTCTCGTAGAGCTCGCGCTCGCTCTCCCCCAGCTCCCCCCCGTCGCCGCCGTCGCCGTGCAGGTTGTTGTGCAGGCGCTTGGTCAGCTCGAAGAACTGGGGCTGCTCGCGGAGGATGACCCAGCGGCTGTCGACCCCGGCGCCCCGCACATAGGGGAGCATCGCGCGGAGCATCTCGGCGACCCCGCCGCCGCTGAGGGTCGAGTTGACGTTCCACACGGTTCGTCCGGCGAAGAGCGCGCGGGCCCGCTCGGCCGCCGCAGCGACGTGCTCGTACTGATCGCCGAGGAGATCCCTGTACCGATCCACCTCGTAGGCGGGGATCTCTGCGAACTCGGGGCGGGCCATCTGTCCTCAGAGAGTCCAGTACCGGGCCACACCGGCTGCGGCCCTCGAGGTGAGCAGGGCCTCGGGCGCGCTCTCGATCGCGTCGCCCTCGCCGCCGAGCGCGGCGAGGGTCGCGACGACCGAATCGGCGAGCGCGCTCGGTTCGTAGCCGCCCTCGAGGACGATTCCGAGTGGCGCCTCGAGCCGCGCCGCCAGGTCGCGCAGGTGGCAGGTCATCTTCGCGAACGAGCCCGCCTCGAGCAGGCAGTCGGCGAGCGGGTCGGCGCGGTGGCCGTCGAAGCCGGCCGAGACGAGCACGAGGTCGGGCTCGAAGGAGGTCGCGACCGGCAGCACGATGTGCTCGACGAGGGAAAGCCACAGTTCCTCGTCGGCGCCGGCGGGGACCGGAAGGTTGATCGTGTAGCCCTCGCCCGCGCCGGACCCGAAGTCCGAGGAGGGGCCGCTGCCCGGGTAGATCCCCGCCTGGTGGATGCTGACGAAGAGGACGTCGGCGCGGCTGCGGAAGGCCTCGGCGGTGCCGTTGCCGTGGTGGACGTCCCAATCGAGGACGAACACCCGCTCGGCGCCGAGCTCGCGGATCGCCAGCTCGGCGGCGATCGCGACGTTGTTGAAGAGGCAGAATCCCATCGCCCGGGTCGGTTCGGCATGGTGGCCCGACGGGCGCAGCGCACAGAACCCGACCCGGTCCTCGCCGGCGAGCAGGGCCCGCGCCATCGCGCCCGCCCCGCCGGCGGCGTGGAGCGCGGCCCGGTAGGAGGCCTCGCCGACGAAGGTGTCGGCGTCGACGGCGCCGCCACCGGAGAGGCAGAGCTCGCGGATCGACTCGACCTGCCCGGCGCTGTGGACCAGCTCGAGCTCGCCCTCCTCGGCGGCTGGGGCGTCGCGTCGCTCCAGGCCCTGCCACTCACGCTCGCCGATCGCGCGCTCGATCGCGATCAGCCGCTCGGGTGTGTCCGGATGCGCGGGCATGTGCGCCCTGGGGTCGTGCTCGAGGCTGGAAGGGTGAGAGAAGTAGAGCACGCCTGACGACCCTACGCTCTACGCCCGGCCGGACACCTGGTCCAGCTCAGCCGTGTGGGCAGATCACCGCGCGCCCTTCGAGGGTGCCCTCCCGCATCCGGGTATAGGCATCCTCGACCCGGTCGAGCGGGAAGCGCTCGACGTGGGCGTGGATCCTGCCGCTGCGAGCGAGGTCGAGGACCTCCGACAGCTCGACCGCGGTCCCCCAGTAGGGGATCGTCAGCTGCGACTCGAACGGCAGCGCGCCAAAGGCGAACTGGAGCTTGCCGCCGGCCAGGCCGACCACCGTCACGTGGGCCTCGAATCTCGATACCTGGCTGGCCAGCGCGATCGTCTCGTCGGCGCCGACGTCGTCGAGTACGAGCTCAGCTCCCTGCCCTCCGGTCAGCTCCCGAATCCGGGCGGCAGCTTCCTCGCCGGACTCGACCGTCTCGTCGGCGCCGATCTCGCGAGCGAGAGCGAGCTTCTCGGACGAGCTGTCGACGGCGATCACCTGGGCCGGGCTGAGGGCGCGAAGGATCTGCACCGCCATGTGCCCGAGCCCTCCGACGCCGATCACGACCGCCGTCGAGCCGGGCACCAGAAGGTGCAGCGAGCGCTTGATCGCGTGGTAGGGGGTGAGGGCCGCGTCTGAGAGGGGGGCCGCGTCGCGCGGGTCGAGCTCCTCCAACGGCAGCAGCAGCCGCGGGTGCGGGACCAGCATGTACTCGGCCATGCCGCCGTCGAGCCCGAGGCCGCCGCCGAAGGCGCCGATCTCGGCCTGGTGCTCGCAGTAGTTCTCGGCCGAGAGGCGGCAGGCGCGGCAGCGCCCGCATCCCCAGGGCCCGTAGACGGCGACCGCCTCGCCCTCCTCAAGGCCTTCGACACCGGCGCCGATGGCCTCGACCCAGCCGGCGTTCTCGTGGCCGAGGGTGAATGGGAGGTCGAAGTCCATCGTCCCCTCGGGCCACTCCATCAGGTGCAGGTCCGAGTGGCATGCCCCGGCGCCGCCGACCTTGATCAGGACCTGCCCCGGCCCAGGCTCGGGGACGGGGACCTCGCGCATCTCGGGCGACGACTGCCAGGCGGTCAACTGGTAGGCCTTCATCTCTGTTCTCCTTCCGCGGGTTGCTCCTCGAGGACAAGGCGAAGCTCGGCGGCGCCGATCAGGCTGCGGGCGCGATCGACAGCGTCGATGTTCACCGATATCGCTTCGATCCCGCAACCGACGAGGAGCTCGGCGTACTCGGCATCCCCGTCGAGGCCCTCGTAGGCGGCCCGGATGGCATCCTCGAGCCAGCCGGGCATCGGCTCGTCCTCGACCATCGAGCGGAACTCGCTCGCCGCGCGGTCGAGCTCCGCGGTGTCCTCGACATCGACGTCGGCGATCCGCGCCGCGATCCGCGCGCGGAGCCAGCCTCCGTCGCAGAAGGCGGCGCAGGCCTCGGCTGTGATCACGAATCCGGGCGGGACCGGCAGCCCGGCGGCGGTGAGCTCGCCGAGGTTCGCTCCCTTGCCGCCGACTCGGTCGACGTCGGCGCGGCGGAGCTGGGCGAAGCCGAGCACCGCCTCGCCGGCGGGCGCGCTGCGCGAGCCGCCGCTCATCGCCGCCTCACCACCAGCACGGGACAGGGGGCCCTGTGGATCACCCTGCGCGAGACCGACCCGAGGAGGACACGCGCCAGCGGGCCGTAGCCGCGGGATCCGACGACGAGGAGGTCGGCTCCCTCCTCGCATGTCCGGAGCAGCTGAGTCGCGGGGTCGCCGTCGAGCCTGACCGTCTCGGCGGCCAGCGTCCTGTCTACCGAGTTGAGCCCCTCGGACATGACCCGGTCGGGCTCCGGGGGTGATTCCGGCGCGTATGCGCCGGGGACCATCACCGGCGCCGCGACCGGAGGCGTGACCACCGTAACCAGTTTGAGTTTGGCGTTGGAATGCCTGGCGACGGCTTCGGCCCGCTCGAGGGCGACCTGTGCTTCGGGGGCGCCGTCGTAGCCGACGACGATCTCCTGGGGCGGGTCATGACCGGCCTGCGCGTAGCCCGCCGGCGCCACCGCGACATCGACCGGCGCCCCGCTGAGGAGGCTTTCGGCGACACTGCCGAGCACGACCCTGCCGATCGCCCCGCGGTGGGGCGAGCCGATCACGATCATGTCGAAGTCCTCGCCTTCCGCGAGGTTGGTGATGACGCCGGCGGGAGAGCTGCCGGCGTAGGCCCGGGTCTCGACCTCGATCTCCGCCAGCGCCTGCCTCGCCTCGTCGAGCGGCGGCTCGGCGTCTGTCGCTTGCTCCGCGTCGAGCTGCGCGTATTCCGTCGGCAGCGGCCCAGGGACGAGGACGGTGACCACGACCGCGCTCGCATCCTCATCGGCGGACGCGAGAACCCGCGCCAGCTCGAGTGCGTCGCGGCCACCGTCGCGGCCGTCGTGGGCGACCAGCAGGCGCATCTGTCAGTCCGTCTTCGGCTTCGTCTCGATCTCGACCGCCTTCTCCTCCTCGGACTTGGGAAGCGGGATCCTGACCTCGAGCACCCCGTCCTTCGTCGTCGACTCGATGTCCTCGGCCTTGACTCCCGGAGGGACCGACATCGAGCGCGAGAAGGAGCCGAAACGGTCCTTCCGGATCACGTCCACCGAAGGGGTCCATGCCCCTTCGCCGCCGAGGCTTCCCTGGCGGATCATCTCCTCCATCCGCTGCCGCAACTCGCCGAAGTCGGCGAATGGGCGCCCTACGCCCATCTGATTTGCCATTTCAGAGCCTCCTTGCTCGTAAGTGCCTGCTCTGAATCTAGGCTCGCCCCGGTGGTCGCGCCATCCGGGGAACGCCACAGCGAGATGATGGCGATACCCCGATGCTATTGCCACCGAATCGCCGGAGGATTGCCCGTATGAGGCCCGGGACCTCATGTCGATGATCTCCCGCAGCGTGCGGGTCGGTCGTCTTGCCGGGATTCCGATCGGGGTCCAGCCGCTCTGGCTGGTGATCGTCGGCCTCATCACATTCTCGCTCGGCGCCGCCTACTATCCCGATCAGGCTCCCGGCCTGGCGCCCGCGGCCGCCTACGGGCTCGGCCTGCTGAGCGCTCTCCTGCTGTTCGCCAGCATCCTCCTGCACGAGCTGGGACACGCGGTGGTCGCGCGCCGCTACGGAGTCGAGATCGAGGAGATCGACCTCTGGCTGCTGGGCGGTGTGGCGCGGATGAGCGGGTATCCGAAGAGGGCGGCCGACGAGCTGCGCTTCGCGCTCGCCGGCCCGGCGGTCACCCTGGCGATCGCGCTCTGCTTCGGCCTGATCGCCCTGATGCTCCCGGCATCGACCCCGGAGGCGGTGACCGCGGTGGTCTCCTACCAGCTCGTCGTCAACGCGGCGATCCTCGGCTTCAACCTACTGCCGGCGTTCCCCCTCGACGGGGGCCGGGTCGCGAGGGCGCTGATCTGGGGCCACACCGGCGATCTCACACGCGCAACGACCACCGCCGCTGCGATCGGCCGCGGCTTCGGCTTCGCCATGGTCGGCCTCGGGGTGGTGGCCGCGCTGGCGGGAGGGTTCGGCGGCATCTGGCTCGCCCTGATCGGGTTCTTCGTGATCGCCGCCGCGAGGGCGGAGGCCGAGGGACTGTGGGTCAGGACCGCCCTCACCGGGCGCCTGGCCCGTAACCTGATGACCGCTCCGGCGATATGCATCCCCGCCGGGATCAGCGTCGAGGAGGCCGTCCGCGAGTACTTCCTCGCCCACCCGGTGTCGGCGTTCCCGGTGCTCGACGACGGCCGGCTCGTCGGCCTCATCGACCGCCAGATCGTCAAACACGTGCCGGAGGGAAGGCGCGCTGCGACCCGAGTCGGCGACGTGTGTATCGAGGAGCCGAGCCTGATCGTCGACGAGTCCCAGGACGTCGCCGAGCTGCTCGATCGCCCGGCGTTTCGCCGGGTGGGGCGTGCGATCGTGCCCACGTCGGATGGCAGCTTCGGCATCGTCTCGATCACCGACGTCAATCAGACGCTGCGGGCCCTGGAGCTGGCGGGCGGACCGTCGACGAGGGCCCGCCCGGCCTGATTCCCCCCGCCAAGGCGGCGAGGCCGATCAGCATCGCGACCTGAACCGCGACACCGAGCGGCGAGGTCAGGGCATCGAGGAGCAGCGATCCGAGGTTTCGCTCGGCGATCGTCGCCGCCCCGACATAGAGCGAGTAGGAGACCAGCCTACCGGCGAAGAAGGCGGCGGTGAGGGGCAGTAGCGGCACGGTCATAAGGCCCGCGGCGACGAAGAGCTGACCGGATGGGAGCGGGGAGATCGCGAACAGGCCGAGGCCGCCGGCGGCCCGCAGGCGGTTTGCGCTGAGCGCCGCCTGCGCGCGATCGAGGCGCCCCCGCCGCGCCTCTGCCAGATGGGGCCGCAGCCTCCGCGAGGCGGTGGCGAGGACGAATCGCCCCGACGCGGCAGCCACCGCTCCGCCGATCACCAGCGGGACCGCCGGCAGGTTGAAATCGAGGCTGAAGAAGACGAGGACCGCCCAGGTCGGCGGGCCGAAGGCGGGGAGGAGATTGACCGCGAACACGACCCCAAGTGCCAGCGCCAGCTGGGCGAGCATGCGCCAAGCCTAGGGCGGGGTTGGGCGGGCGGTATCAGGGGTAGACCGCATACGGGCTGTGGGTGTTCCCGGATGCCGCCCGGCCCGGAGGGCAGAAGACTCGCTCCATGGGCGGTAAAGACAGAAAGCTCCGGGACTCGATGGGAGGAACGATGAAGGCTTTGCGGAAGGCCCGGCGCGGATCTCGAAGGAAATCCGCCGCCATGTCGATGCGAGACAAGGAGGACCTGGTCCGCCGGCACCTCTACGGAGGCCATCGATGAGCGCCCGGGTTCTGATCGCCGGGGGTGGCGTGGCCGCGCTGGAGTCGGCGATTGCGCTGCACGAGCTCGCCGGCGACCGGGTCGAGGTCCACCTCTACTCGCCGCGCGAGGACTTCGTCTACCGCCCCTTCGCGGTCGCCGAGCCCTACGGCGCCTCCCATGCCATGCGCTACCGGCTGGGTCCGCTGGCGGAGCGCTGTGGCGCCAACTTCCACCTCGGCAGCATCGGCTCCGTCGACGGCGACCGTGGGCTTGCGCGCACCCACGACGGCGAGGAGGCCGGCTTCGATCACCTCGTGGTCGCATGCGGCTCGCGGCTCCTTGCCGGGGTGCCGGGAGCTGTGACCTTCTGGGGCGTGGCCGACGATGGCAATGTGCGCGACGTCGTCCGCAACCTGCGCGAGGGCAGGCTGCGGCGGGTGGTGTTTGCGACGCCCGGCGGCAGTACCTGGGCTCTGCCGATGTATGAGCTGGCCCTTCTCGCCGAGAGCGAGCTCTCCAAACAGGGCGTCGACGAGGCAGAGCTCGTGATCGTCACTCCCGAGGACGCGCCGCTGCACCTCTTCGGCCGCCGCGCGAGCGAGCGTGTCGGGAAGCTGTTGGCGGAGAGGGGCATCGAGGTCTTGACCGGCGCGACCCCGATCGGGTTCGAGGACGGCCGCCTGACGCTCTCACCCAGCGAGACGATCGAGGCCGACGCCGTGCTCAGCCTTCCCCAGATCCAAGGGCGGCAGATCGGCGGTGTCCCTCACGATGCCGACGGGTTCGTCGCGGTCGACGACCACGGACGGGTGCGGGGGATGAGCCACGCGTTCGCCGCCGGCGACGTCACGACCTTCCCCGTCAAGCAGGGCGGGATCGCAACCCAGCAGGCCGATGCGGCGGCCGAGGCGATCGCCGCCGAACTCGGTTGCGATGTCGAGGCTCAGCCGCTGGACCCGATCCTGCGCGGTGTGCTCTGGACCGGAGGGAAACCGCTGTACCTGTCCGGCTATCTGGCCGGCGGCCACGGTGAAACTTCGATCGCCAGCGACGAGCCGCCGTGGGAGGAGGGCGCGGCGCAGGAGAAGATCGTTGGCCGCTACCTGTCACCGTTCCTGGCCGATGCCGCAGCCGCGCTCTAGCCTCGGCTTGCCCGGTGTGGCTCGCTCCCGAGATACCTCGCGGGGTCGGACTCGAAGGCGTGCAGGCAGTCCTCGGAGCAGAAGTGGCGGACCTCACCGTCGGCGTCGATGCGGAACGCCCTCGCCCGGTCGACCTTCATCCCGCAGACCGGGTCGGTGGCGCCGCGCTTGGCGGTGAGCCAGAACAGCACCGTGAAAATCAGCAGCCCGATGAGGTTGAGTGCAAGCTTGTAGTCGAGTTCGATCGAGCCGAAGATGTCCGCCCGTGTCGGCCGAGGCCCGGTCGGGATCAGGCCGAGGGCGCTGAACAGGCCGTCGACGATCAGCGCCGCGATCACCATCGTCACGAACATCAGCGCGGTGATCCGCAACGCGAATGCCGTGCCGTAGTACTTGCGGTACGCGGCGATGATCGGCAGCACGATCAGGTCGGCGAATATGAACGCCATCACCCCGGCGAAGCTGATCCCGCCCGACCACAGCACGGCGGCAAGCGGGACGTTGCCGACCGAGCAGACGAAGCTGAGAACGGCGATGATCGGGCCGACGATCACGTTCTCGATCGCGACGACCAGCGGCGGCGCATCCTTGATGAAGAGGCTGTTGAAGAAGTCGTCGCCGAGCAGGCCGATGAAGCCCGCGAGCAGGAAGCCGATCGTGATCTCCTTCCAGAGCATCTGCCAGTCGCCGCGGAAGTTGTGGGCTACGTCCGACCAGGCATCGCGCGAGGTCAGCCGCTGACGCCAGCCCATCCGCTCGGCGGCCGCGTGGTGCTGGTGGCCGGAATCCGCCTCGCGGGCATGGCGCCTCGCTGCCTCCTCGAGGCTCGGCGAGACGAACCGCCGCAGCAGCACCGACATCAGGACGATCATCACGATCCCGCCGATGTACTCGGCGAGGGTGAACTGCCAGCCGATCAGCACCCAGAGGACGAGCCCGAGCTCCCAGACGAGGTTTGTCGAGGCGAACTGGAAGGCCAGCGCCGTCGCGGCCGAGGCGCCCTTCTGGAACAGGGACTTTGCGATCGCGATCGCCGCATAGGAGCACGAGGAGGACGCCGCGCCGAGCCCCGTCGCCCTGGCGATCGCGCCGGGCCCGCTGCCGGCGAGGCTCGCCTCGATCCGCTCGCGCGGCACCCAGGCCTGGACGATCGCCGAGATGGCGAAGCCCAGCACCAGGGCCCACCAGACCTCGTATGCCATCAGGAAGGACTGTTCGAGCCCCTCCAGTACCTTGCTCAGGACGTCGCTCATCGGACTCCCAAGCCAGTTTAATACCCCAGGGGGGTATTTTCAAAGGTTTATAAGCCCGTCGGGAGATCGGTGGGCTCTGACTCCAACTCGCCGACGGTGACGTGGTCGGCGAGACGCTCGATCTCCTGCCTCGTCCCTGTGCCGAGACCGCGCCGGGTCGCGTTCAGGGCGCCGGCCGCCATGCCGAGCCGCAACGACTCGAGCATGCCCATCCCTCGCGCCAGGCCGACACCTGTGGCGGCGAACATCGAGTCGCCTGCGCCGCTTTGGTCGAGTGCCTCGAACACCGGGCCGGCGAGTTTGATCTGCGCGGAGGACTCGCCGTCACCGATGAGAATGGCCGGCGCCGACGCCCTCGAGACCAGGACGTTGTCGGCGCCGGCCTCGTGGAACCTGCGTGCCGCGTCGAGCAGGTCCGAGATCGCGTCGCTCCTGGCGTAGCCCTCGCGGACAAGCTCCTCGTCACTCAGTCGCAGGAGCTCCACGCCGCCTTCCAGAGTGGAGGTCATCAGCGGACCGGTCAGGTCGGCGATCACGAGTTTGCCGTTGGCTCGCAGATCGGAGACGAGACGGCGATAGAGATCCGCTGGAACGAGATCGGCAGGCTGGCAGCCGGTGATCAGGGTCAGGTCGGCGTCGAGGCCGGCGCCGACCGCGATTCCGTACAGCTCGTCGGAGGCGTGGCGGTCGAGAGGCTCGCTCTCTACGCTGACCACCTCGACCCGGGAGCCGCCACGGCGGTCGTGGATGTAGACGCCGTTCGCCACTCCTGCGGCCGCGGCCCTCAGCTTCGGGAGGTCGGAGTCGATCAGCCCCCGCAGGACGTGTCCAGGCTCGCCCCCGAGCGCAGAGCAGATCGCGACTTCTGCGCCGAGGGTCGCTGCCAGACGGGCAACCCAGATTCCCTGCCCGCCTGCATGGAGATGCACCTCCGGACGCTCGGCACCCCGCTCGATGGTGATCGTCAGAATCGGGGAGGGGGCGAAGACGGCGATCTTCCCGCTCACATCGACTCCCTGAGGAGATTTCCGATCGGGTCGACGAGCGGGGTGGCGGAGGCGATGGTGTAGCGCGAATCGACTTCGTGAGGAGAGCCGTCGAAGTCGTAGACCAGCCCGCCGGCCTCCCGCACCAGAAGCAGCCCCGCCGTCACATCCCAGGGCAGATTGGAAAGCATCGCGGTCGCGTGCAGGCGCCCGGCCGCGAGCCAGGCCAAATCGAGCGCGGCCGAGCCGTGCATCCGCACCCGGAGGCATTGGTGTGCGAGCCGGCCGAGCAGCGCGAGGTGGATCCTGTTCTCCTCCTCGGACCCCACACCCACCTTGAAGTCGGCGAGGCCGACCATCGCCTCGCTCAGGTCCTCGATCTCGGCGACCGTGATCCTCGTGCCGTTGAGGAAGGCGCCGCCGCCCTGGGTGGCGACAAATCTCTCTCCCAGCAGTGGCGTGTCGACGATTCCGAGCACGGGCTGACCCCCGACCAGCAGCGAGAGGGAGATCGCGCAGAGCGGGCTGTCCTTGCTGAAGTTGATCGTGCCGTCGATCGGGTCCAGTACCCAACGTGGCCCCTCGCCTTCGAGCTCACCGTCCTCCTCCTCCCCGAGGAACGGGATCTCGGGTGTCGCGCGCGCCAACGAATCCTTGACCGCGGATTCGATCTGGACGTCGACGTCGGTGGCGAAGTCGCGATCACCCTTCGCGAACAGCGCCCCGATGTGGAGGCGACCCCCACGCATGATCCGGCCGCCGAGATCGATCGCGCGTTCAGCTGCCAGTAGCGGTCCTGCGCCGACCCTGGACGGGCCGGCCCCTACCGATGCCATCGGCTGCCTCCTTAGGTCCGGGTGCGGTCGGAATGAGCCTAGGCCGCCTGGCGGCCGTTGGCGACGGGGAAAGTCCGCATCAACTCGCGGGAATTCCACGGATGTCCTGGCGCATGGCCGGAACGAGAATGCGGCCGAATCGATGGAGCTGCGAGAGGTCGACACGAAGAAGGTTCGAGGGCTGGCGGAGCTCGGGTCTCTGAACCGCCTCGTCGGGCGCCTGGAGGGCTTCGGACGATCTGTTCCGGGACGCAGTCGAGGCCGCTCGCGAACAGTCGGCCGAGAAGCGATCGTCGAGAGCGAGGACCTCGATGATCTGGGGAGGATCGCGGCGCTCCTGCGCCACTGAGCAGAAAGGGAATGGAGGTGGCCTGTGGCTCATCGACTTGCCGTGTTCTTGGATCGCCGCGACGCGGGCCGTCGGCTCGCCGAGGCGCTTCAGCCCCTTGCGGAGGAGGCGCCGTTGGTGGTCGCGCTGCCGCGCGGCGGTGTCCCGGTCGGCTTTGAGGTCGCACGAGCGCTCGGCTCCCCGCTCGACATAGTCCTGGTCAGGAAGCTCGGGGCGCCGTTCAACCCCGAGTACGGGATCGGCGCAATCGCCGAGGGCGGCGTCCGCATCGTCCGCCGGGCCGATATCGAGTTGATCGGGATCTCCGAGGAGGAGTTGGAAGCGGTTGTCGCTCTCGAGTCGGAGGAGCTGGAGCGCCGCCGGCACCTCTACCGGGGGGATGAGGATCCACTCCCGGTCGAGGGCCGCACCATCATCCTCGTCGACGACGGCATCGCGACGGGCGGCACGGCCATCGCCGCCGGGCAGGCGCTGAAGCACCGGGGTGCCGCAAGGGTGATCCTCGCGGTCCCGGTCGCACCGCCAGGAACCGAGCAGCGGCTGGGAGGCGACTTCGACGAGATCGTCTGCCTCGAGCAGCCGCACGGATTCTTCGGCATCGGGCAGTTCTATGTCGATTTCGGCCAGGTCAGCGACGACGAGGTGATCGAGCTCCTGGGCGAGGCAAGGGGGGGCGAGCAGGCCCGGGTCGCGGCGGCGGGCGATCCTCCGGCGGCGGACCCGGCGACCAGGGAGCGCACAGTCGAGATCGAGCTCGAGCCCGGTCTGCGATTGGCCGGCGACCTGAGGTTGCCGGACGCTTCCTTCGGGCTGGTGATTTTTGCCCACGGCAGCGGCTCCAGCCGTCTCAGCCCCAGGAATCGTCAGGTTGCGGAGGCCCTTAACGAAGCAGGATTCGCCACCCTGCTATTCGACCTCCTCGCGGGCGAGGAGGAACTCGACCGCGGAAAGGTGTTCGACATCGGGCTCCTGGCCGATCGCCTGCTGGCCGTGACCCGCTGGACAGCCGGCGAGGAGGATCTGCGCGGGTTGTCCGTCTCCTATTTCGGAGCCTCGACCGGCGCCGCGGCGGCCCTGCGGGCGGCGGCTCGCCTTGGCGAGGAGGTCCGCGCGGTCGTGTCGCGCGGCGGCAGGCCCGATCTTGCGGCCGAGAGCCTGGCTGCGGTCGTCTCACCCACCCTCCTGATCGTCGGCGGCGCCGATTGGCAGGTGCTCGAGTTGAATGAGCAGGCGTCGAGGCTCCTGCGCTGCGAGCACGAGGTCGCGATCGTCCCCGGCGCCACCCACCTCTTCGAAGAGCCTGGCGCGCTCGAGCGGGTCGCGGAGCTGGCGGCGGGCTGGCTCCGCCGCCACTTGCCTTAAGCCAGGCCACCGGTCCTTTGACTCCACATACCCTAGGGGGGTACCCTTCGTTCCAGCGTGCCGCAGCAGCCAAAACCGGGATACAGCGCCTCCAGGGACCAGCTCGTGAAGCGACTGGCGCGGATCGAGGGCCAAATCCGCGGCATCGCCCGCATGGTCGAGGAGGAGCGCTACTGCATCGACGTGCTGACCCAGATCCAGGCGACCGAGGCGGCCCTGAGCGGCGTCGCCCTCGGGTTGCTGGACGACCACGTCCGCCACTGCATGGACGTCGGGCCGGCCGAGCGCGCGGAGAAGGCCGATGAGCTGATGGGCGCCGTCGGCCGTTTCGTCCGCAGCCGGTGAGCGAAGTACTCGAGATATTTGGGCTGGCGCTGTTCGCCGCCTGCTACCCGACGCTGCTGGTCGCGGTGACCGCGATGCTGTTCCTGCCGAACCCGAAGCGGTTGATGTTCGGGTACCTGCTCGGCGCCTACACGGTCGGAATCGGGCTCGGCCTGGTGATCGTCTACACGCTGCAGGACTCGGGCTTCGAGCACGTCTCCCACCACAGCGTCAACCCCGGCCAGGACATCGCGGTCGGCGTCATCCTGCTGATCGTCGCCTCGGTCCTGCGCGGCGGATACGACGAGCGGCTTGCCGAGCGGCGGCGGCGGCGCAAGGAGCAAAAGCAGGCCGGCGCCGAGGAAGGCGAGCCCTGGACCCAGCGGATGCTGGGACGCGGCTCGGCACGGATCACCTACGCGGTGGGCGTCGCGCTGAGCTTCCCCGGCGTCGCCTACCTCTCGGCGCTGCACCGGATATCGGTCCTCGACGCCCCGGTCGCGCCGACCGTCGCACTGGTCGTCGCGATCTGCCTGATCCAACAGCTGCTGCTCGAGGTGCCGCTCCTCGGGTACGTGTTCGCGCCGGAGAGGACCCAGGAACTGGTCCAGCGGTTCCGGGCCTGGCTCACCCGCAACGGCAGGCGCGCGGCGCTCTACGCGGCGACCGCGCTGGGCCTGATCCTGATCGCCCGCGGGGTGCTCGAGCTGCTCTGAGGAAGCCGTTCCCGCCGGAAGACGGGATTATCGCCGCAGTACAGAATTCGTATTCGATTGTGGCTCGGTTATTGACGCCCGGCCCGGGATTTCCTAAACACCGTCGATGCCGTCGACGCCGTTCACGGGGCGTGGAGCTGCCCCGACTCCTCGAGGCGGTCTTTGGCGCAGCGCATTCCCGGCCATGCTCTGCGTCGCTGCCGTGCTCTCATTGGGAGCCGGCTCCGCCTCCGCCGCGATCGCGGTCGACAAGACCGTGACCACCCACCAGACGAGCGGCTCGGGGACGATCAGTTCTCCCACCTTCACGACCACCGCCCCCGGCGAGCTCCTGCTCGCCCTCATAACCTCGGACGGGCCGTCGACCAGCGGCGCCCAGTCCTTCTCGAAAGTGACCGGAGGCGGGCTGACCTGGCGACTCCGTCGCCGTGCCAACACCCAGGCCGGTACCGCCGAGATCTGGGCGGCGAACGCCGCGGCGGTCCTGACCAACGCCAGCGTCACGGCCACCCGTGCCTCCGGCTCCTATGTCGGCTCGATCACCGTCGTCACCTTCACCGGGGCCGATCAGGCCGTCGACGGCTCTGCCGCCGCCGCCAGCGCATCGACCGGCGCCCCCTCGGTCGTTCTGACCACCACTCGCCCCGGCGCATGGGTCTGGGGCGTGGGCAACGACTGGGACAAGGCGAGCGCACGCACAGTCGGCCCGAGCCAGACGAAGGTCGACGAGTTCCTCGCCTCGGTCGGCGACACGATGTGGGTGCAACGCCAGAACTCGACGACGCAGTTCGCGGCGACCCCCGTGACCCTGAACGACACCGCGCCGACGACTGACCGCTGGAACATGGTCGCGGTCGAGGTCCTGCCCGCGGTAATGGACAGCCAGCCGCCGTCGCAGCCGTCCAACCTCACCACCGGGACCGTGACCGCGACGCAGGTCCCGCTCTCGTGGACGGCGAGCACCGACGACCAGGGCGTGGCCGGGTACCGGGTGTTCCGCGCGGCGAGCCAGATAGGCGAAGTGAGCGGCACGAGCTTCACCGACTCCAGCGTCGCGGCGAACACCACCTACACCTATACGGTCAGGGCCTTCGACGGCGCCCGGAACGTCTCCACGGCATCCGAACCGGTGACGGTGACGACCCCGGCGGGAGACACCACGCCTCCCACCGTCTCGATGACGGCTCCCGCCGAAGGGGCGACCGTCTCCGGCACCAGCGTTTCCCTTGCCGCGACGGCGACCGACGCGGGTGGAGTCGCCGGGGTCCAGTTCCTGCTCGACGGGAGCCCGCTCAGCGCCGAGGACACCTCCTCGCCCTACGGCCTGACCTGGAACTCGACCGGCGTCGGCAACGGCTCGCACACACTCGCCGCGCGGGCGCGGGATGGAAGCGGCAACCTCGCCACGTCCCCCCCGGTGACGGTCAGAGTTGAAAACGGGGGGGTCGGCCCGGCCCAGGTCGGGCAGTGGGGCCCGCTGATCCCGCTGCCCGCGGTCGCGATCCACTCGGCCCTGCTGCCGACGGGTCGGATCCTGCTCTTCCAGGGCGACTTCGCGACCGGCGGCCAGCAGTACGTTTTCGACCCTCAGAACGGCAACGTGACGCAGGTGCCCGACGCGAAAGCGGACCTATTCTGCGCCGGCCAGGCCGTTCTCGCCGATGGCCGGGTGCTCGTGGTGGGCGGCACGGCGACCTCCGGGGGGCTCGGCGTCGATGACATCACCGCGTTCAACTGGCAGTCGGAGACCTGGAGCGAACTGGCGCCGATGAAGTTCCCGCGCTGGTACGCGACCGGGACGACCCTGGCCGACGGCAAGGTGCTCGCCACCTCGGGCTACGACAAAAGCGCCAGCGACCTGGTGACCGTCCCGGAGATCTACTCACCGGCCGCCAACTCCTGGCAGAGCCTCACCTCGGCCTCGAACAACATCCCCGTCTACCCGTTCATCTACCAGCTGCCGGACGGCCGAATCGCCTGGCTGGGATCCTCGGAGACTCCGACGCAAAGCCAGGTCCTGGATCTCTCGACGAACCAGTGGTCGACGATCGACAGCCGCGTCATCGACGGCGGCAGCATCGCCAACTACGCGCCGGGCAAATTCATCAAGGCCGGGTCCGCGGCGGACGACGGGTTCTCCGGGAACTCGCTGAAAACGGCGTACACCCTGAACATGAATTCTCCCGGGGCCACCTGGCAGGCGACCAGCAGCATGGCCTTCGCGCGCAGCTTCCTCAACCTCACCAACCTGCCGGACGGAACCGTGCTTGCCACGGGGGGCGGCACCGACAAATCGGGTTTCATCGACTCGAACGGCGTCCTGCCGGCGGAGGATTGGGATCCCTCGACCGGGAACTGGACCACCTACGCATCGATGACAGCCCCCCGCCTCTACCACTCGGTCGCGGTGCTCCTGCCCGATGGGCGGGTGTACGTGGCGGGCGGCGGCAGCGACCCCGGTGTCAGCGACCAGCGCAGCGCCCAGATCTTCTCGCCGCCCTACCTCTTCAAGGGCGCCCGCCCGACGATCGCGTCGGCGCCGGCCACGGTCGGCTATGGGAAGACCGAATTCATCGGCACCCCCGACGCGGCCTCGATCTCGAGGGTGTCGCTGATCCGGACCGGGTCGGTCACCCATGCCTTCGACCAGAACGCCCGCGCAACCTCGCTCAACTTCACCCCGACCGGCGGCGGCCTCAACGTCGACATGCCGTCCAACCGCACCGTCGTTCCGCCCGGCTACTACATGCTCTTCATCGTCAACAACCAGGGCGTCCCGTCGGTCGCGTCGTTCGTCCGCTTCCCTGCACCGTATGAAGACACATCGCCGCCGAGCGCTCCGTCGAACCTGATCGCGTCGGGAGGGGTCGGCTCCGCATCGCTGAGCTGGACCGCCGCAACCGACGAAAACGGGGTCGTCGGTTACAACGTCCACCGCTCGAGCACGCCGGGGTTCACTCCCACGGTGTCCAATCGGGTCGGGCAGGTGACGACGACGTCCTTCACCGAGACCGGGCTGGCAGCCGGCACCTGGTACTACAAGGTGACCGCAGAAGACGCGGCCGGGAACATCGGACCACCCTCCGGAGAGGCGCAGGCGACCGTGACCGTGGACTCGGCAGCACCGAGCCCCCCGACGGGCCTCAAGGGGACACCCGCCGACACGTCGGCGTCTCTGACCTGGACCGCATCGAATGACAATGTCGGGGTTACGGGCTATCGGATCCTGCGCGACGGGGTGCAGGCCGGAACGTCGGCCTCGACCGGCTTCACCGACACGGGGCTGACGCCGGCCTCCACATACACGTACAGGGTCGTCGCCTACGACGCGGCGAAAAACGAAAGCGAACCGTCTTCGCCGGTTACCGTCACGACCCTCTCGGCGCCGAGCCTCTCGCTCGACACGACCGTGACCACGCGTCAGAGCTCCGCGGCTTCGACGATCGTCTCCCCGGCGCTCACCACGGCGAAACCGGGAGAGCTGCTACTCGCCTTCATCGGCTCCGACGGCCCGAGTTCGGCCTCCTCGCAGTCGATCAGCAGCGTCACAGGCGCCGGCCTCACCTGGACGCTGCGTCGCCGGGCCAACGGCCAAGCGGGCACGGCCGAGATCTGGCAGGCCGTTGCTCCCACTGTGATCAGCAGCAAAGCGATCACCGCCACCCGCGCCTCGGGGAGCTATCAGGGGGCGATCACCGTCGCCGCCTTCATCGGCGCCGACACCGCCGTCAACGGGGCGGTCAACTCGGGCTCGGCCCCGACGGGCGCCGCCTCGGTGTCCCTGGTCACGACCCGCTCCGGCAGCTGGGTGTGGGGGGTCGGTGAGGATTGGGACAAGGCGGCCGCTCGAACCGTCGGATCGGGACAGACGATCGTCGACCAGTTCCTCAGCCCCAGCGGCGACACGTTCTGGACTCAGCGCCAGACCTCGCCGACCGCCGCCGCCGGCACCACGGTCACGATCAACGACACTGCCCCGACCGCCGATCGTTGGGATCTTGCGATCGTCGAGGTGCTGCCGGCGAGCCCCTGAGTCGACCGACACCACGCGCTCGAGTGCCGGGTCCTGGAGCTGATCTGGTAGGTGGATGCCGGGGCTGCGTCGGGGGTTTCTTGGATGGAGCTAGCCGGACTCGAACCGGCGACCTCCTGGGTGCGATCCAGGCGCTCTTCCAACTGAGCTATAGCCCCGCGATCGGAGGTTGGGAGGATCGTCCCAAAGCCCTCGCAACGCCAAGGATAACCCCATAGTGTTTAGCTTCCCGGAGTCAGCATGGGCATTCTCGACGAGGCAATTCGCGAGCATCTGGAGCTGAAGCGCCAGCATGGCGCCGACCAGTCGGAGCTGCAACAGCTCGAGGACGAGGCGTTCGGCGCGCCCGGCCGGCCCGGCGACGAGGGGTCCGAGAGCCTCGCCGAGGCCCCGACCGAGTTCCTTGCCCAGCCGGACGCGGCTGCGGGCGCAGAGAGTGAATCCGCGGAGGCGCCGAGCGCGCGAACAGAGGTCGCGGCGCGGATCGCCGATCTTCAGGAGGCTCCGGAGGCGCCGCCGGCGCCCGAGTCCGCGGAGGAGGCCGGGGCTTCCGAGGCGCCGGACGAGGAGCCCTCGGCGACCGAACACGAGATCCCCGAGCCGACGCTGTCCGGGCCGACCACCGAGGAACGCGAGGTGATCGCCGAGCAGCCGACCGAGATGCACGACGTCGAGGAGGAACTCGCCGAGGAAGCCGAGGCCGAGGCCGACGTCGTCGACCTCGAGGAGGACGAGGACGAGGACTTCTGGGACGAGAAGCGCCTCTCCGACGAGCTCGACCAGGCGCTCGAAGCGCCGCTCGACTCCAACGAGGTCGAGGAGGAGGAGGAGATCGCCGAGGAGGTCGAGGAGGAGGACGAGCAGCCCGCGGCCGAGGCCACGGCCGCCGAGTCCGAGGACGACGACGTCCTCGAGGAGACGCCGGAGTTCCTCGAACAGAGCCCCGAGGACGACGAGCTCTGGTTCGAGCAGAAGCCCCCGAAGGACTTCGACTTCGACGACTGAGGGCCGCTGCCGGCGTTGCAGATTCGGCACATTCTGCGCACAACGCGTCGAGCTGACCGAACTACGCACGTGCCATCGCGCCCCTCAAGCGAAAAGGCGACCTGGCTGATCTCAAGGTGGCCGCGGACTTCGTCGAGCGCGGTTGCAGAATCTCAATTCCGTTCGGAGAGGACTGCGACTACGACCTGATCGCGGATTTCGGCGGGATCCTTCACCGAATTCAGGCCAAGTTCACTGAATCGGATGGAAGGACGATCTGCGTGCGGTGCAGATCCCAATCCCTGACCAATGGGAAGGTCCGCCGGATCAAGAAGTACACGGCCGAGACGATTGACTGGATCGCCGTCTACGACTGCACGTCCGATCGCTGCTGCTACGTGCATGCCGGTGAGCTTGGCGCGGGTCGGAGTTACCTAACGCTCAGACTGACTCCTGCAAGGAACGGACAGCGCGTCGGGATCCGGGACGCACGCGACTATTGGGATCCAGTTCTCGATCGGGGCTTCCTCGGGGATGGAGCCAGCGGGGCTCGAACCCGCGACCTCAGCGTTGCAAACGCTGCGCTCTTCCAGCTGAGCTATGGCCCCGTCCGACTCATTTTAGGCGCGACGGGCGCGCCTCCTGCCGACTACCCGGCGAGGCCGAGCATCAGCTGCGAGTGGTCGTTCGGGTCGACCTTGACCGGGACCTGGGCGCCCGGCTGGAGCTGGCCGATGACCGCGGGGGAGACGACCTGGGTGTGGGTCACGTTCGACTGCGAGCCGTTGACGTCGACGGTCAGGTCGAACTGGAGCTCGGGCTGCATGTTCACGTTCTTGCCCGTGGCCTGCATCCCGTTGATCGTCGCGGTCCCGTCGACGCCTTCGTTGGCGAGCTTCTCGGCGAGGGCCTGGTCGGTCTGGACCTGCTGCACGGCCTGGTTGGCCTGGGCGAGGCCGTCTTTCATCATCTGCAAACTGCCGCCCCGTTCCTTCTTCATCTGCTTGCCGGCCTTGCTCAGGTCGCGCATGTCCTTGAACATCCCCATCTGAACGACTCCCTTCGGGTCCGGGGCTCCCCGCAGCCCGTTGCTGGTCGGGCCGACCATAGCGTTCCCGATCGCGAGCGGTGTAGGTTTTTCGTCCGTGTTCCCGGCCGGCGTCTTCATGCTCCTCCTCGCCCTCGCCGGCGCCCTCTTCGCGATCCTCGACCCGGTCGAAGGCGCCCGCTGGGGCGGTATCGGGGTCTTCCTCGGCTGCGGCGCCGGCGGCCTCACCCTCGCCTACCTCGACGCGCCATCGCGCAAGCAGAGGCCGAAGCCGGGGATGGAGAGGGCGAAGGCGACCGTCCTCGACGCCTCCGTCCTCGAAGCCTCGGTCGCCGGCTACCAGATGGTCGAGCTGACCCTCGAAGTGCGGCCCAGGGGCGGGGTCCCGTTCCAGACCAAGCGAAAGTTCTCCTCCGGGCGGCCCGGTCGGGTCGAGCCGGGCCGCTCCTTCGACGTCCTCTACGACCCCGCCGACCCGCAGATGGTCGAACTGGCCTGAGTGCCGCTAACCGGCGGCCCGCTCGGGCAGGTTCTGGTCGGCGTGGTATGAGCTGCGGACCAGCGGCCCGGACGCCACCGACTCGAACCCGAGCTCATACGCCGCGCGCTCCAGCGCCTCGAACTCCTCCGGGTGCCAGTAGCGGTCGACCGGGAGGTGGTTCTCGGTCGGGCGCAGGTACTGGCCGACGGTCAGGACCTGGATCCCGTGGTCACGGAGGATCCCGAACGCCTCGACCATCTCCTCGAAGGACTCGCCGAGACCGACCATCAGGCCCGACTTGGTGACCACGCCCGGCCCGCCCATCTCCTTCGCCAGCCGCAGGACGCGGGCCGAGCGCATGAACCGGGACCCGCGCCGGGCCTTGGGGTAGAGCCGCGGGACCGTCTCGACGTTGTGGTTGAAGACGTCGGGCCGCTCGTGGATCACCTTCGCCAGCGGCATCTCCTGGCCGCGGAAGTCGGGCGTCAGGACCTCGACCCTGCAGCCGGGGGCCTGCATCCGGATCGACCGGATCGTCGCGACGAACGCGCTCGCCCCGTAGTCGGGCAGGTCGTCGCGGTCGACCGAGGTGACGACCGCGTGCCGCAGCCCCATCCGCTTCACCTGGTTGGCGACGCGAAGCGGCTCGAGCGGGTCGTTCCAGGTCGGCACGCCAGTCTTCACATTGCAGAACCCGCAGCGCCTGGTGCAGACGTCGCCGAGGATCATGAAGGTCGCGGTCCCGCGCTCCCAGCACTCGCCCACGTTAGGGCAGTTCGCCTCCTCGCAGACGGTGTGGAGGCCCTCGCCGCCGATCTCCGCCTTCAATCGCCGGTACGTCGGCCCGCCCGGCGCCGGCACCTTCAGCCAGGGCGGCTTGCGGGCGCGGCGGAACGGGACCGCACCCTCACCGTCGGCGGCCGTCCCGCCGGGGCGGGAGCGCGAGCGGGTCACGTGGACGCGCTCCGAAGCGTTTGTCGTCGCCTCGCTCATGCGATGCCGAGCCTAGCGCTGTCGAGCCCGAGTGCCGCCGGCTCGGTCGCGACCGGCACGCGCTCGAAGACCTCGGCGAACCGCGTGACCAGCGATGTCCCGAACGCGGCCAGGTCCTGCTCGGCGCCGAGCTCGCGGCCGAGCGAGGTGACCCTGCATCCCTCGATCCCGCAGGGCACGATCCACTCGAACGGCTGCAGGTCGTTGTTGACGTTGACGGCGAGCCCGTGGGTCGTCACCCCGCGGCTGACGTGGACGCCGATCGAGCCGATCTTGCGCGCCTCCTCGCCCGCGCCGGGCGCGCTCCCCTCCGTCCAGATCCCCGTCAGGCCCTCGATCGTCTGCGTCCCGACCCCGTGGTCGGCGATCGCGGCGATCGCGGCCCGCTCCAGCCGCCGCACGTACTCGTGGACATCGTCGCCGTACGGCTTCAGCGAGACGATCGGGTAGGCGACCAGCTGGCCGGGGCCGTGGTAGGTGACGCGCCCGCCGCGGTTGGTGTCATGGACCTCGATCCCCTGCGCCTCGTACCACTCGGGGGCCATCGGCAGCTCGTCGGGGCCGGAGCGGCGCCCGCGTGTGTAGGTCGGAGGATGCTCGAGCAGCAGCAGGACGTCGGCCAGCTCCCCCTCCTGGCGCGCCTCCAGCAGCCACCGCTGGGCGACGGATGCCTCCTCGTAGGGGATCAGACCACACTGGACGACCAGGATTTCCTCGCTCACACTTGAAATCGTTGCAGGCTGCAGTTGGAATCCCTCCTTCAACCCTGAATGCACCAGCCCAAACTTCTCAGACCTGACTGGCTGCCGGCGGTCGCGCTGAGCTCGGCGCTCGCCCTGGCGATGCTCGCATGGAACCCACAGGTCGGCGATCTCGCCGCCCAGGTGTTCCGAACCGAGCTGTTCCGGGAGGGCGGCCTCGGGATCTGGAACGGCACCTGGTACGGCGGCCATTACACGCTCACCTACAGCGTCCTCTTCCCGCCGCTGGCCGCGCTCCTCGGGCCGCGCACCGTCGGGGTCCTGGCGGTGATCGCCTCGGCCTATCTGTTCGACCGCCTGGTCCGCGACCGCTGGGGAGACGCGGCCCGCCCGGCGACCCTCTGGTTCGCCGCCGGTGTCGTCACCCTCCTCGCCGACGGCCAGCTCACCTTCGCGCTCGGCGTCGTCTTTGGCCTCGCCACGCTACGGGCGCTGCAGCGCGGACGCCCCGCTCTCGCTCTCGCCCTCGCCGCGGGCTGCGCGCTCTCGAGCCCCGTCGCCGCCGTCTTCCTCGCCGGCGTCCTCGTCGCCGGGTCGGTCGACCTTCCTCCCCGGCGAGCCTCGGCCGGCAACGTCCACGCGATCCAGGTCGCCTGCGTCGCCTTCGGCCTGGTCCTGATCCCCAACCTCCTCTTCCCCGGGGCGGGCCACTTCCCGTTCGTCTTCTCCTCCTACCTGGCGATCCCGCTCTGGTCCGGCTCGGCGCTGTACCTCACCCGCCGGCTCGGCGAGGAGGAGCGCGAGCTGCGCCAGGTCCTGATCGCCTACACCCTGGCGGCGACCGCGATCTGGCTGCTTCCCAATGCGATGGGCGGGAACGCGGTCCGGCTGGGGGCCCTCTTCGGCGGCCCGGTCCTGGCGGCGGTCCTGCTCGCCCGCCGGCCCCGGGCTCCGATCTGGTTCGTCGCCCTGTTCCTCGCCGGCAGCCTCTACTGGCAGCTGAACGCCAGCGTCACCCAGATTGCCCGCAGCGTCGGCGACCCCTCGACCCAGGCCGCCTACTTCGAACCGCTCGCCCGCTGGCTGCAGGCCAACGGCGGCCAGGGGGCCCGTGTCGAGGTGCCGCCGACGGCCAACCACTGGGAGTCGGCCTACCTCTCGCCCGAGGTCGAACTCGCGCGCGGCTGGCTGCGCCAGATCGACACCACCAGGGACGACATCTTCTACGAGGACGACGGCAACCTCAGCGGCCCCGAGTACCGGGCCTGGCTGCGCGACAACGCGGTCCGCTTCGTCGCCGTTCCCGATGCCCCGCTCGACTACTCCTCGGTCGCCGAGCGGCGGCTGATCCTCAGCGACCCGCCGTACCTGCGCTTGCGCTGGGCCAACTCCCACTGGCGCGTCTACGCCGTCCTCGACCACGCTCCCCTCGTCGAGCCCGAGGGCGACGCGGCGGCCCGCGTCCTCCAGGTCGGGCGCCAGGGCTTCACCCTCGACGTGACCCAGCCGGGCGAGTTCCTGGTCCGGGTCAACTTCACTCCCTACTGGTCGATCGGCCGCGGCAACGGCTGCCTGCTGCGGCGCGGCGAGTGGACCCTCGCGCGGGCCGAAAGCCCCGGCGTCTTCCACGTCGGCGCCGATTTCTCCCTCGCTCGCGCCTGGAACGCCGTCACCGGCGCCCGCAAGACCTGCTGAGCCGCTCAGAGGGCCAGCAGGAGCGGCTCTTCGAGCAGCGTCCGCACCCGGGCGAGGAACTCCGCCCCCTCGGCCCCGTAGAGGATCCGGTGGTCGCAGGCGAGGTTGACCGACATCAGGTGCGCCGTGCCGAGCTCGCCGTTGCGGACGACCGCCCGCTCGGCGATCGCGCCGACGGCGAGGATCGCCGCCTGCGGCGGGTTGATCACCGCCGAGAAGCTGTCGATCCCGTACATCCCCAGGTTGGAGACGGTGAAGGTGGCGCCAGAGAGCTCGGGCGGGGTGATCGACCCGTCGCGAACCCGCCCGGCGAGGGCGCGGGAGTCGGAGGCGATCTCGCGCAGGCCCTTGCGGTCGGCGTCGAACACGGTCGGCACGACCAGCGAGTCGCGGGCGGCGACGGCGATCCCGACGTTGACCCGCGAGTAGAGCTCGAAGCGGCCATCGCGGTAGGCGCCGTTGGCCCGCGGGTGCTCGCGGAGGGCGAGGGCGCACGCCTTGACGACCATGTCGTTGAACGAGGGCACGACCTCGCCTTCCCGGGCCGCCGACTTCAGCATTGACCTGGCCTCGACCGCGCGGCTCATGTCGACCTCCGCCTGGAGGTAGAAGTGCGGCGCCGTCGCCTTCGACTCGGCCATACGCCGCGCGACCGTGGCCTGGAGCTTCGATAGGTCCTCGTAGGCCACCTGGCCCTTGGCCGTTTCGGGACCTTCGAATGAGGGACCACCCGCTGTGTCGGCGGGTCCTGTCACCGGCGCAGGGGGGGTGCTGCGGGCCGAGCTGTCCTCGACCCCCCCTGCACCGGCGCCACCCGCGGGAGCTGCCGCTGCTTCAACGTCTGCCTTCACGATCCGACCGCCGGGGCCAGAGCCCTGAAGACTTCCCAGCTCCACGCCACGCTCTTTCGCCAAGCGTCTGGCGAGCGGCGACGCTTTCGGCCGCCCATCGGCCTGGGTCGAATCTGCTTTCTCGCCGGAGGGCGACTCGGCGGCCGGCACGTCCGCCTGCGCGCTTGGGGCTTTGGGTGCTACCCCCTCCGCCTCTCCCGCGGGTGGCACGACAGGACCCGTGGGCTTGGCGGCCGGTGAACCATCCGAATCGCCAACCCGTGCAATCGGAGTCCCGATCGCAACCGTGTCCCCCTCCTGCACGAGGATCTCGGTGAGCATCCCGGCCACGTCGGCTTCGTACGCCATGTTCGCCTTGTCGGTCTCGATCTCGACCAGCTCCTCGCCGACCGCGACCTCCTCGCCGACCCGCTTCAGCCACTGCAGGATCGTCCCCTCCTCCATCGAGTCCGAGAGGCGGGGCATGACGACGTCGGCCATCAGATCGACCCCTCGAGGGTCGCCAGCGCCGCGGACACGACGTGCTCGGTGTGGGGGATGGCCGCCTGCTCGAGCCGCCTCGAGTAGGGCATGTGGACGTCGGCTCCGGTCACCCGCTGGACCGGCGCGTCGAGATGGTCGAAGGCCTGCTCGGTGATCAGGGTCGCGACGTTGGCGCCGACGCCGCCGTGCGGCCAGCCCTCCTCGACGATCACCGCCCGGTTCGTCCTGCGGACCGAATCGAGAATCGTGTCGAGGTCGAGCGGGCGCAGTGTGCGGGGATCGATCACCTCGGCCTCGACCCCGTGTTCACTGGACAGCGCCCGCGCCGCGTCCTCGGCGACGTGCGCCATCTTGAGGATGCCGATAATCGTCACGTCGCTGCCCTCGCGCCGGGTCGCCGCCTGGCCGAACCCGAGTGTCTCCTCGGTGTCGTCGCTGACCTCGCCGCGGCGCCCGTAGAGGCTCTCGTGCTCGATGAACACGACCGGGTTGTCGTCGCGGATCGCCGCCTTCAGCAGCGCCTTGCCGTCACCGGGGGTCGAGGGGCAGGCGACGAGGAGGCCCGGGACCTGGAGGTAGAGGGCCTCGAAGCTGTGGGAGTGGGTCGGGCCGAGCTGGTGGCCGCCGCCGCCCGGCATCCGGATCACCAGCGGAACCCGCGCCTGGCCGTTGAACATGTACGGAATCGCGGCGGCGTGGTTGACGATCTGGTCGAGTGCCAGCAGCGAGAAGTTGACCGTCATCAGCTCGACCACCGGGCGCAGCCCCGCCATCGCCGCGCCGACCCCGGCGCCGACGATCGTGTTCTCGGAGATCGGCGTGTCACGGACCCGCCGTTCCCCGAACTCGTCGAGAAGCCCCTCCGTCACCTTGAACGCGCCCTGAAAGACGCTGACGTCCTCGCCCATCACGAAGACCGACTCATCGCGCCGCATCTCCTCGGCCATCGCGTCGCGCAGCGCCTCACGCATCCGCAGCGTCGCCATCAGCCCTCCTCCCGCTCTGCCGCGACCTCGGGCTGGGTTCCCTCCTGGGCGTCGCCGTCCTCGGCCGGATTGGGGCGCGGGCCGTCGGGCCGGCCGGCATAGGCGGCGCCGGCCTCGGCGAGTTCGCGCGCGGCCTGCGGCATCGCCTCCTCCTCGCGCTCGCCGCGGTGCGGCTCCGGGCTGCGCTCGTCGACCGCGTACCAGCCCTCGCCGTCGAGGACGTAGAGGTTCTCGTACAGCGTGTCGAGTGCGGGCTCCGGCGAGGCCTCGGCGAACTCGACCGCGGCCTTCACCTGCTCCTCGGCCTTGCCGCGCACCTCCTGAACCTCGCGCTCGCCGAGCACGCCGTCCTTGACGCAGCGCTTGGCGAAGCTCTCGATCGGGTCCTTTTCTCGCCACTCCTCGACCTCCTCGCGCTCGCGATAGACCTCCGGGTCGGCAGCCGAGTGCCCGCGGTAGCGGTAGGTGAAGGCCTCGAGCAGGGTGGGACGGCGGTCTTCGCGGGCCTTGCGGATCCCCTCGGCGACCGCCTCTCGGACCGCGATCACGTCCATCCCGTCGACCCGCTGGCCCGGCACCCCGTATCCCTTCGCCTTCTTCGAGAGGTCGGTCTGGGCGGAATGGCGCTCGACCGAGGTGCCCATTCCGTAGAGGTTGTTCTCGACGATGAAGAAGACCGGCAGCTTCCAGAGCGCCGCCAGGTTCATCGTCTCGCCGAAGTTTCCGGTGTTCGAGGCGCCGTCCCCGAACATGCAGACGGTGACGTTGTCCTCGCTTCGGTAGTCGGAGGCGAGTCCGAGGCCGGCGGCGATCGGGAGGCTGCCGCCGACGATCCCGTAGCCGCCCATGAAGCGGCGCTCGCCGTTGAAGACGTGCATCGAGCCGCCGCGGCCGCCGCTGGTCCCGTCGACCCGGCCAAACAGCTCCGCCATCACCCGTTTCGGGTCGGTGCCGCGCGCGATCGCGTGGCCATGGGTCCGGTAGGCGCCGATCAGGTAATCGTCCTCTCGCATCACCGACGTGGTGCCGACAATCGTCGCCTCCTCGCCGATCGCCAGATGGAGGAACCCGCCCGCTTTGGCACGTTGGTACTGGCGCCCCGCCTCTTCCTCGAAGCGGCGGATCAGCGCCATCTGCCTCAGCAGCTCGTAACAGGTGGGCGCGTCGGGCAGCTTGGCCACGCCCTGACCTTAGCTTGCGGCCGCGACCGCCTCCTCGACTCTGTCGTCGCCCCAGAAGACCTCGCCGCCGACAACCAGCGAGGGGACTCCGAACACGCCGACCTCGGCAGCCTCCTCGGTCGCCTCGCGCAGCGCGCCCTTGACGCCGTCGGTCGCGGCGGCCTTCTCGACCGCCCGCGGGTGCAGCTCGCAGGCGGCGGCGGCGATCATCACGTTTTCCGGGTCGCTCAGGTCGCGGCCGGCGGCGAACGCCTGGCGGAACGCGGCGAGCGCGAAGGAGACGGTCCGACCTGTCTGCTTGGCGAACGTCGCCGCCCGCATCGCGAACAGGGTGTTGCCGGGCCAGGGGTCGGGCCAGACGAGTGGCGGCAGGCCGTACTCCGACGCCCGCCGCTCGACCTCGGCGATTCCCCCGGCCCGCCCGGGCCCATTCCCCCAGGAGTCCCGCTCGAACCGCTGGAAGAGCCCGCCGAGCAGGATCGGGCGCCACTCGGGCTGCGCCAGTCCGGCGGCGGCGAAGACGCCGCTGATCCGCTCGGCGGTCAGGTACGCGTAGGGGCTGCCGAGGTCGAAGTAGAAGGCGGATGAGGGGGATGCCGCGATGCCCGCAATCTATGAGATGCGACCGTCCGCCTGGCAGAATCCAGGCATGAGGCCGTTGCGCGATCTCACCGCGCTGGTCGGGGCCACGATGGCGCTGCTCCTCGGCCCTGCCACCGTCGCCGGCGCGGAAACGTACAGGGTCACCCGCACGGACGACCCGACCCCCGGGCCCTGTCTCGCGGACGATTGCTCCCTTCGCGAGGCGGCGAAAGCGGCCAATGGATCCGTCGGGGTGCCCGATGTCATCATCGTCCCCGGCTCGATCGAACACTACGCGATCGAACTTGGCCGGCTCGAAATCGGCGATCAGGTGGAGGTCCAGGGAGCGGGCGCGGACCGGGTCATCCTCGATGCCGGAGAAAACAGCATTGCGGTCGAAGCCGAAGGCAAGAGCGTGGTCCTCTCCGGTCTGGCGATCACCGGCGGGCAGGGCGGAATCCAGAACAACTCAGAAGAACTGACCCTGCGCGGCGTCAGCATCCAGGACAACGACCGGATCGACAGCGGCGGAGGCGGGATCCAGAGCAACGGCCGGCTGACGGTCGAATCGAGCTTCATCGGGTTCAACAGCACGAACGGAATCTCGGGCGGTGCGATTCAGGCCAACAATCCGGTGACGATCGTCAACAGCACCCTGGCCTCGAACGAATCGATGGGGCCCGCCATCCAGGCCAACGCCGGGTTGACGATCTCCAGCAGCGCAATCGTCTTCAACACCCGGCTCGAACCGGGCGAGGCGGCCGGCATCAGGGGCAGTCCACCGATGACGCTGACCGACAGCATCGTCGCCGCCAACCGCAGCCCCGACGGGACCGTGAACTGCGAAGCCGGCGAAGTCACCTCGCAGGGAGGCAACGTCGAGGACGATGCGACCTGCGCCCCGGGGCCCAGCGACCGCGCAAGCACGGCCCCCGGCCTCGGGACCCTGGAACTGCACGGTGGAACCACGCAGGTCTTCAACCTGCTGCCGGGGAGCGCGGCGGTGGACTTCGCTCTCCATTGCCCCCCGACCGATCAGCGCGGCGCGCCGCGGCCGCAGGGTGCCGGCTGCGACAGCGGGCCATTCGAGCTGGAACAGATCCCGGCGCCGCCGACCGGCTCGAAGGACGAATTCGTCAGCGTCCTGATCGGGCGGGGGAAGGTCCACGTCAACCGGAAGGGCTTCGGCCGGGTCCGTCTCACCTGTCCGCAGAGCGAGCAGTCGCCCCCCTGCTCGGGGGCGCTGTCCCTGATGCCGCTCCATGTGCGGCCCGGGGCACTGCTCACGGTCGCACTCGCCAGGGCGAAGTTCAGGCTCGGCGCCGGCAAGACGAAGCGGCTCAAGATCCACCCGAGATCGACGACCCTCGATCTCCTCCGAGAAGAACCGGCCGCGCGAAGGGTCTCGGCGGTTGCCACGGTCGCGGACGCCGCCGGCAATCACGGCGTCGCGAAACGCGGCCTCCGCCTCGTTCCCCCGAAGTAGCGCTGGCGACCGTGCCTAGGCGTGGATCGCCCAGCCGTCGACGGCGCGGGCGGCGTCGAGGATCGCCTCGGAGATCGTCGGGTGCGGGTGCGGCATCTCGGCCAGCTCCTGGTAGCCGCCCTCGAGCGCCATCACCGCGACCAGCTCGGCGATCATGTCGCAGGCGCGATTGCCGACGATGTGGGCACCGAGCAACTCGCCGTATTTCGAGTCGACGACCAGCTTGACGAGGCCGAGTTTGTCGTCGTAGACCGTCGCCCCGCCGACGCCGCCCAGCTTCTGCTTGCCGATCTTGACGTCGTGGCCCGCTTCCTTCGCCGCCGCCTCGGTCAGGCCGACACTGGCGACCTGCGGGTGGCAGAACGTCGCCCCGGCGACCAGTTTCTGGTCCATGGGGTCGGTCTCGAGGCCGGCGGCGCGTTCGACTGCGACCACACCCTCCTCGGATGCCTTGTGGGCGAGCGCCTTGGCGTGAACGAGGTCGCCGATCGCGTAGACCTTCGGGTTCGTCGTCTGCCCGAAGTCGTCGACCCTGACCTTGCCGTTCTCCTCGAGCTCGACGCCCGCGTCCTTGAGGCCGAGCCCTTCGACGTCGGGCCCGCGGCCGCCGGCGATGCAGAGGTGGTCGACCTCGGCGCTCTCGCCGCCGTAGCTGAACTTGACCGAGCCCTTGCGCGCCTCGACGTTATCCACGGGCGTGCCGGTCGAGATCGTGATGTTCTGTTTCTTGAACGCCCGTTCGACGATTTTCGCCATGTCGCGGTCCTCGGCCGGGAGGATCTGGTCGAGCATCTCGATCAGCAGGACCTCGGTCCCGAACCGCCCGTAGGCGGAGGCGATCTCCGAGCCGGAGGCGCCGGCGCCGACCACGGCGATCTTCTTCGGCTGCTCGGGGAGAGACCAGGCTCCCCAGGTGTCGACGACGCGGTCGCCGAACTCGGTGCCGGGGATCGGCAGCGCCACCGAGCCGGTGGCGAGCACCACCGCCCCCGCCTCGAGGACGTCGTCGCCGACCCTGACGTTGGCGTCGCCGTCGAGCGAGCCCTCGCCCTCGATCAGGGTCACCTTGTCCTTGTCCCAGAGCATCTTCACCCCGTTCGAGAGCGACTCGGAGACGGCGGCGCGGCGCTTGCCGAGCGCGTCCCAGTCGATCGATACCTCGGGGGCGGAGATCCCGAGCTCGGCGCCGTTGCGGACCTCGTCGTAGATCTCGGCGGTGCGGAGGAGCGTCTTCGCCGGGATGCAGGCGTAGTTGAGGCAGCGGCCACCCGGTTTGTCGCGCTCGACGACCGCCGTCCTCTTGCCCAGCTGGGCGGCCCGGATCGCCGCGACGTAGCCGCCGGGCCCGCCGCCGATCACGATCACGTCGTAGGAGTCAGCCACGCGGCGAGCCTATAGAACCGGACTAGTCCGTTCTCCGAGTCGGCATCTGGATCCGGGCCATCGCCTTCACCATCAGCCAGAAGAAGGTCCCGGCGACGGCCAGCAGGCCGAGGGTCGCTGCGATCTGGGCGACGGTGGCGGCCTGCGCCGCGAGGCCGAAGACGGCGCTGAAGATCAGCAGGACCAGGATCATCTGGAATCCCAGCACCGCCCAGTAGCGGGCGCGCCACATGCCCCAGGCCATCGTCCCCAGGAGCAGCGCCGGGACCAGGATCTGGCCGAGGGCCGGTTTTTCGCCGTCGACCTTCGCCCCGGTCAGGTAGCCGACGACGATCGAGATCGCGATCAGGGCCGAGATCACCGCCGCCACGGTGACGACCCGCGGCCGGGCGCCCTGGGCAAGCGGCTCGAGCGCCTCGCGCGCCTCGCGGTTTCGCTCCTCGGCGCGGGCGTAGCCGCCCTCCATCCGCTGGCGGGCGGTCGGCCGCCCGTCCCTCTCCTTGCGCTTGCGCCTAGCCACCGGGCGGCACCTTCCGCATCGCTTCGGCGGCGGCCTGCGGCCGGTCGGCGTCGCGGATCGCTCGGACCGCGCCGAGGCGCGTGGCGCCGGCCGCGACCACCTCGTGGGCGTTGTCGGGGTCGACCCCGCCGATCGCGAAGAACGGGTGGGCGGAATGCTCAGCCGCGTAATCGACCAGGCCCAGCCCCACCCCCGGACGGCCCTCTTTGGTCGGCGTCTCCCAGATCGGCCCGACGCTGATGTAGTCGACCGGGGCCGACGCGGCATCGTCGATCTGCTCCTCGGAGTGGGTTGAGAGGCCGATGATCGCCTCCGGCCCGAGCAGCTCGCGGGCCTCGCCGACCGCCATGTCGTCCTGGCCGAGGTGGACGCCGTCGGCGTCGCAGCAGCGGGCGAGGTCGGGGTCGTCGTTGACGATGAAGAGTGCGCTGAAGATGTCGGAGAGCCGCCGGAACGTCTGGGCCGAGCGTTCGATCGCGCCCTCGTTGAGCTCCTTCTCGCGGAGCTGGACGATGTCGACGCCCCCGGTCAGCGCCGCCTGCAGAAGCGGTTCCGGCTCCTCGCCGCGGGGCAGGGCCTCGCAGACGAGGTAGAGCCGCGCGGTGCGCAGCCGCTCCCGACGCAGCGGGCCGATCGCCTCCGGTGGTGCCAGGCTCACCTTGCTCGCTCCGTGCTCATAGAGCGATTATGGCTTGACCGGGTCGCCGGAGGGGTAGCATCGGAGTGGAACGGGAGCCGGTGGGGCCGAGTTGGCCCCGAGGCTGAGAGGGTGGCATCGAGGCCACCGACCGTGTGACCTGATCCGGGTAATGCCGGCGGAGGCAAGTTGAGCGAAAAGCGGAGTTTCGATGCGGTTGTTGTCGGCGGTGGCGTCATCGGCCTCAGCTGCGCCTGGCGCGCCGCGCAGCGCGGCGCGAGCGTCGCGGTCATCGAGCGCTCGCGGCCGCCGGCCGGAGCGACCCGCGTCGCCGCCGGGATGCTGGCGCCGGTCGGCGAGCTGACCTTCGGCGAGCCCGAGCTGCTGCGGATGACGCTCTCCGCCGCCGAGCTCTATCCGAGCTTCGTCGCCGAGCTCGAGGCGGCGTCGGGGATGGCGACGGGCTTCGAGCCGATCGGGGCACTCCACGTGGCGCTCGATCGCGACGAGGCGGCGGAGCTGCGGCGGATCCATGACCTGCAGCGGTCGCTGGGCCTCGAGGCCGAGTGGCTCTCGCCGCGGCGTTGCCGCGATCTCGAGCCAGGGCTGACACCCTCGTTCAATGGCGGCGTCCTGGCGGCGGGCGAGGCAGCGATCGATCCCCGGACGCTGACCGCGGCGCTGCTCGCGGCCCTCGAGGGCGAGGGGGTGGAGCTGCGGACCGGGGCCGAGGTAGCGGCCGCCCTCCTCGACGGGGGCCGGGTCGCCGGCGTCCGCACCTCCGACGGCGCTGAGCTCGGCGCCGGCTCTATCGTCCTCGCCACCGGGGCGTCGGCCGGCGAGAGCGCCTGGCTGCCCGAGCCGGGGCGACCGCCGGTCCGGCCGGTCAAGGGGCAGGTCCTCGAGCTCGGCCCCCGCGGCGGCGAGCCGCCGCCGTGTGAGCGGATCCTCGCCAGCGAGCGCGTCTACCTCGTTCCTCGTGGCGACGGCCGCCTGATCGTCGGAGCGACGGTAGAGGAGCAGGGCTTCGACACCAGGGTCACGGCCGGCGGCGTCCACGAGCTCCTTCGCGAGGCCTACCGGCTCCTTCCCGACGTCGCCGAGATGGAGCTGATCGAGGCCGCCGCCGGGCTGCGGCCAGGGACTCCGGACAACCTTCCCCGGATCGGCCCGAGCCCGGTCCCGGGACTGCTCTGGGCGACCGGCCACTTCCGCAACGGGATCCTGATGGCGCCGCTCGCCGCCGAGGCGATCGCCGGGCTGCTGGCCGGCGAGAGGGTGGCGGTTCAATGAGCGCGGAGCGAGCAAGCGTCGCAATCTGTCTTTTCGCGCAGCGAGCGAAGCGCGAGCATTTCTCATGAGGATCGAGCTGAACGGGAGCGGCTGCGAGCTCGCCGCCGGCGCAACGCTCGCCGACGCGGTCCGCGAGACCGGCGCCGAGCTGGAGGCGCGCGGGCTCGCCGTCGCCCTCGACGGCGAGGTCGTCCCCCGCGCCGGCTGGACGGAAACGGCCCTCAGCGAGGGCCAGCAGGTCGAGGTCCTGGCGGCGATCCAGGGCGGCGCCGATGAACCCAAAGACTTCGTCGTCGCTCGGTCGCGAGGAGACAGACGATGACGCTCCCTCGCTCCGACTCGTGGGAGCTCGCCGGCCGCGAGTGGGGCTCGCGCCTGATCGCCGGGACGGGCGGGTTCCGCTCGCTGGAGCAGATGGAGTCGGCGCTGCTCGCCTCGGGGGCGGAGATCGTCACCGTCGCGCTGCGGCGGATCGACCCCGACGCAAGGGGATCTGTCCTCGACGTGCTCGAGCGGCTCGGCCTCGAGGCCCTGCCCAACACCGCCGGCTGCTTCACCGCGCGCGACGCGATCCGCACCGCGCGCCTCGCCCGCGAGGCCTTCGGCACCGAGTGGATCAAGCTCGAGGTCATCGGCGACGATCGCACCCTCTATCCCGACGCGGTCGAGCTTCTCGACGCCGCCGAGACCCTGGTCGGGGAGGGCTTCACCGTCCTCCCCTACACCAACGACGACCCGATCCTCGCCCGCCGCCTCGAGGAGGCCGGCTGCGCGGCGGTGATGCCGCTCGGCTCGCCGATCGGCTCCGGCGCCGGGATCCGCAACCCCTACAACATCGCGATCATCGCCGAGCGCGCCGGGGTGCCGGTCGTCCTCGATGCCGGCATCGGGACCGCGTCCGACGCGGCGCTCGCGATGGAGCTCGGCTGCGACGCGGTGATGGCGGCGAGCTCGATCTTCGGCGCCGCGGACCCGACAGGCATGGCCACCGCCCTGCGGGCCGCGGTCGAGGCCGGCCACGCCGCCCGCCGCGCCGGCCGCATTCCCCGCCGAACCCACGCCGAGGCCTCGACCACGGAGGAGGGGCTGCCGGACCTCTCCTGAGCGCCGCTGTGCCTTCCTGGGATCGCCGGCCCACGTACCATTGACGCCTCGCCCCTGTAGCTCAGTTGGTTAGAGCGGCGGCCTTTTAAGCCGCGCGGCGCGGGTTCGAATCCCGCCGGGGGCACTTGCCCAGGGACGACCAGGAGCTGCTGCGCTCTCCAGTCGAAGTCGAGGCCGAAGATGACCAGCGCCTCGCCCGGATCCACAACGAGGTCGAAAGGGGCTTCGACGCCCTGCGGGAGATCGAGGACGGCGTCTCGGTCTTCGGCTCTGCCCGGGTGCCCGAGGGCCACCGCTGGTATGAGCTCTGCCGCGAGACGGCGGCCCTTCTCGCCGAGAGCGGACTGACCGTGATCACCGGTGGCGGACCCGGGTTGATGGAGGCCGCCAACCGGGGCGCGGCCGAGGCCGGCGGCCGCTCGGTCGGCCTCAACATCGAGCTCCCGCACGAGCAGGAGTCCAACCCCTACGCCAACCTTCCGCTCCACTTCCACTATTTCTTCGCCCGCAAGATGATGTTCGTCCGCTACGCGCGCGCCTTCGTCATCTTTCCCGGCGGCTTCGGGACCCTCGACGAGATGTTCGAGAGCCTCAATCTGATCGAGACCGAACGGGTCGCGCACTTCCCGACCATCCTCGTCGACTCCGGGCACTGGGCGCCGCTTCTCGAGTGGGTCGACGACTCGCTCGAGGACGAGGGCCTGGTCTCGACCGCCGACAGGGAGATGCTGATCACGGTCGACACCCCTGAGCAGGTCTGCGACCACGTCCTCCACGCCTGCTCGGCGCAGCGCGAAGCGGTCGCCTAGGTCCTGTCGGCCAACCGTTCGGTCAGACGGCGCAGCGACTTGGCGTTGGAGCTGCGCGTGACCGCCCTCGTGATCGGGCCCATCAGCCGCTCGCCCCTCGGCGCCTCGAGCCAGGCGAGCTCGAAGCTGATCGAGGTCCCGCCGCCTTCGATCGGCTCGAGGTCGTAGCTCCCCTGCGTCAGTCGCCGTCCGTTCGCCCCTGTGGCCCGCTCGACGTTTCGCCGCGGCCGCTCGGACTCGATCACCTCCATCTCGAGCCAGTCCGCCGGGCCGGGCTTCTTCACCCGCATCCGAGCCCGCGCGCCGACGCCGCGCTCCGGCCCCGAGGTCTCCCACTCGACGAGGAAGTGATCGGTGAACTCCTCGTGGTTGGCGATCACGTCGAGGTAGTCGAAGACCTCCTCCGGAGATTGCGGGACCTCGACGCTGACGGTGACCGGCTTCATGACCCCGACGATAGTCGTCCGTGCCGGCGCCGGTCCCTAGTGCCGGAAGTGGCGGTGCTTGGTGAAGACCATGGTCACGCCGGCAGCGTCGCATGCCTCGATCACCTCGGCGTCGCGTTTCGAGCCGCCGGGCTGGATCACGGCGGTGGCGCCGGCCTCGATCGCCAGCTCGGGCCCGTCGGCAAAGGGGAAGAAGGCGTCGGAGGCGACGACCGAGCCGGCGAGCAATCCACCGGCCTCCTCGCCGCGCGCCTCGCGGTACTTCTCGACCGCCAGCCGGACCGAGTCGACCCGGCTCATCTGGCCGGCGCCGATCCCGAGCGTCGCGCCGTCGCGCCCGAGGACGATCGCGTTCGAGCGGACGTGGCGGACCACGGTCCAGGCGAAGCACATGTCGGCCCACTGCTCCTCGGTCGGCTCGGCCTTCGTCACCACCTCCATCAGCTCGCGCGGCTCCGGGTTGCCGTCGCGGTCCTGGATCAGGAGGCCGCCGCGAACCCGTTTGATGTCGCGTTCGCCCGGGGTTGACCCGTGCTGCTCCTCGTCGCAGAGGATCCGGATCGCCTCCTTGCGCTGCAGCACCTCGAGGGCCTCATCGTCGAAGCCGGGCGCGATCAGGACCTCGACGAAGTTCTCGTGCAGCGCCTCGGCCAGCTCGAGGCCGATCGGTCGGTTGACCGCGATCACGCCGCCGAAGGCCGAGAGCGGGTCGCAGGCCAGCGCCCGTCGGTAGGCGTCGAGCGCGTCCTCGCCGGTCGCCGCCCCGCAGGGGTTGTTGTGCTTGACGATCGTGCAGGCTGGGCTGTCGAAGTCGTCGTTGAGCGCCCGCGCCGAGTCGAGGTCGAGGACGTTGTTGAACGAGAGCGCCCGGCCGTGCAGCTTCGAGACCCCCGAGAGCACGTGGCTGCGTGCCCCGACCTCGGAGTAGAGCGCGGCCCGCTGGTGGGGGTTCTCGCCGTAGGCGAGGTCGAGCTCCTTCTCGAGCGCGATCGCGAGGTGCTCGGGGAAGTCCTCGTAGGAGAGCGAGAACCAGCGGCTGATCGCGGCGTCGTAGCGGGCGGTTTGGGCGAAGGCCTCGTTCGCCAGCCAGTGCCGGGTCGAGGAGGAGACCTCGCCCCCGGTCTCCTCGAGCTCGGCGCAGACCGCGTCATAGGACTCCGGCTTGACGACGACCGCCACTCCGGCATGGTTCTTCGCCGCGGCGCGGATCATCGTCGGGCCGCCGATGTCGATGTTCTCAATCGCGACGTCGTGCTCGACCTCATGGCCCCTGATCGTCTCCTCGAACGGGTAGAGGTTGACGCAGACGAGGTCGATCGGCTCGATCCCCTCGCGCTCGAGTGTCGCCATGTGCTCGGGGTCGTCGCGGCGGGCGAGGAGCGCGGCATGGAGGCGCGGGTGGAGGGTCTTGACCCGGCCGTCGAGGATCTCCTCCTGGCCGGTGAACTCGGAGACGTCGGTGACCTCGATCCCCGCCTCGCGCAGCGCCGACGCCGTCCCGCCGGTGGAGAGGATCTCGACTCCGGACGCCGCCAGTTCCTTGGCGAAGTCCGCGACCCCGGTCTTGTCGGAGACCGAGATCAGCGCCCGGCGCACCCGGATCGGGCCGTTCCCGACGGCCTCCGGGGTGGTCTGTGTTTGGGCGTCACTCATCGACGAGGACCGTGGACGGGTCGCTCGCATCGATCCTAACCATGCCCCCCGCGATCATGCGGATCGCCTCCGGGTAGAGCTCGTGCTCGACCGCGTGGATCGCGGCCTCGAGGCCAGCGCGGTCGCCGTCGCCCGGGACCGCCACCTCGCGCTGGAGGATCACCGCCCCGGTGTCGACCCCCTCGTCGACGAAGTGGACCGTGACCCCGGTGACCTCGACCCCCGCGGCGAGCGCCTGGCCGATCGCGTCGAGGCCCGGGAACGAGGGCAGAAGAGCCGGATGGATGTTGACGATGCGGTTGCGGAAGCGGGCGACGAAGGGTTCGCTCAACAGCTGCATGTAGCCGGCGAGAACGACGAGGTCGGCGTCGAGGCCCTCGATCCACCCCGCCATCGCGGCGTCGCGCGCCTCGCGGCCGGGGTGCTCCTCGAGAGGGAAGACCGCGGCCTCGATCCCGGCCTCCCGGGCCCGCTCGAGCGCCCTCGCGCCCGCCCGGTCGGAGCCGACCCCGGCGACCTCGATCCCGTCGCGGCCATGGACCGTGTCGAGGATCGCCTGCAGGTTGGTCCCGTTGCCCGAGGCGAGGACGCAGAGCCTGAACACCGCTCAGGAGCCGGCCGGAACGACGGCGATGTCCTCGAGCGCGAACTTTCCGTTCGCGTCCTCGGGGTCGCCGAGCGGGTAGCGGCCGGTGAAGCAGGCGTCGCAGTGGTCTTCGGGGGTGCCGCCGATCGCCTCGTAGACCCCCTCCATCGAGAGGTAGGCGAGCGAGTCGGCGCCGAGCTCGTCGGCGATCTCCTCGATCGTCCGCCCGTGGGCGATCATCTCCTCGCGGGTCGACATGTCGATCCCGTAGTGGCACGGGTGGCGGATCGGCGGGGCGCTGATCCGCAGGTGGACCTCGCCGGCGCCGGCCTCGCGCAGCATGCCGACGATCTGGCGGGTCGTGTTGCCGCGGACGATTGAGTCGTCGACGACGACGATCCGCCTTCCGGCGACGATCTCCGGCAGCGGGTTGAACTTCAGCCGCAGGCCGCGCTTGCGGAGCTCCTGCCCGGGCTGGATGAAGGTCCGGGCGACGTAGCGGTTCTTGATCAGGCCGTCGTCGCGGGGAAGGCCGGAGGCCCGGGCGACGCCGCCGGCGGCGGGGTTGCCGGAGTCGGGGACCGAGATCACGAGGTCGGCCTCGACCGGCGCCTCACGCCAGAGGATCTCCCCCATCCTCCCGCGCACCTCCTGCAGGACCTTGCCCTCGAGGCGGCTGTCGGGACGCGAGAAGTAGATGTGCTCGAAGACGCAGGTCGCGGGCCGCGAGGCGCGGATCACCTGCCGTGTCTCGAGCCCGCGCTCGGTCAGCGAGACCATTTCCCCGGGCCGGATCTCGCGCAGCAGGTCGGCGCCGATGATGTCGAAGGCGCAGCTCTCGGAGGCGACGACGAAGCGCTCTCCGAGCCGCCCCAGCGAGAGCGGGCGGACGCCGTGGGGATCGCGGAAGGCGACGATCGCCCGCTTCGTCATCGCGACCGTCGAGTAGGCGCCGCGCAGCCGCGGCATCACGTCGGCGACTACATCCTCGATGTAGCGGGCGTCGTTGGAGGAGAGCAGCGCGGCGATGATCTCCGAGTCGGAGGTCCCGCGGAAGGAGATCCCCCTCCCCTTCAGCTCGCCCCAGAGCTCGACCGCGTTGGTCAGGTTGCCGTTGTGGGCGAGGGCGATCTCGCGGCCGTCGTCGCGCCAGACCGGCTGCGCGTTCTCCCACGAGCCGCCGCCGGTGGTCGAGTAGCGGACGTGGCCGATCGCCATGTCGCCCTCGAGCGCCCGCAGCTTCTCCTCGTCGAAGACCTGGGAGACGAGCCCGGAGTCGCGCATGGTGGTGATGTGGCCGCCCTCGCAGGTGGCGATCCCGGCCGACTCCTGGCCGCGATGCTGGAGGGCATAGAGGCCGAAGTAGGAGAGCCGGGCGACGTCGTGGCCCGGCGCGTACACGCCGAACACCCCGCACTCATCGCGCGGTCCATCGCGCTCGGGCAGAGGCAGGTCGGTCAAGGGAGAAGCGCGCTTTCCTCGTGTTTCGGGGACATGACGCGCAGGCGGATCGCCTACCCCGGCAGGGTAGCAACGGGGTGGGATCGGACCACGTGAGGGGCCGCCTACTTGGACTTGGCCTGGCCCTTGAGCTTGACTGTCGCCGTCGCGGTAGCCGTCTGGCCGGCCGGGTTCGTCGCGGTAGCGCTGATCGTCAGCTTCACCGACTTCTTTGCGGGCAGGGCCTTGAGTCCGGACTTCAGCTTCGAGGGGAACTTGAGGAAGCGTAATCGCTAGGCACCCTCGCGCCCCTTCAGCTTCAGACGCCGACGCTGATCGGTGATCTTGCCGGCGCCGTCGGTGGTGCGGACCGTCATCAGCGCCCGCAGCGCCTGCTGCGGGGTGATTCGGCCGAGCCGGCGCAGGATCGGTTTCGAGAGCGGCGCCTTGAACTGCTTTGTTTCCCCCGCCGACACCTGCCGCGGGCCGCCGGCGCTGATCGCGACGATGAGCCCGTGGTTGTGGGCGCTGGTCTTCGGCCCCCCCCTCACCTGCCAGTTGACCTGCCCGAAGACCTGGACCGAGGCCTGCGAGCTGACCCTGACCTTGGCGATGATCGCGTTTCCCTTCGGCTTCATCGTGAAGGTCGTCGTGACCGGGGGGCATGGGGCCGTGGTGGCGGCGCTCTGCGGGCACTTGTCCTGGGTCTCGTCGCCGAAGCCGTCACCGTCGACGTCGGGCTCGATCACGGCGACCACCGGGACGCGAACGAAGACTCCGGCCGCGAACTGGTATTCGGACCCGACTTCGACCGATCCGTTGTAGGACCAGGAGCGGTCTTCGCTGTTCCCGGTGACGCAGGAGACGGTCTTTTCTTCGATCGGGATAAGCCCGAACCGATCCCCGGCCTCGATCGGGATCCGCGTCTTGAACGTGTTTAGGCCGAAGGCCGTGGTCTCGATCCCGGTGGCGGCGGGAACGAGGAATTTCCCGGTTTCGACCGGCCGGAAGACGCCCATCCGGACCGGAATCGTCTCGCCACTGAGAGATTTCAGCTTCCAGGCCGTCACGATCCCGCCCACCGGCGCCGCGATCGGGAGGGCGCTCGCGCCGGCGGCCTTCTGCTCGGGGACGTTGGTCCAGTTCGCCGTTTCGACATTCGCGCCGCAGTCGTCGCCGACTTCGGTCGCGGCGGCTGCGCCTGAGGGGACCAGCAGCGCCGCCGCGAGGGCGGCAAAGGCGATCGCGAGGATCCGGCGGCCGGGCATCGGCCCAGCCTAGCTGCCGTTCCGGCCCCTGAGGACGACCGCAAGTTTCGCCGTGGACGGACGTCCGGCGAGATCCATCGAGTGGACAAAGACCTTTGCCCGCAGGGTTTCCCGCGGCGGTGTCCGGTTGAGCCGGCGGATGACGGCCTTCGGGAGCGGAAGCTTGATCCTTGTCGCCACGCCGCCCGCGAGCCACCTGTACTTGGTCGGGCCGAGGCCGATGGTCCGACGCCGGTGGCTCTGGTCGCCATCCGGCTTGATCCCCCAGCTGACCTGGCCCCAGGCATAGACTTTCGCCTCCGCCGTCGGCGTGACGTCGACGAAGATCGCGCCCGGCTTCGCCCGCGCCATCGCGTCAAGGCGCACGAGAGGGCAACCGGATTGGTACAGGGCGCTCTGCGGGCAGCCGTCCTGGGTTTCGTCGCCGTAGCCGTCTTGATCGCGGTCGGGCTCGACGATGGCGACAACCGGGACGCTGACGTTGACTTCGACGTGGAAGTGCCGCGTTTCGCCGATCGGCCAGGCGCCTTCGACGAGCCCGGCTGTGTTCAGGTCGGCGTGGTCGCAGAACAGCGCGCCGTCGGGGCCGGTGAGGCCGACATGCGCGTAGTCGGGTGCGGGTACTCGGGTGGCGAATTCGTTCGTCCCGGGGCCGATCGTCTCGAGCGCGCTTTCGCCGACCTTGCTGTCGTCTTCTTCGCCGACCTGGCGGTTGACGACCAGGCGCTGGGCGATCGGCGTTTGGTCCGGGGGCGCCTGAACCTTCCAGCGAGTGATCACCCCGCCCGGGTACACGTTCGACTGCGGTGCCAGCGAGCCGCCGTTGTAGAGGCCGATCGCGGTCGCGTCCGGCCTGGCTTCGTTGGCGACGCAGGCGCTGCCGACCGTCTGGCTCGCCGACGCGACGGCGCAGCCGACGAGGAGCATCGCGACGGCGGCCGCCAGCGCGGCGCAGGTCTTCGAGGCCCGACGAACGCTCATCGGGGACTTGAACCCTCGGGATCGGGATTCGATTCGACCACCAGCGGGTTCGGGCATAGTTCCGGCATCCGCAGGCGGGCGATCATCCACGGTCACGTCCAGGGCGTCTTCTTCCGCGCCGAGACCCGGCGCCGGGCCTCCGCCCTCGGAGTCGCCGGCTGGGTGCGCAATCTCCCCGACGGTACCGTCGAAGCGGTGTTCGAGGGCGAGCCCGACGCGATCGAGGAGATGATCGCGTTCTCCGCCAAGGGCCCACGTGGCGCCCGCGTCGACCGGGTCGATGTCGAAGAGGAGGAGAGCCAGGGCCTCAACGGGTTCGAGATCCGTTAGCAAGCTCTCAGCCGATGCGGTTGGCGAGAGAGGACCACGAGCGTGCCGCGTCCTCGACCGGGAGGCTCAGCTCGACGTCGCCCGCGGCGATCGAGATCTCGCCACCGGCGGTCTCGCCGATCACGGTAACCGTCAGATCGGCGCCGGCCAGCGACTCGAGCTCGGCGCGGTCGCCGGCGGCCACGAACCCGCCGGGGCCTTCTCCGAACAGGGCCTCCTCGGCCGAACAGCCCCGATCGAGCAGTGGCGAGAGGTCGACCCGGAAGCCGACGCCGCCTGCGATCGCGCACTCGGCGAGGGCGCAGGCAAGGCCGCCGTCGCTGACGTCGTGGGCGGACGCGATCCGCCCACCCCGGACGGCCTCCCGCAGGGCCGCGCAGGCGGCGGTGACCGCGCCGATGTCCGGCTCAGGAAGCCCCGTGTCGAGCTCGCCGCGGAGCTTGGCGAGCTCGGAGCCCCGAAGGGAGGGGACGAACGGCCCGATCAGGGCGATCGCCTGGCCCTCGCCGACGAAGGCGCTCCCGACCGCCGCCGTTGCGTCGGGCAGCTCGCCGACCATCCCGATCACCGGCGTCGGGTAGATCGGGCCCTCGGGGCCCTCGTTGTAGAGGGAGACGTTGCCGCCCACGACCGGGGCGCCGAGCGCCTCGCAGGCCTCGGCCAGGCCGGAAACCGCCCGATCCAGCTGCCAGGCGCCCGCCGGCTTCTCGGGGTTGCCGAAGTTGAGGCAGTTGGTGACGCCCAGCGGCTCGGCCCCTACGCAGGCGAGGTTCTGGGCGCACTCGAGCACCGCCTCAACCGTGCCGGCGTGGGGGTCGCAGGCGACCCGGCGCCCGTTGCCATCGATCGAGATGGCGATCGCGTTGCCGGCCTCGGGGATCGCGAGGACGGCGGCATCGGCCGACTCCGGGCGCCGCGCCGTCCGCGAGCCGACGACCGAGTCGTACTGCCGGAAGGCCCACCGCTTCGAGGCGATGCTCGGAGAGGCGAGCAATGCGAGCAGCGTCTCCGCGGCGGAGGATGCCGGGTCGAGTGTCCTGCGGTTTCCGTAGATCCACCCCTGCGGCTCGACCGGGTCGAGGTCGTAGAGCGGACAGCCGTCGACGAGCGCCTCGACCGGCATATCGCCGAGAACCTCCTCGCCGCGCAGCACCCGGATTGCGCCGGAGTCGGTCACGACGCCGATCTCCGCCGCCCCGGTCTGCCACTTCGCGCAGACCGCGAGCACGTCGCTGAGCTTTGCCGGCTCGACGACGCCGAGCATCCGCTCCTGGGACTCTGAGACCATGATTTCGAACGGCTCCATGTCGGCCTCGCGGAGCGGGACGCGGCCGACGTCGAGGTCGATCCCGACCCCGCCCGCGGCGGCCATCTCCCCCGCCGAGGAGGTCAGGCCCGCGGCGCCCAGGTCCTGGAGCGAGACCAGCAGGTCGCGCTCGAGCAGCTCGAGGCAGCACTCGAGCAGCTTCGACTCCTCGAACGGGTCGCCGATCTGGACCGTCGGCCGCTTCGCCTCGTCGCCCTCGCCGAGCTCGGCCGAGGCGAGGACCGAGGCGCCGCCGATCCCGTCGCGCCCGGTCGATGCGCCCATCAGGACGACCGGGTTGCCGACCCCGGCGGCCGCCGCTCGCACCATCTCGTCCTGGCGGGCGAGCCCGACGCACATCGCATTGACCAGGCAGTTGTGCTCGTAGGGGGCCTCGAAGTAGATCTCGCCGCCGACCGTCGCGACGCCGATCGAGTTGCCGTAGTGGCCGATCCCGCGCACCGCCCCGTCGAGCAAGAAGCGTGAGCGCTCCGAGTCGAGCTCGCCGAAGCGGAGCGAGTCGAGGATCGCGATCGGCCGCGCGCCCAGCGCGAAGACGTCGCGGAGGATGCCGCCGACACCGGTCGCCGCCCCCTCGAACGGTTCGACCGCGCTCGGGTGGTTGTGGGACTCGACCTTGAACGCGATCGCCTGGCCGTTGCCGATGTCAACCGCGCCGGCGTTCTCGCCGGGCCCCATCACGACCCGCTCGCCCTCGGTCGGCAGTCGTCGCAGCAGCTTGCGCGAGTGCTTGTAGGCGCAGTGCTCGGACCAGAGCAGGCTGAACATCGCCAGCTCGACGCCGTTCGGCTCGCGCCCCAGCTTCTTGACGATCAGCTCGTACTCGAAGTCGGTCAGTCCCAATTCGCGGTGGCGCGAGGAGACTGCCGCCGCCCCCGCACGCGGGAGCGAATGCCTGTCCGTTTCTGTTTCTTCAGGCATTAGCGAGAGCAGAGGAGGCGGCGGAATATCCGGGGGCGGCGGGGGTCATACCAGCACCTTCGCAGCGGCGCGGAACAGCCGGAGACCATCCTCGGATCCGGTCAGCGCGTCGACGGCGTGCTCGGGGTGGGGCATCAGGCCGAGGACGTTGCCGGCCTCGTTCAGGACCCCGGCGATGTCGGCGACCGAGCCGTTCGGGTTCTGCCCGGGCGCATAGCGGAACGCGACCTGGCCCTTGGCCTCGATCCGCTCGAGCATCTCGGGCGGCGCGTAGTAGCGGCCTTCGCCGTGCTTGACCGGAATTGATAGGGCCTCACCGGCGTCGATCCCGGCGAGGAACGGCGAGCTCCCTTCGGCGGCGATCAGGTCGATCTGGCGGCAGACGAAGCGCAGGTCCTCGTTCCGCAGCAGCGCCCCCGGCAGCAGCCCGGCCTCGCAGAGAACCTGGAACCCGTTGCAGATCCCGAGCACGGGCCCACCGGAGGCGGCGAGCTCGGCGACCGACTCCATCGCCGGCGAGAAACGGGCGATCGCGCCGGCGCGCAGGTAGTCCCCGTAGGAGAACCCGCCCGGCACGACGACGGCGTCGGCCCCACCGAGGTCGCGATCCTCGTGCCAGATCAGCTTCGCCTCGCCGGCGAGGGAGCAGGCGCGGACCGCGTCCCGCTCGTCGCAGGAACCCGGGAACTGGAGGACTCCCCACTTCATAGGACGCCGCCCGCGTCGAGGGCGGCTTGGTCAGGCATCAACCTGCTCGATCTCGAAATCCTCGATCAGCGGGTTCGCGAGCAGCTTCGAGCAGAGCTCCGAGAGCCGCTCGGGGTCCTCCGCCTCGAGCTCGACCATGCGCCCCACGCGCACGTGCTCGATCCCCTCGAAGCCGAGCGCCGGCAGCGCCCGCTCGACCGCCTTTCCCTGGGGATCGAGGATGCCCTCCTTCGGCCGGATCAGGACTCGCGCCTTCACGGTTGCCAATCTAGCGATCCGGCCTGCGGCCTTGGCGTCTACGATCTCGGCGGTGAGCCACCCCGAGGTCCTACCGGCCCCGAACGAGCCGTACTCCGTCGGCGACGCGGTCGAGAACCCGGTCACCGGCGAGCGCGGGATCCTGATCAAGGCGCCTTGGGAAGGCGACGACCCCTCGCTCGAGGTCGAGCTCCACGTCCAGCCCGGCGGCGCGGTGGTGGGCGAGCACGTCCACGAGCACTTCGACGAGCGCTTCAGGGTCGAGGCGGGCCGTATCGGGTTCAAGCTCGACGGAGAGGAGTCGATCGCCGGCCCCGGCGAATCGGTCGAGATCCCACGCGGCCGCTGGCACGACTGGTGGAACGCGAGCGACGACGAGGAGGCGGTGGCGCGCGTCTTCGTCTCCGACGGCACCCGGTTCATCCTGATGATCGAGAACCTGTTCGGCCTCGCCCGCGACGGCCACACCAACGGCAGGGGGATGCCCGATCCCCTGCAGCTGGCGATGTTCGCGACCGAGTTCCGCGACGTGCTCGTGCTCAAACGACCGCCGGCCGCGATCCAGTCGCTCGTCTTCGGCACCCTGCGCCCGATCGCCAAGGCGCGCGGATACCGCGGCACCTACCCGCAGTACGGACGCTCGCAGCTCAGAACGGGCGCTCGGTGATCCGCTCGTAGGCTTCGACGTACTTGGCCCGCGTCTGCTCGACGACGTCCGCCGGCAGCTCCGGAGCCGGCGGGGTGTGGTCCCAACCCGCCTCGTCGGCCCAGTCGCGGACGTACTGCTTGTCGAACGAGGGCTGGGTGCTGCCCGGCTGGTAGCGGTCGGCGGGCCAGAAGCGCGATGAGTCAGGGGTCAGCACCTCGTCGGCGAGGACGATCTCCGCCCCGGCGTGGCGGCCGAACTCGAACTTCGTGTCGGCGAGGATGATCCCGCGCTCGGCCGCGTGCTCGGCGCCCCGTGAGTAGACCTCGATCGAGACCCGCCGGAGCTCCTCCATCAGCGCCCTGTCGCCGATGAGCTCGGCGGCGCGGTCGAAGTCGATGTTCTCGTCGTGGTCGCCGATCTCGGCCTTCGTCGCCGGTGTGAAGATCGGCTCCGGGAGCTTGTCTGACTCGAGCAGGTTCGGCGGCAGCTCAATCCCGCAGACCGCCCCGTCGGCCCGATATTCCTTCCAGCCCGAGCCCGAGAGGTAGCCGCGGACCACGCACTCGACCGGGTACATCTCGAGCCGCCGGACTCGCATCGCCCGTTCGGCGACCTCCTCCGGGACGTCGTCGGAGACGAAGTGGTTGGGGACGATGTCGCCCGTCAGCTCGAACCAGAATTCGGAGATCCGGTTCAGCACCTTCCCCTTGTCGGGGATCGGGGTCGGCATCACGACGTCGTAGATCGAGATCCGGTCGGAGGCGACCATCAGCAGGTCGTCCTCCCACTCGTAGATCTCGCGCACCTTCCCCGACGAGTGGAGCTTCAGCTCTGCCACCGTGACCGACATCTCGCCCGACTCTATCTGGCTTCTGCGATGCTCTTGCGCATGGCGCTTCCGCCAGAACCGGCGATGAGCCCGCTGCGGCAGACCCTCTCCTGGACGGTTCGCCCACTCGGCTTCCTCGATCGCTGCCGGCGCGATCTCGGCGACTCCTTCAGCCTCACCTTCCTCGGCTTCGAGCGGCCGATGGTGATGATCTCCGACCCGGTGGCGATCAAGGCGCTCTACCGCGAGCCGAAGCACGGGCTGCCGCCGGGCCGCAACATCTTCCTCGAGCCGATCGTCGGCTCTCGCTCGCTGCTGCTGCTCGAGGGCGCCGATCATCTCGCCAACCGGAAGCTGATGCTCCCGGCGTTCCACGGTGAGCGGATGCGCTCGCTCGAGCCGATGGTCGCCGCGATCGTCGACGCCGAGATCGAGTCCTGGCCGCTGGGCCGCGAGTTTCCGCTCCACCCCCATATGCAGTCGGTCACCCTCGAGGTGATCCTGCGGGTCGTGTTCGGAGTCTCGGAGGGCCGGCGGCTCGACCGGTTGCGGGACCTGCTGCGCAACCTCCTGACCGAGACCGGCTCCACCGGCACCCAGCTGCGCGCCCTGCTGCTGCGCCGCTTCGGCGGCCAGTCCGACGTCTGGGGGCGATTCGAGGATCGGCTGCGCGAGGTCGACGAGCTGCTCTACTCCGAGATCGCCGAGCACCGGCGGCGGCAGGACCTCGAGGAGCGCGACGACATCCTCTCCTCGCTGATCCTCGCCCGCTTCGAGGACGGCGAGGGCCTGAGCGACACCGATCTCCGCGACCAGCTGATGACGCTTCTGCTCGCCGGCCACGAGACGACGGCGACCGGCCTCGCCTGGTCCTTCGACCTGATCCTCGGCCACCCCGAGGTCCACGCACGGCTGCTGGAAACGCTCGAGGAAGGCGACGAGAGCTACCTGAAGGCGGCGATCACCGAGTCGCTGCGGCTGCGGCCGGTTGTGCCGCTCGCCGGCCGCCGCCTCACGAGCCCGCTCATCACCGACGATCTCGAGCTTCCCGAGGGGACGGACGTGACCCCCGCGATCTGGCTCGCCCACACCAGGCCCGACGTCTACCCCGAGCCGCACGCGTTCCGGCCCGAGCGCTTTCTCGAGGAGGGCCCGGAGACCTACTCGTGGGTGCCCTTCGGGGGCAGCGTCCGTCGCTGCATCGGCGGTGCCTTCGCCGAGTTCGAGATGCGGATCGTGCTGCGCGAAGTCCTGACCCGTTGCGAGCTGCACAAGGCGAGCCCCGAGCCGGAGCGGGTCACCCGCCGCAACATCACCTTCTCTCCGCGCAAGGGCACCCCCGTCGTCCTCACCGCCCGCCACCCAGCGCCCGAGCGGGAGCTGGTCGCCGCCTAGCCTGCCGGCGCCCGCGCCTTCGGGTGTTCCTTCGCCCAGCGCGAGATCACGCCCGAGCCCGAGATCACCTCGCCGTCGTCGAGGACGAGGATCGGCACCTCGCTGGTGCCGCTCAGCTCCTTCACCTCGGCGCGATCATCGCCGCGGCTGCCCCAGGTCCAGGGCATCAGCCGGTAGCCGCCGACGACCTTGACCTCGTAGTCGTAGCCGGCCTCGTCGAGCGCGCGGGCGGCCCTTCCGCAGGGGTGGCCGAGCCTCCCGGCGTGCTTCTTCTGTCCGCATGTGTAGAGGACCACGGCGCCAAACCCTAACGAAGGGCCTCGAGGCGCTCGAGGATCTCGGGGACGTGGGTCAGGTAGGCGCCGTAATCGAAGACGGTGTCGAGGTCGAGGTCGGGCGCCGCCTCGGCGAGCAGGTCGCGGAACTCGGTGCCGGTGTCCCAGGCCCGCTGGGCGTTCTCCTGGACCACCCGGTAGGCGTCGTCGCGGCTCATGCCCGACTCGACGAGCGCGGTCAGCGCGCGCTGGCTGAACAGCGCGCCGTGGGTGTGGTCGAGGTTCTCGCGCATCCGCTCGGCGTTGATCGTCATCCCCGTGGCGACGCCGGCGGCGAGGTCCTGGATGTAATCGAGAGCGATCGTTGAGTCGGGGAGGATCACGCGCTCGGCGCCGGAGTGGGAGATGTCGCGCTCGTGCCAGAGGGCGATGTTCTCGAGCCCTGCCTGGGCGTAGCCGCGGAGAACGCGGGAGAGCCCGGTGATCCGCTCGGTCCGGATCGGGTTGCGCTTGTGGGGCATCGCCGAGGACCCCTTCTGGCCCGCCGCGAAGGGCTCCTCGACCTCGCGGGCCTCGGTCCGCTGCAGGTTGCGGACCTCGGTCGCGAACCGCTCGAGGCCGCCGCCGGCGATCGCGATCCGCGAGGTGAGGACGGCGTGGCGGTCACGCGGTATGACCTGGGTGGCGACCTCCTCGCGCCCGAGCCCGAGCCGCTCCATCACCCGCGCCTCGACCGCGGGGGGGACCGAGGCGTAGGTGCCGACCGCGCCGGAGAGCTTGCCGAATGCGAGCTGCCCGAACGCGTCGGTGAGCCCCCGCAGGTTGCGGTCCGCCTCGAAGGCGAACCCGGCGAGCCGCAGGCCGAATGTTGTCGGCTCGGCGTGGACCCCGTGGGTCCGCCCGACGCAGAGCGTGTCGCGGTGCTCGAGGGCGCGCTCGACGAGGGCGTCGCGGTAGGCGCGGGCGCCGGCGAGGACGATCGCGCCGGCCTGCTGGAGCTGGACGGCGAGGGCGGTGTCGAGGACATCGGAGGAGGTGAGGCCGTAGTGGATCCAGCGGCCCTCATCGCCGACGGATGCGGCGACGACGTCGACGAAGGCGGCGACGTCGTGGTCGGTCACCTGCTCGCGCTCGTTCACCGCCTCGACCGTGAACGCGGCCCTCTCGCGGCAGGCCCGCGCCGCCTCCTTGGGGACGACCCCCTCCTCGGCCCAGGCCTCGGTTGCCGCCAGCTCGACCTCGAGCCAGCACTCGAGCTTGCGCTGCTGCGACCAGACCTCCCCGATCTCCGGGCGGGTGTACCGCTGAATCAACCGGCACCTCCGGACGCGGAGGCACTGCCGCCAGCGCGGACGCGGAAGCGAGCCCCACCCGGCACCCCCAAGGGTTCACCCGCCGGCGCTGGACGCGCGGGCGACCGGCCGGCACCCCCGGACGCGGAGGCGGGGGCCAATCCATATCTGATTCTTCTTGGCCCCCGCCGAGCAGAGGAGGTGCCGGATTTATTCATTCAGCAGTGAATTATTCTCACTGCCAGCAGCCCGGCGTTTTTGGCGCCATCGACGGCGACGCAGGCGACCGGCACGCCGGGGGGCATCTGGACGGCGGAGAGAAGGGCGTCGAGCCCGCCCAGGCTCTTGCCGAGGATCGGGACGCCGACCACCGGGAGGTCGGTGTGGGCGGCGGCGACGCCGGGCAGCGCCGCAGACATCCCGGCGCCGGCGATGATCACCCTCAGCCCCCTCATCCGGGCGTTGTGGCAGTACTCGCGGACCTGCTCGGGATCGCGGTGGGCGCTCATCACCCGGACCTCGTAACGGATCCCGGCGTCGTGGAGCGCCGCACCGGCGGGCTGCATCTTGGGCTTGTCGTTCTTCGAGCCCATGATGATCCCGACCAGCGGCTCGTCGACTTCGATCTCCTCGAACGCCTCCTCGACCGCCGGCATCACGGTCGCCTCGGTCGGCCGGGGATCATCTGAGATCTCTCTCATCACTTCCTCTCGGTTCAGGTGCTGGGGACCCGCTCGACGGCGCGGGCGGCGATGTCGGACCGGATCTGCATTCCATCGAACGAGATCCGCCCGGCGGCATCGTATGCGCGATCCCTCGCCTCGGCGGGGGTCGATCCGATGCCGGTCACGTTGAGGACCCGGCCACCCGCGGTGACGACGCCGCCGTCGCGCGCCGCGGTGCCGGCATGGGTCACCTCGGCGATCGCCGCCGCCTCGTCGAGGCCCTCGATCACGTCGCCCTTCGACGAGGACGCCGGGTAACCGGCCGAGGCGAGAACAACCGTCACCGCCCAGTCGTCGCCGAACTCCGCCTCGACCCCGCCGAGGCCGCCGGGCTCACGCGCGGCGAGGCAGAGGTCGAGCAGGTCGGAGCGCAGCCGCGGCAGGACCGCCTGGGTCTCGGGATCTCCGAAGCGGACGTTGAACTCGAGCACCCTCGGGCCGTCGGGCCCGATCATCAGGCCGGCGTAGAGGACGCCGGAGAAGGGGAGGCCGCGCGCCGCCATCGCCGCCACGATCGGGCGGTGCACCTCGGCGACGATCTCCTCGACCTCGGCCGGCCCGAAGCTCGGCACCGGCGAGTAGCTGCCCATCCCGCCGGTGTTCGGCCCACCGTCGCCGTCGAAGATCCGCTTGTAGTCCTGGGCCGGGGCGAGCGGGACGACGTTCTCTCCGTCGCAGATCGCGAGCATCGACAGCTCCTCGCCCTCGAGGAACTCCTCGAGGACGACGACGGTCTCGCCGAAGCGCCGCTCGGTGAAGAAGACGTCGACGGCGTCGCGGGCCTCGGATTCGGTCGCGCAGATGATCACCCCCTTGCCAGCCGCGAGCCCGTCCGCCTTCAGCACCGCCGGGTAGGAGGCCGCGGCCAGGTGCTCGATCGCCTCCTCGCGGCTGCGGAGCAGGACGTGGGACGCGGTCGGAACCCCCGCCTCCCGCATCAGCGCCTTCGCGAAGGCCTTCGAGCCCTCGAGCTCGGCGGCGGCGGCACTCGGGCCGAACGCCGGGATCCCCGCCCCCTCGAGGGCGTCGACGGCGCCGGCGACCAGCGGCGCCTCGGGGCCGACGACGACGAGGTCGACGCCGCGCTCGCGGGCGGTGGCGACGATCCCCTCGACGTCCTCGGCGCCGACGTCGGCCAGGCACTCGGCGTCGGCTGCGATCCCGGCGTTGCCGGGGGCGCAGAGGAGCTCGGGTGAGCGCGGCGAGCGGCCGAGGGCGCGGACGATCGCGTGCTCGCGCCCGCCGCCGCCGGCGACAAGGACCCTCAATGGCCGGCCCTCAGAGCGATGAGGCCAGGTCTTCGGCCGGCATTGCCGCCAGCGTCTGGCTCGTCATCGTCCCCCGCGATCCGAGCTCGACCGAGACCTTGGCGATCGTGCTGTCATCGGGCGCTTCGACGACGGTTACGAAGTCGTACTGGCCGAGCGTCGCGTACTGGGCAACCACCTTGGCCCCGATCTGTTCGACCTCCCGATTCACCTCGGCGACGCGCCCCGGATTGTTCTTCAGGGTGCGAATGCCCTCGGCGGTCAGGTTGGTGAGCATCACGTAGATTGGCATCGGCTCTCTCCTCTCGCGGGGGTTCGAGCCTACGTTACGCGAGCCGGGGCTCAGCCGTCGTAGCCGACGTGGACGTGATCGCAGTGGTCGCTGCGGGCGAAGGCCGGTCCCGGCCCGTCGACGTCGAAGCAGTAGATCAGCTCGGTCGGCATCGCCGGCGCCGGCAGCTGCGAAAGCGTGCGGGCGAGTTCGCCGCACGGCGCCGTCGGCGCGGTGTCGGTGCAGGAGACGCCGTCGACCACGGCGATGTCCATCGCCCTGCCGTAGTAGTGGTTGGAGATGTTGCCTTCGCTGGTGTACTCCGAGTGGTCGGAGCGGAGCGCCGAGATCGTGATTTCGTGGGTCCTGGGTGATCGCCCCGAGCAGGCCGACGATCCGCGGGTCCATCCGCCCCTGTTCGAGGTCTTCCTTCTCCAGTTCGTTCGAGAGCGTCAGGTTGTTCCAGTTGATCGGCGCCATCACGACGTTCGGCAGCGACAGCGTCCATTCGACCGAGCTCTTCTCGCAGTGGCCTTCGAGCTTCTGCGCATCGGCAAGGACGGCGTCCACGTACCACTGGGCCTGGTTGTGGCTGAAGAGGCCGGCGCGGAGGCTGCCGCGCGACCAGATCATCCGCGCCAGGGTCGCGGCGGAGTCGGCCGGGTCCCGGATGGCGGATGCGGCCGTCGCCGTCGCCGTCGACTGTGAAGCTCATCCACTCGGTTCCATCGAGGCCGAGCGGCCCGCGGCGTTCCATTTCCTCCTTGCTCATCCCGCGCCCGAAGTCGGACTCCAGCAGGGCGACCGAAGCCAGCGCCCAGACTCCCCGTTCGCCGAGGCCGTAGCGGGCGGCGGCGGTCTCGAAGGCGTCCAGGTAGGCGGGCGGGATCCGGTCGCTGCCACGGCTTCGCCGCCTGGCAGTTGAGCACTTCGAGCTTCGGCGCCATATCGAATCCGCCGCCGGTCGACGCCGTTGCCGAGCTGGCCGAAGCATTCGGCGTTGGAGAGGACCTCGGCGACGTACCAGTCGGCGTGGTTGTAGGAGTAGATCGCGCCGTAGGTGTCTTCCGGCATCCCCGCGGCCTTCAGGTAGCCGGCGGCGGCGAAGATCGCGTCTTCGGGGTCATAGGGGTCCTTGGTCCCGTCCCCGTTGGCGTCGACGCCGTACGTTTCCCAGGTCGACGGCATGAACTGCATCCACCCGATCGCGCCTGCCGAGGAGACGTTGAGGTTGGTCCCGAACGCGGTCTCGACCAGGTTGATCGCGGCCAGCACGCTCGGCCCCTGGGGCCCGAGGCCATAGGCCTGCGCCGCGCGCTGGTAGATCGGCACCAGAACCGGCGGGACACCGCCCGCAGCGCAGCTCGAGCTCGGGATCGTGGGGATCGAGAAGGTCGATGGGGGCGCGGTCGCGGTGACGCCGCCGGCCGGTTCGCCTTCTTCTCCTTCGGGTTCGGGCGAGCCCGATTCCCTTTCCGGCTCCGGCCGGGCGGTCTGCTTCGGCTTCGCGGTTACGCCGCCGCCCTTTTCCGCCGGAACCGGCGGCGCGGTCAGCGTGCTGCCCTGCTTCAGCGGCGGCTGCGGAGCGGGGGTGGGTTCAGGCGCAGGCGCCGGTTCGGCGGCGGGTGCCGGAGTCGCGATGGGGGCCGGGGTCGTGACCGGGGCGGGGGCCGGCGCGGCGGTCTGGCTCGCGCTTTCCGGCTGGGCCGGCGGCGGCCCTTCGGCGAGGGCCGTCGCGGCGGTCGGGACGAGCACCATCACGACGACCATCAGGGTTCCGTAGAGGCGCTTCATCATCCCCTGACGTCGGTGACGACCCAGTCACCGTTCTGCTTTTCGATCTCGAGCCGCAGCTCGCTCGTGACGCCCAACCGCAGCAGCGAGACGCTGACGGTGTAGGCGGAGCCGCTGCGCGGGCCGGGGACGAGGTTGAGGACGCGGGCCTGCGGGACGTTGACTCCGGCCGGCTGGCGCGGCGGCCTTTCCTCGAGCGCCGTCGCCAGGCGGGCGCTCGTCGTTTCGTCGAAGACCGCCGCGGTGCGCTCCGGCTGTTCGCCGATCTCGTAGAAGACGAAGGCCTCGGCGAAGCGACGGGCGACCTTCATCGCGGTCGGCCCCGCCGGAACCGGTTCGTCGCTGCCGCTGGTCGCGGCGGCTTCGGCTTCGGCCCCGGTCAGGCTGGGACTCGTTTCGCCGGCGGAGATCGTCCCCGTCCCTTCTTCGGCCGAGCCGCCGACGCCGACGCCACTGCCGACCCCGAAGGACGGCCTCGCGCCGCGGAGGACGGTTTCCGCCGGGGCTTCGGTCGGGGTGAGCGGAGCGCTCGAGGGCGCGGCGGGCGGGGCGGTGGCCACGACCGGCTCGGGGGAGCTCTGACCGCCGCCGAGGGTGAGGACGCTGAAAGCGACCAGCGCGACCGCGAGCGCCGCCAGGCCCGCCGCTCCGAGGGTCTGCTTCGAGATGTATGTCAGCAGCTCCTGGATCGGCCAGATGAACCAGGTCTCGACGAGCCAGGCGACGCGCTCGAACGGCCACCGGATCGCCTCCGAGCGGGTCCGGACCCGCTCCGAGGTGTCGCGGGCCCATTCGGCCCCGCGGTCGGCCTGGTCGCGGGCCCAGTCGGACCCCCGCCAGACGACCTGCTCCTCAACCGTGTGGGCGGCGGCGCGGACCGGCTCGGTGGCAGCGGCCACCGAGGAGCGCATGCGCTCGGCTCCGGGTTCGGCGTTGATTTGACGTCGTCCTTGCATCTGTTTTCGGGCCCGTGGAAGCATAAGTCGGAATTTCAGGCGAATTCCTGTAGTCGAGACCCCTGGATTGTGCCTCCCAGGCCGTTTCCCACGACTGAATTATCAACGCTGGCTCAGCGCCCCCTAAATAAACAGTCCTGAGGCTAGACAGCTGCGGCGACCCTCTCGGGGGCCTTCTCGAAGCTCAGGTCACCCTCGGAGGCGTCGACGAGGACGACGTCCCCTTCCTGGAACTCCCCCTCGAGGATCTTCAGCGCCAGCCTGTCGACGAGCTGCTTCTGGATCACCCGCTTCAGCGGCCGGGCGCCGTAGGTCGGGTCGTAGCCGAGGTTGCCGACCAGGGTGCGGGCGTCGTCGCTGAGCTCGACCTCGATCCCGCGCTCGCGGACGCGGCCGACGAGCTGGCCGACCTGCAGCTCGACGATCCTGCCGATGTCCTGCTTGGAGAGGCGGTGGAAGATCACGGTGTCGTCGATCCGGTTCAGGAACTCGGGCTTGAAGGTCGCGGCGAGGACCTCTTCGATCTGCTCGCGGATCTTCTCGTCGACCGCCTCGGAGACGATCCGGTCGCTGCCGACGTTCGAGGTCATGATCAGGACCGTGTTGGTGAAGCTGACGGTGCGGCCCTGGCCGTCGGTGAGCCTGCCGTCGTCCATGATCTGGAGCAGGGTGTTGAAGACGTCGGGGTGGGCCTTCTCGATCTCGTCGAGCAGGACGACCGCGTAGGGGCGGCGGCGGACGGCCTCGGTCAGCTGCCCGCCCTCCTCGTATCCGACGTATCCGGGGGGCGCCCCGATCAGCCGGGCGACCGTGTGTTTCTCCATGTACTCCGACATGTCGAGCCGGACGATCGCCTGCTCGGTGTCGAACATGAACTCGGCCAGCGCCTTCGCCAGCTCCGTCTTGCCGACCCCGGTCGGGCCGAGGAACAGGAACGACCCGATCGGCCGGCTCGGATCGGAGAGGCCGGCGCGGGACCTGCGCAGGGCGTTGGAGACCGCGGCGATCGCCTCGTCCTGCCCGATCACCCGCTCGTGGAGGCGCTCCTCCATGTGGATCAGCTTCTCGACCTCGCCCTCCATCAGCCGGCTGACCGGGATCCCGGTCCATTTGGCGACGACCTCCGCGACGTCCTCCTCGGTGACTTCGTCGGAGAGCATCGAGCCCCCGGACGCCTGCAGCTCGGCCAGCCTCTCCTCGTTCTCGGCGACGGTTTTCTCGAGCTCCGGGATCTCGCCGTAACGGAGCTTCGCGGCCCCCTCGAGGTCGCCCTCGCGCTCGGCCCGCTCGGCCTGGCGGACCGCATCCTCGAGCCGGGCCCTGGCCTCGTTGATCGCGTCGATCGCGTCCTTCTCGTTCTGGTGGCGCGCCTTCATCTCGGCCGAGCTCTCGCGCAGCTCGGCGAGCTCGGACTCGAGCGCCTCGAGCCGCGCCTTCGAGGCGTCGTCGCTCTCTTTCTTCAGCGCCTCGCGCTCGATCTCGAGCTGCTGTTCGCGACGGGTGACCTCGTCGATCTCGGTCGGCACCGAGTCGATCTCGATCTTCAGCCGCGATCCGGCCTCGTCGATCAGGTCGATCGCCTTGTCGGGGAGGAAGCGGTCGGCGATGTAGCGCTGCGAGAGCGTCGCCGCGGCGACGACCGCCGAGTCGGTGATCCGGACCCCGTGGTGGTTTTCATAGCGCTCCTTGAGGCCGCGCAGGATCGCGATCGTGTCGTTGATGTCGGGCTCTCCGACGAGGACCGGCTGGAACCGGCGCTCGAGCGCCGCGTCCTTCTCGATGTGCTTGCGGTACTCGTCGAGGGTCGTCGCCCCGACCGCGCGCAGCTCGCCGCGGGCGAGCATCGGCTTCAGCAGGTTGGCGGCGTCGACCGCGCCTTCGGCGGCGCCGGCGCCGACGATTGTGTGCAGCTCGTCGAGGAAGAGGACGATCTGGCCCTCGGCGTCCTGGACCTCGGTCAGGACCGCCTTCAGCCGCTCCTCGAACTCGCCGCGGAATTTCGAGCCGGCCAGCAGCGAGCCGATGTCGAGCGCGATCACGCGCCGGTCGCGGAGGCTCTCGGGGACGTCGCTGTCGACGATCCGCTGCGCCAGCCCCTCGACGATCGCGGTCTTGCCGACACCGGGATCGCCGATCAGGACCGGGTTGTTCTTCGTCCGCCGCGAGAGAACCTGGATCACCCGCCGGATCTCCTCGTCGCGGCCGATCACCGGGTCGAGCTTCCCGGCCTCGGCCTCGCTGGTCAGGTCGCGGCCGAATTTCTCCAGCGCCTGGGCGTTGTCCTCGGCGTTGGGCGATGTGACGTGGCCGGGCCCCTGCACCTCGCCGACCGCCTTCTCGAGCGCGTCGCCATCGGGCAGCAGGTCGGAGACCCCCGATCCCGAGTCGGCGAGGGCGAGGAGAAGGTGGCCGACGCTGAGGTAGCTGTCGCCGAGCCGTGCCATCTCGCGCTCGGCGGTCCGCAGCGTCGCCAGGAACGCGCTCGAGGGCCGCGGATCGCTGACCTCGCCCAGAGTCGGCAGCGAGGCGACCAGCTCGCGCGCCCGCGCCGTGGTCGCGCCGGCGTCGACCCCGACCCGCTGCAGGATCGGGACCGCCAGGCCTTCCTCCTGCTCGAGCAGCGCCAGGAGCAGGTGGGCCGGGGTGATCTCGGAGTTGCGGCCGTCGGCGGCGAGGGCCTGGGCCGCCGCCACCGCTTCCTGGGACTTGACCGTGAATCGATCAGGCTGCACTGGTCACCCGATTGTAGGAGCGACGGCCCGACCCGGCGGCGGTCATCCGGCGGCCTCCGCGCTTCGCATCCCGCTCACCGCCCAGGCGCTCGAGCAGAGCGACCAGGCAGAAGACGACCGCGTAGGTGAGCGAATCTCGGCCGAGAGCCCGGCGAGCAGGTCGCGGTTGGTGTTGAGGACGAGGGTCAGGGGTTGACCTTGGCCACGTGGGCGACCCAGCCGGCGAGCAGCGCCTGGGGGACATAGACCGGGGTCAGGAAGAGCAGGATGAACATCGGGAACTGCATCAGCGGGCCCGCCTGGAGCGTCCGCAGCCGCAGCGCGACTCCGCGGCGAACAGCAGGGCGACGACGTTGAGCTCAACGAGAGCACATAGAGGACGACGATCTCGGCGGCGTTGCCGCCGACCCCCATCCCGGCGATGACAACTGCGACGAGGTGACGACCGACCAGGTGACGAGGACCCGGACCATCGCCGTGATCGCGTAGCCGGCGATGATCGCCGTCCGGTGCTGGGTCGCGAGCAGCATCCGGCGCCCCATCCCGAACTGGAAGTCGGCCGCGACCGAAAACCCGGTGAAGACCCCGCCCAAGGCCGAGGACTGAAGCAGGACGAACCCGAAGACGAAGGTCGTATAGCCCTCCGGGTAGTGGAAGCTCGGGGTCTCGCTGACCGCCGAGAGGCCGCCGGCGAACGCGGCGAGGAAGAAGAGGGGGAAGATCAGCGCCGGGAACAGCAGCGCCGGGTGGTGAAGCACGTTGTGGAGGCTCCGCCAGGCGACCCCGAGCGCCGTCGACGCATAGGCCCGCCAGCCGCTCATGTCCGCTCCATCCGGTTCCGCAGGGCCAGAGCGAGGCGATCGTGATCGAGAAGAAGATCAGGCCGATCGCGATCCCGAACGCGAGCGCCAGCGCTTCGGCGTCCCAGCCGATAGATGATCAGGCTGCGGATGCCCTCGATCAGGTAGCTGACCGGGTTGATCGTCGCGACCGTCCGGAACCACTCGTGTTCGATCAGGTTCCGCGGCATCGAGATCGAGCTGAAGAAGAGGAGGACGAACAGCAGCGGGAACATCCCCTGCACCGCCTCGCCGGAGCCGGTGCGTATCGCCATGAACATCCCGATCCCACCGAACCCGATCGAGATCAGGATCGAGAGCGCGAACAGGACCGGCACCCCGAGCGGGCCGGCGGCGAACTCGGCCCCGGCGATCAGCCCGACGCTGAGGTAGACGTCGCCTGGATCAGGCCGATCACGACCAGCCCGCCGAGCTGGCCGGCGATCAGCGAGGAGCCCCGCATCGGCGTCAGCGAGAGACGGTTGAAGAAGCCGTTCTCGATGTCTTCCGCGAGCGCCTGGCCGGAGTTCATCGTCGAGAACAGGGCGCCCTGGATGAACGGTACGGCGAGGACGAAGGTGAGGTAGGAGTCGGTCGGGAAGCCCGGGATCTTGGTTGCCGCGTTGAGGCCGGCGCTGTTCACCGCGAGCAGGAACAGCGGGAATATGATGCTGGGGACGATCATCGCCGGCTGGCGCAGGGTTCGCGTCACCGCGCGGCCAGCGAGAGAGCAGATCTGGGTCGAGAGGGTCGAGCCCCGGCTCGCGCGCGCCGGGGAGGGCGACGGTCGCGCCGCTCACGCTGCCGCTCCCTCGAGTGGATGCTCGCCGGTCGGCATCTCGCCGCCCTCATCGCCGGCGCCCTCGAGGTGGCGGCCGGTCTTCTCGAGGAAGACGTCGTCGAGGCTCGGGGCGTGGAGGTCGATGTCGGCGACCCGGAGCCCCTCGGCATCGAGGGCCCGGACGACGTCGGTCGAGCGCCCTCGGCTCCGGTTTCGAGGCGCACCGCGACCGAGTCGCGTGGCCGCCGGCACCCGCTCGCCGAATCGCTCGATGACGCCGAGGACGCGGTCGCCCTCCTCCGGCTTGCTCGGGGTCATCTCGAGGCTCGGCCTGCCGATCTCGTCCTTCAGCGAGGACGGCGTGCCCTCGGCGACGATCTTCCCGTCGTCGATGATCCCGACCCGGTCGGCGAGCTGACGTCCGCCTCCTCGAGGTACTGGGTCGTGAGGAAGACCGTGACGCCCTCCTGGCCGGCGAGGCGGGCGACCTCGTCCCATAGCGCGGCCCTGCTCTGCGGGTCGAGCCCGGTCGTCGGCTCGTCGAGGAAGAGGACGCGCGGTCCGTGGACGAGGGCGAGCGCGAGGTCGAGCCGCCGTTTCATCCCGCCCGAGTAGCCGCAGACCTTGCGGTCGGCGGCGTCGGCGAGCCCGACCCGATCGATCAGCGCGTCGCTGCGGGAGACTCGCTCCTCGCGCGGAAGCCCGTGCAGCGCCGTCTGCAGCCGCATGTGCTCGCGCGCGCTCAGGTGCGGGTCGAGCGCCGCTTCCTGGAGCGCGGCGCCGATCGCAGCTCGCACCGCCGGGCCTTCGCTGACCACGTCGTGGCCGGCGACGCGGGCGCTGCCCTCGGTTGGAGGCAGAAGCGTCGTCAGCATGTGGACGGTGGTCGACTTGCCGGCGCCGTTCGGGCCGAGGAAGCCGTAGATCTCTCCCGGGTCGACATGAAGGTCGATCCCGGCGACGGCCAGGGGCCCGTTCTTGAACTTGCGGGTGAGCCCTTCCACCTCGATGTTGTTCGTCCATCAAGCTCCTTCCCGATGTTCGAGCTCGGCGGCGCGCCTTCGCATCCGCTCGAGCTCCGATTTCATCCGCTCTACCTTCCGCTCGAGCTCGAGGACGGTCTCGACCCCGGCGAGGTTGAGCCCCTGCTCGGTGGTCATCTGCTGGATCCGCCGCAGTCGCTCGACGTCCCTCTGAGAGTAGAGACGGGTGTTCTTCGGCGAGCGCTTCGGCTCGATCAGCCCCCGCGCCTCATACATCCGCAGGGTCTGCGGGTGCATGTGGGCGAGCTCCGCCGCGACCGAGATCATGAACACGCCGCGCTCGGCGTCGATCGAGGCTTCGACCCGCCGGGTCAGACGCCGCCCGTCTCCGTCTCTCATCGTCCGGCCTCCCGCAGCAGCCCGGCTCGCGGGTCCTCGCCGTCGAGAGCCTCGGCCAGACTCTCGACAGCCTCACGCTGTTCCTTGCTCAGCTTCTGTGGCAGGTCGATCTCGAGCCGGTAGCGGATGTCGCCGCGCCCGCGGCCCTTCTGCTTCGGTGCCCCCTCTCCGCGCAGCCGCTGGATCGTCCCGTGCCTCGTTCCCTGTGGGATCTTGATCTTCTTCGTCCCGTCGAGCGTCGGGACCTCGATCGTCGCCCCCTGCAGGGCCTCGGCGACCGAGATCGGCACCGTCACCTCGAGATTGCCGTCGTCGAGCCGTTTGAAGACCGGCGAGGGGGTGACCCGGGTGACGACGTAGAGGTCCCCCGGCTCACCGCCCCGGGGCCCGGCCTCGCCCTTGCCGGCGAGGCGGATCCTGGTCCCGTCCCTGACCCCGGCCGGGATGTTCACCCGGTAGCGCTTCGTCTGCTGGGTCGTGCCCGACCCTCCGCAGGTCGGGCACGGGTCCTCGATGATCTGGCCGGCGCCGCCGCACTGCGGGCAGGGCTGGCTGATCGAGAAGAAGCCCTGGCTCTGGGAGTCGATCCCGCGCCCTTCGCAGCGCGGGCAGGTGATCGGGGTGGTTCCCGGTTTGGCGCCGCTGCCATAACAGGTCGGGCAGCGTTCCTGCTTCGGGACGGTGACGCTGACCTGGGCGCCGTTGATCGCCTGGTCGAAGCTGAGGACGGTCTCGGTTTCGAGGTCGCGGCCACGCGGCTGCTGGGGTTCGGCCCGGCCGCCGCCGCGGCTGAAGATGTTGGAGAAGATGTCGCCGAGGTCGCCGCCGAAGCCGCCGGCCCCGGCCCCGGGGCCGAAGGGGCCCGCTCCCGCGCCGCCGCCGGGACGCTGGCCGAAGCCACCGAACATCCCGCCCCCGGCGTCGTACTCCTTGCGCTTCTCGGGGTCCGACAGGGTGTCGTAGGCGCCCTGCACCTCCTTGAAGCGCTCCTCCGCCCCCGGGTCGTCGGGGTTGCGGTCAGGGTGGTACTGGCGCGCCAGCTTCCGGTATGCCTTCTTTATCTCCTCGTCCGTCGCCTTCTTCGAGACGCCCAGGACCTTGTAGAGATCCTCAGCCAATCGCTCACCTCACTCCGCCACCACGACACGCGCGGGCCTGACCAGCTGGTCGCCGTATCGGTAGCCCTTCTGGACCACCTCGACGACCGTCCCGGGCTCGGCTCCCGAGCCGGGCAGGGTCGACAGTGCCTCGTGGTGCTGGGGGTCGAACGCCTCGCCCCTCGGGTCGACCGGCTCGACCCCGTTGCGGGCCAGCGCCTCGCGCAGGCTGCGGAAGACGAGCAGCACACCATGGGCGAGGCCGTCGGGTGAGTCGCCCTCCGGGTCGAGGCCGGCCGCCTCGATCGCCCGCTCGAGGTCGTCGAGAGCGGGCACCACCGCGGCGATCACCTCGGCCTTTCCACGCGCGTTGGCGGCGGCGGTCTCGGCCGTCATCCGCCGGCGGAAGTTCTCGAAGTCGGCTTTGGTCCGCTTCGCCAGGTCAAGGTACTCGTCGCGCTCCCGCTGGGTGTCGGCCAGCAGCGAGTCCAGATCCTGCTCTACCTGATTCGCCGCACCCTGGTCGGGTGAGGTGGAATCAGCTTCCCGGTTGGAGGCGTCCCGAGGAGAGGCCTCTCCGGCGGGTGGTGTGGAGGATGGGTCCTTGCCCGCAGCCTGCGAGGACGAGGTCCCATCCTCCGCGACAGGACCCGCCGGTCGGGCTCCCTGGGGGCGTCCTGATCCGGGCTCATTTGTCCTCAGCGTCATCGACGACCTCGGCGTCGACGACCTCCTCCTCGTCCTCGGGGGAGCCCTCGGCCGAGGCGCCGTCGGCGGAGGCGGCGGCCTCCTGCTGGGCCGCGGCGTAGATCTGCTCGGAGACCTTCTGGAAGGCCGCGGTCAGCGCTTCGGTCTTCGAGTTGATCTCCTCCGGGCTCTCGGCGCTCAGCGAGTCGCGGACGTCCTTGATCGCGCCCTCGATCTCCTCCTTGTCGGAGGCGTCGACTTTGTCGCCCAGCTCCTCGAGCTGTTTCTCGGACTGGTAGGCCGCGTTCTCGGCGAGGTTGCGCGTCTCCGCCAGCTCCCGCTGTTTGCGGTCCTCCTCGGCGTGGGACTCGGCGTCGGAGACCATGCTCTGGATTTCCTCCTCGGAGAGGCCGGAGCCCGATTTGATCTCGATTTTCTGCTCTTTGCCCGTCCCCAGGTCTTTGGCGGTGACGTGGAGGATGCCGTTGGCGTCGATGTCGAAGGTGACCTCGATCTGCGGCAGGCCGCGCGGCGCCGGCGGGATCCCCGTCAGCTGGAACTTGCCGAGGCTCTTGTTGCCGCCGGCCATCTCGCGCTCGCCCTGGAGGACGTGGATCTCGACCGACGGCTGGTTGTCGTCGGCGGTCGAGAAGATCTCCGACTTCTTCGTCGGGATCGTCGTGTTGCGCTCGATCAGCTTCGTCATCACGCCGCCTTTGGTCTCGATCCCGAGGGTCAGCGGCGTCACGTCGAGGAGGAGGACGTCCTTGACGTCCCCGGCCAGCACGCCGGCCTGGATCGCGGCGCCGACCGCGACGACCTCGTCGGGGTTGACGCCCTGGTGCGGGTCCTTCCCGGTCAGCTCCTTGACCCGGTCCCGCACCGCGGGCATCCGGGTCATGCCGCCGACCAGGACGACGTGGTCGATGCTCGCATCGGCATCGTCGAGGGCACGTTTGACCGGCCCGACGATCCGCTCGAGCAGGTCGGCGGTCAGTTCGTTGAGCTTCGACCGCGTCAGTTTCATGTCGAGGTGCTTCGGCTGGCCCTCGACCGCGGTGATGAACGGAAGGTTGATCTGGGTCTCCTGGGCCGAGGAGAGCTCGATCTTCGCCTTCTCGGCCGCCTCGTAGAGGCGCTGGAGAGAGTTCTTGTCGGCGGCGAGGTCGACGCCCTGGTCCTTCTTGAACTCGGCGACCAGCCACTCGACGATCGCTTTGTCCCAGTTGTCGCCGCCGAGGTGGTTGTCGCCGGCGGTCGACTTGACCTCGAAGACGCCGTCCCCGATTTCGAGGACGGAGACGTCGAAGGTGCCGCCGCCGAGGTCGAAGACGAGGATCGTGTGGTCGGCCGCCTCTTTCTCGAGCCCGTAAGCCAGCGAGGCGGCGGTCGGCTCGTTGATGATCCGCTTGACGTCGAGGCCGGCAATTTTGCCGGCGTCCTTGGTCGCCTGGCGCTGGTCGTCGTTGAAGTACGCGGGAACGGTGATCACCGCGCTATCGACCGATTCGCCGAGCTTGGCTTCGGCGTCGGCCTTCAGCTTCTGGAGGATCATCGCGCTGATCTCCGGAGGGCTGTACTGCTTGTCGCGGACTTCGACCCGGACGTCTCCGTTGGGCCCGGCGACGACCTTGTAGGGGACGATCGTCTCCTCCTCCTTGACCTCCGCCTCCTTGCGGCCCATGAACCGCTTGATCGAGAAGATCGTGTTCTCGGGGTTCATCACCGACTGCCGTTTGGCGACGGTGCCGACGAGGCGGTCGCCGGAGTCGGCGAAGGCGACCACCGACGGGGTGGTGCGGCCGCCCTCGGCGTTCTCGAGGACGGTCGGCTCGCCGCCCTCCATCACGGCGACACAGGAGTTGGTCGTGCCGAGGTCGATCCCGATCGTTTTGCCCACTTCTTGCGTACCTCCAGGGAGTTTTGTCTTGACTGGCGCTAGTCCATCGTCTGGACTATGAAAATCTAAGTGAGAGTATGGCAGATGTCAGAGCTCGGGCCAAGGCCCGCTGCTAATCGCCCAACCTACTCCTCTACCCGATTTCCCTCCTCGGCATCGAAGCTTCCGCCGATTTCGTCGGGTTTCGCATTGGCGCACGGGGGGAGTCGAGGGCAGGCGACTCCCCTCTCCCCGAGGGAGCGCCTCAACGTAAACGGCCCGGAATATGGGCCGCCGACGAGGAGGACACTTGATAAACGTTCACGCAATCATCCGGCGCCTGCCGCTGCTGGCGATCGCCGCCGCGCTAGCGCTGGCGATTCTGGCCCCGGCCGCGGCATCGGCCGGCGGCATGCACGGAGCCGACCACGGCAAGGCCCACAAGCCCGCCGGCCACGACAACGGCCGCCACCGTGGCTCAGAAGTCGACGTCATGACCCGCAACCTCTACCTCGGCGCGGTGCTCGACCCTGCGGTCGAAGCGACGACGCCCGAACAGCTGGCGGCCGCGGACGGCGCGATCCTCCGCGAGGTCGTCGCCAACGACTTCCCGACGCGCGCCAAGGGGCTCGCGAACGAGATCCTCCGGACCAAGCCCGACCTGGTCGGGATGCAGGAGGTCGCGCTGTGGCAGAGCACACCGCTCTCGCCGACGGCGACGCCGGTGAACTACGACTACCTCGAACTGCTCCTCAACCAGCTCAACAAGGGTCCGGGGACCCCGTACAGGGTCGTCGAGGTCCAGAAGGAGTTCGACCTCGAAGCTCCCGCCGACATGAACGAAGTTCCCGGCGACGGGCCCCTGCCCGGCTTCTCGACCGCGGAGCTGATCGGGCACCTGACGATGCGCGACGTGATCCTCGCCCACAACGGGGTTCACACCTGGGATGCGGAAGGCGCCAACTTCCACACCCTGCTCGAACTGCCGATCCTCGGCCAGCCGAAGCCGATCGCGAGGGGTTGGACCGCGACCGACGCAAGGGTGCGCGGCAGCGGCCCGTTCCGGTTCGTGAACACTCACCTGGAGTCGTTCCATCCGCTCATCCGGAAGGCCCAGGCCGACGAACTGGTCGCCCCGGGCGGTCCGGCGACGGGCGATCTACCGGTGGTGCTCGTCGGCGACCTCAACTCTGACGACGACACGGTCAGCGGGGCGGATACCCTTGCCTACAACGACCTGCTCGCCGCCGGGCTCGTCGAGCGCAGCACCGACGATCCGCTCGGCTGCTGCCTCGACTCGTCGTTGCTCTCGGTGAACGGCGGAGGGATGCCGTCCGATTTCGACCACCAGGTCGACCACGTGATGACCGCCAACCCTGACGAGATCACGCTGAAGAACTCGATCGTGACCGGCCTCGACCCGGTCAACGGGTTCTGGGACTCCGACCACGCGGGCCTGTTCAGCGCCCTGAATCTCGACGACTGAAATAGACGCACCCTCCGGCGCTTCGGCGCCGGAGGTGCTCAGCCTCGGCCGGCGGTGTTGGCGACGAATTCGGCGACTTCTTCGGCCTGTTCGCCGGAGAGGATTCCTGGCGGCATCCGGCCCGGGGTGGAGCTGCTGTCGACCCCTTCTTCGATCGCGTTCAGGACCCGGCCTTCCGCCTGTTCGATCGTGCTCTTCTTCGGTCAGGGTCCCGGTGCCGGCGAGCAGTTCGTCGAGGTTGGGGCCGAAGTTGCCGTCGGTGCCCGCCGCATAGAGGGTGTGGCAGGTCCCGCAATTGGTCTCGAACAGCGACTGGCCCTGCTTCAGTTCGGCCGCGACTTCCTCGCGGCCCGCCGCGGCGTCGCCGTCGGCGCGGAACACGAGCCATGGGATCAGCGCCGCGAGGACGAGGACGAGGAGGCCGAACAGGATGAAGGTTTTCTTGCTCATGGATCGGGGCTGAAGCTGAAGCGGCGGAGATACTACCTGCGAGTCTTGCGATAGAAGGGGCACATGCGACGGAGGCCGCACTCGCCGCAACGCGGCTTCGGCCGGCAGACCTCGCGGCCGTGGCGGATCAGGTTCATGTGCAGCTCGTAGGCGTCCTCCGGGTCGACCACGGCGAGCATCTCATCGTGGGCGCGATCGAAGCTCGCATTGGGCGGGAACAGCCCCAGCCGCCCACCGACCCTGTGGATGTGAACGTCGACCGGGATCTCGGGGATGCCCCAGGTGAAGATCAGGACGCAGGCCGAGGTTTTCCTTCCGACCCCGGGCAGGCCGAGCAGGAACCCCATCGACTCCTCGCGGGGAGCCGACTCGGTCCAGTCGAGGTCGGGAGGGTCTCCGAGCCGCTCGATGATCTGCTGGATCCGCGGCGCCTTCTGCTTCCCGAGGCCGCCGGGCCGGATCGCCTCCTCGAGCTCCTCGACCGGAGCGTCGCGGACCTCCTCCCAGGTCGGGAAGCGCTCGCGCATCGAGGCGTAGGCCCGATCGCGGTTGCGGTCATTGGTGTGCTGGGAGAGGACGGTCTTGATCAGCTCGGCGATCGGGTGCCCGTGCGGGTGGTTGACCGGGCGGCCGTAGAGCTCGCGCAGGCGGTCGCGGATCGCCCGCACCCGCCGCTTCCGGGGTCGCCTCCACTCCGTCACTCCGCGCTCACGCCCTGACCATATGCTGCAGGCCGTGGCGAGGATCGAGGAGGCGGAGCTCGAGGTCGACGGGGTCAGGGTCTTCTACCGGCGGGTGTCCGGTGAGGGGACGCCGACCGTGTACTGCCACGGCAACCCCAGCCACGGAGAGGACTGGGTCCAGTTCATGCACCGCGGCGACCCGTCGGTCGCGATCGACATGCCGGGATGGGGACGCTCGGGCCGGCCCGACCCGTCGCGGTTCGACTACTCGATGAACGGTCTCTCGGCATTCACCGAACGCTGCCTCGAGCAGCTCGGGGTCGAGCGCCGCAAGCTCGTCGTCCACGACTGGGGAATGCGTGATGACGATCGGCGCCCAGCGCCGACCGGAGCTCGTCGAGAAGCTGGTCGCGATGAACGTCGTCCCCTTCACGCCCGGCTATCGCTGGCACTGGATCGCCCAGATCTGGCGCCGCCGCCCACTCGGCGAGATCGCCAACGCGACCGCCACCAGAGCCTCGACGGCGCTGACCCTGCGCCAGGCCAGCGGCGATCGCGGCCCGATGCCGCCCGAGTTCGTCGATTCCGTCTGGAGCCACTGGGACCGGGGGACCAGCAAGGCCCTGCTGCGGCTCTATCGCCATGCCGACCCCGATCGCCTCGTAGCCGCGGGGAGGGACCTCGGCCGCATCGTCTGCCCAGCCCTCGTCCTCTGGGGCGATCGCGACCCCTACCTGCCGTCACGGTTCGGCGGGGACCTCGCCTCCGCGCTGGGCGACGGCGAGCTAGAGATCAGGCCGGGGGCCGGCCACTGGCCTTGGATCGACGACCCGGCGATCGTCGACCGGGTGCTCGAGTTCCTCCGGGACTGAGACCGGATGCACAGAACGCCGGTTAACAGCAGGATTACAATGCCCGGATGCGCGTCTTGTCCGCGATCGAGTCGAAGCTGCCCAAAGGCTGGGGTGATCTTGGGCGTCAGGTTCTGATCCTGGTCGGCGTCGACCTCGCCTACACGGCGGTTCGCGGGATCGCCGACGGCGAGCGCTCGGTCGCGATGGCCAACGGCCAGCAGGTGATCCAGTTCGAGCAGTCGCTGCACGGCCTCTTCGAGCCCCACCTGCAGTCGTTCTTCCTCCATGCCGAGTGGGTGATCGACCTCGCCAACCAGCTCTACCTCAACGCCCAGTTCTCGATCGCGCTCGGCTTCCTGGTCTGGCTCTACCTTTTCCGCAACGAGTCCTACAACTTCGTCCGCAACATGTTCGTGATCGCGATGGGGCTGGCGCTCGTCGGCTACACGCTCTACCCGACGGCGCCGCCGCGGATGTTCCCCGAGTACGGCTTCGTCGACACGATCAACAAGTTCTCCGGGATCAACCACGACTCGGCCCTGGCCAAGTCGTTCATCAACCCCTTCGCCGCGATCCCGAGCATGCACTGCGCCTTCGCGGTGATGATCGGCGGCACCGGAGCGCTGGTCTGCCGCCACTGGTGGTCGCGAGCGTTCTGGGCCTGCTGGCCGCTGCTGATCCTCTGGGTCGTGATCGTGACCGGCAACCACTACTGGATCGACGCCGTGCTCGGCTGGATGGTCGCGATCACGGCGGCTGTTGTCGCGCAGCGCCTGTTCGCCCGCGCCCGGCCGGAGGCCTGGTCGTTCCGGACCTCCGCTTCCCGGGAGGCGGAGGCCTGACCGCCCCCGCCGCGATCAACTAGCCTGAGCCTGATGGAGTCTGCGCCCCCAAGGGCACCGGGGTCCCGCCGCAACGGCCGCCAGTCCCGCAACGGCCAGGAGCTTCGGGTCTATGCCCGCGAGCGGCTGATCGAGTCGCGCCTGACCCCGAACACGATCTCGGTCGCCGGTCTGATCCTCAACCTGGTCGCCGCGGCGCTGATCACTCAGCACCTCTTCTTCCTCGCCGGGATCGCGTTCATCGTCGGCTCGGTGATGGACACCCTCGACGGGCGCTACTCGCGGATGTCGGGCAAGGGGACGCTGTTCGGGGCATTCCTCGACTCGACCCTCGACCGGATCGAGGAGGGGATCGTCCTCGCAGCGGTCGCCGGCTACTTCGCCGCGAACGGCCGCGATTTCGCTGCCGCGATGTGCGTGGTCGCGGTGCTCGGCTCGCTGATGGTCTCCTACACCCGTGCCCGCGCCGAGGCGCTCGGCGTCGAGTGCAAGGTCGGGTTGGCGACGCGGCCGGTCCGGGTGGTGCTACTTTCGATCGGCTTGGTCTTCGCCAAAGGCGCCGGAATCGGGGATTTCGAACTGCTTGCGCCCGCGATCTACGCAATCGCCGCGCTGACCACGGTCACCACGATCCAGCGGGTCTGGCATGTCCGTAACGAGCTCAAGAGCCCCGAGCAGACCGATCGCGACGGCGAGGTCCCGGACCCTCCCGGCGTGTAACCGGACCCAGTCCCGGGTGTGATTTGCAACTCAGCCTGAACCAGGAAGGACTTCCATTTTCATGAGCGAGACGAACGGAGCAAGCAAGGGCAACGGCGTCGCCCGCACCGACGAGAAGGTCCGGGTAGCGATCGTCGGCGTCGGCAACTGCGCCAACTCCTTCATCCAGGGCGTCCAGTACTACCAGGACGCCGACCCGGGAGACGAAGTCCCGGGCCTGATGCACGTCGACGTCGGCGGCTACCACGTCCGCGACATCGAGTTCGTCGCCGCCTTCGACATCGACATCGAGAAGGTCGGCAAGGACCTCTCGGAGGCGATCTGGTCGGGCCAGAACGACACGATCAAGTTCGCCGACGTCCCCGAGCTCGGCGTCAAGGTCGAGCGCGGGATGACCCACGACGGCCTCGGCAAGTACCTGAAGGAGAAAATCACCAAAGCCCCGGGCGAAACCGCCGACGTCGTCGGGATCCTCAAGGAGAGCCGCGCGGACGTCCTCGTCTGCTACCTCCCGGTCGGCTCCGAGGACGCGACCAAGTGGTACGTCGAGCAGGCGCTCAAGGCCGGCGTCGGTTTCGTCAACTGCCTGCCGGTCTTCATCGCCCGCGAGGACTACTGGGACAAGCGCTTCACCGATGCCGGCCTGCCGATCATCGGCGACGACATCAAGTCCCAGGTCGGGGCGACGATCGTCCACCGCCAGCTCGCCCGCCTCTTCCACGACCGCGGCGTCCACCTCGAGCGCACCTCGCAGCTCAATGTCGGCGGCAACATGGACTTCTACAACATGCTCGAGCGCGAGCGGCTCGACTCGAAGAAGATCTCGAAGACCAACGCCGTCACCTCGATCATGGGCCACGAGCTGCCCGCCGAGGACGTCCATGTCGGCCCCTCCGACTACGTCCCCTGGCTGACCGATCGCAAGTGGGCGCACATCCGTCTCGAGGGCAAGGCCTTCGGCGATGTACCGCTGACAGCCGAGCTGAAGCTCGAGGTCTGGGACTCGCCGAACTCGGCCGGCGTCGTGATCGACGCGGTCCGGATCATCAAGCTGGCACTCAACAACGGCATTTCCGGCCAGCTCGACGGCCCCTCCAGCTACCTGATGAAGTCGCCGCACAGCCAGCGGCCCGACGACGAGGCGCGGCAGCAGACCGAGGAGTTCATCGCCGCCAACGTGCGCGGCAAGGCGCCGGTGCCCGGCGCCGCCAAGGCGCCCGCGGTCGAGTCCGAGTAGCGGTCGCCCCAGGATTAGCCCGCCGCGGGCGGCGGGCTCATATGCTGACCCCTTGAGCGCGGAACGAGCAAGCGTCCATATCTGTCACTTCGCGCAGCGAGCGAAGCGCGAGGATTGATTGTGTCGACGGAGGCCCTCTCGATAGCGCAGGTCACGCCGCACCGGCGGGGGACCCGCGCTCCGGTCAACGATTATGTGAATCGGGTCTCGGAGGAGCTCGAATCGCGCGGCCACGAGGTCGTCGCGATCGCCTCCGGTGATCCGGTCAAGCGGCTGGTCGGCTCCAGGGACCTCGACATCGTCCACGTCCACGAGCCGTTCGCCCCGAGCGTCTCCTCTGCGGCTCTACGCCACTCGAACTCGCTCAACGTCGCCACGTTCCACGCGCCACAGGAGCGGGTCCTGTCGACGCAGGTCGCACGGCCGTTGGTCGAGATCTTCTTCGGCCGCCTCGACGCCCGCACCGTCGCGACGCCGGCGACGGCGGAGCTGCTCGAGCGCTACTTCCCCGGTCCCTATGAGCTGGTCGGCCCCGCCGGGCCCGAGCGCGGATGGGACGCGGTGGTTGATGAACTCGAGGCGATCTACCGGCGGATACTCGCCCACCGCCACGATCCCGACGGCGACCCCGAGGTCCGGCGCCGGATCACGGGCCGGCCGCTGATCGAGGTCGATCTCCACATGCACACCGACCACTCGCCCGATTGCGCGACCCCGGTCGAGGTCCTGCTGGAGACCGCGCGCGACCGCGGCCTCGGGGCAATCGCGGTCACCGACCACAACGAGGTTTCCGGCGCGCTCGAGGCGAGGCGGATCGCCGAGGAGATGGAGGAGCTGACGGTGATCGTCGGCGAGGAGGTGAAGACCGCCGAGCAGGGCGAGGTGATCGGCCTCTTCCTCGAGGAGAAGATCCCGCGCGGGATGACGATGGAGGAGACGATCGCCGCGATCCGTGGCCAGGAGGGCCTCGTCTACGTCCCCCACCCGTTCGACCGCTTCCACTCGGTGCCCGACTACGAGCACCTCCTCGACATCGTCGAGGAGATCGACATCCTCGAGGTCTTCAACCCGCGGGTCGCGCTGACCTCCTTCAACGAGGAGGCCGAGCGGTTCGCCAGCAAGTACCGGATCGTCCCCGGCGCCGGGTCCGACGGGCACGTCGCCCAGGCCCTCGGCAGCGTCCGGATGCGGATTCACGAATTCGACGGCCCGCGGGAGTTCCTCGAGGCGATGCGGGACGCGGACATCACCCGCAAGCACAAGAACCTCGTCTACGTCCAGGCGCTGAAGCTGCTGCAGACGACGGGCCGGCCGAAAGCGTCGAAGCGCAAGGTCGCCAACGCGAAACCGGTCCGCGGGGGGCGCCCACGGCGCGGCTGGTCGCCGAGCAAGAGCTGATGCAGGCGGGCCGCGCTAAAGGAGCCGCGGCGGAGTCGTCAAAGAGATCGGCCAGCGTGCCGGCAACCGACGACGAGATAAGAGAGAAGTACCTCGAGCGCGCGATCCGCGAGCTCAACCAGCTGACCCACGACCTGCAGGAGTGCCCTCACTGCCCGCGCGGAAAGCTGATGCCGGTTCTCGGCTCCGGCCACCCCCAGGCCGACGTCTTCATGGTCAAGCACGCGCCCGCGGTGGCCGAGATCGAAGAGGGCGTCGCCTTCTACGGCCGGGCCGGAAACGCGCTGATGAAAAGCTTCAAGCGGCTCGGGATCGACCCGTTGGTCGTCTACGGGACCCTCTGCGTCAAGTGCCCGATCGCCGAGCCCGACCTCGCGGCGACGGAGTGCGTCCGCAGGATGGTCGAGGAGATCGCGATCGTCCAGCCGAAGATCCTGGTCGTGATGGGGGAGCCGGCGCTGCGGGTCGTCAACGGCCTCGAGCTGCCGCTCTCGCGCAAGATCGAGGGCCGCGAGGGCGAGATCCAGGCGTTCACACCGACGATCGACGCGCTCTACACCCCCGACATCGACGACTCGCTCGACGAGGAGAGCGCCAAGCAGCGCTTCTGGCGCGCGTTCAGGATCCTCGGCGAGTGGTACGAGGACCTGCCGCCGTACTAGGCGGCGCTCAGGTGGCCGGAGCGGCCGCCTCGGCGACAGCGCTCATCGCCTCGACCGTGGCGCTTGCAAGGCCGCGGACGACGATCGTGTCGAGCGCGGTGTAGGCCGCGAGCCTGCGCCGGGTGTCCTCGCCGTACGCCGCGGCGACGCCGACCGTGCCCTCGGGCTCGGCCAGGCGGTCGAAGTGGTTGCGGTAACCGTCGTGGAGGTCGCGGTAGAAGGACTCCTCCTTGGCGAGGCGCTCGGCGGCGTCGGGCCCGACCGCGGTGCGGACGTAGCCGAACACCGGCGGCGCGTCCCGCCCCGCCTCGGCGGCGCCGCCCTCGACCTTCGTCCGCGCGCCCGCCGCGAACTCGGGTGTCATCCAGTTGAAGAAGGCTCCGTCGTAGGAGGAGCCGGCGAGCGCGCACATCTTCGGGCCCATCGCCGCCAGTACGAGCCGCACCCCCTGGAGCCGCTCGCGGAGCTCCGGCAACGCCTCGCGCATCCGGGTCAGCGGCCGCTCGGCGAAGCCGGCGCCGACCCCGAGCCAGAGCCGCGCCGGGTCGAGCCCGACCCGCTCGACGTCGGCGGCGATCTCCTCCGGCGAAGTTCGGTCGAGCGCTATGACCGCCACCCCCAGCTCGAGATCTGGCGCCGCCGCCGCGAACTCGGCCAGCGTCTCGAGGCCCTTTGCGCCGGGGTGGTCGTTCGACCACATCGACCCGTATCCGAGCTCGGCGCAGCGCGCCGCGAGCGGCCCGGCGACCTCGGGGTCGAGGCCCGCGGCCACTCCGAATCCCCTCATCAAACGCCGCCTCCTCTGCTCCCGCCAGAGCCCGGAGAATCAGATATGGACGGGCTCTGGCTCCCGCGTCCGGGGGCGGCTTTCTCCAAGAGGGCCACGCACTCGATGTGCGGGGTCTGGGGGAACATGTCGACCGGCCTCACCCGGGTCAGGCCATAGCCGGCCTCGCCGAGCTGGGCGGCATTCGGGGCGAGCGTCGTCGGGTTGCAGGAGACGTAGACGATCCGCTGCGCGTCGCACTCGATCACCCGCCGGACGATCTTCTGCGAGAGGCCGGAGCGGGGCGGGTCGAGGATCACCACATCCGGTTTCCCAGCCCGCTCGAGCAGAGGCCGGACGCCGGTGCGGGCGCTGCCGGTGACAAAGGTCGCGTTCGTGATCCCGTTCGCCTCGGCGTTGCGCCCGGCGTCGGCGATCGCGTCCGGCACCAGCTCGAGGCCCCAGACCTCGCCCGCCCTCGCCGCCATCGAGAGGCCGATCGTGCCGATCCCGCAGTAGAGGTCAAAGACGCGCTCGTTGCCGCTCAGCCCGGCGTACTCGGCGGCGACGGCGTAGAGGCGCTCGGCCATCTCGGTGTTGGTCTGGAAGAACGCATCGTGGGAGATCTCGAGGCGGAGGCCGGCGAGCTCCTCCCGCAGCCGCTCGGCGCCGAGCACGCCGGTCGGCCCATCGGTGCCGCCGGAGTCGCCCTCGATCACGGTGTGGAGGTCGACCGGCGGCTTCGGGAACCGGGCCGGCGAGGTGACGAGGCGGGTCTGGATCTGGCCGGTGCGCCATCCCTCGCGGACGACCAGGTTCCGCAGCGTCCCCTCCCGCGCGCGGCGGTCGTAGGCCGGGATCGCCTCGAGCCGGGCCCAGTCGCGGACCCGGTTGCGCGCCTCGTTGCCCCGCTCGGAGGCGAGCAGGCAGTCCTCGACGCCGACGACGAGGTCCCAGCGCCCGCGGGCGTGGAACCCGAGCACAACCTCGCCTTCGCGCTCGCCGAAGCTGTACTCGAGCTTGTTGCGGTAGCGCCACTGTTCGACCGCCGGCTCGATCTCCTCGACCTCGAACCCCTCGAGCCCGCCGATTCGCCCCAGCGCGTCGGCGACCTGCTCGGACTTGCTCGAGAGCTGGCGCTCGTAGGGCAGTCCCTGCCAGGGCGCTCCCGGGCACGGCTCGCCCTCGTGGACGCAGCGGTCGGCGACCCGGTCGGGTGCGGGGCGGAGCAGCTCGACGGCCCGGGCCTCGGCGAACCGCTTCTTCGCCTTCGTCACCTCGGCGAGGACGCGGTCGCCGGGGAGGGCGCCGGCGACGAAGACGACGAAGCCCTCGGCCCGGGCCACCCCGCGGCCGCCGAAGGCGAGCGACTCGACCTCGACCTCGAGCTGCTGGCCGCGGCGCGGGCGCGCCGCGGCGATCTCACCGGTCGCCGAGGTCACCTAGCCGAGTTTTTTTCGTGCGCGGCGCGCCGCCTGGGTCGCCTGTTTGCGAGCTGGGGCCGCGTGGCCGCCGACGCCTTTGCGCGCCTGCCGCACGAGCCGTTCCAGCTCTTTCAGCAGGCTGTCGGTCTGGCGGCGGCCCTTTTTGACCAGGTCGGAGAGCAGCTTTTCGGCGTCGCCGCGCTGGAGCCGGCCACGCCGGACGGCGTCGTCGACCACTTCCTGGAGGCGGTCGCGGCTGAGGGTGACGCTCTGCTCGAGGCTTTCGCGGAACTGCTCGACGCTCTTGTCGAGGCCGCTGCTGCGGGCGGCTTTCGCTTTGGCTTTGGCTTTGGCTTTCGCTTTCGCTTTCGGTTTCGGTTTGGCTTTCGCTTTCGCTTTTGTGCCGGGCGAGGCTTTTTTGTCTTTTTTCGTGGCTTTGCCCGATTTCGATTTTTTCTCGGCCATTGCTCCTCGCCTCCTGGTCGTCTGACTTCGTCGAGAGCTGACTATCTCACGATCACGACACGGTCATCGGGATGTTTCGAGGCTGCACTCGACCGGTGCGTGATCGGAGAGGCGGAGCGCCAACCCGTCGCACTCGACCTCGCGCCGCTCGCCCGGCCAGCTGGTCGGCGGCTCGACCTGCACCAGCCCATTGACGAGAAGATGGTCGATCGCGTCGGGAGCGGTGGTGCCGGTGAGGTCGAAGCGTTCCTCCAGCTCATCGAATAGCGCCGGGCTCTCGCCGGGTCGGAGGTTGAGGTCGCCGCCGAAGAGCAGCGGCGCCCCGCCCGCCCACTCGGTGGCGGCGGTCGCGGCCCTGAGGACGTCCTCGGCGGCGAGGTCGGGGATGTCGTTCGTCGCGTGCAGGTTGGCGACGCAGATGCCCGACCCCGTCCTGGTGAATGCCATCGCGCGACGCTCCGGCCGGCCCTCGTGGATCGCCAACTCGCGGTGCTCCTCGATCCCGCCGAGCGCGCCCGAGGCCCGCACCAGGGTCAGGTTCGAGCCTCCCTCGCCGGAGGCGATCAGGTCGGGGTTGAGCGCGGCGGCCACCCGCCGCAGCGGGGCGAGGGAGTTGCGCGAGGTCAGCACCCGATGGCCTTCGGCGCCGGTGGCCATTGCGAGCGGCTCGGCGTACCGCGGCGGGCACTCCTGTAGCAGCGCCACGTCCCATTCCCAGGATGCGAGCATCGCGGCGAACTCGGCCTCGAGGTCGCGGTTGACCTGGATGTGGGTCGCGTTCCGCTCCGGGATCCGCAGCAGTCGCGAGCGCCATGTGCGCAGGCCTGGGTCGGGCGGAAAGTCCCGTCCGTGGAAGAGGTTCCAGGCGATTGCGGTGAACCGCACCCGCTTAGTATCAGCGTCTTGAAGAGAGATTTCCTGACAGGCGAGGAGCTCGGCGCCTTCGAGCTCGGAAGGCTGCTCGACCGGGCCGCCGAGTTGAAAGCGGGAAGACGCGACGGCGCCGGCGCCGGCGAGCTCGGCGGTCGCAGCATCGCGCTGGTCTTCGAACGGCCCTCCACCCGGACCCGGATCTCATTCGAGGTCTGCGTCGCCGAGCTCGGCGCGACGCCGATCGTCCTCCGCAGCGACGAGCTCCAGCTCTCCCGCGGAGAGTCGGTGGCGGACACGGCGCGGGTCCTGTCGCGCTTCGTTGACGCGATCGTGATCCGCTCGGGGTCGCATGAGACCGTCGTCGAGCTGGCGGCGGCGGCCGATGTCCCCGTCGTCAACGCGCTGACGCCGCTCCACCACCCGTGCCAGGCGCTCGCCGACATGCTCACCCTCCGTGAGCGATTCGGCGACCCGTCTGGCCTTCGCCTCGCCTACGTCGGCGACGGCAACAACGTCGCCCGGTCGCTGGCGATCGCCGGTGAGCTGACCGGGGTCGAGGTGATCGTCGCGGCGCCTCCCGGCTATCAGCTCGAGGAGGGGCATGGGGTGGAGCTGACCGACGATCCCCGCGCCGCGGCCGCCGGCGCCGACGCTATCTACACCGACGTCTGGGTCAGCATGGGCGAGGAGGAGGAGGCGGCGCGCCGCCGCGCCGACCTGGCGCCGTTCCAGGTCGACGCGGACCTGCTCGGCGCCGCCAAGGACACCGCGATCGTCCTCCACTGCCTCCCCGCGCACCCAGGGGAGGAGATCACCGCCGAGGTCCTCTACGGGGACCGGTCCGCGGTCTGGGATCAGGCCGAGAACCGCCTCCACGCCCAGAAGGCGCTGCTCGAGGCGCTGCTCGCCGGCTAGCCGCGGATGTACCCCGAGATCAACATCGGCCCCGTCACCCTCCAGACCTTCGGCCTGATGTTCGCGCTCGCCTTCCTCGCCGCGGGGGCGCTGATCGCGAAGCGGCTGGGGGAGATCGGCAGGCCGCCCGATTGGGCCTATGAGATGGGGTTCGCTGCGCTCGTCGGCGGAATCGTCGGGTCGCGCTTCTACTTCATCGTCCAGAACTACGACAGCGTCAAGAACGACCTGCTCGGCAACCTCTTCTCGGGCTCGGGGCTGGTCTGGTACGGGGGGCTGATCGGGGGCACGCTCGGGGTCCTGCTGTGGGCCTGGTACCGCGACTTCCTCGGGCTCGCGCTGCTCGACCTCGCGGCGCCGGCGCTGGCCCTCGGCTACGCGATCGGCCGCTGCGGTTGCCAGCTGTCCGGAGACGGCGACTACGGCAAGGCCTGGAACGGGCCCTGGGCGATGTCCTACCCGGACGGGACGGTCCCGACCGAACAGACGGTGCACCCGACGCCGATCTACGAGACCCTGGCGATGGGGCTCGGGGCCTGGTTGCTGTGGCAGCTGCGCGACCGCTACCGGACCGGCGTCCTGTTCGCCATCTATCTCCTCTACGCGGGGGCGGAGCGCCTCCTCGTCGAGTTCCTGCGCCGCAACGACAGGGTTGCGCTGGGGCTGACGGGCCCGCAGCTCGAGAGTCTTGTCATCATGTCCGTCGGCGTGATCTGGATTTTCGCGGTGAGGCGCCGGCACGGCACGCTTTCCCGCGTTGGTGCGCCGGTCACCTCCCAACCGCGGCCGGCCGCCTGAACGCAGCGCCCAACGACGTGATCACCTACGAGAAGACCCGAACCGAGGAGGACCGCAGGCGTGGGACCAGTGGAGGCAGGCAGGGAGGAGTCGCCGGTGGCGACCGTTGAGGCTGTCGTCGAGGCGGCCGCCGAGAAGATCGCCGCGGCCGGCTGCGAGGAGCCGCGCTTCGACGCCGAGGCGCTGGTCGCCGACGCCCTCGGCGTCGACGCCGCCAACCTTTCGCGCGACGGGTCGGGCGAGGTCCCCGCGGACGTAGCGGAGGCGATCGAGCGGTCGGTCGCCCGCCGCGCCGAGCACGAGCCGCTTGCCTACATCCTCGGCCGCGAGGGCTTCCGCGGGATCGAGGTCGCCGTCGACTCGCGGGTCCTGATCCCGCGGCGCGAGACCGGCCTGTTGGTCGAGGCCGCCAAAGAGCTGCCCGAGGGTGCCCGCGTCCACGAGATCGGAACCGGCTCGGGGGCGGTTGCCCTCGCCCTGCTCAGCGAGCGGCCCGACCTGCGGGTCACCGCGTCAGACCTCTCGCCGGAGGCGGCCGAGGTCGCCCGCGAGAACGCGAAGCGGCTCGGCATCGACCTCGAGGTGACCGTCGAGGAGGGTCTCCCCGAGGCGCTGCTCGATGAGGACGTCGACATGGTCCTCGCCAACCTTCCCTACGTCACCGACTCGACGATCTTCGAGCGCTCGCCGGAGATCCAGCGCGAGCCGCGGATTGCGGTCACCGGCGATTGCGGGGAGGACGGCCTCGGGGTGATCCGCGGGGTCCTCGCCGAGATCCCGTCCGGCTGGCAGGTCGCCTTCGAGCACGACACCCACCACGGCCCGGCGCTTCGCGAGATGCTGCGGGAAGCGTCGACGATGACCGATTACATGGGTGGCGAGCGGGTGACGGTCGGCGTAGTCCCATGAGCGCGGAGCGAGCAAGCGTCCAACTCTGTTTCTTCGCGCAGCGAGTGAAGCGCGAAGCATTGTCTTGAGCGAGGGTGGCTCGCCGGAGGCCGAGCGCGCGGCCAAGGCCGAGCGCCTGCGCGGCGAGGGGATCGACCCGTTCCCGCGCTCATTCTCCGACCGCGTCCGGATCGACTCGATCCTCGAGGCGCACGACCCGGAGGCGCTGGGTGAGGGTGAGCACGGCGAGTTCTCCTACCGAATCTCCGGCCGTGTGACCGGCCGGCGCGGCCACGGCAAGACGACCTTCTTCGACGTCCGCGACCTCTCCGGGACGATTCAGGCCTACGCCCGGGTCGACGCCCTCGGCCAGGAGGCCTACGATCGGATCGAGGACCTCGATATCGGCGACATCGTCGGCGTGGAAGGGGACCTCTATGTGACTAAACGAGGCCAGCTCGCGATCGAGGTCCGCGAGTGCATCCTGCTCGCGAAGGCGCTCCGCGACCCGCCCGACCTCTTCCACGGCATCTCCGACCCCGACGTGCGCTATCGCCAGCGCGAGCTCGACCTGATGGCGAACGAGCGCTCGCGCGAGGTGTTCCTGATGCGCGCCAGGGTGCTGGCGGCGATCCGCGAGCACATGAACGAGCGCGGCTTCGTCGAGCTCGAAACCCCGATCCTGCAGCGGATGACCGGCGGCGCCGCGGCGCGGCCGTTCAAGACCCACCATCACGCGCTCGACCGCCATCTCTACCTGCGGATCGCGACCGAGCTCTACCTGAAGCGGGCGATCGTCGGCGGCTTCGAGGACGTCTACGAGCTCGGCAAGTTCTTCCGCAACGAGGGTATGTCGCCCCAGCACAACCCCGAGTTCACGATGCTCGAGTGGTTCGTCAGCGGCGCCGATTACCACGGCGTGATGAAGGTCGGCGAAGAGCTGGTCGCCGACGTCGTCGAGAGGGTTCTCGGGACGACGAAGGTCGAGCGCGACGGCGAGACGATCGACTTCGCGACGCCGTGGAAGCGGGTCAAGCTGCGCGACGCCCTGCTCGAGGAGACCGGCGTCGACATCACCGAGGCGAGCCGCGACGAGCTCGCCGAGCTGGCCGGCGAGGACGCCGCGCCGGACGACGACTGGGCGGGGCTGGTCGACACCCTCCAGGGCAAGCTGGTCGAGCCGAAGCTGGTCCAGCCGACCTGGATCGAAGACCTGCCGCTCGACATCTGGCCATTGGTCAAGCCGGTCGCCGAGCACCCGACCCTGCTCGGCGAGGCCTTCGACGGGATCGTCGCCGGGATGGAGATCCTCGGCGGCGGCACCGACATCAACGACCCGGTCGAGCAGCGGCGGCGGTTCGTCGAACAGCGACAGCGGCAGGAGTCCGGCGCCGAGGAGAACCCGCATGAGCACGACGAGGAGTTCGTGCGGGCGCTCGAATACGGGATGCTGACAGCGAGCGGGTGCGGCCTCGGCGTCGACCGGCTGATGATGATCATCAGCGGCTCGCAGACGCTGCGCGACGTGATCCTGTTCCCGTCGATGCGGGAGCGCCCCGCCGAGGGCTGAGCGGCTACTCGATCTGCAGCAGCCGCTCCGGCTCGTGCTCGACCTGGAGAGTGGTGTGGTGGATGTCGAACTCGTCCTCGAGCAGGCCGGAGAGCTCGAGCCGTGCCAGGTGGCAATCGGCGTCGCGCCTGACGATCACGTGCGCGGCCAGCGCCGGGAACTCGGAGGTGACCTCCCAGACGTGGAGGTCGTGGACCTCGACCACCCCGGGCTGCTCGCACATCCGCCGGCCGATTACCTCGGGGTCGATCCCCTTCGGCGCCGCCTCGAGGAAGACGCGGCCGGAGTCGCGGAGCAGGCCGTAGGCCGAGCGCAGCATCAGAAGGGCGACCAGGATCGAGACGATCGGGTCGGCGCGCTCGAACCCGGTGGTGATGATCAGGATCGCGGCGATCGCGGTGCCGATGAACGCGTAGAGATCGGTCAGGATGTGCTGGTAGCTGCCCTCGACGTTGAGCCTCTCGCGGTTGGCGCCGGCGAGCACTGCGGTCGCGGTCAGGTTGACTGCGATGCCGGCGAGGGCGACGATCAGCACCAGGCCGCCCTCGACCGAGGGCGGGTCGATCAGCCGGCGGACGGCCTCGATCGCGATCACCGCCGCCAGCACCAGCAGCGTCACCCCGTTCCCCTGGGCCGAGAGGATCTCGACCCGTTTCAGGCCAAAGGTCATCGCTCCGCCGGGGGGGCGACGGCTGAGGCGGATGGCGACGAGCGAGAGGCCGATCGCCGCCGCGTCGGTGAGCATGTGCGCGGCGTCGGAGAGCAGCGCCAGCGAGTCGGCGAGGATGCCGGCGACCACCTCGCCGGCCATCAGGCCGAGGATCAATGCCAGCGCGATCCAGAGCCTGCCGCGGTCGGCGTCGGCGGAGACGCCGTGGCTGTGGCCGTGGTGGGAGTGGGCCATCGCCGGCTCCTAGGACGGCGAGCGGAGGAGACCGCCGTCGATCGGGATCGTCGCGCCGGTGATGTAGGCGGCGCGCTCGGAGCAGAGGAAGGCGACGAGGTCGCCGTACTCCTCGGGCATCCCCAGCCGGCCCGCCGGCACCTCGGTCCGGGCTGCGGCTTCGGCGGCGTCGAGCGAGCCGTCCTCGCCGGCGAGGCGTTCGGTGGCGAAGCGCCCGGTCGCAACCGTGTTGACGGTGATGCCGTCGCCGGCGACCTCGCGAGAGAGCGTCTTCAGGAACCCGACCGCCGCCATCCGGTGCGAGTTGGAGAGGCCGAGCCCGGGGATCGGCTCGCGGGTAGAGGTCGAGCCGACGTTGACGATCCGGCCCCAGCCTTTCTCACGCATCCCCGGCACCACCGCCGCGGCGAGCGTCATCGGGGCGAGAACGAGCGAGCGGTAGGCCTCCTCCCACTGCGCGACGCCCTGGTCGAGGGCGCCCCCGAACGGCGGCCCGCCGGTATTGGCGACGAGGATCTCGACCGGGCCGAGGGCGCCCGCGATCTCTTCGGGGAGGCCGGCAACGCGGTCGATGTCTGACGCGTCGGCGACGAACGGGGTGACGTCGCCATCGATCGCCGATGCCGCCTCCTCGATCCTCTCCAGCGAGCGGCTGGCGATCGCGACCCTCGCTCCTTCGCGGGCCAGCGCCGCCGCGATCCCGCGGCCGATCCCGCGGCTCGCCCCCATCACCAGCGCCACGCGCCCCTCGAGCCCGAGGTCCATGCTCATGGATCCGATTCTCTCACCGCGCCGTTAGAGTTCACGCCTCTGCGCCCGTAGCTCAGTGGTCAACGGACCCTTCACGGGGTCCAAAGAGCGTCGGTCTTTCAAGCCGAAGGTCGCGAGTTCGATTCTCGTCGGGCGCATTCCGTTCAATTCCGATTCTTGCCGGAAACTGGCTCTGGGGGCCGAATTGCTGCGCACGGTGACTTCTCGGGAATCCGCCGCGTTCCGCCATGCTCCGAGGCGCGCCGACCGTTCGTGGCTACATTCTGGCTACATCGAAGGGCGTCTCGGAGGACCCAGCCGCTCGTCTACCGGGGGCTTTCGATCGCTCCAGATGGCGGGGAAGCAGCCACTCGCATGCTCGCACGCTCCGCGTGCCGAAGCTCGGGCATGCTTTCGCCCGCCAAGACCGACTCTGCAAGCGGCAGACCGACCGACCATTGGCTAACCGCCCTTCGACTTGTCGCCGAACAAACGGCGATTCCTCGAGATCAGCTGGCTCGATTCCTAAGACTCGAGGCGAAGAACACCGACGCTCTTATCAGCCGGCTCGAGAATGAACGCCTGATCCGTAGCGAGAGATTCCTCGCCGGGGAACCCTCTTGGCTCTGGCTGACGCGTAAGGGCGTGCGCCTTTCGCAGACGGACCGGTGTCACCGCACCTATCCGCCCCAACTCCCCTACCTCCATCACCGTCGGGCAGTGAATGAGGTCCGCCTCCATCTCGAACGGCGCGAACCCAATGGTAGGTGGCACAGCGAAACCGCCATCCAAGGGACGAGACACAAAGGCGCCCAGATTCCCGACGGCCTTTTCGAGGTTGCGGGTGAGCGCCATGCCATTGAGGCCGAGCTCAGCTGCAAGACCAGGAGTGCCTACCAGCGCATACTTGCCGAGAACAGCGCCCGTTATGACGCCATTGTCTATTTCTGCGCCCCTAACCCGGGAAGGCTCCTGCGTCGCATCGGAAACGAGGAGGACTGGCCGAAGCTAATCATCCGAGACCTACCGGGAACGATTCCGCAGGATCGACGGCCTCGGCGCGAAGCAAAGCGAAATCCCACAGCCAAGGAGAAGGCGGCTATGCGCCTGATCTCAGAACAGGGGGCCGTCCGCCTCGATCAGCTCGCTCGGTTTCTCGATTGCAATCCTGAGGCGATCGAGGAGCTGGCGGCGCGGCTCTGCGCGGGAAACTTCGCGACTCGCCATGCGTTCCTCGCTGGCGAGCCACAATGGATTGCCCTCACCTGGGTTGGCAACCGGTTGGCCGATACCCCACTGGATTGGTTCAGGCCAAGGCCCGGTGGTGTCCGCCATTGGCTTGCCCTGAATGAGCTGCGGCTCTACATCCGCCAATGCTCCCCTAATGCCGAGTGGCTGAGTCGGCGACTCCTGCTCAAGACCCACGGCAGGACCGCCAAAGTCCCTGGGGCCGAGGTCCGGCTTGGTGGCAAGCGTTTCGCGATCAACTACAGGCTGACGCCAAACAACGGCGGAACCCTTGTGCCGCGAGCCGACCTTCAAAACGACGCCTATGACGCGGTGATCTTCTTCTGCGCCACCCCGCGAACACGGCTCTTCATGGAGCGCCTCCAAAGGCAGCACCGATGGAGCAAGGTCGCCGTAAGGGACATGCCCGACCCTGAGCTCATCGCCTCTGAATCACGGGAAGTCAAGAGACTGGTCGACAGTTTGCTGGAGCCGTAGATGGGACCACGGCTGAGATTCGCACATGCTGAGCCCCCGAGACACGTCCGCCTGGGTGCGCAGGACTCCCATTTGTCGCACGCGGAGCGTGCTGGGGATCGCCCATGCACACCCAGACGGAAGGAACGGCTCCTAGGGACCCCGCCGAGACCGCGTCGTTTCTCCCCGCCGCGGTCGGCCTTGGTCTCTACCTCCTGACGCTTTTCGTCGAGGTGCTGCTGGGAGCCAGTGCTCGCTGGCTCCTGGTCTTTACTGGTGCGGCGACCATCGGGGTACTTTTCCCCATTGGGCTCGGCGCCGAATCGCTCGCCTGGGCTGCCGCCGTAGCACCGCTGCTCTGGTCGCTTCTTGCGTTCGTATGTCCCGGACGCGGGCCGGTTTGGTGCCGGTCGGTCGGGGCGCGCCGACCAACAGGCGAAGAGCGGGCCTCAATCGAGGATACGCTCAACCTTCTCGAAGCCACCGGCTACTCGATACCTCCAACTCTCTCCTGCTGGATCCTCGATCAACCGCTGCCTAGCGCTGCCTCACGAGGTCGTTGTCTGGTTCTCAGCCGCCCGCTCTTGGAGAGCGATTCGCTGGGGGGCATCATCGCCCACGAGCTCGGGCACCTCGAGACTCTCGACGCCCGACTCACGGAGGCACTTGATCGCCTCGTCTTCCTTGGCGATCCCCTCGCGCCCTCACCATCTGCGGGTCGAGGGGTTCCCAAGGCCGACGATCACCAAGCGGCAAATCTGCTCTGGGTCACTACGCGGTGGACCCTCCGCTTTGCTGGCGGTGGCATCGCCACGACGATCCTCGCCCCGTTCTGGGCCGCCTATTGGCGCACCCGGGAGTATGCGGCCGATGCCTTCGCTGCCGCTCTCGGGCACGGCGAGGACCTGGCTCAGCATCTCACTGATTTCGAGCAGGCGTTTGATTTCGCCCACCCCCGCCTGCCTTTCGACCTCGCTCAACACCCGCCCGTCGCCCATCGCATCGAGCGCCTCCACCGAGCGTCCTTCAAGGCGGTGTCGAAGTGAGCCCCGCGTCCGTCTTAGGGGCAATGGCGAACACTCCCCATTGCCCTCACACAGGCGTCGCCATCCCGGAGTGCTCTTGCGCCCAGTGCTTCGGCGCGCAGCTACTCCGTCATGCGCCCCGGCCGTTGCCTCTAAGCAAAGCGCCGGCGACGTCTCGCAAGGGGCGTGCGATGAGCACGTCGACAACTCGCAACGGCTCCGCCGATGACGAGCGCGCCACCCGCCGCGCTCGCGACCGCGAGCGCATGAAGGAGGCGATCGCCAGCTTGCGGACGAGCAAGGGCTGGCGCAATTGGCTGCGCGCGCGGCACCACTTCCGTACGTACAGTCTCGCTAACACCATCCTCATAGCTCACCAGATGCCCGACGCCACCCGTGTCGCCGGCTTCCGCGCCTGGCTCAAGCTCGGCTACTGCGTCCGCAAGGGTGAGAGATCGATCCGGATCTGGGCCCCGGTTCCGCCCTCCAAGAAGGCGCTCGAGTCCTGGAGCCAGGCCGGATCCCACCCCGACGACCGCCCCCGCACCTACTTCCGCCTCGTCCCCGTCTTCGACCGCTCCCAGGTCGACCCGGTTCCCGACCACCCCGGCGGTCCCGCCCCGCTCGAGCCGCCGCACGAGCCGATCACCGGCGACGGCCTCGAGCGCTGCCGCCCGCCCCTCGTCGCCCTCGCCAGCGACCTCGGCTCCGAGGTCACCTTCGAGCCCATTCACGGCGCAGCCGCCGGCTACCACGAACCGGCGACTGGCCGCATCGTCATCGATGACGGCCCCGATCGCAGCCCCAACGCCGAAATCCAGACCCTCGTCCACGAGCTCACCCACCGCCTCGTCCGCCACGACCGCCGCGAGGGCGACCCCTGCCTCGATTACGCCTCCGAGGAGCTTGTCGCCGAGTCCGTCGCCTTCACCGTCTGCGCCGGGCTCGGGCTCGACACCGCCGGCGACTCGGTCCCCTACCTCGCCGGCTGGGGCGGGGAGGAGGCCACCGATCAGATCGAGGCCCTCGCCCAGCTCATTGACCGCCTCGCGAAGGGCGTCGAGGACGCCGTCGCCCTCTGTGCGGACCCTCACTGAAGGTGCGCTCGCCGATCGCCAACCTCCAGCGCGATGCAATTCCGCCACCCCGAGCACCTCGACCGCCAGCGCTTCCATCAGGACCTCGCCGAAGGAGCCGAAATCAGCGCCAACCGCCCTGCACAGGGCCTGATTGGGGCCCTCCTCGTTCTCGCCTTCGTCTCGCTGCTCGCGGTCGCCTCCCTAGCATCCCAGGGCCGCTCCCTCGCCCTCCTGCTCGCAATCGCCTCCGGTTTCGCCGCCCTCCTCCTCCTCAGCTGCTTCCGACCCCGCTGAACCCCTCTGCGGCGACACCGACCACGCTGACGCGGCCCACTCCCGATCGGTTGCCTCGTTGCCGGCCCGTCTCAGCGACTGGCCCGGGCGGACTTCGCAGTAACGGGTCCAAGCGTCATTCCGAGGAGATTCGTTTCGAGTTCCCCTGCGGGCACAGACGAGCCGCACCTGGGTCTCTACGCTCACAGTCTCGCCGCAGGCTCCGAAAGGCCTTGCCCCTGCCCGACCGCCCCGCCCAAGGCGCCAGTTCCGCCTCCCGACCCATATGGCCCGGGCAGCTGTCACCCGACGGGCTGCCGCTCGCGGCAGAGCCCGAGCGAGTCTCCCCTCAGATCACATATACACACCCCTCCGCTCGGGCTTGACAGCTGCCCGGGCCACATAATCTCCCAGGGTCGGCAGAGCGCTCCACCTCGAGCCTACGCAACCCCTCAGCACTCGTCCCCTCCGATCCCTCACCCAACCTCCCGGCACACCTCGCCCTGCCGACCCACCTGCCCTCCACACCTAGTCGCCCCCTTTCCCCGGCCTCCGCCGCCCGAGCCTCCCCCCACCGCCATCACCGCTCGACCTCGTTCGAGGTATCCGGCCGACATCCGCTCCGATATCGCGACTATTCGCCGATCACGGCGAGCCCCAGCCCGTGCGCCGCCTTCCGCAGGTCGGCATCGAAACTCGCGACCGAGCCGTCGTATTGCTGCGCCGCCACCAGCACGCAGCAATCGGGGAGCTTCCGCCCGGACTCCGCACGGAGCCGCGCGAGCCGGGTCGGCGCGCCCAGGTCCAGCTCTTCCACGCCGATCCGCCCGAGCGCCGCCTCCGCCTCCGCCAGCCGGTTCGCCCTGGCGGGCGCCACCAGAGTCTCTGCCAGCGTGATCGCGCTGGCGCCCAGCGGCTCGGCCCCGCTCGCCTCCAGCAGCGCCGTCGCTTTCGCGTGGTGCCGGTCACCAGCGTCCAGGTGCCCGATCAGGACACTCGCGTCGAGGACGATCACTTCTGCCAGTCCTCTCGCAACCGCTCCAGCTCGCCCGGCTCGTAAACGCCGCTCAGCGCGCCGGCCGTCTCGGCGACGGCGGCTCGTCGCGCCGCCCCCTCGCGCTCGATTGCCTCTCGCCCCGCCGCCGCGAGTCGCAGCAGAAGCTCCTTGCGATCGCTGACCTCCGGCCAACGGCGTTGTGCCTCATCGAGCAACTCGCTGACCTCGCCGCTGTCCGTCACGGTGTAACGCGGCTTCGTCGTCGGCATGGCATAAGTGTAGCACCTCAAGAACCCGGTGCTGCACTTGCTTTTCGTCTTTCACGACGTCTCCCGCAAACCTCCCGGCAACCGCCCGCGCCTCCTTCACCGCCGTTACCGCCCTCCGCCGCTGCAGGTGGCCCGCCAGAATCCGCGCCACCAGCATCATCGCCCCCTGCAACGCCACGCCCGCACTCCGCGCCTCTCCGCGCCGTACCATTGGCGCTATGGCGATACGCGATCGTCCCCTACTCGCGCCCGGTAACGAGGCCGAGTGGGCAAAGATCAACGAGGAAGAGGATTGCCAAGAAGCCGAGTTCGCGGCCTCGCTTTCGGTCGCTGAGAGGCTGGAGCTCGGCCAGAAGCTCTGCGATCAGGCGTTCGAGTTCTACCACGCAGTCCGAGCTGCCGGCCATGGCCCCCAGCGAGATCCGCGGGCCTGATCTCGCAGGCGTCGTCGCCGATGCCAACGCGACTGGCCTTCAGCACGTGGTGATCGGCGGCTTCGCCGTGATCGCCCATGGCTACCTCCGTGCCACCAAGGACTCCGACCTTCTCGTCCCCGATGGCCCCGAGACCGACGCAGCGATCCTCCGCTTCCTTGACTTGATTGGCGCGACTCGCTTCAGCGATGGAAAGGTGCTGAAGGGTGAGGACGTTGCCGGGGCCCACCACCTGCGGGTCGACAGCCTCCACGGAGTCATTGACATCATGCGCGGCGGCCTGCCGCCGCTCGACTACGAGACGGTTGCCGCCCGGGCTATCGATGGCTCTTGGCGCGACCACCCATTTCGCGTTGCCGCCCTACGCAGCCTCGTCGGCTTCAAGCGCCTCGCCGGACGCCCTGGTGACCGGGTCGACTTGGAAAAGCTCGAGCGCGCCAACGGCGAGCTGCCGATCGACCCGATCCCGGGCCTCGACACCTAGACCACCTCCCTTTCAACCCGCTTTCTCGACCGTCCGCCCGGGCCCGTCTTGCTCTCGGATGTCCGTTGGCACCCCGCCGCCGCAACTCGCCGAGTCCCCGATGGTCGCGCTCCGCGCGGGGGGGTCGGGAAACGGCTCCCGCGCCCGGCGGGGGCGGAGGACGAGTGAGAGCGGCTTGCGCTCGCGGTTCGATTGCTTCTCCATGACACAAGTAGGCCGCACTCGCTGCTAGGTCAACTTGGCGTGAAATCGGCGATCCGTTACATCGACACTTCGATCCACCTGAAGCCCGAGACAAGGCACCTCGGGGGAGGACGGTATGAAGCCACAGCAATCGTTAAAGCCGGCTTGGCCCGCCCCCAGCGGCTTCTCACTGGCTGACTTCAGATTCGCCCGCGCCAGCCTCGCCTTCACCGGCGGCGCCACTCTCAACCAGACCCCTCACCCGCAGGGTGAGGCACCGAGGACGGGCCTCCGCGGAAGCGGTGACCGGCTCGGTCTTGGGAAGGCACCCGCATAGCCCACCGATAGCTATGCCATAATTATGGCATGCGAACCACCCTCGACCTCGACGAGCACCTGATGCGCTCCCTCATGGCTCGCCATCCCGGCGTCTCGAAGACCAAGGCGGTGGAGGCCGCGATCGCCGATCACGTCCGCCGCGGCGCCGTCGACTGGCTGCTCGAGAACGCCGGCGAGATCGAGATCGAAGACGTCTCCGCCGAGCTGCGCGCCCTCGACCGGCGGGTCTGAGCCGGGTCGTCGAGCTGGTCCTGCCCGATACATCCGTCTGGGTCGACTTTTCCCGCCGCGGCCGCGGCGGCCCGGCCGCCGGCCTGGCCCCGCTGCTCGACGCCGGCGAGGTCGCGACCTGCGGTCCCGTCGTCGCCGAGCTCTTGGCTGGAGCCGAGGGCGAGGTGGCCGAGCGTCTCTCCGAGACATTGTCCTCCTTGCCTTGGGCGCAGCTCGACCCGGCCGCGTGGCGTGAAGTTGGCGCCCTCGCCGGTCGCCTTCGTCGAGGCGGCCAGACCCTGCCTCTCACCGACCTCGCGATCGCTATCGCCACCGCGCGTGCCGGTCACGCTCTCTGGAGTCTCGACCGCGACTTCAGGCGAATCGCCGCCGCCCTCGATGCCTTGGAGCTCTACACGCCTGGCCAGGCCAGCGCTTGAAGCTCGCCCGGCGCCGAGTCTTCAGTCGCTCTTCTGCGGCGCCTCCTCCCCGGCTACCGCCGGCGGCAGGAAGCCCAGCATCACCTCCGCCTTCGCCGAATCCCCTCCGCCCGCGCTCGATCAGGCCCATCTCCTCGATCGCGTTCAGGTCTCGCGTCACGGTCTTTGACTGCTTGCCGGCATAGAGCGCCGCCAGTTCTGGGCTCAGGCGTTCGATCTCCGCTCGCTTCACCGGCTCTTTGGTCGGCAGCGCCAGCACCAGCTCGCGCCGTCGTCGCTTCGCCGTCGTCGAGGGCCCGGCGAAGAGCTCGTCGACGTACTCGCGCCAGGCCGATATGTAGTTGACCTGCCGCACTCTTTCGAGTTGCTCTTCGAGTCCCTCGACGAACCGCTCCACCGCGTAGCGCAGGAACGGCGTCAGCTCGCCGCCCCAGCGACTCGCCTGGCTCAGCTGCCGGTAGTAGGCATCCCGCGTCGCGCTGTAGTGATTGGAGAGCAGCTGCGCCGAGATCGCCGGCACCCCCGCCGCTGTCAGCACCCCGACTCCCAACCAACCGCGCCCGTTGCCGTCACCGAAAGGATGGATCCAGGCGATGTATACGTGCGCCAGCACCGCCCGCAGGAAGGCCCGCATGAACGTCTCGCGCCGGTCCTCGCAGCGCTCGAAGTCCTCGCCGTTAGCCATTCGCAGAGCCGCTCGACCAGGAACTCGTAGTCCTCCGTCGGTGCCCCGCGATAGACGTTGCCGACCACCACGCGGCCCTCTCGGTGCCGGCCCGCCACCACTCCCTTATCCAGCTCCAGTCCCTCCAGCACCTGGCGGTTCAGCTCCGCCAGTCCCTGCGGCGTGATCTTGAACTCACGCTTTTGCCTTACCTCCGCGGAGATCGCCCCGCAGCTTCAGCTGGCCTTCGACCGCCTGCAGGGCCTGTTCCTCGCTCGGCGTGTTTCCCTCGATCGCCGTGGTAGCCAGCGCTCCCTTCGCCAGATACAGCGACGACAGCTCCTCCGACACCCCCCGGCGGGATCGGTGTCGTTCGATATGCAGGCATTTCGACTTCGCCTCGCCGAGCTGCTCCCAGAACAGCCACGGCATCCCACTCACGTCGAGTTCGAATCGGATCCACCGATGCGACTCCAGAAAGGGCCGCCCGCTGTCCCTTGCTATGTCCGCCACGCTTGCCAAGCAATCCCAATGCCTTGCCAAGCAATCCCAATGCCTTGCCAAGCAATCCCAAATGCTAGAGGGAGAAATCAGATTTCTGTGCAAAAAATGTCCCTACCTTTGTCCACGTCCGCGGGCGCCCTCTTCGAAGACTTCCTCGGACTGTCCTCCGACCCCTTCGCGTTCCGTCTTGTCCTCACACCGATGACCCCCGCATCGCGCCCCTCGGCCCTCGCCGGTGCCCCGATCCTCGCACGCTTCGCGTGCCTGACCGGGGCACCGGCTCCCGCGCTGGGCGGGCGCCGCGAACTGTGGAGAACGCCGATGGCTGAGCCCGCTACACAATCAACCGATCCTGCAACCGCAGATGGGGAGAGTCGTCCTTCAGCGGAGCTGATCCCGATCACCGGATCGCGTCGGCGCCGCGCCTTCCAGCGTCGCCTCGAAGCGATGAGCCCGGAGCAACGACGTGAGGCCGCACAGGCCGGCCGCTTCAGCCGTGCCGAGCGGGCCCTCTGGGCAAGCCCCCGGCGGAGGTGCCGTTCATCAACGACGAGCTGCCCTGGATCGCCCTCGGTCTCGCCGATCTCGACTGACCCCGGCATCTCCAGGCTTGTCCCTTTGGCCGGCCTGGCTTCGTCTTGTCGCCATGCGCCCCGGGAAGCCCGTTCAACTCGACGCCCGCCGATCTGGACACGGGGCCGGGCCTCCGTTTTTCGCGCGCTGCGCGCGCCTTGCGCAGGCACCGCCCCCCTGTCCGAGCGGGCCACGAACCAAAGGAGCTCTGAGCAATGAACTCAGCCTCAAGTAAAGGAAGAGGGCCGCAGGCGTGGCCCGATTGCCTGCGCCGGTCATGGCTCCTGGCACGGCTCGCCCCCTACATCGAAAAGCTCGCGACCGGCGCCCCCGGATCGCGCTCGCCGGAACTGCTGCGGCTATCGAACGAGGACCTCGTCGCGGCGGCGGCGCCGCAGGTCGCTGACCGGATCCTGACCAAGGTGGAGGCGATTCCCGAGCGCCGGCTCCGGGCCGACCTCCGCGCCGCCGATTGCTGGGCCTGCTGCAGGCACGACCGGCTCTACCCCGTCGGGCTCGAGGATGCCGCCGACGCCCCCTGGGCGCTGATCGGCCGCGGCGACACCGATCTGCTGGCGCGGTTGGAGCCCGAGGCGGCCGTCACGGTCGTCGGCGCTCGCCGCGCCAGCTCCTACGGGCGCGAGGTTGCCCGCGAGCTCTCCCGTCAACTTGCGGCGTCCGGCCAGGTCGTCGTCAGCGGCCTCGCCTTCGTGATCGACGCCTGCGCCCACCGCGGTGGGCTCGAGGCGCCGGGGCTGACCATCGCGGTGCTCGGCTGCGGCCCCGACGTCTCCTACCCGGTCGCCCACCGCTCCCTCTGGCGCCGGATCCAGGAGAACGGCCTCGTCCTCTCCGAGCTGCCGCCGGGAACCGGCGCCTGGCGCTGGACCTTCCCGGCGCGCAACCGGATCATGGCGGCGCTGGCGGGGATGACCGTCGTCGTCGAGGCGGCGGAGCGGTCGGGCTCGCTGATCACGGCCGACCTCGCCGCGGATCTCGGTCGTGACCTCGGCGCGGTGCCGGGCCCGGTCGGCTCAAGGCTCTCGGCCGGTTCCAACCACCTCCTCGCCGGCGGCGCCTGCGTCGTCCGCGATGCCCAGGACGTCCTCGACGCGATGCTCGGGCCCGGGGCGCGGCGCCTCCGCGATGCCGAGCCCGATCCCGTCGAGCTCCGCCGCCACGCCGAGACCCTTATCACCGAAGGCCGGGTTCCGGCCGACGTCCTCCACGACCTCGTTTCCTCCTACGTCCCCGATCGCGATTGAGCATCGGGGAGGGGGTGAGCAGATGTCTGCGCGTTGCCACATGCGGAAAGAGCATGAGCCAATTCGACCCCCCGAGGGTCGCGCCCAGATCCTCACCCTACTCATTGCCGAGCACTCCTCGAAGCTCCGTCGCCAGGCCGAGAAGCATGCCCAACGTCCCGACGACACCGAGGAAGCGATCCAACGCGCCTGTCTGCTCTTTCTCGAGCGCTACGACGATCGCTATCACCCGCTCGCCTGGCTGCAGACGACTATCAAGCGCGAGGCCTGGGCGATCCGTCGTCGCTCCAGCCGCCGCCGCGAGCGCGGCTTCGAGGACTTCCACAGGCCCGACGGCAGCCCGATCGACCTCAGCGCCCAGTTCCCTGACGACTCGACCCCCGTCCCCGACCGACTCGTCGAGCGCGAGGAGCTCTACCGCCGAAGCTCTCTCCTTGCCCAGCTGAAGCCCGATGAGCGCGATGCCCTCCTCCTCTTCGCTTACGGCTACAGCTACCGCGAGATCGCTGACCTCCGCAACTGGACCTACACCAAGGTCAACCGCTGCATCTCCGAGGGCCGGGCGGCTCTCCGGTGAATGGCGACATCAGATGTCGCTACTATCTAGCTACATGTCCACCACCGCCACAATCCGCGTCCCCAGAGAGACCCGCGACCTACTTGCCGCCCGCGCCCGCGAGCGCGGCGTCTCGCTCTCCTCGCTCCTCACCGAGTTCGCCCGACGTGCCGAGCGCGCCGATGCGTTGCGCTCAGAGCGCGAAGCGACCAGAGCCGAAGTAGGCGACCCACGTGCCATCGCCGAGTCCGAGCTGTGGGAGGCGACCCTGGGTGACGGACTCGACTGATCCTCGGCGCGGCGAGATCTGGCTCACCTCCTTCGGCGCGGCCCGGCGCGGAGAGCCGGGCAAGAACCGGCCCGCAATCGTCCTCTCGGGCGAAGAGCTCCTCACCGGTGAGGAGCACGAGCTGATCTTCGTCGTCCCGCTGTCCAGCTCACTTCCCCACTCGGCCCTGCGACCCCAGCTCGCTCCCGAGACCGGCATCGATGCGAATTCCGCGGCGATCCCGCGCGCGATTCGCGGCGTCGCCCGTCGCCGTCTGCTCCGTCCCATCGGCACGGTCGAGCCCACGACCATGGCCGAGGTCGAGCGTGCGCTGGAAATCATCCTCGGCCTAGGCACCTCGCCCTAGCGGCCTGGACCGAAGGCCCATAGCGCCACGTCTTGCCGGTCTTAGCGACCTAGACTCGTGTTCCAAAAAGCGACCGTCCCGCCCATAGGAGGCGCCATGATCAAGCCGAAGCTGAAGATGCCCTCGCCCGGCACCGCCATGGGCTTCCTCTCCCTCATCGTCGCCCTCGTCGGCACCGCCAACGCCAACTCCGACCACATCGTCGTCCGCCGCGGCGACATCGCCAAGGGCGCCGTCACCGCCAACGCACTCGCCAAGGGCGCGGTCCACGCCAAAGCCCTCGCGGCAAATGCCGTCACCTCCAAGGCCCTCAAGAACGGCACCGTCACTTCCGACGACCTCTCCACGGCCTCGGTCACTTCCCGCGCCATCTCGACCGGCGCCGTGGGTCGGACGGCCCTCGCCACCGACGCGGTCACCGCCCCGCCCTCGCCCCCGGCTCGGTCTACGGCGGCGCCCTCGGCCCCGTGACGGTCCATCGCGGCCAAATCACCGACCTCGACGAAGTTCCGCAGAACCCAACCTGGACCGCGTCCAGCGACGAAAGGGCGCAGTGCGGGCCCGGCGAACACCTCCTCACCGGCGGCATCGATTCCACCAATCCCGGCAACCGCGAAGTCGCCGTCCTCGAGTCATTCCCCTTCGGCGACGAAATGACGAGCGGCTGGATCGCACAGATCACGAGCAACTCCGGCGGCACCGCCACCGCCGAAGTCGTCGCGATCTGCCTCAAGTAGGTGCTCCATGGATTCGACCCCAACGGCACGTCCCCTCGGCCAGGGAGACTCAAGATCTCCTTCGGGCCCCACGGCCGGCGCTACCATTGCCGCTATGGCGACCGAGGCCAAGCTGCCGAGCGGGGCCGCGGCCAATGAGGCGACGCGACTACGCCGGCTCCGCGAAGACGCCCGGCGGCCGCTGAGCGTCAACCTAGCGGAGGGAATTGCCCTCAGTCACAAGCTGATGCAGTTCGTCGGCACCGCGCGCAAGTCATTTTGAGCGAGCTGGCGTTCGACCAGCTGCTTGAGCGACTGGTCGAGGCCGGGGCCGAGTTCGTTCTCGTCGGCGGCCTCGCGGTGAACGCTTGGGGCGTCGTCCGCGGAACCAAGGATGTCGACATCGTTGTCGATCCCGACCCTGAGAACCTGGGGCGAGTGGCGGAGGTGGCGGTGGCCGCCGGTGGCCACGTGCAGCGAGGCGAGGCGCTTTTCGGAACGCCGTTCTCGATCGCCGCCGCGCTGGGCAGCGGCGAGCAGGTTGCGATCGAGACCGACCTCGGCCGCCTCGACGTCGTCCAGGGACTGGAGGGCGTGCCCTCATTTGCCGAGCTCTTCGAGCGAGCCGGCAAGGCGGACGTGCTCGGGGTGAGGGTCGCGATCTGCTCGCGCGACGACCTCCGGGCGATGAAGTTGGCAGCGGGCCGCCCCCAGGACCTGCTCGACGTCGAGAACCTCGATGCGAGCGCGGGGTAGAGCTGCCGAACTGGCCCGCTCTACTTGCCGCCGCTCGCGTCTGGGCGCCGGCTCACGCTGAAGGGCCTACGGCCGCACCAGCACCCCGACTGGGCTGCTCGCGCCTTCGACCCATGGATAGCCCGCCTGCGTCGGCACCACCGCCCGGAACCGATACTTGGTCCTTCGCGTTGTCGAGGTGAAGTGATAGCTCGCGTGGAACCCGCCCCGCTGGCCCGTCGTCGCCTGCGGAAGGTGATCCAGCGTTTCGAGCCGACAACGTTCGCCTGCACGATCACCACCCGGCCGCCGTTTCCCGGGCCCGGGACCTGGCCGCTGAACCGCACCCGTTCGCCGTTTCCGAGCTTCGCCAGCTTCGCCCGCAGGCTCGGTTTCGGGTGGGCGAAGTAGCGCACCTTTCGGGCCTTCACGATGCCTGCCGAGCTCGCCTGCTGGTCGATCCCCAGGGTCGCCATCTTCACGCACAGGGTCGCGCCCGGCACCGGGTCGCCGGCGTTGGTGTAAAGCTCGCCGGAGACCGTGGCGCCCTTGCCGAAGCCGACCGTCACCGTGTCGGCGTTGCTCTCGTCGAACTGGGCGCTCAGCTCCTCGCCGCCTCCGACCGGCGAGTCGAGGCAGGAGTCGTCGACCGCCACCGTCTGCGGCGCCGAGCAGCTCGTGTTCGGTCGCCCAGCGTCGCGCGCCCTCGCCCGCGAGGAGGCGATCCGCCTCCAGGACGCGCTCGGCCGCATGCGCCCCAACTACCGCGGCGATCTTCCTACGCTTCGGCCTCGGCCTGACCGTCCCAGAGATCGCCGCCCGCCTCGGCATCAGTCTCCCGGCCGCCAAGAAGCTCGTCCTCCGCGCCATCGAGCAGGCCCGCATGCGCTTGCAGGCAATCGAGGCAGCCGAGTTCTGCCCCGACGCCCAGGACCTCGCCCGCCGCTCCCTCGCCGACAAAGAGCTCGCCGGCCTCGCCACTCCCGAGGAGCAACGCCTCCTCCGCCACCACCTCCGCCACTGCGGCCACTGCCGCTCCTTCCTCACCGAGCTTCGCGCTGGCCTCCACGAGCTCGGCGGCGCTGCGCTCCTGGCCGGCTGGGAGGGGCAGGGGCTTGGGCATCACCTCGGAATCGCCCACCACCTCGGCCGCTTGCTCGGCCACTCAACCGACACTGCCCAGGCCGCCACCTCGAAGCTCCGCTTCGCCGCCTTCAAGGCGAGCGGCGCCCTCCAACCCGGAGACGCGACCGGCGCCGGTCTGCTCGGCCCCACCGCCCAGAAGCTCGCCGCCATCTGCGGCGCCGCCTCCGCGACCACCGCAACTTGTCTGGCGACCGGGGTGATCGGGACCGGCATCGGCACCACCGCGGCCGCGCCCTCCACCGCCCAAGGGCACAGCTCACCACCGCCGATCGTCAAGGCGATCCCCGAACCACCGCCCCCCGAAGCACCCGCCCCGCCTCCCGAACCGACTCCTGCCCCGACCCCCCAGGCCCAACCCACCGCCCCCTCGCAGCCCGAACCGACCGCACCGGCGCCGCCACCTGAAGCCACGCCCACCCCATCCCAGCAGACAGGGCAGGAATTCGGCTTCGAGAGCAGCGTTCCGCCCGCGGAATCGGCTCCAGCGCCAGAACCGGTACCCCCGCCTCCCCCGGCTAGCTCCGGATCGTCTGGATCATCAGGGGGAGGTGGAGGCGGCAGCGAGTCCTTCTGCTTCGGCGGCTGACCCCCGGGGAGAGCAATCACCAGCTCGGACCTTAGACACCCGGTGCCTCAAGTAGGGGCACCGCTCAGACCAGCGAGTCCCATATACGAGAGCCGCCGGCCGGACAGTCCACGGGGCGGCAACCCACATGGCCGCCCCGCTTCCTGATCTTTCCTCTAGGCTGGCACCTCTCGCCATCTGGGGATCAGCTCCCAGGTGGCGGTCACGAGGACGCGGCCAGAATCCGATCGGGATCGGCCGAACCGCTGAGTACCGTCTCCATCCCGCCAGCCTTTGGCGAGAACCTCACCGAAGGAGACCAGATGTCGATCATCAACAAGGACAAGCTCGCCAAGGACGTCGCCGCGCGAACAGGGCTCGACTCGGGTCAGTCGAAGCTGATACTCGAGGCCACGCTCGAGAAAATCGCCGAGCACCTCGCCGCCGGCAACGAGATCCGCCTCACCGGCTTCGGCAAATTCGCCCCGGTCCACCGCGCCGCCCGCGAGGGTCGCAACCCCGCCACCGGGGAGTCGATGCAGATCGCCGCCAAAACCGTCCCCAAGTTCAGCGCAGGCGCCGAGCTCAGGCAAGCGTTCCAGTAGCCGCCTATCAGTTCGGCGACGACCTGGCCTCCAAACTACCGCCCACCTAGAGCGGGCTCCGCCGGCGGTTCAGTGAGCCAGAACGCCTGATGGCAGCAGCGACTCGAAGGTCTCCTCGGTGTGGAAGTAGCTCGAGTGGGTTCGCTCAACCGTCTCGATTGAGTCCGCTCCGACCAGGACGATGTCGAGGTTGGGCTCGCTGCGGAGCTCCTGCTCCGCCTCCGCGTACTCCGCGAGCGCGCGATCGTAGTCTTCTCCGAAGCGCTGGATCGCCGCTTTGCCCGTCTCAATGTCGTAGACGATTAGAAAGTGCTGGATCTCTGTCTCGCTCATCCGTTTCCTCGTTGCCCTCTGTTTCGGGAGGCTGGCGTTTCAATCGCTCCCGCACAAGCTGATATCTCTGATTGATATCAGCCCTTAGTTCTGGGCTCAATTCCTCGTCCCTGTCGAGAACCGCGCCGCCGCCACGTCCATCTGCTTGTCGATCACCTGCTGAGCTCTGAAGGACGATCCGCGCAGGTCACCCGCGGGGTCATCAGCGCGCTATCGGCGATGGCCGAGGACGCTATTGGCTATGACGTTGCGGAGACCAACCCATTTATGGGGATCCGGCTGCGACGCAGTGACCCACGGATCAGGAAACCACCCCGCCGAGTCCGCGTCTGGACCTTTGATCAGATGCGCCAGTTTGCGAGCGGCGAGCGAGCCGAGATCAGGGCTCGAACGCCGCGCCCTGCGGACCCGCGCAACCGTCGACGCTACAAGCAGCGCCAGCGCTTCTACCCGCCACACGACTACGAGGCGCTGATCCTGATGCCGGCCCTTACCGGTCTGCGCTTGGGTGAGTTCCTCGCCCTTCGCCGTGCCGACTTCATTGACGGGGCGATCAGCCTTGCCGCTTCGGCTCACGAAGGTCAACTGGTTGGCTCCAGCGATCAAAAGAACCACGAGCGCGTCGTACCGATCCCACCGAGTCTGGCGCTTCTGCTGGAAGCCCTGCCGGAGCGAGCCGACACCGACCTGCTGTTCCCCACTCCCCGCGGGCGTCTCTGGCGGGAGCGCAACTTCTACCGAGAGGGTCTGGGAGCCGGCCAAGATTGCCACGGGCCTCGAGCCGACCCCGCACGAGTTTCGCCACTCCTATGTGACCCACCTACGTGCGGCGGGCATCGACGATGCCGATCTCGCCAAGGTCGCTGGCCACCGGGTTGAGACGATGATCGCTGTGTATACGCACGCTCTTGAGCGCAGCCATGACGCGATTCGCGAGGTCATTGGGTGATTCCACCCGGCGTGGCTACAAACTGGCTACAAGCCTTGCGGTCATCCGTCAAGTATTGGCTCTACCAAGGGGATGAAGGGCTCGCAGAAGAACGTTCTTTCAAGCCGAAGGTCGCGAGTTCGATTCTCGTCGGGCGCATTCCTTTGTGTGGTTCCTCGCAGTGCCGGGTTTGCCCGGTACGGAGCCAGATATTCGCTCGCGAGTCTGCGTCGGTGTTCCGTTGCCTTCCGGGCGATTCCGCGGCATTCCGGGCGATCGGTGTCGCAAAAGTCGCTCCTGCGCAGGCCTATCAAGTGGGAAACCGCTCTGTAGAGCGAAATTCCTCGTTTGAGTCTGCGTCGATCTGCACGAAGCTGGCGCCGATGTCCTTGATCCAGCGCATCGCCTTCCAGGGTGATGAAGCCGGTGTGGCCGATCACCACGAGGCGGTCGAGCTTTGAGGTGGCGCGGTTGAAGCGCCGCGTGTCGATGCTTAGCCAGACAGTGTTGGTCCAAGCACCGAAGGCAGAGTCTCTGCGCTTCCTCTCGCCCGCGACAGCGATCGCAACCGCCCGACCCTCGTCCGCTCGCCTTGACGCCCGATGAGCGCTGACCTAGCCTTCGGCGCCATGCAGTCTCGATGGCCATCGGCCACGGGCGGCGCAATGGCAGTGAGAGGGCTGCGGCTCGGCGAGTTTGCAGTCGGGCTCACGCTGACCTTGGTCTTTCTGGCCTTCGCTTCCTCGGCTTCGTCCGCCGTCCGTTATGCCTCGCCGGGGGCCTCGGGGGCAGAGCCCTGCAACCCGACCCCCTGCACCCTGCAGAAAGCCGTCAACGGCGCCAGCGACGGCGACGAAGTCCTGGTCGGCGCCGGCACCTACAAACCGACCGCCGAAGTCGAAGTCGATCATGCGATCAGTGTCGGCGGAACCCCTGGTGCGGCCCTTCCGGTCGTCCAGATCTCCAACCATTTCCTCCACGAGGACAACGCCGCGGCCCTCATTCACGACCTGCGAATCGAAGTCGTCGCGCCGACGATGCCCTACGCGATCACCGACGAATCGGGGAGCGTCGAAGGGGTCTACGCATACTCCTTCGAATCGGCCGGCGCCTGCCAGATCGCGAGCGGGATGCTGCGCGACACCGTCTGCTGGGGCGGCCTCAGCGCCGACGGGTTCGCCGGGGGGAACGCCCACATCGTGCTCAGGAACGTCACCGCCACCTCTACCGTGATGGTCGGAGCGGCGGCACCAACGTCACGATCGACGGCGCCAACCTGATCATGCACAGCATCGATCCCTCCCAGTCCAATGGCGCCGACCTTGCAGTCGACGTCAGTGCCGGTGCCAGCGCCTCGATCTCGCTCACCCACTCCAACTATGCGAGCGTGGACACCGCCTCTAGCAGCGGCACGAGCTTCTCCTACCCCCCGCCCGGCACCAACGGCAATCAGACGGCGCCACCACTGTTCGTCAACGCCGCGGCCGGCGACCTCCACGAGCTCGCCGGCTCGCCGACGATCGACGCCGGCATCGCCGATCCGCTGATCGGCGCCACCGACCTCGAAGGCGCGCCGGCTCCCGGCCGTCCTGCATTGGCGAGGCCGCGTTCCCGACATCGGCGCCTACGAGTTCGCGCCCACTATCGCCTGTCCCCAGCCGGCGGGCCAGAAGCCCTCGAACCTCTTCCGCTTCGTCAAGCTGAAGCGCAACAAGAAGGGGCAGCGCCACTCTGGCGATCCGCGTGCCTGGTCCCGGGACCCTGACCCTGACCGGCAAGGGGCTCGCGAAACAACACGCCAATCCCCACGGCGTCGAAACCGTCAAGCTCGCCGTCAAGGCAAAGGGGAAGGCGAAGAAGAAGCTGAGCCGGAGCAGCACGGCGAAGGTCAAGCTCAACGTCACCTTCACCCCGACCGGTGGTGATCCCAACACCAAGGCCAAGGCGGTGAAGCTGATCCGCCGCGGCTGAACGGCACAGCGTCTCCCCAATCAACTTGGGCTTCCACGTGGCACCCCGGTGATCGATCGATCGCGGCCGTGCACCGCATCGTCGCCCGCTGGCTCACGCCGCCCAAGCGAGTGATCCGCTCACAATGAGGGGGCGGCGAGCGCGGCAGCGGCTCATCACTTCAACCTCGTGCTGGCCGGCAGCTCGGGGCCAACGAAATCCACATCTCTCTCAGCCCGGACGGACAGGCCTACGTGATCGACTCCTCCTCGACGCTGGAAGCAGGCGGTGCCCTCTGCGCCAACCCGCCCGAAAACCCGCCGATCAGCTTCGGCCGCAAAGTGCCCGCCCTCGTGATCCCGGCCTTTTCCGCAAGAGCCTGAGGCCTGAAGAGCGGCACACCGAACTGAGGAGGGGTCCAAGAACGGCCCACTCGGCATTTCGGCCCACTGGCGCACCTGCGCCCCGGACGCGGCTTCTCGTACGCCCCTCTGACAGTTGCGTTACGCCTCCGCCCTATGGTGAGGCGATGACTTGGAAGACGGTGGTCGTCTTGCATCCGTGACCCGATCTGCACATCATCACCGACCCGAATCAGCGGCCGATTACGGATGCGGGACCGACTGTTACGGCATACCGTCGGTCAAGGGCAACTCCGCCCTCAGGCACCAACGAGGAGAGGGTGCATACGATGTTCCGCCAGCCGCTTGGCACAGGCAGGACTGCCTGTGATCGAGAGAACGATGCCGTGACCGTCCCTGGGGCGATGCAGACGAGCGCCTGTTTCGCACCCAAAACTAGGCTTGCCTCAGTGCAGGGCGCGGGTTGCGGTGAAGAACTTCGTCAAATAGAGAGGCGGGTCAGGGGCGCCGCCAGGAAGGGCATTTCATGAGAACCCTCCTGCGGCTCCCGGTCCAGTCGTTGCTCGTCGCCGTAGGGGTCTTCGCAGTGACCGTCTGCGGGTTGAGCTAGTGGCCTCAGACATTGAGCGGGTCAAGCAGCGAGATCGGGCCTGGTCCGCGAATCAATACGTTCTACAGGCGCGGATGAAGGCGGTCATCGAGGCCCAGCGGGCGGTCCGGGACGGCGAGGCCGGGGCGGTCTACGGCCTGAGGGACGCCTTGATCGACCTGGCGGCGATCGCCGAGGCGCTCGCTGGCGAGCTGCGCACGAGCGCTTGACGCGACACCTGATGGACGCCGGGGTCGGGGGCGCCGACGCGAGCGCGAATAGAGCCAAAGCCAGCCCCAGAACTGCTCTCAGGTGACTCATCTTCGCTCCACTACCGAAAGAAACCTCCGCGCACCGTCGGGAAGCGGCGGCTGGGGCTCAGCACGGTCGGTGCGCCGAGTTCGATGGGCGGTCAGGGCTGACCGAGCGAGCAGCATCTCCTAGGAGACCTAATTGCAAGGCGACGTCTCCGACTCCGCTCGGGCGCCCGCGCGATCGAAGCCCCGAACCCACCACCCGGACCGCCAAACGCTGAAGGGCCGGGCACCGTTTCGTCCATCGAGGGGTGACTCCTCGAACTCATTCGGCGCCTGGTGATCGTCGAGGTCGGCCGCGCCGAGGCCGTCCGAGTGGCCACTGAGGCGGGCTAGCCGAACACCCGGGGACCCAAACCGTAGCCGCCTGTTATTTCCTTTTTCGCCGGCCTGGCGGTTCGGGGCGACGAGCTGCACAGTCGAGGGTATGTTGTGCAGGTGGCGGACGGCAGCGACAAGGCACCGCCGACGACCGACGGGCTTCACGCGGAACAACGCCGCGCTCAGGGCTCGGCTGTAGCAGCGCTCAACGCCTTTACCTCTGACTTCAGTGAAGATGCGCGTCACGGGCATGGCTTCCATGAGCCCCGGAACGCCATGCGGGCCCTCTCCGCTGCCGTCGAAGACGGCACGCTGCGCATCCCTCGCCTCTTCGTGCTCGACTCCCTGGTCAAGTTCGCCGAAGGCGGGCCCACGACCTCCCCGATCACGACGAGGAGCTGGACGCGCTGCTCACGGCGCTCGCCGGGCAAGCTGGCATTCCACAACCGGCGGTGGGAGACGCGGTTTCGACGGTGCGCGGCGCGCTCGACGGGGTTGCTCAGCTCACCGACGTCCGGGTCGGCGGCCGCTGGGCGACCTTCGCCGAGGAGGCCGCCGATGCGTTGCAGCTGACGAAGGCCGAGCGGGAAAAGCCGGTCTGCCTCGATATCGGTGACGTGCCCAAAGGAGAACACAAGGCGGTCGGGGTGACGGTCGAGTTCCACACTGATGCGAGCCCGGGAGATCTGCGCCGCTTCTGCGATCCGACCCGGTGGCACGAATGCAGCGCCTACCAGCGGAAGATGACGCCGTGGGACAACCCTCGAGCCGTCGACAGAAGTGGCCGAACAAGTGGCGCCGACCTCGTCGAGACGGTGGACGTCTCGCCCTCGGTGACGATGCAGACGCCGCTTCGATTCACATATG
>CAWADG010000007.1:0-119880 GCA_963780815.1 uncultured Solirubrobacterales bacterium | reverse complement strand
GGAGCAAGAGTCTCCGCGAGCCTTCTGGGTCGGCCACCCCGTCAAATCGGGCCAGCGCGCCGGCGAGCACCCTCTGAGCAGCGCCCTCGGCTGTGAGCTCAGCGCCCCGATGCTGTCCGGGTTAGCTTTCCACTGATGCCAACTGTGGTCCTCACCGGTGCCACGCGCGGGATCGGCCACGCGGCCGCGATCGAGCTGGCTGCCCGCGGCGCCGAGCTGGGCGTCGTCGGCCGCGATACAGCGCGCGTGCGGGTAACTGCGGAGGAGGCGCGCACCTCCGGCGGCGGCGCGCCGGTGCACGAGCACGTGGCGGACCTTGCACGGATGGACGAGGTGCGCCGGCTCGCCGCCGAGCTGCTGGAGACCTACCCGCGCATCGACGTGCTCGCGAACAACGCGGGCGCCATGTTCACCTCGCGCCATGTGACGCCCGACGGCTTCGAGCAGACCTTCGCCCTCAACCACCTCGCCCCGTTCCTGCTCACGAACCTGCTCCTCGAGCGGCTCACGGCCTCGCGCGCGCGTGTGGTGACCACGGCGAGCGATGCCCATAAGGGCGGCCTGCTCGACCTCGACGACCTTCAGTCCGAGCGCGGTCGCTTCCGCCCCGGACGCGTCTACGGCACGACCAAGCTCTGCAACATCCTCTTCACCCGCGAGCTGCAGCGCCGCAACCCCGCCATCGTGGCCAACTGCTTCCACCCCGGCGTGACTCGCACCGGATTCGCAAAACGAGGCGCGCTGGCGCGGATCAGTCACCCTCGCCGGCCCTTCCTGCGCTCGCCCGAGCGCGGCGCCAGCTCCCTGGTGTGGCTCGCGCTCGATCCGCCGGGGGCGAGCTTCGCGGCCAGTACGTCGAGAAGCAGCGGCCGGTGCAGCCGAGCGCCAGGCGCCGACGACCGCCTCGCCGCCGAGCTGTGGGAGCGCTCAGAGGAGCTGTCCGCACCGGCGCGCGCGGCGTGATCCCGGTGCTCGGCTTTGGGCCGGGGCGCCACGTCCTGAGCCGGCTCCCGCTTTGCGCGAAAGGGAAGAGCGACAACTCAGGGGGCCAGGCGAGCGGAGGGGGTGGGATTCGAACCCACGAGCGCCTTGCGACGCCAACGGTTTTCGAGATCTCCGTGTGAAATCGCCGGTTTCCAGGGCCTTTCGCGGAACACGATCTGCGAGCGCTTCGGGAGTGCGATACCGGCTAGCCCGCCAGGCGATACTGGTGCGGTGACCGATCGTAATGTGCTCGGTGGCGAGCTTGAGCCGTGTGGCACCGACCCCCTCACCGGCTTCTATCGTGACGGGTGCTGTCGTACCGGTCCGGAGGACCGGGGGAGCCACACGATCTGCGCGGTGGTCACGTCCGCGTTCCTCGAGCACCAGCGTCGTATCGGCAACGACCTGATCACCCCCATGCCTCAGTACCACTTCCCTGGGCTCGCGGCCGGCGACCGCTGGTGCGTGACCGCGGTGAACTGGCTGCGGTCGCACGAGGACGGCGCGGCCGCCTACGTAGTGCTGGCGTCCACCCATGAACGGGCGCTTGAGGTCGTTTCTCTCGCCGCGCTCCAGGAACACACCGTCGACGTCCCCCCGGATCCGGGACCTTTCGGGGGCTAGGCCGGACTAACCCGAAGTTGCTCGGACACCTCCGGGCTCCATAGAGCCGCCTTCATCCGGACGCCCCGGCCATGGCCGGGGCGTCCGCGCGTCCTCGCACGCTTCCAAGTGCCAACCAAGAAACAAGGAGGACGCGATGACTGAGGATGACGTGCTGTTCGGATTCCGGCTGCGCCTGTTCACCCTGGCCGAGGAGCTCGGCAACGTCTCAGAGGCCTGCCGGGCGATGGGGGTCGCAAGATCCACCTACTACGCCTGGAAGCCGCGGCTCGAGCGCTACGGCCTCGACGGCCTGCGGGTGCGCGAGCGGCGCAGGCCGCGGATGCCCAACCAGATCGGCCCGCACCTCGAGCACCGGATCCTCGCCTTCTCCCTCGGTCACCCGGGCTTTGGCCCGAGGCGCATCTCGGCCGAGCTGGCCCGGCCCAAGTGGGGTGGGATCCGGATCTCCGAGCACGGCGTCTGGTGCGTGCTGCGGCGCTTCAACCTCAACACCCGCCAAAAGCGCCTGGCGCTGATCGCCCGCCACGCCGATCCCTACGAGCGCCGGCCCGAGCCGTCGCCAAAGGAGCTGCACATCGACGCCTCAGAGCCCGGCGAGAAGGTCCAGATGGACTGCTTCTACGTCGGCCGCCTGGCCGGATCGAAGGGGGTCGTCTGGCAATACACGGCGATCGACGTCGCCTCCGCCTACACCTGGGCATTCCTGCGCCAGAGCGAGCACAACCCCTCCGCCCGCCACACCGCCGAGCTCGCCCACCTGGTCGCCGCCGAGCTGGGGGCGGCGGGCTGGAGGCTGGGCGAGGTCACCACCGACAACGGCTCGGAGTTCCGCGCCGCGGGCTTCTCCGACGCCCTCGCCGCCAACAGCGTCACCCAACGCAAGATCAAGGCCGGGCGACCGAACTCAAACGGCTGCGTCGAGCGGGCCCAGCTGACGATCCTCGAGGAGTGCTGGCGGCCGGCCTTCTCGCGCTCTTTGGCGCCGCGGGTCACCGCCCTACGCCGCGACCTCGAGGAGTACCTGCGCTACTACAACCGAGACAGGGCCCACACCGGCCGGCTGACGAAGGGAAGGGTGCCGGCGGATATCGTCTTCGGCGCCCGCAAGATGGCGAGCGCGCGATGAGACCGAGTTGTCGTCACATCTCGGGGTTAGGACGGGCTAGGTCGCTGTCGCGAATACAACGGTGCCGCCTGCTCGTCGTCCAGAGCGAGAGGGCGGCAGGCGCCCGAGGAGCCGCAGGCTTCCCGTTATCAGTAGTTCGCCGCTTCGGCCAACGGTCAACCACGGATGTTCATCACCCGTGCGCCTGGGATCTTCCACAACTGGGATCTTCCACAACATGAACACGACAAGCGCCACACCACAGGCCACATCGTTGCCAGAGCTGATCGACCTCACCGGCCGCACAGCGATCGTCACCGGCGGCGCGATGGGGATCGGGCTTGGCATCGCCCGCCGCCTGCACGAGGCAGGCGCTAGCGTCGTCGTCGCAGACCTGAATCCCATCGCCGGCGAGGATGCGGCTGGGGTTCTGCAGGCCCAGAGAGCGGACGGAGCTCTCGCGGTGCGCTGCGACGTCAGCAACTCCGAGAGCGTCGAGCGCACGGTGCACGCCGCGGTCGAGGCCTTCGGCGGCCTCGACATTCTCGTCAACAACGCGGGGATCTTCCCGATGGCGCCGTTGAGCGAGTTGGACCTCGAGACTTTCAAGCGCGTGATCGACGTCAATCTGACTGGCCTGTTCCTGTGCACGAAGGCCGTCTCAGAGCGCATGATCGCCCAGGGCAAGGGCGGTCGGATCGTCAACGTCACATCGATCGATGCGCTGCATCCGTCGATGGTCGGGCTGGCCCACTACGACGCCTCCAAGCACGGCGCCTGGGGCTTTACTAAGAATGTCGCCCTGGAGCTCGCGCCGCATGGCATCTGGGTTAACGCGATCGCGCCGGGCGGGATCAAGACGCCGGGCGTCGGGGACATGGACCAGGCAGACCTGAAGGGCTTTGAGGCGATGATTCCGATGCGAAGGATGGGCGATCCCGACGACATCGGGCGTGCGGCCCTGTTTCTCGCCTCCGAGCTCGCCAGCTACATGACTGGCGCCCAGATCGTCGTTGACGGCGGGCGGTTGTTGGCATAGCAGGTTCTGCCGCCGAGCTCCATCGGCCAGCTATGCGCCGGGGTGCAGCAACGCTGAGCTGAGCGTTCTATCTGACGCATCCCGGACGCTCTCGGCGAACGCTCGTCGCGATTTCGCTCCTCGTCCGAGCGGGGAGAGTCATCAGTCGGCGAGTGCTTCTCCATGGCCGCGACGAAGCAGGAGCGGTCTCAATCTTCGCGGTGGAAGTGTCGATAGCCTGCGCAGCGTGATGTCCGGCCTACTCGACGGGCGTTGCCTGTGCGGACGCCTGACCTACCGCTGCGACGGCGAGCCCCTGGTGACGGTCGTCTGCCACTGCAAGGACTGCCAGCGCCAGACAGGCTCGGCCTTCTCGATCTTCGTCGTCGTCCCGCGCGCAACGCTCCATGTCGGGGGCGACACGCTCGCCACGTATGTGACCGTGGGGGCTGATTCCGGCGAGGAACGTCAGCGCCAGTTCTGCTCGAAGTGCGGCTCGCCCGTCGTCACGCTGTTGGCCGAGCAGCCGGAGCTCGCGGTCATCAAGGCGGGAACGCTCAACGACCCCTCGTGGCTGTCGCCCACCCTTGAGGTTTGGTGCGGCTCGGCTCAGCCGTGGCTTGCGCCCATCGAGAACAGCAGGCGGCTCGCCCGCGGCCTGCCGGCCTGACTGGACAGCTTCTATCAAGCACTGCGCCATCAGGGTTCTGGGGCCTTCCATGCCCCATTGCGCGTCGCGCTCGTCGAGCTGCTCGCGTCGATGCCGGCGGATGCTTCGCTTGTCGCACGAGCTTCTTGCAGTCGGCGCTGAGCGACCTGCAATGCGCGAAAGGAGGCGCGCGCCGGGTAGCCAGCGAGACGCCCGAGTTGGACGAGGAGCGGTAGTGCCGCGCTGACTCGACGGAACTCCCCAATTGCGAGGAGCGGCAGTGACGTCGCGTTCAGGTCGTTCCGGCTCGGGTTCACGCCCCGCTGCGACGCCAGCCGCGATAATCCCGGCGTGTCGACGTGAAGTCCGCGAACCTTGGCGTGAAGTTCCTCCTCGAGCTCGCTGCCTTCGCCGCGTTTGCGTACTGGGGCGCCGGCATTGGCGGGGGCGCGCTGCCGGTTGTGCTGGCGGTCGTGGCCCCCGCCGTGGCGATCGCGCTCTGAGCGCCTTTGCGGCACCAAGCTCGAAGCGGAGGCTTGCCCGTGCCGCGCGCGTCCCCTTCGAGCTCTCCGTGTTCGGTCTCGCGATAGGGGCCTTGCTGGGTGCCGCCAGCCCGGTGGCGGCGGTCGTCTTGGGCGTGGTCGTATCCATCAACTCTGTGCTGCTGACCATCTTCCATCAGTGGGATCGCTGAGGGAATGGCAGACGCCCGCGGGCTGCTCCCTTGCGCGAGATCCAGCACTCCGGATCTAATTGGCGAAAAGGGGACCCGGACGAGGCCGTTCAGCTGACGACGACGCAAGCAGAGAGCTCCCGGCCATGAATCGTCGCTGCGGGTACGCTGCGACAAGAGCGCGAGCGCACGGTTTCAGCGCGAACCGAAACCAAAGCGGTTGCGTCATCCCCTCCCTTAGGAGGCCTTCGCTGATTTCTTGGGCGTCTCGGCTTTGATCGTGTAGCCAGCGCCACGCTTAGTGATCGCTTTCTCTTTGTGGAGGCGGCGGGCCACGGGATACAGCTGGCTAGCGCGGACTCCGATCTTCTTAGCAGCCTGCGGCACGGTAATCCCCGGTTGCTCCCCCACGGCTGCCAAGAACTGGTCCCGGCGCTGGCCTTTGCGCGCCCTCCTGGCTCTACGACGCCTGGAGCGGCGCGCTCGCAGTTTGCGGGGCCCTCCGGAGGGCGATCGCGTGTCCAGGGACTGAAGCGCCCGCAGCAGCCTCTCCTTCTCGTGGTCGATCTCCGCTATTGCGCTGGCAAGTTTGTCTCGCGCCTCCTGCATTGCATCTGACATCAAGTGCTCCTTCCTGCTGATTGCGCCCCAGCCTATGAGTCCAAAGCGCCTATGTGGGAGTCTCCTCTAATCCGGGAAGCAGATTCGTCTAGTCGGCCCCGAACAGCGTCGGCAAGTCGCGGTCGGTGCCAACGCCCCCGAGCCGAGATTTGGCTCAGCCTCCTTTAGCTCCCCTGCCGCGAGGTCTCCAGCTCGCGCGGCTCCACGAAGTCGACCAGCTCGGCCGTCCCGGGCGAGAGCGCCTGCCAGCTGCCCTCGAAGGAGAGGGTTGCCAGCGCCGCGGTTGGGAACTTCCCGCTCAGCCGCTCGAGGTCGGCGCCGCCACTGGCGAGACACTGGGCAAGCTCCGGAATCGCGGGGGCGTGCCCGATCACCATCAGCGACTCCACAGTGCTGCACACCTTGCGCAGCCTCGCCAGCAGTTCGCCGGCGGAGGCCCCATAGAGATCGGCCTCGATCTCGGCTTCGACCTCGCCGGCAAACCCGGGCGAGATCCGCGCGAGCGTCTCACGGGTGCGTGCCGAGGAGGAACAGAGCACTTGCCGCAGGGGTGATCCGCTGCGTTCGCAGATACGCGGCCATCAGCCGCGAGGCGCGGCGTCCCCGAGGAGCCAGCGGGCGATCGTGATCGGCGAGGTTGGGGTCGTCCCAACTCGACTTCGCGTGGCGCAGAAGGAAGAGCGTCTTGGACATATACGTGAAGGATGCCGAGGAAGATTTGGGACTGTTCGCAGCGCGCCAGGGTCGCTGTAGACCTTCGTCGGTCGGATGGACAAACTCGGTCGCCGATTCCTAGCCAAACCGGCTAGTGCGTCTGACCCCGCGCTTCCCCAGGATTGAGCGCCATGAGCGCCAAGCTGATCGTCTCCTACGACGGCACCGCGAACGACGACGACGCGCTGGCTCTCGGCAAGCTGCTGGAGGCCCCTGCTGGCCGGCTCGCGCTGAGCGGCTCCGTGCGCACGACGCTCGATGGTTCGCGCGGCTCGGTGCTCGTCGTACCGAGCGGCAAGCCGTTGCGGCTCTGAATCGATGTATCTGGATTCCTCCCCAAAGATCGAGCGGAATGGACACCCGGACACCGCGCCTGCGCCTTGTTGACCCCGACGTTGACCCAAGCCACCGACGCCGGCTTTCCAGCGCCTCTATTTGGCTTTCTAATGCCGCTTTCCGATGGGCCGTGAAGGACTCGAACCTTCAACCTTGAGTCGTGCGCGGCGCAAGGGCCGCGATCGCTGCTGTGATGCGGGATCGCGGCTCCGGGTCGCTTGCCAGTCGGGTGCCCGGCGATTGGCAAGGTCAGGCCGGCACGCAGGACGGCGCTGATCGCGCTGAACCTCGGCCCGTCGTGACGTCATCGATGCCTCGCAGATGGGCATGAGCAAGGGTCGTAGCGGCAAACGCCCCAGAGAGCTAAAAACGTGTGCGCGAACAGTTGCGCGTGGCACTGCGCCCGCCTCCTTCCGTTTTGGACTCGAAGATCGGGCCTCGGTTGTCGCCCGGTCCCTATGTCACAGAGCATCGAAGGGCGAAAGTGGACACTCGCCTTCGAGGACGTGCTGATCGGAGATGGCAAAGAGAGCAAGCTCACAGGTGGACCTTGCCGGAGGAGGCGCTGGCCGAGCTGGCGCCGGCCGGCGCCTAGGTCCGCTCAAGAATCCCCTCAGCTCTGAACGCAGTCACGGCGCTGTGCGTATCCACTCATATGCAGCGATCCCAGCGCGGCATGGGGGCTCTCCTTCCACTTGCTCTGGCTGCGGTATCGATTGGTGCGGCGGTCGGCGCACAGCCAGCCTCCGCGGCGGTCTACGCCGTCCACTTCTGCACCACCGAAACGCCTCCCCTGACGACGATCAACGATCAGCCCAGGAACCTTGTGCAGCAGACCCTCTGTTCGACGAACGAATCGATCGTCCAGCAGGCGACGCTGCCAAATGTGCCCAATCCGCCCCTCTCGGAACTGATCGTGGACGGCACGAGGGCGTGGCAGCTGAAGGCGCCGCAGGGCACGTCGATCGTCGGATTTGAAGCCTTCAGGACCTATACGGGGGTTTGGTTTGCCGAACAAACCCGCTGGGAGCTGCGCGTCAACGACGCCCTCGGCGGCCAGGGGGCCGTGTTCGAGTCCCGGCAGTCCAACCCCGATCCGAACGGGGATTTCACGAACCCGCCGACGGCGCACGAGAGCTTCGACATCGCCGGGACCGTCGGCCATGGCGTGCAGACGCTCACCAGCATCTTCGGCTGCCTGAAGCCCTCGGGTGGGGAAAACCCCTGTGGAAGCTTCCGGCGCTACGGGGTGGTTCTGCAGAGCCCCGTGGTCAAGCTCGAAGACCCCAGCCCTCCGACGGCGCCCACGCTGGCGGGCTCACTTCTCAAATCCCCGCCGGTCCCAGGGCCCAGGGAGCTCGAATTCAGCACGAGCGACAGCGGTGCGGGCGTCGCGAACGCGAGGCTCGACATCGACGGCGTCCCCGCCCAGTTCCTCGAAGCGCTGAACGGCGGAGCATGTCGCCAGCCATACACGGCCCTCGTACCGTGCGCCGCGAGCTTCCAATCGCGGTTCACCATCGACACGACCGGCCTCGCCCCGGGGACCCATACCGCGGCGGTGACGGTCACCGACGGCGCCGGTCAGGTCTCCTCCAACGAAGCGACCTTCACCGTGGTGGCTCCTCCCTCGAGCACGGGCCCGCCGGTGCTGAGCGGATCGCCGACGGTGGGCGGCCTACTGAGCGCGACGACCGGCGGCTGGAAAGGCGACCCCGTCGAGTTCCACTATGCCTGGCTGAGGTGCCCGGCTGCGGTTGAATTCGCGGTGGAAGCCTCGCGCTGCGCGCCGATCGCGGGAACGACCGATGCCAACCGCTACGCGCCCGTCGCGGCCGATGCCGGCCTGCGAATCATGGTCAGGGTCACCGCGACCAACGTGGGCGGCGCCACCTCGGTGGTGAGCGCGCCGAGCGAGCTGGTGACCGGGGGAGAGACCGGGGGAGATGAAAGCAGCCCGATGCTGAGTCACGTCTCCTTCGCGCCGCGGCGCAGGCTCGTCCGCTTCGCCTGCAACGAGGCGGCAAAGCTCTCGCTGACGATCCTGCGGCGGCATGGCCGCAAGCCCCTCCTCAGCCTCACCCGCCCGATCGCGGCCGGCGACGGCCGGCTCACGCTCGCCACCCCGATCCGCAGGCAGCGGGTGCGCCCGGGCACCTACGTGCTGGTGCTCAGCGCTCGCGACGCGGCCGGAAACGTTTCCGTGCCGGTGCGCCTCCCGATCTCGCTTCCGCGGCGCTGAAAGGTTTACATAGTCCTTGAGTAAGACGGGATCTTAGGCCTTCACCAGACAGAGCTCGTACTAGGGCTGAGAGACCAAGGACTCGATGCGAGCGGGCTACGGGGATCATCCCCTTGAACTTGCCAGGTCCCCCGACCGTACTACCCCCAACCGCATTCGGCCCGGTTTAACGGAGTTGCCTTTACTTCACTTGCCGGGTGCCCGCCATCCAATGCGCATCCCCCGCCCCACAGTCATCCTTACCGCCATCGCCCTGCTCGTCGTTCTGCACGCCACGTCGGCCAGCGCCCGCATCGCTTACGTCGGAAACTTCGGGGGCGGCGTCTCGGCTATCGACACCGTCACCAACCGGGCGATCGAAGTCCCGGACGGCAATAAGCTGATCCAGGCAGGGCTCGCGCCGCGCGGGATCGCGATCACCCCCGACGGCAAGTTCGCCTACGTCGCCAACGGCGGCGGCGTCGCGGTGATCGACACCGCCACCAAGCGGGCGATCGAAGTGCCCGACGGCAACAAGCAGGTCAACGTCGGCCCCGGTTCCCTCGCGATCGCAATCACCCCGGACGGCAGGTTCGCCTACGTCACGCACGAAGTGGGCGGCGTCGCGGTGATCGACACCGCCACCAACCGGACGATCGAAGTGCCCGACGGGAACAAGCTGATCAAAACGGGCAACGCCTTCGCGATCGCGATCACGCCCGATGGCAGGTTCGCCTATGTCGCCAACGCCAACGGCGGCGTCTCGGTGATCGATACCGCCACCAACCGGACGATTGAAGTCCCGGAAGGCAACAAGCTGATCCAGGCCCCGAGCTCGGCCCAGGGAATCGCGATAACGCCCGATGGCAGGTTCGCCTATGTCACCAGCACCGGCGCCTTCGGCGTCTTCGTGATCGACACCGCGACCAATCGTCCGATCGAAGTGCCCGAAGGAGGGACGCTGATCCACGTCGGCCCCGAACCCCGTGCGATCGCCATATCTCCCGACGGCAGGTTCGTCTTCGTTGGTCACCTGAAAGGGGGCGTCTCGGTGATCGATACCGCGACCAACGAAGTGATCGAAGTGCCCGACGGCAACCAGATCAACGCCGGGACCGGGTCCTTCGGCCTCGCGGTCACCCCGGACGGCAAGTTCGTCTACGTCGCCAACACCGCCAGTGGCGTCTCAGTGATCGACACCGCCACCGACCGCACGATTGAAGTGCCCGACGGCAACAGGTTGATCGCCGCCGGAGCCAATCCGGTCGCCGTCGCGATCGCCCCCGACCAGCCTCCTGCCGCCTCGTTCACCGCGTCCCGAGCTCGGCCGGGCGTCCCAGTCACCCTCGACGCCGCCGCCTCCAAGGATCCAGATAGCCCGATCACCGCCTATGCCTGGTCCTTCGGCGACGGGCAGGGCCAGACCGTCGGCTCTCCGGTGGCCTCCCACGTATTCGCCTCCCCCGGGACCTACCGGGTCTCGCTGCGAGAGAGCGACGCCGAAGGCTGCTCGACCTCGGAGACCTTCTTCTACGTCAGCTCGTCCGCCGTCTGCGACGGCAATCCTTCGGCCCAAACCACTGGGACGGTCACGATCGCCTACCCGGGAGTCAGGGTCCGGTGCGCGAGAAGCGCAGGCGCCAGAGGCTGCGGCTTCAAGCTCCAGGTTATCGCCAGCAAGCCGAAGCGCGGCAAGGCGCCGAAGGCCGAGAGCGGCTTGGCCAAGGTCAAGCTGAAGGCAGGTCGCTCGGCGATCGTCTCGCTTCACCCCAAGGAGGCGTTCGCGAAAAAGCTTGCCGCCGCCCGAAGCGTGCTCGTCAAGGAGACCGTCCGCGTCAAAGGCTCCAGCACGACCCGCCTCGTGAAGCTGCGGGTCGTGCAGTAGCAGCACGGCGCGGGAGCTTCAGTCTGTTGCCTCCGCCGCCGTGCCATGCTGCTGTTTGGCGGCGAGATGTGGGCATGCGGCAGTTGCACAGGGCGAAGTCTTTGGCAGGGCCGCGGCTGCCGAGGGCAGGCTTGAGGGCGCCGGTCAAGAGCTGCGCCACAGCCGGAGCGCTCGCGCGAACTGGGTTTGCACACGTTCGCCGACGACGAACCCGAGCTGTTCGTAGAAGGGAAGGGTCCGATCCCCTGGGACGACCGTCATCAGGCGGTGACCAGTTCGCGTAGCGCGTGCGGCGGCATCTTCAACGAGCGCGCGTCCGACGCCGCTCCTCATAGAGCTGGGCTCGACGAACAGATCTTCGAGCTCGCATGCCCCATCAGGTCGTGGGCAGATCGTGCAGAAGCCAAGCAGCCTGCCTTGGGCGTCGAGAGCGACACGTACCCGCTGCGCGGCGATCGCGTCGGTACTGAGCCCAAAGATCTCTGGATGCCGCTGCAAGAACGGGCGATCCTCGACCCATATTTCCGATGATCGCCGGGATGTCTGCGACTCTGTCAGGAGACCTATGACTGGGCCTGACCCGCTTTCGTGGACACTTGACCGCAGGGGAGCAAAGCTCCTCCGAAAGGAGTCAAAGTGCCACGAACCAGACCGCCCTACCCGCCGGAGTTCCGAGCTGAGGCGATCCGCCTCGTCAAGAACTCGGGCGAGTCGATCCGCCAGGTAGCTGAGGACCTCGGCGTCTCCGACCAGACCCTGCGCAACTGGGTGAACCAGGCCGAGGTCGACGCCGGCAAGCGTGAGGACGGCCGGCAAGTGGGTGCGCCGCTACCGGGCCGAAGGAGAGGCGGGCCTGCTCGATCGAAGCTCCGCCCCCCGACGAATCCACAACGCCACCCCGCCCGACCGCGTCGAGGCGATCGCGGCGCTGCGGCGGTTGCGGCTGACCGGCCCCGAGATCGCCGAGACCCTGGAGATGGCGACCTCGACCGTCGCGGCGGTGCTGAAGCGGATCGGCCTCGGCAAGCTCTCCCGCTTTGAGCCCGAAGAGCCCATGCGCCGCTACGAGCGGCGGCGGCCCGGCGAGCTGATCCATATCGACGTCAAGAAGCTCGGCCGGATCGGCCCTCACGGGGCAGGGCATCGCGTGCTCGGGCGCAGCTGGGCCAAGGAAGGCCGCACCAAGACCGACGCAGAGGGGGTGCGCCGCCTGCAAACCGGCTGGGAGCGGGTGCACGTCTGCGTCGACGATGCCACCCGCCTCGCCTACGTCGAGGTCCTTCCCGACGAGAAGGCCACCACGGCGATCGGCTTCCTGAAACGAGCACTCGCCTTCTACCGCTCCCACGGGATCGGCGTGCAGCGGGTGATGACCGACAACGGCTCCGCCTACGTCTCCGCCGCCCACGCGCTCGCCTGCAGGGCGCTCGGGCTCAAGCACATCCGCACCCAGCCCTACCGGCCCCAGACCAACGGCAAGGCCTGTGTCTTGCATCCGCACGATGCCGCGCGAGAGGGCACTATGCGCGCCGTCTACGGCAGCTCACCCGAGAGGGCCGCGGCCTCTCGGGCTGGATCGAGCGCTACAACTTCAGGCGAAGACATGGCGCCCTCGGTCACCGGCCGCCGATTGAGCGACTGCGGGAGTTGACCGGGAACAACGTGGCTGGCATCTACACCTAGACGGTCACGGCAGCGCCTCGCTGACCCGCTCATAGAAGCTGGCCGTCGCCGGGTCGGCGGCGACCTCGACGATGGTGCCGATCCGGGCCTCGGCTTCGGCTGACTCCTGTTCCAGCGCGGCGAACTCGCGAGGTTCGAGGTCTCCCCGGCGGGCCAGGTAGAGGATCTGCTCCTCGTGGCTCTCGGGCCGCTAGGTGTCCTACCCACGGACGTTGTGAACGCGGCTGATCGGCGGCCGGTCTCCGAGAGAGCTGTGGGGCCTCGTAGCGCCACCAGCCCCCAACATCGGTTGCCGGGGATGCCACTCATCCCGCTCAGCTCGCCATAGTGCGCCTCCCAGGCGGCGGCCCGCTGCTCGGAGTCGGCGAAGCAGCCCTCCCCCTCAACAACTCCTGCTGGAGTCGGGTCTAGCTGAAATTGTCTTCGGCTTGTTAGAGCGGTTTCTGGCTGTTCACCGCAATCGGACCAAACAATTTCAGCCAGACCAAGGCCCCGCGCGCGAAAACCACGACATAGGAATGGCTCCGGCATGGACAGGAAGGCAATCTGCGGCCGGTCGACTCGCGGGGCGCGAGTACGATCGACGCATGAGCTTCCGTCATGGAATTGTCCTGATCCTGGCGGTGCTCGCCGGGGCAGCGTTGGCCGCAGTCGCCGAGGGCCAGGGCAAGGGGAGCGGAATGGCTACGGGTGTGGGGACCGCGACACCCCTCACGGTGTCACCCTCCCAGGAAACCGCAGGGACGACGAGCCCTCCAAGCAGCGAGCTCACCCACCCCCAGATTCAGCCAACCTACGGCAGCGTGCTCACAGTCTTCACCCTGACCTTTACCCTGCGCGAGGCGCCGGGCCACGCAGGCGTCATGGCGATCGAATACCGGGTCCAGGTCACCGCCCCGCCTGGCACCGGGAGCTCCTGCGCGGCAGCTCAGCCACCTGCCATTGACAGCGGCACGGCCGGAGCGTTGGAACAGATCACGCTGACGCCACCAGCTGATGGTTGGTGCAGAGGCACCTATGGGGTGACCGTCTATCTGCAGCGAGGTCCCTATTGCCCGCCGCCTGCCGAGGGCCAGCAGCCGGTCCCTTGCCCGGAGTTCGCGACGCAGGAGCTTGACACCGGTTCGGCCAGCTTCACGGTCGGGTCGAGCGCACCCTTGGTTTCCGTGCCGAGACTCAGGGGACTGAAGCCGGCCACCGCCAACCGCCGCTTGAGACGGCGGCATCTCCGGGTCCGCTACACCATGCTCAGCAACCTTTGCGCCGGCATCCCGCCACACGGGCGGATCATCCTGCAGGAACCGGCGCCGGGCGCGAAGGTGCCGCGCGGCTCAAGGGTGCTGGTGCAGACGAGTTGCGGCAGCTGATCGCGATTTGGGAAGCGGTGCACGACGCGCTGCGCTGCCCTGGGGATCTCGGTTCCCTTCTTGGACCCCCAACCCCGACATCATCGTCAGGATCATCGCGGCCAGCCTCGCCGAGTCTAGGCGCAGGTTGGGGGGCACGAGCGGCGAAGCCGCCGCTTCCATGCGAAGCAGCGCGCTCCTGCTGCGCGCGTTTGAGCTGGCGTCTTGGCTGGCGCCCACGTCGCTCCCCCGGGACGAGGAGCGGGCGCCCGAGAACCCGATCAGCTTGCGTTCGATGAATGAGAATGAAAAGACATAGCGTCGGACTCGTGCTGCCAAGCGCCGGGAGGAGTCCGTTGTCCGGCGCTGGCTATCGGGCGATGTGCATTCCCCGCTCCACCCTCCGCACCCGCTCCTTGCCGAGCCGTTGCTGGATACGCGCGAGGCGCCGCGCCGTCGCTTGACGCTCCCTCCTCCGCGCCGCATCGCTGGTCTTCGCCCCGAGCGGGTGGCCACTCCGCTCGGTGACGCCGTAGCGCTGGCGGTAGCCGTGGATCAGCTCGACTCCCTCGTTCCAGGCCGCGACCTTGCCCGGGTCGCGCGGGCGCTTGCCGAGCGCGTCCTCGATCAGCTTCGAGGGCTGAAGGCGCTCGGCGGCGATCTCGCGGCGGCGCAGCTGAGAGAGCCGCTCCTCGATCAAGGCCAGCTCGGCTCGCTCGGCACCGGTCAGCCCCACCGGCCGACGCGACTCGATCCCGACCTCGACCGCCAGGGAGTCGCGCTCGTCTTCGAGGCGAGAGAGCTGTCGTTCACCGTGGCGGCGGAAGCCGTCGATCCGGTTGAGTGCGTCGCGGTCGGGGCGGCGCTCGGCCGCGAGGGCCTCGCGCTCCGCCGCCTGCCCGGCGATTCGCTCCTTCGTTCCGGCGATCCGCTTCTCGAGGGCGTCGAGACGTTCCCTTCGCGGCGAGGGCTCGCGCTCTCTGGCAAGGCGCTGCTCTAACTCGCTGCGCCGCATCGCCAGCTCGACGGCCGAAAACGCCTCGACCCGCTTGCGCGCCGCGACCTCCACGGCGGCGAACTCCCCCGCCGCCCGCTCGGCGCCCGCGCGCAACTCGTGCGCTGTGTCCTCGATCTCCCGCGTGCCGGGGCCGAGCTCGGGGTCGGTCAGCTCGGTGGCGGCGACGCCGTAGGCGATCGTCTCGCCGCGAGCGCGGGAGACGGCGACGAGGAACTCCTCGCGGCTGATCCCGGCGTCGAGCAGGGCGAAGGCCGAGTCGAAGGTCTTGGACTCGGTGGCGAAGGTGGTGAGCGCGTAGGCGTGCTGGATCGCCGGCTCCTCGCTCGGGGTACGGCGGCTCAGGTAATCGGAGCCGAGGGTGACGGCTCTCTCCTCGCCGCCGATCCGCGCCAGCTCCATGCTCTGGGCCTCGCGGTCCACGGCGACGACCTCCCAGCGCTCGCGGTTGGAGACCGCCGCGGTGTTGATCCGGGTGATGATCCGATCGCCGGCCGCGAACTGCCGCTCGGCGACAGCGAGCACCTGCGCCTCGACGCGGCCCTCGGCGAGCAGGACCTCACGCGCCCGTTCGTTCAGCTCGGCGACATCACGCGTGCGGCGGGCGATCATCACCGCGTCCTCGCCACTGACGAAGCGCTCGTGCCAGTCGAGCACCAGCGCGTCAAGCGCCTCGGGCATGGTGTCGGCGATCACCAGCCGCTCGCGGGCACGGAACAGGTCAAGGGCGTCGGAGCCGCGGCCTTCGTGGGCCAGCTTGACGATGCGGCGGTCGAGGGGATCGCGCTGGCGGCGGATCTCGGTAAGCACTGACGGCTCGATCACGTCGGTCAGGTGCCCGTAGAGCCCTCCCGGTCCTACCGCTCCGATCTGGCGCGGGTCGCCGATCATCACGAGCTTTCCCTCGCAGGCTTGCGCCAGCTCGGCCAGCGCGGCGGCGTCGGGAGTCGAGGTGGTCGATGCCTCGTCCATCACGATCACGCTGCCGGGGGCGAGCGGCGGGAGACCCTGCTCACTCAGCTCACCGGTGCGGATCAGCAGCGCCGCGATCGAGGTCGCCGGCACCCCGGCATCGCTCAGCTCGCCCGAGGCGCTGCGGGCGGTGGCGACGCCGAGCACCGGGTGTCCCGCGGCGACCCACGCCTCCCGCGCCGCCGCCAAGGCGGTCGTCTTGCCCGAGCCCGGCAGCGCCGCCACCGCGATGATCCGCTCGCCATCGGTGGTCAGGCGGCGCACCATCTCGGCCTGCTCTGCGCTCAGGTAGCGGTGGCGGTCCAACACGGCGGCGAGGGTCGCCTTGTCGATCCTGGAGGCTCCGGCGCCCCGTCCCTCCTGCGCGGCCCTGACGAAGCCCTGCTCCAGCTCCCACAGACGCGGGGTCGTGTAGTAGGTGGAGGCGAGCGGGTCTTGGGCGCGGTGAACCTCGATCAGCCGCTCGCTGCCGAGCAGCCCGTCAACGGCTGCGTCCAGAAGTAGCCCGTCGGCGCCCTCGCGGAGCTGGTTGGCAACCGCGCAGAGCAGGTCGCGGCGATTGAAGTGGGAGCGATGGGCCTCCAGCTCGGCGAGGGCCGCCTCGAGGTCGGCTTCTCGGATCGGGCGGGGCTCGCTGGCGCTGCCGGAGCGCAGGAGTCCGTCGATCGACTCCGCGCTCAGGTCGAACTCCGCCGCGCGCGAGGCCCACTCGGCGCGCTGGTTGCCGGCGTCGACGTCGTAGTCCTTGCGGTCCCGCGTACGGTAGGCGGCGACTTCTGCTGCGGCGGCCGAGCTGACGCCGCGCTCGGCCATTGCCGCGACGATCTCCGCCCGGCGCTGGGAGAAGTGCTCGATCACCGCCCGCCCGATCCCCTCGATGTCGGCGTAGCCGTTGCGGGGAGCCTGCCACTCGACTCCCAGCTCGCGGGTCAGCTCGGCGCGCAGCGCCGCCTGGTAGACGTGCCCGGCCGACTTCGCGTGCAGCCAGAAGGGGGTGCGGCCCTTCGGCGCGGCGAGGGAGAGCCAACGACCGTCGGAGGCCGCGCGGGTCATGTTCGCGGTGACGACATGGGTGTGAAGAGCCGGGTCGCCGGCGCGCGAGGAGCGGTGGCGGAAGGCCATCGCGACGAAGCCCCCACCCGGCTCGATCCGCTTGCCGCCCGCCCCGCGCTGCACGAAGCAGGCCCAGCGCTCCAGGTAGGCGAGGCCCTCGGCCACGGCGCGATCGTGGGCGGCAAGGGCGGCGGCGCGGACCTCGGGGGAGCCGAGCGCGTAGAGCAGGGAGACCGACTTCGGCGCGGCGAAGCGCACGTCATAGCCGAGGATCGGCTCCACCCGGCGCTCGCGGCCATCGGCGTCGGTGAAGGCGCGCGGCTCGGGGCGGCGCACGAGGGCTTCGCCGCTCAGCGGGTGCTTGCCGGCGAGCACGGCGGCGTAGGCGTCGCGGTCGACCTCGCCCTCGAGGCCCAGCTCCTCAGCGAGGGTGCCGATCCACTCGCCCGGCGCCTCGCCGGGCTTGGTGTAGTAGTCCTCGCCCCCTTCGGCGACCGCTTCGATCCAGTAGCTCGCGTTGCCGCGCCCGATCTTCGTCACTCCGACCACATTTCTGTTGTCCAGCGGCGGCGGCTCTTGCATCGGCTGAACTGCCGAGTTCCCAGTGTGTCGGGCTGTTGGCCTTGGGTTTCGGGATGGCTGGGAGTGCCTGCCCGATTAGCTCTTCTGAGCTCTGATCTAGCTGGCTCTGCCTGCTTGACTGGTTTGCTTTGCTGGCTGACCTGGGCTTGATTTTTGGCTGGCTGGCTGGCTGGTTTTACTGGTTTGCGAGATCGCGGTCTCGACCCCCCCTCGCCCCCGACCTACCCGCAGAACAGCGCCGCGGGGACGGCGGTCAAGGGCGCTCGCGCCCGACCCCCGCAGGGGGTTGACCGGCGATCCCGCGGTGCTTCAATCGCATGGAGGTCGGGGGCTTCCACTCGCAAAAGCCGTATCTCTTCTGCGCCAAGGCGATGCAGACGGGCCGCCGCCTGGACAACAAATGTGATGGCGCACGACGCCGATGCAATCGATGGCTAAGAAGCTCCCCACATCCATTCCGCGTGTCGCTCTTACTCCGCCGGAGGCAGCAGCCGCAATTGGAGTCGGCCCCGACTTCTTCGACGCCAACGTCGCGCCGGAGCTGCGGCTGATCCGCCGAGGTCGCAAGCGGCTCGTTCCGGTGACGGAGCTGGAGCGCTGGGTGACCGAGTCGGCGGCGGCCCCGATCGCCGAGGAGGTCGGGTAGCCACCCGCCCGCCACTACTGCGCTGCCGTCTCCCAGGAGGGCTACCGTGGCTCGAAAGATGATCGGGAGGAGGGGAGATGGCTGAGGGAATCGTCAAGCGTCACTCGAAGAGCTGTCCGGCGAAGGCGGGAGGCCGGTGCCGATGTAACGGCAGCTACCAGGCCTGGGCCTATTCCCCGCGCGACGGCAAGAAGGTCTACAAGACGTTCGCCCGCGAAGCCGAAGCGAAGACGTGGCGCGCCGATGCAAAACGCGCCCTTGACCACGGCACGATGCGGGCTCCGAGCCGCCGAACGCTCCGCGAAGCCGCGATGGCGTGGCTCGAAAAGGCCGAGGCGGGCGAGATTCGCAATCGCTCCGGCCGCGTCTACAAGCCCGCGACCTTGCGGGGCTATCGCCAGGCGTTGGATGAGCGGGTCCTGCCGGAGTTCGGCTCGCAGAAGCTGAACGCGGTGACGACCGCCGACCTGCAGGCGCTCGTCGATCGCTGGCAGGCGGAGGGGCAGGCGGCCTCGACGATTCGCAACGCGATCAAGCCGCTGCAGGCGATCTATCGGCGGGCGCGCTCCCGCGAAGGGCTGGCGCTCAACCCGACCCACGACTTGGAGCTGCCGGCAGCCGATCCGACCGAGGTCGAAATCGTCGCTCCTGAGGTGGCCGCGCGGCTACTCGAGGCCCTGCCCGCCGAGGACCGGGCGCTGTGGGCGACCGCCTTGTACGCGGGTCTGCGCTACGGCGAGCTGCGCGCCCTGCGCTGGGGCAGCCGTCGACCTCGCCGGAGGCACGATCCGCGTGGTGGAGTCCTGGGACCCCAAGGAGGGAGCGATCGCCCCGAAGACGCGAACCTCGCGGCGCACGACGCCCGTGCCCGGAGTGCTCCGCGACTACCTGCTCGACCATCGGCTGCGGGCCGGAGAGTCGGCCGAGGACGAGTTGGTCTTCGCGGGCAAAGACGGCCGGCCGTTCCAAGCCGCCGCCATCTACCGGCGGGCCGATAGCGCCTGGGAGGTCGACGCCGCTCGCCATGCTTGCGTCGAGCGGTTCGGCGCCACAGCCACGGCAGGCAACGAGCAGCGAGAGCGGATCGTCGCTGTGTTGCGGGACGACGGACATTCGCCGCGGGCGATCGGCGGTGCCTTGGGGCTGAGCGCCGCGGAGGTTCGCCGCATCATTGGGAAGCTCCCCAAGCGCACCGGCGACAAGGAGGTCAGGCCGCTTCAGCGGCTGCGGTTGCATCAGGCTCGCCACACCTACGCCTCGTTCATGATCGCCGCCGGGGTCAACGCCAAGGCGCTGTCGTCTTTCATGGGCCACTCCTCGATTAACGTGACCTTCGACCTCTACGGCCACCTCATGCCTGGGACCGAGGCCCAGGCGGCGGCTCTGCTCGACACCTACCTCGGCACCGAGATTGAGGCTGGCGAGCGGGCGGCACGCGAAGCCGACGCCGCCTCGATCTAACGCGGCCTCAGACTGCGACGAGCTTCGGTACAGGTGCCACCTCGCGCTCGGGCTCCTCGTCGGGGACCCGGCGCTCGATGCCGATCAGCAGCTCCTCGTCCAGCACGGCGAGGATCCGCTTCAGCACCGGGATCGTCGGGATGTGGCCGCCGCCCTCGACTTTCGAGATGAAGGAGTGGGAGGTCTCGGCTCGTTCGGCGACCTCCCGTTGAGAGAGGTCCAGCTCGTAACGGCGCTCGCGGATGTGGGCCGCAATCCAGTTCTTCTCGCGCAGCGCGCGGATCGCGGCGTACTCGTCGCGCGCTTCGCGGTACTCCTCTCTGCGCCGCGAACGCTCTTCCGCCGCTTCACTGGCTCGCATTCCCTTTCGCTCGGTCGTTGTGTTGGCTTTGGCGCTCACGTCAGCGAGTTTATTCAAAAAGATAAATGAACGGAACGCAGCCTCATCGAGCGTAGGAGCTGTCCTTCAATTTTATCTTGGAAATTGAAGGCTAAATTGCTAGCCTTGCGTCTATGAACCCGACGCGTGAGCTGGATACCGCGGAGCGCATCGCACGCGACATCGACGACCTCGATGAGCTGGAGAGCTCGCTCGGACGAAACGAAGACGCGCGCCTCAAGGTCGTGCGTCTGCGCCGTCGACGCCTCGACGAGGCGCCTTCGGTGCGCCTCTCAGTCGCCGGGAAGCTGCTCGGGCTCTCGCTCCCTACGATCCGAACCTGGATCGACCGTGGGATGTTGGATGAGGTTCGCGGCTCCTCGCCGCGGCGGGTCACGCTCCGGAGCGTCCTGGAGGTCCGCCCGCTCGTTCGCGAGCTTCGCGCACTAGGACGCGACCGGAATCTGCTCGAGGCTGTCCTCGCGCGGGTCGAAGACAAGCGCGCCCTGTCCGATCGCAAGTTGCGCCGCTCGCTCCATGAGATGCGCAGCGGCAAGCTGGTCGACATCACGCCCCGCGATTGAGCTTCAGCGTCAGCATCACGCCGACCGGGCAGAGGAGCGTCGATGCATTGCGCGGCAAGACGCGGGAATCGTTCGACGAAGCCGTGCGACGACTCGCGGCGGAGGGATGCAAGGCCGGCGACTACAGGCTCACGGGCGAGGGCGTCGATCACATCTGCGCGGTGCATCTCTACGGGCGCTACCGCCTGCTCGTCTGCTTCCCCGACGATCGGCGAGTCGTCGTGCTGCTGATGGGCGAGCACGCGGACGACGACCCAGAGGTCGACGTCTATCGGAGCCTCTACCGGCTGCTCGACTTGCCTGAGCCGACCGCCAAACGAACGAAACCGCCCTGCTGCGATGAGGCCGGACGCGGGCCTGTCGACCCCGAGCTCCTCGATCGCTTTTCGGCGGGGGCCAAGGCCCTGGTTCGCACCCGTCGTCGGGCGAGATGATCTGGCACGACGGTGGCGTCACTGGTGCACAGACTGGTGCACGACAGCGAAAACTGGCTTGAACAAGCCAAAAATCGCCCCAAATCACCGGCCTGCAAAGCCGTTTACACCGGTTCGATTCCGGTAGGCGCCTTCCCCGCAAGTCTTTGGTTTCTGCCTTCTCAACTGCGGACCGGGTGCTGCCGGGTACCTGTTGAATGGCAGGCTCGACGCGCCAATCCTAAAGGCACGACCACGATGTCACGACAACGACAACTCATGATTCCCGCCGCTGACACCCGGCTCTACGCTGTCGACGCCCCGGGCGGCACGCCTGCCCTGCTCTTCCTAAGCGGCGGCTTCGGCACCGTGCAGAACTGGAGCCGCGTCATCCGCCGTCTCGCCGGGAAGTACCGCACGGTGCGGTTCGACGGGCGGGCCCGGGGCAAGTCGCGCAGATCGGCCGACTACTCCGTGCAGGCGGCCGTCGACGACACCGGACGGGTCATCAATGCGACCGGTATCGAACGCCCGATTATCGTCGGGTGGTCTCACGGCGCGACGATCGCGGTGCGATACGCGGCTCAGCACCGCGGGCGGGTCGCCGGACTGGTGCTCATCGACGGTGCTTACCCGATCGCCATGCTCGACGAGGCCGGAGAGCAGAAGGTCCGTACCCAGTTCCGTCGGTTGAGTTGGATCATGCGCATGCTGGCAGTGTTCGGCCGCTCGGCCCGGATGTCTGCCGCCGAGTCCGCGGATGTCGTGATCGAGATGGACGCCGTCAACGGCAAACTCGGCCCCGATTTCGCGGCGCTGGAATGCCCGACCGTGTTCGTGGTTGGCACCGGAGCCCACCCAGGCGCCACCGAGGAGGAGATGCGCACGGTACGTGCTGCTGTCGTCAACGCGGAGCAGGGCAACAAGCGAGTGTCCGTATTCGCAACGACGCCCCACAAGCACACCCAGATCCTCAACAAGGCCCCCGACGCCGTGGTCGCCGCGATCGAGGACGTAATCCACAGGTCTTCCTGAGTAGATCTCGACCGCTCGACCGATAGTCTCGCGACGGACGGCGCAGCACGACTGGGGGAGCGATTCGCTCTACCAGGAATGGAATGGCGTGCCGCTCGGCGAGCGGACAACGTGCTGCAGGTGGCCGAATTCGGAAAAATCCGGCGTCACGATCCCGTCCGGGATCCGGTGGGCGACGACGCGCATCTTCGCCCTACAGTTCGGACAGGACCACCCCTCGGTTTCAGCAATCGCGCAGGAGGAACCGCTCGTTGCAGCGCGGGCAGCCGATCAGGTCCATCGTGAGCGTGAGCTACCCGATTCCGGTTGAAGAAAACCTCGCAACCGTCGATTCTTCCCTCGGCCGCGGACCTCGCATGCACCGAGCTATTCCGGGTCGTGATCACTGCCCCGTCTCAGGCTCGGTGATTTCGTGCGGCAGCATGACCTCCGACGCCTCCTTGGGCGTCAGGTCGGGATAGAGGAAGCGGATCACGATGAAAGCGACCATGCCACCGAGCAGCTGCACGACGATGAAGGGGGGGACCGAGGCGGGAGCGATGCCGGCAAAGGTGTTGGAGAACATCCGGCCGACGTCGATCGCGGGGTTAGCGAAGCTGGTCGAGCTGGTGAAGAAGTACGCAGCGCCGATGTAGGCGCCGACTGCCGCCGGAGCGAGGTTGCCGCGCCGGCTGCGTGCCAGGGCGAAGATGACCAGGAGCAGGCCGAGCGTCGCGATCACCTCGGCGAACAGATGCGACGGCGATGCGCGGTGCGTGGTCGAGATCGAGATTGCCGACAGCGAGAACATCGCGTTTGCGGCGACCGCCCCGGCGATGCAGCCGAGGACCTGTGCAGGGATATATGCGAAAGCATGACGCCAGCGAAGCCCCCTGAAGGCTGCGTCGACCAGGGAGACGACCGGGTTGAAGTGGGCGCCCGAGATTGGGCCGAACATGAGGATGAACGTGAAGAGGCCCGCTGCCGTCGCGGCAGCGTTCTCGAAGAGCTGCAGTCCCGTGTCGCCCGGGGAGAGTTCTGAAGCCGCGATGCCCGAACCGATCACGGTCGCGGCGAGGAATGCCGAGCCGAGGAACTCGGCGAATAGCCGGCGGGAAAGGGGGATCACCCGAGGGCCAGCTCTTTGCAGGTATCGGCCGCGAGGCACTCCCGGGTACGGCGATGGGCGATCGCCTGAACGTGACCGCGGACGGGCACCTCGTCGTAGTGAGAGAGGACCGCGTCGGCGCAGGCTCGAATCTCGGCGTCGCTGCGCCACCCTGCGAACTCCTCTGCCAACGCCGGCAGCATTGCTGCCAGGCGCAGGCGGTGAGCGGTGGGGTCACTGCGAATCGCACCGAGGCGGTTTTCGATCAAGTCCGTGACCCTCGCCTCGACCTCGTCGCGGATCGGCCGCACCCTCTCCAGCGACAACCCACCAGGATCGGGGACATCCCAGCTCTCCACGGTCGTCGGCACGTATGGACAGGCGTCGCCGCAGCCCATGGTCACCGCCCAATCTGCGTGGAGCTGCATCTCGCGCAGTAATTTCCGCGGTCTGCGGTCGGCGAGATCGATTCCGACGCCGGCCATCGCCTCGACGACGGCGGGCCAGAGCTGCGCCGCCGGTTCGGAGCCGGCCGACTCGGCGCGAATATCGGACGGCGCATCGCGTTCGAAGAACGCCTGCGCCATCTGCGAACGCCCGGCGTTGTGGTTGCAGATGAAAAGAACGTGCTTGATGGCTTCTCCCAGGGCGCGATCGAGAGCTACGCGGGAATTCGATCCTAAGCATTGACAGATGCCATTTCAATAGATATATGTAAATAGATGGCTGTCGATCTGGAGTTGGCCCCAAAGCAGAAGCGCCCCGCCGGACAACCCTGCTGTGAGCCGGTCGTGTACCCCGATGTGGAGCGCGAAGCGGCCGAGCGGATCGCGAACGTGGCCAAGGCGCTCGGCGACCCCGTGCGCCTTCAGTTGGTTGACGTGCTGAGAAAACACGCGGGCAAGGTCTGCGTCTGCGAGCTGGTGCCGCTCTTCGACCTCTCTCAGCCGACCGTCTCCCATCATCTGAAGAAGCTGCGCGATGCCGGCATCGTCGGCTCCGAGCGGCAGGGCCTCTGGGCCTACTACTACGTGATCCCCGAGGCACTGGACGAGTTCTCCGCATGGCTGAGCTGAGCGACCCGAAGGCCGGCGAGGTGATCTCGTCCTGCTGTCGGGAGGTGGCGCAGCGCGACTGCTGCGATCCGGCCGACAAGGACGACTGCTGCTCGGCCGAGTCCACGACCTGTGGCTGCTCAACCGACCCAGCCGAGGCTCCGGTGGTCCGGGAGGCGGTGCGCGAGCGCTATGCCGCCGCGGCCAAGGCCGTCACCGATGGACCAGGCATGGACGCCTCCTGCTGCGCAGCGGACGTGATCCTCGACGCGGAGCAGGCCGACCTCTTCGGCGCCGGTCTCTATGGACCGGAGTCGAGCGGGCTACCCGACACGGCGACGATGGCGTCGCTCGGCTGCGGCAACCCGACCGCGATCGCAGAGCTCCGCGAGGGAGAGGTAGTTCTCGACCTCGGCTCGGGAGGCGGCATCGATGTGCTGCTCTCGGCGCGTCGAGTCGCCCCGGGCGGTAGGGCCTACGGTCTCGACATGACCGACGAGATGCTGGCGCTCGCCCGCGAGAATCAGCGCAAGGCCGGTCTGGAGAACGTTGAATGGCTGCGCGGTCAGATCGAGGACATCCCGTTGCCGGCGGAGACCGTTGACGTGGTCATCTCCAACTGCGTGATCAACCTCTCTGGAGACAAGCAACGGGTGCTCGGCGAGGCCGCCCGGGTCCTGCGGCCGGGCGGGCGATTCGCCATCTCCGACGTGATCGCCGATGAGGACATGGACGACGCCACCCGCGCCGACATGGCGGCCTGGACCGGTTGCATCGCCGGCGCACTAACGCGCCGCGAGTTCGAGCAGGCCCTCAGCGCGGCCGGCTTCGAGGAGATCGAGATCGAGGAGACCCACCGAGTCCACGACTCGGCTGCGTCGGCGATCGTCCGTGCCCGCAAGCCGGAGCGGGAACGGTCGTGACCGAGGTCAACCTCTTCGGCCCGAAGGTTCTCTATCGTCACTGGGAGGAGGAGCAGTGGAGCCCATTCGAGGTCGACCTCGCCGCGGACGTCGACCAGTGGAAGGCGCTCGGCGGTGAGGACCGCGGCCTGATCTTCTGGGTGCTCTCATCGCTGATCGTCGCCGAGGAGCGGATCACGACCAAGTTCTCGGGTCTCGTTGGGGCCTACGGCAGCGAGGAGGAGGCGACGTTCCTCGCCACCCAGCAGGTCGATGAGGCCCGCCACATGCAGTTCTACGCCCGCTTCCAGGACGAGGTCGTCGCCGACCCGGCCGTGATCGCCTCCCACGTCGAGCGTGCGCGCGAACAGATCTCGCCAGCCTTCCGCACGATCTTCGACGTTGCCCTGGTCGAGGCCCACGAGCGGCTGGTCGCCAACCCCGGCGACGCGCAGGCAAAGGTCCGCTTCGTCACCCTTTACCACCAGATCCTCGAGGGGACACTTGGACTCACTACGTTCAACTTCGTAACCGGCTTCCTGGAACGCGAGCAACTGCTGTCTGGATTCGTGGCCGGCTATTCAAAGGTCCATCACGACGAGCAGCGCCACATCGGCTACGGCACCTGGTATCTGCGCGAAGCCGTCACCGCCGATCCGGCCCTTGCCGAGGCGGTTCGGGCAACCCTGCGCGATTTGCTGCCGATGGTGGCCGAGTTGCTGATCCCTCCCGACCGCGAGGGGATCGACTCGAATGCCCTCGGCGTCGGCGCTGAGGAGATCCGCAATTTCGCGATCGGGGGACTGACGCGACGCCTGGACGTGATCGGGGTCCCGCTTTCGACCCTATGACTCCGTCTGGAGTGAGACCACGATGACCAACGTTCTCTTCGTCTGCCTTCACAACGCGGGCCGCTCCCAGATGAGCGAGGCTCTCTTCACCCGCGCGGCGGATGGGCGGCATCAGGCGCGCTCCGCCGGGACCGAACCCGGGAGTCGGGTCCATCGCGAGGTCGTCGAGGTGATGGACGAGCTGGGCATTGACCTCGAGGCGCGGAAGCCGCACAAGCTGGATCACGGTGACTCGGTATGGGCCGACGTCGTCGTGACGATGGGCTGCGGGGACGAGTGCCCCTATGTCCCCGGGACCCGTTACCTCGATTGGAACCTGCCGGATCCCAAGGGGCAGCCGGTCGAGGCGGTGCGTGAGACTCGCGACGAGATCGCCCGGCGAGTCGATCGGCTGCTGAGGGAGCTCGACGCCGCCGACTGACGGATCCGCAGGTCGGCAATTGGCACCCTGCATGTAATCCTTCAGCGCTCGCCGCCGACGACGCAGAGCTACGAGGACTGGAGGAAGTGAATTGACCGAGTTGACCGAGATGCAGGCCAAGCTGTGCAAGGACAGCGGCACCGACTACTCCGACCTGAAGGCGTTCTTCATCAACTGCACCCTCAAGCGCGGCCCCGAGGTCTCCAACACCCAGGGACTGATGGACCTCTCGATGGAGATCATGCGTCGCAAGGGGGTCCAGGTCGAGTGCATCCGCGCGGTCGACCACGACATCGCCACCGGCGTCTGGCCCGACATGACGGAGCATGGCTGGGAGCGCGACGAGTGGCCGGAGATCTTCGAGCGCGTGATCGAGGCCGACATCCTCGTCCTCGGAATGTCGATCTGGCTCGGCGAGAAGTCCTCGATCGCGACCCAGATCGTCGAGCGGCTCTACGGCAACTCGCACCTGCTCAACGACGCCGGCCAGTACGCCTACTACGGCAGGGTCGGCGGCTGTCTGGTCACCGGCAACGAGGACGGGGTCAAGCACTGCGCGATGAACGTCCTCTACTCGCTTCAGCACCTCGGCTACACGATCCCGCCGCAGGCCGACGCCGGCTGGATCGGAGAGGCTGGTCCCGGGCCCTCCTACCTCGATGAGGGATCAGGCGGTCCGGAGAATGACTTCACGAACCGCAACACCACATTCGCCGCCTGGAACATGCTCCACATCGCGCGGATCCTCAAGGACGCCGGCGGCATCCCCGCCCACGGCAACCAGCGCACCGCCTGGGACGCCGGCTGCCGGTTCGACTTCGTCAATCCCGAGTACCGGGCCTAGACGGTCCGCCCATCGGCCGGTGGGTGCGGGCCGGCGCAATCTCAGCTGTCAGCCAGAGCGGCGAAGTTCTGAGCGACGACCTCGAGCGTCCGGGCATACTCCTCGGTCGGGCTGAACTCGACGACCTCGGTCCCCGCGGTGACCAGCGGCAGGTGGCCCGGGGGGCCGTAGTACGCGTCCCCGGCCTCGTAGGTCTCCTCGTGATCCGCGTAGCGGAATGTCAGGCTTCCGCCGAGCACATAGCCCCAGTGCGGGCTCTGGCATCGGTCGTCCGGAAGGCCGCGGAACATCGGCGTCGCGTCGGCGTCCTCGCGGAAGGTCGTGAACTCGACGGTGTAGCCGTCGAGCTCGTGTGAGCGCATCTCGAGGATCCCCATGTCCTCGACGTTCGAGGCGGTCTGCTTCGAGGCTTTCGGCATCTCATCATCTCCCGTTGGTTGACATTGTGTCTAGATGCGCCGTCAAGATAGCCAAAATCAGACAGGGTGTCTAGACTCTTCATCCATGCCATCTGCCGGCGCATATAGGGCCCGCCGCTCAGATCGCTCCGAGGAGACGCGTGAGCGGATCATGGGCGCAGTCCGTGAGCTGCTCGCTGAGGGCAACTTCCACCAGGCGCCGGTCGAGGAGGTCGCCGAGCGCGCCGGTATTTCGCGCGCGACCCTCTACCAGCACTTTCGCTCGCGGATCGACCTGGTCGACGCGATCTGCGAGACATTCGACGCCAACCCGGCCCTGCGCCGGCTGAGGGACGCGGTCGAACTGGATGATCCCGATCTGGCGCTCGCCGAGACGGTGGCGCTCGCCACCAGGTTCTGGGCGTCCGAAGACACCGTGCTCGGCGAGCTCTACGGGGTCGCCGCGATCGACCCCGCCGCGCGAGCGCTGGTCGAGCGCCAGCGCGCAGATCGCCGCGGTGAGATGGAGCGATTGGCGCGGCGGCTCCGCGCCTTGGGGCGCCTGCGAACCGGGGTCGGGGAGCGTCGCGCTACGCAGCTGCTGATGGTCCTGACCAGCTACGAGACCTTCCGAGAGCTCCGGCTGGCGGGGGTGGGCGAGCGGGATATCACGAAGACCCTGAATGGGTCCGCCGCACGGCTGTTACTCGACTGACGCAAGCTTCTCGACGAGGTTCTCGAACATCGGATACACGCCCGGACCGTGCGCCTCATGGAGCGCCGGTCTCCACAGCTCCCAGCGCTCGATCAGCTGGCGGCCGAGCAGCGACCTGATCAGCTCGATGTCGATCGCCCCGACGCTCTCGAGCGCCCCGAGCTGCTCGAAGTAGTCGAGCTCCCGATACAGAACGTAAGCCTCATCGGCGTCGTCTGCCACGTAGGCGGCAAACGCGTCGCGAAGGGCCTCGGGGGACTCGAAACGCCCGACCATCCGACGCGCCTCGACAAGGCTGTCCTCGTTCCAGCGGCGGATGAACTCGGCCGCCATCTGCGCCTCGCGGCTGCGGCGAGCCTCCCGCACCTGCTGCCCGGCAAACACGGCGGCGCCGATGCCTCCCAGCAGGCCCACGGCCAGGATCGACGTCGCGATCGCGGTGACCTCGGTCCAGTTGACCGCCATCGTCGGCAATGCTCAGCCCGTGACCTGACACCACCCGGCCATTGAAGCGCTCGCACCCCCGCCCGCATAGGTGACTTTGGCGCTCACGAGGCCGAACGCTCCACGCCGACTTACGCCTGGGGCAGGACAGGTGGCGCCGACGAAGCTCTCCCGCATTCCCTTGGCGAGGAACGAGCGGTGCAGGGCCAACGTCAGGGATGAGATGTGGCTCAACTCCCGGAGGAAGCACCCCGAGCGACAGCCGACCGCTATTTCTTCGTTCGATGCCGTGAGTCGCGTCCGGAACTCGCCTCGTCCCTGGGTGATGTCGAAGGGGATCACGTAGGAGGTGGGGGCAGAGAGTGGGGGACCCGTCCGCACCTCTACAAGAACCCGGGGCCGACCCTGTTCGCGGGCGTAGAAGGCAAGGACGTGACCGGTGACCTCGTGCGGCGTTTCGCTGCCTCGGGAGAGTTCCTGGGTGACGGTGCCGCGGCCGACGAGCGCCGGTTCACAGCGGATTGCCGTGGGCCAGATGATCTCGCTAAACAGGGCCGAGAGCGAGCAGCGGGGCAGTTCCTTGGTTTCGAACGTGACCCGTTGGGATATTCCGAGTGAAATGGAGCTGAGCTGTGGCACTTCAGCTCCCGCCGGAGGTGTGAGGGCGAATCCCACGCGCAGGGCCGCCGGGATCGGCTTCGAGCGGGGTGCTTTCGAGGGCGTGAGTTGTCCGACGACCTGCAGATCGGGCGCGTTCGATGCGGGAGGCTCACCGGCGCTCGCCCCGGCCCCGAGCGCCCCGGCGGCCAGAAGGCCCAGCATGAGGCACAGCGCCGCGGCTCCCCGTTCCCGCCTCACGCGACGCTACTCGTCCTTAGCGGCCCAGTCGGCCTCTGCCTGCGCCTCCATCGCCGAGAGTCGGGTGTAGTAGTCCGGGAACTCGTTGAGGTGTGCTCGCGCAATCTTCCCGGTCACGAGGATGTCGTCGTCGGTGACATTGGTCTCGGGATCGTGGGTCCCGTGCTCGAGCTCGACGTCCATTCCCATCCGAAACTGCTCGACGTCGAAGGGCGACGTCGCCCAGTCAACGCCAATCTTCTCGCCCGTTGCCCGGGCCTCCTCCGCCGTGAAGCGGGCGCTCTCGGTCACAACAGAAGCATACGCTCGCCCAAGGGCAGAATGCACCGGGCTAAGCTCCACGCTTGACCGCCGCGGAAGTGGACATCCGACCCGGTGAGACGCGTGACCTGCCCGGCGTGCTCTCCCTGTGGGAGGAATCCCGAAGCGGGCACGCGAGCATCCCGGATCGGATCGAGGACCTGAAGAGCTTGGTCGGGGATTCGCCGGCCACCCTTCTTATTGCCACCCGTGACGGTGAGGTCATCGGAGCCCTGGTGGCCGCCTGGGACGGGTGGCGGGGAAACATGTACCGCCTCGCCGTCCGCGAGGACCGCCGTCGGCAGGGCATCGGGGTCGCGTTGACGCGCGCCGGCGAGGAGTACCTGAAAGGTCGCGGCGCCCGACGCGTCACCGCGCTCGTCGCCTTCGACGACGACGTCGCGGCCGGCTTCTGGGACGCCGCCGGCTACCCGGCGGACGAGGACATCGGCCGCCGCGTCCGCAACCTCTGATTGAGAACCCGCAGCGACGGGATAGGCTGCCGGGGCGCATGAGCGAGAACGGGAAAACGGCGCCCTTCAGGAGCATCCTCTGCGGGGTCGAAGGGAATTCGGCGAGCACGGTCGCGGTGCGCGCGAGCATCGCCTTTCAAACGCCCGAGACCTCGCTCCGTTTCGTCGCCGTGGACGCGAGCTTCGAACTCCGCCCCGAGTACACCAAGGAGAGCCTGGAGGCGGCGCTCGAGGAGGCCAAGGGACTCGCCGAGGAGGCAGGTGTCCCCGTCACTGCGGACACCCCCACGGGGAAATACGCGTCGAGGGTGCTGCTCGCCGAGGCCGAGAAGCACGACCTGCTCGTGATCGGCACCCACAACCAGTCCAGGGTTGCGGGCCTTGTGCTCGGCAGCACCGCGAGCGAGACGGTCCACGACACCGAGCGCCCGCTCCTGATCGCCCGTGAGCCCGCCAAGGGTGGATTCCTCGACAGCATTCTTCTCGCTGCCGACGGCAGCGAGGGCTTTCGGGCGGCAGCGAGGTCGGCGGCGGCGCTGGCCTCCACCTACGGCGGAGAGTTGGAGGTTCTCCACGTCTCCGACGGAAAGGACTCCGACTCCGATCCGGTGATGATCGGGGCCGAGCTCGAGGAGATCGAGCGGACCACCGGTAGGAAAGCCGAGCTTTCGACCCTGAGCGGCCACCCGGCGGAGAAGATCGTCGAGGCCGCGGCGGACCGAGGGAGCTCGCTGATCGTCTGCGGAAGACGGGGCCTATCGGGGATCAAGGCGCTCGGCAGCGTCAGCGAGCGCGTCGTGCACCAGGCGGAGACGTCCGTTCTCCTGATCCCCGACGCCTGACCTCGAGAACGGAAAAGGGCCCCGGAAGGGGCCCTTTGGTTCCGAAGGACGTACCACCAAGCTGATCAAGAAATCGCTGGCTCGTCGGTCCTCAAGTCTTGAAACCTTCTGTCGCGGTCGGCGACTGTATTTAGAGAAACACGCCGTCCGCGGAGAAGTTTCACCCCTTGCATCGGCAATTGCAGACGGGGCCTCCATCCCCAAAAGCGGGTCTCTCCCCCACCAAAACCGAGGATTTCCCGGCCCTTCGGCCCCGGCGCGGCGCTGCTAGATTCAGAGCCCCGGGCGCATAGCTCAGTTGGGAGAGCGCCGCCTCGACAAGGCGGAGGTCACTGGTTCGAGCCCAGTTGTGCCCATACGCCGGGGCCCCGTTGACGAGGCCCCGGCGCACTCAAATCCAGGATTTCGCGGTTCGGATCAGGCGGTCGCGGGGAGTTTCACCTGCGTCAGCCTGAAGTTGTTCCCCGAGGGGTCGCGGAACGAGGAGTCGATCCCGTAGGGCCGCTCTTCGGGAGTTTCGACGAACTCGACGCCGCGGGCCTTCAGGTCCTCGTAGGAGGCCTGGCAGTCTTCGGTGGTGAGGAACACCGTGCCGGCGAAGCCCTTCGCCATCAGGTCCCTCACCTGCTGCTGGGTCTCCTCGTCCATCACCGGCGCGCCGGGGATCGCCATCAGGACGATCGTGACGTCCTCCTGCCCGGGGGGCGAGACGGTGAGCCAGCGAAAGTCGCCCATCTCCGGAAGGGTGACGTCGGCCCTGACCTCCATCCCGAGCTTCTCGGTGTAGAAGGCGAGCGCCTCGTCCTGGTCGTGGACCCAGAGCTGCGCGTTGGAGATCGTGATCATTTTCTGTCCTCCTGAGCTTCGGTTGAACGGTCGCCGGCGATGCTAGGTCGGGGCGCAGGCGCTGTCTTCTCGAAACGTGCGGTCTTGGGCGGGGCGTAGAGGCGCATGAAGCAGGCCGGGACCCGGGCCTGGAGGGACGCCGGTGGATAGGCGGCCCTGTACTCGGTCGGCGTCCGTCCGAAGGTCCGCTTGAAGGTGGTCGTGAATGAGCCGACGCTCTGGAGGCCGACCGAGAAGCAGATGTCGACGACGGAGCGATCGGTCGTGCGAAGCAGGTCGGCCGCCCGCTCCAGGCGGCGCCTGAGCAGGTAGGAGTGCGGCGGCTCGCCGAACGTGCGCCGGAACTCGCGGCTGAAGTGGGCCCGGGAGAGCCCGGCGGCCCCCGCCATGTCATCGACGTCGAGCGGCTCGAAATAGCGGGCGTCGGCGAGGTCCTTGGCACGAAGCAGATGCCGGGCGGGCGGTACGAACGCCATCGCCGGAGTCTAAGAGCAGGGTCTAAGCTCGCGCGCTTGTGATCGGAACCTACGTAGCCGTGGTCGCCGTCTGCGTGTCCTCGCCGGCGATCGGGCAGGCGGTGCTCGGGCTCTGCGGCGTGCCCCGCTGGTCCTGGCTGGCGCCCGCGGTCGGCCTCGCGCTCGTCACCGCGATCTGCTGGGGCACGGTGAGGCTGCCTGGCGACGGCGTGATCGGCGCCGTCCTCGTGGGCCTCGCCACGCTGGGCTCGGTCGCCTTCCTCTGGCGGCGGGTCGAAGGCATTCCCGAGGCGAGGGGGATCGGAGCCTGCGTCGCCGCCGCCGCGCTGGCGGCCACCGCGCTCCCCTTCATCGCCGAAGGCCATTTCGGGATCCTTGGCACCGGCCTCAACCCCGACATGTCCCAGCACCTTCTGGCGGCCGACCGCCTCGCCGACGGGTATGGCTCCGAACTGCTGCGCCAGGGCTACCCGATGGGACCGCACGCGATCGTCGTCTCCCTCGACAAGGGCCTCGGCGTCTCCCTGGTCCACGGGTTCACCGGCCTCACCATTGCGGTCGCGGTGCTCGCCCCCCTGACCGCGCTCGCGGCCTTTCCCGATCGCCCGCCGCTGCGAGCGATCGCGGCCGCGCTGGTCGTCGGCCTCCCGTACCTCGTCGCCTCCTACTTCGCCCAGGGGGCGTTCAAGGAGACGATGCAGGCCCTCTGGGTGCTCGCGTTCCTCCTCGCCCTCCGCGAGACGAAGCGAAACCCGCTCTGGCGCGATCTGCAACTGCGCTTCGTCCCGGCCGCGGTGATCGCGATCGGGGCCGTCTACATCTACAGCTTTCCGGGCCTGATCTGGCTCGCGGTCATCCTCGCCGCCTGGCTGGCGCTCGAACGGGAGCTCCCGGTCAGGCCGCTTCTCCTCGCCCTGGCGGTTCTCGCCGTCGGGACGCTGCCCGAGCTCGGCCGGATGATCGAATTCCACAACTTCGAGACCTTCGACCCCAACGGCCCCGGCCTCGGCAACCTCTTCGGCCAGATCTCGCCGTTGACTGCGCTCGGCATCTGGTTCTCGGGCGACTTCCGAGTCGCCGCCGGCGACGGCGCGGTGCCCGCGATCGCGTATTACCTCGGGGCGGCCTTCGGGGCGGGCCTGCTCGTGATCGGCCTCGCCCGCGCGGCCCGGGGTCGCGAGTCCGCGATCCTCGCCGGTGCCGTCGCCGTCGCCTTCCTCTACCTCGCCGCGCGAGTGGGAGGCACCCCCTACACCTCGGCAAAGGCGCTCGAGATCGCGGCGCCCGTGGTGGCGCTGGCGATCGTCGTCGAGGCCGGGGGGTGGCCCCTTACCCGTATATATGACGGAAGAGGGGCCACCCTGGCCATCTGGGCCTACCTGGTCGCCGCCGGGTTCTGCTCGGTCCTCGCCCTCGCCAACGCGCCGGTCGGGCCGACCAGCTACTCATCGGCACTGACCGGGCTGCGGCCGCTGATCGCCGCCGACTCGACCCTGGTACTCGCGCCGCACCAGCTTCTGGCCGAACAGCACGGCGCGCGCTACATCGATTGGGAGCTCCGCGGCGGCAGGGTCTGCATCGCCGACGAAGACCGGGCGCCGAGAGCGCTGCCCGATGGCGTCCGCTTCGTCATCACCTCGACCGAGAGCGTGCGGCCGCCGTACCCCGCCATGACTCTCCGCGAGACCGCCGACCCCTATCTGCTCTGGGCCCGGCGCGGACCGGTCTCGGGCTCCAGCCCGTGTCCGCTTATTGCCGTCCGCCAGGCCCGCCACGGCCCTTCGGGCTGAGCGCGAACGCAGTTCGTCCCGGATAGCGGGAACAAGTGCGTTCGCGCCCACGTAGCATGAGCGCGAAGATTTGTGATGGCGACCCCGGCGACGAAAACCACGGTCAGGCTGCCCGACGGTAGCCCGCTCGAGCTGCCCGACGGCGCCACCGGCGCCGATGCCGCGGCTGCGATCGGGCCCGGCCTCGCCAAGGCGGCGCTCGCGATCACCGTCGACGGCGAGCTGCGCGATCTGGCGGCGCCGCTCGCTGACGGCGCCGAGATCGCAATCCTCACCGACCGCGACCCCGAGGCGCTGGCGCTGATCCGCCACGACGCCGCCCACGTCATGGCCGAGGCGGTCCAGGAGCTCTACCCGGGGACCAAAGTCACGATCGGCCCGGCGATCGAGGACGGCTTCTACTACGACTTCGAGTTCCCCGAGGACGTCAAGGTGACCGAGGCTGACCTCGGCAGCATCGAGGACGCGATGCGGGCCCACATCGAGGCCGACGAGGAGTTCTCGCGCCGCGACGTCCCGGTCGCCGAGGCGATCGAGATCTTCCGCGGCCAGGAGGAGGGCTACAAGGTCGAGCTGATCGAGGACCTGATCGCCGACGAAGGCGTCGAGACGGTCTCCCTCTATCGGAACGGCCCGTTCGAGGACCTCTGCCGCGGCCCCCACGGCCCCTCGACCGGGCGGATCCAGGCGGTCAAGCTGAATTCGGTCGCCGGCGCCTACTGGCGCGGGGACGAGAGCCGCCAGATGCTGACCCGGATCTACGGCACCGCCTTCTTCAGCACCAAGGACCTCGAGGCGCACCTCGAGCGGATCGAGCAGGCGAAGGCCCGCGACCATCGCCGCCTCGGCCCCCAGCTCGGCCTCTTCATGCTCCGCGAGGAGGCGCCGGGGATGCCATTCTGGCTGCCGAACGGGACGACGCTCCTGCACCTGACCGAGGCCGAGGTCCAGAAGCAGCTGCGCAAGCGCGGCTACGAGGAGATCAAGACGCCGCAGGTCCTCGACGTCGAGCTCTGGCACCGCTCGGGCCACTGGGACAACTACCGCGAGAACATGTTCTTCACCGAGTCCGGTGACCGCCACTACGCGATCCGGCCGATGAACTGCCCGGGGGCGTGCCTGGTCTTCGGCTCCGAGCGCCACTCCTACCGCGAGCTGCCGCTGCGCCTCGCCGAGTTCGGCCAGGTCTCGCGGGCCGAGCGCGAGGGGGTCCTCCACGGGCTGCTGCGGGTCCGCGCCTTCACCCAGGACGACGCCCACATCTACTGCACGCCCGAGCAGATCGTCGACGAGGTGGGGGAGGTCTGCGCAGCGATCGACGAGCTCTACGAGCGCTTCGGCTTCGACGACGTCCGCGTCGAGCTCTCGACCCGGCCCGAGAAGTCGATCGGGACCGCCGAGCAGTGGGAGCAGGCGGAGGCGGCGCTGCGGGGGGCGCTCGAGGCGCAGGGCCGTGAGTTCCAGCTCAACCCCGGCGACGGTGCCTTCTACGGCCCGAAGATCGACTTCCACGTCACCGACGCGCTCGGCCGCTCCTGGCAGTGCGGGACCTGCCAGGTCGATTTCTTCATGCCCGAGCGCTTCGACCTCACCTACACCGACGCCGAGGACGAGCAGCGGCGCCCGGTGATGATCCACCGCGCCCTGCTCGGATCGATGGAGCGCTTCGCCGGGATCCTGATCGAGCACCACGCCGGCCGCTTCCCGGTCTGGCTGGCGCCGGTCCAGGCCGCGGTCCTGCCGGTCGCCGACCGCCATTCCGAGTACGCGTCGCAGGTCGCCGCCGAGCTCCGCGACGCGGGCGTCAGGATCGCCGTCGACGAGCGATCGGAGTCGGTCGGCAAGAAGATCCGCGACGCCGAGCTCGGCCGCTACCCCTACATGCTGGTCGTCGGCGACCGCGAGCAGGAGGCGGGCGCCGTCGCGGTCCGCTCCCACGAGGAGGGCGAGCTCGGGGCGATGCCGGTCTCCGAGTTCGCCGCCCGGATCGCCGCCGACAACGCGCGATGAACGGGTTTTCGCCGCTGCGGCGCCCTGCCTCTATACTGGCCAGCACTTGATTGACGCCACGCCGAACAAGATTCCGCGCCGTTGAGCGTCCCGTGGGCCCGTCCGACTACCTCGTCCTCTTGAAGATCCACCTCTTTCCCTAGTGCCGGTCCCTCGTAGGTTCGATCGGCGCCCCCCTGAGCGCGACACCACGCGGATCAACGACCGGATCCGGGTCCCGAAAGTGCGCCTGATCGGCGCCGACGGGGAGCAGCTCGGGATCGTCGAGACGCCGGACGCCCTGAAACAGGCCCAGGATGCGGACCTCGACCTGGTCGAGGTGGCGCCGAACTCGAAACCGCCGGTCACCCGCCTCCTCGACTACTCGAAGTACAAGTACGAGCAGGAGCAGAAGCAGAAGGCCGCCCGCAAGCACCAGCAGCAGGTCAACGTCCGCGAGATCAAGCTCCGCCCGAAGATCGCCGACCACGACTACGAGACCAAGAAGGGCCACGTCGAGCGCTTCCTGCGCCAGCACAACAAGGTCAAGATCACGATCATGTTCCGCGGCCGCGAGCAGGCCCACCCCGAGCGCGGGCGGGCGCTGCTGCAGCGCCTCTACGAGGATCTTGACGGCCTCGCCGTGATCGAGTCCGAGCCGCTCCAGGAGGGCCGCAACATGAGCATGATGCTGGCCCCGAGCAAAGAGGCGACCAAGGCCAAAGAGGCGGCCGAAGCTGCCGCCGAGACCGATGCCGCCGCCGGCGGAGACGCCGCCCAGGCCTGAGCCTCAGTCCAGGATGACGTCCGCGATCCGCTCGGCGGCGTGGCCGTCCCAGAGCGGGGGAGGATCGGGGCGCTCCGCCGCCCGGCCCGCGAGCGCCGCCGGGATCCCGGCGATCGCCGCCGGGTCGAGCCCGAGCAGGGTGTTGGTGCCGGCGCGGATCGTGACCGGGCGCTCGGTGTTGTCGCGCAGGGTGAAGCAGGGGACGCCGAGGTAGGTCGTCTCCTCCTGGATCCCACCCGAGTCGGTGAGGACGGCGCCGGCGTCGGCGAGGAGCGAGAGGAACTCGATGTAGCCGAGCGGCTCGATCAGGTGCAGCCCCGGCTGTCCGGCCTCCGCCCCGGCGAGCATCTTCCGGGTCCGCGGGTGGACCGGGAAGACGACCGGCATCTCGGCGGCGACCGCCGCCAGCCGGTCGATCGTCTCAGCCAGGAGCGGGCCGTCGACGAGGGCGGGGCGGTGGAGCGTGACGAGCAGGTAGGAGCCCGGCTCGACCCCGAGCCCGGCGGCGGCATCGGCGGCGCGGAACCGTTCTTCGAGCGCGGCGAGGGTGTCGATCATGGTGTTGCCGACGAAGTGCATCAGCTCATCGGGAATCCCCTCCGCGCGCAGGTTCTCGACCGCCTCGTCGCTATGGAGGAAGAGGTGCTGGGAGAGGACGTCGGCGACGATCCGGTTCACCTCCTCCGGCATCGTCCGGTCGAAGCTGCGCAGGCCCGACTCGATGTGGGCGACCGGGAACAGCGTCTTGGCCGCGGTAAGCGCCGCCGCCAGGGTCGAGTTGACGTCGCCGGGGACGAATACCAGGTCCGGCCTCTCCTCGAGCAGGACCGGCTCTAGCCGTTCCATCACCAGCGCCGTCTGGCGCGCGTGGCTTCCTGAGCCGACCCCGAGCATGTGATCGGGCTCGGGGACCCCGAGCTCCTCGAGGAACACCTCCGACATCAACCGGTCGTAGTGCTGGCCGGTGTGGACGATCGCGTGGCGCCCCTCGGGGTCGCGGGCGCGCAGGGCGGCGATCACCGGCGCCGTCTTGACGAAGTTCGGGCGGGTGCCGACGACGTAGACGAATCGCATTACAACGCCTCGCGCTTCGCTCGCTGCGCGAAGCCCCAGACTGCGACGCTTGCTCGCTCCGCGCTCATTGGGCGGCAGCGTACCGGCGGCGTCCGGCGTCCGGTCTGCTTCAATACGCGTCCCGATGCCGAAGATGAAGACCCATTCCGGCGCCAAGAAGCGCTTCCGCAAGACCGCCAAGGGCAAGCTCCGGGGCCGGCGCGCGTACTCGAGCCACATTCTCGAGAAAAAGTCGCCGAAGCGAAAGCGGCAGATGCGGCGCCCGGTCGAGATCGCCCGGTCCGATCAGAAGCGCATCAGGACCCTGCTTGGAGGCGGAAAGTGAGCCGGGTCAAGCGGTCTGTCCACGCCCGCAAGAAGCGGCGCAAGGTCCTCAAGGAAGCGAAGGGCTATTACGGCCGCAAGCATTCCTCCTACCGGTTCGCGAAAGAGCAGGTGCAGCGGTCCGGGATGTACGCCTACCGCGACCGCCGCAACCGCAAGCGCGAGTTCCGGCGCCTCTGGATCACCCGGATCAACGCCGCCGCGCGGCTCGAGGGCATGAGCTACTCAGAACTGATCCATGGCCTCGACAATGCAGGGGTCGAGGTCAACCGCAAGATGCTCGCCGACATCGCGGTCAACGACCGCGATGCGTTCCGCCGATTTGTGGAGCTCGCCCGGGAGGGTGCGGCCGCATAGCTGCAGCCACACTCCGATTCCCAGGCGGGCCGCTTGAACTCAGGCGGCCCGTTGTCGTTCCAGGAGAAATCTCGACCAAACAGAACCCCATGACGATGATCACAAGCCCCCAGAACGAGAAGCTGAAGCTGGTCCGGAAGCTGCGCGAGCGGCGTCATCGCGACCGCGAAGGCCTGTTCGTGACCGAGGGCGAGGACCTGGTCGAGGCCGGCCGCACCGCCGGCGCCGAGCCGGACGTGCTACTGACGGAGGCCGGCAGCGGTCTCGGCGGCGAGGAGGTGAGCCCCGAGCTGCTCGCCGAGGTCTCCGCGCTCGGTTCCGGGACGAGGGCGATCGCGGTATGGCCGCAGAGCTGGGCCGATCAGGTCGAGCCGCCGTGCGCCTACCTCCACGGGGTCGGCGACCCAGGCAACGTCGGCGCGATCGTCCGCACAGCGGCGGCGCTGCTCGGCGGCACCGTCGTCCTCGGCCCCGATTGCGCCGACCCCCACGGCCCGAAGGCGGTCCGCGCGAGCATGGGCGCGATCTTCAACCAGCGGCTGGCCCGGGGCGACATCGGGGTGACCGCGGAGCCGCGGGCGGCGATGGTCGCCCACGGCGGCGAGGGTCTCGATCGCCTCGACGGCTGCGCGACGATCTGCCTCGGCGCCGAGCGCGAGGGGCTGCCGCAGGAGGTCCTCGACCGCTGCGAGCGGCGGGTGACGATCCCGCTGCGGAGCGGCGCGGCGGAGTCGCTCAACGTCGCCGCCGCGGCTGCCATCGGCCTTGAGCGCGTAGCGAGCGCAGCGTCCATATCTGATTCATCGCAAGCGAGCGAGCGCGAACAATGATTTCCCGGATATCGTCGCCCGCGATGGGGGAGGCCGCCCACGATGCTTGACCGGATCGAGGAGATAAGAGCAGAGGCGGCCGCCGCGATCGAGGGCGCGGGCGGAACCGCGGAGCTCGAGGAGCTTCGGGTCCGCTACCTGGGCCGCAAAGCCGAGCTGACCTCGATCCTGCGCGGGATCGCCGACCTACCAGAGGCGGAGCGGGGCCCGGTCGGCAGCGGCGCCAACCGGGCCCGCCAGGAGCTCGAGTCGCTGCTCGAGGCCCGCGCCGCCGACCTCGACGCGGCCGAGCTCGAGAGCATGCTCGCCGAGGACCGTGTCGACGTCACCCTGCCCGGCGCGCCATCGTCACCGGCCGGCCACCTGCACCTGATCACGCGCACGACGCGCCAGATCGAGGACGTGATGGTCGGCCTCGGCTACCGGGTGATGGAGGGGCCCGAGGTCGAGCACGACTACTACAACTTCACCTCACTCAACCATCCGCCCGGGCACCCGGCCCGGATGCTCCAGGACACCTTCTATGTGGTTCCGCTCGGCTCCTCGGCCCCCGCTCCCTCGCAGGAATCAGATCGTGATGCTCAGTCGCTCCCGCGGTCGGAGCCGAGCGGGCCGGTCTGGACACCGGACCTACTCCTGCGGACCCACACCTCGCCCGTGCAGACGCGGGCGATGGAGTCCGAGCCGCCGCCGATCTTCCTGATCATGCCGGGCAAGGTCTACCGCCGCGACTCGGACGCGACCCACAGCCCGATGTTCCACCAGGTCGAGGGGCTTGCGATCGGCGAGGGGATCACGCTCGCCGATCTCCAGGGAACGCTGGAAGTGATGCTGCGGGCGATCTTCGGCGAGGGGCGGGAGGCGCGGATGCGCCCCCATTACTTCCCGTTCACCGAGCCGAGCGTCGAGTTCGACGTCTCCTGCTTCGCCTGCGACGGGACCGGCCGGCTCGCCGGCGGCGAGCGCTGTGGCCTCTGCAAGGGGATCGGCTGGATCGAGGTTGGCGGGGCCGGGATGGTCGACCCGAACGTCCTCGGGTTCGTCGCCGACAACGGCTACGACGCCGAGCGGGTCCAGGGCTTCGCCTTCGGGATGGGGGTCGAGCGGATCGCGATGCTGCGCCACGGCGTCCCCGACCTGCGGCGCTTCTTCGACAACGACGTCCGGATGCTGGAGCAATTTCTCTAATGCGTGTCCCTTACTCATGGCTGCGCGAGCACTGCGACCCCGGGATCGGGGCTGATGAGCTCGCCGTGCGGCTGGCGATGACCGGGACCGAGGTCGAGCGGGTCGAGGCGATCGGCCCCCCGAGCGGCGCCGGGTTCGTGATCGGGAAGGTCCTAACCTGCGAGCCGCACCCGAACGCCGACCGGCTCAGCGTCTGCACCGTCGACAGCGGCGGGGCCGAGCCGCGGACGATCGTCTGCGGAGCGCCGAACGTCGCCGCCGGCCAGACCGTCGCCGTCGCGCTGCCCGGGGCGACGATGCCGGGTGGGGTCGAGCTCGGCGAGGCGAAGCTACGCGGCGTCACCTCCTCCGGGATGATCCTGTCCGCCTCCGAGCTCGAGATCGGCGAGGACGCCGACGGGATCATGGTCCTCGACGAGGGCCCCGAGCCCGGCGCGCCGCTGGAAGAGACGCTGCCGCTCGGCGAGCGCGTCCTCGAGCTGGAGGTGACCCCGAACCGGGTCGACTGCTTCGGCGTCTACGGGGTCGCCCGCGAGGTCCACGCCGTCACCGCAGCCCCGCTCGGGCCGGCGCCCTGGGAGGAGGACGCGCACGCCGACGGAGACGGCCATGCCGAGGACTTCGCCTCGGTCACTGTCGAGGTCCCCGGTCTCTGTCCGCGGTTCACCGCGCGCGTCTTCACCGACGTCGAGATCGGCCCCTCGCCCGCCTGGCTGCAGGCGCGGCTGAAGGCGGCCGGCCAGCGCCCGATCAACAACGTCGTCGACATCACCAACTACGCGATGCTGCTGACCGCGCAGCCCCTCCACTCCTTCGACCTCGACCGGGTGCCGGACGGGGCGCTGACTGTCCGCGCCGCAACCGAGGGAGAGACGATGACGACGCTCGACGGCGTCGAGCGGACCTTCGACGCCGAGACCGTCCTCGTCTGCGACCGCGACGGACCCTCCGGGATCGCCGGGATCATGGGCGGCCAGGTCTCCGAGGTCTCCGAGGAGACGACCCGGGTCCTGCTCGAGGTCGCGAACTGGAACGGGACCAACATCCTCCGGACCTCGCGCAAGCTCGGCCTCCGCTCCGAGGCCTCCTCGCGATTCGAGAAGCAGCTCCACCCGGAGCTCTGCATGCGGGCGCAGCGGATCGCCTCACGGCTGATGGTCGAGCTCTGCGGCGCGAGGCTCGTGCCGGGGACGATCGACGTCGCCGAGGAGATCCCGCCCCTCCATCACATCGGCCTGCGCGAGGAGCGGGTCGAGGGGCTGCTGGGGATGAAGGTCGAGGAGCCCGACCAGATCCACTACCTCGAGCGGCTCGGGTTCCACATCCATACCGCCCACGGCAAGCTCCTGGTCGAGGTCCCCGCCGACCGCCACAGCGACGTCACCCGCGAGGTCGACCTGATCGAGGAGATCGGCCGCATCCACGGCCTCGAGGAGCACCTGCCGTCGACCCTGCCCTCATCGATGGGTCAGGTCGGGGGCCTGACCCGCCCGCAGCGGCTGCGGCGCCGCGCCGAGGACGCGATGCGCGACCTCGGCTTCGACGAGATCGTCGGCTGGAGCTTCACCGACCCCGGCGAGGCGGGGCGGCTGCGGATCGGGGCCGAGGACCCGCGCGCCGGCGCGGTGACGATCTCCAACCCCCTCTCCGAGGACCAGGCGGTGATGCGGACGACGCTGCTCGGGTCGCTGCTCGACGTCGCTCAGGGCAACCTTGCTCGCGGCGCCGAGCGCGTCGCCCTGTTCGAGTCGGGCCGCGTCTACCTGCCGCCGGAGGGGATCGGGAGCGGGCCGCTGGCCGGCGACTTTCCCGGAAGGCGCGCGGCCCCGTTCGCCGAGCCGCACCGGCTCGGTTGCCTCGCAGCCGGCGACATCGCCCCGGGCTCATGGCGGGGCGACCCGACCCCGGCCGACTACCTCGCCCTCAAGGGCGTCCTCGAGGGGCTGGCGGCCCGGCTCGGCGTCGAGCTCGCCTTCGAGCCGGCGGCGGAGCCGTTCCTGCACCCAGGACGCTCTGCCGACGTCCTGGTCGAGGGCGTCGCGGCCGGTTGGATCGGCGAGGTCCACCCGTTGGTCTGCCGGGCCTGGGACATCCATTCCGCGGCCGCCTTCGAGGTCGGGCTGGCGCCGCTCGTCGCCGCCTCGCCGGCCTGGGAGGAGGAGTTCGAGGACCTGACCACCCATCCCGCAGTGCTCCAGGACCTCGCCGTCGTCGTCGATGACACGGTCCCGGGGGCCGATGTTCGGGCGGCGGTGATCGCGGGCGGCGGCGATCTGCTGCGCTCGGCGGAGGTCTTCGACCTCTACCAGGGCGAGCAGCTGGGAAATGACAAGAAGAGCCTGGCGCTGCGGCTCGAATTCCGCGCCGCCGACCGGACGCTGACCGACGAGGAGGTCGGCGGCCTGCGCGAGGCGATCGCGGCGGAGCTCGCCAGGATCGGGGGAGCCCTCCGTGAGTGAGCCCGCCGCACAGCCGCTCGATGGCGCTCCCGCGGCGCGGGTGCTGGTCGCCGGCGCCTCCGGGTTCACCGGCGCGCTCGCGGCGCAGATCGTCTGGCGCCACCCGAGTCTGGAGCTCGCCACGGTCACCTCGCGAAGCGACGCCGGCAAGCGGCTCGACCGCCTCTACCCGCGCTACCGGGTGCCGCTCGAGCTGGTCGAGCTCGACCTCGACCGGCTCGAGGGGATTGACGCCGCGATCGTCGCCTACCCGCACGGCGCCTCGGCGCCGACGGTCGCCGCCCTGCGCGGCCTCGGGGTGGTGGTCGTCGACCTCTCGGCCGACTTCCGCCTCCGAGATCTCCCTACCTACGAGCGCTGGTACGGCGAGCATGGCGCGCCGGAACTGCTCGAGAACTCGGTCTACGGACTGACCGAGCTCTACCGCGAGCAGCTGAGGGGCGCCGAGCTGGTGGCGACGCCCGGCTGCTACCCGACCGCGAGCGTACTCGCCCTGGCACCACTCGCCGAGCGCGGGCTCCTCGCCGACGTCGTGATCGACGCCAAGCAGGGCGTCTCGGGCGCCGGCCGGGGCGGGGGGGACGAGATGCACTACGTCTCGATGGACGAGAACGCGTTCGCCTACAAGACCGAGGGCCACCGCCACCGGCCCGAGATCGAACAGGAGCTGACCGCGCTCGGGAGCCCGGCGCCGGTCACCTTCGTCCCGCACCTCCTGCCGCTCGACCAAGGGGAGCTGACGAGCTGCTACGCGACGCTCAGCGAGCCGATGTCGAAGCAGGAGGTCCAGGCGCTATACGCCGAGCGCTACGCCGGCGAGCCGTTCGTCCACGCGGTCGACCGCCCGCCCGGGCTCCGCGACGTCCGCGACACCAACGAGTGCCACGTCTACGTCACCGTCGAGGAGCGAGGCCGCCTGCTCGCCTTCTCGGCGATCGACAACCTCTGGAAGGGGGCGTCCGGGCAGGGGGTCCAGAACCTCAACCTGATGCTCGGCCTCGGGGAGACGGAGGGACTTCGGTGAGCGAGGGCTTCTTCCACTCGCGCTGGGTCGACCCGCCCGCGGGGCTTGAGGAGCTCGACCCGGCAGGGCTGGCGCCGGGGTTCGCGGCCGGGGCGGTCGCCTGCGGATTGAAGGAGAGCGGCAACACCGACGCGGCGGTCGTCGTCGCCGAGTCCGAGCAGGTCACCTCGGCGCTGCTATTGACCCGCAACGCCGCCGCGGCTGCGCCGGTGAGACTCTGCCGCGAGAACGTCGACTTCGGCGCGATCCGCGCCGCCGCCGTCAAGGCCGGCAACGCGAATGCCGCCACCGGCGAGCAGGGGATGCGCGACGCCGTCGCGATCCAGCTCGCGGCGGCCGAGGAGCTCGACCTCGACCCCTCGGTGGTCGCGATCGCCGCAACCGGGAAAATCGGCGAGGCGCTGCCGATGGACAGGGTCCTCGACGGCGTCCGCCGGGCCGCGGCGGTCGTCCGCCCCGATGGCGGCGCCGAGTTCTCGGAGGCGATCATGACCACCGACAGGGGCCCGAAGCGGTGCACCGTCAGCTGCGACGGGGTGACGCTCTCGGCCCAGGCCAAGGGCGCAGGGATGATCCAGCCCGGCTTCGCGACGATGCTCTGCTTCGTCCAGACCGACGCCGTGCTCGACGGGCCCTACGGGGCCGAGGCGGCGCTGCGCGAGGCCGTCGACCGATCCTTCGAGCGGATCACCGTCGACGGCCAGATGAGCACAAACGACATGGTCCTCCTTCAGGCGAGCGGCGAGTCCGGCAGGCCGCTCCCGCAGGGCCTGCTCGACGCGGTCCTGCTCCAGCTGGCGCTCGAGATCGTCGCCGACGGCGAGGGCGCGACCAGGGTCGGGTGCGCGCGGGTCACCGAGGCCGCGAGCGCAGAGGAGGCCGAGCGCACCGCCCGGGCGATCGCCAACTCGCCGCTGGTGAAGACGGCGCTGTTCGGCCATGACCCGAACTGGGGCCGAATCGCGCAGGCCGCGGGGATGGCGCTCGCCGGCGAGGAGGTCGAGGAGCTCGGCCTCGACCACATCGACGCCGAGGAGTTCGCCGGCGAGGCGGCGGAGGCCGAGGTCTCACTGCGGCTGGGGCGCGGAGACCAGACGGCGCACGTGTGGTTCTCGGACCTCGGCTACGAGTACGTTCGAATCAACGCCGAGTACACGACCTGAGAGGAGATCGTTGAGCACCAGCGTCGACACCCTGCTCGAGGCCCTTCCCTACATCAGGGAGTTCCACGGCCGAACGGTCGTCATCAAGTACGGCGGCGCGGCGATGCGCGACGAGGCCCTGCGCGAGGGATTCGCGACCGACGTCGTCCTCCTCAAGTACGTCGGCCTCAACCCGGTGATCGTCCACGGCGGCGGGCCGGAGATCACCGAGTACATGGAGCGGCTCGGGCTTGAGGTGCGCTTCCACGAGGGGCTGCGGGTGTCCGACGCCGAGACCGTCGAGGTGGCGCGGATGGTGCTGCTCGGAAAGGTCAACTCCGACATCGTCCAGCGGATCAACCGCCACGGCCAGCCGGCCGTCGGGCTCTCCGGCCAGGACGGCTCGCTGTTCGGGGTCTCGCCGGTGCCGAACGCCGAGCAGGTCGGCTTCGTCGGCGCGATCGACCGGGTCGACGTCGACGTCCTCAACCACATCGCGGCCGACTACATCCCGGTCGTCGCCTCCTCTGCGTCCGACCGCGACGGCAACGCCTACAACATCAACGCCGACGAGGCGGCGGGCAAGGTCGCGGCCGCGCTGCGCGCCTACAAGGCGATCTTCCTCACCGATGTCGTCGGCTGGCTCGCCGACCCGGCCGACGAGTCGACGCTGACCTCGCGGGCGACGGTCGGCGAGGTCGAGGAGCAGCTCGAGCGGATCGAGGGGGGGATGCGGCCGAAGCTCGCGGCCTGTGTCGACGCGATCCGCGGCGGCGTCCAGTCGGCCCACATCATCGACGGTCGCAAGCCCCATAGCCTCCTGCTCGAGTTGTTCACCAGGGCCGGGATCGGGACGATGGTGACCTCATGACATTCCGCCCATCTGCTCTGCTCGGGGCCGCGGCGGGCGGGCGGTCGGCGACATGAGCCTGGCCGAGCTGCGGGGCCTCGAGGAGCGCTACCTGATGCGGACCTACCGGCGCGGCGAGGTCGAGTTCGTGCGCGGCGAGGGGGCGCTGCTGTGGGACTCCGACGGCAAGGAGTACCTCGACCTGCTCGCCGGAATCTCGGTCTGCTCGGTCGGCCACTGCCACCCTGACGTGGTCGAGGCGGTCCGCGAGCAGGCCGGGCGGCTGATGCACACCTCGAACCTCTTCTACACCGAGCCGATGGTGCGGCTGGCCGAGCGGCTCTCGGAGTCGAGCCTCGGCGGCCGTGTCTTCTTTGCGAACTCGGGGACCGAGGCCAACGAGTGCGCGATCAAGATCGCCCGCAAGCACGCCCACGGGCGTGGGATCTCGGCGCCGATGATCGTCAGCTTCGAGCGCGACTTCCACGGCCGCACCTACGGCTCGCTGTCCGCGACCCCGGGGCTGGCGGCGAACCCGGCGCTCGGCCCGATGCTCGAGGGCTTCACCTCGGTGCCCTTCGACGACGCCGACGCGCTCCGCGACGCCGTCGACGACGGCACCGCGGCGGTCCTGATCGAGCCGATCCAGGGCGAGGCCGGGATCCAGCCGCTCAGCGAGGACTCGCTGCTCGCGGCGCGCGAGGCCTGCGACGCGGCCGGCGCGCTCCTGATCCTCGACGAGATCCAGACCGGGATCGGGCGGACCGGCTCGCTCTGGGCCTACGAGCAGACGCCGGTGCGGCCCGACGTTCTGACCAGCGCCAAGGCGCTCGGCGGCGGGATGGCCATCGGGGCCTGCATCACCGATGCCGAGGCGGGGTCGGTGCTCGAGCCCGGCGACCACGGCTCGACCTTCGCCGGCGGCCCGGTCGCCTCGGCGGCGGCCCTCGCCGTGCTCGACATCGTCGACGACCCCGCCCTGCTGCGGGCGGTGCGCGACCATGGCGGCCGGCTGCGCGAGGGCCTCGAATCGCTCGACGGGGTGCGCGAGGTCCGCGGGCGCGGGCTGATGATCGGCGTCGGCCTCGAGGACGGGCTCGACTCGGCGACGGTCACCGCCGACCTGCTCGAGCGGGGCGCGGTGGTCAACGCGCCCGAGCCGAGCACGCTGCGACTGCTGCCACCGCTGACGATCGAGGACTCCCAGATCGACCGCGCCATTTCGCTGATCGGCGAATCGCTCCTAAGCTACGAGCCATGAACCCGGAGCGAGCAAAGCGTGAGGTGTTGTTTTGAACGCGGGCAAGCTTCCACCGCAGCGCCCCGACTCCGACCCCGTCGGCGACGCGGCCGAGCGGCTGGCTGACATCGTCCGGGCCGCCGAGCGCGCGGCGGCGTCGGTGATCGACAACGCCGAGGAGCAGGCGCAGCGGCGGATCGACGAAGCTCAGGAGCGCGCCGACCGGATCGTCGCCGAGCGACTGCGGGCGGTCGCCGACGAGTTCGATCCCCCGGCATCCGGGGCCTCGGAGCGGCCACGGCTGCGCCCCGTCGAGGCCGCGCCGGAGCCACCCGAGCAGGCAGAGCCGGCCGCGCGCCGGGCCGGGGAGGCGGGCGCCCGCCTGCTGGCGACCCAGATGGCCGTCTCCGGCGCCAGCCGCAAGGAGATCGAGAACCGGCTCCGCAATGGCGCCGGGATCGAGGACCCGACCCCGCTGCTCGACGCGATCCTGGGCCCGGAGAGTTAGGCCGATGCACGATGACCCGACCCGGGTGATGGGGCAGCCACCCGACCGCGGCGACGGCGACGGCGGCAGGCCGCGCGGCAACATTCGGCTGCTGGTCGCTGGGCTGATCGCCGTGATCGTCGGACTCGTGATCGCGATCGTCGTCATCGCCGGCGGCGACAGCGGCAGCGAAACATCCTCGGCGCCGACCGAACTGAGCAGCGTCTCGACCGAAACCACGGAAACGACGGAATCCACCGATACGACGGAACCGAGCACCGAGGAAATGGAACCGACCACCCCGACGACTCCGACGGAAACGGAACCGCCGGAATCCGACGAAGAAGGGGGAAGCGGCGGGCTCGAAGCGCCTTGAGCGCGGAGCGAGCAAGCGTCGCAGTCCGGCTCTTCGCGCAGCGAGCGAAGCGCGAGGATCTGGCTTGAGCGCGGAGCCCACAGCTAGCTACGAGGCCGACCCCGCCGAGGTCAGCCGCGTCCTGCTGCTCTATTCCGGCGGCCTCGACACCAGCGTGATGCTGAAGTGGATCCAGGACCATTACGACGCCGAGGTCGTCTGCCTGACCGTCAATCTCGGCCAGCCGGGCGAGGACTACGGCGCCATCGAGGACAAGGCGAAACGGCTGGGGGCGCTCGAGTGCCACGTCGTCGACGCCCGCGAGCGGTTCGCCGAGGACTTCGTCGTCCCGGCGATCAAGGCCAACGCGATCTACGGCCTCGGCTATCCGCTGTTCACCGCGCTCGGCCGGCCGCTGATCGCCGAGCTCGCGGTCGAGTACGCGCGCAGGTCCCGCTGCGACACGATCGCCCATGGCTGCACCGGCAAGGGCAACGACCAGGTGCGGATCGAGGCCACCGTCGCGACCCTCGCCCCCGAGCTGCGGACGATCGCCCCAGTGCGCTCGTGGCAGATGGGCCGGGAGGAGGAGATCGCCTACGCCCGCGAGCAGGGGATCCCGGTCAAGGGCGGCACCGAGACTCCTCCGTACTCGATCGACGACAACCTCTGGGGGCGCTCCTCCGAGGGCCGCTGGATAGAGGACCTCGATCACGCCCCGGAGGACGACGTCTTCCAGCTCGTCACCCGCCCCGAGGACGCCCCCGATGAGGCGGAGACGATCAGCGTCGAGTTCGAGGCGGGGGTGCCGGTCGGCCTCGACGGCGAGCGGCTCGGCCTCGTCGAGCTGCTCGAACGCGTCGCCGAGGCCGGCTGCAGGCACGGGATCGGGATCGTCGACCACATCGAGGACCGGATCGTCGGTCTCAAGGTCCGCGACATCTACGAGGTCCCTGCGGCCGCGATCCTGCTCACCGCACACGCCGAGCTCGAGAAGCTGGTCGGGACGATCCACCAGAACCAGCTCAAGCCGGAGCTCGACCGCCGCTGGGCGTATCTCGTCTACGCCGGCCTATGGTGGGAGCCTCTAAGGTCTGACCTCGACGCCTTCATGGACGCCGCCAACACCCAGGTGAGCGGTTCGATCGGGCTCAAGCTCTACAAGGGCAGCGCCCGCGTCGTCACCCGCTCCTCGCCGAACGCCGTCTACGACGCCCAGCTCGCCTCGTTCGCCGAGTCCGGCGGCCTCTTCTCGCAGGCGGCCTCACCGGGCTTCATCGAGCTCTGGTCGCTGCAATCGCGGATGGCGCACCGGATACGCCAGCGCGGAGAGAAGGAGGGCTGATGTCCAACCGGATCGGGCGACTCGCGGTCCGCTACGCGATCATCTACCTACGCCGACGCTACCGGCGGCCAATCAGGGTCGGCGTCGGGCTCGCCGCGGTCGCCCTCGGCATCGCCGCCTACTGGGCGAGCCGCGAAGTTCCCGAGGGCTAGCCGCCGCCGCAAGATCCGTTGCGGCTTATCGTCGACCTGTGAGGTCTTGCTCACAGTCTCCGTTACCCTCGCCGGTCGCGTGCGGCGAATCTCTGCAATTGCCCTGCTCGCGCTGGCGCTGCTCGCCGGCGCGACTGCCCGTGCCGCCGACATCGGCGCGCTCCAGAGCCAGGTCGAGGGCGCTCAGGCAGAGGCCGGCGAACTCGCTGCGGAAATCCGCTCGACCCAGGAACAGCTCGCCTCCGCGCAGCAGCGCGCCGCCGAGTCCGCCGCGCGCGAGGAGAAGCTGACCTCGCTGCTCGCGACCGGCGAGGAACGCGCCGCCCGGCTCGCGGCGAAGGTCGAGCAGGCCCGCGCCCACCTGCGGGAGGAGCGGCGCCGGCTGCGCCGCGCCCGGCGCGTCCTCGCCCAGCGGCTGGTCGGGATCTACATGAGCGGCTCGCCCGACAGCACCAGCGTGATCCTCGCCTCCTCGGACCTCGACGAACTGGCGACCCGGACCGAGTATCTCGACCGGATCCAGTCCTCGGACTCCTCGCTTGCGGAACGGGTCGAGGAAGTCAGGGACGCGGTCAAGCACGGGCTCGAAAGCATCGCGGCGCTGAAGGCACGGGTCGATGCCTACAACGAACGGCTCGCCGCCGCGCGCGATGAAATCGCCTCGGTCCGGAGCGCGGCCGAGGCCAGCGCGGCCGAGCTGGCCTCGCTGCGCGCGGCCCGCGGGTCCTCGCTGGCGGAGCTCAAATCGAAGATCGGACAGTGGGTGAGCGAGATCGAGGCGGCGGAAGCCGCGAGCCGCGCCGCCGCCGAAGAAACCGTGGGCCGCTGGCTCGGCGGCCCGTACGCGATCCCGACCTACATCGTGATGTGCGAGTCGGGGGGCGACTACGGCGCGCTCAATGCCTCGAGCGGAGCCGGCGGCGCGTACCAGATCCTCCCCTCGACCTGGGCGCTCTATGGCGGAGAAGGCGCTCCCCAGGACGCCTCGAAGGAAGAACAGGACCGGATCGCGGGCGAAATCTGGGCCGACTCCGGCGGCAGCGCCTGGGTCTGCGCCGGCTGAGGCCGGCGGGGCGGTCCAGGGCGGTCGCCACGGGCTGATCGGTCTCCCAAACTGGGGGATCTCAGCGCAGACAGCGCGTCTTTCGTGACCTTGGCATCTGCCTCGATTGGCATGATCGGCCGCGAGCGATGAACACCCCTTCGGCCGTCCATCTCCATGCCCACAGCGAGTACTCGCTGCTCGATGGGGCCTGCAAGATCGACGCGATGGCGGAGCGGGCGGCGGAGCTCGAACAGCCCGCGCTCGGCCTCACGGACCACGGGGTGATGAACGGCGCCGTCGACCTCTACAAGGCGTGCGGCAAGCACGGGATCAAGCCGATCATCGGCCTCGAGGCCTATTTCGTCGACAATCGCCGTGCGGTCAAGGAGCAGGTCCGCTACGAGCGCAACCACCTGACCCTGCTCGCCGAGAGCGACGCCGGCTTCGCCAACCTCGTCCAGCTCACCTCGGCCGGATTCCTCGAGGGCTTCTCGCGCGGCAAGGCGAACGTCGACATGGATCTTCTCGCCCGGCACGCCGAGGGCGTGATCGTCCTCACCGGCTGCCTGCAGTCGCGCTTCTGCCGTCGCCTCGTCGAGGAGCGCCGCGACGACGCCCGCGCCCACATCGACGACCTGATCCAGGCCTTCGGCCCCGAGCAGGTCTACTTCGAGGTCCAGAAGAACGGGATCGACGAGCAGGAGAGGGCGAACCGGGGAATCGTCGAGGTCGCCCGCGAGGTCGGCAGGCCGCTGGTCGGGACCGCCGACGTCCACTACCTGCGTCGCGAGGACTTCGACAACCACGCGGCGCTGCTCTGCGTGCAGACCAAGTCGACCCTCGAGGCCCCGAAGCTGAGCTTCGACACCAACGAGTTCTTCCTCAAGAGCAACGACGAGATGGCATCCTCGTTCTCCGAGTGGCCCGAGGCGGTCGCGAGCACGGTCGAGATCGCCGAGCGCTGCGAGGTCGAGATCGAGCTCGGCAAGCTGCTGCTGCCGCGCTACCCGACCCCCGACGGCTCCGAGCCCGAGCAGATGCTGCGCGAGATCGCCGGCGAGGGGATGCGCGCCCGCTACGGCGAGCCGATCCCGGCCGAGGCGGCCCAGCGGCTCGAGTTCGAGCTCGGCGTGATCGAGGAGATGGGCTTCTCCTCCTATTTCCTGATCGTCTGGGACTTCGTCCGCTACGCGAAGGAGAGCGGGATCGCGGTCGGCCCGGGTCGCGGATCGGCGGCCGGCTCGATCGTCTCCTACGCGCTCAACATCACCGACCTCGACCCGCTCGCCAACGACCTCCTGTTCGAGCGCTTTCTCAATCCTGGCCGCAAATCGATGCCGGACATCGACATCGATTTCTCGGTCCGCGGCCGCGAGCGGATGATCCGCTACGTCGCCGAGAAATACGGGCGCGAGTCGGTCGCCCAGATCATTACCTTCGGCAAGATGGCGCCGCGCGCCGCGACCCGCGACGCCGCCCGGGTCCTCGGCTACGACTACGCGACCGGCGACCGGTTGGCGAAGCTGATCCCGGAGCCGATCATGGGCCGCAGCCCATCGTTCGCCGAATGCCTCAAGGCGGGGCAGGAGCTGAAGCAGACCTACGACGCCGATTCCGACGCCCAGCGGATCGTCGACGTCGCCCAGGGCCTCGAGGGGATCGTCCGCAACAACTCGATCCACGCCGCCGCGGTCGTGATCGCCGACCGGCCGCTGCACGAGATCGTCCCGCTCCAGCTCGCCGAGGACCGCAGCGCGCCGGCCGGCGGCAATGGGAACGGCGCCAGCGGGGGCGGCAAGGCCGAGCGCCAGTACAAGATCGTCACCCAGTACTCGATGGGCCCGATCGAGGAGATCGGGCTGCTGAAGATGGACTTCCTCGGCCTCCGCAACCTCGACGTGATCGAGGACGCGATCGACATCATCGAGCGATCGCGGGGGGAGCGGATCGACATCGAGGCGATCCCGATCGACGACGCCACGACCTACGAGATGCTGGCCGGGGGCGACTCGACCGGGGTCTTCCAGTTCGAGTCGGACGGGATGCGCGACGCGCTGCGCAAGGTGAAGCCGACCGAGTTCGCCGACATCGTCGCCCTCGGCGCCCTCTACCGGCCGGGGGCGATGGCCTACATCCCGGCCTACGCGAAGGGCAAGCAGGACCCCTCGTCGGTCCGCTACCCCGACCCGCGGCTGCGGGCGATCACCGAGGAGACCCACGGCTGCGTCATCTACCAGGAGCAACTGATGGAGATCGCACGCTCGATGGCCGGTTTCTCGGGCGCCGAGGCGGACGACCTGCGCAAGGCGATCGGCAAGAAGAAGCGCGACCTGATGGCGACGATGAAGGACAAGTTCATGCAGGGGATGGAGGAATCGGGCACCTCGACCTCTGTCGCTCGCGATCTCTGGAAGCTGAACGAAGCGGCGGCCGACTACTCGTTCAACAAGTCCCACGCCGCCTGTTACGGGCTGACCTCCTACCGGACCGCCTACCTCAAGGCGAACTACCCGGCCGAGTACATGGCGGCCGTGATCTCCTCGGTGATGAACACCAAAGACAAGGTGCCGTTCTTCGTCAACCGCTGCGAGGAGATGGGGATCGACGTCCTGCCGCCGGACGTCAACTCCTCCGACCACAGTTTCGTCGTCAGCGAGAACGCGATCCGTTTCGGCCTCGACGCGGTCAAGAACGTCGGCCACTCTGCGGTCGAGGCGATCCTCCGCGCCCGCGAGGGGGCGCCGATCGCGTCGATCTGGGACTTCTGCGAGCGGGTCGACGCCCGCGCGGTCAACAAACGGGCGATCGAATGCCTGATCAAGTGCGGCGCCCTCGACTCGACCGGGGCAACCCGGCGAGGCATGCTCGAGGCGCTGCCCGCCGCCCAGTCGGCCGGGCAGAAGGCGCAGGAGGACGCGCAGCTGGGGCAGGGCTCAATCTTCGACTTCGCCGAGCCCGCCGCCGGCGAGGAGGCGAAGACGGCCGCCCACCAGCACCGGCCGCCGATCTCAGCAGCCGAGTTCGACCGCGCCGCGCTGCTCGCGCTCGAGAAGGAGACACTCGGCACCTACCTCTCCTCGCATCCCCTCTCCGAAGTCCGCGATGCACTCCGCGCCAGGGTCGACTGCCCGATCGCCGACCTGGCCGGGAAGCCCGACGGAGCCTGGGTGACAGTCGGCGGGATCGTGACCGAGGCGAAAAAGATCCGGACCAAGAGCGGGACCCAGATGATGTTCGCGACCCTCGACGACGTCGAGGGGCAGATCGAGATGCTCGTCTTCAGGGCCGATCAGTCCGAGAGCGCCGAGGTGATCGCGCCCGATGCGGTAGTCCTCGTCCGCGGCCGGATCGACCACAAAGACCGCGGCGAGACCAAGCTGGTCGTCCAGGAGGCGGAACGGTTCGAGCCCGATCAGGAGGAGATCGCCGCGGCCGCGGCGCCGGCCGGGCCGTTGAAGCTGTCGATCGACGCGGCGACCCTGCACGGGCGGCCGGGGCTCGTCGACGAGCTGAAGGAAGTGCTCGTCCACCACAAGGGGGAGGCGGACGTCCTGCTCGCGATCAGCGGCGCCGAGGGCGGGCCGATGGAGCTGCGGCTCGGCGACGGCTACCGGGTGAGGCCTTCGAACGGTCTGCGGGCGGAGCTCGACCACGTCCTCGGCCCCGACTCGCTGGCCGCCTGAGCCCGCCGTCCCTAGACTTCTCACATGCCGGCCATTCGCGAGAAGACTGGGGAGTGCCGCCAGTGCCGCGCCTTCTGCGACAAGATGATCGAGCCGCGCGGCTGCATCGAGCTCGGGTGCCGGTATCTCTACAGCTTCGTCGACGCCCTCACCGGAACCCAGTACGTCGGCTGCATGCAGGAGGTCTTCGGCGCCAAGGTCGAGCTCGACGCCGTCCTCCAGCCGGGCGGATTCGGCGGCGTGAAGATGACCGGCGAGGGACTGCCGCACTGCCAGTTCTCGGTCGAGCGCGCCTACGAGGGGGACGGGCCGACCTACGACTGCGTCAACCGCCGTTTCTTCGACTGTTCCGATGAGGGGCAGGAGGGCCTGCGGGCCTTCGACCTGCGCGACGTCTGACCCCTTTTCGTCTTACACGATTCCGTGTACTATCCCGCGACCCCTCAGGGCGGGCAGTGGCCCGGCCCCTCAGGCGGGCAGGAATCCAATGAATGAGCAGAACGCGGCAGTCGCAGTGACGGAGGAGCTCGTCGCGGAGGCGGCCGGCGGCGGTGGGAGCGCCGACGGGCCGCATTTCACGCTCGAGCTGAACCAGGACCAGAAGGACATCCGCGAGTGGGTGCACGGCTTCGCTGAGAACGTCGTGCGCCCGGCCGCTTCCGAGTGGGACGAGCGCGAGGAGACGCCCTGGCCGGTGATCCAGGAGGCCGCCAAGATCGGCCTCTACGGGTTCGAAGGGCTGGCCCAGTTCTGGGCCGACGAGACCGGCCTGACGCTGCCGATCGTCAACGAGGAGTTGTTCTGGGGCGACGCCGGGATCGGGATGAGCATCTTCGGCACCTCGCTGGCAGTCGCCGCGATCTTCGGGCAGGGAACCCCGGAGCAGCTGGGTGAGTGGATCCCGCAGTGCTTCGGCACCGCGGACGAGCCGAAGGTTGCGGCCTTCTGCTCTTCGGAGCCGGATGCGGGCTCCGACGTCTCGGCGATCCGCACCACAGCTAAGTACGACGAGGGAAAGGACGAGTGGGTCCTGAATGGCCAGAAGGCGTGGGCGACCAATGGGGGAATCGCCGACGTCCACGTGGTCATTGCGAGCGTCGACCGCGAGCTGGGATCTCGCGGTCACGCCGCCTTCGTCATACCTCCGGGTACCGATGGGTGCGAGCAGGGCGCGAAGGTCAAGAAGCACGGCCTTCGCGCCTCGCACACCGCCGACGTCCACCTCGACGAGTGCCGGGTCCCCGGGTCCTGCCTGCTGGGTGGCAAGGAGAAGCTCGACGAGCGCCTCGCCCGGGTGCGCGAGGGCAAGAAATCGAAATCGCAGGCGGCGATGCAGACGTTCGAGGCGAGCCGGCCGACGGTCGGCGCCCAGGCGGTCGGCATCGCACGCGCGGCCTACGAGTACGCGCTCTACTACGCGAAGGAGCGCGAACAGTTCGGCCGGCCGATCATCGAGAACCAGGCGATCGCCTTCGCCCTCGCCGACATGAAGCTCGAGATCGATGCCTCGCGGCTGCTGGTCTGGCGCGGGGCCTGGATGGGGAGATCCGGCCAGACCTTCGAGAACGCCGAGGGGTCGATGGCGAAGCTGAAGGCCGGCGAGGTCGCGGTCTGGGTCACCGAGCGGGCGATACAGATCCTCGGCGGCAACGGCTACTCCCGCGAGTTCCCGGTCGAGCGGATGCACCGCGACGCGAAGATCTACACGATCTTCGAGGGCACCTCCGAGATCCAGCGCCTGGTGATATCCAGGGCGATCTCCGGGATGCAGATTCGCTAGCGATTTGCAGCGGTTTCCGCTGGCAGCCGGTGGGGGAGGGTCGCCAGCGCCGATCAGGTCGGAGGGCAAATGGGGGCCTGCGCGCCAAAAATTGCGCCAGCGCAGACCCCCAGACCCTTCTAGGCGGGGTTCTCAGCGACCAGGGAGAGGCCGTCAGCGGCGGTGTCAGCGGCGCTGAGGGCGTCGGCTGCCTTGGCCTCCTGGGCTGCCTCAAAGGCGTCCAGCTGAGCCGTGAACTCGGCGCCATGCCCTGGCATCAGGTGGCCGTAGAGGTCGATGGTGATCGAGATACTGGCGTGGCCCATGTAGGTGGACAGCCGCTTGAAGTCCACCCCGGCGGCGATGGAATGCGAGGCGAAGCTGTGGCGGCAGCCGTGGTAGGTGATCCGCTCCAGGCCCGCCGCTTTCCAGGCCCTGTCGGCCCGTTCCTGGAGGACCTTGGAGACAAAGGGCCGCTCCCCGTCAGGGCCAAAGACAAGTTCATCGTCAGCGCGGAGGTCTTGGCTCTTCAGGGTAAGCAGACGATCGCGGAGGCCAGCCCGCAACGGCACCGACCTGATCGAGGTCTTGGTCTTGGGTTTGATCGGATCGGCGGGCATCATCGCCGCCGCGACGGGCGGAAAGGCAACGGCGACCGGGCCGGCAGACATGATCTGCACCTGATGGCAGACGATCCGATCGAACGCCTCCAAGAGGCCGCTGAGCGATGGCGCGACTACTCCGCAGTTTCAACGGCGGCTCGCGACCAGGTGGGGGCCGGACTGAACCGGCTGCGCGAGCTTTCGGAGCAGCTGTTGGCGTCGGATGATCGGGTAGCTGATTTAGAGCCTCCCCCTGAGACTCCGCTGGAGGCGGCGAAGAAAGAGAACAAGGTCGCCCGCCGACAGGCTGAGGCTTCGATGCGCGATTTGATGCGTGTCGTCATGGAAAGCATCCAGGCAATTGAAAAGAGGCAGGACGATGCCGACGCTCTCCACCTAGCGATCATGGAGGTGATCCTGTTCATTGCGAAGCGCTAGGGCGGCGAGGGCTGAGGGACCAACCTGCGCGCCAGCTTTGTGCGCCAGTAGGCCCTTTGGTCAGGAGAGGCCGACAGGGGCGGACAGGGGCGTTCTTGGCTCTAGGCTGCCATTCGTGCCTGTGGCAGCGATCTACACGATCTTCGAGGGCACCTCCGAGATCCAGCGCCTGGTCATCTCGCGTGCGATATCGGGCATGCAGATCAGGTAGCGCGGCGGCGCCACCGAAACTGTTCGAGGACCGGGCTCAGGCGCGGCGCTTCTTCAGGCCGGCCTTGCGGAGCCTCTTGGCGGCCTGGACTTCTTTGCGGTCGGGGCCTTTCTTGCGCGGCCCCGGGGTCTCGAGCGTCGCCGGCAGGCCCTCGAACCGCGGCTCGGAGAGGAACGCGGCGAGGCCGCCTTTGCCCATCTCGCCCTTGCCGATATTGGCGTGGCGGTCGCGGCATGACCCCAGCGGTGCTGCGGCGTCGTTGACGTGGAGGCAGCGGAGCCGCTCGAGTCCGACCTTGGCGTCGGCTTCGTCGACGATCTCGCTCAGGTGGGCGGGGTCGGTGACGTCGTAGCCCTGAACGAAGAGGTGGCAGGAATCGAGGCAGAGCCCGAGGCGCTTGCCGCTCCCGGCCAGCTCGATCAGCTCCGCCGTCTGGTCGAAGTCGCGGCCGAGGAGACCTTTGTGGCCGGCGGTCTGCTCGAGCAGCAGCGGGCAGCCCTCGCTGTCCTCGAGGGCGGCGGCGATCACCTTTGCCGCCCGCTTCATCGAGGCACCCAACGGCTCGCCTTTCTGGGCGCCGGGGTGGAGGACGACGCCGGCGGCGCCGATCCCGTCGCCGGTCCGCACCGCGTGGGTCAGAGAGGCGAGCGATTTTTTCCGCAGCTCCCTGTCCTTCGTCGCGCAATTGATCAGATAGACGGCGTGGATCACGACAGCGTCGACCGGCGAGCGGTCCATCGCCTCGCGGAACGCCGCGAAGTCATCGTCGCCGTAGCGGGTGGGACGCCACATCCGCGGGCTCTGGTTGAAGATCTGGATCGATTCGCAGCCGAGCTCGGTCCCGCGCTCGATCGCGTTCGCCAGCCCGCCGGCGGTCGAGACGTGCGCTCCGATCAGCATGGGATTGCACTCTAAGCTCAGAGCGATGGCGGAGCCCCGTGTCGAGTTCCTCTGGTGGAGCGGCTGCCCCGCGTGGGAGCGGGGGCTCGCCGAGCTGCGCGAGGCGATGGAGGAGCTCGGCCTCGACCCCGGCGGGATCGAGATGCACGAGATCGAGACCGAGGACGACGCCGTGCGCGAGTCCTTCCCCGGCTCGCCGACGATCAGGGTCGACGGCGCCGATGTCGCCGAGGCGGGCCCGACCGCAAACTCGCCGATGACCTGCAGGGTCTACCGCCGCCGCGACGGCCGCCCCTCGCCGCTCCCCGACCCCGAGGATCTGCGCGCGGCGCTAGGTTCCCGAGCATGAGCGCTCCGGACTTCGAGCTGCCGGCCACCGACGGCTCCAGCCACTCCCTGTCCGGGTCGGGCGCCGCGGCCACCGTCGTCTACTGGACCTGCAACCACTGCCCGTACGCCCTCGCCTGGGAGGACCGGATGCACGCGGTCTCGCGCGAGTACGCCGGACGCGGGGTCCGCACCCTGGCGATCAACTCGAACGACGGCGAGCGCTATCCGGCCGACTCGTTCGCGGCGATGGCCGAGCGCGTCGCGGCCGAGGACTGGCCGCACCCGTACCTCCACGACGAGAGCCAGGAGGTCGCCCGCGGCTGGGGTGCCGAGAGGACGCCGCATGTCTTCGTACTCGACTCCGGCCTCGAGGTCCGATACGAGGGCGCCCCCGACGGCGACTACGAGGACACATCGCGCGACGCCGAGTGGGTCCGCGACGCGCTCGATGCCGTCCTCGACGGCGATGACGTCCCGCGGCCGCGGACCGACGCGGTCGGCTGCACGATCAAGTGGCGGTAGCGATGCGGGTCCGGTTCGCCCCCTCGCCGACCGGGGCGCTGCACATCGGCGGCGCCCGCACCGCCCTCTACAACTGGCTCGCCGCTCGCCACTCCGACGGCGAGCTGGTCCTGCGGATCGAGGACACCGACCGCGAGCGCTCGACGCCGGAGAACGTCGAGCAGATCCTCGACGCGATGGGCTGGCTCGAGCTCGACTGGGACGAGGGCCCGGTTTCGCAGGCCGACCGGAGCGCCAGGCACCAGGAGGCGCTGGGCCGCCTGCTGGAGTCCGGCGCGGCCTACCGCGACCCCGCCACCGCCAAGGACGTCGAGGCCTGGAAGGCCGAGCATGGCGCCGACCGCGGCTACCGCGGCGTCGCCGCCGAGGACCCGGCCGCCGCCGTCCGCCTCCGCGTTCCGGACGAGGGGGAGACGGTCGTCCACGACACGATCCGGGGGCCGGTCAGCTTCCCGAACCGAAGCCACGACGACTTCGTCATCGCCCGCGGCGACGGCACCGTCCTCTACAACTTCGCCGTCGCGGTCGACGACGCCGAGATGGGGATCACAGACGTCGTCCGCGGCGACGATCACCTCTCGAATACGCCGAAGCAGCTCCTGGTGCTCGAGGCGCTCGGCCACGAGCCGCCCCGCTACGCGCATCTGCCGCTCCTGCACGGCCCCGACGGCCGCAAGCTCTCCAAGCGCCACGGCGCCGCCTCGGTCCAGGAGCTGCGCGAGGCCGGCTACCTCCCGGCCGCAGTCCGCAACTACCTCGCCCTGCTCGGCTGGGGCGCCGACGACGACTCGACCCTGATGTCGACCGAGGAGCTGGTGCGGCGGTTCAGGGTCGAGGACGTCGGCCGTGCCGCCGCGATCTTCGACGAGAAGAAGCTGCGCTGGATCAACGGCCGCTACATGCGGGAGATGCCGCTCGACGACTACACCGCGGCGGTCGGCCGCCACCTCGGCCGCGAGGTAGACGACCGGCTCCGGGTCGCCTGCGAGATCGTCCAGGAGAAAGCGCAGACCCTGGAGGAGGTCTGGCCGCTGGTCAGGTTCCTGTTCGAGCCCCCGGTCTCGGACGAGAAGGCCTGGCGCAAGACGATGAAGGAGAACGCCCCGACCCTGCTCGGAGCGGCACGCGAGGCGCTCGCCGCCAGCGAGGGGTTCGGCGCGACCGCGGTCGAGGAGGCCCTCAGCCCCCTTCCCGAGCGGCTCGGCGTCGGCGCCGGCAAGCTCTACCAGCCGATCCGGGTCGCGATCACCGGAACCACCGTGTCACCGGGGATCTTCGAATCGGTGGCGGCGCTCGGTCGCGAGGAGACGCTGGCTCGGCTCGACGCCGCCCTCGCCCGCCTCGGCGCTTGAGCTGCGACCGGAGGGACAAGAGTGAACGCGGCGGCAGTCCGCTGTGTATAACGAATGAGCGGAATGTCCCCATTTATGTGGACGCTCGTTCTAAACCGAGCGTCCTCTTTTGCCGATGAGATTCGCGGAGGGCGCAAATTGGCCCGATCGAACTCGACCAGCATTCCGAAACCCAGAGCAAGCGATGAAACCGGGTCCAAAGCGGCCGCGGCCCCCGGTGCGCGCCTTGCGACCGCGTTCGAGGCGGTCGAGCGGTTTCCGGCGCTGGTCGAGGCCCGCACCAGGGTTCTCGAGGCTGCGACCGCGGACACCCCGCGGATCGGCGACCTCGTCGATGCGGTCGAGTCCGACGTCGCCCTGACGATCTCGGTCCTGCGGTTCGCAAACCGCGCCGGGTCCGGTGATGTCGCGACGATCCCGGCGGCGGTCGAAGTGCTGAGGCCTTCGGGCGTGCTGGCGATCGCCGGCACCTCGCCCGTCTTCGATTTCTTCGAGTCCAACGGAGGCTGGGAGCTCCGCCCAGAGCGGTTCCGCGTCCACGCCAGGGCGACCCAGCAGGCGGCCGAGCTGATCGGCCGCGCGGTCGGCTGGCCCGAGCGCGACGAGCTCGCGGTCGCAGCGCTCCTCCACGACGTCGGCCGGCTCGTCATCTCCAAGCTTCACCCCGGCCACCACAGCTACTTCGACGCCGTCGCCTACACCCCCGAGCACCGGCTCCGCGAGGAACGCGATCAGCTCGGCATCGACCATGCCCTGGTCGGCGGGGTCCTCGCCCGGCGCTGGAACGTGCCGCAGCGAATCGCGGTCGCGATCGAGCGCCATCACGCGGAAGATGCCGACGGCCTGGCGGCGATGGTCGCGACAGCCGACATGGTCGCCCACTACTCGCAGGGCGAGGCGGCGAGCCCGGAGCGCCTGCGCGCCGTCGCCAAGCGCTGCGGGCTCGAGCCCGAGGGCGTGCGCGAGCTCCTCTACGAGCTTCCCTACCCCCGCCAGGAGGGGCAGCGGATGGCCGAGCCGTGCCCGCTCTCGACTCGCGAGCTGGACGTCCTCCGCTACCTCTCCGACGGGATGGTCTACAAGCAGATCGCCGGCGAGATGCAGCTCTCGGTCTCGACGATCCGCACCCACCTCCACAACGTCTACGGCAAGATCGGCGCGGTCGACCGCGCCCAGGCTGTCCTCACCGCCCGCGAGCACGGCTGGATTTAAACCGCCGCCTGCTCCGCTTCGCGTCCGCGGGCGGCGGCGATGCGTCATATCGGCGCCGCTCGCAGAGAATCAGATTTCGATGCTCGCTAAACAGTGCCGCGAGCGCTACTCGATCAGCGACTCGCGGAGGGCGATCGCGACCGCGTGGGTGCGGTTGCGGGCGCCGAGCCGGGCGAGGGCGTTCCTGGTGTGGGTCTTGACCGTTTCCTCGCTGAGCCCGAGGTCGCGGGCGGCGGCCGTCGTCGAGCCGCCGTCGGCGAGCAGCTGCAGGATCTGGCGCTGGCGGCGGGTGACCTGGCCGCGACTGCCTTTCGGCGGCACCGCCGGGTCGACGAACCGTTCCTGGTCGACCGCGGCCTGCACGGCCCGCCGCAGGTCATCGGGGCGCGCGGTGCGGGCCACATAGGCGGTGGCCCCCGCCTGCAGGGCGGCGTTGGCGATATAGCGCTCGGGGACCTCGCCGTGGGCGACGATGCCCATCCCCGGCTCGGCCTGGTGCAGCGCCCGGATCGCGTCCCGGCCGGTCGGCTCGGCGTGGCGGTTTGCGGGCAGACAGGGGCGCATGTCGACGATCGCGACGTCGATGCTGCCGACGTCCCGGATCAGGTCGATCCCCTCGGTGCGATTGGCGCTCTCGTAGACCTGGAAGCCTTCCCCCAGCGCTTCGCGCACTCCGAGGCGAACCAGCGGGTGTCCGTCGATCACGAGGCAATGTGGGCGCTCGGAACCCAAAGCTCGATCCTAGCCGAGCCGGGTCCGCCCCGTGCGGTAGAAAAGACGGAGTGATCTCGATCACCTCGAAGTCCCGCTACGCCGTCGTCGCGATGGCCGAGCTGGCCCGCTCGGGAGAGCGGCCGGTGCCGATCAAAGAGGTCGCCGAGCGCCGCGGGATGCCGGAGCAGTTCCTCGAGCAGCTCTTCTCGACCCTCCGCCGAGCCGGCCTCCTGACCTCCCACCGGGGGATGAAAGGCGGCTACACGCTCTCCCGGCCGGCCGACGAAATCACCGTCCTCGAGGTCGTCCAGACCCTCGACGGGAAGATCGGCCAGGAGGCCGAAGAGGCCGGCGGCATCTGGGCCGAGGGCGTCGCCTCCCTGCGCAAGGTCTTCGGCCAAACGACGATCGCCGAAGTCGCCCGCCGCGAAGCCGAGGAGGCCGGCGCCGGGATGTACTTCATCTAGCGCCTCCCGGCAGTCCTGAAGTCGCCGGAATGCCTAGGGGACGTAGTTGAGTTGAGGTGGCTCCGAGATCAGTCGGGCGGGTCTTAGATCGGCCATCCGATGGTGACGGTGAGCGCCGAGTCTGGCCCACCGTAGGCCACGACCGAGTAAACCGAGCCGGGCGGGTCTCCACTTCTCATATTCACCCGCTGGGCCGCCCCCTCATGAGATTCGGCCTCCACGACATCAGTTCTGATCTCAGTCTCAGCGTCGGCGTGGAGTACGACTATGTACGGCTTAATACATGGAGGCTAGGGATCGAGTCGGCGATGTCTTGGACGCACAGGGATCGCCAGAGCTGGCGAGGCGGCCAACAGGAGAGGACCGAGCAGAGCCCGCAGGCGGTCTGCGGACCCCGCCCGGTGGACTTGCTTATGGCTGGTTGCCGGGGCCGCCCTGGCTCTTGCACGAGGCCGGGCGTTCCGAGTTCTTGCCCGTGCATTGGCCGGATTTACCGGCGCCATTGCCGCCTTCGGTCGGCGGCGACGGGTTCGCGGTCGCGGCCGGTGCAAGAGCGACGACAAAGGCTGCGGCGGAAAGCAGCGCTGCCATCGAGGTTCGCACCGCGAGTCGACTGGTTGGTAGGGTCGCCGCATGCCCATCACCAGGGCACTCAGCAAGCCCTTCCGCGCCATCGGTCGGGCGTTCCTGGCAGTTGGCCGAGCGCTTTCATCTCGATCCTGGCCCTTCTGAAGTAAGCGAATCCACACCCCCGGGTGGCGAGTCCTGAATGGCCGAGGGCATCCGGAAGCTTCACTCGAAGGGTTGCGCTGCCCGGGAAGGCGGGCGCTGCCACTGCGGCGCCGGCTATGAGGCCTGGGTGTTCTCTCGCAGACGTTCATGGGCCACGCCAACATCGGGATCACCATGGATCGCTATGGCCACATGATGCCGGGGTCCGAGGCATAGGCTGCGGGGTTGCTCGAGACCTATCTCGAAGCGCAGCGGGCGCGGGCCGAAGAGCAGGCCCGGACTGCCACCGCGGAGTGCCCGCTGCGTAGATTGCGGAACCCGACTCAGGTCTGAGACTATCCATCCGTGACCGATCCCCAAGAGGTCATACGCGCCTACGTCGACGCCACTTCGGCAGGGGATGGAGACACAGCGGCCTCCCTGACTGCCGATGACGCACTGATCGAACTCCCCGGCGGTCGGACCCTCATAGGCAAAGAAGGAGCACGCCAGTTCGCCGCCAAGCACGCTGAGGCTGACGGCCAAAAGCGGGCGGTTACGCTGACCTCGCTTGAAGCTCGCACGCCAAACCGTTTTCTCGCGAGGCTTGAGATGACCAACCTCGACGTCGAGGCGGATGAGCTTCTTTACTCGATGGACGTGGGATCGGTGTTCGAGGTGCGCGATGGGCTCATCGCCCGCAACCAGGTCTGTCCTTCGCCCGACGAGGCGGCTGCGGCGGCATCAGCCGATTGAAATCGTTGACGACGAAATGGGGTTTTGGGCTCTGACTGGCGAACAAAATGGCGAACGGGTGGGGAACGGAAGCTCGAAACCGCTCTGGAATGCCGGTGTCCACACCTCTGCCCCAGATGTACTTCATCTAGTCATTGGTCTTCCCGTGATTGGCGGCGCATCGGCCTCAGCATCGCCCGCCTTGAATCCCCCAAACGGGCTCATCTCGAGGACGAGCGGGACCGAGACCCGGTCCCGCGCCCTGCATCGCGGGCAGGTTTGACGGCTGGACACCCGGAACGGGCTGAAGCTGCTTCCGCAGCGCTGGCACCTGCACATCAAGCAAGCAATCACGGCGGGGGTCCGCCGTAGGGGCAGGGCGGACCCCCTTCCCAGCCGTCCCCCTGTGGACAGTCCGAGGACAGATACCTGCTCTTGCTCTGAACGCTCGCGGTACCTGCGGGACTGCCTTGCACCTGAAATACCCCGTCCGGGTTGCGGCAAACGGGCCGCATCTGCCGGTGTAGGGTCATCGAAGTCGACGAGGGGGAGGATGCATGTCCGTGAGGTCGTGTCTGATTGCGATCGGCTCAGTTGTCGCCCTGCTCGCTGTGGGCATCGCGGGCTGTGGTGGTGGCGACGACAGCACCGAAGCCGAAACGACCGCCTCGCTGAGCAAATCGGAATTCGTCAAACAGGCGAACGCGATCTGCGCCGAAGGCAACAAGGAAACGGAAGCCGTCTTCGGGAGCTTCGAAGAGGGGGAGCCGAAGGCTGAGGCCGAAACGGTGATCGAACAGGAATTCGTGCCGGCCGTCCAGGGGCAGATCGACGAAATCGGCGCCCTTGGCGCACCCGAAGGCGACGAGGAGACCGTCGAAGAAATGCTCGACCTCGCCCAGGCCGACCTGGAAAGGGTCGAAAACGCTCCCGGAATCGTGATCAATGGGTCCGAAACCGACCAGTTCGCGGACTTCGCCAAGATCGCCCATCCCTACGGGCTGACGGAGTGCGACAAAGCTGGATAGGTCAGCGCCGCGGACGGAGGCGAGGAAGCGGGTCTTCCAGCCGTTGCGGTTAGCCTACGCCGTCCATGAGGTTCCGGAGGAAACCGAAAGGGGTGGCAACGAGCGTGAAAATGGACGTCACCGCCACGATCAAGCGGTCGGCCGCGATCGCGATCGGCGTCGCGGGGCTGATCGTCGTCCTGCTCCTGTTCTGGATCGGCGGCGAGCTTCATTATCGGAACTGCCTCGAGGAAGTCGAACTGAAGCACCCGATCGCCCTCAAGCAGACCGCCGGGCAGATCGGCGAACGCGAAGACGCGATCGATTCCTGCTCGCGCTGGCCCTAGCCGGGCCGGCGAGCGCTGCAGACGAAGTAGGTGCCGGCTTGAAGCCGGATCGTCTCGAGATCGGCGGCGCCGAGCTCGGCCAGGTCCTCCCAGGGGCGCGAGTCGGGATCGCCGAGCACGGTCGCCCGGGAGACCGCGCCCGCGAGGGGGCGCAGCAGACGGCCGAGGAGGCCCCGCGGAAGGCCGGCGTCCATGACCACGATGCGGCCCCCGGGGGTGAGCCGCTCCCAGACCGCCGCCAGCGTCAGGCGCGATTCCGGCAGGACCGAGTAGGAGAGGCTGAAGAGGATGGCGTCGAAGGGGCCATCAGCGTCGAGGCCGGAGGCGTCCTGCTCGCGGAGCCTGACGTTGTCCCAGCCGTTCAGCAGTCGCAGGCGCTCGGCGCGCTCGAGCATCCCCGGTGAGAGATCGATTCCGGTGACGGCGCCGGAGGGCCCGACGGCTGCTACGAGCCGGCCGAGGTTGGCGCCCGTCCCGCACCCGACCTCGAGGACGGCGTCCCCGGCGCCGAGGCCGAGCCGCCCGACCGCCTCGTCGCGGATCCGGGCCGGCAGCATGAGCGCGACCGAGAGCGGGCTGTAGATGGTCGCCAGCCGGTCGTACCGACGCGAGACCTGCTCGGGGGACGCGCGGGGCACGGGCTCAGCGCAGGACAGTTCCCGCCATCAGCATCCTCGAGTTGCCGCTCGGGTCCGATGCGGTCACCCTGACCAGCGCCTTCATGGCCTTCCCCTTCCCGAGAGCGGCCTTTGCATGGAGGAAGGCTCGCTTCCTCAGCCTGAGGCGCAATTTGACGGGGACATCGGGGGCACCCGAGCCGGGGCCCAGGAGCCTGAGCTCGCCCGGGCAGCCGGGGCGGTGGCTCCTCGCCGTGCAGACGGCCGAGGCCGTCGCCTTCGAGGTTCGCAGCCACCCGGTCGCGGAAAGCGCGCACGACTCATCACAGGTGGCGACGACGGTCAGCACCCGCCGCAACCGCTGGCGCCGGGGGGCCCTGAGCGTTAGGCCCGGTGGCCTGTGATCCGCGGCTGGACCGGGGGATGTGGGCAGGGGCGGGGGGCAGGCGGCCCCGGCGTCAGGTGACGGCGCAACTCGGTAAACGTTCGCGGACGTCTCGACATAGACGCATCCGCGCGAGTCTTCCCCGAATCCGCGCAATTCACCCGATGGAATCGAGACCCCGGCGGGCTGCGGGTCACCGCCCGGCGCACTGAGATTCAGCGTCCTCAGGTCGGAGCGGCAGAGGTCGCCGTACAGGTAGCGGCCGGTGAGGCCGGCCAGGCGCTGGTCCCGGACGACGTAGCCGCCGAGCACCGCGCACCCGGTCGTCTCATTGGAACCGCCGCTGTGCGGGTACTCGAACACGGGCTCGGTGAATTCTGGATCCGGCGGTTCACAGAACCCCTCGCAGACGGGCCATCCGAGGTTGGCACCGGCCAGGGTCGTCGCCGCCGGCATCCCGGTCGGGCGGCCGACGTCGATCTCCTCCCATGTCCCCTGGCCGACGTCGGCGACGACCAGTTCTCCGTTCGGGCCGAACGAGGCGCGATACGGGTTGCGAAGGCCGATCGCGTAGATCGCCGACTTGAAGTCTTCGGGGAAGGTCGGGTTCGACTCGGGCACGCTGTACGCCGCTTCACCGGCCGGGTCGCGGGGGTCGATCCGGAGCACCTTGCCGAAGAAGTTGCCGAGGGTCTGGGCGTTGGAGCCGTTGGCGTCGTCGCCGAGCGTGATGTAGAGGAGCCCTTCGGGCCCGAACATGACCTGGCCGCCGTTGTGGTTCCCGGCATCGTGTTCGAGGGTGAAGACGAGCCGGGCGGAGCTCTGATCGGCGACGTCCGGGTCGGCGGAGCGCCGGTACTCGACGACGCGGATCTGGCCCGGCTCGGCTCCGGGTTCGAGTTCGTCGGGCCCGGCCGCGACCGTGAATACGTAGAAGAGGCCGCTGGTGGCGTAATCGGGCGGGAAGGCGATCGAGAGCAGGCCGCGCTCGACTTCGGTGTCGACGTTGGGGACGTTCAGGAACGGCTGTTTGAGGAGGACGCCGTTCTCGACGATCCGGACCCCGCCTCCGCGTTCGACGACGAACACGCGTGGGTCGCCCGGGGGCGAGGTCGCGAAGACCGGTTCGCTCGCAAACGAGCCGGGCGAGGCGAGCGGCACCAGCGACGCCGCCGAGGCGGTCGCCGGCAGCAGCATCAGCGCGGCGAGCGCAGCGAGGATTGCGTGCCTGCATCTCATCTCTCTCAAAGGTAGTGATACCCGGCGATACTTCCTCGATGCGAATCGGCCCGGAGGCATCGGCGACCGTCGGCGGCACGCCGCTCGTCGCGCTGCGGCGCCTCGGCGAGGGCATCGGCGCCGAGGTCTGCGCCAAGCTCGAGTACTTCAACCCTGGAGGCTCGGTCAAGGACCGGATCGGGGTCGCGATGATCGATGCCGCCGAGGAGGCCGGCGAGATCGCGCCGGGGCGGAGCGTGATCGTCGAGCCGACCAGCGGCAACACCGGCATCGCACTGGCGATGGTCTGCGCCGCGCGCGGATACGAGCTGATCCTGACGATGCCCGAGGGAATGAGCCGCGAGCGGGCGAAGCTGCTGCGCGCCTACGGCGCCGAGGTCCGCGAAACGCCGTCCCTTGGCGGGATGAACGAGGCCGTCGACCTCGCCGAGCAGATCCGCGAACAGCGCAAGGGCTTCATGCCGCATCAGTTCTCCAACCCGGCCAACCCCGAGATCCACCGCCGGACGACGGCGGAGGAGATCTGGAGCGACACCGACGGGGAGATCGGCGCCTTCGTCACCGGCGCCGGGACGGGAGGGACGATCACCGGCGTCGGCAGGATGCTGCGCGAACGCAGCCCGGACACCCTCGTCGTCGCGGTCGAGCCGGCGACCTCTCCGGTTCTCTCCGGCGGCGCTCCGGGGCCGCACAAGATCCAGGGAATCGGGCCCGGCTTCGTACCCGCGGTCCTCGACCGCACGGTGATCGACGAGGTGATGACGGTCGACGACGAGGATGCGCTCGAGACCGCCCGCCTCGCCGCCCGCAGGGAGGGAATCCTCGCCGGAATCTCCGCCGGAGCCAACATCCGCGCCGCCCTCGACGTCGCCGCGCGCCCCGAACTCGCCGGTAAGCGGGTCGTGACGATCGTCTGCGACTCGGGCGAGCGATACGTGTCCCTACCCTTCTTTGCACCGTGATCGAGGCGTTGAACAGGGTGCTGGGCGAGGTGAAGGCGGACGTCAGGGCCGCGCGCGAGCGCGATCCCGCCTCCAAGGGGGTCTCGACCTTCGAGATCCTGACCGGATGGGCGGGAGTGCAGGCTCTCCTCGCCCACCGCGTCGCCCACGCCATGCACGAGGCCGGGGTCCCGATCGCACCGCGGATGATCGCGTATTGCAGCCGGGCGATCACCGGCGTCGAGATCCACCCGGCGGCGCGGATCGGCGACGAGTTCTTCATCGACCACGGGTCGGGGGTCGTGATCGGCGAGACCGCCGAAATCGGCGACGGGGTCACCCTCTACCAGGGGGTGACCCTCGGCGGCACCGGGTTCCAGCCCGGGAAGCGCCACCCGACACTCGGTGACCATGTCACGGTCGGCTCCGGGGCGAAGCTCCTGGGCCCGATCTCGGTCGGCGACGGCGCCAAGATCGGCGCCAACACGGTCGTCGTCGAGGACGTCCCGCCGGGCTCGACCGTCGTCGGCAACCCGGGCCACCCGGTCCGGGTCGAAGGGCGGCGGGTCGAAGGGCCCGACACCGATTGGATCCACCTCCCCGACCCGATCGCCGAGGCGATCAAGCGGCTCTCGGAACGGATCGCCGACGTCGAGCGGCGCCTCGCCGAGCTCGACGGCGATCGGCAGGGCTCGGCCGAGGAGCCCGAGCTGCGCCCCCGGACCGGGCGCTCCTCAGCCGGAGGCTGAGCCTCCGCCAGCCCCTCTATTCTCGGCTGGAGATGCTCCAGACCGAGCCGGAGACCCCGAATGACCTCCCGGGCGGCCACGAGGCCGCGCCGACCGAGGTCGGCGCCGACCGCACCGAGCGGCTGCTGGCCGACCTCAACGAGCCCCAGCGCGAGGCCGTGCTGCACGGCGAGGGGCCGCTGCTGGTCGTCGCCGGCGCCGGGTCCGGCAAGACGCGGGTCCTGACCCGCCGCATCGCCTACCTGGTGGCCACCGGCGCCGCCCGGCCGGGGGAGATCCTCGCGATCACCTTCACCAACAAAGCGGCGTCGGAGATGCGCGAGCGCGTCGGCGAGCTGGTCGGGCGCTCGATCCGGGCGATGTGGGTGATGACGTTCCATTCCGCCTGCGCGCGGATGCTCCGCGCCGACGCCGAGCGACTCGGCTACTCGCGCAGCTTCACGATCTACGACGAGTCGGACTCGCTGCGAATGCTGAAACGGTGCATCGACGAGCTCGGGATCGACCCCAAGCGCTACCCGCCGCGCTCGATCCGGGCCCAGATCTCGGGCGCAAAGAACCAGCTGATCGACGTCGACACCTTCACCCAGGCGGCCCGCGACAACACCTTCGAGGAGACGGTCGCGGCGGCCTACGCCCTCTACGAGAAACGGATGCTGGCCGCGAACGCAATGGACTTCGACGACCTCCTGGTCCGCACCGTCAACGCGCTCGAGCTGTTCGAGGAGGTCCGCAACCGCTGGCGGAACACATTCCGCCAGGTCCTGGTCGACGAGTACCAGGACACGAACCGCGCCCAGTACCGGCTGCTGCAGCTGCTCACCGCCGAGCACGGCAATTTGATGGTCGTGGGCGACGAGGACCAGTCCGTCTACGGGTTCCGCCACGCCGACATCCGCAACATCCTCGACTTCGAGCGCGACTTCCCCGAGGCCGAGATCGTCAAGCTCGAGCAGAACTACCGCTCGACCCAGACGATCCTCTCGGCCGCCAACGCGGTCGTCGAGCAGAATCGGCAGCGGCGGCCGAAGCACCTCTGGACCGACCTCGAGGGGGGCGAGCCGGTACGGCTCTCCGAGCTCTCCGACGAGCATGAGGAGGCGCGCTGGGTCGCCGGCGAGATCGAGCGCCTCGGCGAGGAGGACGGGGTGAGGCGCGAGGACGTCGCGGTCTTCTACCGGACCAACGCGATGAGCCGGGTCCTCGAGGACACCCTGGTCCGTTTCGAGCTTCCCTACCAGGTGATAGGCGGGACGAAGTTCTACGAGCGGGCCGAGATCAAGGACGCGGTCGCCTACCTGAGCCTCCTCGTCAACCCCTCCGACCAGGTCTCCTTCGGCCGGGTCGTCAACTCACCGCGCCGCGGGATCGGGACAACGAGCCAGGGCCGGCTCGCCTCGCACGCCAACACGACCGGGCAGCCGATCTGGGACGTCGCGGGCGCGGTCGAGGAGGTCCCCGGGATGGGGGCTGCGGCGATCAGGGCCATCTCCCGCTTTCACGAGACGATGGAGGACCTCCGCGGGCGCGCCGACTCGACGCCGGTCGCCGAGCTGCTCGAGGCCTGCCTGCGCGAGACCGGCTACCTCGACGCCCTCGCCGCCGAGCGGACGGTCGAGGCCGAAGGGCGGGCCGAGAACCTCGAGGAGCTGGTCGCGGTGGCGGCGGAGTTCGACGCCAACCGCGAGCTCGAGGGCGAGGGTGACCTCTCGCCGCTGGAGGAGTTCCTCCAGCAAATCTCCCTCTACACAGAGCAGGACGGCCTCCGCGACGAGTCGGTGATCACCCTGATGACCCTCCACAACGCGAAGGGCCTTGAGTACGACACGGTCTTCATCGTCGGCTGCGAGGACGGCGCCTTTCCTCACATGCGGGCGCTCGAAGAGGGCGGGGAGGAAGAGGAGCGGCGCCTCTGTTACGTCGGCATCACCCGCGCGAGGCGGCGCCTCTACATGACCTGGACCAGGGAACGGCGGCTGTTCGGGAGGGCCGAGCGGAACCTGCCCTCTAGATTCATCGACGAGCTGCCGGCGGAGCTGACCGAGCGCCACTCGAGCGCGCCCGGGGCCGGCGGGTTCGGGAGCGGGCTGGGAGCGCCGTCGGCCCCGGCGCCGATCGACCCCGGGCCAACGCTGGAACTGCGGACCGGCGACGACGTCGTCCACGCTGCGTTCGGCGACGGTGTCGTCACCGCCGTCGAGCCGGGAGGGGTGGTGGTCGTCCGCTTTGCCGAGGACGGGTCCGAGCGCAAGCTGATGGCCGACTACGCGCCGATCCGAAAGCGGTAGCGCCGGTGGCCGCCGAGATCATCGACGGCAGGGCGGTCGCCGCCGCTGTTCGCGAGCGGGTCGCAGCCGAGGTGAGCTCTTTCGAGTCCGAGCGCGGCCGGCCTCCGGCGCTGGCGACGGTCTTGGTCGGCGAGGACCCGGCCTCCGAGGTCTACATCCGCAACAAGCGCCGCGCCTGCGAGGAGGTCGGGATCAGCTCGATCCACCACGGCCTTCCGGCCGACACCGGCGAGGACGAGCTGCTGAACCTGGTCGCGGGGCTCGGCCTCGACGACGCCGTCGATGGCATCCTCGTCCAGCTCCCGGTCCCCGACCAGATCGATCCCGACCGCGTCGTCGCCACGATCGACCCCGGCAAGGACGTCGACGGGCTGACCCCGGTCAACGCGGGCCTGCTCGCTCACGGGACCCCCGGGCTCACGCCCTGCACGCCTGCCGGGGTGATGGAGCTGCTTCAGAGCCAGGGCGTCGAGCTCGAGGGGGCCGAGGCGGTCGTGGTCGGGCGCTCAAAGCTCGTCGGGGTGCCGGTCGCGAGGCTGCTGCTGGCCGCCGACGCGACGGTCACGATCTGCCACTCCCGGACCCGGGACCTGCCGGCGGTCTGCCGCCGCGCCGACGTGCTCGTCGCCGCGGTCGGCATACCGCGGCTGCTGGGAGCCGATGCGGTCAAGCCAGGCGCCGTGGTGATCGACGTCGGCATGAACCGGGGCGAGGACGGGCTCTGCGGCGACGTCGACTTCGAGGCGGCGGCGGAGGTCGCGTCGGCGATCACACCGGTGCCCGGCGGGGTCGGGCCGATGACGATCGCAATGCTGCTCGTCAACACCGTCGCTGCCGCCCGGGCCCGGGTGTAAGGTCGGCCCCGTCCTCGAAATCTCCGGAGGGAGTGAGCTGATGGAAGTCGACAGGCTGAGCACGGGGGAGAAGATCTCCGCGGTCTCCGCGATCGCCCTCTTCATCCTGATGTTCTTCGACTGGTTTGGCGCCAAGGTCTCGGGCTTCTCGGGCTCGCTCGAAGGCGGGGGCAGCGCCTGGGACGCCCTCGACGTGATCCCGATCTTCCTGATGGCGGTGATCGTCGTCGCCCTCGCCGTTGCAGTGATTCGGCTCACCGACGCCGACGTCGAGCCGCCCTTCTCCCTCAACACCCTCGTCGCCGCGCTCGGCGGCCTCGCGGTCATCCTGATCCTCTACCGGATCATCAACCCGCCCGACATCGGCAATATCGCCGGCGTCTCAATCGATGTCACTCTGAAGATCTGGATCTTCGTCAGCCTCGCCGCCGCCGCCGGCATCGCCTACGGTGGCTATAGCGCGATGCGCGAGGAAGGCACCTCGTTCGGCGATGCGGCCGACCGCCTCTCAGGACGGGGCGGGGGTGGCGCTGCGCCGGGCGGGGGAGGCGGCCATCGGCCTCCACCACCACCGCCCCCGGCCGGAGGCCAGGTCCCGGGCCAGCAGGTGCCGCCGCCCCCGCAGGCGCCACCGGCGCCCGGACAGCCCGGACAGCAGCCGCTCCCGCCACCGCCACCGCCCGGCGGCCAGCCTCCCGGCCAGCAGATGCCGCCACCCCCGGCGCCATCGGCGCCCGAACAACCTGGGCAGCAGCCGCCTCCTCCACCGGCACCGCCCCAGCAGCAGGCGCCACCTCCGCCGCCTCCCGGGCAGCCGCCGCCGCCCCCGCCGCGACAGCAATAGCCCGACAAACGCGAAAGCTCCGTTGTGCGTCGATATGACGCACGACGGAGGACTCGCCCGGTGATGGCGGCTTATGAGGGCGTGGCTCTCTCGGCTATCCCGGCGGCGACGCGCTTCGAGAGGGCGATGATGGTCATCATCGGATTGACCCCGACAGCGGTCGGGAACAGCGAGGCATCGGCGACGTAGAGACCGGAGACCCCGTTGACCGAACCGTCACGGCCGCAGACGCCGGCTCCTGGGTCGGAGGAGATGCGCGCGGTACCCATCGGGTGAAAGGCCTCGAGCCGCAGCTCGGACGGCCTGAAGCTCGTCGCCTCGAACTCGGGCAGATCGCCCGGGCGGAGGACCGGCACGCGGCCGATGTTGGGGTAGACCTCGGCGGCGCCGGCGGCGAAATGGACCTCGGCGGCGCGGGCGATGCCGAACGCGATCCGCCCGGCGTCATCGTCGGTGAGGGCGTAGGTCATCCGCAGCTCCCCGTCACGGGCGAGCCCGACTCGCCCCGCCGAGTGATCCGTGAGGTGGACGCCGAGCGACCCGATCCGGCTGTAGGCGAGCAGCGATTCCTGGTGCTCGCGGCCGGTCCCCGGCAGCCACGGCCCGCCGAACGGGAGCGGAGTGAACGTCGCCTCGAGCAGGACCCGCTTGGTCTCCCACTCATCGACGTAGTAGCTCTGCATCACCCCGTCCCAGCCCCGCACCTCCTCCTCGTACCGGGCGCCGACCCAGCAGGCGGGGTGGAGGTGGAGGTTGCGCCCGACCTGATCGCCGCCGAGGCGAGAGCGCTTGAGCAGCTCCGGGGTCCCAAGGGCGCCACCGGCGACGATCGTCGCGATGCGGGCGCGGACCGTATAGGGACGACGGCGACCGTTCCCGAGCGCGCCGGCCAGGCAGCTGACCCCGACCGCCCGGCCGTCCTCGACCAGGACCCGATGGACGTCGACGCCGGCGCGCAGCCGGGCTCCCGCGGCGACCGCCCGCGGCAGGTAGCTGACGTGCATGCCGCGCTTGGCGTCGATCCGGCACCCGTAGGGGCACGAGCTGCACTGCACGCAGGAGCCGGCATTGCGCGAGATCGGGCCGCCGCTGACGCCGAGCGCCTCGGCCCCCTCCATCGCCAGCTGCCCGTTGCGTCCCATCCGCTCGGGATCGAGCTGCTGGACGCGCAGGAACTCCTCGGCCTCGGCGAAGTCGGGGTCGAGGTCGGCGGCCCAATCGAGGCCGTGGGCCTCGAGCCAGTGCCGGAGGACGCGCTCGGGGGCCCGGAAGCAGGTTCCGGAGTTGATCACCGTCGTCCCGCCGACCGTTTTCGCGACCGGCACCGGAATCGGCGGCCGGCCCTCGGCGATCGTGAGGCCGGCGTCGCGGTAGATCGAGGCGATCGCCTCGAGCTGGTCGCGAGGATAGCTGTCGCGGTTGTAGTGGGCGCCCGCCTCGAGGACGATCACGTCGAGCCCCGTCTCGGCGAGCACCGCCGCGGCCGCGGCGCCGCCGGCGCCGGAGCCGACGATGACGACGTCGCATTCCTCGCCGTCGCCGGTGGGCGCCAGATCGCCGAGCGACCCGGCCGGCTCAGGTAACGAGCCGTCGGCGAGCGCGCAGCTCGTCTCGATCCCGAGCGAGCGCTCGACCTCTGGATCGACCGCGTATCCGAGCGTGCCGAAGGTCTTCGCCATCAGAGCCAGCTCGTGAAAGACCCCGATGCGCGAGTCCTCCATCCGGCTGAGGAAGTCTTCGCGGGCGCCGCGATCGAGGCGGCTGAACCGCCACGGGAACGGCAGCCACTCGAAGACCCGCAGGGCGAGCCTGATCCGACTCAGCATCCGCGGCGAGAGCGAGCGGAGGAAGGTTCCGACAGGGCCGGAGACATCGACCTCGGCCTCGGCGGCGGGCAGGCCGTCGATCGCGGGGGCCATTGCCTCGCAGATCGCGCTGAGGGTGCGCTGCTCGGCGGTCGACAGCCCCGGCGCGCGCCTTCAGTCGGGGGCCGGTGAGCGCCCGACCCTGCCCGCCAGCGACCAGAGCCAGAGCGCAAGCAGGGCGAGGAACCCGTCGACGAGGAAGTTGAGGAGGTAGGCGAAGACGTCTTCGTCGAACAGGAAGAAGCCAAGCGAGCTGAGCGATGAGGCGGCCTTGCCGATCGCCAGGACCATGATCAGCGGCCGGTAGCGGATGACGTCGGCCTGGGCGACGACGCAGAGGGCGGCGATCACCACCATGTAGGCGAACCCGAGCGAGAGCCAGAGCTGCTCGGTGGTCTCGGGGGCACGGGTGAAGCTGCCGATGTCGTCGCCGAGGTCGGAGATGACTCCGAGGACGCCGTCGGGGGCGGCGATGAAGAGGATCCCGACGACCGCGAAGCTCGCGGCGAGCAACCGCAGGTTGAGGACGACGAAGCGCTCCGCTCTCTCTCCCCGCATCCTGCGGGACTCTAACTGGCTGCGCAGCCAGCCGGGTCCAAGACCCGGTGGTACGGTCGACGCGATGAAACGCTCAGCGCTGCTGGGGGTGGCGTTCCTCTCGGCCTCCGCGCTCCTGTCTGCGGCGTCGGGGGTCTCCGGCCAGACCACGCATGTCTACTCGGTCACCCTGACGATCTCCGTCGACCGGGCCGAACACAAGGTCAAGGGCACGATCAGCTCGCCGGACGCCCCTTCGGAATTCTGCGACCAGGGTGGGATCCGCCTGATGCTGGTGCAGCCCGGGAAGGACAAGAAAGTCAACTCCGTCAAGCCCGGTGCCGGGAAGTGGGGATTTGGGACGACCGCAAAGCTGCGCGGCGAGCGCGTCTACGCCGAAGTCCTCGAATACGAAATCCCTGGCCGGCCGGTCATCTGCAAAGGGGCAAGATCGCGGATCGTCACCGCACCCTGAGCTGATCCTCACGGCAACGCCCGCGACCCTAGAATCCCGCCCGTGAGCGCGGAGCGAGCAAGCGTCGAACTCTGGAGTTTCGTGCCGCGAGCGAAGCGCGAGGCATTCAAGTGATCGACCGAGAGCAGGTCCTGCATGTGGCGAGGCTGGCCCGCCTGCGGCTCTCCGAGGAGGAGGTCGAGCGGATGGCGGGCGAGCTCTCGGGGATCCTCGAGCACGTCGACCGGATCTCCGAGCTCGACCTCGACGACGTCGAGCCGACCGCTCACGTCGTCGACCTCGAGAACGTGCTGCGCCCCGACGAGCCGCGGCCGAGCTGGCCGAAGGACGTCGTCCTCGAGCAGGCGCCCGACCCCGCCGACGGCGCCTTCCGCGTCCCCTCGCCGCAGGCGGAATAGTGGGAGCCGACCTCCTGCAGCTGACGGTCGCCGAGGCCGCCGCCGAGATCGCCTCCGGCGCGCTCTCGCCCGAGGAGTACTTCGACGCCTGGCAGGAGGCCGCGGCCGGTGACGAGCTCAACGCCTACCTCAGCCATGCCGGCGACGCCGGCGCCTATCAGGTCGCCGACGGGCCGCTGCGTGGGATCCCGGTCGCGGTCAAGGACATCTTCTGCACCGAGGGGATCCCGACAACCGCCGGCTCGCGAATCCTCGAGGGCTACCGCCCGCCGTATACCGCGACCGCCGTCCGCCGCCTCGACGCCGCCGGCGCCCGGGTTCTCGGCAAGACCAACATGGACGAGTTCGCAATGGGCTCCTCGAACGAGAACTCCGCCTACGGGCCGGTCCTCAACCCCTGGGACCGCGGCCGGGTCCCCGGCGGCTCCTCCGGCGGCTCTGCCGCGGTGGTCGCCGGCGGGCTCGCGCCGTGCGCGGTCGGGACCGACACCGGCGGCTCGATCCGCCAGCCCGCAGCGCTCTGCGGGATCGTCGGCATGAAGCCCACCTACGGCGCGATCTCCCGCTACGGGATGATCGCCTTCGCCTCCTCGCTCGACCAGTGCGGCCCGCTGACCAGGGACGTCACCGACGCCGCCCTCCTGCTCGCGGCGATGGAGGGCCGCGACAGCTGCGACTCGACCTCGGTCGGAATCGAGGGAGGGATCGCGGCGCCGAGCCGCGAGGACCTGAAGGGGCTGCGGTTCGCGATCCCGGCCGAGCTCGCCGACGACTCGATCGCGGCCGGCGTCCGCGAGGTTTTCGAAGCGACACTGGCCCGGATCGAGGGGCTCGGCGGCGAGATCGCCGAGGCTCCACTGCCCCACGCCGAGCACGGGATCTCGGCCTACTACGTGATCGCCCCCGCCGAGGCCTCGGCGAACCTCGCCCGCTACGACGGGGTCCGCTACGGGATCCGCCACGAGGCCGACGACCTGATCGAGATGTACGAGGAGACGCGGGCGGCGGGATTCGGCGAGGAGGTCAAGCGCCGGATCATGCTCGGCACCTACGCGCTGTCTTCGGGGTACTACGACGCCTATTACGGCCGCGCCCAGCGGGTGCGGACCAGGATCGCCGAGGACTACCGCGCGGTGTTCACAGATTTCGACTTCGTCATCACCCCGACCTCGCCGACCGTCGCCTTCGAGCTCGGGGAGAAGACCGACGACCCGCTGGCGATGTACATGAACGACTTCTTCACTGTGCCGATGCCGCTCGCCGGGATCCCGGCGATCTCGATTCCCGCCGGCCTCGCCGAGCCCGAGGGCGGCGGCCCGGAGCTGCCGGTCGGGTTCCAGATCGCGGCGCCGGCGTTCGCCGAGCAGGGCCTGCTCGAGGCGGCGTTCGCGCTCGAGCGGGAGATCGGGTTCGACGCCCGCCCGGGGGGTGGCGACGGTGCCTGAGCTCGAGGCCGTGATCGGCCTGGAGATCCACGTCCAGCTCGCGACCAGGACGAAGATGTTCTGCGGCTGCGCGCTCTCGTTCGGCGATGAGCCGAACGTCCACACCTGCCCGATCTGCCTCGCCCACCCGGGCGTCCTGCCGGTCCCGAACGAGGAGGCGATCCGGTACGCGCTGAAGATCGCAGCCGCACTCGAGTGCGAGGTCGCCCCGCGCTCGATCTTCCACCGCAAGAACTACTTCTATCCCGACAACCCGAAGGCGTACCAGATCAGCCAGTACGACATTCCGCTCGCGAGCGCCGGCCGCCTCGGCGGGGTCCGGATCCATCGCGCCCACCTCGAGGAGGACGCGGCGAAGATGGTCCACCTCGGCGGCTCGGGCCGGATCCACGGGTCCGGCTCCTCACTCGTCGACTTCAACCGCGGCGGCACCCCGCTGGTCGAGATCGTCACCGAGCCCGACCTCGGCGGCGCCGCCGAGGCGGCCGAGTGGGCGCGGCTGCTTCGGACCACGGTGCGCCAGCTCGACGTCTCTGACGTCAACATGGAGGAGGGGAGCCTGCGGGTCGACGCCAATGTCTCGGTCCGCCCGGCCGGGAGCGAGGAGCTCGGGACCAAGACCGAGCTCAAGAACATGAACAGCTTCCGCTTCCTCGAGCGCGGGATCGAGGCCGAGCTGGCCCGCCAGCGCGACCTGGTCGAGGCGGGGGAGAAGGTGGTCCAGGAGACGCTCCACTTCGATCCGACGGACGGCAGCCTGACGCCGCTGCGATCGAAGGAGGAGGCGCACGACTACCGCTACTTCCCGGAGCCCGACCTGGTGCCGCTGGCGCCGACCGGGGAGATGCTCCGCGAGGCGCGCGAGTCGCTGCCCGAGCTGCCGGAGGCGCGGACCGAGCGCTACCGGGAGGAGATGGGTGTCGCCGCCGACACCGCCGCCCTCCTCGCCGGCGATCCCGACACCGCCGAGTACTTCGAGCGCGCCGCCGCCGAGGCCGAGGAGATCGAGCCGCGGGTGATCGCCAACTGGGTGACCGGCGAGCTGGCGGCGGCGCTGCGCCAGACGGGGGACGGTGACGCCGCGGGCTCGAAGGTCGAGCCGGCGGCGCTGGCGGCGCTGGCGAGGATGGTCCAGGAGAAGCAGATCACCCACGGCAGCGCCAAGACCGTGCTCGCCGCCCTCGTCGAGGAGGGCGGCCACCCGGATGCGATCGTCGAGCGCGAGGGCCTCGGCCAGACCGACTCAGGCGAGCTCGACGGGGTCGTCGCGGCCGCGATCGAGGCCAACCCCGATGCCGTCGAGCAGATCCGCAACGGCAACAGAAAGGCGATCGGGGCGATCGTCGGCGCCGTCATGCGCGAGACCCAGGGACGGGCCGACGGGGGCGAGGTCAACCGCCTGATCATGGAGAAGATCGGCGCCAAGAGCGACAATTGAGGCGTGGAGTACCTCGTCATCGCCTTCTCCTTCGGCCTCGCCACCGGGATCATCGGCCGCGGCAAGGGCAGCTCGTTCTGGGTCTGGCTCGTGATCGGCACCGTCGTGCCGCTGCTCGGCCTGATCGCGGTGATCCTCTACCGCACCGAGAAGAACGAACCCGAACGGCAGTGCCCCACCTGCCACAAGGCGGTCAAGCTCTACGTCCAGGTCTGCCCCCGCTGCGGCACCGACCTGTATCTGCCCGACCCGGAGGCCGTTCGCCACCCCGGTGTCGAATAACCGATAACCGCCGCCTCCTCTGCTCCCGCTCGGGCCGGGAGAAACAGAGATGGACCGGCCCTCGCTCCCGCGTCCGGGGGCGGCGGGTCAACCTTGAACCGGGGCGAGGTTCTAACGAAGCCAGGTGCGGACGATCGCGTTGGCGAAGCCGACCCCGTAGCGGACGACCGCCGGCTTCTTCGAGTGGCCGTGGAGGCGCTGCTCGACGGTGACCGGGACCTCCCGCGCCGGAACCCCGCGCTTGATTGCCTCGATCATGAACTCGGAGGTGTGGAACTGCTCCTGGCGGAGGACGAGCTGGGGGAGGACGGTGGTGCGGACCGCCCGGTACCCGTTGGAGCAGTCGGTGACATGGGTGCGGGTGATCAGGGAGACGAGGCGGTTGAAGAAGACGATCCCCATCTCGCGGGCGAGATGGTTGCGCTCGGCGTCGCCGAGGACCCGCGAGCCGTGCGCGACGTCGACCTCGCCGTCGAGGACCGGCTGCACCAGCCGCTCCATCTGCGACGGCAGGTGCTGGCCGTCGGCGTCGAGGGTGACGACGATCTCGGCTCCCGACTCGACCATCAGGCGGTAGCCGGTCCGCAGGGCGGCGCCGCCGCCCCGGTTGATGACGTGGCGGGCGACGAGGGCCCCGTGCCTGGCGGCGGCCTCGGCGGTCCCGTCGCGGGAGCCGTCGTCGACCACCAGCACCGCGGTCTCGACACCGCAGACCTCGGTCGGGATCCGGTCGAGGACGTAGCCGATGTTCTCGGCCTCGTTGTACGCGGGGACGACCACGGCGACCCTGCCGCGGAAGCGCTCGGGAAGCGCCGCCTGGCGGAACTCCTCCCAGGCGAGCCCCTCGAGCACGGCGGAGAGCTGGCGCGAGTTGCGGGCCGACTGCGAGAGCGCGCGGAGGATCAGCAGGAAGAGGATGAAGATCGCGAACACGGCGAGGCCGAGGATCCGGCCGCCGTTCCCCTTTTCGAACGAGAAGGCAGAGAGCAGGGCGTCGGTGATTTCGGTGCCGGAGACGATCGCCAGGCCGAGGCCGGCGAGAAGCAGGATCAGGACGTCGGCGTTGCGCAGTGACCGGCGGCGGACGATCGCGTAGCCGACCAGGGCAGCGCCCAGCACGAGGCCGGCGACGCGAAGCGCCGTCAGTTCGGAGGGGAGGACGTCTGCTGTCGGGACCATCGCCCGGAGGAGGATAGGGCGGCACCGGCCCAGGCCAGGGTCACGCCGGCAAGCGGAAAGACGAGTGTCATCAGGACCTCGTTGCGGCGCGAGGCCGCCAGGGTCGCGGCCCCGACCGCTGTGACGAGGACGATCGGGGTCGCGATCGCGACCAGCTCCCACCAGCGCCGGCGCGCCCCGAGCACGATCAGGCCGCCAAGGCCGAGGGCGACGATCAGGACCTGGACGACGCGGCCGGCGGTGGCGCTCATCGCTTCACCGACCCCGCCGCTCCACATCCGCCAGACCTTGCGAACGGTCATCGCCGCGTACCCCCACGGGTCTTCGGAGAAATACTTGGAGAAGTCTTCCTTCCCGACCTTGCCGAGCGCCTGGTCGCGGGGCAGGTCCGGGTGCCGTTCGGCGACCCGGTTGAAGAGCGGCGTCGGGTTCACCTCTTCGAGGACCTCGGAGCCGGGCGCGAGGTCGCGGTGGAGGTAGCGCTCGGCGAGGATCGCCTTGGCCCGTTGGTATTCGCCGTCGGCCGGGAGCAGCGTCCCGACGTAGAGCGCCTTGCCGCCGCCGGTGCTGATCGGGACGGCGCGGTCGAGGGTGACGATGTTGTGGACCGTCCAGGGGACGATCGGGACCACGATCGCGACCAAGAAGGCCGCCGTTGCGACTGCGCCCGCCGGCAAGCCACGATCGCGAATGACCCGGATCGCCGCCAGGACCGCGAACGCAACCGCGACGAGCAGATACTCGGGCCGTGCCAGGGCAGTGAGGCCGAAGAGGAAGCCGCTGAGGGCGTACATCCACATCTGGCGGCCGCCTCCTCTGCTCCCGCTCGGGCCAGAAGAGACAGAGATGGACTGGCCCTCGCTCCCGTGTCCGGGGGCGGCCGGCGGACCCTGAGCCGCGAGGAATACGAGCACTGCCAGCGGCAGGGTCAGCATCGCCGGCGGCTCGCTGTAGAGGGCGCCGACCGAGTGGATGAAGGGCGGGTAGACGGCGACGCCGAGGGCGCCGATCAGACCCGCGGGGGCGCAGTTGAGCCGGCGCCCGAGCAGGTAGACGACGACGATCGTCGCCAGCCCGAGCAGGGTCTCGACGATCCGCGCCGTCCCTTCGCGTGCCCCGCCGGTCGCGTAGAAGGACGCTGCGTAGAGGAGCGGCGCCCCCGGCGACCAGTCGCTCGCATCGTCGAATTCGGGCCCACCGTATGTCCCTTCCTCATACAGAGACTTGGCGAGCGCGTAGTAGGCATGGGCGTCGTCGCCCGGGGTCGGCAGCGGTTCGACGACCCGGTAGGCGCGGAGGCCGAACCCGAGCGCGAGGATCAGGGCCAGCAGGACAAGGGTGGTCCGCCCGTGCCGGTCCGGCAGGGTGCTCGCCCAGTTGGTCAGGCGTTCCATCGTCGCGCCAGGCTATCCGCGCAGAAGACGGCTCCGACTCCGGCAAGCGAGGCGACGAGCGGCAGCATCACCAGAGATCGCCTCGGGGTCGCGACCAGGAGCAGGCTGATCGCGGTGATCGAGACGACGACGGTCAGGATCGGGACCACCTCCCAGCGCCGGCGGGCGAGGAGGAAGACGAGGCCGATCAGCCCGAACGCGAGAAGGACCCAGTTGAAGATCTCCCAGGCCGGCCGTCGCATCACCTCACGCGGCCCATGTCCCCACATCCGCCACAGCTTGGCGGCGAGGAAGCCCGCGTATCCGACCGGTCGGTTGGTGAGGTCTTCCCCGAGTCGTTCGCGCCCCATCCGGGCCAGCGCCCGGTCGGTTTCGAGCTCCGGGTAGCGCTGTTCGGCCAGCGCCGCGAGGATCTGCTCGAGGCGAAGCTTGGCGAGGACGGCTTCGAGCCCGGCCCCGGGCTCGACGTATTCGGCAGCCAGCCTCCGGGTCAGTCCGGGGTGTCGTTCGAGGACCTCGCGCCCGACTCGTTCCGGGTCGCCGCCGGAGGGCAAGTAGGAGCCGGCGAACAGGACCTGGCCGCCGCCGGTCGAGATCGGGACGAGGCGTTCGAGGACGACCGCGTTGCGGACGGTCCAGGGGGCGATGGCGAGGACGAACCCGGCCAGCAGCACGGCGGCCTGGGCGAGCGGGCGCCTCCACTCGACCCCGATCCCGCGCGCGAAGACGACCGCCGCGACGACGATCGCGACCCCGAGGTACTCGGGGCGGGTCAGGGAGAGCAGGCCGAGCAGCGCGCCCGCCAGCGCCCATCGCCGCAATCCCTCGCCGTCGCCGGCCCAGAGCACGGCGAGGATCGCGCCCGCGAGCAGCGTCGTCGCCAGCGGCTCGGACATCAGCATCCCTCCGTACTCGAGCAGCGCCGGATAAATCGCGACCACGGCGGCGCCGATCAGGCCCGCGGCCGGGCCGGAAAGGCGGCGGCCGATCAGGAAGGCGAGGAGGACCGCGAGCGATCCGATCAGCGCGAGAAGGATCCGAGCCAGACGTTCGTGGACGCCGCCGGAGACCCGGTAGACGGTGGAGACGAGCAGCGGCAGGCCGGGGGAGTAGTTGGTCGAGGGCTGGGTCGCGGCCTTGCCGACGGTGAAGCCCTCGCCGTGGTCGAGGTTGGCGGCGATCCGCGCGTAGGCGACGGCGTCGTAGACGGGCTCGCGGCCCTCCCAGGCGTAATCGAGCCGCAGGCCCAGGCCCAGCAGCAGGATCGCCACCAATGCCATCCACCGCGCAGCGCCCACGGTTGTGATGCTATGTCGCCCATCTCCGCTACCCTGCCGCGACCTATGCGCGTTCTCATCCTTGGGGGCGACGGCTACCTGGGCTGGCCCACCGCTCTGAGGTTCTCGGCCCGCGGCCACGAGGTGTCCGTCGTCGACAACTTCTCGCGCCGCCGCTGGCACCGCGAGCACGGCACCGACACGCTGACCCCGATCGGCGACCTCGACGCGCGGATCGACGCCTGGCGCGAGCTGAGCGGCGACTCGATCCGCTCATACGTCGGCGCCGTCGAGGACGGTGACTTCCTCGACGAGGTCGTCGCCGAGACCCGCCCCGATGCGGTCGTCCATTACGGCGAGCAGCCCTCGGCCCCCTACTCGATGATGTCGCGCGAGCGCGCGGTCGAGACCCAGCACACGAACGTGATCGGGACCCTCAACCTGCTCTTCTCCCTCCGCGACCACGTCCCCGAGTGCCATCTGGTCAAGCTCGGGACGATGGGAGAGTACGGGACGCCCAACATCGACATCGAGGAGGGGTTCATCGAGATCGAGCACAAGGGGCGGACCGACACGCTGCCGTTCCCGAAGCTGCCGGGCTCGCTCTACCACTGCTCGAAGGTCCACGACTCGACCAACGTCCACTTCGCCTGCCGGATCTGGGGGCTGCGTGCGACCGACCTCAACCAGGGCGTCGTCTACGGGATCGAGACCGAGGAGACCGCCCGCGACGCCCGCCTGATCACCCGCTTCGACTACGACGAGATCTTCGGCACGGTGCTGAACCGCTTCTGCGTCCAGGCGGTGATCGGCCACCCGCTGACCGTCTATGGCTCGGGCGGCCAGACGCGCGGCTTCCTCAACATCCGCGACACCCTGCGCTGCGTCGAGCTCGCGGTCGAGAACCCGGCCGACCGCGGCGAGTTCCGCGTCTTCAACCAGTTCACCGAGCAGTTCTCGGTCGGACAGCTGGCGGAGCTGGTCAAGGCCGCCGGCGAGCACCTCGGCTACACGGTCGAGGTCAACCATGTCGAGAATCCGCGGGTCGAGCTCGAGGACCACTACTACAACGCGACCCACACCAAGCTGCTGGATCTCGGCCTCGAGCCGACCCTCCTCGGCGAGGAGCTGGTCGAGTCGATGCTGCACGCGATCGAGCGTTACAAGGCTCGGGTGATCGAGAGCTCGATCGACCCGCACACGCGCTGGAACCCGCTGAAATCCCCTGCTGGCCGCGCATAGGCCCGCTGGTAGCATCGCTCTTCTGATGAGCGCGGAGCGAGCCCAATGAGGCATATCTGGTTCTTCGTGCAGCGAGCAAAGGGCGAGGGTTTGTCATGAGAGCAGCCGACGCGTTGATGGAAGGCCTCAAGGCCGAGGGCGTCACCGACATCTTCGGCATCCCCGGCGGCGCCAACCTGCCGACCTACGACGCGCTGGTCGACGCCGGCTTCCGCCACATCCAGGTCCGCCACGAGCAGGGCGGCGGCCATGCCGCCGAGGGCTATGCCAAGGCCTCCGGCAAGGTGGGGGTGGCATTCGCGACCTCCGGGCCCGGCGCCACCAACCTCGTCACCGCGATCGCCGATGCGATGATGGACTCCGTCCCGACAGTGTTCGTCACCGGCCAGGTCCGGACCGAGTTGATCGGGACCGACGGCTTCCAGGAGGCCGACATCCTCGGCGCGACCCTGCCCTTCGTCAAGCACTCCTTCCAGGTCACCGACCCGCGCCAGATCCCCGAGTACGTTCACGATGCCTTCCACGTCGCCTCGACCGGGCGGCCCGGCCCGGTCTTGGTCGACATCCCCCAGGATCTGTCGCGGGCCGAGATCGAGTACGAGCCCCGAACCGAGCCGGTTGAGCTCCCGGGCTACCGGCCGATGAGCAAGGGCAACATCAAACAGGTGCGGATCGCGGCGAAAGCGATCGCCAACGCGCGCCGGCCGATCCTCTACACCGGCGGTGGCGTGATCAACGGCAACGCCTCGGAGGAGCTGCGGGAGCTTGCGAGCGCGGACCGGTTCCCGGTGACCTCGACGCTGATGGGCCTCGGCGGCTTTCCGGCGTCGAGCGACCAGTGGCTGGGGATGCTCGGCATGCACGGGACCGTCACCGCCAACTGGGCGATGGACAACGCCGACCTGATCGTCGCGATCGGTGCCAGGTTCGATGACCGGATCACGGGCAAACTCACCGAGTTCGCGCCGAACGCGAAAATCATCCACCTCGACATCGACCCGGCCGAGATATCGAAGAACGTCGGCGCCCATATCCCGATCGTCGGCGACGTCAAGCTCGTCCTGCCGGAGCTCACCCGCGAGTACCGCGCCCTGCAGACCGACTCGTCGCGCCTCGAGGGGTGGTGGAAGCAGCTCCGCGCCTGGCAGGAGGAGCACCCGCTGCGCTACGAGCCCGGCAAGGAAGGCGAGATTAAGCCCCAGTTCATGATCGAGGCGATGCACCGGGCGACCAAAGGGGACGCGATCATCACCTCCGACGTCGGCCAGCATCAGATGTGGGCGGCTCAGTACTACGGGTTCGAGAAGCCGCGCCGCTGGATCAACTCGGGCGGGCTCGGGACGATGGGCTTCGGGCTGCCGGCCGCGATCGGCGCCAAGGTCGCCCGGCCCGACGAGGACGTAGTCTGCCTGGCCGGCGACGGCAGCCTGATCATGACCTGCCAGGAGCTCGCGACCTGCGTCAACGAAGACATCCCGGTCAAGGTCTTCCTGATGAACAACGGCTACATGGGGATGGTCCGCCAGTGGCAGGAGCTGTTCTGGGACCGCCGCTACAGCTCGGTCGAGATGGGCGCCAGCCCCGACTGGGTCAAGCTCGCCGAGGCCTTCGGCGCGACCGGGATGCGGTGCGAGCGCTCCGACGAGCTCGAGGGGGCGATGGCGACCGCGCTCGATACCGACGGCCCCGTCCTGCTCGACGTCCGCGTCGTCCAGGAGGAGAACTGCTACCCGATGATCCCGCCCGGCCAGGCGGCCCGCGACATGGTCGAGGCGCCGGAGGCGGTGGGCTGATGGAGGCCGGGACTCCCCAGCTGGTCAAGCTCGAGGACCTCCACGTCCCCGGCCAGCTCAGCGGCCGCAAGCACATCCTCTCGATCCTGGTCGAGAACAAGCCGGGCGTCCTGGCACGGATCGCCGGACTGTTCTCGCGCCGCGGCTTCAACATCGACACCCTCGCGGTGGGGCCGACCGACGACCCGAGCATCTCACGGATCACGCTGACGCTCGATGGCGCCGTCCACCCGATCGACCAGGTGACGAAGCAGCTCCACAAGCTCGTCAACGTCCTCAAAATCCGCGATATGGAGCCGGCCGAGACCGTCGCTCGCGAGATGGCGATGTTCAAAGTCTCGGCCGCTGTCGAGAACCGGGCGGAGATCATCCAGTTTGCCGAGATATTCCGGGCCAAGATCGTCGACGTCTCGAAACGGGCGCTGACGATCGAGGTCACCGGCTCGGCCGACAAGATCGAGGCCTTCGAGCGGATGATCCGACCGCACGGGCTGATCGAGATGGTCCGTACCGGCGAGATCGCGATCGCCAGGGGCGCCGACTGAGATGACGGCTCCAGGCGACGCCTGGGCCTCGTCACTCTCCGATTCGCTCCGGGCGTCGCTGCGCGAGGCCGTCCACAACGGCCGCCGGACCCTGGCCAGCGTCACCGTGCCGGTCGATGCGATCGACCCCTGCGCCGCTGTATTCGCCTCGCGCCTGGCCTCGGATCGGTGGTTCTGCTGGGAGCAGCCCGATCGTGAGTTCGCGCTTGCGACCCTCGGCGTGGCCCACGAGTCGACCTCGCGGGGGGATGCCCGCTTCGGCGACGTCGCCCGCGAGTGCCTGCGGGTCGCCGAGGAGGCGATCGTCGAGGAGCCCGGCGACCTGCCGGCCGGCGCCGGTCCGGTCTGGACCGGCGGATTCGCGTTCGACCCGGCCGGCGCCGGGTCCTCGCCCTGGTCCTCCTTCACCCCGGCGACGATGTGGCTGCCTGAGGTCTCGATCTGCCGCGCCGGCGAGGAGGTGTTCCTCACCGTCAACCTCCTCGTCGGCCCCGGGGATGACCTCGAGGAGGCGGCCGACAGGGCCGAGGGCAGGGTCTCCGGGCTTCGGACGGACCCGCTGGCGCTGATCGACCCCCATCGGACCGAGCGTCCATCGATCCGCAGCGCCCGCCCCCCGGGCGACTTCGAGCATGCCGTCCTGGAGGCGACCGGGCGGATCGAGGCCGGGGCGATGGAGAAGGTCGTACTCGCCCGCGAGGTCGTCGTCAGTGCCCCGTCGGCGCACGACCCCGCCGCGGTATTCGGCGCGCTGCGCGAGCACTTCCCATCCTGCTTCTGCTTCTGCTGCGGGACCCCGGAGGCGGCCTTCGTCGGCGCCAGCCCCGAGCTCCTCATCCGCCGCTCCGGCGCCGGCGCCTCGACCGTCGCCCTCGCCGGCTCGACCCGCCGCAGCTCCGACCCGGCGGTCGACGACCATCTCGGCGAGCAGCTGCTGCGCAGCGACAAGGACCGCCGCGAGCACCTGATCGTCGCCGAGGAGATCGTCCGCCTGCTCCGGCCGCACTCGGTCTGGGTCGAGGCCGGGGGGGAGCCGGAGGTGATCCGGGTCGCCAACATCCAGCACCTGGCGACGCCGGTGATCGCCCAGCTCGCCGAACCGCTCTCGGCGATCTCGCTCGCCGGGCTGCTTCACCCGACCCCCGCCGTCGGCGGCGAGCCCGGCCCTATCGCCGCCGAGGCGATCGGCGAGCTCGAGGGGATGGACCGCGGTTGGTACGCGGGCCCCGTCGGGTGGATGGACTCGACCGAGGACGGCGAATTCTGCGTCGCCCTCCGCAGCGCCCTCCTCCGCGACCGCGAGGCTCACCTCTACGCCGGTGGCGGCATCGTCGCCGGCTCTGACCCGGCCGCCGAGCTCGCCGAGACCGAGGTCAAGCTTCAGGCGCTGCTGCCGCTGTTGGCGGAGTAACCGTGCCGCGGCGGGCCATCGCGGCGTTTGCCGCGGTCGTCGTGCTCGCCGCCCCGATCGCTGCGACCGGCTTGGCGGAGCCGCCTCCGGGCCCACGGATCGCCTTCGTCCGGGAGACGGACAGGCCGGCTGCGCTGGTGATCGGCACCAGCGACGCGGCGCTGGGTGAATCGATGGTGCTCGTGGGCGGCGGCATCCGCGCCCGGCCTCTGCCCTATCCCCAGAGTGGCCCCGCCTGGTCCCCGGATGGGTCAGAGGTCGCCCTTGGCGGCATCTTCGGAAAGCCGCCACTGGACCTATACCCGGAAGACAGGCGTCTCTACCTGGTGGCCGCGGACGGGACTGGGCTCCATCCGATACCGCACACGGCCGGCGGCTTCGCTCCGGCCTTCGCGCCGGATGGGAAATCGATCGCCTTCGCGCGAACCGTCAGCAGGCGCCTCCGTCAAAGGGGCCCGTTCCCCGATTCCGTCTGGAAAGGCACCGCGGTCTGGACCGTGAATCTCGATGGATCGGGCCTGCGTCAGCTCACACGGTGGCGGAACGGCGTCACCGACATCCCCTCCTCGTTCTCGCTCGATGGCACCCTGCTCGGCGTGACCCACCGCGACGCATTCCGTAATCGTGACAATGCAATCGCGCTGCGCACAGACGGTCGCGGCTCGCGCCTTTTGGCAAGGAACGCCGCCTGGCCCAGGTACTCGCCGACCGGGGACCGATTCGCCTACCTTGGAATCGAACGCTCGCCGGGCACGACCTGCTGCGAGCTCGGCGACGGCTTCAACGTCGACCTTTTTGCGGAGAACGCCGATGGGTCGGGGCGTGTGCGCCTTACCGACACGCCCAGAAAGGCCGAGCGACCGGCGAGTTGGGATCCCTCGGGCGAACGGCTCGTCTACACGACAACGGAAGCGCCGACCGAAATGACCTCCGGGGAGCTCACGGGGTCGGTGATGGAGATCAACTCCGACGGCACATGTCCCACGCGCGTCTCATTGCCCAAGCCCGGAGGCTCCCTGACACTCTTCTCCTTCCCCGCCTGGCAGCCGGGGCCCGGCCGCGGAGCGGGCCGTATCGCCTGCTGACCCAAATTTCGGCCGCCGAGCCTGCGATTTGCCTCCATGTGGAGGGTCAATTGCAGGTTCACACGTCAGGCGAGTGAGGAGACGGCGTCGCCGACCCGATCGGCCAGCCGGCGGTGGAGCTCGACGTTGGTGTGGCGATCGGCTCTCACCTCGATCAGGCCGGTGCCGGCCGCGAGTGCCTCGGGCAGCTCCGCGATCGAGCCGAGGCTCTGGTGGGGCAGCTCGAAGAGATCCGCCGCGCGCGAGACGCTGACCCCGCGCGGGGTCCCGAGCAGGGCCTCGAACTCGGCCATGTCGAGCGCCGTCTCCTGGGGGAGGAAGTGGAAGATGCCACCGCCGTCGTTGTCGATGACGACGATCCGCACCGGCGTCGTGACCTCGCGAAGGGCGGCGAGGCCGCCGAGGTCGTGGAGGAGGCCGAGGTCACCGGTGACGATCGTGGTCGGCCTCCCCGTCGCGTCGGCGGCCCCGATGCCCGACGAAATGAGGCCGTCAAGGCCGTTGGCGCCGCGGTTGCAGAGGAAGAGGGCGTCGGCGTCGACGGCCCCCAGGAACGCCTCCTGGTCACGGATCGGCATGCTCGAGGCCGTGTAGACGAGGTCGCCGTCGCGGTGGGCCTCGCCGAACGCGGCGTGGAGGCCGGGCTCGGTCGTGGTCTCGATCTGGTCGAGCTCCCCCTCGATCGCCCGCCGCGCCGCGGCCTCGGCTTCGATCCAGGCGCTCGGCGGATCGCGCTGCTCGCCGAGCCGCGCCGCCCACCCGGCGGCGAGGTCGGTCGGGTCCGCCCGCAGCAGCGCCGCCGCCCGTCGGGTCGGCTCGTTCCAGCCCCCAAGAGGGTCGACCGCGATCTGGTCGGCTCCTGACCTCGTCAGCCATTCCCGCAGCGGCTTGCTGGTCGGCATCTCCCCGAACCGGAGGACGAGGTCGGGAATGACCCGGGTGCTGAACCGCTCGTCGCGAAGCAGCAGGTCATAGGCGGTCACGACCTGGGACCGGTCATGCGGGCCGCATCTGATCTGGGAGGTCGGCTCGGCGAGGATCGGAAAGCCGGCGACGCGGGCGAGCTCGGCGAGCGGCTCGCGCAAACCGGGGTCGAGCTGGCGGCCGGCGACGATCACCCCGGAGAGGGCTTCGCCGATGTGCTTGGCGACCTCCTCGAGGAGGAAATCGGAGGGCTCCAGGTCGACGGGGGTCACCGCCGTCAGCGGCCGATCACCCCGACCCTCGAGGGCAAGCTCATCGGTGGCCGTGACGGCCCCCTCGACCGCGATCGGCGCCAGCGGCTCCCGCCAGGGCAGGTTGAGGTGGACCGGCCCCGGCCGCGGCTCCCCCCGGGCCGCGGCGAACCCCCGACAGGCGGTCGAGCGGTAATGGAGGAGCCCGCCGTCATCGGCGCCGTGGTTCCCGACTTCGCAGAACCAGCGCACCGAGGACCCGTAGAGCTTTATCTGGTCGATCGTCTGGCCGGCCCCTATCCCGCGCAGCTCCGGCGGCCGGTCGGCGGTCAGCGCGATCAACGGAATCGCCGAGTGGTCGGCCTCGGAGACAGCCGGGTGGAGGTTGGCCGCGGCCGTGCCCGAGGTGCAGAGGACCGCGACCGGCGTCCCCGACGCCTGCGCGGCCCCGAGGGCGAGGAACGCCGCCGAGCGCTCGTCGACGATCACCTCGACGTCGATCTCCGGCCGGCGCCAGAGGGCGACCGCGAGCGGCGTCGAGCGCGAGCCGGGGGAGATGACAGCCCTCCGCATCCCGCAGCGGGCCAGCTCCTCTACGAACGCCGACGCCAGCGCGGTGTTGGCGTTGGTCCGATCCATGGTTCAAACCTATGTGGTCTCAGAGGCGGTGTGCTTGCAGCGCGGCCTCGTCGATCTCGACGCCGAGCCCGGGCCCGGCGGGCGGGTGGAGCAGCTCGCCCTCGAGCTCGCAGCCGACGGCGGCGACGGTCGAGGCGAACAGCCTCTGGGTCGCGAGGCCGTGGGCGAGGTCGAGTTGCTGCTCGCCGCAGGCCTCGCTGAGCGTCGCGGCAACCTGGGCGGCCGCCGCGATCCCGACCGGGCCGTCGAGCGCGCTCGTCACGTAGGTCGGGATCACCTCGGCGATCTCGATCGCCGCCTCGGGGCCGCCGACCTTGGAGAGCTTGACCCCGGTCAGCGACCATGCGCCCATCGCGACCGCGCGCTCGGCCTCGGCCCGGCTGGTAACGCTCTCGTCGGCCGCGATAGGGATCGAGGTTGCCTCGGCCACGGCGACCGCCTCCTCGGAGCTGGCCACCGGCTGCTCGGCGAGCTCGACGTCGAGCTCCTCGAGGCCGGCGAGCGTCCGCTTCGCGGTCTCGACGTCCCAGGCGCCGTTGGCATCGACGCGGATCTGGGCGTCCGGCCCGATCGCGTCGCGGACGGCACGGACCTGACCGAGGTCGTCACCCGTCCCCAGCTTCAGCTTGAACGAGGAGAACCCGTCCTCGGCCCAGGCCAGCGCCTCGCTCACGACCTCATCCGGCTCGCCGGCGGAGAGGGTCGCGTTGCAGCGCACGGGGGGTGGGGGGGCTCCGGTAGCGCTACCGTGCTCAGCCTCGGCCCGTCTCCCGCGCAGGTCGGCCAGGGCGGTCAGGGCCGCGCAGCGCGCCGGTGGCGAGAGCAGCGGCGCGTCGCCGGCAAGCGCCTGCTCATCGAGGCTCTCGCGCTCGGCGAGCCGTTCGAGCTCGGCGACGACCTGCGGGAGGTCTGCCCCGCCCCGAAGCGAGAGCGGCACCGCTTCGCCGAGGCCGACGATCCCATCCTCGTCCCGCAGCCTCAGCAGCGCCATCTCCCGCCGCCCGAGGCTGCCGGCCGCGGTCACATACGGCTCGCTGAACGGGAGCGCGTAGGGAACGACCTCGACTGTGGCGATGCGCATACCCCAAGCATTGCACCGGCGAGGCGATCAGAGGCAGAGCCGCTTGGCCACCCTGTTCGCCCGACGGAGGTCCGCCCTCATCCCCTTGGCCCGGCGCCGGCCGCGGTCGGCGGCTTCGTTCAGCCTGTCTTTGGCCGTCTCGGAGGTGACGAAGGTTGCCTTGCGGGCCCTGCGCTCGTTTTCCCTCGACAGCGACTTGAGCCGGTCGGCGATCTTCCCCGCCCTCGCCCTGGCGCCTGCACAGGCGGCGCTGATCGCCGGCGCCGGCGCCGGCGGTGAGGCCACCGGCTGTTCGCGGCCTGGTGGGGCAACGACGTCGAAGGCGTCGACGCCGCCGTAGCGCGCAGAGGTGTAGACCTGGGGGCCGTCGGCGGCGGCGGCGATGCCGTCGGCCCCAAGCAGCCCGCGGCCGTCCCCGCAGATCCCTTCGGTCCAGGGGAGGTCGGTGTCTTCGAACCCGGTCTCGGTGATGCAGCCGGCGGTCCCCGGCCGCTGCGCAATCGTGCCGTCGGCGGCGCGTTCGAAGATGACGACGCCGTCGCTTTCCTTGGTCGTCGCGTAGAGGGCGCTGCCGTCGGGCGGCACCGCGATCGAGTCGACGGCGTCCATCGCGACGCCGTTGGCGCAGGCGCCATCGGTACCCGCCTGCATCGGGTCCGACCTGCCCGTATTGCTGACGCACCCGGCTGTTCCGGACTTCTGGATCAGGGCACCGGTCGAGGCGTCGCGGTCGAAGACGAGGATCGCGTCGCGCCGTTCCGACGCCAGGTAAGCGTTCTCACCGTCGCCGCTCGACGAGAACGCCAGCGCGCGCGGCTCCCCGAGTCCGGTCACGACGACGCAGCCGTTGGCCGACGCGCCGACGATGCACCCGGTCGGCGCCGGGATCGGCGTCAGCGCCCCCGTTTCGGCGTTGCGCGAGTAGAGCGTCACCGCGTCGCGGGCCGGGGACATCGCGTAGAGGGTCTTGCCGTCGGGGCTGATCTCGAGCGATTCGAGGCCGACCATCTCGGGGAGCCCATCCGCGCAATTCGTCCCGGTCTCGTTCACGCAGCCCGCGGCGCCCGGTTCCTGGGTGAGGTCGCCGGTTTCCGTGTCGCGCCTGAGAACCGCGATCCCCCCGTTCAGCCCCTGGGATCCGACGTACACGTCGGCGCCGTCCGGGCTGACGACGACTGAGGTTGGTTCGTCGATCGCGCGGCCGTCCACGCAGCCGCTGGCGCCGGCCCCCGATACGCACCCGTCGTCGCCGCCGGACTGGGTCAGGTGCCCATCGCCCCCGTCGCGATCGAAGATCGCGATCGCGTCGCTTGCCGGCGCGGCTACGTAGACGTTCTCGCCATCGGGGCTGATCGCGATGTCACGGGCCCCGTTCATGAAGCGGGGGTCGGCGCAATCTGCGTCGACCATCGAGAGACACCCCGCCGGGCCGGCGAGCGGGGCGAGCGCTCCGTCCGCCTGGTTGCGAACGAGAGTGGAGACGCTTCCCCATGCCTCGTCGACGGCGTAGGCGTTCTCGCCGTCGGGGCTGAGCACGAGGGCGGTCGGGCCGACCAGGCCGGCTCCGTCGGCGCACTCGCCCGCGAGGCCGTTCTGGGTGACGCATCCGCCCGGCCCCGGCTTCTGGGTCAGATTCGTCGCTGCGGCGGCGCCGGCAGCGAGAACGAGGGCCAAGACGGCCACCGCCCCGGCGCTCACGGCAGTTTGCTTCGAAGACATTCGCCCCTCCACCGCGAAAGCGTAGAGCCCTAGCTGGCAAGGAGCAAACCGGCGGAGACGAGCAGGCTGAAGACGCCGAGCAGGGCGCCGGTTCCCGCAAGCGCCTCGTTAAGCGCCGCGCCCGTCCGGTTCGACATCGTCCGCAGGGGCGGCACCGCCAGCGGCAGCGACGCGAGCCCGATCAAGGGCCAGGGGCTGGTGTCGGCGCCGATCAGCGAGATCGGCAGGACCAGGTAGGCGCCGATGATCAGGAGCCGGTAGAGGACGACCGCGTTCTGGCGGCCCATCCGCACCGCGAGGGTCGTCTTTCCCGCCCTGCGGTCGGTGTCGACGTCGCGGACGTTGTTGACGACGAGGATCGCCGTCGCGAGGAAGCCGACCGAGATCGAGAGGCCGAGCGGCAGCGCGTCGAGCTGCTCGACCTGGACGTAGTAGGAGCCATTGACCGCGACCAGGCCGAAGAAGAGGAAGACGAAGACCTCCCCGAGCCCGGCGTACCCGTAGGGCCGCGGCCCGCCCGTGTAGAGGACGCCGGCCGCGATCGAGAAGGCGCCGATGACGAGAATCACGGCGCCGGCGACGGTCGCGAGGTAGATCCCGCAGGCGACCGCGATCGCGAACGCGACCCAGGTCGCCGTCAGCACCCGCTGCGGCGCGACCAGCCCGGCGGAGGTGACGCGGACCGGGCCGAGGCGGTCGGCCGTATCGGCCCCGCGCTTGGCGTCGGAGTAGTCGTTGGCGAGGTTCGTCCCGATCTGGATGAAGACGCTTCCGAGCAGGGCGGCGAGGAAGGCGCCGACCCGCGGTAGGTGCCCGACCCATTCGACCGCCGCCGCGGTGCCGACGAGGACGGGTGCTATCGCCGCCGGCAGGGTTCGCGGCCGCGCCGCCATCAGCCAGATCCTCATGGCCGCCGGGGGAACTTCGAGAAGTCGGGCTGGCGCTTCTCCTTGTAGGCCTCGCGGCCCTCACGGGCCTCATCGCTGCCGTAGAAGAGAAGGTTGGCGTCGTGGGCGAGCTGTTGGATTCCGGCGTAGCCGTCCTCGTGGGCGTTGAAGCTGGCCTTGACAAGGCGCAGGGCGAAGGGGGAGAGGGCGAGCATCTCCCGGCACCACCCGATCGTCTCCGGTTCGAGCCGCTCGAGCGGGACGACGGCGTTGACGAGCCCCATCTCGCGCGCCTCCTCGGCGTCGTAGGTCCGGCACAGCAGCCAGAACTCCTTCGCCCGCTTGGTCCCGACCAGGTCGCGCAGGAGGGAGGCGCCGAAGCCGCCGTCCCAGGACCCGACCCGGGGCCCGGTCTGCCCGAAGCGGGCGTTGTCGGCGGCGATCGTCAGGTCGCAGCAGACGTGGAGGACATGGCCGCCGCCCGCGGCCCAGCCGGCGACCATCGCGACCACCGGCTTCGGCAGGCGCCGCATCTGCACCTGAACGTCGGTGACGTGAAATCGCCCGAGGGTCGCGCCCTCGGCGACGTAGCCGGTGTCGCCGCGGACGTTCTGGTCGCCGCCCGAGCAGAACGCTTGATCGCCCTCGCCGGTGAGGACGATGACGCCGACGCCGGTGTCCTCGCGGGCGAGCTCGAGGGCGGCGGAGATCTCGATCAGGGTCTGGGGCCGGAACGCGTTGCGGACCTCGGGCCGGTCGATCGTGATCTTCGCGATCCCGTCGCCGGTCTCGTAGCGGATGTCCTCGTACTCGCCCGACGCCTCCCACTCGACCGGGGCGTACAGCCGCTCCTCCGGTGGGGCATCCTTGTGGCGGTTCGGCATGATGGCAACGATATCCCGGCCCAGATGAAGCTCGACGACTGGCTCGCCCAGAGATCACAGAGTTGCCCCGACCGCACCGCCCTGGTCGCGGACGGCTCTGAGGTCAGCTACGCCGAGCTCGAGGCGGAGGCGACCTGGGTCGCTCGCCGGCTCGCCGCCCACGGCGTTCGCCGCGGCTCGACCGTCGCGGTCAGCATGCACCCCCGCCGCGAGCAGGTCGTCCTCGTCCACGCACTGATGAAGGTGGGCGCGGTCCTGCTCCCGCTCGGGCCGAGGATGAGCCCGGCGGAGCGCGCCGCCGTGATCGACGCCGCCGAACCCGCGATCGAGCTCGACGACCCCGGCGAGCTGACCCAGACCGAGGCCGACCTGCCGCTGCTCGGCGAGCACGACATGGACGCGATCTGCTGCCGGGTCCTCACCTCCGGCAGCACCGGCGCGCCGGACCCGGTCGGCCTCACCTACGGCAACTTCCTCTGGAGCGCGGTCGGGTCGGCGTTCAACATCGGGGTCGAGCCCGAGGACCGGTGGCTGTGCTGCCTGCCCCTCGGCCACATCTCCGGGCTCGGGATCGTCGTTCGCTCGGTTGTCTACGGCACCGGCGCCGTCCTCCACGATGAATTCGACGTCGACCACGTCGCCGCCTCGCTCGAAGAGGACGGGATCTCGGTCGTCTCCCTCGTCGCGACGATGCTCACCAGGCTTCTCGAGGCCGGCGCCGATCTCTCGGGCCCGCGGGCAATCCTGATCGGGGGCGGGCCGGTCCCGGACGAGCCGCTCGAGGAGGCGATCGCGAAGGGCGCGACCGTCGTCCAGACCTACGGCCTGACCGAGGCATGCTCGCAGGTGACGACGCTGGCGCCGGGAGACGCGAAGCGCAAGCTCGGCTCGGCCGGCCGGCCGCTGCTGACGACACACCTGCGGATCCAGGACGGCGAGATCCTGGTACAGGGTCCGACCGTCGCGCCGGGCCGCTCCGATCCCGACGGTTGGCTACACACGGGCGACCTCGGCCGGATCGACGAGGAGGGGTTCCTCTACGTCGAGGACCGGATCGACGACATGATCGTCAGCGGCGGCGAGAACATCGTCCCGGCCGAGGTCGAGGAGGTCCTTCTGCGCCATCCCGAGGTCGCCGACGCGGCGGTCGTCGGCCGCGACGATCCCGAGTGGCAGCAGGCCGTGACCGCGGTCGTCGTCCTCGAGGACGGCTCGGAGGCGACCCCGGACGACCTCCGGCGCCACTGCGCCGGCTCGCTCGCCGGCTTCAAGGTGCCGAAGCGGGTCGAGCTCGCCTCGGCGCTGCCACGGACGCCTTCGGGCAAGTTGCTGAGGCGGGCGCTTCGTTAGAGTCCGGCGCCGCTGTCATGGCCGATGACATCTTCTACGACAAGGACGCGGACCTCTCGAAGCTGCAGGGGAAGACCGTCGCCATCCTCGGCTACGGCTCCCAGGGCCACGCGCACGCGCTGAACCTCAAGGACTCCGGGGTCGAGGTCGTGGTCGGGCTCCGCCCCGACTCCTCGAGCCGGGCCAAGGCCGAAGAGGCCGGCATCGAGGTCCTCGACATCGCCGAAGCCGCGAGCCGGGGCGATGTCGTGATGGTCCTCCTTCCCGACGAGAGACAGGCCTCAGTCTGGGAGGCGGAGATCGCCGACGGGATCGCGCCCCGCAACCTGCTGCTGTTCGCGCACGGGTTCTCGATCCACTTCGAACAGATCCAGCCGCCCCCGGGCGTCGACGTCGGCATGGTCGCGCCGAAGGGCCCGGGCCACCTCGTCCGCCGCCAGTTCGAGGAAGGCCACGGCGTCCCCTGCCTGATTGCGGTCCAGCAGGACGCGACCGGCGATGCCCACGACCTGATCCTCGCCTACGCGGCGGGGATCGGCGGCGGCCGCGCCGCGATCATCGAGACGACCTTCAAGGACGAGACCGAGACCGACCTGTTCGGCGAGCAGGCGGTCCTCTGCGGGGGCGCGTCTGAGCTGGTCCGTGCCGGCTACGAGACGCTGGTGGAGGCCGGATACGACCCCCGCCTCGCCTACTTCGAGTGCCTGCACGAGCTGAAGCTGATCGTGGACCTGATGTACGAGAAGGGGATCCAGGGAATGCGCTACTCGATCTCCAACACCGCCGAGTACGGGGACATGACCCGCGGCAAACGGGTGATCGGCGAGGAGTCGCGGGCGGCGATGAAGCAGGTGCTCGAGGAAATCCAGTCGGGCGAGTTCGCCCGGGAGTGGATCGCCGAGAACCGCGCCGGGGGCGAGAACCTCTCGCGGATGCGCGAGGAGGGTGCCAAGCACCCGATCGAGGGGGTAGGCAAGGACCTCCGCGACACGATGTCCTGGATCGACCAGGACTTCTGAGCTAGGCGGCGCCCGGGGGCCCGCCGTGCGCGCGAGTCTCGCCCTCGGGGAGCTGGCCGTCGCGGCCGACGTAGCCGTCCTTGCCGCCGACGCAGATGTAGACCGCGTCCTCGCTGTCGCTGAGGTTCCGCATCCTGCGCACCGTCGAGGGGTCGACGCGGGCGAGACCTCCCGGCTCGAGGACGTGGGTGGTCCCGTCGCCGAACTCGATCTCGACCCGTCCGCTGTGGAGGAAGTAGAGCTCCTCCTGCTCGTCGTGGAAGTGGCGGCCGGACTCGTATGAAGGCGGCATCACGATCGCGTTGACGCCGAAGGCGGTGACCCCGAGGCCCTTGCGGATCTTCCGAAACCCCCAGCCCTCGCCGAGGTCGTCGATGTTGGCGACGGCGTAGCCCTCGCCCTCGACCGCTCCCTTGCCGCTTTCTTCAGCCATCTGTTTCATCGTATGCGAAGGCAGCCGGGCGCGGTGGAGAGTCCACCCGCGCGGGTCAATAACCTGTCGCCTCCGCGGCGACGACGATGACCCAGACGACGAGAACAGCAGAGATCCCCGCCGGGCTGAAGCCGGCCGACGGCCGCTTCGGCTGCGGGCCCTCGAAGGTGCGCCCAGAGGCGCTGGCGAGGCTCGCCGAGCGGGCGGACCTGATGGGGACCTCGCACCGCCAGGCGCCAGTACGCGACCTGGTCGGCTCGGTCCGTGACGGCCTCGCCGAGCTCCTCGGCCTCCCCGAGGGCTATGAGGTCGCGCTCGGGAACGGCGGCTCGACGGCCTTCTGGGACACGGCGGCGGCCTGGCTCGTGCGCGAGCGGGCCCTCCATCTGACCTACGGCGAGTTCTCGCAGAAGTTCGCCAAGGAGACCGCGGGCGCGCCCTTCCTCGAGGACCCGATCCTGGTCGAGGCCGAGCCCGGCGACGCCCCCGACCCGGTCGCCGACCCCGCCGCCGACGCGATCGCCTGGGCGCACAACGAGACGTCGACCGGGGTGATGGTCGAGGTCCGGCGGCCGCCCGAGGCGGGGGAGTCGCTGGTCCTGATCGACGGCACCTCCGGCGCCGGCGGCCTGCCGCTCGATCCGGCCGAGGCGGACGCCTACTACTTCGCGCCCCAGAAGGCCTTCGGCGCCGACGGCGGCCTCTGGCTGGCGCTGCTGAGCCCGGCCGCGGTCGCCCGGGCAGAGGAGCTCGACGGCGCACCGGGGCGCTGGCAGCCCGCCTTTCTCTCGCTGCCGATCGCGATCGAGAATTCGCGCAAGAACCAGACCTACAACACCCCGGCGCTTGCGACCCTGCTGCTGCTCGCCGACCAGGTCGAGTGGATGCTGGCCGAAGGCGGCCTCGAGTGGTGCGTCGCCCGCTCCACCGCTTCCTCGGAGGCCCTCTACGGATGGGCCGAGACCGCCGAGGCGGCGACCCCGTTCGTCGCCGACCCCGCCAAGCGCTCGCTCGTCGTCGGGACGGTCGACTTCGGCGACGGCATCGATGCCGCCGCGCTGGCCTCGACCCTGCGCGCGAACGGGATCGTCGACGTCGAGCCCTATCGCAAGCTCGGCCGCAACCAGCTGCGGGTAGGGATGTTCCCGACCGTCGACCCCGACGACGTTCGCGCCCTGACCGCGTGCATCGACTGGGTGATCGAGAACGTCGCCGAGGTGAAGAAGCCGTGAAGGTGCTGGTCAAGGAGAAGATCGCCGACTCGGGGATCGACCTGCTGCGGGAGAGCTTCGACGTCGACCTCGGGTTCGAGATGTCCGACGACGAGCTGCGGGAGGCGATCTCCTCCTACGACGCGATCCTCGTCCGCTCGGCGACCAAGGTGACCGAGGACCTGATCGGCCGCGCTGAGCGGCTCAAGGTCATCGGCCGGGCCGGGACGGGGGTGGACAACGTCGACATCACCGCCGCGACCAGGCGCGGGATCGTCGTCGCCAACGCCCCCGAATCGAACTCGGTCGCCGCGGCCGAGCACACAATGGCGCTGATGCTCGCCCTCTGCCGCAATGTTCCCCAGGCACAGGCGACCCTGGTCGCCGGAGCGTGGGAGCGCTCGCGCTTCAAGGGCTCCGAGCTCTACGGCAAGAAGCTCGGGGTGATCGGGTTCGGGCGGATCGGCCAGCTCGTCGCGCGGCGGGCGCAGAGCTTCGAGATGGACGTCGTCGCCTACGACAAGTTCGTCTCGGCGGAGCGGTTCCGCGAGCTCGGTGTCGAGGGGGCGGCGGAGATCGAGGACCTCCTCGGCGCGGCCGACATCGTCACCCTGCACGTGCCGAAGACCCCCGAGACGATCGATATGATCGACGCCGCCTCGATCGCGGCGATGAGGGACGGCGCCCGCCTCGTCAACTGCGCCCGCGGTGAGCTCGTCGATCTCGACGCGCTGCTCGATGCACTCGAGTCGGGGAAGCTCGCCGGCGCCGCCCTCGACGTCTTCCCGTCGGAGCCTTTCACGGAGCACCCGATCTTCGCCCGTGACGACGTCGTCGTCACACCCCATCTCGGCGCCTCGACCGCCGAGGCCCAGGACCGGGCCGGGATCGTGACCGCGGAACAGGTCACCGCGGCACTCAGCGGCGGCGTCGTCACCAACGCCGTCAACATCGCCGCCGTCAGGCCCGAGGAGATGGAGGCGCTGGCGCCCTTCGTCCCGCTCTGCGAAAAGCTGGGCCGCCTCGCCCAGGGGCTCGGGGACGGCTCGGTCGAGCGCGTGGCCGCCGAGTTCCGGGGCAGGATCGCCACCCATGACACCCGGCTGCTGGGAATCGCGGTCCTCGTCGGGGTCCTCTCAGGCCACACCGAGGAGCCGGTCAACCTGGTCAACGCACCGCAGATGGCCGAGGAGCGCGGAATCGATCTGACCGAGACCAATGACACCGGATCCGAGGACTTCACCGAGCTGATCACCGTCCGGATCGGCGATCAGGAGGCCGGAGTCTCGGGAACCGGGGTCGGCCCCCGCAACGTTCCCCACCTGGTCTCGGTATGGGGCGAGAGCTTCTACCTGCCCTTCGCCGACCACCTGACCGTCTTCCGCTATGCCGACCAGCCCGGGATGATCGGCCGCGTCGGCTCGGTGTTCGGCGAGCAGGGTGTCAACATCGTCTCCGCCGCGGTCGGCGTCTCCGCCGGCGGCGAGCAGGCGGTGATGGCGCTCACCACGGACGCGCCTGTCCGCGAGGAGACGATCTCGAAGATCCTCGAGCTCGACGGGTTCTCGCTCGGCCGCTCGGTCGACCTCTAGATAGGCTGGCGACCGTGAGGGCGGTCGTCCTGACAGGAACCGGGGGGCCCGAGGTCCTCCGCGTGGAGGAGAAACCCGACCCTCCGGTCGGCGCCGGCGAGGTCCGGATCGCGGTCCGGGCCGCCGGGGTCAACTTCGCCGACACGCTCGCCCGGGTCGGCCTCTATCCGGACTCCCCAAAGACCCCGTGCGTCCTTGGGTACGAAGTCGCCGGCGAGGTCGAGTCGGTCGGCGACGGGGTGACGGCGCACGCGGTCGGCGATCGCGTGATGGCGCCGACCCGATTTGGAGGCCACGCCGAGCTGGTCACGGTTCCCGAGGAGCAGGTGCTGCCGCTGCCGGAGCGACTCAGCTTCGAGCAGGGAGCCGCGTTCCCGGTCAACTACGGCACCGCCCACGCGGCGCTGGTGATCATGGGAAGCCTCCGCAAGGCCGACCGGGTTCTCGTCCACGCTGCTGCAGGTGGGGTCGGCATCGCCGCGACCCAAATCTGCCGCAACATCGGAGCCGAGGTGTTCGGCACCGCCTCGGCGGCCAAGCACGACGCGATTCGAGCCCAGGGCGTCGCCCACGCGATCGATTACCGGAGCCAGGACTTCGAGCGCGAGGTGATGCGGATCACCGGCGGCGAGGGCGTCGATCTGGTGATCGACGCCCAGGGCCCGACCAGCTTCCGCAAGGACTACCGGCTGCTCCGCCCCGGGGGCAGGTTGGTCATGTACGGGGTCTCGGAGGCGAGCAGCGACGGCAGGCGCGACCTGGCGGCGACGCTGGGGGCGCTGGCGAAGATGCCGGGGGCGACGTGGCCCTGGTGGAAGAGCCTCACCGTGATGAACGAGAACAAGGGGGTGTTCGGCCTCAACCTGCTCAAGTGGTGGGACGCGGAGGGCGGTATTCGCCGGGTGACCGAACCGTTGATGAGCGACCTGCAGGCAGGCAGTCTCGAGCCGGTCGTCGCCGCCTCGATCCCCTTCGATCGAGCCGGTGACGCGCATCGGATGATCGCTGAGCGCCGCAACGTCGGCAAGATTGTCCTGTTTCCTTAGTGAGGGCCAGTGGGCTACCGGTTCAGGGGTCGGTCTCGATGAAGAGGGCCATAACCATTGCGGTCGCGATCGCGGCGACGTTCGTCTCGTCGGCGAGCGCGGCTGCGCCGGAATCCTTCACTGTCCTGCTCGCGGGAGGGTCGGCCTCGAACACGATCCACGTCTGGCTGACACCCGACGGCCGCGACTACGTGATCGACTCAATCGTCCCGCTCGAAGTCGGGGGCGAAGTCTGCACCAATCCGGAAGGCAACCCGAACGAGCTCATCTGCGCCGCCCCGCCGATCGCCGGGTTCGAAATGAACGCCGACGGCGGCGACGACAGCGTCACCGTCTCGAGGGGAGTGACGATCCCGATCACCGTCCGCGGCGGCCCCGGCCGCGACGTGCTGGCCGGGGGCTCGGGCGACGACAAACTGATCGGCGGCCCGGGGCCCGACCGGCTGATCGGCGGCCCGGGCGACGATGTCCTGATCGGCGGGCCGGGCTCCGACGTCCTGATCGGCGGCGGCGGCAATGACACGCTGCTGTCGGGCCCGGGGTTCGATTTCGACCGTGGCGGCTCCGGCCACAACGTCGAAAAATAGACCGCCGAGGGCGCTAGCCCGCCGCCTCTGCGGCTGTCTCCCGGCCGCGGCTCCAGATCCTTCCGCCGACGAACAGCAGCGCGATCAGGAATCCGACCAGCGCCAGGATCGCGTCGAGCCGGAAGCCGGCCTCGATCCCGTCGACGAACGATTCCTGGGCCGAGAAGACGGTCGTCGTCAGCCCGAGGCCGATCGAGCCCCCGGCGATCTGGAACATGTAGATGATCCCGCCGGCGAGGCTGGTCTGCGATTCGTCGACCGAGGTCACCCCCGCGGTGGTGGCGGTCGGGTAGAAGGTCCCGATCCCGATCCCGAGGACGATCATCCCGGCGACCAGCGAGCCATAGCCCGAGCCGGCATCGACCATCGAGAAGGCGAACGGGGCGATCGTGATGCAGGCGGCGCCGATCACGACCAGCAGCTTGGCGCCGAGCCGGTTGTAGAGAGGGCCGGCGACGAACGAGACCAAGGCGAAGGTGGCGAGGAACGGCAGCATCCCGAGCCCCGCTTCGAGCGGCGTGTATCCGAGTTGCTTCTGCATGAACTGCGGCAGGTAGAGCAGCGAGGCGAAGAAGGTCGCCGAGACGAAGAGGATCGCCAGGCAGGATGCGCGGAAGCTCTCGTTGCGGATTACCTCGCGCGGGATCAGCGCGCCGCTGCCGGCGCGGCGCTCGATCGGGAGGAAGGCGACGATCAGGACGACCGCGATCGCGAGCAGCGCGATTGTCCGCGGGTCGCCCCAGCCCCAATCGTCGACCTGGTCGAGCGCGATCAGCAGCGAGACGAGGCCGAACGAGATCGCCGACACGCCCGCGTAGTCGATCCTCTGCGTGTCGACGTCGGGCTCCTTGACGTGGACGAAGTTGTAGGTGACGAGCACCGCGAAGATCGCGACCGGCACGTTCGCGAAGAAGATCCAGCGCCATGTCAGCAGGTCGGTGAAGACCCCGCCGATCAACGGCCCGACGGCGTTGCCGAGGCCGGCGGCGCCGATGATGATCCCACCGGCGAGCCCCGCCTTCTCCTCGGGCAGGATCTCGTAGGTCATCCCGAGGATCGCCGGCCACATCAGCGCGCCGCCGACGCCCATCAGGACCCGGGTCGCGATCAGCCAGGTCTCGGTCGGCGCGGCGCCCCCGAGCGCCGACATCGAGGCGAAGATCGCGGTGCCGGCGAAGAAGGCCCGGCGCCGGCCGAACATGTCGGCGAGGCGGCCGCCGGTCACGATCAGCACCCCGAAGGTCAGCGCGTAGGCGTTGACCACCCACTGCATCGTGTTGACGTTGGTGTGGAAGTCCTGCTCCATCGTCGGGATCGCGACGTTGATCGCCGAGAAGTCGTTGGCGATGACGACGACGCTGAGCCCCATCGCGATCAGCGCGAGCCATGGTGTGGGCGCCGTTCCGCCGGAGCGGGACTCCATGCGCGCAGCTTATGCGGGCCACGGGACGTGCGCTAAGCTGATCAGCGAATGACGCACCGGCTCGACAGCCTTGCGCTTCTCCTTCTCCTCCCCCTTCGGGGGGAATAGCGCTGGGCGGCGCGTGAGCCGCGAGAGAAAAGGTCATTCGAGTCAAAGCGAGAAGGAGGTAGGTCCAGTGGCAGCACCAGACGACGCAAACCGCGTCCACATCTTCGACACGACCCTGCGGGACGGCGAGCAGTCGCCGGGGATCTCGCTCAACACCGCCGAGAAGGTCGAGATCGCACAGCAGCTGGCGCGGCTCGGCGTCGACGTGATCGAGGCCGGCTTCCCGATCACATCGCCTGGCGATTTCGAGGCAGTCGAGGCGATCTCGCGCGGGGTCGAGGGGCCGGTCGTGTGCGGACTCGCCCGCACCCACAAGGCCGACATCGACGCCGCCTGGGGGGCGATCCGCGACGCCGATCGGCCGCGGATCCACACCTTCATCTCGACCTCCGACATCCACATCGAGCATCAGCTGCAGACCGACCGCGAGGACGTCAAGGGCCAGGCCCGCGCCGCCGTCGCGCTGGCGAAGTCCTACTGCGCCGACGTCGAGTTCTCGCCGATGGACGCGACCAGGGCCGACGTCGAGTTCACCGCCGAGGTCTGCGCGATCGCGGTCGAGGAGGGCGCAACCGTGATCAACATCCCGGACACCGTCGGCTACACGACGCCGGATGAGTACGTCGCCTACTTCCGGCGGCTTTACGAGCTGGTCCCGGGCCTGAGCGAGGTCGAGACATCGGTCCACTGCCACGACGACCTGGGGATGGCCGTCGCCAACTCCTACGCCGGGCTGCTGGCGGGCGCCCGCCAGGTCGAGTGCGCCGTGAACGGGATCGGAGAGCGGGCCGGGAACTGCTCGCTGGAGGAGATCGTGATGCTGGTTCGCACCCGCGAGGACGTCCACGGCCTGACCACCGGCGTCAACACCCGCGAGCTGGCCCGCACCAGCCGGATGGTCTCGCGCCTGACCGGCTACGCGATTCAGCCGAACAAGGCGGTGGTCGGCCGCAACGCGTTCGCACATGAGTCGGGGATCCACCAGGACGGGGTCCTGAAGGAGCGCACCACCTACGAGATCATGGACGCGACCGAAGTGGGCCTCGAGTCGAACTCGATCGTCCTCGGCAAGCACTCCGGTCGCCACGCGCTGCGCGACGCGCTGGAGCAGCTCGGGTTCAAGGTCGAGGGCAATGCCCTGAACGCGGCCTTCAAGCGCTTCAAGGAGGTCGCCGACCGCAAGAAGCACGTCACCGCGCTGGATCTGGAGGCGATCGTCTCCGACGAGATGCGCGAGCGCGAGGACGCCCACGAGCTGGCCTGGTTCGAGGTCGAGGCGGGGTCGCGGCGCGAGCCCAAGGCGCGGGTCGCGGTCAGGCTGCCCTCCGGTGAGGAGGCGATCGGAGAGTCGGGGGGGACGGCCCGGTCGACGCGATCTTCCTCGCGATCCAGAAGGCGGCCGACACCGAGTGCGAGCTGCGCCAGTACACGGTCGAGGCCGTGACCGCGGGAGAGGACGCCCTCGGCGAGGTCAGCGTGATGCTGCGCGCCGCCGGGCGCCTGGCCACCGGCCAGGGCGTCGCCACCGACATCCTCGAGGCCTCGGCCCGCGCCTACGTCCGGGCGCTGTCCAACGCCCTCGAGGGCGCCGCGGTGCGCGAGGCCGAGGCGGCGACCGCCGAGGCCGCCGTCGAACGCACCCCGGGCCCGTAGGGCTGCCCGCCCCTCCGGCCGGGTTGAATTCGAGCCTCCGTCATCCCTCTCCGGCCTGATGTCGCACTTTGCTCCAAGGGGTGGAGGGAAGTGCGACATCCGGGCGGGGCGTGTATGTGATAACGTACGTTCGTAATGAGAGTTGAGGCGAACGAGCAGGCTGGGAACGCGGCCGGCGGAGGCAGCGCCGAGGCTGTCGGCAACCGAGTCGGCGCGCGGGTGCACGCCCTGCGCGACGCGATGGGGCTCTCGCTGCGGGATCTGGCCGAGCGCAGCGGGGTCAGCGCCCCGATGCTCTCGCAGGTTGAGCGCGGCGAGACCAGCCCGACGATCGCCGTCGCGGCGAAGATCGCCGCCGGTCTCGACCTGACCCTCTCGCAGCTGTTGCGCCTCGACGAGGGTGAGCATGTCGTGATCAGCCGCGAGCGGGACCGCCGCGGCTCCTCGCGCGGCGGACACCGCTTCGAGGAGCTGACCCCGCCGCTGCCCGGACAGCGGGCCGACGTCTCCCTGCACACGCTCGAGGCGGGCGCCGCGACCGGCGGCCCGGCCGACCCGCCGATGCACGAGCCCGGCAGCCGCGAGACCACCGTCGTCCTCACCGGCACCCTGGCGCTGATCGTCGACGGCAGCCGCCACGAGCTTCACGAGGGGGACGCCGTCACCTTCGACGCCGACCTTCCACACCACTTCGAGAACGAAAGCGACGACCCGGCCCGGTTTCTCGCGGTGATCGCCGCGGGGCTTCGGAGGGGGTAGAGGAGGCGAGATGCCCAAGACGATGTTCGACAAGATCTGGGAGGCCCACGAGGTCTCCGACGGCCTCATCTACATCGACCTCCACCTGGTCCATGAGGTCACCTCGCCGCAGGCCTTCGACGGGCTGCGGCTGGCCGGCCGCGGGGTCCGCCGCCCCGACAAGACCCTGGCCACTGCCGACCACAACGTGCCCACAGACGGCACCAAGGCCGCGCGCCTGATCGCCGACCAACTCTCCCGGGTCCAGGTCGAAACCCTGGAGCGCAACTGCGAGGAGTTCGGGATCCCGATCCACTCACTCGGCTCCGACCGGCAGGGCATCGTCCACGTCATCGGGCCCGAGCTGGGGGTCACCCAGCCGGGTGTCACGATCGTCTGCGGCGACAGCCACACCTCCACCCACGGCGCCTTCGGGGCGCTGGCGTTCGGGATCGGCACCTCCGAGGTCGAGCACGTGCTGGCGACCCAGTGCCTGGTCCAGAAGCGGCCGAAGACGATGCGGATCCTCTACGGCGGCGAGCTGGGACAGGGGGTCACGCCGAAGGACCTGATCCTGGCGACGATCGGCCGGCTCGGGACCGGCGGCATGGTCGGCCACGCGGTCGAGTACGCCGGGCCGGCGATCGAGAGCCTCTCGATGCCGGGCCGGATGACGATCTGCAACATGACCATCGAGGGCGGCGGCCGGGCGGGGATGATCGCCCCCGACGAGACGACGTTCGAGTGGGTCCGGGGACGCGGCGCGGCGCCCGATGACTTCGACGCGGCGGTCGAGCGCTGGCGCGACCTGCCGACCGAGGAGGGGGCGACCTTCGACACCGAGGTCGAGATCGACGCCGGCGACATCTCGCCGATGGTGACCTGGGGTACGAGCCCGGGGATGGTCGTCGAGGTCACCGACTCGGTCCCCGAGCCGGCGGCGATGGACGCTCCGGCCGACCGCGAGTCGGCCGAACGCGCGCTCCGCTACATGGACCTCGAGCCGGGAACCCCGATGACCGAGATCAGGCCCGAGCGGGTCTTCATCGGGTCCTGCACCAACTCGCGGATCGAGGACCTTCGCGAGGCCGCCTCGATCGTCGACGGCCGCCGGGTCGCCGACTCGGTCCGGGCGATGGTCGTGCCGGGCTCCCAGCAGGTCAAAGCGACCGCCGAGGAGGAGGGCCTCGACGAGGTCTTCCGCTCGGCCGGTTTCGAGTGGCGCGAGGCCGGCTGCTCGATGTGCCTGGGGATGAACCCCGACATCCTGATCGAGGGCGAGCGCTGCGCCTCCACGTCCAACCGCAACTTCGAGGGTCGTCAGGGCAAGGGCGGCCGGACCCACCTGGTCAGCCCGAGGATGGCGGCGGCTGCCGCGATCGAGGGCCATTTCGTCGACATCAGAGACTGGAGCTGAGCATGAGGCCGATTGACGTCATCGAGGGCGGGGTCTCGGTCCTGGACCGGGCCGACATCGACACCGACCAGATCATCCCCAAGCAGTTCCTGAAGCGAGTCGAGCGGACCGGCTTCGGCGAGTTTCTCTTCTACGACTGGATCCGCGACGGCGAGATCGAGCTCGAGCCGAACCCGATCCTTGTGACCGGCCGCAACTTCGGCTGTGGCTCCTCGCGCGAGCACGCCCCGTGGGCGCTCGAGGACTTCGGCTTTCAGGCGATCGTCGCGCCCTCCTTTGCCGACATCTTCTACGTCAACTGCACGAAGATCGGCCTGCTGCCGGCGATTCTCGACGAGGAGCATTGCCGCGCCGTCGCCGCGGCGGGCGAGGCGAGGATCGACGTCGACGATGAGACGATCAGCTGTGGCACCGCGGGGGTCTTCGAGTTCGAGATCGAGCCCGACGTCAAATTTCGGCTCCTGAACGGCCTCGACGACATCGGCGTCACGCTCGAAAACGCGTTGGCGATCGACGAGTTCGAGAACGCGGGCGGAGCCGACCGCGGCCCGGTCACGACGGGAGTCTGAGCGATGTCCCCAACTCCGCCATCGCACACCGGCCCTCGCGAGTGGGACGCCGAGGTCTATCACCGGGTCGCCGACTCCCAGTTCCGCTGGGGCCTCGAGGTGCTCGACCGGCTGCCGCTCGAGGGCGACGAGACCGTGCTCGACGCCGGCTGCGGCTCGGGTCGCGTCACCGAGGCCCTGGCCGAGCGCCTGCCCGACGGACGCGTGATCGGCGTCGACGGCTCCGAGGAGATGCTGAGGAAGGCGCGCGAGGTCCTCGGGCCGGCGGCAGACCTCCGCCACGTCGACCTCGAAGCGCTCGAGCTCGACGAGCGGGTCGACGCGGTCTTCTCCAATGCCGTCTTCCACTGGATCGGGGATCACCGCAACCTCTTCACCCGGATTCGGTCCACGCTCACACCCGGCGGCCGGCTCGTCGCCCAGTGCGGCGGCAGGGGGAACGTCGCCCTCCTCGGCGAGGTGATCTTCAGCGTCGCGGAGAGCGGCGAGTACGCGAAATACCTCGCCGACGTGCCGAAAGCCTGGAACTTTCGCTCCGACGACGAGACGACGCCGATCCTCGAGGACGTCGGTTTCACCGACGTCCGCTGCTGGCTCGAACCGAAGGAGGTCCGGCCCGAGGAACCGCTCGCGTTCCTGCGAACCGTCTCGCTCGGCCCCTACATCAGGGTGCTGCCCGCAGAGCTCCAGGACCCGTTCATAACCGAGGTGATGGAGCGGATGGGCGAGCCGCTCGTCCTCCACTACGTCCGCCTCAACATCGCCGCGACCGCGGAGTGAGCAAGCGTCGAAATCTGATTCTCTGCGCAGCAAACGAAGCGGGAGCCATTCATTCATGAGCCCTACACCACGCTTAGTCCTCCTGCCCGGAGACGGGATCGGCCCCGAGATCGTCGCCGCCGCCCGGCGCCTGCTCGAGGCGATCGGCGAGTTCGAGTTCGACGAGCGCCTGATCGGCGGCTGCTCGATCGACGCCGACGGCGTCGCCCTCACCGACGAGGTGCTCGAGGCATGCCGCGGTGCCGACGCGGTCCTCCTCGGTGCGGTCGGCGGCCCGAAATGGGACACGACCGACCCCGATGCGCCGCGGCCCGAGCAGGGCCTGCTCGGCCTCCGCAAGGGGATGGGCCTCTATGCGAACCTGCGGCCGGTCCGGCCGAGCCCGGCCCTGGTCGGGTCGAGCCCGCTGCGCGAGGACCGGATCGCCGGAACCGACCTGCTCGTCGTCCGCGAGCTGACCGGTGGCATCTACTTCGGCGACAGCGGCCGCGACGGCGATTCCGCCCACGACAACTGCGAGTACTCGGTGGCCGAGATCGAGCGGATCGCGCGGACCGCGTTCGAGGCCGCGATCAGGCGCGCCGGCTCCGACGGCCGCGCGCCGCGGGTCACCTCGGTCGACAAGGCCAACGTGCTCGAGACCTCGCGCCTCTGGCGCGAGGTGGTCAGCCGGGTCGCATCCGAGTACCCCGAGGTCGAGCTCGAGCACCTGCTCGTCGACAACGCCGCGATGCAGCTCGTCTCCCGCCCGGCCGATTTCGACACGATCGTCACCGAGAACCTCTTCGGCGACATCCTCAGCGACGAGTCGGCGATGCTGACCGGGTCGCTGGGGATGCTCCCCTCGGCGAGCCTCGGCGCCGAGGGAGATCCGGGGCTGTTCGAGCCCGTTCACGGATCGGCTCCCGACATCGCCGGCCTGGGAATCGCCAACCCCCTCGCGACCTTCCTCTCGACGGCGATGATGCTCCGCCACGGCCTCGACCGCGCCGCCGACGCCGAGCGGATCGAGGCCGCCGTCGACGCCGTGCTCGAGCGCGGGCTGCGCACCGCCGACCTCGCCGCCGCGGGCGAGAGCACGGTCGGCACCAGCGAAATCACAGATGCGGTACTCGCGCAGATGGGTCGTTAAGCTCCCGTCATGGAAACGGCTGAGTCGATCTGGCACAACGGCGAGTTCGTACGCTGGGAGGACGCCAAGGTCCACGTGCTCAGCCACGGCCTCCACTACGGCACCGGGGTCTTCGAGGGCATCCGCTGCTACGAGACCGAGCGCGGCCCGGCCGTCTTCCGCCACCGCGAGCACCTCGCCCGGCTCGAGAAGTCGGCCGAGCTCTACTACTTCGAGCTTCCCTACTCGGCCGAGGAGCTGCGCGAGGCGACGCACGAGCTGATCCGCCGCAACGAGCTCCGTTCCTGCTACATCCGGCCGCTCGCGTTCCGCGGCTACGGCGAGATGGGCCTCTTCGCGCAGAGCGCGCCGATCGAGGTGATCATCGCCGTCTGGCCCTGGGGGGCGTACCTCGGCGAGGACAGCAAGAAGCACGGAATCCGGACCAAGGTCTCCTCGTGGCGGACGATCTCGGGCGACAGCCTGATCCCGCACGCCAAGGCTTCGGGCCAGTACCTGAACTCGATCCTCGCCAAGACCGAGTCCGCCAACGCCGGGTACGACGAGGCGATCCTGCTCGACCAGAACGGCTGCGTCTCGGAGGGCTCGGGCGAGAACGTCTTCGTCGTCCGCGACGGCACCCTGCTGACCCCGGGCCACACCTCGGCGATCCTCGACGGGATCACCCGCGCCTCGGTGATCCAGATCGCGCTCGACCTCGGCTACAGGGTCGAGGAGCGCCCGATCGCCCGCGCCGAGATGTACCTCGCCGACGAGCTGTTCCTCACCGGGACGGCCGCCGAGCTGGTGCCGGTGCGCTCGGTCGATGACCACGAGCTCGGCGAGCCGGGCGAGGTCACCAAGGTCATCCAGGCCAAGTTCGAGGAAGCCCTCTGCGGGCGGGCCGAGGAGTACCTCGAGTGGCTCGACCCGATCGAGGTGCCGAGCCAGGCGGACGAACCGAGTAAGGTCAGCTCCTGAATGTTGCGCCGTTTCGAGGCAATCGGGCGAATTACCGCAGCCGCCTAGCGGCTGGCGCGGCTGTGCTGCGCAGGCGGGCCCGCAGGCCCACTCCCCGATCCCTCGAATCGAAAGGCAGCAGATGGAACAGGTGAAGCTCTACGACACGACCTTGCGCGACGGCATGGGCGGTCCCGGCATGTCGCTCTCGGTCGAGGAGAAGCTGAAGGTGGTGGACGCTCTCGACAGGCTCGGGGTCCAGTTCATCGAGGCCGGCTTCCCGAGCTCGAACCCGAAGGAAGCCGAGCTATTCGAGCGCCTCGAGGGGGTGCAGCTCGAGCAGGCGACGATCGCGGCCTTCGGGATGACGCGGCGGCGCGACGTCGAGGCCGCGGACGACGAGGCTCTGCGGACGATCGTCGAGTGCTTCGCCCCCGTCATCTGCCTGGTCGGCAAGAGCTGGGGCCTCCACCTCGAGAAGGTGATCAGGGTCTCACCCGAGGAGAACCTGGCGATGATCGCCGACTCGGTCTCCTTCTGCCGGGAGCAGGGCAAGCGGGTCGTGTTCGACGCCGAGCACTTCTTCGACGGCTACCGCGATGACGCCGGGTACGCGGTCGAGTGCGCCCGGGCGGCAGCCGCCGCCGGGGCCGAGAACGTCACCCTCTGCGACACCAACGGCGGCAACCTCCCCGCGTTCGTCGCCGAGGCGACCGCGGCTGTCGTCGCTGAGCTCGGCGACTCGGTCGAGGTCGGGATCCACACCCACAACGATGCCGAGTGCGCCGTCGCCAACTCGCTCGCCGCCGTCGGCGCCGGCGCCCGCCTCGTGCAGGGGACGGTCAACGGGTACGGAGAGCGCTGCGGCAACGCCAACCTGGCCTCGATTCTGCCGGCGCTGCAGCTGAAGATGGGCTACGAGGTCGTGAGCGCCGAGCAGCTCGCGAGCCTGACCCAGACCGCCCACTACCTCGACGAGCTCTGCAACCTGACCCCCGATGCCGACGCGCCGTACGTCGGCCGCAACGCGTTCGCCCACAAGGCCGGGATGCACGCCGCCGGGGTCGCCGCCGACGCCCGCACCTTCGAGCACCTCGACCCAGCCACGGTCGGCAACGACCGCGACATCCTTCCCTCCGAGCTCTCGGGAAAGGCGACGATCCGCACCCAGGCCGAGCGGGCCGGGCTCGAGATCGACGACGAGGCGGCCGGCAGGGCCGTCACCCGCCTCAAGGAGCGCGAGCACCGCGGCTACCACTACGAGGCGGCGCCGGCATCCTTCGAGCTGCTGCTGCGGGAGGAGGCCGGCAGCTACCGGCCGCTCTTCGAGCTCGAGAGCTTCCGGGTCACAACCGAGAAGCGCGCCGACGGCAGGGTCGAGACCGAGGCGACGATCAGGGTCAGGGTCGACGGCGAGCGCTACCTGCGGGTCGCCGAGGGCAACGGCCCGGTCAACGCCCTCGACCGCGCCCTGCGCGGCGCGATCGCCGACCGCTACCCGCATCTCGCCGACATCGAGCTGACCAACTACAAGGTCCGGATCCTCGACGAGAGCCACGGCACCGGCGCCGTCACCCGGGTGCTGCTCGACTCGTCCGACGGCGAGCGGGAGTGGGGGACGATCGGCGTTTCGGAGAACATCATCGAGGCTTCCTGGGAGGCGCTCGTCGACTCATTGGAGTACGCGTTCCAAGAATGAGTGCGGAGCCGGAAACCGACCCGATCCCACTCGCCCGGCCCGAGATCGGCGATCGCGAGGAGGAGCTGGTGCTCGAGGTGCTGCGCTCGGGCCGGCTCTCGCTCGGCCCGATGGTCGAGCGCTTCGAGAGGGCCTTCGCCGATTGGCTCGGGGTCGACGACGCCGTCGCGGTGTCGAGCGGGACCGCCGCGCTCCACCTCGGGGTGCGGGCGCTCGGCTGGAGCGGGGGGGACGAGGTCCTGACCAGCCCGCTCAGCTTCGTCGCCTCCGCCAACTGCCTGCTCTACGAGGGGGTCCGGCCGGCGTTCTGCGACGTCGACGCCGAGACGCTCGACATCGACCCGACCGCCGCGGCGGCGGCGGTCGGCGAGCGCACCGTCGGGATCCTCCCGGTCCACATCTTCGGATACCCGGCGGCGATGACCGAGCTCGAGCGGACCGCTTCCGAGCACGGCCTCGCGGTCCTCGAGGACGCCTGCGAGGCGCTCGGGGCGACCGATGCGGACGGGCGGCGTGTCGGCGCCCGGGGCAACCTCGCGGCGTTCGGCTTCTACGCGAACAAGCAGCTGACGACGGGCGAGGGCGGGATGCTGATCCCCGACCGGGCCGAGACGGCCGCCCGGCTGCGGAGCGAGCGCAACCAGGGCCGGGTGCCGGACATGGGCTGGCTCGATCACTCGGGGCTCGGCTTCAACTACCGGCTCTCGGACGTCGCAGCCGCGATCGGCGCCGCCCAGGTCGAGAAGCTCGACGCGATGCTGGCGCAGCGTGAAGATGTCGCGGCGCGCTACGCGGATGCGCTCACCGCGGTTCCCGGAGTCGAGGCGCCGGGCCCGGGCCGCGACCGCGAGCGGCGCGGCTGGTTCGTCTACCCGGTCCGCCTGCCCGCCGCCGCCGATCGCGATGCGACGATCGCCCGCCTCGCCGAGCGCGGCGTCGCCTCCAAGGCCTACATGCCGTGCATCCACCTCTTCCCGCACCTGCGCGAGCTCGGCTATGGCGAGGGCGACTTCCCGGTCGCGGAGGAGGCCTCGCGCCGCTCGCTGGCCCTGCCCTTCTTCCCCGGGATGACCGGGCCCCAGGTGGAACGGGTCTGCCGGGAGCTGGCGGCGGCAATACGCTGAGGGCCGAATTGTGATGTCCCGTTTTCGCAAAGACCCGGACCCTCGCTTCTGGCGCCTCAACCGCTCGCTCGAGTTCGACTGGCGGCTGGCGCCGTACGACCTCGACCAGTCCCAGGCGCACGCTCGCGCCCTCGAGCGGATCGGAGTCCTCAGCGAGGAGGAGCGCTTGCAGATCGACGCCGGGCTCGAACGGGTCCGGGCGCGGATCGGCGAGCGCGGATTCCAGTTCGAGGAGGCAGATGAGGACATCCACATGGCCGTCGAGCGCCTGCTCGAGGACGAGATCGGCGCCCTCGCCGGCAAGCTCCATACCGGCCGCTCGCGAAACGACCAGGTCGCGACCGACGTCGCGATGGTCGTCCAGGCGCACTCGCTGCGGGCGATCGAGCTCTGCGGTGCCGCGATGTCGCGGCTGCTCGACCTTGCCGAGCGCCACCGCGACTGGCCGATGCCCGGTTACACCCACCTCCAGCGCGCACAGCCCGTCTACCTCGGCCACCACCTGCTCGCCTACTTCTGGATGCTGGCCCGCGACGTCCTCCGTTTCCAGTTTGCGCTCGACAGCGCCTCGGTGATGCCGCTCGGCTCCGGCGCCCTGGCCGGCGTCAACTGGGAGATCGACCGCCGCACGGTCGCCGACGACCTCGGCTTCGAGCACCTCAGCGCGAACTCGATCGACGGCGCCTCCAACCGCGACTTCGTCCTCGACTACCTGGGAGCCGCGTCGACCGCGGCGATGCACCTCTCCCGGCTCGGCTCGGAGCTGGTGATCTGGTCGAGCAGCGAGTTCGGCTTCTGCGAGCTCGACGAGTCGTTCTCGTCAGGATCGAGCATCATGCCGCAGAAGAAGAACCCCGACTCGGCCGAGCTGCTGCGGGCCAAGGCGCCGCGCGTCGCCGCCGACCTGCTCGCCCTGCTGGGGACCATGCACGCGCTGCCGCTGACCTACAGCAAGGACATGCAGGAGGACAAGGAGCCGCTGTTCGACGCGATCGACACCGTCGAGCTCTCGCTCGAAGCGGCTGACGGGATGCTCGCGGGCGTCGAGTTCGACCGCGAGCGCCTCGAGGAGGCGTCGGGGGACGAGATGCTGGCCGCGACCGAGATCGCCGACCTTCTGGTTCGCAAGGGGATGCCGTTCCGCGAGGCGCACGGAGTGGTCGGCGCGCTCGTCCGCGACGCCGTCGATCAGGGCAAGACCCTCTCCGACCTCACGCCGGAGGAGCTCCGGCAGCGATCCGAGCTGCTCGACGACGCCTACTACGAGGTGCTTCGCCGCGAGAGCTGGCTCGAGTCGAAGCGAATCGTGGGCGGGACCGGGTCCGAGGCGCTCGCCGCCCAGCTCGCGCAGGCGGGCCAGACCCTCGCCGCAGTCGAGGCCAGGCTCGCCTCGGAGGACCGGTGAGCAGCATGGAAGCGGTGAGCGCCGAGCCTCGACTCGGCGTCGAGTTCTTCGATCGTTCTGTCCACGCCGTCGCCCGCGACCTGATCGGGTGCCGGCTCCTCTACGAGGGCCGTGGCGGTGTGATCGTCGAGACCGAGAGCTACGAGCGCGATGACCCAGCCTGTCACGCCTACGTCGGCCTCACCGAGCGGACCGAGGTCCTTTTCGGGGCGCCGGGGCGTGCCTACGTCTACCTCTCCTACGGGATCCATAGCCTGCTCAATTTCGTCGCCGAGCCCGGCGGCGACGCGGCCGCGGTCCTGATCCGCGCGGTCGAGCCGACCCACGGCCTCGAGGAGATGCGGTCGCTGCGCGGCGCTCGGCCTGACACCGATCTCTGCTCGGGTCCCGGCAAGCTGACCGAGGCGCTGGGGATCGGACTCAGTGCCAACGGCGCCGACCTGACGATCGACCCGTTCCTGGTGACGGCGCGACGCGACGGCTGGAGCGGGGAGATCGTCACCGGCCCGCGGATCGGGATCACGAAAGCGGTCGACCGGCCCTGGCGCTTCTGCCTGGCCGGCAACCCGCACGTCTCGAAGCCGGCGCCGGAAGCCTGATCAGCCCGGCGCCGCGGCGCCGCCGCTGCTGACCCCGCCGCTCGATTCGGGGGCGACTTCTTCCGGTGCCGCTTCGGGGGCCGGCGCCGGTTCCGGCGCTTCAGGTTCGGGCGCGGGCGCTTCTTCGGGCGCGGGCGCTTCTTCGGGTTCGGAGTAGGTCGAGGGCGGGACGTAGGTGCCTTCCGAGGAGCTGCCTTCGGAGCTTTCGAATTCTTCCCCGTTCTTTTCGGCTTCCTTCTTCGCCTGCGCTTCCGCAGCCCGTTCGCTGCTGATTTCCTGCCAGGCCGAGATCACCCCCGCCCAGATCAGCGCCGGGAAGGTCCCGCCCATCACCGGGCCGCCCTGCGTACAGAGTGGTCATCGGGGTCGTCGTGTCCGGGTAGCCGACCCAGACGCAGGCGGTGACTTCGTCGGCTATTCCGCCGCAGAACCAGGCATCGCCGTTGTTCTCGGTCGTGCCCGTCTTCCCCCACTGGCCTTCGGCGCCGATCTGGGCGTGGGTGCCGGTCCCGGACGAGACGACGGTTTCGAGGATGCGCTTCTCTTCTTCGGCGGTCCCCTGATCGAAGACCTGGGTGTGGATCGAGTCGTTGTTCCCGCCTTTGATCAGGTGCCCGTCCTTGTCGGCGACTTCGGTGAAGGCGACCGGGCTGTCGCCGGGGAGCGGGAGCGAGGGTGCCGCTGACCCGGTCACCGTTGTTGCCGATCGTCGAGTAGGCGTATGCCCAGCCGAGCGGGCTGACCCCTTCTTTGAGGCCGCCGAGGACCATCGCCGGGTTGGTCGAGACCGGGTCGCTGTAGCCGGCCGCGTGGATCGTCCTCGCGATCGAGCGGGTGCGGTCCTCGACCGTCTTGCCTTCGAGGCCTTCGAGGCCGAGCTGGGCGTAGATCGAGTTGTCGGAGTAGGTGGTCGCGCATTCGATCGAGCAGGAGCCGAGATAAGAGTCTTCGTCGTTGTGAACGACGAAGACTTCCTTCCCGTGTTTGCCGAAGTGAAATTCCTGAACCGCGGATTCGTAAGTGGTGGCGGGCGATATCCCCTCTTCCAGCGCCGTCATCAGCGTGAACGGCTTGATCGATGACCCCGGCTGACGGCGCCCCTGGGTGGCAAGGTTGAACGGGGTGGACTTGAAGTCGGAGCCGCCGACAAGGGCCTTGATTGCGGCGTTGTGGTTGTCGATCACGACCACCGAGGCGGTCGCCGGCAGATAGCCGAGGTAGGAGGCGATCGTTTCTTCGGCCGCTTCCTGCAGCTGCAGGTCGAGCGTCGACTTGATCTTGAGGCCGCCGTAGAACGCCTTCGAGGCCCCGTAGCGTTCGAGCAACTGCTGGCGCAGGTAGGCGACGAAGTAGGGCGCCTTCGATTCAAAGGTCGGCGGTTCGATGCTGCTCGGCGGCGGCAGCGCGTGTCGCTGTCCTTCGATCATCTGTTCCTCGGAGATGTAGTCCTGCTCGTACATCTTTTCGAGCACCAGGTTGCGGCGCGCGAGGGCGTTTTCGGGATAGATTTTCGGGTCGTAGGCGGAGGGCGACTGGATGATCGCCGCCAGCATCGCCGCCTCGTACGGCTCGAGCACGGCCGCGCACGGTTCCGTCGAGGTGCCGCAACCGGGGTGGGCGGCTCCGAAGTAGGTGCGGGCCGCGGCCTCGATCCCGTAGGCGCCCTCGCCGAAATAGATCGTGTTCAGGTACTCGGTGAGGATCTTGTCCTTGCTCCAGTGTTTCTCGAGCCGGTAGGCGAGCGCCGCCTCGCGGAACTTCTCGAGGATGGTGCGGCTGCTTTCCGCTTCCAGTGCCTGCTTGACGAACTGCTGGGTGATCGTCGAGGCGCCCTGTTCGGCGCTCTGGCTGAGGATGTCGTGGACGAGGGCGCGGCCGATGCCCCTGAAGTCGACGCCGCTGTGTTCGTAGAAGCGGCTGTCCTCGATCGAGACCACCGCGTTCTTGGCGTTCGGCGAGATCTGGCTCGAGTTGAGAAGGATTTTGTTCTGGTCGCTTGTCAGGGTCCCGAGCTCTTCGCCGTTGTCGCCGACGACGACGCTGTTGCGGGAGGCCTTGTACTGGGCGAAGTTGTAGATCGCCGGCAGGTCCTGGGCGACGGCGGCCATCATCCCGAACACGAAGGAGACCAGCCCGAGCACGGCGAGGCCGAGAAGCACGAACAGGATGCGCAGCTTCTTCAGCCGCGGTCTCCTTGGCTTCTCCGGCGCGGGTTTCGTCGCCGGCGGCGGCTCCGTGCCGCCTCGCCGGCGAAGCTTGAAAATACGACGAACCATCGAGAGGATCACATCGGCGTCGATCCGCCGAGCGAAGGCGGCAGTCTAGCATTGCCCGATGAGCGCGGAACGAGCAAGCGTGCATGTCGAGTCTTCGCGCCGCGAGTGAAGCGCGAAAATTGAAATCCATGGATCTCGCGCGAAACGCGGTCGATGTCCTGCCCGCCGGC
>CAWADG010000006.1:0-278892 GCA_963780815.1 uncultured Solirubrobacterales bacterium | reverse complement strand
CTAACCGCCATTGCGCGCAAAGCCCCAACGCCCGATAACCCCCGCCTTACTGATACCTCCCCGAGACCACGGGAGCGCTTCCCTCGGATTACTCGATATCTCTGAATATCTGAGTAGCTATTGGGGGGTCGAGAATCGCGGAGAAGCTTCCGTGGCCTCGGGGTGTGCGGGTGTGCACGCACAGGCGCACATGGACAAGAGCCGGGGCAGAATCCTCGTTTGCAGGCATCTTTAGGGTGGTCGCGACGACCGATACCGGGCCCGATTCGTCTCTCGCTACCACCCGCGGATCATCGAGTGGATGGCCGTATAGCAGTGGGCTGCTTCAGTTCGAGGGAGGAGTCAGGGCGCAAGGCGCTCGATGCGCCAGCCGTTCGCAATCTCGCGCGTGTAGAGGAAGCGGTCGTGCAGGCGCGCCCTCTGACCCTGCCAGAACTCGACCGTCTCGTGCCGCACCAAGAAGCCACCCCAGTGCTCCGGGCGGGGAATGTCCTCCTCGCCCTCCCAGCGTTCCTCGGTCTCTCTCAAGCTCGCCTCGAGGGCGTCTCGCCCGGGCAGCGGTCGGCTCTGTGGCGAGGCCCAGGCACCGATGCGGCTCTCGCGGTCCCTGTTCGCGAAGTAGGCGTCGGAGTCCGCGGCCGGGAGCCGCTCGACGGAACCGCGGACGCGGACCTGGCGGTCGTGCTCGCGCCAGTAGACGACCAGGGCCGCCCGTGAGTCGGCGGCGATCTGGGCCGCCTTGGCGCTCTCGTAGTTGGTGAAGAAGCGAAAGCCGTCGGGACCGTGGCCCTTGAGCAGGACCATTCGCGCGTCGGGGGCGCCATCGGGCCCGACCGTAGCCAGAGTCATCGCCTCCGCCAGCGGCACTTCGCGCTCGGCCGGCTGGTACCAGCGATCGAACTGCACGATCGGATCGGCAGCGAGGTCGGCGCGACGGAGAAGCGGGTGCTCGTGTCGGGTCGGCTCGCTCATTACGTCACAGAGCCTACGAGCCGGACCCGGCGCCCGGATAGGAAGCGCCCACGACCCCACATGTGCCGACAGGTCAGCCATGGGCAACGCCCGGAAGAGGCCGGTGGCCAGGGGTATGTCAATCCGTAGCTCTTCCAAATGGCTATGCCCTCTCGCGGGAGTATCGGTGGGTGCACCTCTGACTCAGCGACCTGCAAGCCTGCTTCCGAAACGGGCTTCCGGCTAATCGGGGAGGGAGATTTGAACCGGCGAACGCTCGGCCCCCAGCTGGCGAACCTCGGCGCCGATGCATCCCCGGGGCCTCTCTCGCGTCCCTCCTGTCCTCGCCCTGGGACTTGCCGGACACATTTGACGAGGCATCCGGCGCCACGGTCCGCTTCGCGGCCTGCGACGGCTACCGCTTCGTGCTGACACGCCGCAGGATCGCCTCCCTCGCAGCCTCCTTCAGAGCGTGGAGAAAGCGAGGTCGGTTCGGGGATTGCTTCCCAGGCTCTGGGTGGGTGACCTTCTCCAAGAGATCGCGTTCGCGATAGCTCATGCGAACGAGCTTAGAACTCCGGTCGGCATTCGCTAGAGGAAGTCGCTGACTAAACCAATCCCGGACCTAATCTCGAGGCCACAGGAGCCATTCCCGCGGATTCCTCGTTATCTCTGAATATCGAGGTAGCTGGACGTGGGTCAAGGCCCTCGGAGAGCCTTCCTTTTCAGGAGGGTTGTGCGGATGAGGGGCGGTAGAAGCGGCGGGGACGCGCACCGCCCCCGGTCCAAATCGGCCGAAAGAAATGCCCATTACTCCTACCAAGGCTTCAGACGCCGTACGGCCGATCACCGAGCGGGGGATTCTGCAAAACGGGGGTGAGAAAGGCCAAGTATTGGAGATCAGAGCGGCTCAAGCCGAGCGCGGAAGGCCGCGGAAGGTTCGACCTCGGCGCCGTGGGAGCGCGCTCGATCGGCGAGGTCGCGGTCGGAGGTGACCAGCGTCACGTCGCCCTCGGCGAGCCAGCCACCGAGTCGGCGCAGGATCTCCGCGTCTGCGGAGTTGGGACCTGGGCGCGGAGCCCAGGCGATCCCGATCCTCTCGGCGCGGATTCGCGGCGAGGGAGGCTGCTCAAGGACGACGGTGACTTGCTCGTCGGCCTCGGTCGCCCAGCGATCGAGCTGGCCGACCAGCCGCTCGATTGCGGCGCGGCGATCCCGCCACCAGCCGTCGGGCTGGGCGCCGATCACGTTCATCGCGTCAATGACGCGGTGCATAGCCGGCGGTCATCGGCGTCGAAAGGATCTGCAAGCACCCAGAAGAGCTCGTTCTTGTGGAAGTCCTCGGGTCAGACGCCCGCACGACTAAACCTGCCTCGGTCTCTGCATCGCTGAGACCCAGGATGGCGAACAGGTTGTCTACCTGGGCGTCGCTAAGTCGCTGGCTCACTCTTCGAGTTGCTCGCACTTTGTTCCGAAGAAAGATCCGACGACGTGGCGGATAGAAGAACTCGGCGTAGATGGCGATCACGTGGCCCCGAGGCCCCTTCTCAGCGACCGCAGGATCACTGCGTCGGGAACTTTACGCTTAGCCGCCCCAGATGAGCTCACTACCTTGCGCGGCTGAGCAGAGCACGTGGTGAAGCTCGGATTCGGCCCCTAGCCATCCAGAAATGTGACCTAGCGCAACGGGCGCAGTGCTCCATGTTCTTCGGTCGCGCCGCCTAATTTCCCCGCTCGGCCCTCAACTTCAAGGATCCTCCGAACTCGGGCGCAATGAGCGGACGTTGTTTCTTCTGCCTTGGCGGAATCGCCAGCCTCGATTGCACGAAGGATCCGGTCATGCTCAATAGCGGACTGGATCGCCCGCTCGGGACGAACGAAGGCGAACACGCGCGCATCCGCCAGATGCCCATGCAGACTGCTCAGCATCGAAAAAAGAAGTCGCCCATGTACGGCTTGAGCGATAGCGAGATGGAATGCGACGTCGAGGTCTCTCAGCGATTCGGGCGTGCCGGCGTCGCACGCGTGCTCGAACTCCCCGTGAGCTGCCCGAATACGATCGATGCCGGCGTCTGTCCTCTGGAGTGCGGCAAGACCGGCAGCAAGAACGTCGAGTGCGCCACGGACGATGAGTAGATCGAGGGCCTCTGACATGTAGATCTCCCCCCAGGTTGCCCACTCGCGTTGCAGCCGCTGCTCAGACTCGACGACGAAACGGCCCTCTCGTTCACGTGTTTCGATCAGTCCGGTGCTCTCCAACATGCGCAGTGCCTCCCGCACCGTGATGCGACTGAGCCCGGCCTCGTCAGCAAGCTTGCGCTCGGCGGGAAGCTTTGAGCCTGGGGCGATTGCCCCGCTTTCAATTTCTGCCCTGAGGGTCTTGCTTAACGCGATTGCACGCGACGCCTTGGGCGCTGATTCGCTCTTACGGGTCCCGCTCACCTCTCACACCATTTCCCTTTTTCCGCGCCGCCTCGCGACGCTCGATCCGACGCTGGATCCCACTCCATTGGCTTCGTCCAACTGTCAAAGGTGCGCGGCTCCCAAGTCCGCGAGCCCAAATCGCCGTGTGCCCCAAGCGCCGCGCCTGGTCCAAATCAACGCTACCTGGGGGCGCCGCGAGGTCCATTACGAGAGAGCCACGTGGAAGGGCATCTAGGACCTCAACCCCCACCACTGGCGCGGGCACGGTGGAAAACAACATAGCCAGATTCGGCGCTATTCGAACCAGGTCGCCAAGCTCCGCGGCCGCACAACCGTCAGCACCTGCCCGCGCGCGCTGTATCGGATTGCGGGCGAAAACAGTGACCTTGGCGCCGAGCGACAAGAGGGTGCGGGAAAGGAGCGTCCCAATCGTCCCCTGCCCCACCACGCCGATCGGGGCTCCGTGAATCGTCACCACCGTCGACTTAATCGCGATCGCGATTGCGCCCTCGACTATCGCCGGGCCGCGCTCGAGCATGAGGACCTTGTCGTCCTCGTACTCGATGAGCTCTACGCCGCTTTCTTTGGCCGCCGTGCGCAGTCGGCCGTCAGCGCGACCGAGGACCGCTGCCGCCCCGGGCGCCATGACGCTAAGAAGCTTTGCATCTGCCTGAATTGGCGCCGGTGCAGAAGGAGCGAAGACCCGCCCACCGTCGAGGCCTGGAATGGGTAATAGGGCGTAGTCGGCCCCAGCCGCAGCTCCGCGCGGATCGTCGACCTTCTCGACGTCTGCGAGACCGTCGTTGGGCCACGGTAGGCCATGAGCGGTGACCCTGGCGCCAGTTCGAGCTGCCAGGCGAGCGATCTCGACGTCGCGCTCGTCACCGCCGATCACCGCAAGGTGCAGGCCGCTCCAGTTCACGATGGCTGGGCCCCAATCGCCACTCGGCCGAGGGTCTCCTCCAGGCCGGCATCCGCTAATCCCATACCCTCCAACCCCAGTCCGTCGTCCATGGTCCCCGCAGGCAAGACAGTTTCGGCCAGCGCACGAAGCGCATCTGCGGTCGGCACCTGCACTCCTGCCGTTTGCGCCAGCTCGCAGAAGGGGCGCAGTGCGAAAGGGAGGTCCTCGCGGTAGTAGCGGTCTGCGAGGGACGTGGGAGCGCGAATCGCCGCGTTGGCGCGGCCGCTGCGGATGGCTGCGCCCAAATCATTCGCAGCACCATCGTCGATCGTCCCGATTGCGCGCATCTCCTCCAACAAAGGGTCCAACTCATGCCCGAAGGCAGAGGCGACACTGAGTCGCTCGGAATCCAAAGCCGCCATGGTCCGTGCCACAGCAGGCGTCGTTGCCTGGGCGTAAAAGAGGAAGTCTCCCTTACTCGCCTCGACCCAAGCGGCGGCAAGTATCGCGCCCGGCGGATGGAGAACGAGGTTCACGTTGGCGAGACTCGTAGCCAAGACGTCTCGTTCAGCCCGTGTCTGGGGATACAACTCCCGAGCCCACTGTAAGGCCTCCTCACCACCTGGCAAGCAGGCGGACCTCACTCGACCCGCGACTGCGCTTACCTCCACGCGGTCGGCCGCAGCCTTGCGAGCGACATAGGTAAGGGTCGAAAACTCCGCGATCGGGATCGGACGCGCGCCGCTCGCGCGCAGTCTGGTCGCGATGTTCAGTGCCCCCCCGGTCCCACCAGGGTTGAGCACAAGTGGCACGTCGGCATCGAGCGCCGCTAGGGCATCCGCGAGCGGCCCTAGGGCGAAGGCTGGCAGGCAGACCACGGCAGCGTCGGTGCCGCGTAGCGCAGCAGCAAGTGAATCAGTCAGGAGCGCAAGTTGCGCGCGCCCGCTACCGAAGACGCCCTCGAAGCTGGGTGAGCCTGCCTTCTGCAGCGCATCGAATGTGTTCCCCGGTCGCGACCAGAGCACGACGTCAAATTCACGTTCACCAAGTTGCGCGGCAGCGGCGAGGCCGCCCGATCCTGCTCCGAGCACGGCAATCCTGGCCACGCACTAGGCTCCGGCAGCAACCAACGAGTAGTGGCGAACCTTGTCTTCGTCGACCTCGATTCCCAGGCCAGGGCCGGGTGGGCGGCGAACAACCCCCTCGACCAGCTCGAAGGCTGTAGCGATCAGATCGTCGGTGTAGTACACGCCGGCAATCTCGGGGCCCGCGGCGTCTCTCGGCACGTTCACCGGGCAGACACTCGGGATGACCGCGCTCTCGAGGCTTACGCCGAGCTGGAGATTGGCCGCATTACCGATACCGGTCTCGATCGAGCCTCCGATGTCGCAGGTCATACCAACCGTCGCGCCGATCTCGGCCTGCTGCCGGGCGCGCCAGAGTCCGCCCGGCTTCGTGACATAGCACGAAAATGACTCTGCCGCACCAAGCGCCGCGAGCTCGAGAATGTCTTCGGCGGTCCACGCGGACTCGTCGGCCATGACCGGCACGTCGATCCGGCGTGCGACCTCAGCTAGGGCTTTGGCGCCGCCCAAAGGCTGCTCGCAGAGTAGAAGTCCGAATTCCTCCTGCCGCTTGGTCACCGAAACAGCTTCCGAAACAGAACGGTAGCCCTCGTTGCCGTCGACGCGGATCGCAATGTTCGGGCCTAGGCGATCGCGCAACGCAGCAACGAGCGCGACGTCGCGATCGCCGTCCACGCCCGTCTTGCACTTGATCGTCCGAACTCCCTCGGCCACGGCTTTCTCTGCCTCCTCCAGGCAGAGGTCGATCTCCAAGAGGCCGAGCGAATGGCAGATCTCGATGCCTGGGCGCCGGGGGCCACCCAGTAGATCGGCAACGGACACGCCAAGTTGCCGAGCAGCAATGTCGTGACACGCGACATCGACCGCCGCCTTCGCGTAGGGATGACCCTTAACGACCGCGTCCATCCTCGTGTGGAGGGGTCCTATCGCAAGAGGATCCGATCCGATTGCGACAGGCGCAAGAAGCTCCGTCACGACATGGGCAACGGTCTCCGGAGTCTCCCCGTATTGGCGCATGCCATGGCCTCCCCAGGTGGGGATCGCAGGTGCCTCGCCCCAGCCGACGGTCGCATCAGCCGCCTCCATACGCACGATGGCGTGCCGGCCGATGGTTCCACTCGTCTTGCTTGCCCACGAATGGTCGCGACGCTGAGGCAGCCCAACGAGGAACACCTCGCAGTTCTCGATCGGCATCACGCTGGGATCCTCAACATGTCGCCGGCCTCCGTGAAGCGTTCGCAACCGTCAGCGGTAACGAGAAGCTCGTCCTCGATCTGGATTCCGAACCTCCCCTCGACGAAGGTCAGAGGCTCAATGCAAAGCACCATCCCCTCCGCGAGGACCGAATCCGATGCGACCCCGAGGAAGGGCTGCTCATGCAGAGTCAGTCCCAAGCCGTGGCCGACGAAGTGGTACGCGGGCAAGTTCGCTACGAGTACGGCCTCTCGATAAATCTCATAAATCTTGGCGGTGGAGACGCCTGGCCTGATCGCCTCTATGCACCGCTCGTGGACCTCGGCCAACAACGAGTAAACCCGCGCCTGCTCAGCCGTGGGCTCCCCAACAACGGCGGTACGTGCCACGTCGGAGCAGTAGTGGCCGCCAGTCCCAATCACGTCCAGCCTGACTAACTCGCCGGGGGCCATCCGCCGGCTCGTCGGTGGACCATTCGGATGAGCCGAGCGCTCTCCCGAGGCGACGACGAGCATCGTGAGCGCATCTCCTCCACCGTTCGCATAGCGCTCAGACAGGAGGAGCGCGAGATCCTGCTCTGTGTCTCCAGCCGCAACCTCAGTCACGCTTTCCACCTGTATGCGCTCTGCTACTTGGCCGATGCGACGGATCAGCTCGATCTCACCGGACGTCTTGAACATCCTGAGCGACGCGAGCAGCTCGTCAGCCGGCACCAGCACACCTTGCGGTAATGCCGCCCGCAAGCGTTCGACGTCGGCCTGGCTCATGTAGCTTGCCTCGAACCCGATACGCGCCGAGTCCAACCCGCGCTCCTCCAAGGACGCGGCGATCACATCGACCGGGTGTTCTACGAACTCGGCATAACGGCGGACCCGCCGGAGCCAGCTGTGTGCTTCTACCAGCGGGCCCTCGAGGTCGACGACCACGACCTCGTCGTCGGCAGCGCTGGCTGGCACGATCGCCGCTGCGAGGCGGGATCGAACTGTCCGCTGAGAGGGAGGCGCGGCACCAGAAAGATAGGTGACATTCTCCGGGGAGGTTGCGACCAATACATCGACACTGATCTCCTGCAGCGCCTCCCTGGCCTTAGCCAGGATCTCGCTCCCGAGCGAAGACATGGCATCGATGCCGCTCATCTTCTGCTCCCAATCAGCTCGACGACGTTGCCCTCGGGATCAGCGATGTAGAAAGAGGTCCCGTACTCGCTGTCCTGCGGACCCCGGAGGATCGTGCAATTCGCCTCCTCTACCCTCTCCACGAGCTTTTCTAGGCCGTGCACTCTGAGCGCCAAATGATCAAACCCACTGGTTCCGCCGTCAGTTTTGCCGTTCGTCAGCCCAATGCCCTGATCGGTGACGATGAGCGGCCGTCCATCCACCGTTTCGCCCCGCTTGCGCTCGGTCAGACCGAGCACCTTCAGGTAGAAGTTGGCGAGCAGGTCGAGGTCGACGGCTTCGAGCAGAATGTGCCCAACACCATCCACAGCAGCGGTCTCCTCTGAGCCAAGCCAGGCGATCACTTCCTCAGAGGATGCAACCTTCCCCAGGTATTGCTCCCAAATCGCTAAGGTCTGCGCCATCCACTCTGTCCTTACGGCGGGTACGCAGTCACGGATCGCAACGACGTCGTAGTCGCGCATATACGCTTCACGCATCGTCGTCTCGACGCACGCGTTTGCTGTCGTGCCACAGATTAAGAGGCTCTGGGTGCCGAGCATGCGAAGCAGCGCCTCAAGCCGTGTCTCGTAAAAAGCACCGAAACGGTGCTTCACCACAATCATGGTTGGGTCCGAGGCCAGTCGAACCAACTCGTCGACGATCTCGGCGTCCCATGATCCCGCAAGGGCGGCGATCTGCTTGCGCCGAGCTGTATGAGGGGCGATGCGCTTAGCCTCTCGACGCACGTCGTCAGCTAGGTGGACCTGACGTGTCCAGAGCACCGGCACCCCAGCAGCTTCTGCGACTTCAACCGTCGCGGCGATGCGCGGCACGCACTCCTGCGTCGAGGCGACGCTGACCCCAGAGAGTCCTAAGGTGCCTCGGTCGGAGACGAATGCGTTCTGCATGTCAACCACCAGCAGCGCCGTGCGGGCTCGATCGAGCTGAGCGAGACTCACACGTCGCTCCGATCGACTCCGAGGACTCCTGCAAGGCCCCAGTTCTCCCTATCGACCTCCTGAAGGATCACGTGTAGGGCATCGGGACGAGCGTCAACGTGCTCGACCATAGCCGCGGTGATATCTCGGATGAGTGCACGCTTCTGATCAAGCGTGCGTCCCGGCCACATCTGAATTGTCACGACGGGCATCCTTCTCCTCTCGCTCAGACCGACCGCCGTTAACGGCGGTCGCAATATGGACTGTCATCGCCAGGCGAGCAGCCTCGGGATCGCCTTCCTCGACTGCTTTGATGACTGACTCGTGCTGGCTCACTGAACGTCCCGCGCTGGCTCGAATGCTAAAAGCGCGCGACTCCCGCTGGCGCCTGTGAAGAGCTTCCAGCAACTCGAGCAACAGGGGACTGTCGCTCGCGCGAGCGAGTCGTAGATGAAATGCCACGTCACAGGCCGACAGGACGGACGAATCATCGCTTGGCATAAGGTCGCGAAGAGCTCCGTTGAGGGCGCGCAACTGATCCACGAGTTGCTCTTCGGTACGTTCGGCGGCACGTTCGGCGGCAAGCGAATCGAGCGCGCCACGAACATCGCGCAGCTCCGGGTCGCTCTCACCCCATTCCTCGATCAAATCGCGAAAGTGCCTGGCGAAGCGCTCGCGTCGGTCCGGGGCGACAAAACGTCCGCGGCCATGAAGAACGGCGACTAGGCCAATCGCTTCCAGGGCGTGCATGGCCTCGCGCACGCTCAGGCGACTCACCCCGAAGCTCACTTCAAGTTCCTCCTCGGTGGGCAACTGGTCACCCGGACGGAGCTGGCCTCTCCGGATCGCTTCTGTCAGCTCGCGTCGCACATGCTCCGTTCGAGAGGCGCCATTGGTGCTGTCGTATGGGCGAACGACGAGTTCAGCCATCTCTGCCTCCCGAATGCACCTCGAGCCCGATTGAAGACAGCTCGCCTCGTGAGGTAGCCCCCCACTCCGACGGACAATTGGAGACAGCAAAAATGCAGTCAGTCAACGCCGACAAGACGACATGGTCGCCGGCCTGCGAAAGCGGCGTCCCGATCGCGACCGCTCCGTCGTCCCCAAGCTCTAAACGCATGAAAACGTTGAATGATGAGATGAGACCGCCAGCAGGCACTCCCCATGGGGCGAGGGCGGCGGTGAGGTTAGCGGTGCAATTTGGGGCGCCCCTGACGCCGAACTTGAGTTCGGTCGAGGCCTGACTGCACATTCCACACAGCAGGTCGTGTCCGCCCGGACCGACAGAGTCCTCAACGATTCGGCAGAGCTCACGCTGCTGGTTTGAGTAAAGGCCCGAGCCCGACGTTACGTAGAGGCTTTCATTCCGCATGATCGTTGCATGGGCGGACAACCGCTCGGTGATGTCTCCTTGAGAAAGACAAACAAAATCACATGGCTGCCCACCCTCGAGATCGGTAATCGTCAGCGCCCACCCAGCCGGCAACTCCCCCCCGTGATATCCACGGGGGGGGAGCTCCAAGATGCTCTCGGCCGGCTGCTGGGTCATTCCTTTCCGATGAACTGGTTGGTGTAGAGGTTCGCAGGGTCTTCTTCCTTCATTTCGAGGTACTTTTCCATCAGTTCAACGCTCTTTTCCCAATCAGTCGGGGCCATGTATCCGAGCGGTTTGCCCTTCGTTGCTTCGGTTTCCATCAAAGGCAAAGTCGCCTTGAGTTCGGTTTCCGCCTGTTCCTGATCAATCGCCTTTTCATTAGCTTCCACAACAAATGCCGCGGCTTTCTTGGGGTTGGCTTTCGCGAAGGCCAGACCTTCCATCGACGCTTTGACGAACGCGGCAGTTTCAGATTCGTTTTCCATCTCATCATCGCTAGTAAAGAGTCCCTGGCTGATCAGGTTCACACCGTTTTCGGCGTATGGGAACGCCTTGACGGGAGTACCTTCCCGTTCGAGAAGAAATTGGGCAACCGAGAAATCCAGTAGACCGTCGCCTTTGCCGCCAAGGAAGACTTGCTCCTTTGTTTCGCTGCTCGTCGTGAGGAAGTTGACTTCGTCGGCATTGAAGCCATTTGCCGCAGCAAGCGCCGGAAAGAATTCATTGGAAGAGTCGCCCGCTGAGGTGACGAGACTCTTCCCGGGCAGTTCGGAGACCGATTCGATTCCACTATCCGCCCGAACAAACACTGTGTCCGGCATCTGCTGAAACACACCCGCAATCGCTTTGAGCGGAACTTCGTGTTCGGTCCGTGAGAACGCGACTTCCGAAAGTTGGCCGAATCCAAAATCATCCGAGCCGTTGGCGACGAGCTTGATTGTCGTGGAGGTCCCCTGTCCGCTCTGGACGTCGACATCCAGTCCCGCTTTTTCGTAATACCCCAGTGCCTTCGCGGCGTAGAACGGCGCTTGGTAACCCTGCGGTGCCCAGTCGAGTCGCAGGCTGACGCTCTTGAGCGATCCACCCTGGGTCGATTCGGTGGTCGACGAGCTCGAGCCACAACCGCTGACTGCGATCGCCAGGGCCGCCAGGCCACAGAGCCCTACCAAGGCGAGCTTTGACAAGCCCCAACTGTTGAAAACCTTCGCATCGTTCTTGCGCATCCGGCACTGCCTTTCTGGTTTGGTGGATAGCTAGAGTGAAAACTAGAAGGCTGACCCCGTGACGAGTTGCTGCTCCGAAGAGGTCCGAACGTGACCTGGGATTAGCCGTTCCAGCAGCGAGACCGCAGCGAAAAGGAGTAGCCCAAGTCCGGTAATCAGTGCGATCGCAGCGAAGATCAGTGGCGTATTCAACTGCCCATTTGCGGTAATCAGCACATAGCCGATCCCAGCTTCCGAGCCGACGTACTCGCCGACGATCGCTCCGATGATGGAGAGCGTGATCGCGACCTTAAGGCCTCCGAAAATCGACGGCACGGCATGAACTAGCTGAACCTTGCGAAAGGTCTGCAACCGGCTTGCACCCATCGACTTTGCCAGCAAAACCATGTTCTCCGGCACTGTCGAGAGTCCGGCCATCGTGCTGATCACGATCGGGAAGAAGCAGATGAAGAACACAACGAGAACCTTCGGGGTGATGCCGAATCCAAACCAGACAAGCAGCAGAGGGGCTACGGCTACCTTGGGAATCGTCTGGGTCGCAATCAACATCGGGTAGAAGATGCGACGCAGGAGCGGGATGTAGACGAGAACTCCCGCGATCAGGATGCCAAGCACCGCTGCCAGGGCGAAGCCGATCAACACCTCTCTTAGGGTGACTAAGAGAGCCGGCCAGAGAACCGACCATTCTTCGACCATCGTTTCCGCAACTTCCGATGGCTTCGGAACCAGGTAACTCTTTACGTCCAACAGGCTGATCACGACTTGAGCAAGAGCAAGCAGGACCACAATCGTGATTACCGGCTCCAGTGCCCTGACGAGGAGGTGCAGGAACTTCTTTCTGGCCATCGAGCGCGGGCGCGCCGGCGAGGTGGCGACGCCCGCCGACGTGGCTGTGTCCGAAGCACTCACGCGTGCAGCACCCCTTCGCTGAGGAACGTCTCCCGGACCGCCGCAATCATCGAAATGAACTCGGCGGACTCGCGATCGCCCAAGCCACGCGGGCGATCCATTCCCACCTCGATTTCTTTCACGATCCTGCCCGGCCGTGGCGAGAACACGAGCACGCGGTCGGACAGGATGATTGCCTCATCCATGCTGTGGGTCACGAAGAGGACGGTCGGACGGCGATCAATCCAAAGTCGCTGCAGGTCGATCACCATCTGATCACGGGTGATGGCGTCAAGTGCCCCGAAAGGCTCGTCAAGCAGCAGCAAGGGCGGGTCGTGAACGAGAGCGCGAACGAGGCTGGCGCGCTGACGCATTCCCCCCGAGAGCTCATGTGGGTATCGGTCTGCGAATTCCCACAAGCCCACTGCATCAAGCATTTCGCGAGTCCGTGACTCGATCGGCGCGCGACTGAGCTTGCGCATCTCGCGCTGCAGAAGCACATTGTCCCGCACCGATCTCCATGGCAATAGGGTTGGATCCTGGAAGGCGATGCCAACTTCGGTGACTGGCGCGGTCACTGGCTTGCTTCCGACGCGAATCTCCCCTTCGGTCAGGGCAACTAGCCCGGCAACCGCCATAAGCAAGCTCGTCTTCCCGCACCCACTTGGCCCGAGCAAGGCGACGAATTCGCCGGGTTCGAAACATGCGTTGATGCTCCTCAGTGCCTCAAGCGGCCCCTCAGAGGTCGCATAGTGAAGGCCGCCGCGCTCGATCTCAATCTTGGTTCCGCCTGGCGCCGATACCGAATTATTTGTGGTATCTGGTCTGATGTTGCCCTCGAATCGCGATGCCCCAGACCGCGTTTCGGGACCGAAAGGTCCCTTCTCCCCATCAATAATTGGTAATGTAGCGCACCATCTCGGGGACCGCAAGCGTTTTCCCAGGCGAGGACCGTGGTCTTATGACTGACACCTCTTCACCACGTAGTTATCTCCTCAATCTGGACTGGGTGCTGACCGTCGATCCAGCAGATTCCGAGATCCGGGACGCTGCGATCGCCATCGAGGGCAGCCGCATCCTCGCCATCGGGCCGACCAAGGATGTGCTTGATCAGCTGCCGCCCCGCGACTCCGACAACCTCCTTAGCATGAAAGGACGTGGGGCCACCCCGGGCTTCGTTGACTCCCATGTTCACCTGTCGGAGACCCTCTCCCGGGCCGTTTTTCCCGACGACCTGGCCACACGAGCCTGGGTATTTCATTGGGCGAAGCCCTTCTATGCCCATGTCTCGCCAGAAGATGAGGCGGTAAGCGTCCGCCTTGGCATCAGCGAGATGCTGCGCTCGGGCACGACGTGCTTTCTCGACATGGGGGCCCAAAACGATCCGGGGATCACCGCCCGGGCGGTCGGAGAGATCGGCAGCCGAGGGATCGTCGGTCGACATGCGGCGGACAATCGACCCACGAGGATTCCCGCAGGCTGGTCGGAGGAGATGCTCGATCATCATTTTTTCGCCGACACCGCGACCGCCCTCGAGGTGCTTGAGCAGTGCGTCCGCGATTGGCATGGCTACGCCGATGGCCGGGTGCGGTGCTGGGTGAACATCGAGGGCAAGGAGCCCTGCACTCTCGAGCTGCACGTCGGCGCACGAGCGCTGAGCGAACGGCTCGGAGTCGGGACGACCTACCACCTTGCGTCGAATATCGAGGAGTCAGAGATCTCAGACAAGCGCCATGGCGTCTGGCCGGTAACCCGGATTGCCGACCACGATGGCTTGGGCCCAAATCTGGTCCTCGCGCACGCCGTCGCGGTCCTCGATCCAGAGGTGCAACTGATTGCGGAGACGTCGACCAGCGTGGCGTTTTGTCCGTCTACCTCCCTCAAGCTTGCAAAGGGGGCTACTGCAATCGGTCGCTATCCGGAGATGATGACCGCGGGCGTTGACATAGGCCTCGGTACGGACGGAGTCTCCGCGTCGGGAAACCTAAATTTGATGCGTCAATCTCACCTCGCAGCGGGCCTGTTCAAGGACGCAAAGCTCGACGCAACCCTCGTTGGTGGCGCGAAGGCGCTGCGGATGTCGACAATCGATGGTGCTCGAGCACTTGGCTGGGACGACGAGATCGGCTCGCTCGAGGTAGGCAAGAAGGCTGATCTTGTGATCTTCGACCTGAACCATCACGAGTGGACGCCACACCTCGATCCGCTGCAGGCGCTGATCTGGTCAGCTTCTCCTGCCTCAATTGCGGAGACGTGGGTCGAGGGCCGCCCACTGTTCCATGATGGTGCGGTTACAACGCTCGATGAGCCCGCGCTACGCGCTGAGGCGCGCGAACGGGCGACGGCAATCGTTAATCGAGCTGGCCTTGATCCTCGATCCACGCCTCGCGTGACCGCACTCTACGAGTGATCGATCCGCAAGCTGGTTGAACATTGTTCGACGATTTCGGGGACCGTACGGAGGCAGGTAAGTCCGCTTTTTGAGCGCCAGTCGAACCCGTCTGCTTGATTGGGCGGGTTGAAAGCGCTCCCTCTCTCATCGTGGGCGATCAGCACGACTTCCTTGAAGGGTGGCGATGACTGGGGCTGACCTCAAGGAACCGCTGCTGGACGCCAACGAAGCCGCCGCCCATTTGAACGTGCCTCGATCGACTCTCTATGAGCTGGCGCGCTCTCGAGGTCTGCCCCATGTTCGTATCGGCGACCGCGGCCTTCGGTTCAGGCTTTGTATCCCTCTGGACCCTGATCAAGGTATCCGCCGCCCCAGGATCGGCTACGTGAAGATGCCGACCGGGTCGAAAACTCAAGAAAACCTTTCTTGTCTAGCGGAGGTTTCTTGAATAGCGGGGCGGGATTCGATGAGGTGCCTCCGGGGGGCTCTTAGGTGATCTGCGGCTGTGCCCTTCCGCGAGCGCCCAGCCATTCAGCTGGCCGAATGAAGCAAAGCCTCCCGAACGGTTGCGGCGGCGGCGTCGGTCGGGCTCGTGGCGATCCTCCACTCGCCGCAGGCCGCCAGATTCAGCGTGTAGCTAATGCGGTCCACACCGACTGGGACGCCGTCGACAAACGAGTCGTGGGTCAGGCACGGGAAATCCTCTCGGACCTCATAGAGCTCCTCTGCCGTGATCCTCATCCGCACGTCGTAGGCGTCAGTTCCCGCGGGGCTGTAGCCGGCTCGACCGAGCTGCTCATCCAGTGCTCGCAGGGTGTCCGGCGAACTTGACAGCGCCGCATGGAGCCGATCGACGCTCTTCGCCAGGCTGTGACCACCTATCGCATCGGGCGTGGCTTTCAGGCTGAAGATGTAGAGGCGTCCCACCTCCGGCGGCTCCAGCTGCTCGAGGCTTGTAATGCGCTGGGCTGCCGAACCATCGGCGCGGGCCCTGGTCGCCTTCACCTCGACGGATGCAGCGGACGACTTGAAGTCGTGGCGATCTCGGGCTGGTCCGGTCCAGGCGGTGACGGCCCTCTCGGTCACCGGTCCGAGCCAGTACTCCAGGAACCACAGCTCCGCGAATAACCCAACGATCTCCGTTTCGCGGAGAGCGGAGGGCACGTTCTCCGGATCTGGGTGATAGCCGGGCGACAGTTCTGCCAGGCACGATGGCCGAATCCAGGCTGAAACAGCTCGGGATTCGACCCTCTGACCATCGATTTCTTACTCCGACGCAAGCTGAACTACAGCCCACGACTAGCTGGGGTGCTGCACGGCAGGATCCAGTGCCGCCAACTCGCCTTTCAACTGACCAGGCGGTCGGCTCGTGGCTCGTCTTCCTGCCCATCCCTGCCCATTCGAGCGCCCGGTCGAAGGCCGCCAGGTGCGCACCGCTCAGCCGCTCGCGCCGCTTCGCCGCCCGCTGATAGACGCGGAAGGTGAAGCGGGCGTCGCGGTGCCCGAGCTGTTCGGCGATGTAGACGGGATCGTCTCCGAGCGCCGCCCTCAGGCTCGCGTATGTACGTCGCAGAGAGTGCGGTGAGACCTTGCCGATCGGCTCGATACCGGCCTCGGCCAGCCGGTCGTTTGCGGCTTTCACCGCCGTCTTCAGCCTCGCCTGCACGTTGCGCGGCGACTGCCGCCGGCATTTCCCCTCGCGAACCCGGCTCACGAAGAGCGGATCGCCCGGCCGGGTGCGCGGACTCCGCGCTCGCCAGGCCGCCAGCTCCTCCCGCACCCCGACCGCCAGGTCGACCTCGCGGCCCTCTCCGGCCGCGGTCTTTGACTCCCGCACCGTCAGCGTCCCGGCCCCGAGCGCCACGTCGCGCCAATCGAGCGCCACCGCCTCACCGATTCGCAGCCCCGCACCGGCGAGCGTGGCGATGATCGGGCGCATGTAGGGGTCAGCGGCTTCGAGCAGGGCGCCGAGCTGCTCCGGCTCGACCCACGATCGCCGCGGCTCGGTGCACTTCGCCCGGCGGCGCCTGCCCTTCGCCGGGTTGCGCTCGATGTGGCCGTACTCGACCGCGAGTTCGAGGATCTGGGCGAGCCTTGTCAGGGTCTTATTGACCGCGTTGGGCGCCAGCCTGCCCTCTCGCAGCTTGCGCGGCCCTATAGCGGTCGACCTCTTCGGCGGTGATCTCAGAGAGGCGATGCCCGCCGAAGTGGGGGAGCAGGTGCAGCTCCAAGGCCCAGCGGTAATCGCTGATCGTCCTCGGCCGCCAGCCCGGTTCGCCGTCGCGCAGCCAGGCGGTCGCGAACTCCTCGAAGGTCGGCTCGACCCCCGACTCGAGCGGGGCGGGCGCGGGGTTCTCGGGCTGCCAGATGCCGCGCTCGACGTCGGCGAGGATGTGGCGAAGCTCGCGTTCGGCCCGCTGGCGATTCCAGCCGTCCTCGCTTCGCCCCAGAGTCACAAACCGGCGCTTGCCGTAGGCGCGGAAGCGGATCGCCCAGCTTGCTTGACGCTCGCCGTCGGGTGCGATCACCTGGCCCGTGGCCGGGCGGGCCATCAGCGCCGCGCCCCGGACATAGGATCGGAAATAGCCATGAGGAGCTACTGCCTCCTTGTGGTCAGGCCCCTCGCGGCGCTGCAACGCGGCGGGGGGCCGCTTCTTCGTCAAGAAGGACCTTAGCGGGCCAGCAGATCCGGACGATCAGGGCGGCCGAGCCGGCGCCGCCGTGCGGCCGCTCGTTGGCTCAGCGGCACGGTCTGACCCCCAATGGGCAGGGGCCCTGCCCAATCGCCCCGGCGCCCCGAGGCGATTTCCGCGCTGCGGTGCGCTTTGCCGGTCCCTCCGTTCGCCTGCTCGTCTCGCAGGCGCTCAAATATGCGAACGCCTTCGTGGCCTTGAATCCAAGCCGGGGGTCGGGACCGGCCAAGGCGAGGGTCCTAGCTCTGGGTTTCGACGGATGCCCTTGCGGCGCGCCGAATGGCATCTGCCGACCTCGGCGCCGCCTCAGACCACTCGCTCACGACCGGCCAGAAGGCGGCCGCGAGGGCCGCGTCAGATGGTGAAATGCGGATTGTTGTAAATGCTGCGGGCCGCCTGCCGGATAGCGGCCGCGCCATCTTCTTCGAAGATCCGCTGAGCCCTGGGCTTCAGCTCGAATTCTCGTCAAAAGTGCCTGACCAGCAGTCGGCTGTCATCGGCGCTAGTGACGTTCCCACGGAAGCGCGTGATGCTGGGGCTGCGACTTGCTGACGTCGTACAGCGTCAGTTCCTTGAGCGGGCGATTGGGGGTCACCTGATTCGTCATGCTCCATCCGACGCCAGCGCATGTCTCAGCGTTCGCCGTGGTGGATCGGGCGAGTGCGGAAGCCCATGCCGCTGAGCTTCGAACAGGCAATTTGATGGTTTGGCCAGAATGGTTGCGCTCAGACCCCAGCCAGGTTATTAGTGCGCCATGAATACGCATCAATCGGTCGCCGCTGAGCACTTTGACGCGGTGATCGTCGGCTCGGGCTTCGGCGGCTCGGTGATGGCCTGCCGGCTCGCGGAGGCCGGGCGGCGGGTGCTGGTGCTGGAGCGCGGGAAGCGCTATCCGCCGGGGTCCTTCCCGCGCAGCCCGCTCGGGATGAGCGACAATTTCTGGGACCCGAGCGAGGGGCTGCAGGGGATGTTCGACGTGTGGTCGTTCGAGGGCCTTGAGTCGATCGTGAGCAGCGGCCTCGGCGGCGGCTCGCTGATTTACGCGAACGTCCTCATCCGCAAGGACCCGAAATGGTTCGTGCACGAGCAGCCGGGGGCCGGCTACGAATACTGGCCGGTCAGCTACGAGGAGCTCGAGCCGCACTACGAGCAGGCCGAGAAGATGCTCGGCGCGACCCCGTACCCGCTCGAGAGCTCCCCCTACGACGCCACGCCTAAGACGATCGCCTACAAATCTGTCGCGCAGGAACTCGGCCGCGATTGGTTCCTCCCCAACCTCGCGGTGACCTTCGCGCCGGAGCCGGGCACCGAGCCGATTCCGGGCGAGCCCATATATGAGTCAAGGCCGAATATCCACAGCCGCACCCGCCAGACCTGCCGCCTCGTCGGCGAGTGTGACGTCGGCTGCAACTTCGGCGCCAAGAACTCGCTCGACTACACCTATCTGACCGCCGCCTGGCACGCCGGCGCGGACATCCGCAGCAGCTGCGAGGTGCGGGGCTTCGAGCCGCGCGACCCCGATGGCTACGCGATCCACTACGTCACCCACGACCCCGAGAGCGAGGGCCAGCCAGCCGATACGGCGAACATGCCTCGGACGACGGTCAGCGCCGACCGCCTGGTGCTGGCGGCGGGGACGCTCGGCTCCACCTACCTGCTGCTGCGCAACCGCGCCGCCTTCCCCAGGCTGAGCAACGCACTCGGCACGCATTTCTCGGGCAATGGCGATCTTCTGACCTTCGCAGTGCGCTGCACGCAAGCCGACGGGAACGGCGGGCGTAAGCCGCGGATGATCTCCCCGGGGTACGGGCCGGTGATCACCAGCGCGATCAGAATTCCCGACGAGCTCGACGGCGGCGGCGAGGAGGGACGGGGGTTCTACGTCGAGGACGCCGGCTTCCCCGAGTTCGGCAACTGGATGCTGCAGGGCGTCGACTCGCCCGGAATCGTCGCCCGCATGGCGCCGGGCATCATCGCCCGGCTGGTTCACCGCGTCCTTCGCCGCGACCGCGACACCTCGCTCAGCGCCGAGATCTCCTCACTGTTCGGCGACTGTGGGCTATCCGCGGGGGTGCTGCCGCTGCTCGGCATGGGCCGTGACATCCCCGACGGGAAGATGTCGCTGGAGGATGGTCGCCTGCAGCTCGACTGGCACAAGCACGGCCGCTCGGCGGAGTACTTCGACCGGGTACGCGAGCTCTGCGAGCAGATCGCCGACAAGCTCGGCGCCGACTTCCAGGACAATCCCCTGTGGTACCTGAACCGGCTGATCACGGTACATCCGCTCGGCGGCTGCCCGATGGGCAACAGCAAGGAGGACGGCGTCGTTGACTCCAATGGCGAGGTTTTCGGCCACCCCGGCTTCCACATCGTCGACGGGTCGATCATGCCCGGCCCGGTGGGCCCCAACCCCAGCCTGACGATCGCGGCGATGGCGGACCGTTCGGCCGACGCGATCCTCGAGGGGCGCACTGCCGACCTGACGCATCCGGTGCGGCCGCAGATGCCAGCGGCGGCCCCTGCGTGGACAGTGGACGACCCCACCGTGCCGGTCGCGGGGCACCGCGGGGTCTCGATCGCTTTCACCGAGGAGATGAAAGGGTTCGTGAGCTTCGGCGAGCGCGACTTCGAGCGCGGCCACGACGATGGCAAGCGCGGCGAGACCCGCTTCATGTTCCACCTGACGATCACCGCGGACGACCTCGATCGCTTCAGCGCCGACCAGCGCCACCTCGCCCGGGCGGAGGGCTACGTGCGCTGCGATGCCCTCGGTGGGGAGCGCCCGGTCGAACGGGGCGACTTCAACCTGTTCGTGAAGGTGGATGGGGACAAGCGGGACAAGCGCATGCTCTATCGCCTTCACTTCACCGACGCGGAGGATCATCCGCTGACGATGACCGGGTTCAAGGTGGTCAGGGACGACCCCGGCATCGACAACGTCTGGAAGGACACCTCGACCCTCTACACGCGCGTGCTGGCGGGGCATCTCGAGCCGGATGGGGACGAGTCGGCCGAGGTCGTCGCCGCCGGCATCCTCCACATCGAGCCGCTCGACTTCGCCAAGCAGCTGACGACGTTCGACACCGAGCCCGACGGTAGGGTGGACGCCGTCGCCCGCTTCGGCACACTGTTCGCCGGCAGCCTCTGGGACGTCTACGGCCCCCACGCAAAGAGGGGTGGGTGAGGGCGGCGGACCAGCGCGATGAGATCGTGCAATTTACCGCCGGTGACGGTCTCGAATGCAACCTGATCCACGTCACCGGCAAGCATGCGCCGGCAAAGGGCCCGGTTCTGCTTGTCCACGGCGCGGGCGTGCGTGCCAACATCTTTCGCGCCCCGACCCGGCGCAACGTCGTCGACTTCTTGGTCGAGGACGGCTACGACGTTTGGCTCGAGAACTGGCGGGCCAGCATCGACATTCCACACAACAAGTGGACGCTCGACCAGGCCGCGGTGTTCGATCACCCGCGGGCGGTGCGGAAGGTGGTCGAGAAGACCGGCGCCGAGCAGATCGATGCGGTGATCCACTGCCAGGGTTCGACCAGCTTCACGATGTCCGCCGTCGCCGGGCTCGTGCCGGAGGTGAAAACGATCGTCGCCAACGCGGTAACGCTACACCCGGTGGTGCCGCGCTTCGCCGAGGCGAAGCTGCGGTTCGCAATTCCGCCGGCTGCCCGAGTGCTGGGCTACCTCAACCCGCAGTGGGGACTCACCGGGGCACCCTGGGTGTTCCCGAAGCTGCTGCACGCCTTCGTGCTCGCCACGCACCACGAGTGTGACAACCAGGTCTGCCGGCTGGCCAGCTTCACCTACGGCGTCGGCTTCCCGACGCTGTGGCGCCACGAGAACCTGAATCCGGAGACGCACGAGTGGCTCAAGTACGAGTTCGCCGACGTGCCGCTGACGTTCTTCGAGCAGATCCTCGCCTGCGTCAAGGCCGAGCACCTGGTCTCGGTCGACGGCCGCGAGGAGCTGCCCCGGGACTTCGTCGCCGGGCCGCCGCAGACCGATGCCCGCTTCTCCTTCCTCTCAGGGGAGGTCAACAACTGCTTTCTGCCAGAGAGCCAGCACCGCACCCTTGAGTGGTTCGAGCGACACAGCTCGGGGCGCCACACCGCGCACTTCTTCCCGGGCTACGGACACCTCGATGTCTTCATGGGCCAGCGAGCGGACGAGGACATCTTCCCGGTCATCGTCGAAGAGCTGGAGAAAGGGGCCAGCTGATGAGAATCCCGGAGCGCCTCAAACGGCAGGAGGGACGTCATGCGCTCGTCGACGGCATTCGCTTCGCCCTTCCGGTCAACTCGGAGGACACGCCTTCGCTGATGGCGATTTTCCCGATCGACGCCGGCAAGGCGGGCGAACTGATCCCCGGCGACGAGGTTCACCCCTTCCGGCTCTGGGGAAACCGCGGCGCGCTTGTCGTCACGGTAGTGAACTACGAGGTGACCGACATCGGGCGCTACGTCGAGTTCTCAATCGCGATCGCCTGTACGCACGGCGACCGCCCCGGGCCGGCGCTCCTGCCGGCGCTCTTCAGGCGGCACTACGGGACCGGACAGTACGTGTTCGACCTCCCGGTCAGCAGCGAAATCTCGGTCAAGGGCGGCAAGGGCATCTGGGGCATGCCCAAGCACCAGGCCAACCTCGACTTCGTGATCGCGAAGCGGACCGTGTCGAGCCAGTACGACCTCGACGGGCAGCTCGCCATGCGGATCGAGATCGACCGGCCGCGTTTCGCCGGCCTGCCGGTAGGCGCCGCCGCCGTCAACTACTGCTCCTTCCGCGGCATGCTGATGAAGTCATACATCTACTTCCAGGGGACGGCGGGCTTCAACCTCCCCTTCACGCGCTCCGGGCGGCTGGTCATCGGCGACCACCCGCGACTCGCAGTGCTGAAGGAGCTGGACATCTCCGAGCGGCCGCTGCTGACGGCGTGGTTCCCGCGGACCGGCGGGGTGCTCGACGACCACTTCGAGGGCTGGTTTCTCAACTTCGAGCAGCCGCCCACCGATATTCCAGAGGGGCTCGAGGGCGTAGTCGATCTCGGCCAGAGCCAGGAGTGGCTCCCGCCGCCAAACGACCCCGCCCTCAACGGGGAGGACAGCCAGAGCACTGCGCCGGAGCCACGATGAGCGAGACCGCGAACGCAATCGTCGCCGGGTTGATGCTGCTGTTCGCCTCGATGTACCTGGGCACCGGCTGGTCGCTCATCTTGTTCTCCTTCCCACTGGCGCCCCGGCTCACACCGGAGACCTATGCGCTGCCGTTCATCGAGCCGATCGAGAACGCCACCCGCTTCTTCACCTACATGACGATCGCGATGATGATCGCCGCCGCAGTCCTGATCTTGGGCGAGGCCGGCAGCGCGTATCTGTGGTCACCGATTGTCTACCTGGTCGCCGTGATCGCGGCCACCGCGCTCACCATGCTGTTCATCTTCCCCTACAACAAGGAGCTCGAGGCCGGCGTCACCGATCCGGATCGATTGCACACCCTGCTCGGCAAGTGGATGCGGCTGAACGTCGTCCGCGTCTCGCTCTGGACCGTGCAGTGGTTCGCCATCGCGCTCTATTTCGTCCTGAAGGCGGCCTGAATGTCGGACTCGCTCCTCCGCCGGACGCTGATCGCGATCTCCGCGCTGACCGTCGTCTCGGGCGCGGTGCAGGCGCTCGCCCCGCGGCGTTTACTGCGTTCGCTGATGGTTGAGGACGACGCGACCACGCGCCACCTGTTCGGCACGATCGGGATGTTCATGGTCGTTGTCGGGGGCGGGCTCTTGAACGCGCTGCTGCGTCCGGGGCGGGACCCGGTGATCGTCCTCTGGGCGGCGGCGCAGAAGATCGGCGCCTTTATCGCCGTGGGAATCGGGGTCAGGCGCCGGATCTTCTCGCCGCTTGCCCTTGGAGTCGCCTTCTTCGACTTGCTCTCGGGGCTGCTCGCGGCAGCGTACTGGCGGCGGATCCGGTGAGGCGCCGCGGAGCACACCCGCTCGACCCCGCGCCGCTAGAGATGGAGCACACGCCCTCACTCGCCGCGGACCCGGACGCGCAGGAGGCGCCGCGCCGCTCTCTGATCCTCGCCGGAGGGGGTATGCGGGTCGCCTGGCAGGCGGGCGTCCTCTGCGCGCTCGAGGAGGCGGGGCTCGGCTTCGCGCACGCGGACGGGACCTCGGGCGGGACGATCAACCTGGCGATGCTGATGTCGGGCCTCTCGCCGCGGGAGATGGCCGAGCGCTGGCGGACGCTGCGGGTGTGGGGCTTCGCCGCCCCACTGCCGCTGCGCGATTACCTGCGGGCCCCGCGCTTGCGCGGATTCGGCGGCGCTGGTGGGATCGAACGCCACGTGTTCCCGCACCTGGGCGTCGACGTCGAGGCGATCCGCGCCGCGCGGGGGATCGAAGGCACGTTCAATGTCTGCAATCACGCGACGAAGACCAACGAGGCAATCGAGCATCGCAACGTCGACCAGGGCGCGCTCGTCGCAGGCATCTCCTTGCCCGTGCTGATGCCCGCGGTGCAGCGGGCCGGGGCGCCCTATCTCGACGCCGTGTGGATCAAGGACGCGAACCTCATCGAGGCAGTCAAGCGCGGGGCCGAGGAGCTGTGGATCCTCTGGTGCATCGGCAACACGCCGGCCTACCGCGACGGTCCGTTCTTGCAGTACGTGCACATGATCGAGCAGAGCGCGAACGGCGTCCTGTTCGAGGAGCTTGACCGCGTCCGCGAGCTGAACGAGGCGATCGGAGCGGGGCACTCCCCCTACGGGCAGAGGCGGCCGGTAATCGTCCACGTGGTCAAACCACGCCACCCGATCCCCCTCGATCCAGACTTCTTCCTGGGGCGGATCGACGCGGCAACCCTCGTTGCGATGGGCTATCGCGACGCTTGCCACTACCTTGCGGCAGCGGACGGCGAGCACGGCGTCCCCCTGACGCCCGCGGCGACGAAGATGGAGGAGGTCGGCATTCGCGTCTCCTGGCGAGAGCGGCACGCCGGTCGGCTGGGGCGAACCGAACTGGCCGCCGAAATACCCGATGCGGCGGCGTTCCTCGCCGGCCCCGGGCGGGAGGCCCGGCTGGTCGGCCGGGTGAGCGCGCCGGCGATCGGCGAGGCCCTGCTGCGCGATGGCCGCGTCAAGCTCGAGCGGGGCGCGCTCGTCTACGAGGGGACGCTCAAAGCGGACGGACGTGAGGTACTGCTGCGGGCTCGCCGCGCCAGCAGCCCCGGCAGGTCGCTCGGCGAGCGCTTCAGCTCGTTGCGGCGCCTGCGCCTCGAGCTGCGCGGGGGTAGCGACGATGCTCTCCTCGGCGCGGGAGTGCTGGACCCGGATGGCGGCGGCGGCACGGCGCCTATACCGCTCCCGATCGTGACCAATGCCCCGTCGACCTGGCGACGACTCGCAACCGCCGCCGCCTTCGAGCGGATCATGGCCACCGAGCTATTCGTGGGCTCACCTGCACCCAACGGCGATCTCCATCAGACATTTGCTGGGTTAGAAGCTAGCCGCCGCAATCGTCCCGATCCGCGCGATAGGCGCAGTTAAAGGGCGGAGCTTCGCAATGCCCAAACGCAGCTACGGGCAATCTCTCACGAGCGGCTGAGCCGCTGGCTTGGCACTCCGTGCGCCAAGGAAACAGACTGACCCTGCTGGTCGTACCTGAGGACCATCGTCGCAGGCAAATCGCCGCAACCCGGCGACGGGGCCCCCCGGCGCCCTTCCGATCAGCGTGGCTCCAGCGTCGCGGCCATCCGGGTTGCGATTTCGAGCACGACCCAAGTGGATGTTTCGCAACATCAGCGCGATCCGGGAGAACACGGAGCGCATCCTGCAACTGCTCGAAGCGAGCACACGTTCGCCGGGCGTAGTCCGGCTGCCCGTGGCGACGCGGCGAGCCATGAGGAGCAGCGCCTCCTTGTGGTCAGCGTGGGCGGCCGTCACGTAGGTGGGGGCCTGGCCCCCGATTGCTTACGGTCGAGCGCAAGCAAGGTGGCGAGTGTGAGCCCAGCGATAGCAACGGCCTGGAGGCCAAAGCTTGCTACGAGATGGGACGTCGACGGTTCCTTTGCGCTGTCCCAATGGGTGCCGATCACGATGAGCTGGAAGAGGACCCCGGCTGCGATGCCGCTGGCCAGCCCCGCTGCACGGCGAGGCGGAGACCAGAGCCAGCCGATCAGCGCTCCGAGGATGCCGGCGGTAATCGCGAGGGACCCAATCTGTATCCGGTTCGCTTCCTTGACCGTGAGGTTAGTTTCGGGCAGCTTGACCGGCAGACCATAGATCGCACCGCCAATCGCGCCGGCGGCCGCACCGATCAGCAGCCCCGTAATTCCTAGGCGGAGGAGATCGGTTCGCCTTGTTCGAATTCCGAGCCAGACCGCAAGGGCGGCACCGGTGAGCGCCCACGTCTCCCCTCGTCGCAGGATCACGTCGGCGACTTCACCTCTATTGCCGTTCAGGTTGGGAACCATTTCCTGCGCCAGCCAGCGTGCGGCGCATGCCGTCAACCCAGCAACCAGCACGCCCTCGAGGAGCAGGCGCCAGTCCGGCGGGCGTTGTGCCGGCCCCGGCGGTGGCGTCGGTGGCGTAGCCGTGCCGGTTCCGCCGATGTCAGCTAGGAGCCCATCGAGGGTGCTGTTCAGCCGACCGACGTCGTAGCCCCACCGCGCCTCACTTAGCTCCAGCGCGTTGCGGCGCGTGATCGGCCCCACCTCCGGCGGCAGGTCCTCTCGCTTTGGCATCCGCGCCCCGGAGACAAGCACCGGAATCGGCGTCACATCGGGGCGGCGAAGCCCGGCTTCGACCTCGAGTCGAACGAAATCCTCAGGGTCGGCGATCCGCACGCCGCCCTCCTCGTCCTTTACCGTCGCCCAGCTCGGCCCCATCACCACGATCAGGACTTGGCAGGCAGCCACCACCTCGGGAATCCGCTCGACGAAGTCGACGCCGGGCGCGAGGTCGACGTCCATGAACACGTTGCCCTCCCCGAATCGGGCCACCATGGCGTCGTAGAGACGCCCGGCGTGGGCGGCAGTCTCCTCGCGCCGGTAGCAGATGAAGACTCTGGGCGCCGGCTGGTTGGCTGGCCCGCCCGGCCCGGGGCTCATCCCTCACCCCCCATCTGCTTGCTCGCCTCCTCGCGGTGCGACACCCAGGCCGCGTGCTCCTGAGACACGAAGCTCTCCACGCGCTCAGCGAGCAGTGCCTCGGGATTGGGAGCGACGTCGTAGGGACCGGCTCGCGCCGTGAACAGGAACTGCTCATGCTTGAGCTGCTCGCAGGTCGCCCGATAGGTCGTCCAATTCTGTTGGTACTGCTGGAGCTGCTGCAGGCCCTCGAGCACCACGATGAATGCCCCGCCGCCGCCCACCAGCCAGAGTGGCGCCGACACCGACGCGGCCACAGGGATCGCGGCAGCGGTGACGATCTGGCAGACCTTGAGCCCCTTGAACCAGCGCTGGTTGAGCTGGCTCTTGGCGTCGTACCAGGCGATCTGGTCCTGAACCCGAGCCCAGGCCGGTGACTCTTGCGACGGAACGCTTACCGGTTTGCCGGGGCTTATCCCAGTAATGGGGGCTTCCAATCTAATTCCTCGTCACAGGGGAGTATCCCACCTCAGTCTTCCATGGAACTTGACACTTGCAATCCCTCCTAAACGGATTGCGCAATCCGCTTACAGGCCCTATGACGGCTCCGCGGGCGCAAACCTAGGATTGAGCTGATCCTCGCAATGACCCCTGTCGTGGACGTCAACAAACCTCCAGCGGCGGTCGAATACGACCTCGACGGACTGCGAGCTGGACTAGATTTCGTCGTGCCGGCCAAGCGCAGCAAGGCAACCTGCTCTCTCGGCACCCGGATCATTCGTGCCTTTGGCGGGCTGACAGAGAAGTGGGAGACCCAGATGACAGCCCAAAGCGGAACCTGGACGACATCTGCGCGATCGCTGAGGTCGTCTCTCGCTTCGACGTCGTCGCCGTGCGTTGCGCTTCACACCCTCTAGGTTGTTCATCGCTGCATGCGGACCCGTCGACCGCGACGATCACCGCAGCTTCATCGCTACCTGCGGCCGAAGAGTGAACTCTCAGCCAATCTTGTAGCAGTCAATCCGATTCCAGCTCGGGTCAGTCCCATGCGTTACCGCTGGCTCATTCCCCGCCTGCCTCGCGCCATATCCAACGACCTGCCTTGTCCGGCTCGGCGACGAGCTCGTCCTCGACCGGGGGATCATCCTCTTGGTCGCGGCAGCCGGTGGCGGCAAAGCATTGGATCCGCACACGAACGGTGCTGGTGTCTATCCGGAGGAAGCTCTTGAACATCGGTGGCTCGTTAATGTCGAACCACAGCGCGAACAGCGGGTGCAAGGGCCCCCGGGCACGTCCGGGTAAGGGCAGGATTCGCTCCGCGGCGCGGCGGGCGCGGTCGCTGAGGACGACCTCGTCGGCGCTCCTCCGGCGCGGCTCGATGCCAAGGCGCTCGCCGAGGAAGGTCGCTGCCTCGTCGGGTGAGATCTCGAAATAGCCGCGGCCGAAGGCGAGCTTGCGATCGTAAAGGCGGCTAAAAAGCGCGAGGGAGTCGCCGCGGCGCGGGTAGCAGACAAAGTCGTCCTCCTCGACTCCGGGCAGGAGCACACGCGGGATGGGGTGGGTTGGATGCATGAACGCCCCTCCGCCGCCCGCGACTAGGTACTGGAGGGTCCGCCCGTCCTCGAGCTTCGTTGGATAGCGCTGGTAGTTGTGGATATCACCACCGATCACTGCGATATATCCCGCGTCGGGGTCGCGCACGATCTCGTCGACAGTTCCGCCACCCTCGATCGAGCCGGGATGGTAATTGCCGTCGACATAGAGCGGCTTGCCGGTCAGGAGGATCTTCGGCCGGTGTGGATCCCGCGAGACATCGCGCAGCCACTCGCCCTGATCACGGTCCAGGCTGCCGAGGATTCCAGTGTCGATGCCGACGATCCGCACCGGGTCGGTCTCGATCGTCCAATAAGGCGAGCGCTGGGCGGAGCGTTGGGTCGGACTGCCACGCCAGGAGGCGCGGATGCTGGCCTGCTGCGATGTGGGTCGGCCCGGTCGTCGCCACAGCATGTGGTGCAGCTCGCGCTGCCAGGAGGGCTGACTGCGGGCGTAGGTGAGGTCTGGACGAGCCATCTCATCGAGGCCGCAGAGGTGGTACATGAAGCCGCGTAACTCGTCGTACCAATCATGGTTGCCAGGTATCGCGTAGATCGGGGCCGGGTAGTCGCGGTACGGGCGGTAGAACTTCTCCTCGTACTCGTTGGCGTTGCCAGCGGGATAGATGACGTCGCTCATGATCACGGCAAAGTCGGTGCCGCCCCAGGTCGACTCCAGCGGCGGAATGGTGGCCCACTGTGACGCGTCCCCCTCTCCCGGGTCGCCGATAACCATGAACGAGACCTCCTCCTCGCCGGTCCGGTCTATCAGCCGCGGGTCGCCGGCGCCGTCACGTTCTGACTCCGCCTCCACCGCCCGCATCCAGGCTCGCCGAAGGTCGTTGACGGGATCCCCCGCCAGCCGGGCCACGACGTCGTTCCGCGCATCCCACAGCATTCGTGGCTGAAGCCAGGACAGTGGCCGCTTGTACGGGACAAATGCCCGGAAGCGCCCCGCCCCGCAGATCCACCCGGCGCCCTGGAGGGACTCGCGGGAGTTCGGGGTCGTGCCTGTCGAAGCCATCCGTGGCCGACCCTACCCCACCAGCGGCCCGCTCGATCCATCGATGGAGCGGGTCTGCTCCCACCTACTGACCGCGACCGGCCGCACCGGCTTTTCGTCCAGAGGGCACTCTTGCGTGAACGACGCCTTCCCAGTCTTTGTAGAACCCGACCGGCGGTAGTCCGGCCAAACAGCGCGTGTCGCGCGGTCAGGCGGCCAGCCCGACGGGAGTCAGCAGAGCCCGGCTGGCGAACCCCACCGCCCGGTCATTGATCGCCTCGTAGTCGGTGCGCAGGGGCGGCATCGCCCGCAGGGACCAGAGCACCTCCGCGGTGACCCAGGCGGCGTCGCGGGCCTTCTGCACGTTCCAGACAGCCACGATGTCATCTACCGGATTGAGGACGAGGTCGAGCTCCTTCAGGAGCCCGGTCATCATCCAAGCCTTCACCTTCTCCTCCACCTGCGAGATGAGGCCGTTCACCGACTCGTAGTCCCTATGCTCCGGACCGTCGTCGCGCGGCTCGGTACCGCGCGCGGCGCACGTGTCGCAGACGCCGATCGCCAAGTCATGGTTGATATGCGCGTTCATCCCTGCCAACGCGAACTGCACGGGAGCGATGCCGGTCGCAAAGCGGGCCTCGAACAGCGGCCTCCAGGCGTGGAAGGGATACTTCGCCAGCGGCGCCGCGCCGTTTCCGGCGGCGTCGAACGCATCGAAGTAGCGGCTGCCAAAAGATACGTCGAGCGCCGCCAGGAAGCCCGGCGCCGCCTGATTCTGTCCTGGCACGGTCGTGGCCACCTCCCGCGTCACTTCGAGGTAGAGCTTGTTGAACCACTTCACGCCGTCACTGGATGGAAGCGCGCGATCGATGGCCTCCATTCGCTCAAGCACATCTCTGACGGTCCCGGCGGTGGTCATCTCCGCTTACACGGCAAGCTCGGGCCGGACGAAGTTCGGCAGCTTGAAGGCATAGCCGGCTCCCTTGAGCGCAATGAACAGCGCGATGAAGGACACCAGTTGGCGGAGCTCAATCGTCCGCGCAGCCTGCTCATATCTCGTCCTCTCTTCTCTGATCCTTCGGCCGTTCGACTGACATTAGCGCCGGTAGTCGTGACGGCGCAAAGGTGCTGTGACTTCGGCGCTTTACACCCGCCGTTGCAGGTTCAGCCGCGACAAATAACCTCGCCGTGTGGGACGAGAAACCACCCGACGTCACTCGAGGCCCAGCGGCGCCATGAATCAGCCAGGCGGTCAAGGTCTTCGCGGCTGGCGAGGCCATGTCCGACGGCTTGGTCCGCGAAGCTCGACTGTGTCAGCCGTTCGGCCCACAACCCCCCCCACCATGTGCGCTCCTCAGGAGCGGCGAAGCACCATGAGCTGGCAGATACCTCGATCTCAGTGAAGCCAGCCAGCCGTGCCCAGCTAAGCATGCGACGACCTGTATCCGGCTCACCGTCGAGTGCTCTTGCAACTCGTTGATAGAGGGCTCGCCACTCCTCCATTTCCGGATCTTCGGGGAACCAGAACATCCCCCCGTAGTCCGAGTCCCGGGCGGCGACGATGCCGCCATCCCGGCAGACTCGTCGCATCTCACGCAGAGCCGCCACCGGGTCGACCATGTGCTGGAGCACCTGGTGGGCGTGCACTACGTCGAATGCTCCGTCATCGAAGGCCAAGTGATATATGTCGCCGACCTCGAAGCTGACGTTGGGTTGCCCATGGCGCACCGCCTCTTCCCGAGCAACACCCACGACCTCTTCGACCGCGTCGATACCGACCACCCAGCCCTCACCCACGCAGGTCGCCAGCCCGACAGTTATCGTGCCTGGGCCGCAGCCGACATCGAGCACGTGTGTGCCCGGCGACAGCAGAGGCAGCAGGTAGCGGGCGGAGTTCTCGACGGTTCGCCATCGGTGAGACCGCAGCACGCTCTCATGGTGGCCGTGGAGGTAGGTATCGGGGGTATCCGGCACTCGTTTATCTTCCCAGGCACTCGCAATTAGCCGTCGCAAGGTTCAGCCGGGCAAGGCGTGGCGACTTCGGACTGATCGACAGACTCGTAGAGCAACGCGACGATCGCTGCCGTGATCTACACCTGGAGGAGAGCCCCCGAGGAGCGGCGCGAGTACCTGCCCCGGCGGTGAAGAGCCGGAGTTCAGCATGGCTGGTTGGTTCGCAGCGGGCTGGCAAGGAGGAGAAGCCGAATCTCGGCTCGGGCTGCTGCTGCGGGCGGCCCTGGAGCTCTACCGCTCTGCACCCCCCACCGAGGAGCTGCGAGCGCGGCTCGGTCCCGAGCACAGATCGCCGGAGCTCAGCCACACCCTTGGGGGCTGGCGGCTCCGCTAGGAGCCCTTATCGGGCACGCCGAGCATCCCCACAGCCCGGTCCTGGCGGGATACCACCTGATCACCGCCTCGATCGACTTCCGACCCCACCCCGGCGGACGAAGACCCGCTCAGCAGACCATTCGTCCACAGCAGCCCCATTTGCCAGCCCGCCTCTGAGAGGATCGGCGACGTACATCCGGCAAGAGCAAGGAGATTGCCTGTGGAGCCCGAACTCTGTCCCCCATGGTGGCCGAGCTTGATCTGGTGGCTGCTCCATCACCATCACATCGAACCTCCCCCGGAACCAGAAGAATGGATCAAACGGGTGCAAGACCCGACGGAGGAGATACTGGGAGCGCTGGCCATCTATATCCAGGCGCACGCATTTCTCGGAGCCAAGCAGGAGAAGCTCCGGGAGCAAGTCCAGCACGCGGCGGTTGAGCAAATGAGCAACGCCGTCAAGCAGTTGGCACGGGGCTAATGCGTACCCCCAGGTGCCGAGCGACGCGCTCGGCACCTGGGGGTGATGGCGACATTCGTCCTTGCCTGTCCGGGGTACTGCTGGCATCGAGAACCGTCGCGGGTTCAGCCATCCCCACCTAAGACTTTTCTCTCCCCGACCCTATTGCAAGGAGTGGATACGGGGTGACACAAGTTTGACGCGGTTGCGCGATAGGTGGTGGTACCCCCGGTATCGCATCGGCCTCATGGTCCGTCCGCCCCGCTAGCTGCTCCGCAGCCCCCCGAGACCGGGCAGTCAGTCAAGCGATGGACGGAGTCAATCGCCGCCGAACATTCGCCGGATGGCGCGCACCACTCCGCCCAGCCATGGCAGAACCGGGAGCTGCCCGGGCTCTCGAGTTCCGATCGGCCGGATGAGGGTTAGTGCCGAGTCGGTTGGCTTGCCTCCGGCGTCGACGGCGCTGACGTAGACGTCGTAGTCTTGCGCGGGCTTGAGTTCGACGGTCGTGGCGATCGTCCCCGCGAGTGCGGTGTCAACCACGAAGGTGAATGTCCGAGGTTGGATGGTGTCGTCCTCGGAGTTCACCGTGACGACGAGTCGGTTCGGCTTCGATCCGCGATGGCTCCGGAAGTCATATGAGAGATGGAGATATCCGTTCTGGCGCGAAACCTGGACCGACGGCGCAGGGGCCGGGGCGCTTCGCTTGACCGAGCGAGCCTGCTCGAGAAGGAGCGCGGGGCGCTCCCACTGGTCGTGCCGACAGGGGGCCGTGGGACTGGGCTGGTCGAGCCCCGGGATTGGCGCGGTGGTGCCTCCCCAGACTCCGGGCCATGCCACCCAGCTGGGGTCGTCCTCGTCGACCACCTCGAGGGCGAGGTGAGGGGTCTTCCTCTTTCCGTCGGCGAGGTCGTACCAGGCCTCGGTCTCGTGGTAGCCGGCGTGGAAGTAGGAGGCATGCGAGCCACGGGCCACATAGACGAGGGCTGTGTCGGATTGCCCTTCGAGCTTCTCGACCTCATCCCAGGGCGCGACCTCGGCCCACCGATGCTGCGCGTAGACGGCGAGGTCGGGCAGGTCGTGTCCCTCGTCCATGCGGAACTGGACCATCTCCCAGTCGCCCTCGTGAAGCCCGAATCCCCCCGCCAGGTTGTAGTCGTTGTAGAAGTAAAAGAACCAGTATTGGAGCCAGAGGCGTCCCCGATCCTCCCGGGCCTTCCCGTACATGCGATTGGCGTAGGTCCGATCTCCTCTCAGAGCCACATACTGGTCACGGTAGTCGCGTCGCGAACAATCGATGGCATCGGTGGACTGGACCGCCTCCCCACCGGGGTAGCGCGAGGGGCCCAGGAAGGCGAGGTTGAGTTGTGCCTGGCCTCTGCCGGGCTTCGCCGCCGCCAGCAGGTCGCCGGGCCGCCCATGCCTGGACGCGCGGCGGAGGGCATTCGCCGGGTTGTCCGTCCACATCGCGGCCGAGTCGGCGAAAAAGGCCTCATTCGAGTCATAGCGCAGCTGCGGTTGAAATCGCTGCAGGAGCTCAGGCGCTGTCGTCATTTCACCAAGCCCCAGTCAGTTCTCTCTCCCACCCCAAAAGGAGGTCAGGACACGCAGCGAGTTGCCCGAGCAGATCAGCTCGCCATCCTCCTCGCCGTAGCGCTCGCGCACCGCCCGCTCGAGAGCCGCCATGTCCCGCATGTCCTCGAAGCCGGCGAGCGTCGGCTTAATAAACCCATCGAGGTCGGAGCCAATCGCCGTGTGCCGGTGTGAGCCGGTCACCTCGCGGATCCGATCGACATGGCGACAGAGGACCTCGAACGATTGCTCGAATTGCCGGCCCTTTCCGACTCTGAGTTCCAAACGGCGAGCATCGGGACCGCGGAGCCCGTCGTTCAGCTGATGCTGGGCAAGGATCAATCCGACCACTCCGTTCCGCTGGGCGATCCTTCGAAGCGTCTCCGCCCGGAGCATGTATTCCTGATCCCCAAAGCGGTACCCCGCGTGGGTGGCCAGCACCGGCACCGACCTGTCAGGGTCGAGGCGGTCGAGCAAGGCAAAGGTGTCCTCCAGCGAACGCTCACTCATGTGTGAAACGTCGACAAGGACGCGCTCCCTCACCATTGCCTCGATCGCCGCTCGCCCGAGATTCGTAAGCCCCTCCTCCGGCTGCGGCAGCCAGTGGCGGTACTCCGCGTCGGTCATGAAAGGCAGGGCCGGGGCGTCAGTTGCCACTTCCCGCCAGATCAGATGCGCCAGGGTGATGTACGCCACACCCAGCCGGGCGAGCCGGTCTACCGCTGCTTCGACCTCCCTCGGCTCCGATCCCAGATGGAAGCCGCCCTCGATGCAATGAACGAGTGCAAGCTTGCCGGCGCGTTGGGCGGCGGCCAACTCGCGCCGATTGTGCGCGATAAGGGCGTCATCGCCGTGCCGAGCTGCGACGTGGCTCTCGACCACCTCGAGCTGGTCCTCGATCGATTCGAGGTAGCCGGAGCGGGGTTGCGCCCCGTCCACAACGTCGATCTCGTCGAAGAACGAATAGACGACGGACAGCGCGACGCCCACGCCCCCCGCGCGCATGTATCTCATTCGCACACGGGGGCCGGAAAAGAGCGAGCGGTAGTTGGCGAAGAGACTTGCAAGGCCGACGAGGAGCGCCCGCAGCCAATCTCGCAGGCGCCGGCGTTCCTTGCTCGAGAGGAGAAGCCGCAGGAGCCTCACCCGCGGCCGAGGAACGAGATGCATCGCATAGTGCGCGTGCAGGTCGACGATCACGGGCGCGCGTCGAATCTACACCCAGGCACGATCCTCCAGCCGCGGCTCTCTCCTTACTCGATCCCTCGAATCGTCCAGAAGTCCCCCGACAGGCTGGGTTGGAGAAGGTATGGGTAGGGCAGCGTGAAGTAACCGCTCATGCCCCAGCCCGTGCCCCAGGAGTTGCGAACGATGAACCACTGTTTCGCCTCGTCGTAGCCGACCGCCATGACGGCGTGGCCGCCTAGGAGAGCCTCGTTCGCTTTCGGGATCGGTGCATGGCCCGTTTTGGCCACCTGGGAGCTCTCGAAGCTCTCGTAGACGGAGAAGCCGAAGACGAACGGGAACCCCGAGGCGAGGCAGCCCTTGAGCTGGCTCAGGGCCTGGGTGAGCCGCAGGTATTGGATCGCCTGGTGCTCTTTGCCCTCGGAGTAGGCGGGTTTCGGTGGTTTGGTGTCGAATTTTCCGATTTTGTACGGCCAGGTCGGGTCCTCCCTGCACGCGCCGCGTTTGGCGACAGTCTTGATGCCGTCGCGAATCTGGGCGCCGCTGTCCGAGTCGACCGTGCCCTCCATCACCCGCTCGTTGTAGTAGATGAACAGCCTCGAGGGTGTGAACGCCTCCTCTTTCTGCTTCATCTGGTCGAACTCCAGGGCGGCGCCGATCGCGTTCGCGGTGCAGCTGCCGAGCTGTCCCTGGTCGTAGACCGGCGGGCACTTCTTGCGCATGTCCACCCTTTTGGGAGGTTCCGCGACGGCCTCAACTGGGGCTCCGTACAGCAGATCCCGCCCGTCAGGGAGATCCGGGAGCCATCCATAGCCCTTGATCTTGCGTGGCATCTGACCACCTCCTGAGGTTTGTCCTATGGTGAGCGCCTTCGGTGACCGGCAGTCGACGCCCCGTCCTAAGCGAGGCTTCCAGTTACGGTGCGCCGCTGTCAAGCCGCCATAGGCGTCTGTATGAGTGCACGACGCCGACCGTCGCGCTCATTTCACAAGGCGCGGACGGCCTCAGCAGCTTCTTGCGCCAGCGGAACGGCTTTCAGGGCTTCCTCTTTGGGCATGTGCGCCGCGTAGACCTGCCCCTTGGCCGCCTCTTCCCTTTGAGCTTGGATGGCGTTCTTCGTCTGGTCGGTGCCGATCTTTACGCCCAGATATGCGCCAACGACTGCGCCGACTACGGCTGTTGTCGAACCGGCGACTGTCGCAGCAGTTTGGCTGTCTGCGATCAACGCCCCGGCGGCGATTCCGGCGATTGCCAGCAGGCCGGCTACCACCGCCACTAGGCCACCAATTTCCCTGACGTGTTGGGACCAGTCCTTACCGGCCGCCTCCACTTCCTTCAGTTCCTGTGTCTCTCCGATGTTCTCCGGCATCTTGCCTCCTCTTTCGGCAACAGGACCGTTGGGACGTGAATCGCTAGCCGTAGCAACAATTTGCCTGCAGTGTCAGGAGGCTCAACGAAAGATGGAGTCCCAGATTGACGGGCTTCTCTAGGTCAGTTAGCTTGGATTGAACGGGTCGTTTCACCCCCATTCAGGAGGGACACGATGTTGATCACGGCCCCCGGCTTCGCCTCCGTCGCTGAGTCCTGGTACTCGCGCTCTTGTGGCCGCCGAAACCGGTCCCGGTATTTGATGATGAGCGACTGGCCGAAGTCAATACAACGTTCTCGAGGCTTCCAGCTCAGCCCTGCGAGCACCTCGCCTATCGCGGCTGGGGGCTGGCTGGTGCGAGCTTGGCGACGATCTATCGCGACCTGTGGAACGAGTTGCCGGTCGACCTCGGGCTGATGGCGTCCGAGACTCCACCTCTCGCCAAGCCGGACGCTGTTCGCAAGGTCGGTGCCGGGTTACGCGAACGGCTGAGCGAAAGCCTCGACACGGCGGGCAAGGCGCTGGTGGCCATCGCCGGCGCCGGGATCTTCTTCTTCGGTGCCGGTTACTTCGTCGAGTGGCAGCGGTTCAAGCGCGGCGGTCTGCCACCGGAGGAGATCCTGCCACTGATCTCAAAGGCGCAAGTGGCCGCCGCCGGCGTTCGTGAGCTGGCAATCTCGATCTTCTTCGGCGGGCTGGTACTTGCTGTATTCGGATGGGGGGGCGCCCGTATCGCCCGCTGGGCTACCCGCGAGCCCGACAGCCCCTCCCGGGTCCGCCGCCTGGTGGCGAATGGGCTTGCTTCGGACGCGCTTGTTCCGTCGGTGGCCATCGGGACGCTGATCCTCTTGTTCGTCCCCTTCGGTTTGGCCGGCGTAATCGTCACGGCTGCTCTGACCGTCCTTCTCTACTACTCGCTGCGATTGATCGGGAGCTATTTGACCCAGCTGGCCGAGGACAGGAATCCGTCGTTCCCGCTGTGGAGGCTGCTGATTGCCGCCGGCATTGCCGCGATCGTGCTCAGCGGAGCGCGCCAACGCGAGTTCCCGGAAGTGCGTCCTCACGTCCTGGTCGTCTTGACGGACCAACGTGAAATCGAGGGCAGTTACGTAGCCAGTGATTCAGACTCGGTCTTGATCCGCTTCCGCAAGCCGCACCAGCAGCCACAGCTGCTGATCCTGAAGCGCGCCAACGTCGAGGAACTGGTGCTGGAAAAGGGGACCTACATCTTTCCCGCGGCGAAATCGCTCTTTGGATCGATCTTTCAGATCGACTTTGCCTGCATCGCGCCGGAGTGTCGCGCCGGCGATTCGCGCGTCGGGATCTCATCACTGTTCTGAAGGACTACTGGGCGCATCAAAGGCGCGACCCATGGGTGCAAATCGATAGATCGAATCCGGGGCTCGATTCGTCTCTCGCTACCGCCCGGAATAGTTGAACGGGGTCGTATCGCCGATTTGACCGGCGCTCAGCCGCTTTCATGCGAATCATTTGGCTTCGCCAGCCGCGTACTCGACTGCCCATAGCACAAGCACGCCTGCGCGCTGGGCGATGCCCCGGCACAGGGGCGCATTACTCGCCCGCTGCCGTCACTTCGCGGTTACCGCAGCGTCAAAGTCGTGCAACAGGTCGCGTAGCGTGGACGAGGGTTCGAGGCCGAGCTGGTCGTGCAGCAGCCGGCGATAGAGCGTGTACTCCCGCACGGCCTCACTGGGGTTCTTCTCGGCTATGTGGATCCGGATCAGGAGGCGGTGAGGGCTCTCGCGCAGCGGCTCGCTCGCCACGGCGGCAAGCGCCACGTCTGCTGCCTCGCCATACCTTTCAAGCCTCATTAAGCGCTCGCCCAGTGTCTCCAGCCCGTGCAGCACGAGTTGGCGAAAGCGCTCTCGCTCGATCAGGAGCCAGTCGTCGTACCAATCGGGCAGGATCTCGCCCGCGAAGGCGAGATTGTCTAGGACCGGGATCTCCCCATCGTCGCCGTTCAGCAGGCGTCGTGCCTGATCCTTCGCGTCGTGCAGGTCTACGCGCACGTTTCCCGCCAAACTGAGCCTGCTGCGGTGTGCGTCCACCACGCGGTAACCGCAGTTGTTGACGCGCCACAGAGCGGAGCGCAGATTCGCGAAAGCCCGTTCCTCGCTCATATCCACCCACAAGGTGCCTGCCACGTGCACCCGCTGGAGCGCGCGTTCACGGAGAGCGAGGAATGCGAGGAGGCGCCGTGCGCTCATCGGCAGATCGATTGGCTCGCCGTCGACGCGCAGTTCGAAAGCGTGCAGAAGGCGCACCAACACGTCGCGACATTCCTCACCCGCTGGGCCCCGGCGCACTGATGCGGCCCGAGCACTCATTTGAGATCCTCCCGTCACGCCTTTTGGAGCTAACGTAAACCTCCCGGACCCGGGCAGTCAACGGGCCTGTGGGAAATCTCAACGGAAGTCCAATTGCGATTTCAAAGGGAGAGTTTGGGAACGGAGTTGCCCAGGGGTTAAGCGAGGTCGACCGGCTCGCTTCGGAGCGGTCCGGTGAAGACACCGAGCTCCTCGGCCTCCGGCGTGGGCGGGGCGTCGTAGATCGCCGTCAGCGCGGCACCCGAGGGGGCTTCGGCAGCCTCGAGCTCCCACGTACCGTCGCCCAGGTCGAATGGCCATTTCTCCGTTAAGCCGGGCGCGAGCTCCGTCGTTGACGGCACGTTGCGGGTGTAGATCTGTGGGCGACGGCGTACCGCGCGAGGCTTGTCGCCGTCGGTGAGCAGCTCGAAGGACCATGCCTCGTCGCCCCACGAGTTCCCCATGTTGAAGATCCGCACCGGCTCGCTCAAGCCGTTGCAGACGACGACGTGACCAGCGGGTGGGGCGGTGACGCGGAGCTCGACAGTCGCCATCAGTTCCGGCGTGCCCTTCTCCTGCTTCATGGTGATGATCCGATTGCTGGCGTTCTCGGTCTCCCGGGTTCATGACCTTCAACGTGCCGGACGGCAAACGCCCGCTTCAGCCGGACGACGGCTCGGGCGCCCTTGCTCTTAACCAGGAGGGGTTGCTCACCGAACACTCTCAACCCCATTTGACGGTGATTACCGAACTGGAAGCCTTTACGGCATCGCTGTTGCAGACATCAACCGCCTTGAGCTGAAATTCGTACTTCCCTTTCATTCCTGAGGGGCCGCCCGGGTTGTCGTTGCCACAATATTTGGCGCCGTTCGCCATGTCGCGCGCCGTGCCCGAGAGATACTCGTCGCCACAGGCCGCGATCGGATCGCTATAGGGGCCCGAGCGATGGCCGTAGCGTTTGTTGGCGGAGTCTCTGTCCTCATACCAGGTATCGAAAGTCGAGGATGACGGGAACCCACTGTGCGGCGGCCCTCCATTCCAATCTTGGAATGCTTTGTTCCACTTGATGTACTGGCGGACCTCACAGCAATGGGGTTCGCTTTTGCCGCTCGAGCTGGTGGTGAAGCTGGCCGAAAAGGAAAAAGATGCGGATTTTTCGCCGCCGGATTCCGTGACCGGGATATTGCCGGTCGGCGAATAAGCTGGACCTGACGCGACCGCGCAGTTCGGGCTCGGAGAAACTCCGGCGTGGCCGATGGCGCCCGCTTGGGTGTTGGCTGTCGTGATCTCGCCGGTTTCGGTCTGCTCTGGATTGCGCGTGCGGGAGCGCTCGAGCTCGTGCTTTCTTGCTTCAGTGCCGCATGAGCCGCCGCAGCCACACGCGCAGCGGGTGTCAATTGAACGGCGGCTGGCCGCCGCGGCGGCCAGCTCGTGTCGGCCAGCCGGGCGCGCAGGGGAATACAACCTCTTCGCCTCCATCGCGGAGCGGATCCACGCCGGTGGCACGGACTCCCGCTTCGTCTCGGTCGAGGATTGCAATGCGTGGGTGCTCACGGGAGCTCCTTCCTTTGGATCGAAGGCGGCGGTGCCAAGTGCCTTTCCGACGTTACCGCCATGTTCATCCAAACGTAACGGCACGTCGTCATGACAATCGGTACGTGATTCATTTTGCGTTGCGCTCTCCGTCAACGGTCTGCGGGGCGTCGAGCGGAGTAGTAGCACCTTGAGCCATGGTCTCTGCCACGAGCCAGACACGCGATGGAGGCACGGGCTCTAGCGGAACGATGCGCACACCAACGGTAAAGCCTTGAAGGCTGCTGTCCCGCACAACAAGGAACTGGCCGAGCGCACCGTGGATCCGGATACCCTCGACCGGCGTCGGTGCCCCATCCAGCGGCGTCCGGAGCCGGTGGAGGCTCGCAACAGTCTCGAGCACGTGGATGCTGCGTGCGTTCCCGACGAAGATTGCGTGCCGATCGCGGTTATAGCTGGCGGGTACGACCGCGCGCACGAGGTTGCGCGCGAGCAAGACACTGTCGGCTGCCTCACGCCCGGCCTTTGAGCCCTGTGACACGGCGACATGGATGCCTTGGATGACCCCCTCTATGACGTTGTCTCGCACCTGCACCGCGCCTACGTTTGTGCCGCCGATTACAATGCCCTGCCCGCCTGCACGCAGTTGCGCGGCTGATGCACGCAACCTGTCAAGCGTCTGAGGCGAAAGCGTCTCCAGGCGCCGCCCGGCACCGAGCGCTCGCGCCCAGCTCAACAGCGCTTTCTCGCCACCGCCGGCCTTCCGCACAACCGACGCGCTGGTGGAGCTCGCAAAGTCGCGGACCAGTCCGAGCGTCTCAGCCTCGTCGCTAAGATGCAGCCCGCCGCGCACGCCGGGAACTTTCACGGCAACTGCCTTTTCGCTGCCCGCGGGGCGCAGAGCGACCTTCAGCCGCCGCGCCAGTTCGCGACCGAACTCGACGTTCATAATGTGCTCGACCGATGGCACCGGGCCCAATAGAACATGGTTAGCGTCGATCGTTGCTTGGCGGACATCGACGACCAGGGCGCCGGTCTGTAGTGCGCCGACCTCGAATCGATTGCGCTCGATCCGGATGCGGTCGGGAACGCCGTCGTCGTCAGCACGGCTGCGCACGGTGACACCCGTCTGGGCCTTTCCGGTGGAGTCCGGGCAGGTCAGTACGCAGTCGGACACGACCACATCGCGGCAGGACACGAAGGTGAGCGCGCCCTCGAGGTGTGGGTCGCCCGGCGGGGCCCCGGGTGACCCTGCCTCTGCGCGCAGGTGTCTCACCTCGACCTCGTCGCAGGTATCGAAGGTAACCGCCGCCTCACGTCTGAGCGCGCGCAAGATCGTCGCGGGGCCCGAACCGTTGAGCACAATTCGCGATCGTTTACCGATCTGAAGCGGCTGATCGAGCAGGTAAACCCCGGCCGCGAAGCACAGCTCGCCGCCTCCGATGGGCAGAGCGTCGGCCGCGGCCTGCAGGTCGTCGCCGGGCTTGACCGACACGGTGCAACAGCCGCGGTCGAGATCGATATCGACCAGTGGGGTGAACGTCGGTCGACAATCGGAGATGACGGTGCGAGCGTCTAGGTCGACCAGCGCCAAGGGCGCGAACGCGTGAAGGATGCCGTCCGGCTCGGCGTCGGTGCGGTGCTCGATCCCGTCCCCCAACTCAGAACGCAAGCGGGCGCCCCACCAGTCGCCGGCCTGGTAGTCCCCTGCCGCGGCGGTGAAGCGGATTCCCAGGTCGTCTCCGCGGTACGCGGCCGTCTCCGCCGACGCCGCGCCGGCCGCCTCGCCATCCCATCGTCGCACAGCCAGGCCGGCCGCCGTGCTCGGCGCGCTCACCGCTCGATCGAGCGTCAGCACGTCGCCGCCGGGCGCGCTCGCCACGGCGGTGATCGCGTACAAGGCGCCGTGCGGCGCACAGTCGGCGCGCCGCGCGAGCCACGAGACCTCGACTAGGTCACCCACGGCCAGCGAAACCGTGGCGGGCGCCAGCGTTACCGTGTTGCCTGCGATCGAGGCGACGGCGATCGCTGTGCCGCCGTCCTCGAACGACCAGGCGAAGCGCGCCGTCGACGCTTTCCCGCCGTCCAGTACCTCCACGCGGAACAGGCCGTCGGGAACCCCGGCGAGTGGGTCCCCGGGCGGGTCGCAAGGGTCGGTCGGGGTCACGACGCCGGTGCGCGTGATCGTCAGCTGCCCTGCCGACTCGGCGACTGTCGTCAGGGCCGCCCAGGCGGCTGCGCAGCTGGTCGCTTTGGCCGGCGCAACGCGGACGCGATAGCCGACGCGCGTGCGCGCCGCGCTATCGATCGGCGACAGCGCCGGATCGACGAGCTCGAGCGGATCCTCCGCGGGCTGCACGTGCTCCTCGAACACGTCGAGGTAGACGAGCACCGTGCCACCGGCCGGCAGCGCGGCGATCTGATCCTGGTCGGTGTAATCGAACGGCGCAGGTGAGAAGGCGGCGAGCCCGCCGACCCACATCCGCCCCGGCTGCACCGTCAGGTCGAGCACGCTGGCGGTCGTGACGCCGATCTTGAAGGCGTCGCTGCCCACCACCACGCCAGCGGCCCCGATCGCGTCGGCCGACAGCTCGCTTGTCGAGCGGGCAGCTGCATCGAGATTGAGGTTCCAATCGTGATCGAGCAGGACCCGCCCCTCCTGCATACGCGCGCCCGTCCAGCGCTCGTCGCGGCGCAGCGGGACCTTGGTGTAGTCGCCGTTCATCTCATTCCTCCCAGGGGGCGAGCGCCAGGCCCGGCCGGACGCCGAGCGGCACGAATTCGTGGACACGGCGGCGCAGCCGCTGCAGCCGCGCCGCCCTGTGCAGGTGGTGCTGGGCGCCGAGCTCGCCGCCGTCGCTGGCGGCCTCCAGCAGCGGTTGGCGCCGGTCGAGGTCGAGCGCGTAGTAGCCGGCGGCCTCGAAGCCGACCGACACAAAGGTCGGGTCGGGGAACGGCCCGCAGCGGTAGGCGACGGGATGCGACGGTGGCGTCGTGAGGTCGGGGCCAAGGAAGCAGTGCCGCAGACAGCCCTCCTGCTGCTCGACCACGTCGATGCCACCGGCGAACAGGCAGTCAACCGCGTCGGCCGCCTCGGCGCGCACCGCGCCGATGAAGGTCACGCCGTCGGCCTTGAGAGTGGGCGCGAAACCGCTACCCGCGCCAACCGCATCGCTTGGCGTGCCGCCGGGATCGCCCCCGCAGGAGCGCAGGCGCGCGCCGGTCCCGTCAACCACGCAGTCGGTCAGCACGACGGGGAAGGCTCCGAGATCGGCGCGGATCGCGCCCATCACGCAGCGTCGCGCCGAAAGCGTCAGCGGCCAAGCTCCGGGCTCGACGCGAAGTTGGTTGCCATCGAGGGGCGAAAGCGTGAGGTCGACGAGCTCGACGCCGTCAAGGCGCGCGCCCAACGTCAGGCTCCCGGCCACGGCGAAGCCCTCGAGGGTGAGGCACGCGCCCTCGAGGTCGAGCTCAAGGGACCCGTCTACCGTCGGCGTCGTCCCACGCGGCGCGACCACCCGCCAGCGCTTTAGCGTCGGGGTGAAGCTCTGCGCCGCCGGGGCGGCGAGCCGGTCCGAGGTCTCGATCCGGATCTCGACGTCGGGCTGCCCGGGCTCGGAAGCGTCGGGCTCCATGCCCGCGCTGAGCTGCTCGCCGCGGGCGAGCGCGTCGTCCAGCGTGTGCACGATCCGCCCCCCCGCGGGGAGTGCCGGGTTGAGCAAGATCACCACACGCGCGGCAGCATCGGCGTCGCCATCGCCAGCGAGCGCTCCGAGGCCGCCGGGCGTGGGCCGGTGCCAGGTGGCGCGCAGTGGAGCAGCGAAGTCGCTGCCCAACTCGACCTGCCCGCGCGCGAGGTCCACGACGGCCTCGCCAGCGGCGGGCGGTGCCGGCGCCGGACCGCCCGGGGGCAGGCTGCCGAAGCGCAGCGCCGTCCACTCGATCGGCGTGCCGTCAGCCTCCAGCGCGAGGAGCACGGGTCGGCCGGGCTCGGGCTCGCCGGCGAGCGGATGGTCGGTGGCCACGGTCCAGTTCGTCCCGTACATGATCTGTCCGCCAGCGTCGAGTGCTTGAAGCAATCGGTAGCTGGCGCGCACGGGCGCGTCGAGCTCGTCGCCAGTGCGCGCCAGCGGCTCGCCCGAGCGCGGCGAACGGGGCACGGGGTTGAGGTACGGGGGCGCCTCGACGCCGAGCGGGTGCAACGCGAAGCGGGCGGGCTCCGGCAGCGGGGCCGCCTGGACCGCGTGGTAGGTGCGCACCTCCCACGGCCACACGACCACGGTCGCGGCGCGAGGCTCGTGAGGGCCGGACGGCGTCACGCTCCGGCGCACGCAGTCGAAGGGAGTGCCGATGCGGAAGCGTGAGCTGTCGCGCAGATCGACCGAGGCGATGCGCGGCGGCGGCGGATGGTGTAGCCGCTGCGCCCAGGTTGTGACCTGCCAGCCCTCGACCACCCGCGCCACCAGCCCGGTGAGCACCTCGGCAAAGTCCTCAAGCGCAGCCGGGGTGCCCTTGCGACGGCGCAGCGCGATCGCGTAGGCCACCTCCAGCCGCTCGGCATCGGGGGGCAGCCCGACGAGCGACGCGATGTAGGGCACCGCCCAGTCGGCGCAGCTCTCTATGAACAGGTCCTGCCAGACCTGGTCGATGTCGTCCTCGAGCAGCCGGCGTTGACGGTCGACGCCCTGCAGCAACAGGTCAAGCAGGCGGGGCGCGTCCTCGACGTCGGCAGGTGCGTCGCGCAGCGCGGGGGGCAACCAGTCAGCGACGGCTGGGTGCATGTCGGTCATGCCGGCTGCGCCTCCACCGACGGGCTGTCGAGCGCGATGAGCTCCCAGCGGACGGCGGCACGCCGGCCCAGCTCGCTGGCCGCGCCGGGCACGTCCAAGCTGGCGACGCCCACCACGCCGGTGACGGCCTGGAGCACCGCGTAGGCATCGGAGCGATCGAGCGGCTGGCCGAGCAGGCGTTGCAGCGGCGCTAGGACACCGTCGGGGTCGAGAAGCGCATCGCGCGCCGCCGCCGCGACGGTGACCGGGTCGCGACGGGGGTCGACCGCCAGCACCGCGGCGAGCCCCGTGAGCTGCGTCACTACACCGGCGCAGACACAAAGCGGCATGGTCGCGTCGCGGCGGGCATCGAGGAAGCCCGCCAGGGCGGTGACCTCGGGGCCGAGGGGGGCGCGCGGGCCGTCCGAACCGGTGCGGATGAACGCGAGGTGCAGGCCCGATCCGCCGCAGGCGCAACCCGGGGGACCCGTTCCGCCCCAGGCGGCCGCGTGTGACACGCCGGGGTAGCTGAGGCTTAGATCGGCCAGGTCCTCGATCGAGACCGCCCGGTCGAATGCCCGCGCCCGGCTCGGCGCGAGCTGGCGCAGGCGCCGCTCGTCGTCTTGGTCGGCGCCCCCGGACGTGGGGTCTGCCCCGCTCACCTTCTTGACCCCGCGCACGCTGCCGAGCAGCGTGTCGATCGCTCCGGCCTCCACCTCGCCGGCCGTTCCGCCCCCCACGCGGTAACTCGCGGTCACGTTGTTGCGCCCAGTTGGTAGCTGCGCGCCCTGCTCGCCGTCGCCGAACTCGACGCTCACCGCGCCGTCGGACTCGAGCCGGGTCGCGAACACCTGCCCGGACCCAGCGGCGTAGAGGCTCGCGACCTCCTCCCAATGCGCACCGTCGGCGCGCAACACCATCGTCGGCACCAGCATGCCGGCGTCGTCGACGTCATAGGCGATCGGCGCGTCCGGCGTCGTCATCCGCTGGCGCACCGAGGCCGCGTTGCCGCTGCCGAGCGCGGCCTGCCTGGTCGCGCCTTGGCGGATGCGCACAAGGTTTCCGCTGGCCGCCGCCTGTAGAGCATCAACGTCCGGCGCACGATCGGCGAGGTCGACGATCAGGCCGGTGGGCACGTCGCCGACCGGCGCCGGACTCTCCTGCGTCGCGGCCGCGCTGCAGGCGAAGACGTGCCAGAGTGGGCGATCGGTGGGCCCCAAGGCCACCGCAATGTGCTCGGGCGGTTCCGTCGGGCGCGGGTAGAGCCGAAGCTGGGGCGTCCCTGCCGGCCTGATTTCGGGGAAGACGTAGTGGCGCGCGACGACGCGGCGATCGAGGACATAGATCGTCTTCTCGTTCGACGCGTCCTGCAGGGCCGGCACCGCCGCCTCGAATTCGAGACGCGAGACGCGACGCAAGGTGCCCGGCGCGGTCTCCCAGCGCACGGGGCGATGTGCGGACACGCGGACGATGTCGCAGCCGCCGGTCGCCCAGTCGACAACGGCCACGAGTTGACCGGCCGACAGGTCCTCGAGAATCGCGTCGAGCACCACGAACTTCGCGGCCGAGTCGATCGCTCTATCCGTGGTGAAGCTCAGGTCCTGTACTTCCGTCGCCGCCGATAGGTCGGCGGGGATCCGCACGATCTTCTCTAGGCGCTTGGCCGGAGCGGCAGTGGCCAGAATCCGATATGCGGCGTAAGGCTCGCTGATCGAGTGGAGGACGGCATCGAGATCGCGGTCGAACTCGACCAGGGAGGTCCCGAGCTCCGTGGTGTGCCCGGTGACGGTGGCCACTGAGAGGGCGCTCGTCGCCGGCGGCGCGAAGGGCAGCCGGTACCACCAGGTGAGCAGGTACCAGAACGCGTACCACTCGCCGACAGGTGCGGGGCTGGGTGGGTCGGGGGGCTTCTCGTCGACGAACAGCACGTCGTCGCCGGCCCGGAAGCCGGGCTCTCCGAGGAAGCGGAGCTGGCGGCCGTCGGGGACGGCCGGAGTCGGCACCCAGGTGGCGGTGAGGCTGTCCCACTCACCACGTAGCTGGGTGTCGCTTACCGTCTCGTACTTCTGAGCCGCGCGAGCGGGCGTCCCCGGCGCCTGGACCTGCGTGCCCGCCGGCACGAGCGGATCGACCCCGCGGTCGAGGAGCGCGACAATCCAGCCCTGCGCGGCGATGCGCGGCCGCGGCCGGTAGCCTACTAGCGCGGCGAGCCGCCGGAGGTCGGTCCAATCCTGGGCGGTGGCGAGGTACGCCTCGCCGGCGGTCAGCTCTGTCTGGGCCGCGACGCCCTCGGCGACCGCCGCCCATAGCCGGGCCAGCAGTGTCCCCGCAGGGTCGCCCTCCACATCCCAGCGCGCACCGAGCTGAGTGCCATCGAAGTCCGCCCGCTCAACCGTCGCGATGAGGTCCCTGAGGAAGCCGAAGAACTCACCGCTGCGACGGCGCAGGATCGGCTCGCCGCGGGGCGGCGGCACGAGGCCGAGGCCACGTGGGCCGGAGCCGCAGGGGCGCGTGGGGGTGCAGGTCAATGCCCACCTCGCAGGACGATGTCGAGCCGGCCCCGGCCGGGCTGGGCTGGATCGTCGTCGAGCACCGCCACCTCCGCGGGTCCGACCGTGATGACGTCGCGGACCGTGCCGGACGGGTCGCCGAGGCGGCGAGCCTCCTGCGGCTCGACCGCGTCGACACCCGGCAGCGCAGCCACGGCCGCGATCACCGCAGACAGGTACACCGCAGCGCCGAGCTCCAGGTGCGACGGGTGGAAGAAGCCGGGCTGCGGATCGGTGCCCGGGCGCAGGCGACGAAGCACCGCAAGGCGAAGCTGCTCGGGCTCGGTGCCCGGCGTCGCGCAGATCTCCAGCGCGATCAGCAGCCCCACTGGCGTGCCCGGCACCACGGCGGCCTCAGTACCGAGCATCCGTAGGCCGTCGAGCGTCTCCTTGACGCGAACTCGGACCCCGCGCGCCGCGTCTTCGTCGACGGTGTCGACATCGACCGCGGTCGTGATCAACGGCCAGGAGCCGGTCCAGGCGCGCCGCGCGGCCGCGCGGCGTACGTCGGGGTCGCGCATCGCCGCGGACGCGTGGTCTGTGGTGACCACGGCACGCAGCGGCAGCGCCGCGAACGTCTCGGGGGCGTCCCGGCGGGCGATGTCGAGCGGCATTCGATCCGCCCCGCCGGTGCCGCCGACCGGATTGCGCACCGCCACTGGACGCACCTCCCATTCCGGGCTTTGACCGGTCAGCGCCGTGTTGCGCTCCAGCACGCTCAGCGCATTTGGGGCGATGTTGCCGGCCGCCCCGCCGCCGACCTCGTAGCGAGCGGCCACAGTGCTGCCGAGAGGCGGCGCGAGGCCGACGGCGCCCGTCTGGAAGCGCAGCACCGGGGGCTCATGCTCTTCGACGTCGATCACGAACGCGAGGTCCGTGGCGTCAGCGGCCACGTCGAGCAGGGTCGTCGCCCAGGAGGCGCCCACCTCGAGTCCTGAGGGCAGCGTCACGTCGACCGCCAGACCGTACGGCGCACCGTCTGCGTCCATCGCGATTCCCGGCCCGCCCAGGTTTCCCGGCCGGGACGGCGCGCCCGCTCCCAGCAGCGAGAACTGGGCCGGGGCCGCGTCCTCGTCGGTCGCGACGAGCACCAGCCCGGCAGCGTCGCCGTCCACGAGCCGGCCGTGATGCGCCGGCACCAGGTTCCCGCGTACGACGGTCACCTCGTCGGCGCCCTCGCCCGGATCGATGCCAACCGGATATGCGCGCCCGAGCGCATCCTCGCGCGCCCACGTCACGCGAAACAGGTCGAGCGTCGCACCGAGCAGCGGGTCGTCGAACGGCTCCACAGCCGTGAGGCGGACGACCTGCGCGGTGCGGCTGGGCAGCGGCGAGCGCACGGCGTCAAGCGGCGGGCCGGTCACCGGCCACGGCTGCTGGCGGTGCGCCCATCGCGAGTGGGCGTCGTGGTCGCCCGCATCGACGACCTCGAACGCGATGAGATCGCCGGACGAAAGCCACGCGCCGCCCAGCGGATCGGCGGGCATCGGGCGGACCAGCACGCACTCTGTCGCGCCGGCGGGCAGGCAGGCACCGTCCTCGCCCCAGTCGTAGATCGGGATCTCGGCGAGCCCGTCGTGCGCCACGAGGTCGGCATCGAGCGTGAAGGCGATCGCCGAGCCTGGCTGGTCGGCGGCCACCTCGTCCGCGGCAACTGTCACCGGGGCGTCCCCGGGCGCGACCGCCACGTGCAGGACCGTCGTTGCCGATACCGCCTCGGTCAGCTTGAAGTCGACGAGCCGGGCGTGGCGCCGCACCGAAGTCCGGAGCCGCGCGGTCTCGAGGTACGCCTCGGTGGCGACCCGGTCGAGCCGGTAGTGCAGCAGGTCGCCGATATGCGCGAAGAGCTCGAGCAGCGTGATGGTCGGGTCGGCGACCGAGGTGTCGGCGTCTGGCGCCTCTCGCAGAAGCTGCTCGATTAGCACACGCCGCAGCGAGCGCCAGTCGCGCGCGGTGTAGTCGGTAAGCGGCGACGGTGGTGGTGCAGGTTCGGCGGGTTCGGGGGCGAAGCAGCTCCCCAGATCCGGGCACTCGGGCCGCAACCGCACCGGGAGCCAGGTGCGCAGCGGGTCGAACGCCACGCCGGCGGGCGGATCGACCTCCAACCGGTAGCGCGCGGTGTCGGGTCGGCCGGCGAGCACGAGTTGGACGTGCGGCGTGGGCGTGGCCTCGATCGTCACCGCGCTGACGGCTACCGCCGCCGCCCCGGGCGCCGGGGTGAGCCTCCAGAGAGCCGGGTCGGCCAGCGCCACTGGGGGATCGTGGTAGAGGCGAACATCCAGCAGGCGCTGATCGCCGGCTTGCCGGGCCTCAGCAGCTCGGAGGCCTTGCACCGTGGTCGATGGGTCAAAGAGCGCCTCTGGCCGGTGCACGGCAGGGGCGGCCGGCTGGAGGGTGGCGTCAGCCACTGAGACGCACCTGTGTCGCGGTGGGTTCGCCCGCCGGCAGCAGCCGATAGGTGAGCGTGGCCTCGAGCGTCGACTCACCAGCGCGTGCCACGGCGAGGTCGAGCACCTCGATGCGGTCGCCGAGCGTGTCCTTGAGGGAGCTGCGCGCCCGCACGTCGACGACGGTGGAGAGTGCTTGGTCGAGCGGCTCGAACAGCGTGTGCGCGCTCAGACCAGCGCCGAACTCCGGGCGGTGCAACCGCTCGCCGGCACCGGTGAGCAACACCAACCGCACCATGTCGCCGACGTGCCGCGCGGGGTCCGCGTCGGCCAGCCGGCGCGCGGGCGTCAGCCGGTAGGGATGGCGCGGGGCGTTCACTGTCCCTGCACCCGCGTCTGGAAGCCGGTGACGATCGCGGTGCCCTGCGGGGCGCCAGCGGCGTTTTTGCACAGTCCGATCGAGCTCGACAAGAGCGGTGCAGCGCCCTGGACGGTCACGCGCTTGGCTGGCATCAGCCACTGCACGGTCAGGCAGGGTGACGGGGCACCGGAGACGTTGAACGGGCAGCCGCTGACCATCACGGTGTCGCTGACGCTCAGCGGCGGCATGCTGGAGAACGTCAGCCGGGTCGCGCTCGGCACGACCTTCACCTGACCGCCGTGCGGGCACATGATCGTCGCGCCGGCATCAATCAGGAAGGCGCCCATCACATCACCTCAAGCGCACCGTCGTTGATGGAGACGCTGGACTGGGTCAGCGCGACCTTCTGGTTGCCGAACTCCAGCACCATCCCTGCGCTGTCGAGGGTGACCTTCGCCCCCGAGACGGCCTCGACCGCGATCGCCTCGCTGCCCGAGCTGTCCTCGACACTGAGCTTGTTCCCCGCGGCCGTGATCAAGAGGATGGTGTCGGGCCCTGCGCCCGGCACGCCGTCGCCGTCGGTGCGCGGGCCACCGGACCAGATCGGCATGCGCGACGTGTCGCCCGCCGGCCACTCGACGAAGACGAGGCTGCCCACGGCCGGCACCGCGGCGATGCCGGTGTGAGGACCCGACAGCTCGCACGGCTGCGCCCAGCCGGTGTCCTCGGTGTCGAAGACCTCTGGCACCCGCACCTTGACGCGCGACAGGTGCTTGGGGTCTTCGTTGTCGACGACGAAGCCGAGGAACTTGCCGAAGAAGCGCGGAGTCACGGCAGTTCTCCCAACCCGCCGCCGCCGAACGGCTCGTCGCCGGTGAGGCCGAGCGCGTTTCGCGTGAGCGTCAAGTGCTGGACGTGGCGCTCAAGCGTCACAACGTGGCGCACGCGCTGTACGAGATAGCGCCCCGAGAGCAGGTCGCCGAGGCCCGCGACGAGGATCGGGCGCCGCGCCCGCACGAGCAAGCCGACACGCGCGGTGTCGATTTCGGCGGTCAGCGTCACGCCGAAGGCCGCCGTTCGCGCCAGCCCCTCCGCGGTCGACGACGGATCGAGCTCGCCCTCGACATCGCCCGGCGCCAGCAGCACGGTCGCCACACCGCCCAGGGAGGCAGAGCCCTGCGCCTGATCGTCGCCGGAGGCATCACCCTCCTGCTCGGTGTCAGACAGCGGCGGAATGCGCGACGCCTTCACCCGCCGCCCGTCGACGAGCCGCGCATCCACCTGCACGCGCCGGGCGTCACCGCCGAACGCGAGCGATAGCTGGCCCTGGGGGTCGGCGAGCGGGTCGAGCGGTGCGAAGTGGCCAGCGGTCTGACCGTCGGCGCTCTCTAGATACACCGCGTATCCCCACTTTCGGGCGAGCGCCCGCAGGAAGCCGAGATCGGTCGCGCGCTGGATGGCCACGTGTACGTCGGGGTCCGGCGCATCAGGCGTCGACTCCACCTTGGCGCCCATGCCGTAGCTGGCGAAGATCGATTCGGCGATGGCGCTATCCGACGTTCCGGGCCAGGCCACGATCTTCTCCTCACGGTCGAGCTCGAGCGTCCGATCCTGTGCCTTGATCTGGAGCTGGGACGTACCCTCGGGGTCGATCGTCCACGCCGCTTGCGCCGAGCGGCCGTCGAAGCGATAGCTCGTCTCGCCGCTCGAAACCTGGACCGCCACCGGCGTCTCCGGCGTAACGAGCGGGTCGAGCAGGCTCGTCCAACTGCCGTCGTCGGCGGCCTGCAGGCTGGCGGTGAGCACTGCGGCGTCGGCGCTGTCGGCGGCCTCCTCGACCTGAACCTCGCCCAGCTCACGCAGGCCGTCGTCGGAGAGCTGGTCCCCGTCGAGCTCCACGATGAGCCGTGTGTCAGGCATCGGGCAGGTCGATAGTTGTGCCGGGCTGTTCGATCAGCGTCGGGTCCGCCCATCGGTTGGCGTCGGCGAGCACCCACCAGCGCGTCGTGTCGCCGGTCGCCCGGCGCGCCAGCAGGTCGAGTCGGTCGCCGGCGCGCGATTGGTAGACGCCCTTGACCGGCGGCTCGGGGACCACGCGCGGAGCGCCCATGCGCCGAACGCTGCCGTCGGGCTGGACCACGTCGATGGTCGAGACGCCGGCGTAGCGCGAGGTCGGATCCGGCAGGGCCATCGCTATGCGAGCTCCGCCATTTGCGGGATCTGCAGGACCGCCTTGACCTCACGCGAGCCCTGGTAGTAGGCCGCCGCCGCACGGGCGACGGTGTCGTCCTGGTCGAGATCGTCGACGCGCAGGACCGTGAAGCCGATCTCGGCGGACGCGTGGATGGGGTTGAGCAGCTCGTCGAAGGCCGTCTCGTGGACGGTCAGCGATTTGAGCCGCACGGGCGTGATCCGGCCCGGGCCCCAGATGAGCAGCGTCAGCGGCAGCCGCCCGGCCGGCACCGCCGCTCCGCCAGCGCCCAAGAGCCCTCCGAGCAGTGAGGAGCCGACCGGCTGCATGAGCATCTCGATCGCCGCGAGCCGCGGCGAGATTCCCATCGCGAGCGTAAGCGGACCCTCCCGCTCGAGGCCGTCGGTGGCGTCGAGCTCCACACGCAGTGAGTAGTCCTCCACAGCGGGCCGCGCGGCGTTGCGGGCACCGCCCGCCGGTGTGCCGGCGCCGCCACCGCTGCCATCGCCCCCCTCGACCCGGAAGACGCGCGTGACCTCGGTGGGGTTGTACTGGAACACAACAAGCGTCGGAACCACGCCCAAGAGGGGGTCGGAGAACGATGCCAGCATGCCCTTGATCAGCGCCACGGGCGCTCCTCTCTTTGCGCCGAGTGCACGGCCTCGACCACGGCGCGCCCCACGGCGTCCTCGGGGCCGCCGGGGAACGTCCGTCCGGCCAGCCGCGCAGCGATCGCGGCACGCAGCAGACCGGGCTGCGGTGTGGCGCCGACCGCCAGCCGCAACCGGCGCGGCGGTACCGGCGTCATGCCGGGACCCCCTTCCCGTTGACCGGACGGGGCCAGGCCCGGCCGAGCTTCTCGAACTCGCGCCGCAGCGCATGCTGTACGCCGCCGTCGGTCACCGGCCCACCCGCCGCTGCGGCGAGGTAAGCCGCCGCGAGCGCGGTGCCCTGGATGCTGCCGCCCGACAGCTCGGCGGCCGCCAGCCCGTCCCAGTCGAGCTCGTCGCGCGGCGCACCGGCCGGGAACGCGCGGCGCCAGATCTCGACACGCGCCGCAGGATCGGGCAGCTCGAATCGGATGGCGAAGCGAAGCCGGCGAAGGAAGGCCTCGTCGAGCGCCGACTGTCGGTTGGTGGCGAGGATCACGAGACCGGTGAATGTCTCCACACGCTGTAGCAGGTAGTTGATCTCGAGGTTCGCGTAGCGGTCGTGCGCGTCCTTGACCTCGGTGCGCTTGCCGAACAGAGCGTCGGCCTCGTCGAAGAACAGGACGGCGCCGGTGCGCTGCGCCTCGTCGAACGCCGTCGCAAGGTTCTTCTCGGTCTCGCCGACGTACTTCGAGACGACCGCCGACAGGTCCACGCGGTAGAGGTCCTGCCGCAGCGCGGCGGCCACGGCCTCGGCGGCCATCGTCTTGCCGGTGCCGGACGGGCCCGCGAACAGTGCGATTACACCCTGCCCGCGCGGCAGCCGGCGGCGGAAGCCCCAGGCATCGAGCACAACGTGTTGCAGCTCGACATGAGCCACCAGCTCCTCCAGCTTCGCGCGACAGTCCGGCTCGATGACGAGGTCCTCAAGCGCGAAGGCCGGGGCGACGAGCGCGGCGAGCCGGGAGAGCGCGTGCTCGGGCTGACGGCGGGCGGCCTCCCAGACAAGCGCGGCGTCGAGCGATCGGCCGGCCCAGAGCGCGTCCCGACGCACGCGGCGGAGCACCTCGCCGATGTCGCCCTCGGTGAACGCGAAGCGGGCGGAGAGGGCGCCGACGAGATCGTCGAGCGCATCGATGGCGTGGTCGCGCAGTCCGTCCTCCCATGCAGTTGCGCGCTGGTCGTAGTCGGGCCCAGGCAAGTCGACCACATGGGCACCAGCCGGGGTCGCGCCAGGCTCGACGATGCCGACCGCCGGTGCTCCGTCCCAGGCGGCCTCGGCAAGCTGGTCGGCGTCGACGATCGGCAGCGCGATGCCGAGGCGCGAAAGCAGCGCGAGCTCGCCAACCGGCCGCGTGCCGTCGATCGGCATGCGGCCGGCCTCGGTGGCTGCGGCGGCGGCAAGCGCACGGCGACCAACGCCGCGCGGCCCCCGCAGGACGACCGGGCCCGGGTCCTCGCCGTGCAGATGCCGCACGAGCCCGGCCCGCGCGGCGTCCAGCCGGCTCGGCGCCGGCTCGCTGACACGGATGGACGCAGGGAGCTCACCGGCGAGAACCTGCGCGGCGGTCGGGGTCAGCGTGAGCGGTGCGCTCCCGCCCGCCCCCGCCTGCAGCGCGCCGCCGCGCACGAGGCGGTCGTCGTCGGACACCGCCGGGGGGACCATCAGCTGGAACGGCCCGAGCAGCGTGCGCAAGAGCGCGGCCGTCGCGAACCGACGGGCGCCGTCGTCGTGCGCGCAGCCGAAAGCGAAAGCGACTTGAGGGTCGGCCTGCGCCCACCACGCCGCGGCAAGGAGGACCTCCTCGCCCAGGCTGAGCTCGAGCACTTCGGAGATCTCGCCAAGCGCCCCGGGTTTGGCGGTGCCAAGCAGCGCCCGGACCTGCTCTGCGTGGGCGGGGCCGGCGTCTGCGGTCGTGCCGATGGAGGCGGCGGCACGCTGTGCCTGGGAGGGCTCAGAGCCACCGGGTGCCGGGGCCCAGTGCGCACCGAGCGCCTCGAGGTAGGCGCCGATCGCCATGCGGATAACCTCGCGGTGGGCCTCCAGCCGCTTCATGGCGCAACCTCCAAGGTCGCCGGCGGCCCGACGACCTTGCCGGCGCGTAGCATGATCTCGACCGCGCCTGGCGCAGTGCTGGGCGGGATCGTGATCTCTATCTGCGTTGGCGAGACGAACGTGGCTGCGATCGCCTTACCGTCGAGGAACGCCTCGAGGTCGGCCGTCGCATGGACCGTGTCGAGAGCAACGGGCACATTGCGTGCCAGCGGCGTGGCGGGCCCGGTCACGGCCGGCACCACTGTCAGCCCGATGGAGTCGTGTCCCACCGGCAGGCCCGCCTCGCTTTGGGTGACGTCGAGCCGGCGCGCGCCCGGGACGAGCCCGGGGTCTGGAAGCTGCAGCAGTACCTGGCCTGGCGGCGGCGCTGGGGCGGCGGGCATCGTCATCGGCCAGTCGCCGGTGCCGGCCGGGTCGCCGATCTCGCGCGCGAGCGTGAACTTTGCGCCGGTCAGAAGTCCCTCGACTGTCACGGCGACGTCGATGCCGGTCCAAGCCCGCAGTGGTTCGATTTTCTGGATCCGCGGGCCCATGGTTGGTGCGAACGCCAGGCGCCGCTCCTTCACCGGCGGTCCCGCGACGTGGGAGTCCAGTGAGTCGACGACGACGAGGCTCACCTCGTAACCGACCGAGAGCCGCAGCGGCTGCGTCGAGGCGGTCCACAGCTTCGTTAGCGCCTCCACGTCGAGATCCTCCAGCGTGATCCGCAGCGGCTCGACGAGCGGCGTGGCCAGCGGCGACAGCGCCGGCTCTCCCTCCGCTATCACGGCATTGGCGTGCAACGCCTGCATCACGGCCGCTATCCCGGCGTGCGCGAACTGCTCCTGGTCGCCGCCGTTGGTTGCCTTGGCGGGAAAGGCAGAGAGTAAGTAGGAGAATCTGAGCGCGAGGGGCGGGCGCCCGCGCTCGGTGCGCCAACCGGTACGCGGTGGCTCCATGTTGCGGTACGCGACGTTGGGGCTGACGCGGTAGAGGAACCAGTTGAGGCGCAGTTCCTCCTGGTCGGCATCCAGCCCGCCAACCGTTATCTGCGGCTTGGGCGAAAGCGAAGTGACCGCGTCAGTTGAGAGCTTGCGCAGCGTGTCGTCCACGCCCTGGATAGCGTGCACGTCGCCCATCAGCTGCCGCTCCAGTCGTGGCGGTTGGCGCAGACGCGGGGGGTCTGCAGCGACCCGAGCGGATCCGGTGTGGGGGGCCGTGCGGGCGGGGTGACGATCTCGATGCGGTCGATAGCGACCGGCGGGGTGGGTGGCGGTGCCGACGCTGCCGTTGGCGGCGGCGGAGCTGCGGACGGCTGCACGGGCGCAGGTTCGATGTCTCGCGCGGCAGCGGGCTGCGGCACCGCGGCGCTGGCGGAGGACGCGACTGGAGTGACGGCCGGCAGCGGCACCGCCGGACCAGGCGGCGGTGTGGCCTCGGACGGAACGGCGTGCGTCCCTACCACGCCGTCCGGCGGCCGCACCGCCGCCTGGTGCGGAACCCGCGCCGCCGCGTCGGCGAGCCGAAGGGGCGTCGGACTCGCCACCCCGGGGTGCGAGGCGGCCGGCGCCGACGGCGTCCTGTCGCGGGCCGCAAGCGCCGACCACCCGACAGCGGGCTCCGTATCGGCGAGCGGTCCGGGCCGCATCGGCGGCGCCATGGGCGCCTCTCCCGGGACAGAGACCTTCACCGGAGCCTCTGCTGCGGGCGGCGCGCCGGATTGCGGCCTGGGCGCCGCGGAAGGGGCTGGCGGCACCGCGGCAGGATCATAATCCTCGCCCGATCTGCGGTTTCGAGGCCCGGCCGCCCCCGACCCCGCGACGGTGGTCGTGACCGCCGCGACCGGCGCCGGGGACCGCGACGAAGCGGCCATCATCTCGAGCAAGCTGTTGCCCGGCGCGGCGGCCCCCGCGGGCGATCGGTGCGCCCGCGCGACGACCCGCCGGAGCACCGACCCGCTCATCTGCCCTCCGCGATCAAGCCCGCCAGCCGCGACCTCCGCTCGTCCTCGAGCGCCTCGATCTCTCCGAGAGTCCAGTGGTACGCGCGTGCGATCAGGTGCACCTCGACATCGATCGCGCGCCGCAGGCGCACGAGCCGCTCGAGCACAAGGCCCTGCACGTCGACGTCGACGGGCACCGGCGCACCGCACTCCGCACAGGCCAGCTCGAGCGGTCCTGTAAGGGCGTCGTCGACCAACGCGAGGTCGTCTGCGTTCGCGGACCGCTCCGGCTCTCCGACGGTGCAGCGACGCAGGAACTCCACCGCCCCTGCGTCCGCGTCAGGCGGCAGGTCCTCGAGGTCGGCATAGGTCGGCTGGCGCAGCCCGCCGCCGCCGCCGAGCGCCGCACAACGCGGCGCAGGCTCATCGAAATCGCGCCCACATAGCGTCGCTGCGTTCAGCGCGCCGCACGCGGTACATGCCGCGATGATCTCCACATCGTGCTTGGTCACCTCGCGGTGCAGCGCGAGCAGCCGCCGGTCGCCCTCGCCGAGCGTGAGCGCCTCCGGCTCTTCGACTCCGGCTGCACGCAGCAGCGCGAGTGCCTGCGACAGCTCGTCCGGCGGGCCGTCCAGGGACCGCAGTAGGGCCCCGGCGGCCACTAGGTCTCCGTGGGCTCGGTGACAGACGGGTCGCGCTCCCAGCCCTCGAGCTCGAGCTTGAGGGTCTGGATCGCGACGCCCGCGGTGGCCGCATCAAGCGCCGGCAGCGCCTGGTACTCCGATGGCCAGCAGCGGAAGATCTTGTAGGACAGGACCTTCTGATCCGCCTCGTTGAAGACGTCGACGACGATGTCCTTGCGGAAGTTCTTCAGCGACATCGGCGCGTCGAGCGAGTGCACGAGGTTGGCCCAGGCCTCGAACGCGCGGTCGTGCGTCACGCCGCGCTCGAGCGTGACCGGGTCGAATTTCGTTTTCCCCGGGCTCTTGCGCTCGTGCGACGGGTCGCCGCCCTCGCGGTGCACGACCGGATCGGTCGAGCGCTTCAGCGCGCTCATTTTCGACAGCCCGGCTACGTACTGGCCGTCCCATTTCACCCGGAACATGAAGGCCTTGTACGGGTCGAAGCGGGTCGCGTTGACCGTGAACTGGGCCATGTCATGCCTCCAGTTGCGAGATCTGGGTGATGGTCACGATGACGAACTCCGCCGGCTTGAGTGGCGCGAAGCCGACCACGACGTTGACCCGCCCGAGGTCGATCTCGGACTGCGGATTGACGGTCTCGTCGCAGATCACGAAGAAGCTGTCGGACTCCGTTCGCTTCGGGCTCTGCTGGAACGCGCCCTGGCGGAACAGCGTGCGCATGAACGTGCCCACCGCCAGCCGGAGCTGACCCCAGAGGTCCTCGTCGTTGGGCTCGAATACCGCGAATTGCGTGCCGAGGTAGAGCGAGCTGGCCAGGTAGTCGGTGAGCCTTCGTACGGGCACGTACTTGAACTCGGACGAGAGCGTGTCGTCGCCGCGCAGCGTCCGTGCACCCCACACGACCATTCCCACCCCCGGGAACGAGCGCAGGACGTTGATGCCGTGCGGGTTGAGCTGCCCGGAGAGGTTGTCGTCGAGGGGCGGCGCGCCGGTGGGATTGCGAACGCCGGTCGCTCCGACGATCCCGGCCTCCAGGCCAGCCGGCGCCTTCCAGATCCCGCGTGCCGCGTCGATGCGGGCCACGATCCCGGCCACCGCGCCGCACGCCGGCAGGTCGAGGGTGCGCGTTCCGCCGGTGGTCTGCTCGGTCATCTCAAGCCGCGGGTAGTAGAGGGCGCCGTGCTCGCCGAGCGCGGTGATGCTGCCGAGCACCGGCGGGATGGCCCCGAAGCCGGCCGGCGGGCTGTCGACGACGAGGAAGGCGCGCTGGTCGCGGCAGTAGGCCAGCGCATTGCCGATCGGCACCTGGTCGTCGGAGGTGACGCCGGGCAGGCAGAGGATGTTGAAGCGCGGGAACCGCAGCGCGTCGAGCGCGCGCATCCCGCTCGAGCCGCTCGCCGGGGCGATGTCGCCGGGCATCACGCCGCTGCCGTCACTGCCGCCGGCCAGGAAGCCGGCGGCGTCGCCGGCGGCCACCGGCGCGGGCCGCTTGGCCGCGGCGCCCGACACCTCCGCGCCGCCCCAAAGCAACCCTAGGTTCAGATCCTGGGACAGATCGCCACTGGGCGAGGGCGTCACCGTGACGGCCGAATTCATGCCGCCCGACTGCGACTCGAGTGTGATCGTCCCGGTGGACTGCGACGCTTTGACCACAGTCTGCGGCAACCCGGCGTTTGGCAGCGCGTTGTTGTTCAGCTCGCTGATGATCTGGGTCGGCGACTTGGAAACGTCGCCGGTCTCGGTCGCAAACAGCTCGACGTCGACCGGTGGCCCGAAGTCCACAGACACGCGGATCGAGCGAGTTGAGGGATGGATCGTGAGCGGGTTTACCACCGCCGCCGCTCCCACCGACGTGCCCTTGGTCGTGGTCGGCGTGAAGCCGGCGGCGAGCGTCGGGATCACGAGCTTTGACGCGGCGACCGCCGCAAGGGCGTAGCGTGGGTGATCCGGCGACATCGAAATATTCGCGAACGTCTCCTCGGCCACCTTGCTGCTCTGGTTGGTGCGCGGATCCACCGCGAACGAGCTCACGACCATGGTGAACAGATCGTCGGGATTGGCCGTCCCCGCCTGGTCGACCGACACCTCGATGCCGACCCCGCCGACGCGGTTGGCCCACTCGCCTTTCCCGTGCGCGGTCAGCGTCAGCGCGTCCGCGGCGGCTTCGTCTTTCAGCGTCACGACTGCCGCCACCGCATCGGCGGCGACCGTGCGCACGATCAGAGCCTCCGAGCCGCCATTCGCAAAGTAGTGCGTCACGACGTGACCCATCGGCCGTGTCGAATCGAGCGGCTCGCCGAACGTGCGCGTGTAATCCGCGTTGCTGAAGATCCGCACCGGCTCGTCGACCGGCCCCTGCGCGGCCGCGCCGACAAACGCGGTCACCGAGGTGCTGACGCCGACGATCGTGTGGACCCCGGAAGGACGCTCCTCGATGTAGACGCCTGGATAGTTGGTCTGAACTGGCATCCGCAACCCTCCTCACGAACCCGCGGTAATTGCCGAGTCGCCGCGCAGGCTGCCAGCCACCAGTCACCCCCCCGTCACGCCTTCGTCACCGTCCCGTCACCGGTCGGCTTAGGCTCGTTGACAGGGCCCCCTAGCAGGTGTACTGTCGGATGCTCAACAGGTCCTGCACTTGCGTGTGGTTGCGCCGAGCGTGATCAGGTTTGCTTAGTGCGTTTCGTGCTGAAGGTTCGCAATTATGTGTGCTCGATGTGCGGTTCGTTATTGGTGAGTTGCTCGAAGGGTTCGACTCCCGGTGTCAGGTCCGTTTTAGAGGTCTGAAGTCCCTTCAGTGCCGCGCTTTGCTGGTTGCCGGTTCAGCTGGGTCCCCGGCAACTCGCAGTTTGCTGCCGTCCAATACGTCGGGCATGGCTGGTCCTCCCCGCCTCACGCCGGCGAAGCCAACCAAGTGCAGAGGGCTGTCGGGGAGCGAGGGTGGCTACCCGACTCGATCGTCTCTCGCCGACGCCCACGGAGTCGCGCGGGATGTCGCGAGTTGACCCAGCTATGTGTCCGGCTGAGCTTGACCAGGGGGCTGGATGCCAAATAGCATCGCCCCGTAGGAACTGCTAAAGCACTGCACCTGAGGAGGAAACTCCATGGCTGGGGAATTCAGAGCTTATGGGTATGGGTTGGGCCACCGACCACCTACGCACGGGCTCCGCATTGCGGCTCACGGCTCGGTCTTGAGCCAATGAGCCCGGCTATTCGGCCGCCGCATCATCCACAGCGCGAAGCGATTGCAACCTATGTGCTGGCGCGGGGAATCGAGTACACGGAAGACGAGGCTGAGGCGGCGGCGCAACCGCGGATTGCGATCGATTGGCCCGCCGACCTCGCGCCAACTCCCAAGCCTCTCGACTCATCCCCTGAGCCCAGCGACAGACTGCCGATTGCCGATGTCGTGGTCATCACCTGGACGGTTGATGAGGCCGACGCGCTGGCCGAGGTGCTCACGCCGGGTTTCAACCGCATGAAGTGGTACCCGTATGCGCACAACTTCGAGCAGCTGCGTGACCAGATCAGAGCTGGTGCCCCCGCCCGAAACGCGGCTCGGCTCGGAAGCTATATGCCTACCCAGGTCGGCTCGAAGTCCGTCCTCTGCGTCAAGAGTGAGCTGCACATGAACCAAGACGGCATCTCGAGCAAGACCAATCCGGGCACGGCGACGCTGCCGGTCAAGGAGCTCTTTCGCCAAGTCCTCGAGGAGACTGGCTGCACTCACCTGCTGACGATCGGTACCGCCGGCGCAACCCACGAAGCCTTCGGGCTCGGCGATGTGGTGATCAGCCGCGCAGCCAAATTCCGCTGCGCCCGCGAGTTTCGGGCCGAGGCTTTCAACGGGCAGGCGTACCATTCCGAGTGGCAGATCCCAACCCAGCATTTCGGGACGGCCGAAAGGCTGATGCGACCGTTGGGAGATCGTCTCGAGGAGCCGCCGATCGGGCCCCCGACCAAGGCATATGAGTGGTCCGGTCCGGTGCTCGCCGGCCGTGGCAACCTCCCGCAGATACGCCTCGACGGCCGCGACATGCCGGAGTTCCACCCGATCTTGACCACGGACTACTTCGAGTACGGCACTTCGGCCAACCGGCTCGACCACGACGGCTGCGCAGTGGAGATGGGGGATGCCGTCCTGGGGCTGCTCGCCGACGAACTCGGCACGCCGACGCGTTGGGCGGCGGTCCGAAATATGTCTGATCCCGTCATCAACGGCGATCTGCCGGCGAAGGAGTTCCGCATCAACGAGCAAACCACCTGGGCCGTGGCGTACTACACGGCGTTTGGGCGCGACACCAGCGTGTGCGGCGCAATCGCCACCTGGGCCATCATCGCCGGACTCGATGGCTAGGGCGCCGTCACGCCTGCCGTCATCGAGGGAGAAACCGGACACGATGCGCGAGGTCCGCTAGACAGGATGGGTAATCGAAACACGATGCGCGGGTTCCCTTAGCTGCCTGGGCGCATCGCGGCCAACCCTCTTGCCCGATAACCCTGCCGATCAGGAGCTTCCAATGGGCGCCACCGCGGCCTCAGGAGTGATCGAGAAGTGCTCGGCCAAGTCGGCCGGCATCATGGTAAGCCGGTGGCCGGGGAAGATCTCGCCCGCCCGGACGAGGGCTTCGGAGGCGAAGCCCGAGCAGATTGCGGTGCCGATCTTGCCGAACATGATCGTGCTGCCCAGGCTCAGGGTGAAGAAGAGGCTAAGGATCGTGAGCCAGCCGTACGTCGTGGGTTGGGGGGCGTCGAGGACCGCGCCAGCGAACGCGGCGACCTCCCGGCGTCGATCTCCGCGCACTCGACCCTCACGAGGTGGTAGTCGGTCCCTTCGTACTTGGAGAGGTTGGTCCGCACGACCCCCTCGGCGAGCGCCTCGCCGAGATCGCCCCGCTCGTCGAGCACCAGGGCGACATGATTCCAACGGGCGTATCGCCGTCGAGCACCCCGGAAGCGCAGGCGGACCACGTGCGGCTGTCCGCCGGTCGCCTCGATCGTAGGCTCCGGGCGCTCACACTCACTCTATATAGCCTGATTGCTTAGCGCCAGCCTTACTTCGTGCCCGTTGAATTTTCCCAGTCGAGCACAGGGCATTGGAGGGGAATCCTACCCCGGGGTTGTCGTTGCGTACAGGTTCCTTCGGCAGGACCGGGGTGGAACCATTGGGCAGGGAACGGATCCCCCTGCCCAAGTCCCGTCGTATCTGGTCGTATCCGACACGACGGCCCGAGTCGCCGCACTGGAGGACGACTTTGCTCTAGAAAGCCAAATGGGCGGTCCCAAGCCGCCTTTGAGAGAACGCTTGTAAGGCAGGCGCTCTCCCAACCGAGCTAATCGCCTGGGAGAGCCCTAATTATGGCTTGCTATTGCCGCTTCGCCTTTCCTGACGCACTAGTCGATTCATTCCCTGATCAGGTTCCGTGGTCCGCCCATTGGGCAAGGAGTTGCCTGGCGACCCGGAGGGCGGCTAGCGCAGGAAGTGGCGGAGCTCGGCTTCGTAGGTGCGCGCCAGCTGCTCGGGCTCGACGGATAAAGCGGTGTCGGCCATGAAGCCGACCGTGAGCTCGCCGGCGTAGCTGAAGATGCTGACGGTCATCCCGAGGCTGCCCGAGCAGGGCGCCCAGACGAGCACCCCGGTGATCGGGGCGCCGGCGAAACTGAGCGGCGAGCGCGGGCCGGGCACGTTGGTGACGACGAGGCTCGCCTTGTCGGTGAAGTAGCCGATCAGGCGGTCCTCCACCCAAGGCGGCGTCAGCCCCGTCGCGCTGATCAAACCGTAGGCGAGGAGCGCCTCATGGGAGTCCTTGATCTTCCTCATCAGCCGGTGGACCTCGTGCAGGCGCTCCTCCGGCTCGGTTCGCCCCAGCGGCAGCGCCAGCAGGATCAGCGCGAACTCGTTGCCGAGATCGGCGGGGATCGGCTCCTCGGGCGGGCGCAGGTTGAACGGGACCAGCGTGTGGATCTCCTCGGGGAGCGCGCCGTCCTCCTCCAGGTGCTGCTGGAGCGCCCCGACCAGTGACGCAACGACGACGTCATTGATCGTCGCGCCTCGCTGCCGTGCCGCCGACTTGATCGGCGCCAGGGGGAAGCGCCTCGACCAGGCGACCCTGCGGCTCCCGGTGAGCGGCGCCCGCAGCCCTGTGGCAGAGTCGGCCGGGGCGGCAACCAGCCTCGCAGCGGTTGAGACGTCGCGCATGGCGGTGCCGGCCAGCTCGCGAAGGTGGTCCGGATGGGCAAGCGACTCCATCCCCTCGTGCACGACGGTGCCGCCCAGCCGGCGCACCGCCGAGACGACGCCGCGGGGCGCGGCCGTGAGCCGCCCCAGGGTGCTCTGCCCATCGCGGGGCGGCGCCAGTTCGAGCGCCCCGCCCACCTCGTCGGCGAGCGAGAGCAGGACACGGGAGAGGGCGATCCCGTCGGCGATGCAGTGGTGGATCCGCCAGAGAACCGCCGAGCCGCCCTCGTAGCCTTCGATCAGGTAGACCCGCCAGAGCGGCCTGCCCGGGTCGAGCGGCGGAGTGATTAGGTCGCCGACCAGCGCCTCCAGCGCCGCCCGGTCGCCTGGAGCCGGCAGCGCCAGTCGGTGCAGGTGGCTGCGAATGTCGAACGACGGCTCGTCCTCGAAGGCGGGGCGGCCGAGCGGATCGGAGACGCGCTGCCGGAAACGGGGGAAAGGAGCGACGAAGCGCCGCTCGAGCAGCTCGGCCACCGCGTCGAGGTCCGGGGTCCCGCCGAGCATGACGAGCGAGTTGACGACCATCGGGTTGGTCCGCCGATCCATGTGGAGCCAGGCGGCGTCTGCGGGTGGCATCGGGTGACGGCTCATGCGTTCAATCCGGCGGCGGTTTGCCTAGGCCTCTTCAAACTAGAGGATTGATCCCTGATCCCTCCTCACCGGCGCCGAAGCCGGCGCCGACGGCCTGCTCGAGACGAGCACCCCCGGCGTCTACTGCGCCGGCGACGTCCGCGCCGCGTCAATCAAGAGGTGTGCGACCGCCGTGGGCGAGGGCGCCGCGGGGGTGCGGTTCGTGCACGAGCGGATCGCGAACAGGAACGGCGCGCGAGCCTGAGATCCCTGCCGACCTCGCCAGGGCTCAGCTGTGCAGGGGGAGGCCTTCGACGCCGGCGAGCCGGGATTCCATCGAGCCGTGCTCGTCCTCGACGACGTAGATGCGCTGCTCTCCGGGCGGGCCGAAGGCGATGTTGGTGGGCGAGTGCCCGGGCACCTGGATTCGCCTCTCGACCGAGCCGTCGGTCGCCAGAATCGTGATGTCGCCCTGGCCGAAGACGGTGACCCAGAGCCGGCCGTCGGCGCTGAACGCCATCCCGTCCGGGCCGCGGAGGCGCTGCTCCTCGTAGTCGGGGTCGAGCACGTTGCCGAACAGCTCTTTCTCGCCGGCGAGGGCGCCGTCCTCAATCCGGTAGCGGTAGATGTCGCCGCTGTAGGTCTCATTCGCGTAGAGCATTCCGTCCGGGCCGAAGGCGATGCCGTTGGTGAACAGCATCTCCCGGTCGATGAAGGTCGCCTCGCCGCTGCCCGGGTCGAAGCGGAAGACGCGGCCCTCGACGGGAAGCTCCTTGACCCCGTCGCGGGGCTTGCCTTCGATCAGGAAGTCGCCGACGAGAATCCCGGAGTCGGTCACGTAGAGCGCGCCGTCGGGGCCGACGCAGAGGTCGTTCGGCCAAAGCAGCGCCTCCCCCTCGACCTGGTCGAGCACCCGCGTGAACTCCCCCGAGAGCTCCATCCGGATAAGGGCCGGCTCGAGCGACTCGGCCACCCAGATCGCGCCGTCGGCGGTCAGCGCCAGCCCATTTGGGCGTCCCGTCTTGGCGATCGGGCGACGCCCGCCGTCGGCGAGAACCTCGGTGACGGTGCCGCGCGCGACGTCGAGCTCGGTGACCAGCCAGCGGCCGTCCGGCAGCAACAGCGGCCCCTCGGGCAGGGCAAGGTCGGTGGTGATGACGGTGCGTCCTTCGTCACTCACCGCGGTCTCTTCTCCCATATTGATGCTCCCGTCTGAACTCATCAGATGATCTGTCGATCCGATCATTCCATAGCCCCCGCGACCGTGTCAACGGGATCACGAGGCCCCCTCGGGCAGTATCTGACCGCCGTCGAGCACGAGCGTCTGGCCGGTGATGTAGCCGGCCTCCTCGGAGGCGAGGAAGCGGACCGCCCAGCCGACCTCCTCGGGCTCCGCCAGCCGCCCCAGCGGGATCGCCCGCATGATCTGGTCGCGGTAGACCTGGTCCAGCGCCTCGAAGCCCGCAGTCCTGACGTTCCCGGGCAGGACCGCGTTGATCGTGATCCCGTCCCGGGTCAGCTCGAGCGCCGCGCCCCGCATGAGGCCGAGCATCGCGGCCTTCGAGGCGCCGTAGCTCGCGAAGCCCTCAGCCCCGACGAAGGGGCCCGTGATCGAGGAGGTGAGGACCATCCGGCCGTAGCCGCCGCGGCGCATCGCCGGCCGGCAGGCCTGGATCGAGTGAAGCGCGCCCTTCAGATTGACGTCGATGATGCGGTCGAAGAGGGAGTCGTCGATCTCCTCGACCGTCGCCTGGGGGTAGATGCCGGCGTTGGCGGCGAGGATGTCGATTCGCCCCCAGCGCTCGACCACCGCCGCGGCCATCGCGTCGGCGGAGTCGCGCCCGACGACGTCGACGCCGACTGCAACCGCGTTCCGCCCGGCTTCCATCAGCTCCCCCGCGAGCCGCTCGGCGGCGCTCAGGTCAATGTCGGCGACGGCGACAAGGGCGCCCTCGCCGGCGAGGACGCCCGAGATCCCGGCGCCGATGCCGTGGGCGCCGCCGGTGACGAGCGCCACCCGCCCTTCGAGGCTCTTCATCGTGCCCTGCCGGCGGTTTCGCTTCCGTAGCGGCCGAGCACCGGCCAGACGTCGGTGACGACGCCGTCCTCGACCACGTAGTAGCAGTCGTAGAAGTTGACCGTGGTCGGCGAGTAGCCCGGCATCATCCGCACCGTCTTGCCGACGATGAGGTCGGGCTCGTCCTCCAGCTCGATCCCAGTGTGCTCCTCGTGGATGAAGTGCTCGCCGTGTTCGAAGCGGACAGCGCCGCGGGCGTCGACCAGCTCCGGCGGCGTGCGGTCGATCCCGATCGACTTGCGGCCGCAGTCGAGCACCGCCATGTCGCCGGTGCGGGAGGTGATCGTCGCCAGCACCGTGAGCGCCGGCTCGAAGCCGGGGACCAGGTTGCGATGGAAGGCGTCCGAGAAGACATAGGAGCCGGCGTGGATCTCGGTGATGCGCGGGTTGGCGCCGGTGATGTCCCAGGTCCCCAGCCCGCCGGCGGCGACGATCTCGGTCGGCAGCCCCCGCGCATCGAACTCGTCGACGAGCGCCAGCAGCTCCGCGTTCGCGGCCTTCGCCTTGCGCGCCCGTTCCTCGCGGTCGGGCTCGAGCATGCAATGTCCCTCGTAGCCGAACGGCCCCAGCAGACGAAGCCCGGGTGAGCGCTCGACCAGCTCGGCCAGCTCGATCGCCTTGGGAACCGAGCGCAACCCGGCGCGATGTAGCCCGACGTCGAGCTCGACCAGGATGCCGACCTCGGAGCCCGCCCGCTGCGCGGCGGCGGAGATCTGCTCGACATTGCCCGCGTCCTCGACCAGGGTGATCACCCGGCCGATTGCCGCCAGGCGCGCCAGCTCGGCGACCTTGCGCGGGCCGACCACCTGGTTGGCGATCAGGATGTCGGTCAACCCGGCCTCGATCATCGCCGTCGCCTCCCAGACGGTGGCCGTCGTCAGGCCGATCCCGCCGGCCTCGATCTGCATCCGCCCGACGATCGGGCTCTTGTGGATCTTGGCGTGCGGGCGCAGGGCCGCGGGGACGGTTTCCATCCGCCGCGCCATCTCGGCGATGTTGTCGCGCACCTTGGGCAGGTCGAGGAGCAGCGCCGGGGTCGACAGCTCGGCGAGCTCGCAGCCGATCAGCTGCCTGGGATCGGTCAGGTCGGGGTGTTGGTTCATCGCGTCATCACCTCGTGTCGTTGCCGATCGAAGCGTGCGGCCTTGCGTCCTCGGTCCGCGGCAGCACATGGCATGCCGAGCGGTGGCCGCCGTGCTCGGACGGGATCTCGACCGCCGGCGGGTCGGCCCGCGAGCAGATCTCCTCGGCGAAGGGGCAGCGTGTGTGGAACCGGCAGCCGGAAGGGATCTCGTAGGGCGAGGGGCTATCGGTGCGCACCGCCGGCTTGCGGACCGTCGTCCCGCCGAGGCGCGGATGCGCTTCCAGCAGTGCCAGCGTGTAGGGATGGCGGGAGTTGGCGAAGACATCGGCCGTCGCCCCGGTCTCGACGATTCGCCCCAGGTACATGATCGCGACCCGGTCGGCGAGGCGCGAGATCACCGAGAGCTGGTGCGCGATGAAGATCATCGTCAGGCCCAGGTCCCGCCGGATCTCCTCGAGCAGCGAGAGGAGCTGCGCCTGGATCGAGACGTCGAGCGCGCTCACCGCCTCGTCGGCGATCAGCAGCTTCGGCTTCACCGCAAGCGACCGGGCGATCGCGATCCGCTGCCGCTGGCCACCCGAGAACTCGTGCGGATAGCGCTGGAGGCTCTGGCGCCCGATCCCGACCCGCTCGAGCAGCTCGGCGGCGTAGCCATCCTCCTCGCCGCGCTCGATCAGCCCGTGCACCCGGGCCGGCTCGGCGACCGCCGCGCCGACGCGGATCCGCGGGTTGAGCGATGTGTAGGGGTCCTGGAAGACCATCTGCATCGAGCGCCGCAGCGCTCCGCAGCGCCGCGCCCTCGGCGGCGAGCACGTCCTCGCCGTCGAAGGTCACCGAGCCGGCGTCGGGCTCGTGCAGGCGCAGGATGCAGCGGGCCAGGGTCGACTTGCCGCTGCCGGACTCGCCGACGACGCCGAGCGTTTCGCCCGGCCTGACCTCGATGTCGACCTCGTCAAGCGCGGTCAGGACCGCCGGGGGCCGGCGGCGCAGCTTTTCGAATCCCGAGTACCTGTCGGAGAAGCGCTTGGTCAGGCCAGAGACCGCGAGCAGCGGCTCGGCCTGCGGTCATGCGGCGGCCTCGACGAAGGGGCAGGCCGAGCCGTGGTGGGCGAGGTCGGCGTCGAGGACGACGGGGATCGAGGCGCACTCGGGGCGGCTGTACTCGCAGCGCGGCGCGAACGGGCAGCCGGGCGGCAGGTCCGCGAGGTTGGGCGGCTGGCCGGGGATCGGGACCGGCGGCGGCTCGTCGCTGACCTCGAGCGAGGGCATCGCCTTGATCAACCCCTGCGTGTAGGGGTGGCGCGGCCGGCGCATCACCGCCTGGTCGAAGCCCGCCTCGAGCAGGTGCCCCGCGTACATCACGACGACCTCGTCGCAGGTCTCCGAGATCACGCCGAGGTCGTGCGAGACGAGGACGATCGCCATCCCGTCCTCGGCCTGGAACTCCTTCAGCAGGGCGAGGATCTGCTCCTGCGTGGTGACGTCGAGAGCGGTCGTCGGCTCGTCGGCGAGCAGCAGCTTGGGCCGGGCCGAGATCGCGATCGCGATCATCACCCGCTGGCGCATCCCGCCGCTCATCTCGTGGGGGTAGGCGTCGAGGCGCCGCTCCGGCGAGGGGACCCGGGCGCGGTCGAGCAGCTCGACCGCCCGCTTGCGGGCCGCAGCGCGGCCCAGCCCGGCGCGCTTGCGCAGCGTCTCGATCATCTGGTCGCCGACCGTGAAGACCGGGTTCAGGCAGGCGGTCGGGTCCTGGAAGATCATCGAGATCTCGGTTCCGCGCAGGGCGGCGAGGCGGCGCTCCGAGACGCTCCGCAGGTCCTCGCCGAGCCAACGGATCTCGCCGGAGAGGACCTCGCCGGGGTAGGGGACGAGGCCGAGCACCGAGCGCAGGGTGACGCTCTTGCCGCAGCCCGACTCGCCGACCAGGCCGACCGTGCGCCCAGCGGCGACCGAGAAGTTGACCCGGTCGGCAGCGAGCAGCAGGCCCTGCCCGGCCGGGAAGCCGATCGTCAGGTCGCGGACCTCCAGCAGCTCCGCGCCGGGTTGCGGCCTGGCCTCGGGGGCGCTCATCCGCCGCCCGTCGTCAGCGTGAAGTCGCGGCCGAAGCGGTCGGCGATCCCGTCGCCGATCAGGCTGAAGCCGATGCCGACCAGGACGATCACGAGGCCGGGCAGCGTCGCGACCCACCAGGCGGTCAGAAGCACGTTCTTCCCTTCGGCGACCAGCGCCCCCCACTCGGGCGAGGGCGGTCTGGCGCCGAGGCCGAGGTAGGAGAGCGCCGCGAGCAGCAGGATGTTGAGGACGATGTCGGCCATCGAGAAGACGATGCTCGCCCGCAGCACGTTGGGCAGCGCGTGGCGGAAGACGATCCGCGGAGTCGAGTAGCCGAGGGTCTGGGCGGCGAGGACGTACTCGCGCTCGCGCTCGACCAGCATCTCGCCCCGCGTCAGGCGCGCGTAGAGGGCCCAGCCGACGGCGAACACGCCGATGTAGGCGCCGGTCAGACCGGGCCCGGCGATCGCGACGATCGCGAGGATCAGGACGATGAAGGGGAAGGCGACGACGACGTCGACGAGGCGGTTGACGACGGTGTCGAGCCAGCCGCCGCGATAGCCCGCGTAGGCGCCGACCAGCACCCCGAGCGCGAAGGGGACGATCGTGGTGACGAAGGCGAAGGTGAGGTCGATGCGGGCGCCGTAGATCACCCGGGTGAGGATGTCGCGACCGAGGGTGTCGGTGCCGAACGGGTGCTGGAGCGAGGGGGCCTGCAGCGCCTGCGCCAGGTCCTGGTGGTTCGGTTCGACGAAGCCGAGCAGCGGCGCGGCGGCGGCGACGAAGACGATCGTGGCGACGATCGCGACGCCGGACCACAGCGTCACCGTCGCCCAGCGCCGCTCCGAGGCGGCGCGGCGCCGCAGGCGGGCCGCCGTGATGCTGCCGAGCGGGGCGGGGAGGCCGGCGACCACCGGATCGGCCGGAGGGGCCGCCGCCGCTCATAGCCGCACCCGCGGATCGAGCACCGCGTAGAGCATGTCGGTGAACAGGTTGATCGCAACCACGGCGACTCCGAAGATAAGGGTCAGCGCCTGGATGGTCGGGTAGTCGCGGCTGCCGATCGCGGAGACGAGCTCGCTGCCGAGGCCGGGCAGGGCAAAGACGTTTTCGACGATCACCAGGCCCGAGAGCAGGAAGCCGATGTTGAGGCCGAGCACGGTGACGGTCGAGACCAGCGAGTTGCGGAGCACGTGCTTGTAGAGGATCCGCCGCCGGCTGAGGCCGCGCGCCGTCGCCGCCTCGACGTACTCGGTCCCGAGCGTCTCGATGATCCCCACCCGCAGGGTGCGCAGGAGGATCGGCGCCAGGTAGAGGCCGACGGTGATCGCCGGCAGGGTGAGGCTGCGCAGGTGGCCGATGAACCCGTTGCCGTAGCCGGAGGTCGGCAGCAGTTCGAGGTTGAGGCTGAAGATCAGGATCAGCAGCAGCCCGAGCAGGAAGGAGGGCATCGCGAAGGTGAACATCGTGAAGAAGCGGATCGCGTGGTCGGCCGCCCGGTTGCGGCGCCGCGCCGAGGCGACCGCCAGCGGCACCGCGACGACGATCGAGATCAGGACCGAGTAGAGGAGCAGGTAGAGGGTGACCGGAATCCGCTCGCTCAGCAGGCCGCCGACGCCGGTGTGCTGGGTGATCGATTCACCGAAGTCGAGCGTCACCGCCCCGGTAGACGAAGTCCAGGTACTGGCTGGGCAGCGACTGGTCGAGGCCGAGCTGTTCGTTCAGCGTCGCCACCGCGCTCGGGGTGGCCCGGGCGCCCAGCACGATCCGCGCCGGGTCGCCCGGGACCAGATGGATCAGGAAGAACGACGCCAGGGTGATCCCGATCAGGACCGGGATCGCCTGTAGTACGCGTCGGAATAAGTACGCGCCCACCTGCTACTGCGACAGCCACACCTCGCGCAGTGGCCACCAACCGATCGGGAAGGTCTGGAAGTTGTGCACGTTGTTCCGCACCCCCGTGATCGTCTTGGTGAAGAACAGCGGCACCGCCGGCGCGTCTTCCAGCGCGATCTTCTGGACTTCGGAGAAGTCCTTGGCGCGCTGTTCGTCGCTGAGCGTGCCCGAGGCGTCGGCCAGCAGCTGGTTGACCTTCGGGTTGTTGTAGAAGGTCCCGAGCGCGTGCAGGCCCGCTGCCGGGTTGAGCGTGACGGCGGCGATCTCGTCGTCCGACAGCGTGTCGCTGGAGAGGACTCCGCCGCCGAAGGTCGCGGCATCGCCGCCCTTGCCTTCGAACCAGCTCGACTCGAGCGCGCCGAGTTCTTTCTGCACGATATCCACGGTGACGCCGAGCTTGCCCCATTCTTCCTTGAGGATTTCCGCGGTCTGCTGCACGACGGGGTCGCCCGAGGGAATCGCGAGTTCGAGGTTGAACCCGCTCTTCGGCGCGCTCGATTCGGACATCAGCTTTTCGGCTTTTTCGAGGTCGTACGGATACGGTTCGATCGATTCGTCCCAGTACTTGAGCGGGGGGATGTTGCTATTGGCGATTTCCGCGTCGCCGTAGTAGACGGTCTTCAGGATCTGTTCCTTGGGGGTCGCGTAGTTGAGCGCCTGGCGCACCTTCTTGTCGTCGAGCGGCGCGTTCTTGGTGTTGAGGAAGATCGAGGTCCAGCTCAGCGCCTTGGCGACTTCGACGTCGATTTCTTCGGTTTCGTCGAGCGATTCGACCTGGTTGTAGGGGATGGCGTCGGCGACGTCCGCTTCGCCGGAGCGCAATTTCAGGACCCTCGTGTTGGCGTCGGGCGTGAATTCGAAAACGACGCCGCTCAGGTACGGCTGGCCCTTCCGCCAGTAGAACTTGTTCGGTTCGAGGACGGTTTTCTGGCCGCGGATGTATTCCTTGACCGCGAAGGGCCCGGAGCCGATCGGATGGTCGGAGAAGGCCTTGTCACCGACTTCTTCGACAACCTTCTTCGGCTCGATCGAGGCCGCGAACATCGCGATATTGTCGAGAAAGGCGCCGTCGACGTGTTTGAGGTTGATCTTCACCGTGTGCGGGTCGACGACTTCGACGTCCTTGATCGCTTCGCCCAGGGTCGGGTAGCTGGTGTTGATCTTGGGATCGGCGAATCGTTCGATCGAGAATTTCACGTCTTCGCCGGTCACCGGTTCGCCGTTCGAGAAGGTCGCTTCGCGCAGCTGGAAGGTCCAGGTCAGGCCGCCGTTGGAGCTCTTCCAGGAGGTGGCGAGGCCGGGATTGACTTCGGGGCCTTCGCCCATCTCGACCAGCTGATCGAAGATCTGGGTGATGATGAAGATCGAGCCGTTGCTCGGCGCGTTGATCGGGTTGAGCCCGGCGTCGGCGTCCTGGGCGCGCGCGAAGATCAGCGTGCCTCCCTTTTCCGGTCCGCCCGCTTCTTCTTCGCCGGTGGTGCCGTTGCCGCCACCGCCGCAGGACGCAAGGAAGACGACGAGGCCCAGCAGGAGGAGGAAGGCGCCGGCCGCCTTTGCCATTGAGCTTCGCATCGAGTCGTCTCTCCCTTTCTGTTCGACCCTTGGCCCATAGGCCAGATTGCCTGGCCTATACGCCTGATTATCTGGTCATCATACCAGGGGGGGTCGCCGTCCGAGCCGCCGATTTCGGAGCGCTCGAGCCGAGCAGAACCAGACTGGTCCGATCACCTGGTAAGTAGCAGTACCACGGATTTCGCCCGCGTCAAGTTCCGACGTCGCGGGCGGCGGCCGGCCGACGTCAGTCGTCGTACGTGTCGACCTCGAAGGAGCTGAAACCGTGGTCGGCGTTGGTGTCGCCGACGCCGAAGTTGAATCCCACCCCGGGGCTGCCGGACTGGAAGGTGTCGTCGGTCGCGGTGATCACCTCGACCCCGTTGATGAACCCCTTGAGGACGTCGCCCTCGATCGTCGCCTCGACGACGTCGCCGTCCTTGACGCCGTAGTCCTTGCCGAACAGCTTCTGGAGCGAGGTGAAGTCCCCGACGGGCCCGTTCCAGCGGACGATCTCCGCGTAGCCCTCGTCGGTCTTGAGGCAGCGCCAGAACACCTCGTAGCCGGTGCAGAGATTGGGCTCGATGACCGTGCGAAGCCTGATCTGGACCTCCTGGAAGTACTCGTCGGTCGGGTTCTTGCTGTGGACCGGCGCCTTGCCGTGCTGGTTCCTCCCCCACTCGCCGGCCAGCACCGCCGTCGGGTCGTCGTAGTCGCCGACCGGGCTCGTGTCCTCCTCGTCCTCGATGTTGCCCTGCTCGATCCGCCGCTCGGCGATCTCCATCCGCGAGAGCGCGCCGTAGGCGACGCCGTCCCCGGTCACCACGTCGGTCCAGTCGACCCCATCCTTTTTCCCGTTCACCCACATGCCGCCCTCGGAGATCGGGTCCTCGTCGAGGGGGAAATCCGTGCTGTAGGACCTAACCGGCGACCGATCCGTCATGGCGCTCTCCTCCTGAGATGGCGATTGAAAGGGGGAATCAGGCCGGTCCCGGCCGGCAACTGGTCTGATCACCGGCTATGTATATCAGCTGTCCGATGGGCGAAGCCAGCCCTGCGAGCGCTCGACATCCTCCTCGCGCCGGAACTCGGTCACCTCGACCCGGATGCCGCATGGCATCTCGCCGGCGACGAAGGCCGAGGTGCGCCCACGACCGCTGCCGAGTGCCTGCGGCGGCGAGCCGTCGGCGGCGAGGGCGGCGGCGCCGGCCTCGACGTCGTCGACCCCGAAGCAGATGTGGTGGAGGCCCTCGCCGTGCTCCGCCAGGTATTCGGCGAGCGGGCTGCCGCCGTCGAGCGGCTCGACCAGCTGGATGAAGGCATTGCCGCAATCGAGGTAGGTCAGCCGGACGTGCGGCTGCTCGATCTCCTCGCTGGAGACGACCTCGAGCCCGAAGCCCGCTCCGAGCCGGTCCAGCGCGGCCTCCGTGTCGCGGACGACGATCGCAACGTGGTCGAGTCGGCGAATGGCGGTCATGCGCCCCTCGAGAGCAGGTCGATTTTGGCGCCCGCGACCGCTTCGACAGCGGCCGTCTGGGCGTCGTGCAGGAAGAGCATGCCGTAGCCGTCGAGGGCCTGCTCCAGAGCCCGCTCGGTGGCGTGCATATAGGCCTGGCGCAGCTCGAGGTTGACGTTGACCTTGCTCACCCCCAGCTCGACCGCCCGCGAGACGGCCTCGTCGGAGAGGCCGGAGGCCCCGTGGAGCGAAAGGTGGACTTCGGTCAGCCCTCGAATCCGGCCCAGCAACTCCCAGTCGAGCCGGGGCGGCGCCGCATAGGCGCCATGCACGTTGCCGATCGACACCGCCAGGCAGCTGACCGCCGTCTCCTCGACGAAGCGCTCGACCTGGGAGGGATCGGTTAGGCCGCCGGCCTCGGCGGCCCAGGCGACGTCCTCGCCTCCGGCCAGATGCCCAAGCTCACCCTCGACCTCGGCCCCGTTCGCATCGAGCAGCCGCTGAGCGGCGGCCACCAGCTCGACGTTGCGATCGAACTCGAGCTCGGCGCCGTCCGCCATCACCGCCCCGCAGCCCAGCTCGGCGGCCCGCTCGATCAGCGCTGCGTCGGCGACGTGGTCGAGCTGGACGCAGACCGGCACCGTCGCCGCGGCGGCGACCTCCCGCAGCGCGGCAACCAAGGCCGGGCCGCGGGGGCCGGCGAAGGCGGCGCGGCTGACCAGGAGGATCACGGGCCGGCCCCGCGCTGCGGCCGCGCCCAGCACCCCCGCGGCGGTCTCGAGGTCGTAGGCGGTGAAGGCGCCGACCGCTGCGCCCGAGCCCGGCTCACCGAGGACCTGCGAGAACGGGGCGATCATGAGGGGGCTCCCATCCTCGGGGATCCGATCTGCGCGACGAGGTCCGCCAGATCATCGTCGCCGCCGACGTTGCCGGGGAAGACGACGAACGGAAGGCCCTCGCGCTCCGGGGTGTCGACGCTCCACAGCGAGATCCCGTCGCGCAGCGGACCGACCACCTCCGCCAGCCCGCTCTCGAGGCCCTCGCGCACGTTCACCGCCGATGTGATGCCGCCCTTGGAGACGACCACGTCGACCCGGTCGCGAAGACGGGCCAGGATCGCCGCCAGGCCGGAGGCGATCGCGGCCCCGGCGCGCAGGCGGTCGCCGTCCTCCAGCACCTCGCGCGAGGTGGCGACCACCGCCAGCCCGCCGCTCTCGATCCGGCTGGCCGCCTCGCCGGCGGCGGACTCGATTGCCTGGGCGGCGCCTGCGCTGCCGGCCAGTCGCTCCGGCGCCACCCAGACGACGCTGTCGGGCCGGCGGCGGGCGAGGCGCTCGAGCTGGCGGGTGCTGGTCGGGACGTGAGAGCCGCAGATCACGAGCACCGCCGACTCTGCGCTCGGCACCGGCTGGTAGTGGTCGGCAGTTGCTCCGGAGAGGACCCCGACGAAGGCCGGGGCAGAGCGGACGACGACGTCGGTCGCGGCCCGCCAGGCCTCGCGCAGGCCCGCGGCGACGAGCGCCAGATCGTCGCCGTCGATCGAGTCGACAGCGAGCACAGCGGGGCCGCCCCGCCCGGCAAGCGCAGCCAGCGCCGAGGCGACCGCCGCGCCTCCGCTCTCGCGCAGCTCGGTGATCGACACCTCACCGCCCGAGGCGGCCGGGAAGAAGCCCTCCGACCTCTCCTCCGCCCAGTCGAGCAGGCGCGCGCTCGAGTAGGCGAAGTCCGGGTCCTCCGCGTACTCGGTGCGGTCGAGCGCAACGCGCTCCCCGTCGCGCTCCAGGTACTGGACGCCGCCCTCGGTGACCCTGCCCGCGGCCGGCAGGGCGGGAACGAGCATCAGCACCGGCCGGCCGGGGTGGATCGCCTCGGTCAGGCCGAGGTACTCGGGGAGCAGGTGCGCCCGCAGCGTGCTGTCGCCGCGAAGGACGATCCGCGAGTCGGGGAAGGCCCGCGCGGCGGCGGCGGCGGCATCCCTTGTCACCGAGTGCGCCGCGGCTGCGGTCAGGGCCCGGGTGTTGGTCAGGATGTGGACGGCCGCCGGCCGGTCCGCGGCGACCGCGCCGAGCAGCCGGTCGCCCCACTCCAGCGCGACCGATACGCCGGCCTCGGCCTGGGCCCCGGTCGGATCGTCGTCGAGGACGATGAGGGGGGCGGCCTCATCCATCGGGCTGCCCGGCCGCGGCTCCGACCGGGCCGGCGCCGCTCTCCTCGGCTAGCTTGGCGGCGACGTCGAGGATCATGTCCTCCTGCCCGACGACCGCCTTGCGGCGCCCCAGCTCGAGGATGATGTCGCGCGGGTCGACCCCGAAGCGCTCCCCGGCGCGGATCGCGTGCAGGAGGAAGCTGGCGGGAACGCCGGCGTAGCCGAGCGTCCCGGTGAGCCGGTCGATCACGATCGACCCCGGCATCAGCTCGCGCCGCACGTAGCCGTCGGCGATGTCCTGCAGCGGCAGCAGGTCGACACCTGTGTCGTAGCCGAGCCGGTCGAGCACGGCGACCAGCGGCTCGGCCTGGCAGTTGCCGGCACCGGCGCCCATGCCGGCCAGGGTGACGTCGATCAGCGTCGCCCCCTCTTCGACCGCGGCGACGCTGTTGGAGACCGCGAGCGAGAGGTTGTTGTGCTCGTGGATCCCGATCTCGACCTCGTCGGGCAGCTCTTCGCGCAGGGCGACGACGGCGGCCCGGACGTCGTCGCGCATCAGCGCGCCGGCCGAGTCGACCAGGTAGACCGCTTCGCCGCCGGCGTCGGCGACGATGCGGGCGTTCATCGCGATCGTCTTCGGCGGCGCGATATGGGCCATGTTGAGGTGGCTGTGGGCGTTCATGCCGAGGTCCCGCGCCAGGCCTATGTGCTGGACGCCAATGTCAGCCTCGGTGCAGACGGTGGACACCCGGACTACACTGGCGCCGGCGTCGTTGGCGGCGCGCAGATCCTCCTTCGTGCCGATGCCGGGCAGCAGGGCGGTGGCGATCCGGCTCCGCTCGATGACCGCCGCGACCGCGCCAATCAGTTCCGCGTCGGAGTGGGCCGGGAATCCGTACTGCCGCGAGGCGGCCCCGAGGCCGTCGCCGTGGCCGACCGCGATCGCCCAGACGCCCGATCGGTCCAGCGCCTCGCCGACCGTCGCCACCTGCTCGGGGGTGAGCTGATGCGCGACCGAGTGCGAGCCGTCGCGGACCGTCGTGTCGACGATTTTCACCTTGCCGAGCGCGCTCATCGCGGTGCCTCCGCCCGGGCGAGCAGCTCGGCGACCCGTACCGCGGCCGAGGTCATGATGTCGAGGTTGCCGGCGTACTCCGGCAGGTAGTCGCCCGCCCCCCTCACCTCGAGCAGGACGGTGACGACCCCGTCGCGGAGCAGCGGCTTCGCGGTGAGGCGGTACCCCGGCACGTAGGTGGCCACGTCCTCGACGGTGGCTTCGACGGCCTCCGTGATGGTGGCGAGGTCGACGTCCCCGACGTCGGTGAAGATCGCGTTGCGCATCACGATCGGCGGCTCGGCGGGGTTGAGCAGAATGATCGCCTTGCCGCGCTCGGCGCCGCCGACCGACTCCAGGCTCCGCGCCGTGGAGAGGGTGAACTCGTCGATGTTCTGGCGGGTGCCGGGGCCGGCCGAGCGCGAAGAGATCGTCGAGACGATCTCGGCGTAGGAGACCGGGGCCGCCGCGGAGATCGCGGCGACGATCGGCACCGTTGCCTGCGCGCCGCAGGTGACGAGGTTCATGTCGACGGCGTCGAGGTGCTCGGTCAGGTTCACCGGGGGGATCACCGCAGGACCGAGCGCCGCCGGCGTCAGGTCGACGGAGCGAATGCCGCGCTCGGCCAGCATCTCGGCGTGCCCGGGGTGGGCCCGGGCCGAGGTCGCGTCGAAGACAAGGTCGAGGTCGTCGACCTCGTCCAGCATCCGCGAGAGGCCGTCGGCCGTCATCCAGTGGCCGCGCTCGGCGGCCCGGGCAAGGCCGTCGGATGCCGGGTCGATCCCGGCCAAGCCGGCCAGCTCGAGGGTCGGGCTGCGCTCGATCTTCAGCATCAGGTCGCTGCCGATGTTCCCAGAGCCGACGATGCCGACCCGCAGCCGCTCGGTCTCAGCCTCCATCAGGCGTACCTCCTCCTCGGCAGGGGCAGACGGGGGAAACGGTCGAGGGCGAAGGGCTCGAGCACGGCGGGCCGGGTGCCGATGTCGACGTACTCCGCCATCGCCTCGCCGGCTGGGGGGCCGAGGGTCATACCCTGCATTGAATACCCGGTCGCGACGTAGAGGTTCGCGTAGGGCGCCGCCCTGTCGACGATCGGCAGCCCGTCCGGCGCGATCGGCCGCATGCCCGCCCACTCCGACCGCACGCCGGGCTCGGCCCACTCGTGGAAGGACTCGCGGGCGCCGGCGATCGTCGCATCGATGCGGCGCCGGTCGAGCTGCAGGTTGACGCCGCTGAACTCCATCGTCCCGCCGATCCTCAGCCCCGCCTCGAAGGGCGTGCAGCCGACGTGGACGTCGGTCAGCAGGACCGCGTGGCGCGGCATCACCGACGGGGCGACGAGGAAGCTGTATCCCTTGCCCGCCTGGATCGGCACGCTGACCCCCAGCTGCGCCGCCAGCCGCGGCGTCCAGGAGCCGGCCGCGAGGACCACCGAGTCGGCGTCGCGGTCGCCGGCGGCGGTGCGGAGGGCGGCGACCCGCGAGCCGTCGACGACGAAGTCGACGACCTCCGCCCCCTCGACGATCTCGACCCCGAGGCCGCGGGCGGCGGCGGCGACGCCGTCGTTGAAGGTCTCCGGACGCACGTGCCAGTGCTGGGGCACGACGAAGCCGGCCCGCACGGCGGGCGCTAGCGAGGGCTCGACCTCCCGCAGCTCCTCGTCGAGGAGGATCTCGTCGGGCAGCTCGTAGCCGAACTCGCGCATCGGCTGGAGCTTGGTCAGCTCGCCCTGCACGGCGTCGGGGTCCTGCCCAGCCATCACCATCCCCTGGCGATGGAGCTCGAACTCGATCCCCTCGTCGACCATCGCGTCGACCAGGTCGAAGACCCGCGCGCCGAGGCGGGCGATCGCTTCCAGGCCGTGGCTGTATGCGCGGGGGTTGCAGTAGGACCAGAAGCGGAGCAGCCAGGGCGACAGCTCGCTCAGCTTCGACGGCTTGAAGTAGAGGGCGGAGTCGCGGTTTAGCAGCGCCCGCATCCCCATCGGGGTCAGGCCGGGCTCGGGGAGGGGGCCCGCCTGGGCGGGGCAGAGCCAGCCGCCGTTACCCGCGGAGGCGCCGCTGCCAACCCGGTTCGACTCGACCACAGTCACCTCGCGCCCGCGCTTCGCGAGGTAGTAGGCGGTGCACAGGCCCGCCACGCCCCCGCCGACGACGATGGTGCGCCGGCCTTCGCTCACGAGGGGACACCGGCAGTGACCTGCAGCTCGACGAGCATGCCCTCGACGGCGAACCCGGTCACCAGTGTCGTCCTCGCGGGCGGCGACGACGGGAAGCGCTCGGCGAAGAGGCGGTTCCAGGCGGCGAAGTCGCCAGGGTCGGCGAGGTAGCACTCGACCCTGAGGACGTGCCCGAGGCCCGAGCCGCCCGCCTCGAGCACCGCGGCGACGTCGTCGAGGACGATGCCGGCCTGCTCCTCGAAGTCGTTGGATCGCAGCTGGAAGCTGACCGGATCGACCGCGGCGCGGCCGGAGAGGAAGAGAAGGTCGCCCCAGCGGGTCGCTTCCGCCATCAGCGGCGGCTCGGCTGAAGCCGCGCCCGACCGCGTGATCATTTCCGCGCTACTGGGCAACTCCCTCTCTACTCCTGGTGGACTGATGACCTGATAAGCCGTTTATAACATCATTGCTCAGGGGTTGTCAAAGCGGGGCGCTGCGCGGGATATTCGGCGCAAAGTCGGCGCTCAGGCGGCGCCGACCTCGCGCTGGTGGCGTCAGGCTGCGCCGACCTCGCGGTAGTGCTTGTCGACGGCGTGGATGTGATCCCGCATCCGGGTCGCGGCCAGGTCGGTGTCCGAGGCGGCGATCGCCTCGTAGATCCCGGTGTGCTCCTCGATGTCCCAGTTGCGGAAGTCCTCGCGGTCGTACAGCTCCCCGGCCCGCTCGAACATCAGCTGCACGAAGGAGCGGATCACGCCCGCCAGCACCTCGTTGTGGGCGGCGTCGGCGACGGCGAGGTTGAACTGCGTGGCCGGCTCGAGCGCCTCGTCCGTGGGCGCGTCGTGCTTCGACTTCAGCGCCTCGATCGTCTCGGCGATCTGCTGCAGATCGGCATCGGTCCGCCGTTCGGCGGCGAGCCGAGCCACCTCGACCTCGACCACGAGCCTGGCCTCGATGAAGTCGTGCGTGACGCCCTTCATCAGCGCCTTGTCGAGCTCGGAGATCTCGATCTCCTTCTCCGGTGGGCGCTCGGCCACGAAGACGCCCTGGCCGTGGCGGATGTCGACGAGCCCGAGCAGCGCCAGCCCGTTCAGCGCCTCACGGACCGTCGAGCGCCCGACACCGAGGCCCTTCATGAGCTCGCGCTCCGAGGGAACCCGAGTTCCGGGCGGGAGATCCCTCACCGCTTCGGCAAGCTGCTCCCCGACGGTCTCGGCGAGCTTGCGTCGGGGGGCCTTGCTGAGCGCAAGGTCCGGCTCCGCTCCTGTTCCCTGCTTGGAAGCCAAATCGCACTCAAGGATACAGCCCGACCGCGTCAGAGCTGATAACACGCTGAGCAGGACAGCTGCGGTGATGCGGGTTGCTGAGACCTGCTGATCCTGGGCGGGGAGCCGGACGGCGTCTACGCCGCCGGCCCGCGATGTCGAACTACCTGATCCGCGACCTCGACCGCTACGGCGTCGCCGTCCGCGACCGCAGCGAAGTCGAGGTCCTGCACGGATCCGACGGCCACCTCGACGGGGTCACCCTCACCGACGGCACCGAGGTCACGCTCAACTTCCTCTTCCTCTTCCTCGGCGCCGCACCCTGCACCGAGTGGCTCGGCGAGTGCATCGCCCGCGACGAGAAGGGGTTCGTCCTCACCGGCACAGAAGCCGGCGCCGACGGCCTGCTCGAGACCAGCACCCCCGGCGTCTACTGCGCCGGCGACGTCCGCGCCGGATCGATCAAGCGCTGCGCGACCGCGGTCGGCGAGGGCGCTGCGGTCGTGCGGTTCGTGCACGAGCGGATCGCAGAGCCGCGCAGCGGTCGCGTCAGCGCCTGACCCTGCGCCTCGGTGCTGCCTTCAAGACCCTGAAGCGGAATACGGCCGCCTCCCCCCGCTGCCCCGCGGGGTCGGCCATCGACCAGATGACGACGTGCCTCAGCATTCCGGAGACTCTACGCCTGAACCTCCCGCGACTCCAGATGGGTCGCGACCTTGCGCTTGACCCGCTGCAGCGCGTTGTCGACGGTCTTGGTGTCGCACTCGAGGCGCTCGGCCGTGGCTTCGTAGGAGTGGCCGTCGAGATAGAGCGAGAGGACGCTGCTCTCGAGGTCGGAGAGGACGCCGGTCGTTCCGGACAGACAGGAGACAAGGCTCTCGAGCTCTTCGGAGGCGATCACCTGGTTGACGGGGTCGGTCACCGAGGGGCCCGGCAGGATCTCGTCGAGGGTGGTGTCGGAGTCGCCGGCCGCGGCCGGGGTCTGGCTGAAGGAGACGTACTGGTTGAGGGGCGTGTGCTTGTTGCGGGTCGCCGTCTTCACCGCGGTGATGATCTGGCGGGTGATGCAGAGCTCGGCGAAGGAGCGGAAGCTCGACTCCCGGTCCGAGCGGTAGTCGCGGATCGCCTTGTAGAGGCCGAGCAGGCCTTCCTGGATCAGGTCGTCGCTCTCGCCCCCGAGGAGGAAGTAGGACGAGGCCTTGAGCCGGACGAAGCCGCGGTAGCGGCGGACGATCGCGTCGTAGGCATCGGTGCGACCGTCCTTGGCGAGCGCGACCAGATAGTGATCATCAAGCTCAGGTTGAGGGTTAGTTTCCTGCCGCGAGGAGCCGTTGAGGCGCCCGCGGGGGAGCCGCAATTCCTGCGTAGGCGACGAAAGAGCCACAGTTCCTTCTCCTTTGAGATGAAGGGACGTGGCGCCGGTACCTCCCCTGAGGCGCCCCTATTGACTGGAGAGAATCTCAGACTCAACCTGAGGTTCACCCCTATTGGCGCGGTAGTCTTACCGCAGCGCGGAGTTCTGTCAACCCAAAATTGCGATTTTCTGCAACCGCCGTTGCAGGTGCTACCGGCGCTGGCGGACCGCCTCGACCAGCAATGCGGTCGCCGCGGCGGAGACATTGAGCGACTCGACCCGGCCGCGACGGGGCAGCGCAACGAGCCCGTCGCAGGCGTCGGCGACCCGCGGGCGGATCCCCTTCCCCTCGCCGCCGAGCACGATAACGGTCGGCCCCGAGAGGTCGACCGCCCAGGGCGGGTCCTCGGCGTCGGCGTCGGCTCCCCAGATCCAGTAGCCGGCCGCCTTCGCTTCGGCGAGCCAGTCGGCGAGGTTGCGGACGCGGGCGATCTCGAGGTGCTCGACCGCGCCCGCCGAGGCCTTGCAGGCGACCGCGGTCACCTCGGCCGAGCGCCGCTCCGGGATCGCGACGCCGGCGGCGCCGGCGAACTCGGCCGAGCGGCAGACGGCGCCGAGGTTGCGCGGGTCCTGGATCTGGTCGAGGGCGAGCAGCAGCGAGTCTTCCTGGGCGAGCAGGGCCCTGCCCTCGACGTAGGGGTAGGGGTCGACTTCGGCGACGACGCCCTGGTGGTCGGGCGACCCGCAGAGCCGCTCCAATTGCTCGGGCGAGGTCTCGGGCGCGCGCCAGACCCGCCGTACCTTCCGCCTCCCGCGCTCGGCCTCCTCGACCGGGCGCTTGCCGTAGATGAGCTGGCCGCCCCCGGCCACGGTCAGCCCCTCGGCACCAGGCGGGCGCCCTCGGCCGAGTCGCGGACCTCCCAGCCGAGCTCGGCCAGCCTGTCGCGGATCTCGTCGGCGCGCTCGAAGTCCTTCGCCGCCCGCGCTTCCTCGCGTTCGTCGAGCAGCTGCTCGGCCTCGTCGCCCGCCCCACCCTCGGCCTCGGCCACCGACTCGAGCCCCACGAGCTCGAGCATCTCGAGCACCGCCTCAGCCGCCCCGGGCATCGGCCCGCGATTCGCCTCGCCGACGAGATCGAACACCTCGGCCAGCGCCCGCGGCGTGTTGAAGTCATCGGCAAGGGCCTCTCGAAACGCCTCGAGTCGCGCCGCGCCCTCCCCACCCTCAGACGTGCCGGGACTTAGCCGCCCATATGGGCGGCTAAGTCCCGGCACGTCCCCAACCGGATGCTCGCGGAAGAAGTTCCGCAGCCGCTCTACTCGGGCGACGGCCTCCTCCATCTGCTCGGGACTGAAGGCGAGCGGCTGGCGGTAGTGGCCGGAAATGAGATACGCGACGACCGCAAGGTGCCCGTAGCGGTCGAGCGCCTCGGAGAGCTGGAAGATGTTGCCCTCCGACTTCGACATCTTCTCGGCGTCGGTCTCGATCATCCCGTTGTGCATCCAGGCCCGGGCGAACTGCCGCCCCGCCGCCTCCGACTGGGCGATCTCGTTCTCGTGGTGGGGAAAGACGAGGTCCGAGCCGCCGCCATGGATCGCGAACGAGGGCCCGAGCTCCGCCTCGGCCATCGCCGAGCACTCGATGTGCCAGCCGGGGCGCCCCGGTCCCCAGGGAGAGTCCCAGGCGGTGTCCTCGTCGGGCTTTTGCGCCTTCCAGAGGGCGAAGTCGAGCGGGTCCTCCTTCAGCGACGCCGAGCCCGCCTCCTCGCCCTGGTCCATGTCCTCGGTGTTGCGATTGGAGAGCTTGCCGTAGTGGTCGAAGCTGCGGACCTTGAAGTAGACGTCGCCGCCCGACTCGTAGGCGTGGCCGGTGTCGATCAGCTCGGCGATCAGCTCGAGGATCTCGCCGATCGTCTCGGTCGCCAGCGGCTCGGCATCGGGCCGTCCGAGCCCGAGCCGCTCGGTGTCATTGAAGTAGGCGGCGGTCATCCGCGCCGCGAACTCAGCCGACCCCTCCCCCGCCTCGCGCGCCGCGTCGTAGATCTTGTCGTTGATGTCGGTGACGTTGATGACCAGCTTCGCCCCGTAGCCCTCCGACCGCAGGAACCGCGCCAACAGCGAGAAGACGACGAACGGCCGCGCGTTGCCGATGTGGATCCGGCTGTAGACGGTCGGGCCGCAGGCGTAGATCCCGACCTCGGCCCCCGGGTCGAGCGTCGCCGGCTCTCCGGTAAGTGTGTCCCTGATCCGCACCTCGCGGATGCTTGCTCGCTCCGCACTCACCGCGCGGATGCTAATCAGGAATCGTCAGGTCGCCGCACCCCAGACCAAAAGCGACTGAGGATCGTCGGGGTCGACCTTCACAACCGCCTCACCACCCTCGGCCAGGCCCTGAAGAGTCTGCTCGTGCATCGTCTGGCTCATGCTCACCTGATAGTCCCCGCCGTCTGCCGAATGCACCGTCAGCTCAAACTCGATCTCGTGCCCTCCACCCATTTGGGTGCCGACCTCGCGCATCGTCACGACAGTGGCCTGCGCCTCGATTCCTGACTGATTGATCCGCTGTATCTTGTCGCGCTCCTTCACCTGCGCGCCGGGGCTCGCGGCCTGCTTGGCGCTCCCCTTGAGTTTGTCGAGAAATCCCATGCTTCCTCCTCCGCTCGAGTCCTTCGATCAGACCACCTTTGCGCCCCCCATGCAAGCCAGGCTAGGTTAGGAGCCATGATCTCGAGGGTGGCAGCCTTGGCCTTACTCACGATGGCGAGTTGCCTGGGGCTGGTGGAGCAGGCCGGCGCTTACGTCTACTGGGCCGGCGGCGCCACCGAAACGATCGGCCGGGCCAACCTCGACGGGTCGGGCCCGAACCCGAGCTTCATCGCCGGCGCCACCGATCCGATCGGGGTCGCCGTCAACAGCCAGTACATCTACTGGGCGAACGACACCGCGGAAACGATCGGGCGAGCGAGCCTCGACGGTAGCGGCGTCAACCAGAGCTTCATCAGCGGCGCGAACTTTCCGAAGGGCCTGGCCGTCGACGGCCAGTTCATCTATTGGTCCAACGGGTGCTGCGCGATCGGGAGGGCAAATCTCGACGGCTCAGGCGCCAACCCGAACTTCATCAGCGGGGCAACCCCTCCTATCACCTCCAAGATCGGAATCGCCGTCGACGGCCAGCACATCTATTGGGCCAACTTCACCCAGGGAATGGGCGAAGACGGCACCACGATCGGACGCGCCGATCTCAACGGCTCCGCAATAGACCAGACCTTCATCACCGGGGCCAACAGCCCCTACGCGGTGGCGGTCGACGGCCAGCACATCTACTGGGCCAATCGCGGCACGGAAACGATCGGCCGCTCGAATTTGGAAGGGACCATCGTCAACCCCGCCTTCATCACCGGCACCAGCGGCGTCTTTGGCGTCGCGGTCGACGGCCAGCACATCTACTGGGCCAACGGGAGCGCGATCGCCAGCTCGATCGGCCGGGCCAACCTCGACGGGTCGGAACCGAACCAGAGCTTCATCACCGGCGCCGGCGGCCCGGTAGGGGTGGCGGTCGACTCGCTCTCCCCCCCGCCCTCGCCTCGCCCCCTCCGTCGAACATGTTCAGCATTTCCGCAAAGCGGCTCAACAAATCAAAGGGAACCGCGACTCTGGTCGTCAGCGTTCCCGGGCCAGGTCAGCTCAACCTCAGTGGCAAGGGGATCAAGAAGCAGCGAAAGAACGCAACCGCCGCCGGCAAGGTGAATGTGAAGGTCATATCCACGGGCAAGAAGAAGCGCGAGCTGGAGGGGACCGGAGCGGTGAAGGTGAAGGCAAAGATCACCTTCACCCCGACCGGTGGAAGCCCAAACAGCAAGACGACGAAGATCCGGCTCATCAAACCGGAGAAGTAGTCGCAGCCGAGAAGCCGATGTGCACCCTGATGATCGCCTTCGACCCGAAGGCCGGGTGGCCGGTCCTGCTCGCCTCGACCCGGGACGAGTTCAGGGCGCGGGCGTGGGAGCCGCCTGCGGAACGGTGGCCGGACCAGCACCCGGGGGTGATCGCCGGGCGCGACATCGAGTCGGGCGGGACCTGGCTGGCGGCCGATCCCGGCGAGCGGCGGGTGGCGGTGATCCTCAACCGGATCGAGCCGACAGGGCTGACCGACGAGACGGCGCGAAGCCGGGGGCCGCTGACGCTGATCGCGGCCTCGAACGGCGCCGGGGCGGTGGCCGCGGAGGACCTCAGCCTCGTCCGCCCCTTCAACCTCGTCGTCGCCGAGCCGGGCCGGGTCACCTGGCTGCGCTACGACGGTGCCGAGCTCACCGAGCACGACGTCGCGCCCGGCCTCCACATCCTCACCGCCGCCGACCTCGACGACATGAGCAACCCGCGACAGCGCTACTGGCTGCCCGAGTTCGACGCCGCACCGGCCCCGGCCCCCGAACCCGGGGACCGGGCCCCGGCAGGGTGGGGCGGCTGGCCCGGGCTCCTGGCCGACGTCGACCGCCCCTACGACGACCCGCGGGCGCTCAACGTCCGCCACGGCGGCGCCGACGGGATCTTCGGCACCGTCTCGGCTTCACTTCTGGCCCTCGGCGAGGAGCGGCTGAAGTTCGAATTCTGCCCCGGCCCGCCCGACCAGGCGGAGTGGGAGCAGGTTCTCTAGCCCGTCCTCGGCCTCTTCGGCGGCAGGACCGTGAAGCGCAGGCTCGCCGGCACGCCGGTGCTCCCGGACGGGCTGACGGCGTAGACGTTGAAGCGGTGCTTCCCCACCTCCAGCCCCGACAGCCTGGTCGGCGAGGGGCAGGGGTGGTAGGGGCGGCCGTCGAGCTTGCAGAAGAAGGTCGAGCCGGCGACGTCGGCGCTGAAGGTGAAGACGGCGCGATGCCTCCGGGTGCGGCGCGGCGGGTGCTTGCCGAACCTCACGCTCGGGATCACGTTCCTCTTCTCCGCCCGCGGCGCGGCCGGGGGCGCGGGCGGCGAGGGAATCGGGTCCTGGCGCAGCTGCGCCGACCCCGAGAGCTCGGGTTCGGCCGAGACCACCCTCGCCGTGATCGTCGGCGTCCCGACCGCCGTCGATGAGGTGACCGCGGCGCTGTAGGTGCCGTCCTCGTTGTCGAGGACCGGGCCGATCTCCTGCCCCGGGTCGGATGAGCTGAACTCGACCGTTTCGCCCGGGACCGGGATGCCGTCAGCGTCGGTCACCACGGCTGTCGCGGTCGAGATCGATTTGCCGTCGGCGACGATGTGGGTCGGCGCGAGCACGACCCGGGCGCCCGCCGGCGCGCCCGGGCAGGGGGTGCCGCCCGGGCCGGTGCTGAGGGCGAGCGGCTGGATCTGGAAGACCTGGCTCAACGATTGGCTCCAGGGGGTAACGGTGCTCGAGCCGACGTAGGGCGCGCAGCGGACCGCGGTCTCGACCACGCCGGAGGCGGCCGGCATCTCGAGGTCGATCTCACTCAGCGGGAACGGGGGAAGGACCGGAATGCTGGCGACCAGATCCCCGGATTTCGGATCGGGCTTCAGCAGCATCTGGAGCTTCATCTCGATCCCGAAGCCTCTCGGCAGCAGGTAGATGCGGTAGCCGCCGCCGGGTTCGGGACCGCCGAAGTAGGCAGAGCCGGCGATCTGGGGAATGGCGACCCGGGTCGAATGCGGCACGAGCGGACTCCCGCCGCCCCCCGATTGCGGCACGACCGGCGTCTGAATCTTCACCGTCCCGACCTTTGCCGGCGCCGAGCAGGCCGGCGGCTGCTCGGTCCCGATCCTGGCTTCCGCAGCGGTGCAGACCGCGTGGCTGTCGATCGCGGCCTGATCGAGCCGCAGCGCGCCGCCGAGGTCGATCACCATCGACTTGGCGCTGGACTGGGTCGGGAATGGCCCCGTTTCCTGCGGCAGCTTGAGGTCGACGTCGAGGAAGCTCCGCGTCCGCGAGCTCGCGCTCGCCTGGACCGAGACCGAGGGCAGGAACCCGAGGAAGTTGCACCCGGTCGGCGCCGGGAGGGTGGTCGACGCCCCGGTCAGGTGTTCGGGATCCTGGTAGGTCTGAAGCTCGAGCCCGAGCGAGAGCTGCTGGCCGCAGGTGGGCGGGTACCCGACGAGAGCCTTCTCGGCGGCGTCGGAGGCGGTCGGTTCGGTGTTGCAGCTCGCGTCGGCGAGCCCCGGGCAGCCTTCCGAGCCAGGCGGGAACCGCGCCGCGTCGTGGACCGGGTCGTACGGGAGCCCCCAGAGGGTGAGCCCGAGGGCCTGGAGCGGAGCGGCGATCGGCAGGTTGGGCGCGGTCAGCCTCAGCCCGTAGTCGCTGCCGGTGCGGACGGCGCCGATCACCGACTGGGTGAAGTCGAGGGTGGGGATCGTGAAGGCGAGGCGCCCGTAGCCGCCGCTCCCGGTCGCCGCCACCGCGTAGATGGGGGCGGTCCCGAAGAGGAAGTCGGGATCCACTTCGTGGGAGGCGTGGGTGGTTGCGAGGCCGACCTGGGAGTCGGGCGGGCATTCGGCGGTCGCGAGGTCGGCCAGCGAGCAGAGTGGTACCGAGTTGAGGTAGCCGGTCAGGCCCGTCGGCATTTCCATGGTCAGCGATTTCGCGGTTTCAGGCGCCCCCGGGTCTTCGATCGAGACCGTAACCCCGAGATCGGGATGCCCGCCCGCCTGGCTCGCCGACACCGCCGCCGAGAACGAGTCGACCTGGCCGGCGGCGCTCGCCGGCGTCGATTGGACAGCGGCGATCATCAGGCACAGACCGACGATCATGGTCCCGGTTCGTATAAGTCGAGCAAACACGTCTATCCCCAAACACCCCACTGGGGACAGGGATGCTAGTGGTGCCCCCGCCGTGGATAGGCGAATCTCCGAGCGCGCTCAGACGCGGCCGAGGGGCTAGAAGGTGCGGTAGCCGGGGCCGGCGGGGGTCTCGGCGGCGCGGGACCAGGTTGGAGCGGTCTCCTCGGCGGCGGCGAGCGCCTCGCGGCGGGCGCGCTTGGCGCTGGCCTTGATCTCCTCCTCGGCCGCCTCGCGGACCCGGGCCTCGCGCTGCTCGGCCTGGATCCGGATCCGCTCCGACTCGGCCTCGAGCTGCTCGTCGGCGCGCTTGCGGGCCTGCTCGGTCGCCTTGCCTTCGACCTTCTCGACCAGTTTGCGGACACGGTCCTCGGACTCGCGCCGGATCTCCTCCGTGCCCTTCAAGACGCGTTCCTCGATTTCGGCCTCGAGCCGGATCATCGCCTCGTGGGCCTCCTCGGCTTTGGCCTCGGCGTCGGCGGCGCGCTGCTCGGCGGCGGCGACCCGGCGGTCGGAGTCGCCCTGGTTGGCCTCGATCACCTCGCGGACCCGTCTCGACGCCTCGCCTTCGGTCCTCCTGATCGCGGCGGCGACAGCCTCCTCGGTGTTCTCGATCAGCTTCTGGCGCTCGGCGGCGGCCGACTCCTGAGCGGACTCGAACGCCTTCTCGGCGCGGTCGCGGGCCTCCTCGGCGCGGGCGGCGCGAGCCTCCACCTCGCGCCTTCTCGCGCGTTCCGCGGCTACCCGACCGCGTCCCTCCTCCCCGAGCTTTTGCAGCGTCTCCTTCGCCCGCCGTCTCAGCTCGACAGTCTCGGCCTCTGCCCTGGCCCCGCTCTCGGCGAGCTTTCTCTCGGCCTCGTCGGCGCGCTCATCGCTCTCCCGCACCCACCCGAGGGCCCGCTCGGCTATGCCCCGGATCTCCGCCGTCGATTCCTCGACCGAGTCCAGTTTGACCGCCGGCTCGCCCATCACGCCGTTTCCACGCCCATCAAGGCAACCTACTACGCAACTCGGCGCCCCCGCCACCGGATGAACCGGCAAAAAGTCCGCAAAATGCGGGGACCTCTTGGGGCGGCTGTACGATCGAGGCAGATGGGGACGAGGTGGCCGGCGGCAGTGCTCCTGATCGTCGCGGGAATGCTCGCGGCGGCCGCCCCGGCATCCGCCGATCGTGTGTACTTCGGCTCGAACTCGACCATCTCCTACGCCAACCTCGACGGCAGCGGCGGCGGCGACCTGGACGCCGGCGCCGCGACGCTCACCGGCGCGCGCGGGATCGCGATCGACCCAGCCGCGGGCCGGATCTACTGGGCCAACGGCGACGGCGGTCCGGCCACGATCTCCTACGCCGCCCTCGACGGCAGCGGCGGCGGCGACCTCCCGATCTCCGGCGCCAGCGTCAACGTCCCGACTGGGGTTGCCGTCGACCCAGGCGCGGGCCGGGTCTACTGGGCCAACAACCAGGGGCCGGCAGCCCAGGCGATCGCCTTCGCGAACCTCGACGGGAGCGGCGGCGGTTATCTGAACACCACGGGAGCGACGGTGACCAACCCCGAGGGAGTCGCCGTCGACCCCGCCGCCGGAAAGATCTACTGGGCAAACGAAAGCGCCTCGATCTCCTACGCGAGGCTCGACGGAAGCGGTGGAGGCGACATCGACACGAGCGGCGCCTCGACCGCGGGGCGGTATCTCGCCGGGGTGGCCATCAATCCATCCAACCGCCGGATCTTCTGGGCGTCCTCACCCGTGAATCCCTCGTTCGAACCGCAGATCTCCTACGCCGAAGTGGAAGGCAGCGGCGGCGGCGACCTGCCCACGGGAAGCGCGACCCTCGACTACCCCGCCGGCGTCGCGATCGACCCGGCGAGGGGTCTCGTCTACTGGGCCAACACCGGCGCCTTCATCGGCAGCGGCTCGATCTCGTACGCCCCGGTCGACGGCATCGGCGCCGGCAACCTCAACCTCGCCGGGGCGACGACTACGCCGGGGATCGCCTACCCCGCCCTGCTGAAGGCCCCGCTCGGCACCGGCGCGCCGAAGCTGACTGCCCAGATCGGGCTGCGGCCGCGGTTCCTCACCTGCGACGAAGGAACCTGGGCGGCCGACATGCCGCAGGCCCAGCTCTACCGGGCCCCGCAGCACTTCAGCTACCAGTGGCTGAAGGACGGGCAGCCGATCCGCGGCGGGACGCGGTCCGACATCGGTGTGGAAGGGACGGGGGGCGGCGACTATGCCTGCCAGGTGACTGCGACCAATGCCGGCGGCTCGACCACGCAGACGAGCAGGAATCAGTTCGTCTGCTGCCCGCCGACCCCGCAGGCGAAGGCGGCCCGCGTCGCACTGGTCAAGCGCGGCAAGGCGCTGCTGAAGCTGACCTGCCCGGCGGGCACCGAACCCTGCGCCGGCAGGATCCGCCTCAACACCGTGCGGCCGCCCCGCAAAGGCACCAAGGTCGCGAGCCTTTCGGCGATCTACGGCGAACGGTCGATCTCGATCCCCCCCGGAAGGACCCAGATCGTCAAGGTCAGGCTCAGCCGCGGCGCGAAAGCTAGGCTGCGCAGCTCTCGGCGCCACCGCCTAAGCGCGACGCTGGACGGCAGCGCGGTCGAGCGGCGAACGGTCCGGCTGGAGCTCGCCCCGAAGCGCGAGCGAAGGCGGTGACGATGCGGTGGCAATCGCTCGCCGCGGTGCTGTCGGCCCTACTGGGGCTCCTCGCGACCCCGGCCGCGGCGCCGGCCGCCGACGCTGTCTTCTGGACCAATTACGAAGGGCAGCCGATCTCCTACTCAAACCTCGACGGCAGCGGGGCCGGAAATCTCGCCCTTACCGGGGTGGTCAGCTCGCAGCCGGAGAGCATCGCGCTCGACCCGGCCGACGGCAAGGTCTTCTTCGCCAACGTCGGCGCGGACAGCATCTACTGGGCCTACCTCGACGGCAGCGGCGGCGGCCAGATCAACACCGACCCGGTGAAAGTGAAAGAGCCGATCGGGATCGCGATCGACAGGGCCGCAGGCAGGGTCTACTGGAGCGACTCTCAGCTCGATGAGATCTCCTACGCGAACCTGGACGGAAGCGGCGCCGCGGTCCTCAACACCAGCGGCGCAACCATTGATCAGCCGAATCGGATGGCGATAGACCCCGCCGCAGGCCGGATCTACTGGTCGAACTTCAACATTCCCAGCATCAAGGTCTCCTACGCGAACCTGGACGGAAACGGTGGCGGCGACATCTCGAAAGCGCCCAGCGCCACGAACGGGACCGGGGTCGCGCTGGACCCGATCACCGGTCGGGTCTTCTGGGGCTCCCTCGACGGCACGATCGAATCTTCGGCGCTCGACGGCAGCGGCACCGCGAACCTCAGTGTCCTCGGCGCAACACCCCCGGAATCCTTGCGGGCGATTGCGATCGATCCCCCCACGAACAGGATCTTCTGGGCCAACGAACAGGTCAAATCCGCCATCTCCTTCGCCAACCTGAGCGGGGGCGGCGGCGGCGACATGCCGACCACGGGCGCGAACCTCAAATTCCCCGACGGCGTCGCGATCCTGCGCCGGCCTGCTGGAACCGCTCCGCCGACGATCTCGAGCCCGCGTTTGATGGCATCGACGCTGAGCTGCTCGCAGGGCGGCTGGGCCGGCGACGCACCGGCCTCGCTCTTCTACCGGGCGCCGCAATCGTTCGCCTACCAGTGGCTGAAGGAAGGCAGCCCGATCTCCGGATCCACCCAACCGACCTTCACGCCGGCGAAAGCCGGCTCCTACTCCTGCCAGGTGACGGCGACGAACTTCGCCGGCTCCGCCTCCCAGACCAGCGCCGCGGTGAGGGTCGGGTCCGGGAACGCCGTCGCGAGCCGAGTCGCGATCGTGAAGCGGGGTAGGGCGATGGTCTCGCTGCGATGTCAGGGCAGCCAGGCGAGATGCAAAGGCTCTTTCTCCCTCTCCGCACCTCGTGGGGCGCCCAAAGGGGTGGCCGTCGGGGCCATCCCGACGATCCGATACAGCGGCGTGAAGAAGTTCGACATCCCCGCGAATAGGAAGAAGAAGCAGGTCGTCCGCGTGAAGCTGCAATCACCCGCCCTGTCCGCCCTTCTGGCCAAACCGAGCCACAAGCTCAAGGCCGCCCTCTCCGGCTCGGGCATCGATTCGCGGACGATCCTGCTCAAGGAAGCAAGAAGGAAGCCGAAGAAACCGAAACCCGGCTAGCCGGACTGCGACGGCTGCCGCTCGTGCAGCTCGCGCTTGAGGATCTTGCCGGTCGCGTTGCGCGGCAGCTCGTCGATGAACTCGAACTCGCGCGGCGCCTTGTATGAGGCGAGGTGCGCCTTGACGTGGCCCTTGAGGTCGTCGTCTGTGACCTCGGAGCCTTCGACGACGACGACGAAGGCCTTCAACCGCTGCCCGAACTCCTCGTCATCGACGCCGATCACCGCGACCTCGACGACGCTCTCGTGGTCGGCTAGGAGGTCCTCGACCTCGCGCGGGAAGACGTTCTCGCCGCCGGAGACGATCATCTCGTCGTCGCGGCCGTCGATGAAGAGCCGGCCCTCGCTGTCGAAGTGGCCGACGTCGCCACTGCTCAGCAGGCCGTCGATCACCTCTTTGTTGCCACCGCCGGTGTAGCCCTCGAACGACATCTCGTTGCCGACGAAGATCCGACCGACCTCGCCCCGCGGCACCTCCTTACCGTCCTCGTCGTAGAGCTTGATCACGGTGCCGCGCGGGGGCGTACCGGCGGTGCCGGGCGCGGCCCGGAGTTCCTCCGGCGTGGCGATCGTCCCGAACGCGACCTCGGTCGAGCCGTAGAGGTTGTAGATGCTGTCGCCGAAGCGGTCCATCCATTCCAGGGCGAGCTCGCCCGGAAGCGCCGAGCCCGAGAGCGCGGTGATCCGCAGCGAGGAGAGGTCGTAGGAGCGGAGCGTCTCCTCCGGCAGCTGCAGGATCCGCTGAATCATCACCGGCACCACCGCCAGAACCTGGGCCCGCTGCTCCTGCACCGCCTGCAGTGTCCCCTCGGGGTCGAAGCGGCGCCGCAGGACCAGGGTCGAGCAGGTCGGCAGGCCCATCGCGAAGTGGAAGAAGCCCCAGGAGTGGAAGAGCGGCGCCGCGACCATCATCGTCTCGCGACTGCGGTAGGGGATCTTGTCGATCAGCGAGGCGATCGTGACCAGACTTTCCGGGTTGCTGCGCTGGGCGCCCTTCGGCGTCCCGGTCGTGCCCGAGGTGAGGATCACGAAGCGGGCGTGGTCCGGCGGCGGCTTCAGGTCGGAGTCCTCGTTGGCCGCGATCAGTCGGTCGAGAGTCGGCTCCTCGGTCTCGGTGTCGGCCCAGGCGATGACACGGTCGACGTCGTCGTCGACGTCGTCGAGCAGGCCGCCGAACTCCTCGTCGTAGACGAGCGCCTTCGGCTTCTCGCGCCGGGTCACCTCGACGAGCTGCGGGCCGGCGAACATCGTGTTCAGGTAGAGGGCGCTGGCGCCGAGCTTGGCCGCGGCGACGGTTGCCTCGATGAAGCCTCGGTGGTTGCGGCACATCACCCCGATCCCGTCGCCGTGGCCGATCCCCATCTGTTCGAAGGCGTGAGCGAGGGCGTTGCTGCGCCGGTGCAGCTGTTCGAAGGTGATCGAGCCGCGCTGGTCGATGATCGCCGTCTCATCCGGGTAGTGGAGCGCGGCGATCGCGACGCCGGTCGCCGGCGAGGGACCCCAGCGCAGGAACGTATAGCCGATCTTGGCGGCGACGTCGGGCCGCAGGAGGCCGAGGATCTCGGACTCGCGCATCACCTTCATCAGGAAGGCTTTGTCAGCGACCGTCTTGCGGACGCTCGACCCTATTGAGCTGAGACTTCCCATCCGGAAAGCGAAGACTATTCGCTCTCCACCGAAGCAACGGCTATGCAGGCGATTCCCTCGCCGCGCCCGATCCAGCCCATCCCCTCGTTTGTCGTCGCCTTGACGCTGACCCGGGCCGAAGTCGCCTCGGCGAGGATCCGCTCCATCTCTGCCCGCAGCGGCCCCAGCCGCGGCGCCTCGCAGACGAGTGTCGCGTCGATGTTCTCGATCCGTCCGGAGAGCATCCCGACCACCGTCCGCAACAGATCGATCGAGTCGGCATCGCGCCAGCCCTCGTCGTCGTCGGGGAAGAGGGTGCCGATGTCGCCGAGGCCGGTTGCGCCGAGCAGGGCGTCGATCACCGCGTGGGTGAGGACATCGGCGTCGGAGTGACCCTCGAGGCCGAGCTCGTGCTGGACCTCGACCCCGCCGAGGATCAGCGGACGGCCGGGGGCGAAGCGGTGGCTGTCGTAGCCGATCCCGACCCGGCTCATGGCAACGGCTCCAGCCGGCGGCGGCGGCGCTCGAAGACACAGATCTCCCCGACCCCGAGGCCGTCGAGAAACTCGAGCGCGCGGTCGTAGCCGTAGCCGACGTGCTCGGGCAGGTGGGCGTCGGAGGAGAGGGCGAAGGCGGCCCCGGCCTCGACGCACATCTCGGCGAAGGCGGGCGATGGGTAGAGCTCGCCGACCGGCTTGCGCAGACCGGCGGTCGAGACCTCGACCGCGACGCCGCTCTCGGCGATCGCCTCGACAGCGGGCTCGTAGTAGGCGCGCGGGTCGATGTCGGGCAGCGGCCGCCCCTTGCCCCAGACCTTGACCAGGTCGGGGTGGGCGAGGATGTCGAACAGCCCGGAGCGGGCGGCCTCGGCGAGCGCCTCGAAGTAGCGCGACCAGACCCGGTCGGGGTCGCCGGTCTCGTCCCAGATGTCGAAGCCCTCGTGGTCGACCGCGTCGTCGCCGAGGAAGTGGACCGAACCGACGACGTAATCGAAGTCCCGCGCCTCGAGCAGGTTCGCGGTGCGGTCCTCGGCGCCGGGGACGAAGTCCATCTCGATCCCGAGCCGCAGGTCGGTGCCGCGGACGAACTGGCAGTAGGCGTCGATGTCGTCCTGGGCCTGTTCGCGCCAGAACGGGTGGTCCCAGAGCTCGAGCGACTGGGTGAAGCGGTGGATGTGCTCGGAGACGCCGAGCTCCGCGATCCCCGCCGCGGCGGCGGCCTCGAGGTAGCGATCGACGTTCTCTGCGGTGAAGTAACGATCCGCCCTGGTCCCGTCCTCGTCGGGCCGCAGGTGGAGGTGGTAGTCGGTGAGCACGAGCTGACTGAGACTAGGCGACGCTGGCCGCGGATACCCTGCGGCCATGAGTGCGGAGCGAGCAAGCGTCGAATTCTGGTTCTTCGCGCCGCGAGCGAAGCGCGAGGTTTCGTGATGATCCACATGCGGATCGTCGTCCCGGGGGACCTGACCGAGAGGGTGAGCGGGGTCCTCGAAGCCTCGGCCGGAACCTCGAACCTGATCCTCCTCGAGGGAGCGGCGCGCAAGCCCGCCGGGGACCTGATCCTCTGCGACGTCGCCCGCGAGGAAACGAGCGCCCTCGTCGGCGATCTGAAGGAGCTCGGCGTCGCGAAGCAGGGCTCGATCTCGATCGCCGAGATCGACTCGCAGGTCTCCGATGCCGCGCGGCGAGCCGAGCACGCGATGATCGGCGCCCCCCAGGACGCCGTCATCTGGGAGGAGGTCGAGGCGCGGACCTCGGAGGAAGTGCAGCTCTCCGGCACGTTCATGGCCTTCATGGCGCTCGCGTGCCTGATCGCCTCGGTCGGGATCTTCGTCGGGTCGCCGATCCTGATCGTCGGCGCGATGATCGTCGGCCCCGAGTTCGGGCCGCTGGCGGGCCTCTGCGTCGGGCTGATCGAGCGCCGCCGGCGAATCGCGCTGCGCTCGCTGACGGCGCTCGCGATCGGGTTCCCGGTCGGGATCACCGCCGCATTCCTCTTCACCCTCTTCTGCGTCGCGATCGGGATCCTCGACTCCGGCTTCCACAGCTCCGAAAACGCGCTGACGAAGTTCATCGTCGAACCGGAAGCGTTCTCCTTCATCGTCGCCCTGTTCGCCGGCGCCGCCGGGATGCTCTCGCTGACCTCGGCGAAGTCGGGCGCCCTGATCGGGGTGCTGGTCTCGGTGACGACGATCCCAGCCGCGGCCAACATCGGCATCTCGGCCGCGCTCGGCAACTGGCACAACTGGCTCGGGGCGAGCGAGCAGCTCTGCATCAACCTCGGGGCGATCGTCCTCGCCGGCGTGCTCACCCTCCACCTTCAGCGGTCGCTCTCCGAACGCCGCCGGCGACTTCAAAGGGCGGAGATGGACGGTGCCTAGGAACCTCTCCGCCGGGGCCCAGCTGGGCGTCCTCGCCGCGGCCTTCGCCGCCGGGGTCGGGGTGGCGACGATTCTCGGCGCGATCGACCTCGGAGTTGCCCTTGGCGTCGGCCAGCTCTTCTTCGCCGCCGCCCTGGTCTGGGTGCTCCTCCGCTAGCGCCCTCCGCGGGCGCGCTCGGCGAGGATGAGCTCGGCGAGGCGGAGGTCCAGCGGGGTCGTGACCTTGACGTTCTCGGCCGGCGATGGACGGATCAGGACGCGGCCGCCGGCCGCCTCGACCAGCATCGCCTCGTCGGTCGCCGCCGCGACCGTCTCCGGGTCGGCCTCGAGCGCGCGGCGCAGCGCCTCGACCCTGAACACCTGCGGCGTCTGCGCCGCCCAGAGCTCCGCCCGGTCGACCGTCTCCTCGACCTCGAAGACCCGGTCGACTCCCTCCTCGTCCTCGAGGCGTGTATTGACCACGCTATCTGGGGCGAATGCACCTCTCGGCGTCGGGCCCGCCCTGCCCCGCGCCGCCGAAGCCCGCTTGATCGTGTCCGAGACCGGGGTGGCGGCGATCGCGGCGTCGGCCTCCTCATCGGCGAGCAGGGTCGCGACCACGTCCTCGAGGAGCTCGGCGGTCAGCAGCGGCCGTGCCGCGTCGTGGATCGCGACCAGCGCGGTGCCGACCGCGGCGAGCGCGTTGGCGACCGAGGCGGCCCGGGTCTCGCCGCCGTCGACGACGCCGAGGTCGTGGCCGCCGAGGTCGTGGATGTGGCCGGGTGGGCAGGCGACGACGATCGACCGCACCGACGGGGCCTCGCGCATGGCCTCGATCGACCAGTCGACCATCCGAGCGCCCCCCAACTCGACGAAGGCCTTCGGGCCGCCGGCTCCAAGCCTCTGACCGGAGCCGGCGGCAGCGATGACCGCTGTGACTGCGCCTGAACTACGCCGTGGCGGCGAAGCGCCCCTCCAGCAGGCCGTCCAGGTACTCCTCCGCGCCGTCCTCGTCCTTGTCGAGCGCGTACATGAACTCCGACGCGAGGATCTTCTTGGCCCGGGTGTACATCTGCTTCTCACCGGTCGAGAGGCCCTTTTCCATCTCCCGGATCGCCAGGTTCCGGACGACCTCGGCCAGCTCGAACACGTCGCCGGTCTTGATCTTCTCGCGGTTGTACTTGAAGCGCCGGTTCCAGTTCTTCGGCATCTCCGAGACGTCATCGGTGAGGACGGCGGTGACCTTCTTGATTTCTTCCTCGTCGATCACCCGACGCAGCCCCGCCTTGCCCGCGTTCTCGCACGGGACCATGACCGTGAGCTCGTTATGGAGGATTTTGATCGTCAGGTATTCGCGCTCCTCCCCCATCAGCTCGCGCGTTTCTTTCTTCATCACGAGGCCCGCTCCGTGGTGGGGATAGACGACCTTGTCCCCCAGCTCGAAGTCGCAGACGTACTCGACGTCCACCTCGGTGACCTCGACTACCTCCTCTAGCTCAGGAATCGCTGGCTCCTTTCGATTTCAGACGGCACTCTTCGCACCGTCAACTCTGCAAGTACCGGTCGACCAGGTCGACCTCCTGGAGCCTCCGCAGTCCCTCGCGGATGTCCTTGGCCCGGGTCGGGCCGACTCCATCGACAGCCTCGAGCTCGTCATCCGAGGCCGCGATCACGTCCTCGAGGGTGCCGAGCTCCTGGATGATCTTCTGGACGACAAGCTTGGGGATCCTCGGGATGCGGCCGAGGACGCGGTAGCCGCGCGGGCTGACCGGGAAATCGAGCGTGTTGAGCTTGCGGTCGTAGCCGAGCAGCTCGGCGAGGCGGCCGAAGTCGAGGACGTCCTCGTGCGGCAGCCGCGAGAGCGACTCCTGGACCGTTTCCAGGTTCTGCTCTGAGTCCTCGACCGAGTAGTCGCGGATCAGCGCCGCCTTTTCCGCCGCGACGCCGACCATCGACTCCTCGAGCTGCATCTCGATCAGGCGGCCCTCGGTGCCGAGCTCGACGATGTAGCGCTCGACCTCGACCGCCATCCTGGTCACGAGCTCGGCCCGCTGCAGGACCGAGAGCGCGTCGTAGAGGACGCTGCCGCCTTCGAACTCGAGCACGCTGAGCCGGGTCGCGACCTGGTCGAGCCGCTCGCGGTACTTCTCGAGAGTCGCCAGGCCCTGGTTGGCCTTGGCGAGAACGGCGGGGATGTCCTGGAGGATGTACTTCGTCCCCTCGACATAGAGCGAGACGACGTCGCGCCGCTGCGAGATCGCGATCACCAGCGCATCGGTCTGTTTCGAAACGCGCTCGGCGGTGCGGTGCCGGGTGCCGGTCTCGCTCGAGAGGATCGTCGGGTCCGGCATCAGCTGGACGTTGGCCCAGATGATCTTCGTCGCCTCGCAGTTGAGGACGATCGCGCCGTCCATCTTCGCGACCTGGTACAGCATCGCCGGCGTGTAGTCGATGTCGAGCTTGATCCCTCCCGAGAGCAGATGGGAGATGTCGCCAGGCTCGGCGACGACGACCAGGGCGCCGGTGCGGGCGTGGACGATGTTGTCGATCCCCTCGCGCAGCGCTCCGCCCGGCGCGACCACGTCGAGAGACCTCAGAAGCCTGGGGTCCTGCCGTTCCGAAAGCTCTTGAAGCTCATCCCCAGGAAGCGACGACATCAAGGCAAGGATGCCAAATTCCGCTCTCCAATGCGGTCTGCTTAATCCCTAGTGGAAAGGTCGGAACAGCAATTGTCAAGCCGATCCCTCACTTAGAGGTGGAACCGACGGTGGTGGCGGTGGTGTTGCAGCTGCTCGGGCGGCGGCTCACCCGCGACCGCCGGATCGGGGCCCTGGGCATCGGCGTCGCGGACGAACGCCCAGGTGAGCACGGTGCCGAGGACGCAGAGCGCGACCTCGACCCAGGTCGAGCCGGCGATCGAGGCCGCGAACGAGTGGCCGCCCCCCTGCAGCGCGTGAAAGGCGGCGCTGCTCGCCGCCAGCGCCAGCGATCCGGCGACGATCCTGTCCATCGCGAGGACGCCGGAGGCGATCCCGACCTTCTCGCCCGGCATTGCTGCCATCGCCGCGGTCGACATCGGCGCGTAGACGAGCCCGAGGGCGATCCCGAACAGCAGGTAGCCGACGAGCACCAGGGCGTAGGAGCTGGAGGCGCCGATCTGGGTCAGGAAGACGAGCCCGGCGGTCCCGAACAGCATCCCCGCGGTCATCAGCCCTCGGGCGCCGAAGCGCCCGATCAGCCGGCCCGAGAACGGTGAGATCAGGATCATCGGCGCCGTGATCGGCAGCACCAGCACTCCGGCCTCGATCGCCGAGTGACCGCGGACGTCCTGCAGGTACTGGGGCTGGAAGAACATCACCGCCCAGTAGGAGCCGACGATCGCGAAGGCGGCGGCGCTGGCGCCGAGGTAGGGCCCGTTGCGGAAGAGGTCGAATTCGACGATCGGGTCGTCGACCCGGCGCTCGATCCACCAGAACGCGAACAGCGCGACGAGGCTGACCGCACCCAGCGCGACGACCGTATCCGCCGCCCAGGCCCGCGACTGGATCATCGCCAGGACCGCCGCGGTGAGGCCGACCGTCAGCGCGACCAGGCCGGGGAAGTCGAGCCGGCGCCCGGCGGACGGGTCGGTCGACTCGGTCGCCGCCGCCGACATGATCAGGAACCCGGCGACGATGATCGGCAGGTTGATCCAGAAGATCGCCCGCCAGTCGATCTCGATCAGCGCCCCGCCGGCGAGCGGCCCGACCGCGAGCGCGATCGCCGAGACCGCGGCCCAGATCCCGAGCGCTCGCGCCTGTTCGTCCTTGGGGAAGGCGTTGCAGACGATCGCCAGCGAGAGGGTCAGGGTCGGCGCCGCCCCGACGCCCTGCAGGACCCGGCCTGCGATCAGCATCGCCGGCCCCTGGGCCGCCCCGGCGAGGATCGAGCCGGCGCCGAAGACGACGATCCCGACGAGGAACGCGCGCTTGCGGCCGAACATGTCGCCGAGCCGGCCGGCGGTGACGACGAGGACCGCGATCGTCAGCAGGTAGGCGTTCATCACCCACTGCAGCGCCTCGGCGCTCGCGCCGAGGTCGTCGCGGATGCTCGGCAGGGCCAGCGCGACCACCGTCGAGTCGAGCATCAGGATGAAGAGCCCGGCGCAGGCCCCCGCGAGCGTCCACCAGGGCCGGGTCCGCTCGTCGATCCGAAACACAGCCGGGATCCCATCAAGTTTTCCTCCCATATGGCGGAAAACTTGATTTTGAGGTCAGGCCGGCGCGCCGGAGAGGTCGCGGGCCGGGTCGATCCCCCAGCGCTCGCCGACGGCGGCGAGCTCCTCGTCGAGCGCCCAGCGGTCGGGCCGCTCCCCGCCCTCGTGCTCGGGGCTGGCGCCCTTCAGCGCCATGCACCCGGTGTTGTCGCCGACGGCTCGGATCTCGGCGACCTCCTCGACGGTGATCCGCTGCTCGGCGGGAACCGCCGCGAGCTGGGCGCGCTTCTCCTCGATCGGGAGCGCCGCCGGCCCCGCCTCCTGGATCAGGGTCGGGACGACGCACTCGACGGCGCGGTGGGCGAGGTTCCACTCGCAGGCGAGCTGGATCGGCTTCAGCTCCGCCCGCTCGGCGATCGGGATCACGCGCTCGAGCTTCTCGAGGCCGGCCTCGATCCAGCCGGCGGGCCGGAACCCGCGGTGGTCGCCCTCGGGTAGCTCCATTCCGGGCTCGAGGTCGCCCCAGAACAGGCCGCCGTAGTCGACGACCCGGGTGATCACACGGACGTCGTGGCGGGCGGCGGCCTCGAGGCAGAGCTCGCCCGGCCAGGGCTCGAACGGGTTGAGGATGATCATCGCCCAATCGATCCGCTCGCCGAACCGCTCGAAGCAGGAGATCAGGTCGAGGGTGAAGCCGTTGGCCGGCCCCGGGGCGACGCCGATCCCGGCCGCGATGCCCGCCTCGCGCAGCGCCTCCATCCCGTCCCAGACCGCCTCGCTGGTGTAGCCGACGCGGTCGGGGTTGTGGAGCAGGAGCAGGTCGAAGGAGGAGGCGCCGAGGCGGCCGAGGCTGCGCTCGGCTGCGGCCCGCAGGTAGTCGGCGTAGGTGTCGGGCCCGCGCAGGGCAGGGTCGGTGAAGCGGGGAAAGCCGCGCGGCCCGTCGCGCTCGCCCTCGTAGAAGTCGTGGCCGATCGCGCCGACAAGGGTGTAGTCCTCGCGCGGGACACCGGTCAGCGCCCTGCCGAGGAGCTCGTCGGCCTCACCCTGTCCGTAGGCGTCGGCGCTCAGCACGGTCGCGATCCCCTCGTCCGGGCGCAGCAGCGCTTCGAGGCGCTCCTCCGGGATCGCCTCGCCGAAGCGGAGGAACCTGCCCCCGCTCCAGGTGCCGATCGCGGTCCGCCCGGGTGAGTTCATCGTAAAACCGTATCGGTCGCCCGGTCTGAACCTTGCGGCCAGGATCGTCGTAGACAAGCCCGATGCACCGATCCCGATCCGTCGCGACGATAAGCGTCCTTGCATCGATGCTGATCGCCGCCGCGGCCGCTCCCGCCCAGAGCCTCGGTGCCGCCGGAGAACCGGACCCCAGCTTCGGCAACCACGGATTCACCATCTTCGACGAAGCGGACGAGAACGGCGAGTTCCTCACCGACCTCGTGGTCCTTCCAGACGGAAAGATCCTCGGCGCCGGCGCCCGTGGCGGTTTGTCGGGATTCCTGCTCGCCCGCTTCAATTCCAACGGGACCCCAGATACGAGCTTCGGCGGCGAAGGCATCAAGGTCGCGCCCGATCTAGGGCAGGCCGGCAACCCGCTCGAGATCACGGGAATAGAGGAACGCGGCGACGGCAAGCTCGTCGTCGCCGGCCTCGGCCGCGCCCCGGTCACCGGATCCCGCGCCTTCGCGTTTGGGCGCTACCTACCGAACGGCGAGCTCGACCCCAGCTTCGGCGAAAACGGCCTGACGACGGTTCCGATGGACGAATTCGGCAGCGCATTCGCGATGGACCAGGCGCCGGACGGGAAGATCGTCGCGACCGGCAACAGCGGGCCGGTGGATCGGGTCGCGGTGGTGCGGGTGACCGAGGAAGGCGAACCGGACGCCGGCTTCGGCACCGTTCCCTCGAATGGCGTCCGTCTGATTGACATTCCCGAAAGCACCTTCGAGCAGGGGTTCGCGGTGAAGGTCCTGGGGAACGGCACCACACTCGTCGCGGGCACGGCCGAAACCGGAGCGTTCCTGGCCGAGCTTGATGCCGAAGGGGAACCCGTCTCGGGGTTCGGGACCGAAGGGATCGCCGTCCACGACCTCGGCACTGCCGCCGAACCGTCGGGCGAAATCCTCGACCTCAAGGTGCTCCCAGACGGGAGCATCCTCGCCTCCGGTGACGCCCTCACCGCCGCCGGCGATGAAGAGGGGTTCGTCGCCCGTTTCACCCCAAAGGGGCAGCTCGACCCGAGCTTCGGGGACGGGGGCATCTACCACGCCAACCCCACCAGCGGCGATGAGGAACTGGGTTCGCTGGAGGTAGATCAATCCGGCCGCATCGTCGCCGCCGGGATTCGCGGGCTGACCGCACCGAACACCGGCGACGTCTGGATGCTGCGGCTGACCGCCGACGGGCACCCCGACCCGTCCTTCGGCCGCGGCGGCGAAACCGACGCCGACGTGGTCCCCGGCGCCGACTTTGCCAGCGGCCTCGCCCTCCAGCCGGACGGGCGGGCGGTGATATCGGGAGATGTCTTTGACGGAACCGGCAAGCTGCTCGTCGGCAGGTTCACCGCCGATCCGCCCCCGGCTCCGACGGCGGCCGTCCGCTCTGCGCGCTGCGCCGGCAGGGCGGCGACGATCGTCGGCACCGCCCGGTCCGACACGCTTAAGGGCACGAGGAAGGCCGACGTGATCGCCGGCCTCGGTGGCAACGACCGGATCAGCTCCCTCGCCGGCAACGACGTCGTCTGCGGCGGCGCCGGCAGGGACGCGATCGACCTCGGCCACGGCCGCGACGAGGGCCGCGGCGAAAGCGGCGCCGACACGATCAAGGGCGGCCCCGGCATGGACAAGTTGGTCGGCTCGGCGGGAAGAGACAAACTTCTCGGCGGCCCGGGTCAGGACGTCTGCAACGGCGGCGCCGGCAAAAATCCGAGGTCCACCGGCTGCGAGACCCCGAAGAACCTGCCCTAGTTGAACCTTGAGCGCATCATCGCGCCGCCGTTACGATGGCAGGAGTCATGGGGCGGCAATTCGGACGGTCCCGCGTTTCAGCTGCAATGCGCGCAGTTCTACCGGTGGCGGCCGCGGCGGCTGTCCTGACCTTCGCCTCGGGCGCGAGGGCCGCCGAAGGCCTGCCCGACCCGACCTTCGGCAGCGGCGGCTTCACGGTCCTCGACGAACCGGACCTCACCAACGAGTTCCTGACCGATGTCGTCGTCCTTCCCGACGGCAAGATCCTCGCCGGTGGGAACAGGGGCGGGGCGGGAGGCTTCCTGCTCGCCCGCTTCAACCCGGACGGCAGCCCCGACCTCAGCTTCGGTCCCGAAGGGTTCAGGGTCGAGCCCGACCTCGATAACGCCGGCGACCCGCGGGCGATCAACGACCTGGCGAGGCTCGGCGACGGGCGGATCGTCGCCGCCGGGCTCGGGCGCGGACCGGCTCCCGAAAAAGTAAACGCCTTCGCTACCGCCCGCTACCTGGCAAGTGGGCAACTCGACCCGGACTTCGGCGACGCCGGCCTCTCCGTCCAGTCCCCGGAAGGACCGGGCGAAGCCGAGGCGATGGACATCGCGCCGGGGGGAAAGATCGTCCTCGCCGGCGAACGGATCGGCTCGCTATTCCATCCCGAAGTGGCGGTCCTCCGCCTCGACCAGGAAGGGGAACCCGATGCCAGCTTCGCCCCGGCGGCACCGGTCGGGTTCCGCCTCTTCCAAATCCCCGGCAGTGATTACTCCGAAGCCCGCGCGGTCAGGGTGCTCGGCGACGGCTCGATCATCGTCGGGGGCGAATCGCAGCAGGGCGCGTTCCTGGCCAAGCTCGACTCCGAAGGGGAACCGGTCGCCGGCTTCGGCACCGCCGGGTTCGCGGTCCAGGACCTCGGAGAGGAAGCCGATCCCTCCGGGGAAATCACCGACATCGCGATCCAGCCCGACGGCCGGATCGTCGTCGCCGGATCAGCCTTCCCGGCGACGAACACGAAGTCGGAGCTGGTCGTCGCCCGCTTCACCGCCGGCGGGCAGCTCGACCCGACCTTCGGGTCCGGCGGGATCTTCAGGCTCGACGCGACCGCGGGCTACGACGAAGGACGGGCCCTGTCCCTGCTCCCCGACGGCAGGATCGTCGTCGCCGGGTTCAATGGCACCCGCGACACCTGGATCCTGCGGCTGACGCCGAACGGCCAGCTCGACCCCAGCTTCGGGACCGGGGGCCAGACGGTCGCCAGCGCCAGCCCGATGGAGGACGGCGCCGAAGGGCTGGCGATCCAGCCCGACGGCCGGCCGGTGATCGCCGGGGCCGCCGAGACGCCCGGCGGAATCGGCGAGCTCCTCGTCGGCCGCTTCACCGGCCCCGAAACGGTCAAGGTGAGCCTGGTCCCGACCAGCCGGCGCTGCGGCGGCCGCACCGCGACGATCTCCGGCACCGAGGGCGCCGACCGCCTCCGGGGGACCAGGAAGGCCGACGTGATCGTCGGCCTCGGCGGCAACGACAGGATCAGCTCCCTCGCCGGCAACGACGTCGTCTGCGGTGGCGCCGGCAGGGACGCGATCGACCTCGGCAAGGGCCGCGACGAGGCCTTCGGCGAAGCGGGCAAGGACACCCTCAGGGGCGGCCCCGGCAAGGACAAGCTTCTTGGCGCCGCGGGCAAGGACAAGCTGCTTGGCGGCCCGGGCCAGGACATCTGCAACGGTGGCGCCGGCAAGGACCCCAAATCCGCCGGCTGCGAGGTGCGGAAGAAGCTGCCCTAGGAGGCGTCGGCGGCCGGGCCGGGCTCGGTCGGGCTCGACTCGGGGGCGGAGTCGGTCTCGTTCGAGGGCGCCGATCCGTCGCCGTCGCGCTTGGCGCCGACCCCGACTTTCTCGGGCTCGGTCTCCTCGGCCTCCTCGAGGGCGGCCTTGGCCGGTTTCGCCGGTTTCGCCGGCTTGACGATCGTCAGCTTCAGCGGTTTGTCCTCGTCGTCGCCGGACTCGTCGCGCTCGACGAGCACCGTCGAGCCGGGCGTCATCTCGCCCTGGCGCAGGACCTCGTCGGCAAGCGGGTCCTCGATATAGCGCTGGATCGCTCGGCGCAGCGGCCGGGCGCCCATCGACGGGTCCCAGCCTTTGTCGACGAGGAGGTCTTTGGCCTCGTTGGTGAGGTCGAGCTGGAGCTCGTGCTCGGCGACCTGGACGCGGACCCGGTTGATCATCAGGTCGATGATCTCCTTGACCTCTTCCTTGGCCAGCTTGTGGAAGACGATCACCTCGTCGATCCGGTTGAGGAACTCGGGCCGGAAGACTTTTTTCAGGTCGCCCATGATCCGGTTTTTCATGTCGTCGTAGGACATCCCGGTCTCGTCGGCGACGGTGAAGCCGATCGAGGTGTTCTTCGCGATCTCCGAGGCCCCGATGTTCGAGGTCATGATCACGATCGCGTTGCGGAAGTCGACGGTCCGCCCCTGGGCGTCGGTCAGCCTCCCGTCCTCGAGGATCTGGAGCAGGATGTTGAAGACGTCGGGGTGGGCCTTCTCGATCTCGTCGAGCAACAGGACGCTGTAAGGCTTGCGCCGCACGGCCTCGGTCAGCTGCCCGCCCTCGTCGTAGCCGATGTAGCCGGGCGGCGACCCGACCAGGCGGCTGACGGCGTGCTTCTCCATGTACTCGGACATGTCGATCCTGACCATCGCCTCCTCGTCGCCGAACAGGAACTCGGCGAGGGTGCGGGCGAGCTCGGTCTTGCCGACCCCGGAGGGACCGAGGAAGATGAACGATCCGGCGGGCCGTTTCGGGTCCTTGATCCCGGCGCGCGAGCGGCGGATCGCCTTCGATACGGCGGTGATCGCGACCTCCTGGCCGATCACCCGCTTGTGGAGTTCTTCCTCCATCCGGATCAGCTTCTTGGTCTCGGCCTCGGTCAGTTTGAAGACCGGGATCCCGGTCCACATCGAGACGATGTCGGCGATCTCCTCCTCGCCGACGTCGGGACGGTCACCCTCCTCGCCCTCGGCCCACTCGTCTTCGAGCTGGCGCTTGCGGGTCGTCAGCTGGCGCTCGGTGTCTCGCAGGTTGGCCGCCTTCTCGAATTCCTGGGCTTCGATCGAGGACTCCTTCTCGCGCCGCGTCGTTTCGATTTCCTCCTCGAGGTCGCGGTAGACGGGAGGCGCGCTCATCGACTTGATCCGCATCCGCGACGCGGCCTCGTCGATCAGGTCGATCGCCTTGTCGGGCAGGAAGCGGTCTGAGATGTAGCGGTCGGCGAGCTCGGCGGCGGCGGCCAGCGCGTCGTCGGTGATGTTGACGCGGTGGTGCTGCTCGTAGCGCTCGCGCAGCCCCTCGAGGATCTGGACGGTGTCCTCGACCGAGGGCTGGTCGACCTTGATCTGGGCGAAGCGGCGCTCCAGCGCCGAGTCGCGCTCGAGGTATTTGCGGTACTCGTCGAGAGTCGTCGCGCCGATCGTCTGCAGCTCGCCGCGGGCCAGCGCCGGCTTCAGGATCGAGGCGGCGTCGATCGCGCCCTCGGCCGCGCCGGCTCCGACCAGGTTGTGGAGCTCGTCGATGAAGAGGATGATGTCGCCGCGCTGGGTGATCTCTTTCATCACCTTCTTCAGGCGCTCCTCGAACTCGCCCCTGTACTTGGAGCCGGCGACCAGCGCCGCCAGGTCGAGGGTGTAGATCTGCTTGTTCTTCAGCAGCTCCGGCACCTCGCCTTTGTTGATGCGGGCGGCGAGGCCCTCGACGACGGCGGTCTTGCCGACGCCCGGCTCGCCGAGCAGCACCGGGTTGTTCTTGGTCCGGCGGGAGAGGATCTGCATGATCCGCTCGATCTCGGTTTCGCGGCCGATGACCGGGTCGAGCTTGCCCTCCTCGGCGAGCTTGGTCAGGTTGCGTCCGAACTGGTCGAGCAGTTTCGAGGACTTCTTGCCCTCGCCGCCGCCGCCGCCGGAGCCGGCGGCCGCGCCCTGGCGGCGCCCGCCTGGGCCGGAGAGCATCCGGATCACCTCGTTGCGGATCTTGTCGGAGTCGGCGTCGAAGTCGAGCAGGATCCGGGCGGCGACGCCCTCGTTCTCGCGGACCAGGCCGAGCAGGATGTGCTCGGTGCCGATGTAGTTGTGGCCGAGCGAGAGCGCCTCGCGCAGCGCCAGCTCGAGGACCTTCTTGGCCCGCGGGGTGAACGGGATCTGGCCGGAGGTGACCTCCTCACCGGAGCCGACGATGCGGACGACCTGGGAGCGGACCCGCTCGGTCGTGATGTCGAGCGACTCCAGCACCCTCGCGGCGAGACCCTCCTCCTCGCGGAGCAGGCCGAGCAGGATGTGCTCGGTGCCGATGTAGTTGTGCTTGAGCGTGCGAGCCTCTTCCTGGGCCAGGACGACCACCTGTCGGGCTCGCTCTGTGAATCTCTCGAACAATTCGCCTCTATTTCACTCCTGGTTGATCAAACGCAAATCGGGGGCCGAAGTACCGGATCTCATCTCCGATATCGGAGCGGCTCCTAAGCGCCCTTTAAACGATACCGAGGGCGCTCCCCTTGCCTCGGGGGGTGGAATTTCGCTGGTAGCGGGTTTTTGGGCGCCGAAGGGTGCCGAATCAGGCGCGCATGGCGGGAAAAAGGACCACTTCGCGGAGGCTTTTCGCCCCGGTAAGAATCATTGCAAGCCGGTCAACCCCGAGCCCGACCCCCCCTGTCGGGGGCATTCCCTGCTCGAGCGCCTCGACGAACGCCTCGTCGAACGGCTGCGCCTCCTCGTCGCCGCGGGCGAGCTCGACGGCCTGCTGCTCGAACCGGCGCCGCTGCTCGTCGGGGTCGTTGAGCTCGGTGAACGAGTTCGCGATCTCCATCCCGCCGACGAACGCCTCCCAGCGCTCGACCAATCCCTCCTCGCTCCGGTGCGCCTTGGCGAACGGCGAGAGCTCGACCGGGTAGTCGAGGACGAAGGTCGGCTGGATCAGCTCCGGCTCGACCGACTTCGAGAGCAGGCCGTCAACCAGCTTGCCCCAGCCCTCGGCCGGGTCGGGCTCGGTCCCCATCGCCGCCGCCAGCTCCTCGCGGCCGGGGTGCTCGCCGATGTCGATCCCGGTCCGCTCGGAGATCGCCTCGCGGAGGGTGACCCGCCGCCAGGGGGGGTTGAGGTCGATCGTGATGCCGTCGCGCTCGACCTCGAGCTTCCCGAGGACGCGCTCGGCAACGTCGGCGACCAGCAGCTCGAGGTCGTGGGCGGTCTTCTCGTAGTCGGCGTAGGCCTCGTACCACTCGAGCATCGTGAACTCGGGGTTGTGCTTGTGGGAGACGCCCTCATTGCGGAAGTCCTTGCCGAGCTCGTAGACGCGGTCGATCCCCCCGACGACGAGCCGCTTCAGGTAGAGCTCGGTCGCGATCCGCAGGTAGAAGTCGCGGTCGAGCGCGTTGTGGTGGGTGACGAACGGTCGGGCGAGGGCGCCGCCGTAGAGCGGCTGCAGGACCGGGGTCTCGGCCTCGACGAACCCATGGTCGTCGAGCCAGCGCCGGATCTCGGCGATCGTGCGGGCGCGCAGCGCGAAGGTCCGGCGGCTGTCCTCGTTGGCGAGCAGGTCGAGCTCACGGCGGCGGTGGCGGGTCTCGACATCCTCGAGCCCGTGAAACTTGTCGGGTGGCGGCCGCAGGCTCTTCGCCAGCAGCCGCCAGCGGTCGATCGAGAGCGTCAGCTCGCCACCGCTGCGGGTCGACATCGCCGTCCCCTCAACCCCGATCATGTCGCCGAGGTCGAGGTCGACGAGCACCCGGTAGGGCCCCTCGCCGATCAGGTCCTCGCGGGCGTGGAGCTGGATCTGACCGCTGCCGTCGCGGAGGTCGAGGAAGCAGGCCTTGCCATGGCCGCGGCGGGCGACGATCCGCCCCGCGACCCGGTGGCGCGACTGGGTCTCGAGCCCGGGCGCGAGGCCCTCGTGGGCCGCGCGCACCTCGGCGATCTCCTCGCGCTCGGCGAAGGTGTGCGGGAACGGGTCGATACCGTCGGCCCGCAGGCGTTCGAGCTTCTCGCGCCGATCCCTGAGGACGTCGGAGAGGTCGGATTTCTCGGGCCCGTTCATGGGCCGAGCCTATCCGCCGCTTAGCTCGTCTCGATTTTCGTGATTTTCAGTTTTTTCTTCGGGCCGCGCGGGACCTCGACGCTGACGACGTCGTTCCGCTTGCGGCCGATCAGGGCTTTGCCGATCGGCGACTCGTTCGAGAGCTTCTGCTCGAGCGGGTCGGCCTCGGTCGAGCCGACGATCTGGAACTTCTGCGAGTCGCCGCTTTTCTGGTCTTTGACGTGGACGACGGAGCCGACGGTGACCTCGTCGGTGCCGACTTCCTTCTCGTCGATGACGGTGGCGCGGCGCAGCCGCTCTTCGAGCTGGGCGATCCGCGCCTCGAGCAGCGCCTGCTCGTTCTTGGCGTCGTCGTACTCGGCGTTCTCGGAGATGTCGCCGAACTCGCGCGCCTCCTTGATCCTTGCCGCGACCTCACGCCGTTTCTCGGTCGAGAGGTTCTCGATTTCTTCTTTGAGCTTCTCGAGCCCTTCGGGGGTGATTACGGCCTGCCGAGTCACTTCTCTGCCCTCGCTTTGCTGATAACTGGTGGTATTCCGGGTCCCAGACCCAAAAACGCCCGGGTGCGGGCGAAAGGTGCCGCCACACCTGGGCCAAGAGCCGCGAGATTATAGCGAGGCGACTTCGCCGCCTCGGGCGCCTTTCCTACGTCTTTTTCTTGACCTTGAAGCTAAAGGTCGCAGGCGTGGCGTCGGTGCCGGCCGGATCGACTGCCTCGACCGAGAAGGTGTGCTTCCCCTTCTTCACCTTGTAGGTCTTGGGCGAGGTGCAGGGAGCGAACGCGCCCTTGTCGAGCTTGCACTGGAATGTCGCGCCCGGAACATCGGAGCTGAAGCCGAATTTGACCTTCGCCTTCTTCTTCTTGGTCTTGACGGTTTTCTTCGGATGCGCGCTGAGGATCGTCTCGGGGAGCAGGGACGTCGATTTCGGCGCCGGCGCCACGACGGTGTAGGTGAGGCTCTCGCTCGCGGTGCCTTTCCTCGCGTCTTCGGCGTCGACGGTGAGCGTGTGGGGCCCCAGCGTCGTGGTGTCGAGCGCCGCTCCGTTCGCCACGCTGCCCTCGCATTTTTCGATCGTGATGCCTTCCTCCGAGGAGCAGCTGTAGGAGGCGGTCAGCGCCTGCCCCTGGGTGACCGTGGCACCCGTGGCGGGCGACGCGATGTCGATCGTCGGCGGTTTCGAGAAGGCGATCACCACCTGGTGTTCTTGTGGGCCGAGGCCCAGGAGGCCGAGCGACGAGCCGCCACCGCCTCCGCCGCCGCCTGCGCCGCAGCCGCCGCCGCCTCCGCCGCCCCCGTAGAAGCCGCCGCCGCCTCCGCCGCCGCCGTTTGTGCCCTGCACCCCAGGGCCGCCGGCCCCGCCAAGCCCTAACTGGCCCGGTTCGCCCAGGCCGCCACAGCCCGGGCTGCCTCCGGCCCCGCCCACCAGCGTTCCTGGGCCTCCACCGCCGTTGCCGCCTTCAGACGTTTCACCGGCTTCCCCTGCCCCTCCCCCGTTGCCGCCAAATCCTTCGGATCCCGTCCCGCCGGCGCCGCCGCCGCCACCGCCGACGATCAGCCGCGTGTCGGGACTGAGGCCTTTGGCGCTGGGAGTGGTGCGAACGTCCGAGGCTCCGCCCCCGCCGCCTCCATCGGCGGCCGACCCGCCCCCGTTGAAGCCGCCGACCCCGCCTTCGGCCTGCGATTGCCCGTTTCCGCCGACCTCGACGTAGAGCGTCTGCCCCGGGTCGACCAGCGCTCCGCCGGCCACCACCGCTCCGTCGCCGCCCGTTGCGGTACCTGCGGCGCCGCCGGAACCGCCGGCCGCCGCCATTCTGAGCACGTGGACGCCTTCGGGAACGGTGAACGTCTGCTCGGCACCCGTGTAGACGAATTTTTCGCCGACAAGGGCCTGGGCCGGTGATACGACCAGCATCAGGACCGCGACGGCACAGAGGGTCAGAGCGGTGAGGAGCCTCCTCATCAGGCGCCGAGCGTACCCCCGCGCTCGCCGAAACTCAAAGGGTCTCGGCGAATCTACCTAGGTGTTTTTCTTGACCTTGAAGCTGAAGGTTGACGGCGTGGCGTCGGTGCCAGCCGAACCGACGGCCTCGACCGAGAACGTGTGCTTCCCCGGCTTCACCTTGTAGGTCTTGGGCGAGGTGCAGGGAGCGAACGCGCCCTTGTCGAGCTTGCACTGGAATGTCGCCCCGGCGACGTCGGAACTGAAGCTGAACTTGACGGTCGCCTTCTTCTTCTTGGTCTTGACGGTCTTCTTCGGGTGCGAGCCGAGCATGGTGTCCGGAACCGCTGGCGGGGCCGGGGGCGGCGGGCCCCCGGAGGCCGCTGCCACCGTGTAGTGGACGCTCCTTGTCGTCGTTCCACCGATGCTGTCTTCGGCTTCGACGGTGAACGTCTGTGGGCCGGGATTGGCGGTGTTCACCGCCGCCCCGCTCGACACCGGCCCACTGCACGATTCCACCGCCAGCGAGGGGGCCGGATGGCAAGCGTAGGCGGCCGAGACCGCCTGCCCCTGGGTGTAGGTGGCGCCTTCGGCCGGGGAGGTGATTTCGACAGTGGGCGGTGCGAAGACCGTGTAGTTGACGCTCTTGCCCGCTTTCCCTTTGTCGTTGTCTTCGGCTTTGACCAGAAATTCGTGTTCGCCGACCGTGGCCGTTTCCAACGGGGCCCCGTTCGCGACCGGGCCGGCGCAGGTTTTCACGCTGGTCCCTTCGCCCGGCTGGCAGCTGTAATTGGCATTGATGGCCTGCCCCTGGGTGTAGGCGCCTTCTTCCGCCGGGGTGGTGATCGTGATCGTTGGCGGCAGGTTGTAGGAGATGTCGATTTTGGGGCCGGCCGAGGTGAGGGTCATCGAGGAGAACGCCGGGAGCAGCGTCGAGCCGCCGCCTCCGCCGCCGCTGCCCGACGTGCAGGCACCACCACCGCCGCCGCCGCCGTAGAGGCCGCCGCCGCCGCCGCCGCCGGGACCGGTTACTTCGGCGCTGTACCCCCCGGCCCCGCCGACGCCGAGTTCGCCGTCGGTGCCGTCGACAAAGCAGCCTCCGCCGCCGATCCCACCTTCGGTTTCGGTTCCTTTCTTTCCGCCTTCATAGATTTCCCCGTTGCCGCCATTTTCACCCGCTGCTCCGCCGTTGCCGCCAGTGCCGGTCGGGCCGGTGTCCCCGCCGCCGCCGCCGCCGGCGGCGACGACCAGCCTGGTGTCTTCGGTCGCGAGCGGCGTCGCCCTCGAGACGGTGCGGATGTCGGAGGCGCCGCCACCGCCGCCACCGCCGTTGCCACCGCCGTTGAAGCCCCCGGCGCCGCCTTCGGCCGCCGTCTTGCCGTTGCCGCCGACCTCGATGTACAGCGTTTGGAACTGGTCGACTTCCAAGGTTCCTTCCACTTCCGCCGCTTCCCCGCCGGCGACCCCGCTCGCTTCACCTCCGCTGCCTCCGATGGCCACGAATCCGACCTGGTAGACACCCGCCGGCACTTCGAAGGTCTGCTCGGCGCCGGTGGCGGCGAAGTGAACGGTTGTCGTCGCCAGAGCGTTGGCCGGCAGCAGCAGGGCGGCGCAACACAGCATCACTGCAAGGACCGCCCTTTTCATTGCTCGAGCGTATCCCGGTGGACATAGAACTCAAAGCGGTCCCGGCAAAAGATTTAGGAACTTGCGGGTATGGGGCTCAGATGGCCTCTCTGGGCGACCAGCGCCCGCGCGCGGTCGAGGTCGGCGCTGCGCTGCAGCTCCTGCGCGGCCTCCTTCTCGAGCCCGAGCGAGTCGACGTACCAGGGGTAGAACTTGCGCAGGTAGCGGGCGGCGCGCTCGCCGCCGAGATGCTCCTCGGCGCGGTCGATAGTCCAGAGCAGCTCGGCGGCGATTTCCTCGCGGCGGGGCGGGGAGGCGCGGCGGCCGGTCAGCTCTTCGAACACCCAGGGGTTGCCGAGCGAGCCGCGGGCGATCATCACCGCGTCGGCGCCCGACTCGCGATAGGCGTGCCGGGCCGCGTCGGCGCTCTTCAGCCCGCCGGAGACGATTACCGGCACCTCGAGCCGGTCGGCGAGCTCGCGCGTCAGCGCGTAGTCGGGGGCACCCTTGTGGCCGGCCGACGCCGCCCGCGGGTGGAAGGCGATCGCGGCCGCGCCGCCCTCCTCGCCGAGGCGCAGCGCGAGGTCGAACCCGGAGCGGTCCTCCGCCCGCAGGCCGGAGCGCAGCTTTACCGTCACCGGTCTCCCGCTCCCCTCCCTGGCGGCTGCGAGGAGCGCGAGGGCGAGCTCGGGGTCGGTGAGGAGCTCGACCCCGGCGCCCGTCTTGCGGACCTTCCGCACCGGGCATCCCATGTTGATGTCGATCAGGTCGGCCCCGGCCTCGGCCGCGATCGCCGCCCCCGAGCGCATCGCCTCGGGATCGTGCCCGAAGAGCTGGATCGAGACCGGGTGCTCGTCGGGGTGGATCCGCATCAGCTCGCGCAGCGTGCGCTCGTTGCGGTGGTGCAGGCCGAAGCTCGAGACCATCTCCGAGACGGCGAGGCCGGCGCCGTAGCGCTTGGCCTGGAGGCGGACGAACCAGTTCCCGATCCCGGCCAGCGGCGCGAGCAGGACCCGGTTCGCGATCCGGACCCCGCCGATCTCGAACGGGTCGGTCAGCGGCGGCTGAGCCGCGGCGGCGTGTTCATCGGTTGCGGTCATGGATGAGGCGCAGTCCGGTCAGGGTAAGCATCTCGTCGACCTCATCGATCGTCTCCGTGAAGGGGACGATCCTCGCGGCAAGGCCGCCGGTCGCGAGCAGGCTCACCTCGCCGAGCTCCTCCTCCATCCGCCGGACGACGCCGTCGATCATCCCGGCGAAGCCGAAGACGACGCCGGACTGGATCGCGGCCGCGCTCGAGCGGCCGATCGCCGCCTCCGGCTCGGAGAGTTCGATCCGCGGGATCCGGGCCGCCCGTTCGACCAGCGCGGTCAGGGAGATCTCGAGCCCGGGGGCGATCGCCCCGCCGAGGTATTCGCCCTCGGCGGAGACCGCGTCGAAGTTGATCCCGGTGCCGAAGTCGACGACGACGCAGGCGCCGCCGAATCGATCGTAGGCGGCGACGGCGTTGACCAGGCGGTCGGCGCCGACTTCGATCGGGTTGTCGATCCGGATCGGCATCCCGGTCTTGACCCCGGGCCGGATCGCGAGGAAGTTGGCGCTGAGGTAGCGCTCGGTCAGCTGCTCGTACTCGGTGCCGAGCGGCGGCACGACCGAGGAGACGCATACCGCGTCGATGTCGTCGAGGCCGATCCCGCTGAGCGAGAGCATCCCCCCGATCCGCTCGGCGAGCTCGTCGCCGGTCGCCCCGGCGCGGGTCTGAAAGCGCCAGTGCTCGACCAGGCGCTCGCCGTCGAAGGCGCCGAGGTGGGTCTGGGTGTTGCCGATATCGGCCGCGAGCAGCATCGAATCCGCCGCAAGTATCCACCAACGAATACGATCGGCGACGGTGAAGGTGCGGCTCTACACGGTGCCGGCGTCACACCCCGGCATGGCGGCGCAGCGGATGCTCGCCCACAAGGGGATCCCATACACCCGCGTCGATCTGCTGCCGGGCGTCTCGCGCTACGCGCTCCGCGCCCTTCGCTTCCCGGAGGGGACGGTTCCGGCGATGGTCATCGATGGCCGCCGGCTGCAGCGCTCACGGACGATCGCCCAGGAGCTCGACCGCCTTCAGCCCGAGCCGCCGCTGTTCCCGGCCGATCTGAAGCAGCGCGATGCCGTGCTCGAGCTCGAGCGCTTCGGAGACGAGGAGCTGCAGTCGACGGTCCGCACGATCCTGATCTGGGCCGCGCGCCGGTCCCCGAGCTCGCGGCTCAGCTATCTGGAGGAAGCGCGGCTCGGCCTTCCCCACGGCCTCGCGGCGAAGACCGGCGGGCCGCTGGTCGCGCTCGCGGCGCGCCTCAATGACGCGACCGACGAGAACGCGCGCGCCGCCCTCGCCGCCCTGCCGGCCCAGTTGCAGAAGATCGACGACGAAATCGCGGCCGGGGTCATCGACGGCGAGCAGCTGAACGCCGCCGATTACCAGATCGGGGCGAGCGTCCGGCTGGCGCTGACGAGCAGCGACCTGCGGCCGCTGATCGACCCGCGGCCGGCCGGCCGCCACGCCCGCCGCGCGGTCCCCGACTTCGCCGGCGACATGCCGCCGATCTTCCCCGCAGCCTGGCTCGAGCCGCTGAAGGAGGCGGCTGCCTCCGCCACCTCGGCCCGGGCCTAGCCGGGCTCACCCGCCTGCCGGCCTCGGTCGAGCTGGAGCACCGCCCAGGGAACGAAGATCAGCGGCGCGCCGAACATCAGGACCAGGATCGCGACGTCAGAGAGCCCGAGGCCCCCGATCGCGGCGACGAGGATCACGAGCCAGCCCCAGACCACCGTGGCGAGCGTCGGCCTAGCGAGGTAGGCGGCGAACAGGTCGATGCGGCGCACCTCGGCGGGTCGCTCGACCCAGGCTGCCGTCCCCCGCAGGCGCCGCCAGGCGATCGGCATCCCGATCAGCTGCGCCCAGCCACCCATCCAGATCACCGAGACGGCGAGGCCGCTCAAGAGCTCGAACGCGCTCATGCCGCATCTATCGGCGGGCGATAGCCGCGGCTAGAGCGAGCCGGCGCGGATCACCCGCTGCCCGGGGCCGAGCCCGGCGAGGGCGTCGGCGAGGCGGGTCCCGTCGGGGAGGGCGAGGTCGGGGTCGAGCTCGAGCAGCGGGACGAGGACGAAGCGGCGGCTGCTCACCTCGCGGTGCGGCAGGGTCAGGCGGTCGGTCTCGAGCTCGATGTCGCCGAGCAGAAGGAGGTCGACGTCGAGCGGTCGGGGGCCGTGGCTGCGGCCGCCGAGGACACGGCCGCGCTCGGCCTCGACCCGCTTGCAGAGGTCGAGCAGCGCCTCGGGCTCGAGCTCGGTCCGGATCCGGGCCGCGGCGTTGAGGAAGTCGGGCTGGTCGAGCACCTCGCCGACCGGCTCCGTCTCATACGTCGAGGAGACCGCCTCGACCTCGACCCCGCTCCCGCCGAGGAGCTCGATCGCGGCGCGGAGGTGGGCGGCGCGATGGCCGACGTTCGACCCGAGGCCGAGATATCCGACCCGAGCAGGCACTAGGCCTCCTCGCCGTTTTCCTCGCTCTCGTCCTCGCTGCGATCCTGGGTGACCTCGACCGCGACCTCCTGGACCGCGAGCGGCAGCGGCGGCTCGGGCTTGGCGACCCGGACCCGGACCGATTCGCAGCGGTAGCGCTCCATCAGCCGTTCGCCGGCGACCTGGGCGAGCCGCTCGAGGGTGCGGTAGCTGCGCTCGGTCGCGGCGAGGGCGACGATGTCGCAGACCTCGCTGTAGTCGATCGTGTCCTCGAGCCGGTCGGTCAGCACCGCGTCGCAGTCGGGTACGTCGAAGGAGACGTCGAACTCGAGCCGCTGCCCGATCTCCTGCTCGGCGTCGGTGACGCCGTGGTGGGTGTAGATCGAGAGCCCGCGCAGGTCGACCTCGACCCGCGCCTCGATCCCGTTGTCGGCGGGCTGCTCCATCTCCGTCAACCTATCCGAGGATCGCCGCGGCGACCCTGGCCGCCTGCGCGACCTCGGCGACGTCGTGGACGCGGAGGACGTCGGCGCCGTCGGCGGCGGCGAGGACCGAGGCGGCGATCGTCCCGCCGATCCGGTCGCCGACCTCGGAGCCGTCGATCTTGCCGATGAAGCTCTTGCGCGAGGCGCCGACGACGAGCGGCCGGCCCAGCGCCCGGCGGAGCTCGCCGAGGCGGCGCAGGAGCTCGAGGTTGTGGTCGAGACTCTTGCCGAACCCGATGCCGGGGTCGAGCCAGATCCGCTGCTCGGCGACGCCGGCCGCGAGCGCCGCCTCGAGCCGCTCGGCGAGGAAGGCACGGACGTCGTCGACGACTTCGTCGTAGGTCGGGCTCTCCTGCATCGTCCGCGGGTCGCCCTGCATGTGCATAAGGACCAGCCCCGCCCCGCGGTCGGCGCAGAGCGCCCCGATCTCGGGGTCGCCGCGCAGCGCGGTCACGTCGTTGACGATCGTGGCGCCGGCATCGAGCGCCGCCTCGGCGACCGCCAGCTTCGAGGTGTCGATCGAGACCTCGTGGCCGGTCTGCGCCAGATCGACCGTCAGTTCGGCGACGACGGGCTCGGTTCGCGCGATCTCCTCCTCGGCGCTGACCTCCTCCGCCCCGGGCCTCGTCGATTCCCCGCCGACGTCGAGGATGTCCGCCCCGTCCCGCACCAACTGCCGCCCACGGGCGATCGCCTTCTCCTCATCGAGATACAACCCGCCATCGCTGAACGAGTCGGGCGTCACATTCACCACACCCATCAAGATCATCCGCCGCCTCCTCCGCTTCGCGTCCGGGGGCGACGGCCACGCGCCATATCGGCGCCGCTCGCGGAAATCAGATCGTGACGCTCGCTAATCGGCTGCACCGGCGAAAGTATCTCGCGCGTGTCGCTGCGGCCGCTCCGGGGATCGAGCAGCGATTTGGGCTAGGGCGCGGGACATCTCCCGAACCGGCGGATACTCAAAGTGCCGGGCTATTTAGTCCGGCACTTGTCGGGGCGGGAGATGTCCTGCGCCCTAACTCGCGTCCCCACCCGCGAAGCCCGGGCGTGGGCGCGGTGATGGCCGTGCGCCCTCGCGCTGCGGCCGCTCCGGCTCCGGCTGCGGCTCGACCGCCTCCGGCTCCTCTTCGTCGACGAACACCTCGCTCTCGGGCTTGCCATCGAGGAGGGCGATGAACTGCTCAGCGTCGATCGTCTCGCGCTCGAGCAGGATGTTGGAGATCCGGTCGAGGTCCTTGCGACGCTCGGTGAGAAGGTCTTTCGCGGTCTGGTGGGCGGCCTCGACGATGCGGCGGATCTCATCGTCGATCTCGCGCGCGATCTCGTCCGAGTAATCGGGTTCGGCGGAGAACTCGCGGCCGAGGAACGGCAGGCTGCGATCGTGGCCGAAGACCCGCGGGCCGAGCCGCTCCGACATCCCGAACCGCATCACCATCTGCTTCGCGGTCTCGGTCACTTTTTCGAGGTCGTTCGAGGCGCCGGTCGTGATCTCACCGAAGACGATCTCCTCGGCGGCGCGGCCGCCGAGCGTCATCGCCATCGTGTCGGTCAGCTCGGCGCGGCTGGTCAGGAACTTGTCTTCGCTCGGCAGCGAGATCGTGTAGCCGAGCGCCTGTCCACGGCTGATGATCGAGACCTTGTGGACCGGATCGGTGTTGGGGAGCAGATGGCCGACGATCGCGTGGCCCATCTCGTGGAAGGCGGTGACGAGGCGCTCCTTCTCCGACATCACGCGGGTCTTCTTCTCCGGGCCCGCGATCACCCGCATGATCCCCTCCTCGAGCTCGTGCATCGAGATCTCGCGGCGGCCCTGGCGGGCGGTCAGAAGCGCCGCCTCGTTGATCAGGTTGGCGAGGTCGGCGCCGGTGAAGCCCGGGGTCTGGCCGGCGAGCGCGTCGAGGTCGATCTCCTTCGCCAGCGGCTTGCCGCGGGTGTGTACTTCGAGGATCTGCTTGCGGCCCTTGCGGTCGGGACGGTCGACGACGACCTGGCGGTCGAAGCGGCCCGGCCGCAGCAGCGCCGGGTCGAGGATGTCGGGCCGGTTGGTGGCGGCGATCAGGATGATGTTGTCTTTCATCTCGAAGCCGTCCATCTCGACGAGCAGCTGGTTCAGCGTCTGCTCGCGCTCGTCGTGGCCGCCGCCCATGCCGGCGCCGCGGTGGCGGCCGACGGCGTCGATCTCGTCCATGAAGATGATGCAGGGCGAGTTCTGCTTCGCCTGCTCGAAGAGGTCGCGGACGCGGCTGGCGCCGACGCCGACGAACATCTCGACGAAGTCCGAGCCGGAGATCGAGAAGAACGGCACCCCCGCCTCGCCGGCGACGGCGCGGGCGAGCAGCGTCTTGCCGGTCCCGGGCGGGCCGTAGAGGAGGACGCCCTTCGGGATCCGCGCCCCGAGCGCCTGGAATTTCTTCGGGTTCTCGAGGAACTCCTTGATCTCGTGCAGCTCCTGGACGGCCTCGTCGACCCCGGCGACGTCGCGGAAGGTGATCTTGGGCGCGTCGACCGACATCCGCTTCGCTTTCGATTTGCCGAAGTTCATGACCCGCGAGCCGCCGCCCTGCATCTGGTTCATGAGGAAGATCCAGAAACCGAGGAAGAGCACGAACGGGAGGACGTAGGTCAGCACCCCGAGCCAGCCGCTGCCGCCTTTCGGCTTGACCTTCGTCGTGACGTTGTTTTCGTCGAGCAGGTTGATCAGGCTCTGCTCGGTGTTCGGCGGATACCCGGTCGACCAGCTCTTCCCTTCTTCGCCCTTTTCCTTGACGTCCAGCTTGTTGTCTTCGGTGTCGATCGTGACTTCTTCGATCTGACCTTTGGCGATCAGCCCAGACTTCTGGGCGATCAGCTGGTTGTAGGTGGGAGGCTCGGTCGACGATTGGCTGCTGATCATCTTCTGGGCAACGAAGGCGAGGATCACCACCAGAAGGATCGGAAAAGCCGCGCTTTTGAAAAACCGCCTCATAGGGGGAAAAATCAGCGTACCAGGGCGTTTTCGGACGCCCTAGTCCTTCAACGCAGCTACGAAATCCAGGTTGCGGTAGTGCTGGGCGTGATCGAGGCCGTATCCGATTGCAAACCGATTGGGGATCTCAAATCCGACGTAGCGCGGTTCGAGGTCGACGCGGAGCCGATCGGGCTTCGCGAGCAGGGCGCAGACCTCGAGCGAAGCGGGATCGCGGGCGTTGAGGCTCCTCATCAGGTACTGGAGGGTGAGGCCGGAGTCGATGATGTCCTCGACGATGAGGACGTCTCGCCCCTCGATCGATTCGTCGAGGTCCTTGAGGATGCGGACGACCCCGGAGGAGTCGGTCTGCGAGCCGTAGCTGGAGACGGCCATGAAGTCGACCTCGCAGGGGATGGAGATGTGGCGCATCAGGTCGGCGAGGAAGATCACCGCGCCCTTCAGGACCCCGACCATGACCAGGTCGCGGCCCTCGTACTCGGCGCTGATCTGCTCGCCGAGCTCGACCACCCGCCGCTGCAGGTCTTCCGCCGCGACGAGGACCTCCCCGACACGCGAATCGCTCAGATCAGTTTCGCGCTTCACTCACTCGAAGTGATTCAGATTTGGATGCTCGGTCGCCCCGCACTCACGGTTGCAGTCTAGATACGGGCACCCCGGGCTCAGCGTTCGGCGCGGAGGACGCCGCGCTCGACGACGGCGCGGACCCCGCCGCCGAGATCGAGCATCGCCGTCCCGGAGCGGCGCAGCCCGACCACCTCCTCGGCGTGGTTGGCAGCGCCGGGGACGGGGCGCCCGGCGGCGCGGTCGGCGAGCTGCTGGACGACGAGCCGCCGCAGTGCCGGTGCCAGCTCGGCGAGGCGGGCGAGCTCGATCGTGTTCCGCGCAGCCCCGTCGCCGCCGCCGAGCTCGGCGTCGACCAGCCCGTCGAGCACCTCGGCCTCATCGCGGAGGAGCGCGGCGGTGCGGAGAACGTTGGCCGCCGCCGCCGGGTGGACCTCGGCCAGCGCCGCCGCGAGCCCGTGGCGGACCCGGTTGCGGGCGTAGGAGTCGGCATCGTTGGTCGGGTCGTCGCGCCAGCCGAGCCCGCGCTGCTCGCAGTAGCCGGTCGTCTCTGCCCTGGTGAAGTCGAGCAGCGGCCGCACCAGCCTGCCGTCGCTGCGGCGCATCCCGAGCAGGGCGCGCCGGCTCGGCGAGGAGGCGAGCCGGTAGAGGATCGTCTCGACCTGGTCGTCGGAGGTGTGGCCGGTAGCGACCAGCGACCCGGACTCGATTGCGAGCTTGGCGGCGGCGGCGTAGCGCGCGTCGCGGGCCCAGGCCTGGAGGTTCCCGGCGCCCTCGGGACGGCGCGGGCGCTCGACCTCGAGCCCCACCCCGAGCTCGGCGCAGAGGTCGGCGCAATGGCGCTCGTCCTCATCGGCATCGTTGCGGAGCCCGTAGTTGACGTGGAGGGCGGTCACCGCCGCGGCCCCGAGCAGCCGGACGCAGACGTCGAGTAGGCAGACCGAGTCGCGGCCGCCGGAGAGCATCGCGACGACGGTCGAGCCCGGCGCCAGCAGCCCCTCCTCGCGCACCGCATCGACCAACTGCTCGGCATCCACCCCGGCGACTCTACGCCTGGATGTCGCACTTCCCTCCGAGAGATAAAGGGAAGTGCGACATCCTGAGCACTTGGTCAGGCGGCGGGGCGGACCACATAGAGCTCGGTCGGCTCTGGGAACCCCTTGAGGGTGACCTCGCCGATCGGCGAGTAGGACAGCCCCCGTTCGCCGAGGCTCTCGGCAACCGTGTCGGTCACCATCACCTCGCCGGCCAGGGCCCGGCCGACGACCCGGTGGGCGAGGTTGACGTGGGTGCCGAAGTAGTCGCCGTCGCGGTAGACGGCCTGGGCGTAGTGGATCCCGACCCGCGGCTGGGGGCGCTCGGAGAAGCGGGCCAGCAGCCCGACCGCCCACTCGGTCAGCGAGCCGGGGTCGGGCGATACCACCATCACCTCGTCGCCGATCGTCTTCACGATCGTCGCCTCGGGCGGCAGCGTCTCCTCGACGTTGCGGACGAAGTTCTCGACCACGTCGAGCGCCTCGAGGTCGCCCTCCTCCTCGGTGTATCGGGTGAACCCCGTGAGGTCGATGAAACAGAGAGTGACCGGGACGTGGTGGACCTGGGACCCCGACGTCCCCAGCTCGCTCTCCATGTGACCGACGACGTCCTGCTCGAGGAAGAAGCGCAGGTAGCGGGCGTGCAGGTACTCCGTCATTGGCGTCGCCAACGGCAGGATTTCGCCGGCGAGCTCGCCGATCTCCTCCGCCATCTCGAGCTCCGGCACGGCGTCGCGGATCATCGGTTCGTGGACGTAGAGGTGGAAGAGGCGGACCTCGGCGTCGGCGATCCGGCGCAGCGCCTGGACGTAGACCCGGACCAGTTGCAGGAAGGCGACGAGCGGGAAGCCGGCGGCGAGGACGCGGGCGCAGTGGCGCATCGCGGCGACGTCCTCCGGGTTGAGCAGCCGCTCGCGCCCGAGCGGGGTGCCGAGGATCACCATGATCCGCTCGATCAGCTCCGGTTCGAGCCCGGTCTGCTCGGCGACCTCCTCGATCGTGACCTGCTCGTCGCTGCGCGGGAACAGCTCCTCGGCGAAGCCGAACGCGAGCCGGCCCTCGCGGCCGGCCCTCTTCAGCTCCTCGAGCGAGTGGCCCCGCTCGCGCATCCGGGCGACGACCCGGGCCTGGGCGGCGGCCGCGGCGGTCCAGCGCCCGCGGCGGACCGGGACGATCCCCTCCGCCGCCCACCGTTTCAGGGTCGCGGCCGAGACCCCCGAACGCCGCGAGGCCTCGGCAAGGCTGATCCGCTCTTCCGCCATCGATCGCCGAGCCTAGTCGCGCCGGTGACGTGACGAAGCTAGGCGGGGATCTCGTCCTCCGAATGTGCCTGGAGGACCGGCTCTCCGTCCTCGCCGGTGCGGATCCGAATCGCCTCCTCGACCGGCAGGACGAAGATCTTGCCGTCGCCGACCTCGCCCGTGCGGGCGTGCTTGAGGATCGTCTCGACGACCAGCGACTTGTCCTTGTCCTCGATCACCACCTCGAGCTTGAGCTTCGGCCGGACATTGACCGTCAGGGTCGAGCCGCGATATGTCTCGACGACCCCCTTCTGCCGGCCCGATCCCTTCGCCTCGCTGATCGAGAGCGATGGAAATCCCTTGTCGAGCAGCTCGGCCCGGATCGGCTCGAACGCCTCGTGGCGGATGAACGCCTCGACCTTCTTCATGCCCTCACAAACTACGAGCGGCCCGGATGGCTGTGTTTGGACTGCTGGAGGAAATACACAGGGAGGCTTTCTCCCATTGACATAGGGTCGGCTCCGATGACGTCCCGCCTCCGCCCCACCGCCGCGATCGCCGCCGACGCGATCCTCGTCGGCGATCCCGGGCGGGCGCTGCTGCTCGCCCAGGAGCTGCTCGATCAGCCGAAGATGAGCAACCACGCGCGCGGCCTCTGGGGCTACTCAGGGGAGACCCCGGCGGGCCGCGCGCTGACGATCCAGGCGACCGGGATGGGCGGCCCGAGCGCCGCGATCGTCCTCGCCGACCTGGCGAAGCTCGGGGTTCGGCGGGCGATCAGGGTCGGCACCTGCACCGCACTCGCGCCCGACCTCGGGGCCGGTGAGCTGATCCTCGCCGCCGAGGCGCTCGCCGGCGGCGGTAGCGCCGCCGCCCACGGCATCAGGCTCGGCGAGACCGTCCTGCCCGACCCCGAGCTGTCGGCGCGGCTGCGCGACGGCCTCGGGGACAGCGCCCGGCCGCTGCGGGTCGTGAGCCTTGACGAGCACCCCGCCGACCCGGCCGCGTCCCACGGCGATGCCGCAGCGGCCGACATGCAGACCGTCGCGGTGCTCGCCCGCGGCCGCGAGCTGGGGGTCGCGGCGGCGGCCGTCCTGATCGTCTCCGAGGCGAAGGGGGAGCGCCTCGATGACGACGCTCTGGCGTCGGTGTCGAAACGGGCCGGAGCCGCCGCCGAGGGCGCACTCTCAGCCTAAAGTAGAGGGTTAGTCTGCTGCTTTCGCGGCCTTCGGACGGGGCGCGCCGGCTCTGATCTCGCGACGGAGCTCGGCGACGTCGCGCCCGACCGCATCGAGTTGGTCCTCGACCTCCTCGAGGCGGCGGGAGAGCGACCGAATCCGTCGCTCGAGGCGCTCAACGTCGCCGGCGGAGGGCAGGTTGAGGGCCGACATCGCCGCTCGCTGGGCCTCCGCGGCCCTGTCGCGGGCGCCGAAGGCGGCCGCGAGGGCGTTCTCCAGCACCTCGCTGTCGAGAAGGGCCTGCGCGAGCTCACCGATCGCCTGCTCGCTGCGGGCCCTGATGCCGTCCTGATCCTGCGCTTCATCTGTCATTGACATCAGCTTAACGAGCGCATCCGGAACGCCTGGAATCCTGCGTCGCCACGTGCGTCGGGGCAGCCGCGAGAGAAGGCCATGATTAAGGCCATGTTGGGTGCGCAGGGCGTGGCTACATACGGTCCTCTAAAGCGGGTAGCTTTTCCAAGTCTTTTGCGTGGGGAGAGGACACGACCGGGGTCGATGACCCGCGGATTCGCATATCTGAGGCGCTGCTGAATGAGAAACAAGCTCGCACTGATCATCGCCCTTGCCGGCTTCGCGGTCGTGACCGCTCTCGGCGTGGGAATGGCGGGCGCGGACTCGGCGGCCGAACTCGGCGGCAGCGACGCGCTCGGCACCCCTCCGGCGGTCGGCACCGAAGCCGCCGAAATCCCCCAGTGCGAGAACGAAATCGACGACGACGAAGACGGCCTGGTCGACTCCGAAGACCCCGACTGCACCGAACCCACGGACCCTGAAGAGTCGCCCGAACCGGTTGAAGAACCGGCACCCGCTCCGGCCCCCTCCCCGACCCCGGCGCCCCCGGTCCAGCCGGCGCCCGAACCGAGCCCGGCCCAGCCGGCGACCGGCCAGCTCGAAACCGGCTCCTCGCTGAACGCGGCCGAAGCCCCCGAAGCCGGCGGCGTCACCCACAACCAGAGCCTCGACGGAACCGGCGGCGGCGCCGGGATCGGAGCCGGCGGCGGCATCACCGCCCCGCCCGCGACCGGCGGGGTGCAGCCGGCGCAGCCGGGCGCCAACGGCGGCAGCGCCGCCTTCGACAAGGGCGGCGCCCCGACGGCGGCCAACCCGACGACGACCTTCGCGATGTTCGGCCCCGCTCCCATCGGCGTCCCCAACTTCGTCATCGACTCGTTCGAGATCCCCCCCTTCCTGCTGCCGATCTACCAGGCCTGCGGCACCGAGTACGGCGTCCCCTGGGAGGTCCTCGCCTCGATCAACAAAATCGAGACCGCCTTCGGCACCAACCTCAACGTCTCCAGCGCCGGGGCGATGGGCTGGATGCAGTTCCTCCCCTCGAGCTGGCAGACCTACGGGCTCGATGCCAACGGCGACGGCCGCGAGGATCCCTACAACCCGGTCGACGCGATCTGCGCCGCCGCCCACTACCTGAAGATCGCCGGTTCCGACCACAACCTCTACAAGGCGATCTTCGCCTATAACCACGCCGACTGGTACGTCCAGGAGGTCCTCCTCTACGCGCACGCCTACGGCAAGCTGCCGAGTGACCTGGTCGGGTCGCTGACCGGCCTGACCGAAGGGGCACACTTCCCGGTCGCCGCCGACGCCCGCTACGCGGACGAACTCTTGACCCGCGCGGCGATCAAGCAGGCGAAGCCCGGCGGGCGCCATCGATTCGGCAACGCGGCGGCGGTGATCTCCTCCTCGCCGACCCGTCACGGGATCAACATCTTCGCCGCCACGGGCTCGCCGGTCGTTGCAGTCAACGACGGCGTGATCATCAAGAGCGGCGATTCGAAGCTGCTCGGCAACTACATCGTCCTCCGCGACGCCTACGGCAACCGCTACACCTACGCCAAACTGGGGAAGATCGTCCGCAAGCATCGGGCGGTTGTGATGCCGACCGGCGAGGAACGCCAGGTCCCGGTCGACAGCGAAAACATCCGCCCGCGCCTCTACGCCCTGCCGGGCCGCGCGCCCGAACGCGATCAGTCGCAGGCCTACGAAAAGGTCGATCAGGCCGGGGCGAAGGGCTCCGACGGGACCCTGAAGGTCGGGTCGAGGGTTATAGCCGGGACAGTCCTGGCCCGGCTCGGCGGCCCCTCGGAAGGCATCGACCCCCACATCAACTTCTCGATCCGGCCGGCGGGCCGCGGCGCCCCGCGGATCGACCCGAAGCCGATCCTCGACGGCTGGAAGCTGCTCGAAGCGACGGCCATCTATCGCGCCAACGGCAAGAACCCGCTGAGCAACCTTGGCGGAGCCGGGGTGCTGCTGCTCTCCAAGGAGGCCCTCCAGCAGCGCGTGCTTGACGACAAGGCGCTCTCGATCTACCCCTGCGGGCGCACCGACATTGCCACCGGCCAGATCGATCGCCGTGTGTTGGCGATGCTCGAGTACCTGAGCGCGAAAGGCTTCCAGCTCGGGATCACGGCGCTCAAATGCGGCCACGGCTATCTGACCTCCTCGGGCAACGTCTCCGAGCACTCGACCGGCGATGCGGTGGACATTGCGGTGATCAACGGAATCCCGGTGACAGGCCACCAGGGTCCCGGGACCCTCACCGACGAACTGATCAAGACGGTGCTTCAGCTACAGGGTTCGATGCACCCCCACCAGGTGATCTCGCTCGAGGACCTGCCGGGCGAAACGAGTTTCGCCCTTCCCGACCACTTCGACCACGTCCACGTCGGCTACTCCCCTGGCTTCGAAGCCGAATACGTGAGCCCCTTCGTGAGCGCCAGCCAGGGCAGGATCGACATGGGCGTCGACTTCACCGGCTCCGGGCCGATCCTCGCGATCGGCAACGCGAGGATCCTGGCCACTAGCGCCCCGGGCTGGCCGGAAGGCGGCGGCGTCCTCTACCGCCTCCTCGACGGCCCCGAAGCAGGCAGGGTGATCTATGTATACGAGGGAGTCAGGGCGACGGTGCACGCCGGTCAGAGGGTCGCCGCCGGGCAGCAGATCGCGAGCTTCGTCGAAGGCGGCTCGATCGAGATCGGCTTCGCCGACTCAAGCGGCGCGCCGCTCAGCCACGCCTCCTACGAGGAGGGCGACGAAACTGCATGGGGGCACAGGATGGACGACTTCCTGAGTCAACTTGGCTCGAGCACGCTCTTCCCAGGCTTCGGCGAACTGGCCCCCGGAAAGTGGGACCGGCTGATCAGGCGCCTCGGCGAAATCGAAAACCCCGAAGTCCGGACCGCGCCCTCCCCGGCGGCGCTGCCCGACGGGCACGCGAAGGACCGGGCCAAGGGCTCCGGCGGCACGAGCGGCGAAGACTGATCCTCGGAATCCTGGAGAATCGGGTCCGCTGAGCCGGCGCCCATGGACTCCAAATACTTCGGATTCGTGCAGTTCGAGTTCGCCGGAACCCTGCCGGTGGCGGACGGCCGCTACCTGACCCGCGAGGCCGACGAGGACGGAGCGCAGAGCGTGCTGGTGCTCGAAACGCTCGGCGCTCCGTCGCCGCCGGGAAGGCGACGCCGGCGCCCGAGCGAGGCCGACCCCGACGAGGGGCCGACGACCCTTCCGTTGGCGCGGGCCACCGCGGTCCGCGCCTTCGCACCGTTCGCGAGTGCCGAGGAGGCGGCGGAATGGCTCGGCGCTGCGATCGCCGAGGAGGAGTCGATCGACGCCGTCGTCGCCGAGGGGATCGGCCTTCTCAATCGGGCCCTCCACGCCCACGCCGCCGCAGCCGCCGACCCCCACGGCTCCGAGCTCGCCCCGGAGGCCGCGATCATCGTAAGGATCGGGATCGGGAGCGGCGACGAGGTCGCCTCGGGGCGGTTCACGCAGGCTCACGACGTCGACGTCCGCGCCCCGGCCTCACGCCGCCGGCGCCGCGACCAGGAGCTCCGGCCCCAGGAGAGAGTCGCGGCCGTGCTCGGCCGCCGCGAGCGGATCGACACCTGCGAGACGCTGCTGCTGCGCGCCCGCGCCGACCTCGACGCCGGCCGGAACCGCGAGGCCGCATTGCAGCTGCGCGTAGGGCTCGAGGCGCTCCTGATCGAGCTCCAGGGAGCGCTGGTCGATCCCGGCCACGAGGAGGACATGGCGACCCTCACCACACGCCGCCAAGAGGCGGGCAACGCGGCCAACCTCGCCCTCCGGGGCGACCTCGACCCTCACGCCAAGCGCAATGTCCGCGAACTGCTGGAGATCTGTGAACGGGTCATCCGTCGCCGGCGCGTGCTGCGGGGCTGAGGCAGGGGCATCCCCAGTCCGGACAAGTGCCGGTCTAATCAGACCGGCACTTTGAGTATCCGCCCGTCCGGAGGACACCCCTGCCTCAGTCACCCAGAACGCCGCGTCAGAGCAACAGCCGGCCACTCAGAACGCCGGGTCAAAGCACCAGGCGGTGGGCGACGACGCCATCTAGGAGCGAGGTGGCGAGGTGGTGCGCCTCGGAGAGTGCGACTCCCTCTATGGAGGGGATGCCGATGACGGTGAGGCCGGCGGCGCGGGCGGCGGTGACGCCGGTCGGCGAGTCCTCGAGCGCGATGACGTTCGGCCCGGGCTCGACGCCGAGCCGGCGGCAGGCCTCGAGGTAGGGGTCCGGCGCCGGCTTCGGGGCGGCGACATCGTGACCGCTGACGACGACGTCGAAGCGATCCTCGAACCCGACGATCTCGAGCGAGCGGACGACGAACGGGAGCGGCGAGTTGGAGACGAGGCCGAGCGGGGTCCCGCGCCCGGCGAGCTCATGGAGCAGGTCGCGGGCGCCGACCATCGCCTCGACCCCATGCTCGAGCTCGGCGACGACGAGCTCGTTCAGCTCCTCGATCAGATCAGCCGCGCTCCCCGGCTCTCCAAGCCTGCGCTCGAGGATCCCGCCCGCGATCTCGGCCGATGTCCCGACCAGCTCGCGCTTTGCGGCGGGTGTGAACTCGAGCCCGCGGCGCTCGAAGAGGTCCTGCTCGGCCCGGGTCCAGACCGACTCGGTGTCGAGCAGGAGGCCGTCATTGTCGAAGACGACGGCATCGGGCGGCGCGGCCTCCATCAACCTCAGAATAGAGTTGTCGGGTGCCCTTCCACATCGAGATCAGCCACGGCATAAACCACGCCCGGGCCTTTAACCTCGAGCCCGAGGAGCTGGGGAGCCGCTTCGTCGAGCCGTGGTTGAACGAGCAGCCGATCAGGCTCGGAGATCACGATTGGGAGCCACGCACCTCCGAGTTGAAGATCCTCGAGGGCCCCGCCCTCGATCCACCCGAGCTCTCCTTCGGCCAGGGTTGGGCGAACGCGGAGCGCGGGGCCGAGGACGTCACCCGGCGCGTGCTGAGCGAGGTCGGGCAGACTCGGGAGCGGCGCTCGGCGCCGACCGCGATCGAGGTCGAGGTCGACTCCCTACCTGAAGCCCTGGCGGCTCTGGCCGAGATGACCGCCGGGCGGGACGCCCGCCAGGTCGAGTGGCCGGCCGCGCAGAAGCGGATCGACGGCCGCGACCCCTCGATCGCGGCCGCAGTCCTGATCAGGCAGAGACAGGCTCGGCCTGAGACGCCGCGAAGCTGATCGCGGTGCCGCGAGGGATGACGATCACGGGGTAGGTGGCCGCCTCGACGGCGTAGTCGCTCGAGGCGCTGAGGACAACCCTGCCCTGCGGGGCCTCGGGCCGCGAGCCGACGACGAGCAGATCGACCGGGCGGGAGCCGTGCTCGACGACGTTTGCGCCGAGCGCCGCGGCGAGGCTGTCGGCGGTCTGGCGGGCGCTCGGGTCGCCCTCGTCGATGACACCGACGGTGTTGACGCTGACGGCCGGGTTCGTGTGAAGACCGGCCGGAGCGACGGCGATCGCCGACGATCCCCCGAGCAGGAGTTTGTGCGCCGAGATCCCCGGCTTAAGGAGGCCGTTCGCAGTCCGGTACTCGGAGCCGAAGACGATGACGTCCGCCTTCTCGCTCTCGGCCAGCTCCATCAGGCCCTCGCTGGTCGCCGGGTTGATGACCACGTACTTCGGCATCTCGGGGGAGCCGACCGAGGCGGCGCCGCGCTCCAGCAGCTGTTCCGCCTGCTGCTGCTCGAGCGATTCCCCGAATGAGTGCCGGACATATGCGAGCGAAAGCTCGGCCCCGTTCACCGCCAGCAGCCGGCCGAGGGCGAGGGCGTCGCGGTCATTGTCGGTGTCGTCGTAGGAAACGACGATCTTCAGTGCCATTTCTCTTGCCTCCTCTGGGTGCGGTTCGAAGATTGGGACGAGGGTGGCAGAGGCCCAGCATTAGCACAACTGTTTTTCCTGCTTGTTAGGATCAGTTCTTCTAATGCTGAATGCCGGCCGGCTGAGGATCCTCCGCGAAGTCATCGACCACGGCTCCTTCTCCGACGCCGCCGACTCGCTCGCCTACTCCCAGTCGGCGGTGTCGCAGGCGATCGCGACGCTGGAGCGGGAAGCCGGGGCTCCGCTGATCGAGCGCAGCCGCGGCGGCGCCAGGCCGACCGCCGCCGGCGCCGCGCTCGCCGGTCACGCCGACGGGATCCTCGCCGGCATCGAGGCGGCCGAGGTCGCGGTGGCGGCGATCTCCGCCGGTCGCGGCGGACGGCTTCGCGCGGCCTCCTTCCCAACCGCCGGCGCAACGCTGATGCCGCAGGCGATCGCCGGCTTCCGGGCGTCGCACCCCGGGGTCGAGCTGACGCTCGCCGAGGGGGAGCCGGAGGAGATCGCTCCACGCCTGCGATCGGGTGAGTTCGACCTCGTCCTCCTGTTCGAATTCAAAGGTGTCGGCGAGCGGCTCGAGGCCGGGATCCGACGCTTCCCGCTGTTCGAGGACCCACTGCACCTGGCGCTGCCCGCCGGCCACCGTCTCGCCAAGAGGCGGAAGCTGCGCCTCGAGGACCTGCGCGAGGAGTCCTGGGTCCAGACCTCGGAGTCGAGCCCCTGCGCCCGCCACGTCGTCCGCTCCTGCCACGCCGCCGGGTTCGAGCCGCAGGTCTCGTTCGAAAGCGACGACTATCAGGTCGTCCAGGGACTGGTCGCGACCGGGGTCGGCGTCGCCCTGATCCCCGAGCTGGCGCTCTCGAGCACCCGGGAGGACATCCGGATCAGGGAGCTGAGCCCGTCGAGCCCGGTCCGCCAGGTCTTCGCCGCGACCTCAAGGGCCGCGGCGGTGACACCCGCGGTGGCGACGATGCTCGACGTCCTCCGCGAGGCCGCCAGGTCCCGCCCGACCCGCTCCGGAAACTGACGGACCCGCCCCGGTGGGAATGGCCGGGGCGGGTCCGAGTACGCGGGTGGGAGGGGTGCCCGCGCGAGTCCTAGGAGGCGGCCCCCGGTGCCGGCACCGGCCGCGCCGGAACGCCGTCCGGGAATCCGAGGGACGGCACGTCCGAGGGATAGACCTCGTGCCCGTGGACGGCGAGGTCGCCCGTCTCCATGTCCTCCTCGGTCATCCGCAGCGGCACGAACAGGCCGACCAGCCGGAGGAGGATGAACGTTCCGATCGCCGAGAAGACGATCACCCAGAGCGCGGTCAGCGCCTGCCAGCCGAGCAGGTGCAGTCCGCCGCCGGAGATCGTCCCGGCGAGGACCGTTTCGGCCATCGCGCTGTTGGCGAAGATGCCTACCGCCAACCCGCCGACGAGGCCGGCGAAGCCGTGCGTGTAGACGACTCCGAGGGTGTCGTCGACGCCGCGGAACGGCGCCACCCGGCTCAGGTAGTTGAGCGCGAAGTAGACGATCGTCGCCGCGATGACGCCGATGATGATCGCGCCCCAGCCGTTGACGAAGCCGGCGCCGGGAGTGATCGCGACGAGGCCGACGATCATCCCGTTGACGCTGCCGATCAGGCTCGGCTTGCGCCCGGTCAGGTAGTCCCAGGCGACCCACACGAGGAGCGCGACGGCGGTGCAGAGGTTCGTGTTGAGCACCGCGCCGGAGGCGATTTCCCCCGATTCGTACCAATCGCCGCCGTTGAACCCGTTCCAGCCCATCCAGAGCAGCCCGGCGCCGACCGCGACCATCGCCAGGTTGTTCGGCGCGTCGACCTCGCGGTCACGCTGCAAACGGGGGCCGATCACCCAGGCCGCGATGAAGCCCGAGACGCCGGCCGCGAGATGGATGACGTAGCCGCCGGAGAAGTCGACCGCCCCGTGCTGGGCGAAGTAGCCGCCGCCCCAGATCAGGAAGGCGTTGATCGTGTAGATGAAGACCGTCCAGAGCGCGACGAACGGCAGCCACGCTTTGAAGTTGATCCTGCCGAGGACCGAGCCCAGCATCAGCAGCGGCGTGATCCCCGCGAAGACGATCTGGAAGTAGGCCAGGGTCGACTCCGGGAACGTGAATTCGAGTTCCGGGTACTCCGGGATGTGCGCCGTGCTCAGCAGGCTGGAGCTGCTGAGGATCGATTCCGGCTTGCCCCAGAAGTTGCCGAAGAAGCCGCTGTCGGCGAGGTGTATCGGCTCGCCGAACCCCATTTTGAAGGCGAACAGACACCATAGGAGGACGACGATCGCGAAGCCGACGAACGACATCATCATCGAGTTCACCGACCAGCGTTTCTGCATCACGCCGCCGTAGAGGACCATCAGGCCCGGGATGCTCATCAGGCCGACGAACGTGGCGGCCGTCAGCTGCCAGGACGTATTGCCCGTATCCACCGCTGCCAACAAATTCATTTGTTCCTTTCGTCAATCGCGGGCAGGCGCCCGGGTGCACATGGCCGACAGCCTTTCGTCGAGTGACGCCCCCCACCACGTACACGCGTCCAAAGATCGGCGCCGATCTTTCTCCCAAGTGGCCAGAACCCGCCCCCCGGCAGCGCACTATCCTGCCCTGCGATGCCGCTCGAGGGGCACTACAGGACCGTCAACACCCCCCTGCGCATGCTCACCTCGCGCGAGAGGAACGTGGTCGTCGCCGGCCTGGTGGTCACCACGATCGCCCTGCTCGCGCTGCTGTTCGTCCCCGCCCACAACGAGAGCCCGCTGCTCGACGAACACGGCGGCGTGCATTCCGGCTGCATCGAAGTCGCGGTCGCCGGCCGGGTCGGGGCCGAACCGATCGTAGGTTGCGGCGCCAAGGCGGAGCAGATCTGCAGCAGCGCCGCGGGCTTCGACGTTCCGCGCTCGGAGACGATCACCGCCGCCTGCAAAGAGGCCGGCGTCAGGTTCTGAGCCCTAGGCGAGGGCGTCGATCAGCGCGCCCAGCTCCTCGTCGACCTCGCCGTTTAGCCTGATCGCGGCGTCGCCGTCATAGGGGGTCGGGCCCTTGGTGACGATCGCGAGCCGGCCGCCGCCCGCGAGCGTGATCCCGGGCAGCCCGGCGACCGGGTGGACGACGAGCGAGCTTCCGACGCAGAGCATCAGGTCGGCCGCCGCCGCCAGTTCCTGGGCCCGCCTCATCGCCGGCTCGGGCAGGAGCTCGCCGAAGAGGACGACGCCGGGCTTCACGGGGCCGCCGCAGGCATCGCACTCCGCGACCCCGTCGGCGTTGAAGAGGGCGTCGACCTGCTCGATCCCGAAGGAGGCGCCGCAGCGGACGCAGGAGGAGGTCTCGATCGAGCCGTGGACCTCAACCACGTTCTCGGAGCCGGCGGCGCGGTGGAGGCGGTCGATGTTCTGGGTGATGAGTCCGGCGAGCAGGCCGCGGCGCTCGAGCTCTGCCAGCGCCTTGTGGGCGCGGTTCGGCCGCTTGTCGCCGAGCGAATGGAACCGCGGCCGGTAGTAGGACCAGAAACGGGCGGGGTCGCGTTCGAAGACGCCGATGTGGGCGACCTCCATCGGGTCGACCTTGGCCCAGAGACCGGTCTCCGGCGTGCGGAAGTCGGGGATCCCCGACGGCACCGAGACCCCGGCGCCGGTCAGGGCGACGACGGTCGCCGAGCCGGAGACGAGCTCGGCAAGGCGCTCGGCGCCCCCGACCTCTACCTGCCGCTCCATTTGGCGCTGCGTTTGCCGAGGAAGGCCGCGATGCCCTCCTTCGCGTCGTCGCTTCCGAAGGCGGCGGCGAAGCCGCCCTTCTCGGCCTCGATGCCCTCGTCGAGGTCGGCGCCGTCGGAGACGAGCTTGATCTGCTCGCGGGCGACCGGGGCCTGCCCGGCGAGCTTCCGCCCCCACATCAGCGCCGTCTCGAACAGCTCGTGGTCGGGCACGACGCGGTTGGCGAGCCCGAACTCGAGCGCCTCCTCGGCGAGGATCGCGTCGCCGACGAGGTTCATCTCGAGCGCCTTGTTGGCGCCGACGAGCCGCGGCAGCCGCTGGGTGCCGCCGAACCCGGGAATGATCCCGAGCTTTATCTCTGGCTGTCCGAAGACGGCCGCCTCGGCGGCGATCCGGACGTCGCACGCCATCGCCACCTCGCAGCCGCCGCCGAAGGCGATCGAGTTGACGGCGGCGATCGTCGCGACCCCGTTCTGGCCGAACTCGCGCAGCAGCGCGTGGGCCGAGTCGATCAGCTCCTTGCCGCTGGATTCGTCGAGCTGGGTGAACGATTTGATGTCGGCGCCGGCCGAGAAGACGAGCGGGACAGAGGAGGCGATCACCATCGCCCCCACGCCGTCGGCCGCCTTGGCCCGCTCCCACACCGTCTTCAGGTCGCGGATCACGTCGGGTGAGATCGCGTTCATCGGCAGATTCGCGAGCCAGGCGATCGCGACCGAGTCGCGGGTCTCCAGCTTGACCGTATCCGCCTGGTCGCCTTCGTCGGGCTGCGGGTAGGGGTAGAAGCCCTGGCCCGATTTGAGCCCGAGCCGGCCCTGGGCGACGAGCCGCCTGAGCAGGACCGGCGCCGCGAAGCGCTCGCCGTATTTCTCCTCGAGGTTCTCGATCCGCTCGAGGACTGTGTCGAGGCCCTCGACGTCGGCCCGCCAGAACGGCGGCAGCAGCCCTTTGCGCGGGTCGAGCCCGGAGCCGGTCATCATCCCGACGTCGATGTCGCGGACCGAGCAGACGCCCTCTTCGACCAGGCTGCAGGCCTCGATCAGGGCGCGGCCGGAGAACATCGCGATCAGCTCGTCGGCGTCGGGGTCGGCGTCGCCGGGAATCGTCTGCTCGCCGTCCTTGTAGAAGCCCTCGCCGCCGCTCTTGGCGCCGAGCTTGCCGTCGGCGACGAGCTTCTGGAGCCCCCTGTGGACGTAGAAGCCCTCGCCGTATGAGTCGGCCAGGTGTTCGGCGGTGTGGAGGGCGACGTCGAGTCCGAGCAGGTCGGTGAGCACGAACGGGCCCATCGGCGCCAGGTTGGCGCCGAGGATCGCATCGTCGATCCCCTTGATCGAGAGCCCCTGCTCCTCCTGGGCACGCCAGATCTCCCCCATCGTCGCCATCAGGACCCGGTTGACGACGAAGCCCGGGACCTCTCCGCAGACGATCGGCTGCTTGCGGATCGCCTGGGCGAAGTTGTAGGCGGCGGTCGCGGTCTCCTGCGAGGTCTCTTCGCCGACGATGACCTCGATCAGCGGCATCACCGACGCCGGGTAGAAGAAGTGGAACCCGACGACCTTGTCGGGCCGCAGGGTCGCTTCGCCGATCTCGGTGATCGAGAGCGAGGAGGTGTTCGAGGTGAGGATCGCGTGGCCGGGGGTGACGGCGTCGAGCTCGCGGAAGACGGCCTGCTTGATCTCCATCTTCTCCGGGACCGCCTCGATCACGAAGTCGACGTCGGAGAACTCCTCGTAGCCGGTGGCGCCGACGATCCTGCCGAGGACCTCGTCGAGCCGTGCGTCGGCCTGCTCCCGGGTCAGCTTCTCCTTCTCGACGAGTCGATTGAGTTTGCCCTCGGTGATCGCCCGCGCCTTCTCGATCGCGGCGTCGACGAACTTCTGGTCGATGTCCTTGATCACGACCGGGATGTCGGCGGTGGCGATCGCCTGCGCGATCTCGCCGCCCATTGTGCCGCCGCCGACGACGGCGGCCTTGGAAACGAACATGTGGCTGGGTCCTCCGGAGTATTGGCTTTGCGATGCGGCACTCGCCGCGGGTGCGGAGGCTATCCGGTCGGCCGCCTAGCCTCGTCCCCGATGAGCGAGATCGTCGAAGGGCTCGGCGCCGGGGAGCTGGAGCGGATCGCCGCCCTGCGCGCCGAGGGCCATTTCTTCTGGGCCGACATCTGCATCGACGAGCACTCCGGCGAGGAGCTCGGCGAGGCCTTCGAAATCCCCTCCCACGCGCTGCGGCCGCTGCTCAGCTTCGGCCACGTCGGGAAGCCGTCGCGGAAGTTCCACGCCGACGCCGACCACGTCGTCTTCCCGTTCCACTGCTACCTCGAGGGTGACGCCGCCCGCAACACCGAGGAGGAATGGATGGAAGCGATCGAGGTCAATGTCCTCGTCAACGGCGATTACATCCTCACCGTCCACCGCGAGCCGATCTCGCTGCCGGAGATGCTGCCCGAGTACAGCACCGAGGGCCGCAGCGAGCAGTACGTCGTCTACGTCGTCCTCGACGCGATGGTCGCGACCGCGTTCGATGCCCTCAGCGCGACCGAGCTCGCCCTGGAGGGGCTGCAGGTGCTGGCCGGCGAAACCGGCAACGCGAGGGTGCGGGCGGGGACGCTGCGGGCGATCAACGTCAGGCTGACGAGGATGCGCCGGCGGCTCGGGCCGCTGCGCGGGAGGTTCGAGCGGATGGGGCAGGAGATCGGACAGGTGCGGGGGCTGGTCTCCGACAGCGAACGCTATTTCGAACGCGTCTACGAGCAGCTCAACCGGCTGATCGACGGGATCGACGCCGCCTCCGACTCGATGGCGCAGGTGATGGACATGAGGATGAACGAGACGATCTACTGGCTGACGGTGGTCGCGACGATCTTCCTGCCGCTGACCTTCATGACCGGGTTCTTCGGGATGAACTTCGGCTGGCTGGTCGGCGAAATCGAAACGCCCGTCGCCTTCTTCGCGCTCGGGATCGGCGGCCCGATCCTCAGCACCTTCTTGATCTGGCTCGCGATCAGGAGGCGGGGGACTCCGGTCCAACCCGACCAGGACGCGCTCGAGCGCCTGGTCGCGACCGTGCGACGCCCACTGCGCTGAGCCGTCGGCCCGGCGCCAGATGGGACAAGGCCCGCGGGCCAAGGTTGTACCTCGGTACAAAGGCATCGAGGCCCCGCGGCCATTAGGCTGCTTTGGCTCCTGAAGAGGGATTAGGAAGGAAATTCGTTCGCGCCCGCCCGACGGGCGCTCGACAGTGGGAGAAGGACTAAAGCGATGACCCGTATCCGCCAGCAGAACGTGACCGCCGCGCAGTGGAGCTCGAATGGAGAGGCTCTCGGCGCCCTCGACCTGACCGTGCCCGAGAACAACCCGTTCGGCGCCAACGTCTTCTCGGTCGCCGTCCAGCGCGAACGGCTGCCCGCCGACGTCTTCGAGAAGCTGCAGGAGACGCTCGAGGGCGGCGGCACGCTCGACGCCGACCTTGCCGACGCGGTCGCGGAGGCGATGAAGGAGTGGGCGCTGGAGAACGGGGCCACCCACTTCACCCACATGTTCCAGCCGCTGACCGGCTCTACCGCCGAGAAGCACGACTCGTTCTTCGAGCCGACCGGCGACGGCGAGTCGCTCGCCGGATTCTCGGGCAAGGAGCTGATCCAGGGCGAGCCCGACGCCTCCTCGTTCCCGACCGGCGGCGTCCGCGCCACCTTCGAGGCCCGCGGCTACACCGCGTGGGACCCGACCTCCCCCGCCTTCATCCTCGAGAACCCGAATGGGGCGCTGCTCTGCATCCCGACCGCCTTCGCTTCCTGGACAGGCGAGGCGCTCGACGCGAAGATCCCGCTGCTGCGGTCGATGGACGCGCTCTCGCGCTCGGCGATCAAAGCGCTGCGGCTGCTCGGCGACGAGGACAGCAAGCGCGTCTTCACGACCGTCGGACCCGAGCAGGAGTACTTCCTGATCGACGAGCAGTACTTCTTCGAGCGCCCCGATCTGATCGCGACCGGTCGCACCCTCTTCGGTGCCAAGCCGCCGAAGGGCCACGAGCTCGACGACCACTACTTCGGCTCGATCCCGGAGCGGATCCTCGCCTGCATGATGGAGTCCGAGCTCGAGATGCGGAAGCTCGGCATCCCGGTCAAGACCCGCCACAACGAGGTCGCGCCGAACCAGTACGAGATCGCCCCGATCTTCGAGAACTCGAACGTCGGCTCCGACCACCAGCAGCTGACGATGCAGGTCATGGAGAGCGTGGCCCGCCGCTACGGGCTCGTCTGCCTCCTGCACGAGAAGCCGTTCGCCGGCGTCAACGGATCCGGAAAGCACAACAACTGGTCGATGGGGACCGACACCGGCGCCAACCTCCTCGACCCCGGCGACACGCCGGCCGACAACATCCACTTTCTGTTCTTCTGCGCCGCGGTGATCCAGGCCGTGAACAAGCATCAGGGCCTGCTCCGGGCCTCGGTCGCCAACATCGGACAGGACCACCGGCTCGGCGCCAACGAGGCGCCGCCGGCGATCATCTCGATCTTCCTCGGCGCCGAGCTGGAAAAGGCATTCGAGGCGATCGCGACCGGCGAGGGCGACCCCAACACGCCGGCCTCGTTCCTCGAGCTCGGCGCGGAGGTGCTGCCGGCGCTGCCGATGCACGGCGGCGACCGCAACCGGACCTCGCCGTTCGCCTTCACCGGCAACAAATTCGAGTTCCGCGCCCTCGGCTCGAGCATGTCGCTCGCGTTCCCGAACACGGTCCTGAACACGATCGCGGCCGAGGCGATCGACGAGCTCGCCGGCAAGCTCGAAGAGAAGCTGAACGGCGGCACCGAGATGCCGGAGGCCGTTATGGAGATCGTCAAGGACTCCTACGAGGCGAACAAACAGGTCTGCTTCAGCGGCGACAACTACGCCGAGGCGTGGCATGCCGAGGCCGAGCAGCGGGGCCTGAAGAACCTGCGGACGACGCCGGAGGCCCTGCCGGAGATCCTCACCGATCAGACGGTCGCGGCGTTCGAGAACTACGACGTCCTCTCCAAGCGCGAGCTCGAATCGCGCTACGAGGTCTGGGTCGAGCAGTACGTGATGCGGGCCAACATCGAGGCCGAGACGACGCACTCGATCGCGAAGACGATGATCCTGCCGGCGGCGCTGCGCTACCTGGCGCTGATCAACGACTCGGGCGCGGCCGAGGGCGTCGCCGAGGAGGTCAAGTCGACCCTGAGGGAGCTCCGGGACTCACTGGCCGAGCTCGAGGCGGCGAACGCCTATCCCGACGACCTCGAGGGCCTCGAGCTCGCCGAGCACGCCCGCGACAAGCAGATCGCGGCGATGGGCTCCGTCCGCGAGGCGGCCGACAGGCTCGAGAAGGTCGTCGCCGACGACCTCTGGCCGCTGCCGAAGTACGAGGAGATGCTCTTCATCAAGTAGCCGCGCGGGTCCTGTCGTGGCGTGAGGGGGGCGTTGCGGGCGAGGCCGTCCTCAGCCCCCCTCACCCCACGCCACCCGCGCGAGCGACGGACTGGGTGCTGGAGGTCAGATCCGTTCCGCTCAGCTGACTTTGGCGCAGATCGCGTAGACCCTGAGGTCGATTGAGGTGTCGATCGAGGTCGAGTTGTTGAACAGCTGGGCCGACCACCCCGTGCCGTTCCCATTCGGACCACTGAACGACACCGTGACCTGACGCTGCTGGCCGTTCTGGGATTCGTTCGTGCCGAGGTCGGTGCCGCCGCCGATCACCCGTTTCCCACCGGGGCAGGTCACGGTTTTGACCTCGCTGAGGCCCCGCTGGCCGCCACTGTTGACGATGAAGACTTCGCTGAACGTATTCGAGACGACCTCGTATCCGGATACTCCTGGGTCGCCGGCAGGACCGCGCGCGCCGGTGTTTCCCTTCGCGCCCTTCGGCCCCTTCGGGCCGGCCGGACCCTGGGGCAGCTTGCCGAATACCTTGCAGGTCACCTTCTTGCCGTTGGCGACCTTCTTCGGGCACTTGATCTTCACCTTGGCCTTCGAGCTCTGAGCACTACCTGAGGCGAGCGCGACGGCCCCCAGGGCGACGACCATCAGAGCCGCGACGGCTCCGATCGCAAGCACCGGCGGGCGTGACTTCGACGAACGATGCATCCTCAGCCTCCTCGGGACGAAGTTGGTGGACGACTACCCCCGTTGCAACTCCGGTAATCCCCGATCGGCGCGCCGCGAGTGGCCTCAGGCAACCGTGATCGTGGTCAGCAGGTACTTGCCCTGGTTGCGGAGCGCGCCATCGTCGGCTTCGTTCGTCTCTTCCTGCAGTTGCCGGAGGTCGGCCTGCACGGCCTCCCATTTTCCCTGAGGCTCGAGCATCGCCTTGGCGACGACGACGGGACCAAGGTTCTCTTCGGTGTACTGCATCCAATCATCGGAGGAGTCGAACTCGAAGGTCGCCATTCGTTTCTCGAACTCGAGCTCGACGTCGGACCCGGAGAACAGGCCGCGTACGTGGTCCTCGTCGCCCCACATCGCCGGCGGCACGAACCCCTCGGGCGGCGGTGGCATGTATCCGGCGAGCCGTTTGAACATCTCTCCGATCGCGCCGGTCGGCGTCCAGGCGGCGACGCCGATGACCGCGCCCGGCCGGGCGACCCGGACCAGCTCCGCCGCGGCCGCCTCCTGGCGCGGCGCAAACATCACCCCGAAGATCGAGGTCACCCTGTCGAACGAGTCGTCATCGAAGGGAAGGCGCTCGGCGTCACCGACGACGAACACGCCCTGAAGGCCGGCGCTCTCGAAGCGGGCGCGGGCGGCGTCGATCAGCTCGGGACGAGGTCGAGGCCGGTCACGGTGGCCCCGTGGCTCGCCGCCGCTTCGGCGGCGTTGCCGCTTCCGGTCGCGACGTCGAGGTAGTCGTCGCCCTCCCCCACGCCGATCGTCTCGACCGTCCGGTCGGCGACGTGCTGGACCCGGGGCGCAAAGCCGGGCCAGTCCCCCGAGGCCCAGACTGCCCGTTGCCTGCTGGTCAGCTGCTCGGCGGTGGCGTCGTCCATTCTTCCTCCTGCTGGTGAATTTGAGGTCGATCCGACGCTATCCGCTCGGGTCGAGGGCGGCAAGTGAGGTCGATCACGCGGGTACACTCCGCGGGTGACCCGAGCTCTGCGAGCGCTCGCCGCAGGTCGCGGACGCGCTCTGATTCTCGTCCCCCTCGTCGTGATCTGGATGTCGGCCCCGGCCCCGGCGGCGGTCGCCCGCGAGGCCTTCGTAGGCAACGCGACCAGCGACATCACGGTGCTGGACCTGGCGAGCGACCAGGTATCGGGGGGGCCGATCAGCCTCGACTTCGAGCCGTTCGGCCTAGCGATCACGCCCGACGGCCGGACCGCGTACGGAACCAACGTCGACTTCGGAACCGTTCGCAAGTTCGACACCGCGACAAGGCAGGTCGCCAGCGGTGTGATAACCATCGGCGGCGGCCCGTACAGAACCGCGATCACGCCGGACGGCAAGCGCGTCTACATCGCCGATGGCGGCACAGACTCCGTTTCAGCCTTCGACAGCGGGACGAACCACACCGCCCCGCCAATTGCCGTTGGGGAAGACCCGGAGGGGATCGCGATCACGCCCGATGGCAGCCGAGCCTACGTCACCAACTACACCTCGAGCGATGTCTCCATGGTCGAAATCCCGGGGGACCGTGTGTTGGGGTCACCGATCCCCGTCGGGACCCGCCCGGAGGGGATCGCGGTCACGCCCGACGGCAGCCGAGCCTACGTCGCGAACAGCGGCTCGGCGAGCGTCTCGGTGATCGACACCACCACCAACCAGGTGATCGGTGAACCGATCATGGTCGGCAACGAGCCGCAGGGGATCGCGGTCACGCCCGACGGCAGCCGAGCCTACGTCGCGAACGCGATGTCGGACGACGTCTCGGTTATCGGGACCACCACCAACCAGGTGATCGGTGAACCGATCATGGTCGGCAACGAGCCGAAGGCGCTTGCCATCACACCCGACGGATCGAGAGCCTACGTCGTGAACCGTGAATCGGGGGACGTCTCGGTGATCGAGACCTCGACCAACCAGGTGGTCGGCCCGCCCATCGCGGTCGGCTCCAATCCGGAGTCGATCGCGATCACGCCCGACCAGCCGCCGGTCGCGGCCTTCGGCCAGGCCGTCGCAAGGCCAGGGGTCCCGGTCTCCTTCGACGCCGCCGCATCGCGCGACCCCGACGGATCGATCACCCGGTTTGACTGGAACTTCGGGGACGGCCAGGCGATCGCCGGCGGCGGCCCGGCGCCGCAGCACGTCTTCGCCGAGCCCGGCAGCTACCGGGTGATCCTGACCCTGACCGACAATGAGGGCTGCTCGACGTCGCCCGTGTTCACCGGCCAGACCGAGTACTGCAACGGATCGCCAGCGGCGAGCGCGGCCGAGGTCGTCGCCGTCGCCTACCCGGCGGTCCAGGTCCGGTGCCCGAAACGGGCCGGCCGAAAAGGCTGCAGGTTCAAGCTCACTGCGGTGACGAAGCGGCGCAAGGGCAAGGCGATGGCCCCCGTGGCGAAGGGGAAGGCGAAGGCGGGGAAGTCGACCCTCGTCTCGCTGAAGCCGAAGATGAAATTTGCCGCCAGGCTCGCGACCGCGCGCGACGTGCTCGTCAGGGAGAGCCTCGCGTTCGGAGGCAGGGTCGTGAAGCGGGTCATCAGGTTGAAGATCGCCCCGCCGGGTTGAGGTCGGACGGAGATGACGAGGGCCCGCATCTTCCTAGGCGCCACCCCCGCGGGTCACCTGGCTGATCGCGAAGATTTCGGCGAATTTGAGCAGGCCCAGGGTCGAGTGTGGCGAGGTCGCGCTGCTGCGCATTCGCACCTCGGCTCCGGTTGGGCCCCGGACCTCGACGATCGTGCAGATGTCCCCGATCTCCCACTCGCCCTCGCGGTTCGCGTAGTCGGCCTCGATCGCCTCCATCTGTTCGGCCATGTGCTGGCCGGCCTTGCTCTGGTCCAGACCCATTCAGCAACCCCTTCCCACGCGGTTGATCGGCTCGTCCGATCGACCCTATTGCGTCAGAGCCGTGGAAGCACCCGCATCGGCAGCCCGTCCTTCGGGGAGAGGGTGGGCATCTGGCGGACGCTCATCGTCCGCCCGGGGAGGACGTCGAGGCGCAACCGCTGGAGCAGCATCGTCGCCACCAGCTTGACCTCGGTCTGGCCGAAGCGTTTGCCGATGCAGATCCGGCGCCCGCCGCCGAACGGCACGTAGGCGCCCCGCGGCAGCGCCGCCTTGCGCTCGCGCGTGAACCGCTCCGGGATGAACGCCTCGGGATCGGGAAAGACCTCCGGGATCCGGTGGCTGGCCCATGAGCAGTAGGCGAAGTAGGCCCCCTCCGGCACGCCGTAGCCGCCGAACTCGAAGTCCCTGATGACCCGGCGGGGCCCGATCCAGGCGGGTGGGTAGAGGCGGAGGACCTCGTCGAGGACCATCTCGAGGTACGGCATCTCGCGCTCGAGCGTGTCGATGTCGGGGATCTCGCCGCCGAGGACCTCCTCCTGCTCGGCGACCAGCTTCGCGATCACGTCGGGGCGGCGCGCCAGCTCGTACATCATGAAGGTGAGGGTCGAGGTCGAGGTGTCATGGCCGGCGAACATCAGGGTCATCACCTGGTCGCGGACCTCGCGGTCGGTGAACCCCTCCCCCGACTCGTCACGCACTTCGAGCAGCAGGCTGAGGACATCGCGGCGGCCCGAATCGGGCGACCTCCTCCGCTCGGCGATCTCGCCGTAGACGATTTCGTCGAGGACCCGGCGCGAGGCGAGCATCTTCCGCCACGGCGAGCCCGGGCCGCGCAGGAAGCGGGCGGCGAACTCGATCCCGTAGAACTCGAGCGCGCGCTCGAAGTGCTCGGCGGCGGCCGCCCCCTTTCCCGCCTCGTCAGGGTCGAGCCCGAGCAGGGCCCGCATCGCGATCCGCATCGCGAGGCCCCGCATCCACTCGTAGATGTCGACGACCTCGCCCGGCCGCAGCGTCTCGATCAGCGGGCCCGCCTCGGCGGCCATCGCATTGACCGCGGCGCCGACCTGGTCGCGGTGGAAGGCGGGCATCATCGTCGCCCGGGCGCGGTCGTGGTAGCCGTCGTCGATCGTCAGCAGGCCGTCGCCGAGCAGCGGGATCAGGTCGCCGAAGCTCCCCTCCCGCCAGTGGAAGTTGTCGGGGCCGGTGACGGTGACGAAGTGGTTGGCCTCGGGGCCGAGCATGAATACGACCCGGCTGTGGAGAAGGCGGAGGGTGAAGATCGGCCCGTATCGTTCGTAGGCACTGAGCAGGATCGGGAGTGGATCGGTCGCGATCCTGTGAGTGCGGGCGACGCTCAGGTTGAGATCGCCGGGGGGAAACTTGCCGCGGGCCCGCCATTCGGAGGCGAGATCGCCGCCGATCCGGCTGAATGGGTTCTGCGATTTCTGCGGCGGCCTGGGGGTTGGCGCACGGGCCAGCGCGGGGGTTGCGGTCGGAGTCGCCATCTCGAAAGGAATCCTAGTTGGCTGGCTGGCCAGTCGTGGCGGCAAGCTGGCCGCAGGCTGCGGCAATATCGCGGCCGCGAGTGAGGCGGACCGTTGCTCCAAGACGGTGCTCGGCGAGGATCGAGCGGAAGCGCTCGATCCGCTCCGGCGAAGAGCCGGCGTAGGCGCCGGTCGGGTTGTAGGGGATCAGGTTCACCTTGTAGGCACGGGGATCGAGCAACGCCGCGAGCTCGCTGGCATGATGGGGATGGTCGTTGACGTCTGAGAGCATCACGTACTCGACGAACACCTTGCGACGGCGTCGAGAGCGGTAGCGCTCGCACGCGGCCAGCACCTCGGCCAGCGGGTAGCGGTCGTTGACCGGCATCAACTGGGAACGGAGGCCGTCGTTCGGAGCGTGGAGGGAGAGCGCCAGCCGGACCGGCATCTCGCACTCGGCAAGGCGTTCGATCCCGGGCACCCAGCCGACGGTCGATACCGCGGTGCGGCGGCTGGTGACACCGAGGTCGGGCAGCCGCTCGCAGGCCTCGAGCACCGCCTCGATGTTCATCATCGGCTCCCCCATCCCCATGAAGACGACGTGATCGATCGCTTCGACCCGGCGGAAGTGAAGCGCCTGGTCGAGGATCTCGTCTGAGCTGAGGTTGCGGCCGAACCTCATCTGCCCGGTGGCGCAGAAGGTGCAGGTGAGCGGGCAGCCCGATTGCGAAGAGAGGCAGACGGAGCGGCGGCCGTCGCGGTAGCGCATCAGCACCGCCTCGAGCGGGCGGCCATCGGCAGTGGCGAACAGGGCCTTGACGGTGCCGTCGTCGGACCTGGCCTCCGCCTCGAGCCCGAGGGTCGTGAGCGGGACATCGGCGGCGAGGCGCTCGCGGAGCCCCGCCGGCAGGTTGGTCATCTCGCCGTAATCGCGCGCGCCACGCGCCACCCACTCCCAGACCTGGTCGCCGCGGTATTCAGGCTCGCCCGCCTCGGCAAGGGTGTCGGTGAGCAGCGCTCGGTCCACCCCTGCAGTTTGACTGCTCAGATGAACCAGATCGATTCGAACTGGCTGCGGCTCGCCGTGCCGGCCCTAATCGCCGCCCTGACAGCAACCGTTCTTGCGCTCGCCCGCCTTCACGACGGGACCTCAGCTCGGGGGCGCTCTCCTGCCGGCGCAGCCGGCAGCGCGTCCTAGGAGCCTGGGCCCGGCGGTGGTTGGGAGGGCGGCGGCCCACCCTCGCCCGGAGGCGGCTCGGCAGCGGGCGGTGGCTCTGCCGGCGGCGCACCGGGCTCAGCCTGTTCCTGCGGCGGCTCTGCCGACTGCGGTTCGAGCGGCGGCGGCGTCGCGCTGCCCTGGGGCGGGGGCAACTCGCCCCCGGGGACCGGATCGGCCTCGGCCTCCCAGACCTTGTTCAGAGAGACCTGGATGTAGGCCCAGAGGCCAGGGGAAAGCAGGACGTAGAGAAGGATCGCGATCCACCCGTTGAGCGGCTCCTGGCCGGCGACGCTCGAGGCGCCCTGCACCCGCTTGGTCCCGCGCCAGTAGGTGATCAGCGCCGGGACGATGATCAGGCCGCCAGGGAACAGTGCCAGGACCGAGTTCGTCGGGTTCTGACCGAGGTCGTAGCCTTTCGCCTGGCCGTAGTCGCGCATCTCCCGGTTTATCCGGTACCACCAGACGAGGTGGTAGATGCCGAGCGTCACGAACGGCAGCAGGGCGGCCGCCCAGGGGCTCCGGATCTTGACTTTGTCCTGAGTGCCGCGGATGTTCATCTCGTAGGCCATTGGTCTCCGTTTCTGGGAGGGGTCGAGACGACCCTAACCGACAGCCCAGGCGACGGCCACCGATCGAACGTCCGGGGAATCAGCGATGGATCCTCTCCCCCCGCCGCAGCATCTCGACGAACTGCCGCAGGCGCCGCTCGCGGGTCTCGGGCCGCTTTGCGTCGTTCAGCCGGTAGATGATCGCGTAGCGGTTGGCGCCGTCGAGCGCCTCGAAGCTCTCGCGCGCCGCCCGGTCCCGCTTCAGCTCGCGCTCGAGGTCGGGCGGGACCTCGGCCGTGCTCGGCGGCTCATATGCCGCGTCCCAGCGCCCGTCGCCCTTCGCCGCCTCGACCGCGGCGATCCCCGAGGGCCGCATCCGGCCGGCGGCCGCAAGCGCCTCGACCCGTTCGCGGTTGAGGCGTGACCACTTGCTCCGCGGCCGCCGCGGCGTGTATCGCTGAAGGTAGTGGCGGTCGTCGAAGCGCCGCGCCTGGCCGTCGATCCAGCCGAAGCAGAGGCCGAGCTCGACAGCCTCCGCATAGCTGACGCTCTCGACGCCCGAGTCCTTCTTGGCGAGCTTCAGCCAGATCCCCTCCGACCCGTCGTGCTCCGCCTCGAGCCAGGCCTCGAGGTCGGCGGCCGAGGGAAAGAGGATGATCGGGAGGTCGTCGGGCACAGCTCGATTCTCGCCGAATCATGAGCACAGACAAGCCCGGGAAGGCGGGAAGACCTTCCCGGGCCTCGCCTGCGTGTAAATCAAGGTCGTGCCCACAGGGGAGGGGACGACCTTTGCCCCGGCCTTGTATGGGGCCGGGAAAGCGAGCGACAGTAAACGCTCGCCCCGGGTAGAGTCCATAAGAACATATACGGACCAACTTGTCAAGGGCTCACCGCAAATATCGCTTATTTGCGGCTACTTTTCACGGACATCCGCATACCGCGCTGATTGCGTCGTCAGGCACGGGCGGCCGAGTCGGCCCAGCCCTTTGCCTCGTCGAAGCCGAGATACGGCAGGAGGGCGAGGCAGACGAGCTCGGGAACCGCCTCCTCGAGCCGGTCGAGACGCTCGGAGCGGAGGTGATAGGCGATGATCGCCGCGATCGCCGCGACCAGCGCCTCGTCGGTCGGGCCGGCGGAGCGCCGGCCCGAACGGACCTCCCCGTCGATGAACTCGGCAAACCCGCCGACCATCTCGATGTAGTCGCCCTCGCCCTCCGCGGTCCGCGTCTCTATCGCCAGGACCTGGGCGGCCGCGGGATTCAGGACGCAGAAGTCGACCGCTCCCCGGATTCCGGCAGCGACCTTCGCCGGCCACTCATTCTGCCCGGCGCAGGCCTCCTGCACGCTGTCCATCAGCTGTTCGAAACTCGTCGAAAAGTCACTCATGCCGAGCCATCTGGTTACGCCCGCCGGCAGGCGCTCCGGCACAGCCAAAGAGGCCCCTATCGAGGCCAACAAAAAGAGCCAGGGATGTGGCGCTCCCGCCTTACGCAAAGAGACGAGGCAAATAAGAACACAAACGGACCCAATAGTCAAGATCGAACGCGGCGACGCATCCGTTCAGGTCCAGTTGGAGGACGAAAACCGCTACTTAATGGGAAATGTGGCGTGAGGGGGAGTCGCCCTACCGACGTGCCTTTGAGCCTTTGACGTACCGTGCTTCTTCCGCGCCCGGCAGCTGCGGACCGATTCGATCGACAGCTCTTCGCCGCCGGCGAACGTGTAGGTGGCGCGGGCAAAGGAGAGGAATCCGGCGGTGAACTTCGGCGGCACCGGACACGAGGCGCTGAGGTAGCTGTGGCGTTTCCCGTGGTAGAAGAAGCTGCGGGCGACCTCGATCCGGAAGTTGGAGACGTGCGGCCAGGTCCCGACCGAGCGTTTGAGCGTCGTGACGAGGACGGTGCGGAACGCCCCTTTCTGGCGATGGACGGCAAACGGGATCACGAACGAGACCGGTGGGTCCGTCGTGTAGGCGTGGACCAGGACGGCCGGCCGCCCCACCTTGGTCTTCCCGTTGAACGCGAGCAGGTTCGCGCGGATCCCGAACGGCGCCTGGTTGGGGACGAAGATCTTTGCGTAGAGCTGACCGCGCCCGACCAGGGCGCCGCCGCATGACGCGAGCGCCTGGCGGCTGTCGATCCCGCGCAGCCGCACCTGGGGACAGACGGGCAGGCCGCGGGTGAACAGGAGGCCCCTCCACGCGAGTTCGAGTTTGAGCCTGTCTACGCGGGGAAGCGTCGAGCTGTCGGAGGTGTGGATCCCTCCCGCAAGGTGGACCGAGACCGGCGCCCGTTCGTGACGCGGGAGTTTTCGTGGGCTGATCCCGCCATCGAGGGAGACGATCAGGTTCCCGCTCTGCGTCCGCTCCGCCCCCGCGGGGATCGCGAGCAGCGCGAACACTGCGAGCAGGCCGGGGACGACGAGAGCCACGGCGAGCCGGGACCGCCGTCTCATCTCAACCGAACCTCGAGAACCTGAAGCTGCAGTAGTTGAAGCCGAAGGCGAGGGTGACGTTGTTGGCGAGGTTGCCGTGGTGGATAAATCTCGCTGTCAGCCTCTGCGCCTTGATCGTGTGGTCGGCCCGAAGTTCGCCCGAGATTTCCTCGAGGTACTGCTCCTGCCGTTTGAGATAGCCGAACCATTTCTTCAACCGCGACTCATCGCCCGCTGGGCGGGGGACGGTCGATATGTGGTTGATCGTCCCGCCGAAGATCGCCGCCGCCTTCTGGAACTTCTGCGCCGCGACCGGGATCCGGGCGGGGTTCTGGACGTCGTCGCGGACGCCGTCCATCGCCTTCTGCGTTTCCTTCGCCCCGGGCTTGCAGATTTCCTCGAGCTCGTCGACGTACTCGGTTCGCGACGGCGCTTCGGTCGTCACGATCTCGGTGGGCGTTTCTTCGGCGTATGCGGCAGCGCCGATTACGCCCGCTGCAAGCGTCACCGCGGATACGGCCACCACGGCACGCCCTCCAACTCGACCCATCTATTCCCCTCTATTCCCTGTTGACGTCCAGTTCGACGTCGTCTGAACTGTACCGCCTCGAGCGGCTATCGGCGGTACGTGATTGTCCTCAGATTGCGCTCTGGGGGCGGCTTTGCGAAGGCAGGACGCGGGCCAGCCAGGGCGGTGTCCGCCAGACCCGATCGCCGAATAGAAGCATCAGCGCCGGCAGCAGGACGATGCGGACGACGGTGGCATCGAGAAGGACCGCGACAGTCAGCCCGACGCCCATCTGGCTCACCGTCGCGACCGGCGCCGCGGCGAACGAGATGAACACCGCGGCCATGATCGCGGCCGCCCCGGTGATCACCGAGGCGGTTCGCTGGAGGCCGTGTTCGATCGCGGCGCGGTTGTCCCCGTCGCGCTCGTAGCTCTCCCGCATCCTGGCGAGGAGGAACACCGCGTAGTCGATCGACAGGCCGAAGGTGACGCCGAAGATCGCCGCCGCGCCGACGGTGTCGACGTAGGGATGTCCGCCGAGCGGATAGCCGTCGGGGATCTTGCAGACCAACGCCATCACCCCGATCGCGGCGGCGACCGAGCCGAGGTTGAGGACGACGGCGATCGCGGCGAGCAGCGGCGCCCGCAGGATCAGCACGAGCATCAGGAAGCATGCGATCACGACGGCGCCGACGACGAGCGGGATCCGGGCCCGGGTCACCACGCCGTAGTCGTTGATGACGGCGGCGCCGCCGGTCAGGCCGGTTTCGAGCCCGCCGTCGCGCCTGATGCTGGCGGCGTCGCCGCCGAGCCGATCGCCGACCTGGCGGGACTCGGCCGTGTTGAGGCCGTAGTCGGAGATGATCAGCATCCGCGCCGCCTGGCCACCGCCGTTGACGCTCACCGCCTCTCCGGCGAGCTCCTGCCGCCGCGAGGACGCGCCTTCGAGCGCGGAGAGGACGAAGTAGCCGGAGTCGAACAGGCCCGGTGAGCTGCGGCGGAGCCGGTGGGCCCCCCGGGCAAGGGGGTTGGCGACGGCCGAGATGCGGACGCTCGAGCGCCGCAGCCCGACTTCGAGCGGCCGCGAGCGCTGGAACCCTTCCGCGAGGCCGGCCTGAAGGGCGCCGGCGCCGCCCTGGAGTGCGTTGAGGCCGGTGGCGAGCCGTTCGGCGCCGGAGCCGAGGCTGGCGAGGCCGCCGGTCAGGCCTTCGGACCCGCCTTCGAGCTTCCCGACCCCTTCTTCGAGGCGGCTGCCGCCTTCGACCAGGCGGTTGAGGGCGCCGTTGACGCGGTCGGCGATGCGGCGCAGCCGCCGGACTTCGTCGCGCGCCGAGGCGATCACCCGGGCGAGCGTCCGCGAACGCCGCGCCTGGGGCGCGAGCGAGGGGTCTTCGCCGGCGGCCTCGGCGAGCTGGGTCGCGAGTTCACGCGAGCGGCGCAGGGCGTTGTTCTGGATCTTCGGCTGGAGGGTGCGGAGGCCGAGCTCGAGGGCGAGGCTGCCGACCGCCGTCTTCCGCTGCCCGTCGGCGAGCTCCCTCGATCCTTCGCCGAGCCGGTGGATGGCGCCGCTCGCCCGCTCGCCGCCGGCCGCCGCCTTTTCGAGGCCGCCGGCGAGCAGGCCGGCGCCCTCGCTGGCGCGTTCGGCGCCGAGGCTCAGCAGGGCGCTGCCGGCTGCGCCCTTGGCGAGGCCGCCGCGCAGCTGCGACACCGCCTCCGCGGCGCGGCGCAGGCCCGGCCCGAGCTTGGCCAGATCGCCGGTGCCCCCGGGGCCCTGGGCGGTGAACGTCTTCCCGAGCTCGCGCAACGGCTTCGTGCCGCGGGCGACCGCGCCCGGCCCGATCACCGCCCGGATCCCGGGCTGGGAGGCGATCCGGTGCTGCCAGCGATTGAGGAGGGCGAGTCGCTCGGGCGTCGTGATCGGGCCTTCCGGGGCCGCCGCGAGGAGGACGAACGGCGCTTCCCAGCCCGGGCCGACGGCGGCGTCGATCGCTTCCGCGTTCTCCCGCGCCTGGTTCGAGGCCGGCAGCTCGTCGATCCCGGGAGCGGCGGTGGTGAGGCCGATCGCGGGGGCGGCCAGGAGCAGCAGCGGGACCGCGATCAGGATCGCCGCGAGCCCGGGGCGGCGGAGCGCCGCGGCGGCCATTGCGGCGACCCGTGAGTGCGAGCCGCGGGAGCCGCCGATCGCCCAGGCGTTGACCTTTGGCCCGAGCAGCGTCAGCAGCCCGGGCAGGGCGCCGACCGCGACGACGACGCTGAGGATCGTCGCGACCCCGACCGTCACGGCCAGCGAGAGCAACAGCGAGCCGGGCTGGACGTAGGCCGAGAGGGCGAGCGCGGCGAGCAGGGTGGCGCCGGCCGAGACCGTGGTCCTGCCCGCGGTCGCCCGGCTGCGCTTCGCCGCATCGTGCGGGTCGAGGCCGGCGGCAAGCTCCTCGCGGAAGCGGGAGACGATCAGGAGCGAGTAGTCGACCCCGAGCGCCAGCCCCATCATCGTGCAGACGACGAGCGAGATCGCGTCGATCGTCATCACCGAGCTGAGCAGGACCAGGACGCCGCGGCCGGCGACCACGGTGAGGGCGCCGAACGCGAGCGGGATCGCCGCCGCGACGACCGACCGGAAGACGAGCAGGAGGACGATCAGAAGCAGCGGCACGGCGAGCAGCTCGGCCCGCTCCGTCGCGTTCACCGTCTCTTCCTGCAGGGCTCGGGACACCGTCGCGAAGCCGGATTGGGTCGCCCGCAGCGGCGGGTGGACGTTCTCTTCGAGGATCCGGTTGAGTTCCGGGACCGTTTCCCGCATCGCCGTCGACAGCGGGTGGTGGTAGTCGACGATGATCAGGGCCTTGCGCGGGCCGGGCCGCAGGGCGTCGACGGTGCCGCGGTCCCAGGGCGAGATCACCGACGAGTCGGGGCTGTGCCGCAGCGCCCGGACCAGGGGCGGGCCCTGGCGTTCGATCTCGCCGGCCGGGCCCGTCAGGAGAACGGCGAACGGCGTCGAGTCGCCGAAATGGGCCTCGAGCAGGTCTTCGCCCTTGGCGGAGCCGGTGCCGGAGATCCGCAGCGAGAGCGGGTCGAGTTCGTCCTGGACGTTGAGCCCGACCACGCCGAGCACGGCGCAACCGAGAAGCACCGCTATCAGGGCCGCGACGGCCGGCCGGATCCTCACCTAGCTGGACCCGGGCCGCGGCCTGCGACAGGGGAGCAGCAAGTTGCTGTCAGCGAAACCGACGTTCGTTCCGGCTGCATATCCCCGTCTATTCTGAGGCCTGTGACGCCGAAGCCGGGCCCCCCGGCCCGACCTCACTTTGTGAACGTCAGCGTACCACAGGGTCTGGCGCTTCAGCCCCGGTGCCGCTCGTGCTTCGCGCCGCCCTTCCCGCAGGCGGTCTTTGTCTTGACTTCCTGGGAGAGGGTCGTTCCGCTTTGCGCTGTGTACTGGACGGCTACCTTGGCCGGCGAGGCACAGAGGTTTCGCGTGTTGACGATGTATCCCTTCTTGCCTCCAAACAGATCGAGGCGGAAGTGGCCGATCGGCGCATCGGGAATGACCGGGACCACGGTCTTCAGGTGGCCGCCCTTGACCGAAGAGGATTCCGCCTCGGGCATGATGGTCACCTGGCCGTCGAGAATGAAGACGACATGCGGGAGCTTGCCAAAGCCCGAGACCGCATACGCCGGGCCTGTCAGCGGTTGGTCAAGCAGGGGCGTGGTCGTCGTGGCAGTGCCGATCGGCTGTCGCCCTGCGCAATGTTCCGCCGCCAGCTGCGCTCGCGAGCAGATGTTGCCGAGATGCCGCTGGTCGATGGCGAAAGCCTTCGGGAGAGTCACGGCAAGCGATTTGATGTTGGCGTCGCCAGGACGTGTCCAAAGGTCGAAACGCATTGCCGGATCCTTCGACCGAGTGGTTTTCTTGACCCCGCCCAGCTGTCGAACCGTGAACCTGGGCTTGAAGGCTAGTGCCCGGCAGTTCAGAACCTGGAAGTAGGAGGAAAAATCGGTCACAGTGCCCTGGTCGCCGATCCCTTGAGAATCGACCGTGAACGGCGAGCAGTTTGTTGGATTTATCGTGAATGCAGGCCGATCGATATTCACCTGGATTGAGCGCATTCGGATCGGGATGCCGCCAATGATCGAGGGCACGGTGTCCGAGACAGCGCTCACCTGAGCGGTGCGCGGATCCACGTGCAGTGCCACGCGCACAACCACCGTGCCGTAGTCGTAGGGACCCGCCAGAGCCGGGGTGACTGCGACGACGCTGAGCGGGGCGCCGTTGAAGGGCCCCGCCAGGTACATCCTGCCCACTGCATGGAAAGGATGGCTTCCGGGACCCGCGGCGACGTTGGTGGTTCCCACCTCACTGGACGGAGGACAACTGGCGGCCGCCTGCTCCCGCCGACCCAAATTCTCTTCCGCCACCGCGATCGAAGCCTCGGGACAGTAGCTGATTCCCCGCAACATTCCGGTGAAGCCGGGAGGCATCCTGAAGTTCAGGTCCCCAAGGAATTGGTCGCCATCGTCACGGTCAAGCCGCAGCTGAAAGCTGCTGAAGGCACCCGCGACCGCACTTGAGGCACCCGCGACCAGACGTGGATGGAACGAGCGCGTCTCGCCCGGACAGGAAGTGTCGTTCGGGCCCGCCGCCAGGCTCAGGGACGGCTTCGAGGATTGAGGAGATAGTCGGTCGTTCCACGGGACGAACAGGGAATCGACCCCGTATACCGTGCACTGCGTTGGGGTTGCAACCAGCCCGCGATCAGAAGCGAACAGGTGCAGGTTGAACTCTTCGAACGGCACTTGCGGCAGGTCGGACACGCTCATCGTCAGCTGACCGGTCGCAGGGTCGGGATGAACGGACGTGACGAACTTGGCGTGAACCCCGAAGCCATCGGCGAGCATAAATACGCGGTACTGGTTTTCGGGCAATGGTTGTCCTATGAAGAGCGAGCCCTCCAGCGGTCCCTCGAGGGCGGGCGTCCTAACGTCGAAGGTCCCTATCTTCGAGTTGTCCGGACAGTGCCCGGCAAGTTCTGAGCCGAATCCCGCCTCGGCATCCGTGCACGAGGTCTGGCCGTCAGCGGCATCCGGGTTGATCGAGAGGCCCCGGGGGAGGAAGAGGCTCGCGGATCGAAGCTGAGAAGGGGAGGGTGATCTCTCGAGGAACTGGTCGGCCCTGAGTTGGAGGTCCAAACCGGACGGCGCGTCCGTTTGGTTCGTAGTCAGGCCGGCGTTGAGAATCGGGTCGAATCTCTGCTTTTCGCAACCCGTCGTCGCCGGGTATTCCGCTTCGGCTTCGGATGGGTGGGTGGGATCTCCGTAGGTTTCAACGCTGAGCGATACCGACAGTGGCTGTCCGGTGCAGAGACTCGGATTGTTGATGTAGGGCCGCACGAATATCGCAGCCTTCGGGTAGGGGGTCGTGATGCAGCCGGTGGTGGCCGAGCCCGGGCACCCGGATGGAGCGCCTGGGGCGCCGATCGGGAACCTATGTTCGTCATTTGCAGGATCCGCGGGGAAGCCCCACGTTTCGAAGGACGCTGCGTAGAACGGAATGCTCTGAGGAATCCCCGCGATGTTCATGCGAACGCCATAGTCGGTCGCCGCGCGCACTGTCAGCGGGACGATGATCGGGACGTTGACTGTCGGCGCCACGAAGCTGAGCCGCGCGGTCTCGTCTTCCCCCTTGGGCTCGGTGTTATAGACCGGGGCTGTGCCAAGCAGGAAGTCTTCTATCCCTTCGTATTTCGCGAAAATCGTCACGAGGCCGGCCTGCGTGGCCGGTGCGCATTCATTGAGGGCGAAGTCCGTCGACTGGCATTTCGGTATCGCACCCGGATTGCCAAAAACTCCTGCAGGGAGGTTCACATGGATGTTCTTCGCGATTTCCGGATCACCGACACTCCCCAGTTGGAACGAAGCGGTGATGTTCGGGTGAGCCCCTGCTTGGGTGCTCGTGCTCCCCAGGGTGAATGACAAGATGGGCTCATTTGCCGCAGCGTTTCCGCAGAGTGCTCCCGTGAGAGAGAGGCATGCGGCGAGCAGGATGAGGATGCGCGTCGCCCGACCCGCCGACCTGTTGGTCTCCTTCTGCTCCCCGGTCATATGCCCCTCCCACTGTTCGATGCGCTGCAGGTTCGGGCCCGCCTCTCGAACTGCTTCGCCTCCTTTTCAAGGCGCTGAGCCTTGACGCGGAGCCTGCGTGCCCGCTGTGAGGTCGATGCCGCTCCCGCCTTTTCACGCAGCTGCTTCGCTTCGCTTGAAGCTCGCTTCGCGCGATGCCGGATTGCCGCGCAGTCCGCGACGGGTTCGCTTGATCTACCCGATCCCTTGAAGGTATTGATGGGCGGAGGCGGAGGAGCCTGCGTTCCGGGCCCATGGCACTCGTCCGAGGCCGCACAGGGCTGGAGGGGTCTGGAGACAAGAAAGCCCCCGCCTTCTCGCGCATCGTAGATCTTCATCAGGGATCCGTTCCTATCCTGCGGCGCCAGCGTGTCGCGAGTGAAGAAATAGACGTCCCTGCCACTGGAGCTCGTCGTCACCAGCCCGGAATCTGCCGGACCGGTACCCAGAGAGACGATCTGCGTATTCCCGTTCGCAAACTCGTACACATCGTCCTTTTCATTGGTGTCGCGTAGGACGAACTGTTCTGCCGTGGTGAAGAACATCCGCCCGTCCTCTGCCAGATTTAGGCCGAAGTCCGCGAGTTCGGTATCGACCGCATTGCTTGGGCCACACGACACGCATTCAAGTTCATCGCCGTCGGATTCATACCGATAGATCTCGTTGTTGCCATGATTAGCAGCCCCCGTCAATGGCAAAAGCGATTCGAACGCCGCATAGTCACCATTAGGCGTGACCTGAAAGTCTCCGAAACTGTGGGTTGCCGTGCGCTGCACGCCGTCGACCACACCTTGCTGATCGATTGGCTGGTAAGGCGGAATGACATAGCCGAACTCGGTGATCGATTGCTTTCCGCTCGTAGCAAAAACATGGTGGTTGCTTGCCCTCACCGCGACGCCGGTCGAGCTCGAGAGCGCGCCACCCAAGGTCGCAACCGGCACGCCGGTCGAGTCAAAGACTTTGACAATCGTCCCGGTATCGGCATACACGTCGCCTGTTGCTGGATCGGTCGACACGGCCGTAACTTCAGTCGTGAATAATTCAGGCGTTGGTTCAGGCGGCGTCCCTGTTGTGAATTCTGATGCGGAATAGGCACCGAGAGCTCTTTCACCTTCGATATGCCCGACGTAGACCCGACCCGCGTTCGCCGCAACATCACAGGTGCCCGAAAATGAACCGGTTGCCACCGCGCCGGAGTAGTCGGCCTCGGTCACGGGGTCTGCCCCTGGGGTGTATCTCCATACATGGCCGAAGTAGTCGCCGATATACAGCGAGCCATTCGACTGATCAACGGCAACCCCACAGGCAAGCCCGAATTCACCGTCGGCGTCCCCGCTCCCTGTGAGGGTTCCCAAATGTGCACCGCTGGGTGCGAAGACGTCGACTCTGCTTTCGAAACAGCAGGCCGCGCTCACCACGTAGATATCCCCATCCGTGGCTCCTCCGGAATTGTCTATGGCAACCTGCGCTGTTCCTTCGATCGCCCAGCTGAACCCAGTGAGTTCGTTTGTGCCGGCATCGGGGCCTGCCGTGAAGTTGTGGGGTTCGCCGTTCGGCAGGAGCCGGTAGACCGTTCCGCTTTCGAGCTCGGGAACGTAGACATCTCCACTGGATTGATCGACTGCGACGCCTTCCGGGGTTTCAAAACCGTTCCCGAAGCTCGCATCGACAACGGGGTGTTCGGGCGGCTGCGGTCCGGGCTTGACGAGGCTCGAATCAATCGTTGCGACGAAATGGGGCGGCTGACCTGGCTGTGCCAGATACAGGTTCGGCTGCCCCGCGACTCCGTTGGCCGAACCGTCAAGCTTCTCGGGGCTGACGAAGAAGACGGTGCCGCTTCCGGATGCCACGCCAGCACCGCCGGCAAAGGCCACCGTGCTGCAATCGGGGCCGCCCGAGACGACATTCCAGTTGGTGATCGGTTCACAGGAATCGGTGTTGCCCGTGCCTTCCGTGCCGGTCGATACCCGGTGAACGGTGGCGCTGGATTGGCCGAGGTCGGCCCGGAAGAGATCGGCGCTTTCGTCGGTGTCCTGGTCTTCGGCGGTGACCACAGGATCCGGGGTGGTGAAGAAGACCTTTCCGCCGTCGTCCGTCATCCCGTTGTAGATGGCACCGCTGGCGCTTTCGAGCACCTTGATGGAATTCGGACTGTTGCCGACATGCATAAAGAGGTCGTAGTACCGGTTCCCAGCGGCGTCCTCGCCGACAACCTTGCCGATCAGGACACGGCTGCCGTCCGAGGACACATCCAGCTCGGCTACTTCGCCGGTGATCGGCGTGCCGTTGGGAAGCGTGGAGACTAACTGTGTGGTGTCCGAGCCCAGATCGCGGTCATAGATCCACATGCTGCCGCTGTTTGCGGACGCCTCGAACTGCTGGTCTGAAGCAAAGATGAAGTGGGAGCCGTCGTCCGAGAAGTGCTTCCGTGCCTCACCGACGGGATTGGCCGCCGGATTCAGGGATCCGGCCATGCCCTTGACCAAGCCGCCGTCAGCCAAGCGCAGCGGGATGTTGCTCGAGCCGTCTTCGAAGCACGGATTGCAGATCTGACTACCGGCGAACGCGAAATCTTCGAGGTAGGCATCAGAGCCGGCCAGGGGCGAACCGTACGGTTCGGTGGAAGGAAACCCATTCGCAGGCAGGCCGACGTACTTCGTCGTCCATCCGTCAGCACCCCTGGTGGCCACGTATGGATCGTGGCCATAGTTCGTCGGGCTCCCACCGATCGGCAAAGCACCATAGTGGAATGAGTAGAGCACCTTGTCCCGCGCGTCGGGACGGGCATCGAGTGGCGCCTGGCCCGGCAGGAGATCGGATTCCACGTCATAACCGCCCTGCTCGGCTGCAGACACAAGCTCGTATGCCCGGCAATCCGGCACCAAAGCTGCGCCCGTCTGCTTCCGCACCAGTGCGTTCTCACAGGGGTCGGTCGCCGGGGGAGGCGGAAATGTCCTGAACGTCTGATCAGGCCCGTTCGTTGTGCCGGCGTCGTTGTGGGCGACGATTCGGTAGTGATAGACGGTGTCCGCCGTGAGGCCGGTCACGACCTGGGTGAAGCTTTCGGCGGCATCATTCGTTTCGAGCTGCTCGTCCGGTGACGGCGTCGTTGCTCCGTAGACGCCGGCTTCCGTGCCGTACTCGATGTGATAGCTGGTCATCCCGCCGTTGGGATCGACCGTGAGGCTGAATTGCACTCCGTCAGTATTCACCTTCGAGACACCGGCTTCCACAACCATGGGCGGGCCGGAGGCGGTAAACGCGTGGTCCGCGCCCTTCGAGATAACGCCGTTTGCGTTGGCTGCCGTCAGCCTGAAGTGATAGGTGCTTCCCTTCGCCAGCCCTCCTACGGCAACAGAAACTTCGTTGGCGCCGCTCGCTCCGCCGAAGACCTTGCCCTCGGCACATTCTTCAGTGTGACCGTAGAGCGAGGTCGCCCCCCATTCGAACTCGCAATCGGTCGTGTCGATTCCGTCTGGATCCACGACTCCATGGAGGACGGCGCTGGTCGGCCCCACATCGGGAACGCCTGTGCTGACCGTCGGTATCTTGATCGGCCCAGTCGGCGAGAAGCTGTCTATGGTCGAAGGGCTCCTGTTGTTCGCCGCGTAGACGGTGTGCGTATGTTCATTGACAGCAATCCCTCGCGAGTTGCTGAGTCCTGGGTACGCAGGTTCATCCGGCTGGCCGAAGGTATCCAGGAGGCCACCGGTCGGCGTGTAGTGTTTGATGCTGTTTCCCTCGTCGACGTAAATGTCGTCGTTCGATAGGTCGATCGCGACCGCGGTGGCGGGACCGGGATCGATTTCCCCTAGATATTCGCCGGTGGGGCTGTATTTGAGGACCGCAGCCGAGTAATAGGGAGCCAGGGTGTAGAAGTTTCCCTGGGAGTCCATATCGAAGTCACAGAAGCTGCCCGGGCTCGGGTTGACAACCGTGCCGGTTGCGATTCCCATCGCGTCATACTCGATGATTCCCTGGTTGTACTTGTCGCGCCAGAAGTGCCCATTCGGCCCGACTGCCGCTCCACACACGTCACCGGTTTCTTCGATCGGGTATCCCCCGCCTTCAATGGGCGCGCCAGATGGGAGGTATCCATGGATCGGGCCGTACTCGGGAAAGGCGTAGAACTGGCCCTGGCTTGCCGTTCCCGAGTTGTCGATCTCGAGGTCACCGTAGTAGCCGAAGCTTTGAGGGCTGATCACCGTCTTCGGCGCCAGGGCTCCGAAGACCGTCGACGCGCCGCTTTCGTTGAACTTGTAGATCCGTTCCGGAAAGGCACTGGACGCCGCGAGAATGTCACCGCTCGATTGGTTGATATCGATCTTCTGGAGCGAGCCATTTTGGAAGGTTGGGGATTCGATTCCCACCGCATCGCTTCCGTTGATCGAGCCGGTCGGATACGTACCGTTGTACTTCGTCAGTTCGACCGTTTCAGCAGTGGCCGGCGCCGGGAGGAGCAACATCGACAGCGCACAAAGGCCCGCGGCCATCGAGCCGACTCCCGTAAACCTGGTGGCTGGACCATATGAAAGTTCTCTCAGCATCGCTTTGGACCTTTTCCTCACAGTCACCATCGTCTACCGCACTGTTCTCGATCGGTTGGGGAGCCCTTGGTCGCGCTTTCGGGAGGCCTTTCCAGGGCATTCCGTCCGCAGATTTGTCTTGGGGGTCGTCTGCACCCCGTTTTGACCAATCAGCTTGACCGCCGCGGTCCGCTCGGACTCGCAGAGGTCCTCGCTGTTGACCAGCAGTCCCTTCTTCCCGCCCTGCAGGCTGAGAACAAATTTGTCGACCGCGATATCGGGAATGGACGAGAAGGTCGAGCGGAGGCGGCCACCCTTGACCGCATCTATGCGGCCGACCAGCTCGACGTGGAACTGACCCCTCAGGTCGGCGACAAGATCCGGCAGCTTGTGATCCGACGACCTGAGGTAGACGGCACCGCTCAGCGGTTCGTCGAGAAGAGGGGTGAAGGCCGTTGCATAGCCAAGCAGGGATCCGGCCGGACATGCGCCTTCCGCGAACAGCGCTCTGGTACACACAGTCCCGATGTGCCCGTTGTCGAGGAGCTCGACGTGAGGCATCGTCACGACTGCCCGTTGCAGATTGGCTTCCCCTTCGCCGGTTCTCAGCACAGCCTGGAGAGCTGGGTGGCCGGTGTGCTTGGTCGAGCCACGAAGCTTCAGCGCGAGCTTCGGACCGAATGGGAGTTCGCTGCAGTTGCCCACCTGAAAATGCGTGCTCTCGTTGGCAATCGCTCCCTCATCGCCCGAGATCGCAGCTTCCACCGAGAAGGGGTCGCAGTTGGTCGGGTTGATCGTGAAACCAGGACGGTCGAGATCGACCTGGATCTTTCGCAGTCGGAGCGGGACCCCTTCGAGGATCTGGGGGATCGGATCGGACACGGCCGTAACCTGCACGCTGACCGGATTCACGCTGATCGCCACCCTCACCGCCACCGTGCCGAGGTCATACGGTCCCGCCAGGGCCGGTACCGCCACGACCAGGCTAAGCGGCGCCCCTTTGTACGGGCCCGCCAGATAGACCCTTCCCGAACTGTAGAGCGGATGCGTGCCGGCTCCCGCAGCAGCGACCGCGGTGCCGACCTGACTTGCGGCCGGACAGGCGGGTGTGGCCCGCTCGACAAGGCCCGAGTAGCTCGGATTGGAAAGCAGATCCAGGGCCGCCTGCGGACAGTACGGAATTCCTCTGAGTGTCGCCGCGAAACCAGAGGGTGTCTTCACCGAGACACCGGTGATGTTCTGGTCGCCATCTTCTCGATTCAGCCGGAGGGTGAACGGGGTATGCTTACCCGCAGTCGGGTTTTCGGTGCCTGCCGCGAGCGACGGGTTGAAGGGCCGGTGTGCACCCGGACAGGGGGTGCCGTTCGGGCCGGATTCGATGGTGAAGTAGCTGGTTGAATTCTGGTTCGTCAGGGCGCCGTTCCATGGAACGAATTCGCTCACGACTGGATAGGTGCCACACCGAGTAGGTGTTGCCAGCAGACTCCTCTCCGATCCGAAGATGTGCATGGCGAGCTCCTGCAGCGGCTGCTGCGGAAGGTCCTTGAATTCGATGACGAGCTGTCCGGTGTGTGGGTCGGCATCGACCGTTCCCGGGAGCTTCACGTGGGTGCCGGCCCCGTCCGCCGCAAGAACGAGCCGATACTGTTCGCCGGGCAGGGGCTGCCCCAGGTACATCCCACCGTCGATCGGTTCGGGAAGCGACGCGACGTCAATGGAAAGAGTGCCGATCTTTGCCGACTCCGGGCATCTGGCAGGCCCGCGCGTTCCGATCCCGGTCTGGTCGTCAGCGCAAGCGACCTTGCCGTCCGCGGCGTTGGGGTTGATCGAGAACCCCTCGGGCAGGGTGACTCGGCTTGTACGGATCTCCGATGCCGACGGAGTGGTAGGGCTGAGACCCTGCGGCACCTTCAGGTCGACATCCACTCCCGACGCCGTGTCGGCCTCACTGGTCGTCGGGGTCGCCGAGAGGCTTGGATTGAAGTTCAGCTGATCGCAGCCGGTGGTCGGCGGCCAAGGTGTTTCGGCGTGGTACTCATCCCCGTTGTAGTATTCGAGATCGGCGCTGAACGTCAACGATTCTCCGCATGTGGTTGGGTTCTGGAGATACGCCGCCGGAGTGGAGTTCGAGCCGATCCCAGAGACCGTTCCGTCACCGCAAGCCGCAAGGACACCACATTCCCCAAAGCTCTGCAGCGGCGTGATGAATCTGTAGAAGTCGTTCACCGGATCTGCTGGTACCCCCCAGAGTTCGAACCCGAGCCGGGGGAACATGAGGACGTGGACGATCGGTGCGCTGACCGAGTCGAGTCCATAGTCACTCTCCGTTCGCCCCGAGAGGTCGATCAGCACGGGGAATCCGACGAGAGGGAAGATGAACCCGACCTGGCCTGCCTGATCTGGATGGGTGACCAGGTTGTAAAGCGGCATGTGAAAAGTGAATCCGGTTTCCGGTTCGCCCGCTTCGACCATCCCTATCTGCGACTCAACCGGGCAGTTGGCCACGCTGAAGGCGCTCAGGTCACATTTGGGCGCAGCGTGGGGGTCGCCGATGAAGCCGGTTGGAAAGTGAAATGAAACCTGTCGAGGATCGTCGCAATAGCATGGATCTGCGGGTTCGTCCAAGCGGAATTTGTAGGTGATGGAAAAGTGGGCATTCGGATGCCCGCCGGCCTGGGTCGTGCTCGTCGACGCCGTCAGTTCGTCGATTCCGGTGGCGGCCGAAGCCGGTGCGGCAAACACGGTCACCATTGCCGCCATCGCGATCAGGATCGCGCAGACGGCCGGCGCCAGCCCTGACCGCCCCGGCCGCCGAGCAAGCGCGTTCAAATGACTCGACCCCATGCTTTCCGCCTCCTTGTAGCTCCTGGGGCTAACCACGGCTCCGTCCCCCGTCACCGTTGCCATGGCGCCTGCCGTGCCGCCGCCCGTGACGCTTCTTCTTATGTCCCCTGCCGTGCTTGCCCTTCTTGGAAGACGGCGGCCGCGCGTTGCCGGTGGCGCCGAGTTCACCTTCCGTTCCGATCCCCTGCACAGCGGGAGTCGGATTGCCGGGGCCGTGGCACTCGTCGGCAGCGGCGCACGGCGCGAATTCGGGGGCCGAATCGAAGCCGCCGCCGGTACGTGCATCGTAGAACTTGATGAAGGCGCCGTTGTGGTCCTGCGGCACCAGGCTGTCGTATGTAGAGAAGTACACATCAGTTCCGTCGGCGCTGACCGACTCGAGCCCCGTCCGCGCTTTCGGGAGTTCGAGAATGTTCTGGACCGCACTGCCGCCCGTGAAATCACGGGATCCAGTTCCCGAACTGATCAGCTGCGGCCGCCCGCCCACGAACTCGTAGACATCGATGATTCCTTCGTCGACGTCCCTCGCAACGAGCGAATCTTTCGTGTTAAAGAACACCCGTCCGTCGTTCGACATGAAGGGCCCGCTCTGGCCGGCCGTGACGCTCGCGGTGGGCGGAAGACCATCTGGTCGGCATGAGGCGCAGAGCAGGGAGCTGGTGTCTGCGTCGTACGCATACATCTCCCGATAGCCATGGCTGTCGTAGCCGGTCAGATTCGCAGCCGTCAGGAAGCCGGCATGGGCGCCATCCGGAGAGATCTGCATCCGGTCGATCTCGGTCCCGGGATCAAGCGTCGCGACGAGGCGCGCGGCACCGTTCCGGTAGACGTAGAGATTCCGAGCATCCTTGATACCGGGCCGTTCGGGATCGAGCGATTCCGGCGAATAGAAGTATGCATCGCCGGAGTTGCTCGCGATGTAGTCGTCTATCGCGGGAACGCTGACGAACCCGAACGGATTTCCGCGTTCGGTCGTCAGTGGAATGGCTCCACATCCCGCGCTGCCGGCCCATGAGGGGCCGCATGAGGTGTCATTGCCGGCGCCGTTCCCCTGCGACAGCCGCGTCAGCGTGCCTCCACTTTCTCCCTCTTCCCAGCGGTAGATATCCAGGCTGTGATCGGTGTCGTCGGAGGTCAGCTGGCGTGCCGAATCGAAAATGACCTTCGAACCATTTCGGGTCATCCCGATGAATTTCGCATCCCCCTGCGTTATGTCGTAGGTGATTGCATCATCGACCCGCAGGTACAGGTGCACGGGACCGTCGACCCCTTTGACCTGCATCAGAATGTGCGAGCCGTCCCCCGATATCGCTGGGAATTCGATGTATTCGCGCGGCGCGTTCGCACGCTCCTGCGGAATATCACTTCCGGCGGACGTTTTCGAGATGATCGTGACCGTCTTGTCGGCGATTTGGTTGTCATAGGCCGAGCCCGGAGCACCGACGACCCCACCGGGGGCGAATGCGTAGTTCAGTTTCGAAAAGGCGAAATGGGCGAAATCGCCTGAGAGGGCTTCGTCGCCATACTGGTTTCCGATTTCGTGTCCGCCACCGGGGACGCTGTTGACGTTGGTTGGCAGCACCCCCATGCGCTGACCCTTCCAGTTGTACAGGCCGGCCTGAGTTTCGACGGGAACCGATTCGTAGTGATAAATCGGATCACCATCGTTGTGATCGATGCACATCTCCATGGAATCCGAACAGCGATGGCGGGCAGCCAGCAAAGCTTCTTTGCCGGTCGAGCCTGGGAGAGTGGTGACCCATCCAGTGTTCGTCCGGGTAGCCATGTAGAGATCGAACACGGAGTTCGTTCCGTACAGGCCTTCGATGCCTCCCCACCCCGCGTAAAAGGTGAAGCGCGCGGGACTGGTCGCCAGGCCCGTGTTGACGGTCCACAGGTTTCCGTATCTGACCAGACACCCAGTACCCGCGCACCCGGAACTTAGGCTGACTCCCCAGATCGCGTCGCTCGGCTGCATCAGAATCGAACCCGCGTTTTCCGGAGAGACGAGCTCGTATGCGCGGCAGTCCGGCAGGTAGCTGCTGCCGGTCTGCTGGCGGACGTGCCCGTTCGGGCAGCTGGGCGGTGCGAAGTCGAAGGTCGTATCGGGGCTGACCCGGGTGCCCCACTGATTAGTCGCGACCACACGGAAGTGATAGGTGACATCGCTCTGCAAATCCGCAATGTGCTGAGACACCGCCTGCGACCCGACGCCCGCGCCGATATCCTCGTCGGGCTGCGGCACGACGCTCCCGTAGCTCGGGGTTGTCCCGTATTCGAACTGGTATGTCGTGTCGTATCCCGTCGGGGCGATCCGCGCGTTCAGGGTAGCCGTTCCGTTCAGCACTTCCGTCGCGGTAACGCCTGCGACGTCGGGTGGCGAGGCCGTCCTGAACGACTCGTCCGTCCCGTAGGTGGTCCCCAGTTCGTTGACGGCCACGACGCGGTAGTGAAAGGTTTTCCCCGAGGGAAGACCATCGAGGTCAACCGCCACATCCTTTACCCCCGGGGTCGAGCCGGCGTCTGCCATCTGCGTCCGTTGGCCGTATTCCGCGTCAAGCCCGTATTCGAAGTAGTAATTCGTGTCGCTGTTGTCCGGATCAAACGAACCGTTCAGCGTTGCGTGGTGGGGTTCGAGGCCCGTTGCGGGTTTCGTATGCAGCTTCACGACCGCGACCGGCGTCACCGTCCTGTTGACGCCGTTGTTGGTGCCGTTCGCATTGCCCGCATGGACCCGGTAGCTGTAGGCCGTGCCGGTTGCCAGGCCGGGCAGCGTCGCCGTCACTTCGGTCGAAGATCCCGAGTAGGGAAGGGTTTCCGTGCTGGTGCACGGCACCGAGTTGCCATATGACTGCGACGTGCCGTATTCGAATTCGCAGGTGGTGATTTCCGGGCCGCCCGAGCGATCGACCCGGCCGGTGACCACGGCTTCGGTATGACCGACATCGTCGATTTCCGGGCTCCGGGTGACCATGTCGGGGAGAATCTGGCCCGATGCGAATTTGACGATGTTGTCGCCCTGGGCGACATACACTTCACGGCTATCGGTTATCGCAAGCGTTTGTGATGAGCCGGTGAGCGTGCCTTCTCCGAAGTTCGGTCCGTCCTTGTATGCCAGCTCTTCGGCGTCGCCGTTGCTGAACACTTCGACACGGTTGCCGCGATTGACGAGAATGTCGTCGTCGGTCGGGTCGACATCAAAGCCCCTGACGTTGTCGACGACGAAGGGATCTGGGAACACGAAGGGCGACGGTTCGGGGGCAAACGGGAGGCCGAGTTCTTCTGCGTCCGCCTGGTGCAGCACATTGAAGTAGGGTCCGAAGGCCGTGTGCTCGACCTTTCTCAGTTCGCTCCCGCCACCGAGACCGAAGGTGGCGCTTGCGTACCACACCGCCCCAGTCGAATCGGCCTTCACGTACTCGTCGCCATTACCGCCGCCGAAGTCGTTGTAGATACGGCCAAGCTCGTGGAATCCTTCGTCGTACTCCGCAATTCTGTTGCTGACCCCAACGTAGATATGGCCGTTCGAACCGACATCTACCCCACACACACATACGTTGAGGTAGACGGGCAGCTCCGCGTACCATTCGCCTGAGGGTTTGAAGAATGCAAGCGTTCCACCCTGCGACTTGTCTCCCAACATGATGAATGCGCCGTTGTTGCTCCCGCCGGAGTTGTCGACCGCAATGTGGTTGACGAATCCGTAGCCGATGTCGTGATCGAAGGCGGCGGGGTTGTAAAGGATCTTGTTCCCTTCCAGATATGGCTCGCTCGCGGTGAAGGGAGCCGGAGTCCCGTTGAGGTGGAAGCGACGGATCACCCGCGAGCCGTACCCTTCGCCGAGGAAAGCCCCGCAGGCCACATACACGTAGCCGTTGGTTTCCTCCACAGCTATGTCATCTATGTCGCCGGGTTCGCAGCTGGTCGCGAACTGAGACGCAAAGGGATGGGTGAGGGCGGCTGAGGCCGAGGCGGCCAACAACGCCCAGGAGATGAGCAAGAAGGACGCCGCGGCCAAAAGGGCTCGCAAGAGCCTTGAGCGCTGGTGATTCATTTTCCGCTCCTCCCGCAGGCCGCTGCCTGTCTATCCAGCCGCCGTGCGGTCTTCGCGACCTTCGCCGCTCGCCGGCGAAGGGCCCTTGCACTCTTGCTGTTCGTCGCCTTGACCGCCTTCTTGCGCAGCCCCTTGGCTTCGCGTTCTCTGCGCCTTGCGTCGTCGGTCAGCTTGCTGCAGTCGGGCCCAGGAGTCGGCCCCACGGATGGCGGGGGCGGCGACGGGCTTGGACCCGGTGGCGGCACTGGGGTTGGCAGCGCCGGAGTCGTAAAAGTCTGATCCTGTCCGTGTGTCGTACCTCCGAAGTTCGCCGCAACCGCCCTGAAGTGATAGGTCGTGCCGGGCGACAGGCCACTGAGTTCCGAGCCGACAAGATGGTCGCTTTCATCCTCGCCGATCGATTGGCTGACGGGGGTGGTGAGCCCGTATGCGGTGCCGGTCCCGTAGTCGAACGAGTAGACGGTCGGACCATTCCCCGGATTGATCGCTGCCGTCAGCATCGCTGTGGTTGAGGTCTCTTCCGAGACGGAGACTTCGCTCACCTGCGGCGGGAAGGGAGGCGCGCTGTGGAATTCCCGGTCCGGACCATAGGTGGTCCCAGACGCGTTGCTGACGACAAGCCGGTAGTGATATGCGGGCGATTCGGGCAGGTACACGTTCAACCCCGTGATCGGCGCCGAAACGCTCGCGTGCCCAGTCGGCAAGCCCGCGGAGATACCCGGAGGGGCAGCGGTCTGATTCCCGTAGGTTTCGTCCACGCCCCATTCGAAGAGGTAGCTCGCGGATTCCCCGTTTCCGCTGAAGGAGCCGTTCAGGGTCGCACTCGTCTGAGTCACTCCCGTCGGCACCTCGGTGCTGACGTCGGCGACGTTGTGCGTCGTGAACGTGCCGTCGACGTCCCTTGTGGTGCCATTTGCGTTGGTCGCAGTCAACCTGTAGTGATAGGTTGTCTCCTTTTCGAGCCCTGCGACGCTGGCGCTGATGTGCTGTGGGCCGCTGTACGGAGTCCCTCCCGCGTCGGGCGAACAGGTCTGTTCATTGCCGTATTGGGTAGTCGTCCCGTACTGCAGCACGCATCCGGTGACGTTGCCGGCCCCAGCGGTGCCGATGTCGGCGGCCACGGTGGCGCTTGTGGGACCTGTGGACGCCACGACATTCGTGATGTCGGGCGTGATGGCCGTCTTGTAGATCTTTACTTCGTTCTTGGTTTCTCCACCAGCGCTCAGGACCGAGACGTAAGCGGTTCCGGTTGTGCTGTCGAGTGCGACACTCGGGGATTCTTCGAAGTCACCGACGCCGAAGACTTCCCGGAGTTGCCCGCCCGAGTCGAATCGGGCGATGGAGTTGTTGCGGTCCGAGTATGCGTCGTCGGTGGAAGTGTCGATCGAGACATAGGTGCTTCCGGTATCGATGGTTCTCGAGGGCGGTTCTTCCAAATCGAATACCGTCGAGGCGTACTTGAGCAGGTTCCCGGAACCGGTTACATACGAGTTGTTGACGTAGATCGAGTTTTCGGAGTCAACCGCGAGCTTGCACGTTTCCGACGGTATTCCGACCATCGTCCCTGCGACAGACCACTGCTGCTCGGGATTTGCGCCGGCAAGCCACTGCCCTGGGTGGTACTTGTCGATGTACGGACCCTGGAGAAGAGCGTTGGGATGTGACATGAAGACGTCTCCGGTCGTGTTCGTCGCCGCTCCACAGAACGGGCCGTCGTTGCCGGAGACGGATGAGTTCGTGATGTGGGCAACGAAGGAGCCGGACGGAAGGAAGACAAGGGCGCTGCTGCCAAGACCGAAGCCGCTTCTTCCCACGTAGATGACGCCGTTGTTGATGCCGCCGGAGTTGTCGACGGCAATCTGTCTCGGCTGAGCAAACGGTTCCGAGAAATTGATCGTGTTGGAGCCGAGGCCGGAGAAGTTCGACGGGTTCCCGTCGGCGTCGTATTTTGTGACGCGCCCAGGGGATTCGCTGACCACATAAACGCTGCCGGTCGACTCGTCGACCGCGATGGTTCGCGGGCTAACCGGTGAGAAGACCCCAGGGGCGGATTCGTATTTCGTTTCGAAGCTCGAGTCGAGCACGTGGGTGATGGTGGCGTGAGCCTGCTCCGCCGGGATCAGCAGGCACGCGGCCACAGCCAAGCAGGCCGCAACAAGGCCAGCCCTGCGTCCCGATACGAAGTCCGTCGCCGTCGCCGACGAAGTCCCCACGTTTCTCTCCTCCTGCCGCCCCCCTTTTTCCGTTCCCGATCTTGCGATCGAGCCCCTAGCTGGGAGTCGGCGCTTCTCTCGGTGTCCGCCGCGAAGCGGACGGTTTATCTCTCTCCCGCCTTTCGGAACACGAACACCTTGTCAGTAGACAAGCGCGTCTCCTGAGGCGTTGCGTATTAGAACAGAGGCGGACCAGTTTGTCAAGAGACAATCGTGTCTACCTCGGTTGCAAATCAGGAAGATGGCTTTAGAGTGCCGTATTGGGGCTGCATTGCGGGAGGCCCTAGGACATAGTTTGAGCCTACGACGTACCACCAAAACGGAGACCGCGATCGGCGCTGAGCTACACCCGCATACCCGGCTATCGTCCGCCCCGATGACGCGGACGCCCTGGGGGGACGCCACCGAGCTTCGGGAGCGAATGCTGCGCCCTGGACGCGGCACTCCCCGCGAGGAGGCGGAGAAAAATCAACGCGAGCGCCTGTTCGCTGCGATGGTCGCGACCGTCGCCGACAAGGGCTACGAGGCGACCACCGTCGCCGACCTCGTCAACCTCTCCGGAGTCTCGCGCAGCGCCTTCTACCGCCATTTCGCCGACAAGGAGGAGTGCTTCCTGACCGCGGCCGAGGCGCTGATCGAACCGACCCTGGAAGTGATCAGGAGCGCCGAGGCCGACGCCGCCGGCGAGGAGCGGACTAGGAAGGCGCTCGAGGCCTTCCTCACCCTGATCGCGAGCCAGCCCGGCGCCTCGAAGATGTGCTTCGTCGAGGTCTACGCGGCCGGCCCGGCGGGGGTCCAGGTGGTCGAGAAGACACTCGACGCCTTCGAGAGCTTCGTCACCGAACTGTTCGCCGAAATCCCGGATCGCGAGGCGATGCCGCAGCAGATGATCCGGGCGATGATCGGCGGCCTCCAGAAGGTGATCCACAAGCGGCTCTACCGCGACGAAGAGGACCAGCTGATCGCGCTGGCGCCGCAGATCTGGAAATGGTGGCTCTCCTACCCCCCGCCCCCCGACGAGCTGCGCGCGCCGCGCCGGCGGTCGCAGAAGCCGCGTCCGTTCGAGGAGCGCCAGTCGGTCGCCAACCCCCCTGAGCGGGTGCTCCGCGCCCTCGCCGCGACGGTGGCGGAGAAGGGCTACCCGGCGACGACCGTCGCCGAGGTCGTCGACCGTGCCGCCACCTCGCAGCGCACCTTCTATGAGCACTTCGCCAACAAAGAAGAGGCGCTGATCGCGGCTCTCGACAGCGGCTCGGCGCAGATGCTGGGTACGACGCTGCCCGCCTTCCGCCGCGCCCCGGACTGGCAGAGCGCCGTCCACCAGGCCTTTGAGGCGATGTTCGCCTTCGGCGTCGAAGAGCCCGAGTACAGCCGTCTCGGCGCGGTCGAGATGTACGCCGCCGGGAAAAGGGCGCTTCAGACCCGGGACACGATCATGGAGGGGCTCGAGGCCCTGCTTGCCCCCGGCTACGAGCTGGCGCCGGAGGCGCCGCCGATAGCGGCCGAGGCGATTGGTGGAGCGATCTACGCCCTGGTCTACGACCAGGTCAAGTCGAAGGGCCCGGAGAGCCTTCCCGAGCTCGTCCCGATGGCGACCTACATGACGCTGGCCCCGTTCATCGGCGCCGAAGAGGCCTACGCGATGGCGACCGGAGCCGGCGAGAACGGCAAACGACCGGGCTAGCGTCGCGCGGCGAGTAGCAGCACCAGGCGGTGCTGGATCCCGGGTCCGGTCAGCTGGGTGCGAGCCCCCTTCCCGCCGCTTTCGCGAACGGCGGCCCGGCCCGCTCGCGTCAGCCTGATCGGCACCGGGCTCGTTCCCCCCGGGACGCTGAACGATGTCCGCCCGATCTGCGCCCGCTTGCCGAAGCTGCGGCCGTTGCGCTCGAGCTGGACCCTCGCGATCAGCCTCGCCACCCCGGTGCATCCCGCCGGGCTCGGACAGCGAACCATCAGGAAGGCGGTCCCGCGCCGAACCCTGACGTTGCGGCCGGCGTTCGGCAGGCGGTAGATCGTGATCGAGCCGGAGGCGCCGCGCGCGTTGCCGAGGTTGTCGGCAGCGAGGATCGAGATCGGGTAGGCCCCGGGGCGGGCAAAGGTGTGGTCGACCCGACCCCCGTTCGCGCCGTCGCCTCCATCGCCGAAGCTCCATGCGATCGACGCGATCGGTGACCAGTTGTCGAAGGTCGTCGTGCCGAACGCGACCGGCTGCCTCACCGTCGCGGCCGCCGGTATGGACAGTGACTGGAAGAGCGGGCCGGCGCCGTCGAATCCTGCCGCCTGAACGATCGTGTTTGCCCCGTTGTCCCGGCTCCAAACCGACGCTCCGTCGCCGGTCGCGCCAAGCGCAACCTGCGGTTCACCCGCGCTCGAACCGAGCTCGGAGAGTTCGTCGATGCCGGTCCAGGCCCCACCGGCGGGCTTGATCCGCCCCTCGATGACGGTCGGGCTGGCGGCCGAGCGCGCCCATACCGCGGCGGCGCTGCCGTTCGGGTCTAGCGCCACCTGGGACGAAGCCACGGTCTGGGTCAGGCCCGGCTGGGTGAGGTCCTCGGCGGGCCGCCAGGGCCCCCCGGCGGCCATCTCGGAGGACTGAATCGAGCTGTAGGGACCGGCCCCGCCCAACGTCCAGACGGCGATCGACTTGCCGGCCGCGGTGGCGACCTGCGGTTCGGTCGCATCCTCGCCGGCGCCGGTGAGATCGACCGCTTGGCCCCATTGTCCATCCGACGCCATCTGGGCCGATTCGACCGTCCCCATCCCTCCGACCGTGCGCGACCAGACCGCCACGGCGCTGCCGCCCTGATCGACCGTGACCTGGGGGCCATTGGCATCTCCGCCGGCTTCCGACAAGTTCTTTGCGCTCCCCCATGCGCCTCCGGTCGGCTGGAACGCGGCCTGGGCGATCATGTCGGTGCCTTCCAGCCGTTTCCAGACGGCGACCGTGTCGCCTCCCGCGTCGATCGCGAGCTGCGGTTCGTTCGCGTCCTCCCCCGCGGCGGAGAGGTCGACCGGTTCCGACCACGCCGACCCGACCCCGGGCGCGAGCGCGGCCGTCTGGATGATGTCGTCGGAGCCGTCGAACCTGGACCAGACGGCGATTGCGCGACCGGCGGAGTCGATCGCGACCTCCGGTTCGGTGGCGGTCTTTTCGGTGTCGGATATGTCGAGTGGGGACGACCAGCCGCCGCCGGCTGTCATCGAGGCACCCTGAATGAGGAAATGAACCCCGTCTGACTTTCGTGACCAGACGGCGACGGCATGGCCCGCAGAGTCGACTGCGATCTCCGGTTCAATTGCTTCGCGGCCCACCGCCGAGAGATCCACCGGCGGCGCCCAGCCGCCGCCCGGTGGGCGCGAGGTCGCCTGGATGATCGTGTGCGACCCGTTCGAGCGGGCCCAGACGGCGACCGCCCCTCCGGCGCCGTCGACCGCCACCTGCGGTTCGGTCGCGTTGCGGCCAAGGTCGGAGAGGTTCTCCGGGGCAAGCCAGGCCGGCGCCGCCGCGGCCGGCGCCGCCGCGGCCAGGCAGGCCAGCGTCGCGAGCGCGATCGCCCTTGCCGCGCGGGCCGTCAAACAGCTACCTCGCGCTCATCCGCCGGCTTTGACCCGGCAGGAGCGGGTCAGCGTCGCCGACAGCTCACGCCCGTCCTCGAAGTCCATTTCCGCGAAGACGAACGGGAAAAAGGCTTGCTTGAGGTCGCCGGGAGCCTGGCAAGGGGCCGACAGGTAGGTCCGGTGCTGGCCGTGAAAGGTGTAGTTGCGATGGAGACGGAGGCTGATCCTCTTGAGGAATCCCCAGCGGGTCAGCCCGGGAGGAGAAACACCGTGCAGGACGGTGCTGAACCGGCCCTTGGTGTGACGGATCGTGAAGACGATGACGTTCGCGTTGGGGGCCGGGTCTTCGCCGTAGACGTGGGCGAGGATCGTCTCGTGGCCGTGTTCGGAGCCGTTGAAGGCGAGGATCCGGCCGTGGGTCGGGGAGCGGGTCTGTTCGGGGAAGGTGCTGCGGGCGCGGTAGGTGCCGCTGCCGACCAGGGCGTCGCGGCAGGCTTCGAGCGCCTGCTGCCTCGAGGCCGCGATCAGCTCGCCCTTCTTGCACCTCGGCAGGCCGCGCGTTTCGAGGTGGCCGTTGCGGTTGAGGGCGATCGTGATGCTGCGGAGCGACGGTGGGTCGTCCCCCTTCAGGGTCCTCACCTTGCCGTCGATCCAGACGGTGATCGGCGCCAGTTCGTGCCGGGGCAGAGCCGCCGGCTCGATCCCGCCGTTGAAGGTGACGAAGAGATTGCCCTTCGATGTCAGCTCGGCGCGGGCGAGCGTGGCCATCGCCCCGGCCAGCACCAGCCCGGCTCCGATCAGGGCGATCGCCCTGGCCCTGCCCCTGTTCGAAAGACCTCTCATCCCCCTGCTGGATGATAGTCGCGCCGGCTCAGATCCCGGCCGCCTCCGCGAGCAGATCGACCTGCTCGACGTCGGAGCTGCAGGGGAAGAACGTCAGCTCGTCGCAGCCGGCCTTCTCGTAGGCCTCGATGTAGCTCTGAACGCCCTCGGAATCGGTCGCCGCCGCGCCGATGATCAGCTCGGCGATTTCCTCGCCGAGCCAGGCGTAGTAATGGCCGAGATCCCTGCGGGCGTTCTCCTCGGCGCCCTTGCCGAGCGAGTAGTAGGCGATCGCGAGGGCGGCCGGCTCGCCGTCGCGTCCGGCCTCGCTCCAGGCCTCCCGGACCTTGGGGGCCAGCTCGCCGAACTGCTCGGCGCCTGAGGCGCCCTGGATCCAGCCGTCGCCGAACCGCGCGACTCGCTCGAACGCCCTCTCGACCTGGCCGCCGATGATCAGCCTGGGAGCGCCGCCCGCCGCCGGCCCGACCCCGCCGCCGCGCCATGCCTCGGTCAGCTCCGAGAGCAGCCGGTCGAACAGTCGGCCCCGCCCTGCGGTCTCCACCCCGCTCGCCTCGTAGTCGTCCTCGCGCGCGCCGAGCCCGACCCCCAGTGTCAGGCGGCCACCCGACAGCGCCTGTACGGATTGCGCCTGCTTCGCAAGCAGCGGCGCGTTGGTCCTCAGCGGACCGAGCAGGACCGCGGTGAGGAGCCCGATCCGCTCGGTCACGGCTGCGGCGGCAGCGAGCGCGGTCAGCGGCTCGTAGCTCTCGTAGAGGATCCGGTCGAGGGTTCCGAGGCTGGAGAAGCCGCGGGCCTCGGCCCGCTTCGCCCACTCGACCATCTCGGCGCCACCCGCGCCGGGGACCATGTTCGGTAGGCCGATGCCGATGTCCATGGCCGGAGCCTAGCCAAGGGCCGCCCCCGGCCCGGTCGGATAGATTGGCGCCGATGGGCGAGGCGGACGGGATCGATGCTCTCACCGAGACGATCGGCCGCTACAACGACGCCTGGAACGCCCACGACGTCGACGCGATCGTGGCGATGCACGCGCCCGACATGGTCTTCGCCAACCACACCGCCGGGGAGTCGGCGAGCGGCGAGGAGGTCCGCGGCCACATCGCCTCGATCTTCGAGGCCTGGCCCGACCTGAGGTTCGAGACGCGACGGCTCTACGTCCGCGACGGCCTCGTGGTCCAGGAGTGGACCGCGACCGCGACCCACACGAACCCGATGCGCCGCGGCGACATCGAGGCGGCGCCGACCGGGAACCCGGTCAGCTGGGACGGGATCGACTCGATCCCGTTCGAGGCCGGCCTCGTCAAGCGCAAGGACGTCTACTCGGACTCCGTCTCGATCTTGCGCCAGGTCGGCCTGCTCGACTGAGCTCCGATTACCCCCTCCCGCCGCCGGGTAGCTCGTCCTCGAGAACATCGAGCTGAAGATGGAGGCGATCATGAGCACGACGAGCACCGAGGAGAGAGCCGCATCGATACCGGCCGAGGCGATGCACCTGCTCGAGGGAAGGGCCTTCGCCCACGTGGCGACCCTGATGGCGGACGGTTCGCCGCAGGTGTCTCCCGTCTGGATCGACCACGAGGGGAGCACCGTCCTGATCAACACCGCGGAGGGAAGGTTGAAGCCGAAGAACCTGCGCCGAGACCCGCGGGTCGCGATTTCGATCACCGATCCCGAGGAACCGTACGAGCGGCTCCTGATCCGGGGCCGGGCGATCGAGATCACCGACGACGGCGCCGACCAGCACATCGACGCCCTTGCCCGCCGCTACCAGGACGTCGACGAGTACCCGGGACGCCGGCCCGGCGAAGTGCGGCTGATCATCAGGATCAGGCCCGAGCGGGTCGACCACAAACCCGCCTGACTGATCAAGGCAGGGCCAGCACCCGCTCGGCCGCGCGCCGGGCGTGGTCGAAGACGCGGCGGTCGCCGCTGAGGCGGTAGCGGGAGTTGGCCCCCATCACGAGAGCGTAGAGCTCGAATGCGACGCGGTCGGGCTCTTCGAGGCCGGCGAGCCCCGCCTGGCGCTCCAGCTCTCCCAGCCAGGCGTCGATCGCGGCGGCGATCGCGTCGCGGACTGGGCCCGGGCGGTCGTCGTACTCGGCGGCGGTCGCAGCCCAGAAGCAGCCCCCCGAGTACGGCGAGGAGTCGAGGTGGTCGAGATAGGAATCGACCATCGCCCGCATCCGCGGAGCCCCCTCGGGCGCCTCGGCGGCCGGCTCGACCACGGTGCGGCTGAATTCGAGCGCCGCGGCCCCCACCGTCGCCAGCTGCAGCTCCTGCTTCGACCCGAAATGGGCGAACAGGCCGCTCTTGCTCATCCCCATCTCCGACGCGAGGCGCCCGATCGTGAGGCTCTCGAGGCCGCCGGCGGAGGCCAGGTCGACGGCCCGCCCGAGGATCGCCGCCCGCGTCTCGGCGCCCCTGCCGGCACCGGGGGCGGCGGCTGTCGCTGTGATCGAGCCCGCCTCCATCGCGACCCAGGCTACAGAAAAGCACGAACGTTCGTGCGATCTGTATAGGATGCCGCGGAGGCGACCACATCAGCGAAGGGAGATAGCGGTGAGCGGATATGCGGTGAAGCGGATCGATGAGATGGAGGCCGTCTACCTCGGCGCCTTCAAGCGCGCCCGGGCCGAGCTCGGGGTCGAATCGTTCGGGATGGCGATCATCGACCTCCCCCCCAACTTCGAGGGCTATCCCGAGCACGACCATTCCGGCGACGGCCAGGAGGAGGTCTTCTTCGCGCTGCGCGGGTCGGGCGAGATCGAGATCGACGGCGAGCGGTTCCCGCTCGACGCCGACCACGTCATCCGCGTCTCGGCGGGCACCAACCGCAAGGTCTGGCCCGGAGACGACGGCGTGCGGCTGCTGGCGATCGGCGGCGTCCCCGGCGGCCCCTACGAGCCACCCGCCAACTCGAAGCTGGGCGAACCCGACCCGATGGCGAGGTAATCTGCGGCCGGTGCGCCGGCTTCTCGTCCTTCCCGCCGCGCTGACCATGGCGCTCCTCGCCGCATCCCCTGCCGCGGCCAAGGTCGACAACGAATCTCGTGACCCCGTCGTCGTGATCGTCGGCGACGTCTTCCTAGGCCCCGAACAGGAAGTCGAAGACGTGTACCTGGTCAAGGGCCACGCAAGGATCGCCGGCCGGGTCAGCGGCGATGTCGTCGTCGTAGATGGTGATGTCGTGTTGAGAGGGCGGATCGACGGCAACCTGGTGACCGTGGCGGGCCGCGCCCACCTGCTGCCTCACTCCAGTGTTGGCGGCGACCTGACCTATGGGAACGACACTCCCCGGATCGCCCCAAGCGCGAGGGTGGGAGGGGATATCCAGAAGGAGACGTGGTCTGACCTGGTCGGCCTTTATTCGATCGTCGGCGTATTCGTCCTCTGGCTGGCGGTCGGCGTCTCCGCGGCGATCCTGGGGATCCTGCTCCTGGTGCTCGCGCCCCGCGCGGCCGAGGCGATCTTCGACCAGGCCCAGGACCGCTTCTGGACCGCAGTTGGAATAGGGGTCGGGATCGCGATTGCGATCCCGATCGCGATCTTCGTCGCCGCCGTCACCCTGGTTGGCCTGCCGCTCGCGATCGGGCTCGGCTTCGCCGCGCTCCCGTTCGCCGCCGTCGCCTATGTGACCGCCGCCTGGGCGCTCGGCCGGATCATGGTCAAGGCGCCGCGCGGCCGAATCCCCGCCTTCCTGGCGGGATTGGCGATTCTGCGCCTGGCAGCGCTGCTGCCCGCCGTGGGCCTGCTCGTCGGGCTGGCGGCGGTGATCGTAGGCTTCGGTCTTCTGGGTGCCGCTATTGGTGCGGCCCGCCAGCCGGCCGGTGCTCATGTCCGGGGCAGGTGAGGACCGGAAGGCGCGGATAGCGGGGGTACGCGGGCTCGGTCCGCGACCGCAGACAGAGCGAGAAGACCGAGCCCCGGGTGTTCGGAACCAGCTGCTGGTGGACGCAGCTATCGCAGAGCCCGCGGCGGACTGGTCGCTCGGTCACCCCGTGTAGACAATCAGCAGGGGCGTTTCTCGGGGGCGCCTTCCCACAGCGTCCTGCCCGAGCCGCTGATGCTGGCCATCCGTTCCGGGCACCAGGGGCCCCGGACCGAGAACGCCGCATACCGGAGCCCGCTGAGTTCGCCGTCATGCGACTCCTCGGCGCTGAAGTCGTTCGCCGGGATCGTCGACGTGGTGCCATCGGCGTAGCTGATCCGGATCCGGTGGACCCTGGTGGAGAAGATCATCCCGACCGCCGTCAGCTTCGGCCGCGGCCCGCTGCTCGGCACGACCCCGCTCGCGACCAGCGGCGCTTCGGTCGCCCCGACGCTCCCGGATGTTTCGGCGCACTGCCTGTACCGGCTCCTGCCATAGCTGAACCGGCTGCGCATCCATTTGGTCCCGACCAGGAGGCAGGGCTCGCGCGCGTCGTCCTCTGGGAGCCGGCCTCGGCCGGGCCGCCCGAGCGCCTCGCCTTGACCGACCAGAGGTAGTCGCCCTGGCGGCCATGATCGAGGACGACCCAGGCGCTCGACGCTGCCGGTGAGGCGATCGCGGACGAGACCGAGAGCGCCATTCCGACCATTGCGGTAAGCATGATTCTCTTCAGCAGCCGATTCATCGCTCGCTAACTCCGCAGCGCGCGTTTCGCCTCGTCGCCGCCGAGGTACGGGGTGAGGATGATCTGGACGAGAGCTGTCGTCAGCTCCGGCATCGGCCCGACACGTTCGCTGGCGAGGCAGGACCCGACGATCGAGATCGCCGCCCCGACGGCGGCCTGCTCGGTCAGGTCGCTGGGCGAGCGCGCGTCCGGGCAGTGCCGGGAGCCGTCGCGCATCAGCTCGACGAGCCACTCGTTGGCAGAGATCCCGTCGCGGGCCAGCTGCGGCTCCGAAGACGGGTGGCTCGAGGCGAGGATGAGACGGGCGTCATCGGGGAACTCGGCGACGAAGTCGAGGCCGGCGGCGACCCCGGCGGCGACGCCCCGCGGCCACTCCTCCTCGGCCGAGCAGGCCGTGACGATCGCCGAGTGGAGCCGGTCGAAGGCCCGCTGCTGAGCGGCGAGGAGGCAGTCGAATTTGTTGTCGAAGATCTCGTAGAACGTCCCGCGCGAGACCCCGGCCTGCTGAATCACGTTGGCGACGGCGAGAGCCGCGAAACCCCGCTCGGCGAAGATCGCGGTTGCCGCATCGAGCAGCCGGTCGCGCTGGTTTTCGGTAACCAGTGCCTGCGGGATCCCGTGGCGGCCGCGGGGCAGGCGGGACCCGTACTCGACTCCCTCGACGACGATCGTTCCCTCGTAGCTCATGTCCCCAATGAGAACAGGAACGGACCCTAAAGTCAAGAGGAAATGTGAAAACCTTGCTAATTCGTGCGTACGGAATCCGTACGGGTCTCTACCTAACGCCTAAATCAGCCCCGAGCGCTCGGTCTCGCGCCGGGCGCCGGCCTGGCCCGCGTAGGGCATCAGGATCATGTAGGCGAGGTCGGGGGCCAGCTCCGGCAGGTGCCTCACCGAGCCGGACACAAGGTGGCTGCGGACGATCATCACGACCGAAGCGACCATCGCCCTGTCGGCGGCGATCGGAAACAGCTTCTCGGAAGGCGACGCCTCGCCGAGGAGCTTCGTGAAGTACGCGATCACGTCGTCCTGGCGGTCGACCCCGGCGTCGGCTCCACCGGCCTCGATCGTCAGAGCACGGGCCTCGCCGGGGTGGGCGGCGGCGAACTCGAGCGCCGCCCGAACCCCGGCGATGACCCTCGCCTCCCAGGCTGACTCACTGCCGCATGCCTCCCTTACCTCTCCCCGAAGCCGGTCGAAGCTGGCCGAGAACGGCTCGCCCTTGGCGCGGCGGCCGATCGGCGCGGGAGCGGCTTCGCGGCGGCTCTTCCTGGCCCCGTTCGACTGAGGCGAAATCGCCGGCTGGCGTTCCCTTGTCTGTCTGGCGATGTGCATTTCGAGCCGTCAGTCAATAAGAACATACGCGGACCCGTTCTGTCAAGCGAGGCTGAGAGGATTTTGGCCACCCTCTTCCGCCAACTGCCATAAAGAGGCTTGGACAAGCGAAAAACCGAAACGGATTTTGACAAAGAAATTCGATCCTGCCACGTACCACTATGTCCCGATTGGAACAATCAGCGGACGCGGCAGCTGCGAACCGACTCGGTCACGATCTTCTCGCCGCCGGCGAAGCTGTAGGTGGCGCGGGCGAACGAGAGGAAACCGGCCGAGAATCCCTTCGGCACCGGGCATGAGGCGTTGAGATAGCTCTTCCTGTTGCCGGCGTGGTTGTAGATCCGCGATACCTGGACGGCAAAGCTGGCGACGTGCGGCCAGGGCCCGACCGATCGCCTGATCGTCGTCACCAGGACCGTCCGGTGCTGTTCGTTGCGGACCGTGAACGGGATCACGAAGGAGCTCGGCGGGTCCATCGAGTACGCATGCGCCCAGACCGCCGGGCGCCCCTCCTTGGTCCGGCCGTTGAAGGTGAGCAGGTTCGCCTTGACGTGGAATGCCGGCTGATTGGGCACGAATATCTGCGCCGACAGCTTGCCCCGCCCGACCAGCGATTCGCCGCAGGCATTCCATTGCCTGCTCGGTCGTCGTGCTGGTCAGACGCTCGCGCGGGCAGACCGGCAGGCCGTGGGTGTTCATCGCCCCCCGCCAGGCGAGTTCGAGCCGGATCCAGTTGACCCTCGGGATCGGCGAGCCGTCGGAGGTCTGGACTCCGCCGGAGAGGAAGACGGTCACCGGCACCTTCTGGTCGCGCGGAAGCTTCCGCGGCTTGATCCCTCCGTTGATCATCGCGATCACGTTTTCGCGCTGAGCGCGCTCGGCCCCGGCGTTCCCGACCAGGATGGCGACGGCGAGAAGGGCGGCGAGTATCAGGGCAAGGCCGGCGCGCCTAGCTGCGCAGCAAACGGACGACGAAATTCGTACCAGGCCTGCCGTGTGGCTCGACCATGTCCTATTTGCTCTCCTCGTATTTCCCCGTTTGCGCCCGGCCATTCGGACGTCGTCAGAAGAGACATTAACGCATTCTGTAAGGACTTTGCGGTCCGCAGATGTTCCCAAACCGTAAGAGCGCGGGAATAGCAGGGGGATTTCTCAGTGCCGCTTGCGTTTTGCGCTGCTCTTCGTCGAGCCGCAGGCGGTCTTGGTGGCGACCTTCTGGGTCATTTCCTTGCCGCTCTGGGCGGTGTAGTCGATCTCGATCATTCGGCGGCGAGGCGCAGAGGCTCCTCGTGTTGACGAGGTAGCCCTGTTTGCCCGCCGAACAGGTCGAGCCTGAAGTAGCCGATCGGCGCGTCGGGGATGACCGGGACGACCGTCGTCAGCCTGCCGTCCTTGGAGAAGGATTCGGCCTGGGGGACGAGCCGAACCTGGCCATCGAGGATGAAGGCGAGCCGCGGCAGCTTGCCGAAGCCCGAGACCGCGTAGGCCGGGCCGGTCAGCGGCTGGTCGAGCAGCGGGGTTCTCGTTTCGACGGTGCCGATCGGCTGGCGGCCGGCGCACGATTCGGCTGCGAGCTGAGCTTTCGAGCAGATGTTGCCCAGGTGGCGCTGGTCGATCGCGAACGCCTTCGGCAGTGTCACGGCAAGCGACTTGATGTTGGCGTCGCCGCTGCGGGTCCGAAGCTCGAAGCGCATGCGCGGGTTCCGGCTCCGCTTGGTGTGCCTTGCGCTTGACCCGAGCTGGCGAACCGTCATGCTTCGGCTTGAACGGCAGCGCAGCGCAATTGACCGCATTGAAGTAGGAGGAGAAGTCGGCGACCGTGCCCTGGTCGCCGATCCCCTGGATGTCGACCGAGAATGGGCGAGCAGTTGGTCGGGTTGATCGTGAAGTTCGGCTTGTCGATGTTGACCTGGATCGAGCGCATCCGGATCGGGACGCCGCCGATGATGCTGAGGGACCGTGTCCGAGACGCGCCGACACCTGCGCGGTGCTGCGGATCGACATGGAGGGCGACCCGGACGACCACGACGCCGTAGTCATATGGGCCGGCGAGCGCCGGCGTTATCGCCGCGAGGCTCGAGCGGCGCGCCCTTGAACGGCCCGCCAGGTACATCTTCCCGATCGCGTGGAACGGGTGGCCGCCAGGGCCGGCGGCGACGTTCGTGGTCCCGATCTGGGAGGAGGCCGGGCAGCTCGGAGCCGCCAGCTCGGCGCGGCCGAGGTCGCGAGGCGGCGGCGAGGATCGAGCGCTTCCGGGCAATAGGTGATGCCGCGCAGGTCGCCGGTGAAGCCGGGCGGCATCCTGAAGTTGAGGTCGCCGAGGAACTGGTCGCCGTCGTCGCGGTCGAGCTTGAGGTGGAAGTTGGAGAACGCGCCGGCCGTCGGGTTCGAGGTCCCGGCCTCGAGGCGCGGGTGGAACGGCCGGACCTGGCCCGGGCAGACGGCGCCGTGCGGGCCCGGCGTCGAGGCTGAAGTGCTGGACCGAGTTCTGCGTCCGGGAGCGTTTCGTTCCAGGGGAAGAAGCGGCCGACGACGTGTAGATCGTGCAGCGGGTCGGCGTCGCCATCAGGCCGCGGTCGGAGGCGAAGAGGTGGATGTCGAAGTCTTCGAACGGGACCTGCGGCAGGTCTTCGAAGTAGACCGTGACCTGTCCGGTCTGCGGGTCCGGGACCGCCGACCCGACCAGCTTGGCGTGGATGCCGAAGCCGTCGAAGACCATGAAGAGCCGGTACTGGTCGCCGGGCTTTGGTTCGCCGAAGTAGAGCGAGCCCGTGAGGCGGCCGTCGAGGGTCGGCGAACCGACGCTGAGGGTCCCGATCTTCGCGTTGTCGGGGCAGTTCGCCGGGCCCTCCGTGCCGAAGTTGGCCTCGGCGTCGGTGCAGGCGCTCTGCCCGTCGGCGGCGTCGGGGTTGATCGTCAGGCCCTCGGGAAGGGTGACGACCGCCGACTTGATCTGCGACGGGGAGGCGGCAAATCCCTCGAACTGCTGGGCGCTCAGGTTCAGATCGAGGCCCGACGGCCGAGTCGGTCTCGTGGGTCGTCGGGCTGGCCCTGGAGCAGCGGTTTGAAGGTCTCCCGCTCACATCCGCTGATCGCCGGATAGCGTGCTTTCGGCCTGGGAGAAATGTGCCCGGGTCCTGGTAGGTCTCGACCAGGAGTTCGGTCACGAGCGGCTCGCCGCTGCACTGGGTCGGGTTGTCGGTGAGCGGTTTGTTCGGGAACGCTTGCGGGGGTCGGGTACGGGTTGCAGCTCGCGTCGGCCAGTCCGGGGCAGCCGGCGGGTTCGCCTGGGGAGCCCTTTGGGAAGCGATCGCCGTTGTGGCTCGCGCTCGCCGGGAAGCCCCAGATCGTCAGGTCGGCGCCGGCCAGCGGGGTCAGCTGGGTGATGTCGGAGACCGTGAAGCCGCAGCCCGTAATCGGTCCCGGTGCGCACGGTGATCGGGATCGAGATCGGGATCTGGAGGACCGGGACGATGAACTGGATCAGCGCCGTCTGATCCGCCTGCGGGGAGACGTCATAGAGCGGCGCCGTGCCGAGAAGGTAATCCAGGTCGCCCGAGTAGTTGGCGTAGACCGTGATCAGGCCCGACCTGGGAGTTCGGACGGGCATTTGTCGAGAGCGAATTCCGCCGGCGTGCAGTTGGTGATCGCGTTGATGTTTCCGAACAGGCCCTCGGGGGCGTTGAAGATGACGTTCTTCGCCGCCTCATGAACGCCGGGTTCGGCGAGGGTGAAGGTCGTATCGAGGTCGGGATGGCCGCCCGCCTGCGAATCGGTGCTGGTCGTCGTGAAGGACGTGATTCTCGCTCGAGTGGCGAGCGCTGGGGCGCAGCCACCAGGAACAGCGCCGCGATGGCGACCAGGATCGCGCGTGATCGTCCTGGCGCTCATCTGCCGCCCCCCTTGCTCTTCTTGGCGCGTTTGCCTTGCTTGTTGTCTTCCGCGCCTGCTTTCTTCTTGACGCACTTGCCGTGCTTCTTGACGATGCCCTTCCTGCACCTGACCGACGGCTTCCCCGGCTCGCCGGCGATCGTCCGGATCGGCGGCAAGTCGGCGGCCTTGGTCCCCGGGCCGTGGCACTCGTCCGACGCCGCGCACAGGGCCGGCGGCGGGACGTCGAAGAAGCCGCCGTTCTCGCGGGCGTCGTAGAGCTTCGTCACCGGTCCGTTCTCGTCCTCATGAGCGAGGCTGTCGTGGGTGAAGAAGTAGGCGTCGATGCCGTCGCCGCTGACCGAGAGCAGGCTCGAATCGAATTGGCTGGTACCGGACGAGATCAGCGCGACGCAGTGGCCGGTCGAGAAGAGGTTCGGGTTCTCGGGGTTGCAGCTCCCCGCTCCCAGGACCTCCCACTCGTATACGTCCTTGCGTTCGTCTCCGTCGCGGAGGACGAGGGAATCGGTCGAGTCGAAGAAGACCCGGCCGTCGTCGGTGAGGCTGAGCCCATGCGAGGCGAGGCTGGCGTCGCCTGTCGCGGGGGCGTTGGTCGGGGTGCAGGAGGCGCATTCGAGCGCTTCGTCGTCGACCGCGTAGCGGTAGACCTCGACGTGGCTTTCGTTGAGGAAGCCCGAGTCGAGCGGCTGGGCCGACACGAACACCGCGTACCTGCCGGACGGTGTGACCTGGAAGTCACCGTAGTGGTGAATTCCTGCCTGGTCAACGGCGTGCATGATCGCCGGATTGTCGATCGGATGGTAAGCACCGGGTTTGAAGCCATACTCGATGACTTCGGAGCCCGTCGAGACATAGACGTGCTTGCTTGTCGCGTTGACCGCGACCCCCTGGGAGGCGCTGATTTCCCCGGACCCGAACTGACCGATCAGGTTGCCCGCCGAATCGGTCCATTCGATCCGATCGCCCCTGTTGATGTAACGGTCGCCGTTCTCGGGATCGGTGTAGATCCGGTTCGTGGAGCTGTTCACTTCAGTCCCCGGCACGAGGGGATTACCGGCTTCGAAGTCGCTTTCTTCGTATTCGATCAGTGCTCCGCCGAAGTAGCCGAGGGCGAATGCATGACCTGCTGAGTCGGCGCCAACCGGGCAGGGGGAGACGCCTTCCGTCGTGAGACCTGTGACTTCGTAGTCGGCGTTCGTGATCGGAGTCGTGCCCGACGTCGGCTGGAGCCGCCACACGGTCGATGGGTAGTCGCCAACATAGACGGCACCGCTCGACTCGTCGACGGCGACACCGCAGGCCTCGCCAAATCCGGTCAGTTCGCCCAGTTCGGCGCCGGACCTTGAGAAGACATTCACCGTGCTGCCGTTGGTCGTGACGTAGAGAGCGCCCGACAGCGGGCTGGAGGAATTGTCGACCGCGATCTCTCCTTCACCGCCGAAGCCGAGGCTCTGGCCGGCAAGTTCGTTGGTGCCCGCGTCCGGACCTTCGGCGAAGTCATGCGGAGCCCCGTTTTCCGTGAAGCGAAGGACTCGGTTGTTGTCCCGCTCGGCCACATAGACGTCGCCGTTGAGTTGGTCTACGGCAAGCGATTCAGCGCCGGACAGTCCCGACAGAAAGCTGCCTGTAACACGCGGGTGGCTGGCAGGCTGGGGACCGGGCTTTCCTTCGCTCGAGTCGATCGTCGCCACGAACGCGGGATCGCCTCCCGGTTTGACGACGTAGAGGTTGGCCTGGTTCTCAGTGCCTTGGGATCCGTCGAGCTGCTCCGGGCTGAGGAAGTAGAAGGTGCCGTCGCCGGCGGCGATACCGGCGCCCCCGGCGAAGGCGAGAGCGCTGCAATCCGGGCCGCCGGCCGGAACGTTCCATCCCGGCGAGCCGGGCGGTTCGCAGCCGTCGTCGTTGCTGGCCGAGCTCCCATCGGTGCTGATCAGGCGGAGGCTCGCCGAGCCGGCGCCGACCGTCGCCTCGTAGATGTCGGCGCTGCTGTCGGTATCGGCTCCGACCAGGTGGTCCCTGGTCGTGAAGAAGACCCGCGAGCCATCCCCGGTCATCCCGTCGAAGAGGACGCCTTCGGTCACACCGGGGGTGAGGTCGATCGAGTTGGGGGAGGTTCCGATGTGGAGGTAGAGGTGGAAGTGGTCGATTGCCCGCCACGTCGGTGGAAGTCCTCTGGCCGACGAGGATTCGGGAGCCGTCCTCGGACATGTCCAGCTCCGCGATCCCGGCCGGGTTGCTCGGGCCATGGCACTGACCAGCACCCTGGAGGCAGGCGAGGGCGGTGCCGGAAGGACCGATGGAGACGACCTGCGTCGTGTCGGTCCCGAGGTTGCGGTCGTAGATCGAGACGTCGCCCGTGGCGTTGTTGCCCGCGGGCTCGAACTGCGAGGTCGAGGCGAAGACGAAGTGCCGCCCGTCGGCGGAGAGGTGCTTCTTGACGAGCCCGTTGGCCGCCGACCCGGTCTGTGGGATCGACCCCCTCATCCCCTGGACGAGGCTCCCGTCGTGGAGGTGCACCGGGATCCCGGTCGAGCCGTCCGCGAAGCAGGGGGAGCAGATTTCGGGCCCGTCGAAGGCAAAGTTCTGGAGGGTCGGGTCCGCTTCGGCGAGGGTCGAGGAGAAGGGCGACGACGCGTTCGGGTTGTTCGCCGGGATCCCGACGTATGACGTCGTCCAGCCGTTCGCGCCTCGTGTCGCGACGTACGGGTCGACGCCGCGGTTCGTCGGGTTGCCGGCGACGCCGGGAAGGGCCCCGTTGTGGATTCCGTACAGCGCCCGTGACGGATTCTCCGCCCGCGGGTAGCCGTCGAATGGCGTCTGGCCCGGGACGAGCGTCGACTCGACGTCGTATCCGCCCGCGTGCGCGGCGGATACGAGCTCGTATCCGCGGCAATCCGAAACCAGCGCCGATCCCGTCTGTTGGCGGGCCAGCACGTTGGGGCAGGTGTCGACCAGTTCCGGTTCGAACGGGTACGTCGAGAAGTGGAGGTCGGGGCCGTAGGTCGTGCCGGCAGCGTTCGTGGCGATCGCCCGGTAGTAGTAGGTCGTCCCTTCTTCCAGGCCGAGCAGGCGCTTGCTCCCTTTTGCGAAGCTGAAGTTCGAGCCGATGTGGGTGTCAGCAAAGGCGAAGTTGCAGGGGTCCGGGACTTCGGAGCAGGGTTCCGTGCCGAACTCGAAGTTGTAGACCGTGTCCGCTCCACCGGGGTTGACCTGGGCGTTGAGGATCACCTGATCGGAGTGGACTCCGGTCACCGACTGTTTGACCTGGGGGGCAAGTGCGCTCGTTCGGAAGCTCTGGTCGTCGCTGGAGCTGGCCGAGCCGTTGTCTGCGACGATCCGGAAGTGGTACCTCGTCGCCGGCGCCAACCCGGAGATCGGGAGCGATATGTTGGTGCGACCGGGCCCGGGGGGCGAGGCGGCGCTGGCGCCCGGAGGCGCCGGCAGCGGCAGCTTGGTGCCGTAGGAGGCGCTGGTGCCGTATTCGAACCAGTAGTTGGTCGCGGCGCCGTTGCCGACGAACGATCCGTTCAGGGTCGCGCCCGACGCCGTCGCATTGGTCGCCGCCTCCGCCCGCAGCCCGATCACGTCATGCGGGGTCAGCGTCCGCTCGGCCCCGATTCGCGTCGCGTTGGCGTTGCCGACGACGACGCGGTACCTGTAGGTCGTCTCCGTGCTGAGGCCAGTGAGGTCGGCGTGGACGTCGGTCGGAACACTGAAGTGGGAGCCGCTCGGGTCCGGTGAGCAGGTGATCGGGGGCAGCGTGTATTTTTCCGCGGTCGCGATTCTGTATTCGAAGCGGCAGCTGGTGATGTCGCCGCCGCCGTTCGGATCGGCCGTGGCGTTCACCGTCCCGGACGTCGGCGTCGGGTTCGTGTCGGGTTTGTAGGCGACGGTCGGCTGCCGCGGCTGCGGCTTGAAGATGTCGACCACATGGTCTTCGCCGTCGGCGACGTAGACGTAACCCTGGGAGTTGACGGCGACGCCGTAGACCGAGTCGAAGCAGGCGAACGAGTTGCAGATGAAGCCGAACTTCCCGGCCGGGGTGTCTGCCCCGGTGATGTCGTTGAGGTATTCGCCCGAGGGAGAGAATTCGCGCACCACCAGTGCGCCTCGATCGGAGACGAGCACGTTGCCGGTGGTCGGGTCGACGGCGACCCCTGTAAGGCCGGGGTAGGAGCCGAAGCCCTTCGGCCCCATCGGGGTTTCGGCCGCCGGGATCGTCGTGGTTTCTGCGTTGATCCGCCTGATGAACACCCCGGTCGAGTCGAACTCGTCGATCTCACGACGTTCCCTGTTAATGACCCAGATGTTGCCTTCGGAGTCGACCGTGATCCCGGAGCCATCGGGGTAGAAGTTGCCGCTCGCGTTTCCGAATGCGCCCTTGGGCGTTCCTGTGATCGTGTTGCCGCTGATGTAGGAGGCGGTGCCGATGAAATCGACCGGGTTTCCGTAACCGTCGCGCTTTTCGACTATGCCGCTGCTGAGGGCGTAGTAGCTGCCGTAGGAGTCGCTCGTCGGAGAGTTGTCGAAGGCCAGCCAGATCATGCAGACAAAGCCTTCACCGGGGGCGTCTTTGAACAGGAACTGCCCGAAGTTGTCGAATGCGTAGTATTCGGCGCCTCCGCAGGCAGATGCCGCGCCAAGTTCCCCCGCGATGAGGAAGCCCGTCTGAGCACTCACCGCCGGACCGCGCGGACCGGTTTCTCCGCTCGACCAACGTCCGCCCCCGTCCTGGTCGCCGAGCTTTTCCTGGGAGGGAAACGGTGTCCACTGGGAGATCACACCGCTTCCCGTGTCGCTCACCCAAACCTGGTCGCCGACGCCGATCGTGACGGCGTCGGGGCTCTGGAACCCGTTCATCTGCGAATCGTAGGCGCGCGGGGCGGCGAGCGCCGGAGCGGCGAACACGACGACCGCTCCCCAGACGAGGGCCGCGGAGATCAGCCAGCTGGTCTTCCGTGACACGGTTCCTGCCTCCTTATTCGGCGCGCTCATCGGCTACGGCCCCTTCGCTTCTTCTTCGAGCTGGAGGCGCAGTTGGCCTGGAGCTTCGTCTTCATTTCCAGGGTCGCGCCACTGTGGGCGGTCATCCGTGTCATCGCCCTCTTGACGCCTTCGCAGAGGGTCTCGGTGTTCTGGAGAAGGCCCTTTGAGCCGCCCTGGAGATTGAGGACGATTCGCGAGAAGGGAACGTCTGGGACTGTTTCGAAATTCGCCCGCAGCCGGCCCCTGACGCTGTCGATCCGGGCGGCGGCTTCGAAGTCCACCTGGCCGTGGAGGTCGAGGGCCAGGTCCGGCAGCTGGTGCTGCGATGTCCGCAGGTACGCGGGGCCGGTGAGCGGCTGGTCGAGCAGCGGCGTGTCGACCGTGGCCTGGCCGACCAGCGAGCCGGGCGGGCAGGATCGATTGGCGAAATCGACCCTCGTGCAGACCGTGCCGATGTGGCTGTTGTCGAGAAGCTCGCCGGACGGCAGGGTCACGGCGATCTTCTGGATGTTGGCTTCGCCGGGAGCGGAGGTCAGCTCCGCGCGAATGGCTGGATGGCCCCGACGTTTCACGCCGCCGGTGAGGTTCAGGCTCAGCTTCGGCACGAAGCTCAGGTTTTCGCAGTTCGCCACCTGGAAGTGCGGCGCCACGCCGGCCCCGGTCCCCTCTTCGCCCAGGATCGAGCCGTTGACGCTGAATGGTTCGCAGCTGGTGGGATTGAGGGTGAAATCCGGCCGATTGAGGTTGATCCTGACGGTACGGAGCCGGAGCGGAATCCCATCGAGGATCCGAGGCAACGGGTCGGAGACGGCGGTGACGTGGGCGTCGCTGGGATCGACGTGCAGTGCGGCCCTGACGACGACGTTGCCAAGGTCATACGGGCCCGACACCGCCGGCGTGATGACGGCCAGACTGAGCGGCGCGCCCCTGTAGGGGCCGGCGAGGTAGACCTTTCCTTCCAGGTACACCGGACGGGTGCCGGCTCCGGCGCCGGCCACCGAGGTGCCGATCTGCGACGCGGCCGGGCAGATCGGGCTCGCCAGCTCGCCGAGGCCCGTGTAGCTCGAGCTCGCCGCGGCCAACGAAGACTCCGGACAGTATGGGACGCCGGCCAGGGTCGCGGAGAAACCGGGCGGTGTGGTGACCGTCAGTCCACTCAGGTTCTGGTTGCCGTCGGTGCGGCTGAGGTCCATCGTGAACGGGCTGTGCGCTCCTGCGGTGTTACCGGCCGAGGCCGCCGCGAAACTCGGGTTGAACGCCCGCGGGGCGGGCGGGCACGGGACGCCTTCGGAGCCCGAGTCGAGAACGAAGAACTGGGTCGAGCTCTGGCTCGCGAGTTCCTCGTCCCAGGGCGTGAAGGTCGATTTGACCGGGTAGGTCCCGCATTGGGTCGGCGTGGCGAGCAGACCACGCTCGGCGCCGAAGAAGTGCAGGTTGAACTCGGTGAGCGGGGACTGAGGCAGATCGTCGAACGACGTGACGACCTGGCCCGTCTCGGGATCGGGCCTGATCGTCCCCGAGAGCTTGATGTGGGTGCCGAAGCCGTCGGCGGTGAGAAAGATCCGGTAGCGGTTGCCGGGCAGGGGTTCGCCGATGTAGATGCCGCCAGGTACCGGCGCCGGCAGCGCCGGGCTGTCGATCGTGTCGGTGCCCACCTTCGCGAACTCGGGACAACCCGCCGCCTCGGTGGTGCCGAACTTCGCCACGGCATCCGAGCAGGATGTCTTTCCGTCTGCGGCGTTGGGGTTCAGCGAGAACCCGACCGGAAGCGTCACGGAGGCCCCCTTGATCTCCGATGGCGACGGAAAGCTCGGGCTCAGCAGCTGCGGCACGGTGAGGTCGATGTCCACACCGGAGGCCGAGTCGGTCGCGGTCGTCGTCGGCTTGGCGCTGAGGCTGGGGTTGAAGGTCAGCTGGTCGCAGCCGGTGCTGGTCGGCCACGGCGTACTCGCGCTGCTCGTGGTGTTGTCGTATCCGACCACCCTGACGCTGCTGGTCAGGGGGCCCCTGCATGTACTGGGATTGATCAGGAACGGGATCGGCGGGCTGTTGGACGGAGTGTTGAGGTGCCCGCTCGGCCCGAGGCTGCTCCAGCGCAGCGGCGTGTGGACATCGTCAGCGGGGACGCCCCAGAGCGTGACGCTGAATTTCTGCAGGTTGAACAGCCGCTCGATCCCGTCGGTTTTCGAGTCGAGCCCGTAGTCGGTCCCGGTCCTCGCCGCAAGTTCGATGTAGAGCGGGACGGTGAAGAATTCCGGCGCCAGAGCGGCAGCGAGGAGACCGGCCTGGTTCGGCCGCGGGATCATGTTGTAGAGCGGTTCGTTTTCGAGCGTGAGGACGAGACCGCCGCCGGCGTCAACGGTCGGCGAGATCGTTCCGATCTGGGAGTCCGCCGGGCAGGCGTTGCGGGCGTAGTCGGCGGCGGCGCACTGGGGAGTCGCGTGCGGGTTGCCAATGAAGCCCGGCGGGAAGCTGATGTCGATGTCTTTTGGGTCGTTGCACTGGCAGGTTTTTCCGAGCTGCGGCGACTCGCGGAACTCACCCGAGTAGTTGATCGTCACGTCGGGGTGGCCGCCAGCCTGGGTTGAGCTCGGCACCGTCGCGAACGAGCGGATTTCAAGCGCGCTCGCCGAGCCCGCCCCGAGAAGCAGGGTGCCGGCGAGTGCCGCCAGGCAGGCCAGAAGCAACACCGTGGGCTTCACGGTCGCCTTTCCGCGACGGGTCGGGTCAACCATTGCGATGCCCCTTTCGGTGCGCCTTCCTGTGGTGCTTGGCCTTCTTCTTGTTGTGCCGCTTTACCCTTTTCCCCTTCCGCTGCGTGGGCCTCGCCGCGACGTTTCCGCCCAGGCTTGCGCCGGTGCCGTTGACCGGCGGCGGAGGCGTGGAGCTGCTCGCGCCGTGGCACTCGTCGGCGGCCACGCACGGCGGGGGCGGTGGGACGAACTGGAAGCCGCCGCCGCTGCGGGCGTCGTAGATCTTCAGCGCTTCGCCGTTGCGGTCCTGGCCGACCAGGGTGTCGTAGGTGGCGAAGAAGACATCGAGGCCGTTCGCGCTGACGCCGACCAGACCGGGTGTCGCGCCGATCGTCGCGACCCCGAAGGTGTCGTTTGACGCAGCGGTCCCGCTCGAGACCAGCTGCGGCCTACCTTCGACGTACTCGTAGACGTCCCGCGCTTCGTTCGTGTCCTGGGGCACCAGGGCGTCCTTGGTTTCGAAGAAGGTGCGGCCGTCATTGGTCAGGTAAAGGCCGTTGTGGCTGGTGGTCACATCGGCAGTCGGCGGTTGGCCGCTCGGCAAACACGAGACGCAGGTCATTTCTTCCGTTGCCGGCCGATAGAGGTACATCTCCGAATGGCCGGCGTTGTCGTATCCGGCGACCTTGCTGCCGGTCAGGAACGCCATGAAGCTGTCATCGGGAGTGACCTCAATCCTCGCGACAGCCGTCTCCGAGCAGCCCGTTCCGCCCAGGCCCAGGCTCGAGGTGCACGCTACGCCGTTCGGATCCAGTGCGGCGACGAACTGGTTTTTCCCGTTGCGGTAGACGTAGAGGTTCTCGGCGCCGTTGACGCCGTTGGCGCCGTGCAGCATCTCGGGCGAGAGGTAGTAGATGTCGCCGCTGTCGGCGGCGATGAAGCTGTCCGTGTAGGGGCCGCCGCCGATGCTCGCCTGTGCGCTGGTGTAGGAAACAAAGGAAATCGGGACCACGTCGCACTTGTTCGTCCACGGGGCGTTGCATTCGTCGGTGTTGCCGGTCGAGGGGTCGTTGCCTTTCGAGATCAGCGTCAGCTGGTTCGGTGAGGCGCTTTCTTCGCTCCACATGTAGATGTCGCGGCTGGTGTCGGTGTCGCTGCCGTCGGACGTCAGGTCTTCGGTCGAGGTGAAGTAGACCTTCTTCCCGTCGGGCGTCATCCCGATGTAGTTGACCGCGTGCCCCGGAGCGATGTCGTAGGTGATCGAGTCGCCGACCCGCATGTAGAGCTTTCCGGGGCCGGTGGTGCGTGTGTAGAAGCCGCCCGACTGGCGCCCGCCGCCTTCGGTCATCAGGACGTGCGAGCCGTCGTCAGAGAGCTCGACCGGCACCGCTGAGATCGGTTCATTCGAGGAGTCGCGAGAGATGATTTCGACCGTCGCGTTCTGGGTGTCGTTGTCGTACATGTCGCCCGGTTCCCCCCCGACCGCGAACGGGATGTCGGAGGTGAAGACAAAGTGGCTGAGGTCCGCGGACGCCGCGGTCCGGCCCTTGAAGAATTCGCCGCCTGGGATCGCGCCGACGTTCGTCGGCCATCGATCGACCTGCTTTCCCGTGCCGGTGTCCCACACGTAGGGGGCGTTGGACGAGCCGACACCTTCGCCGTTGCCGTAGCCCTGACAGCCTTCTTTTTCGTTGCACGGGTAGTAGCCGTCGTTCCAATCGACGAGTTTCGACAGGCTCTGATTGGTGAGGACGTCGATCAGCCACTTGTCGGGCTCGCTCTGGTAGTTGCCGGCCCAGTCATAGGTCCATGGCGGTCCGCCAGCGTAGGCCGCTTCCTGTGCCGGGACCCCGACGTATTTGCTCTTCCAGCCGGTGTTGGTCCGGGTCGCGACGTAGGTGTCGCCGATATTGTTTGCGGCCGGCCCTGTCCCGCTGATCAGCCCGAACGCCCCGGCGTAGACCAGCCGCGACGGGGACGTGGCCGTCGGACTGAAGGGGACCGTGGCCGGGTAGATGATGGTGTTGCCCGCGTCTTCGGACGAAACGAGCTCATAGGCGCGGCAGTCGGGAAGGGTGTTGGACCCGGTCTGCTGACGGACACTGGAGTTGGGGCAGACTGGCGGATAGAAGTTGAAGGTCTGGTCCTGGGATTTCGTTTCCCCGTATACGTTCCTCGCGACGACGCGGAAGTGGTAGACGTCGCCGTTCAGCCCGGTGAGGTGAATGTCGACCGGCTGGCTCCCGGGCCCATCTGGCAGGATCGCATCGGGAATCGGGACGCTCGAGCCATAGTCGGGGGTGTGTCCGTATTCGAAGTGGTATTCGACGTCGGACCCGTGGGTGTTGATGACGGCATGCAGGTCGGCGCTCGTGCCGGTGACGTGCGAGGAGGACTGCGCCGAGATCACCGGCGGGCTGAAGGTGGTGAGCGTTTCGTCGGCGCCCCTAGTGGTGCCGAAGCTGTTTTCCGCAACGAGGCGAAAATGGTAGGTGTGAAGCGGCTGGAGGCCTTCGATTCCGGCCGACGGGATCGTGGTGGCTCCGCTCGGAGCCTGAATTTCGCCGACCGTCGTTTTTTCGCCGTAGAGGGTGCTCGTGCCCCATTCGAAGTAGTACTTGGTGTCGAGGCCGTCGCCGGTGAAGGAGCCATTGAGGTCCGCCGTGCTCGTCTTGACTTCTGTCGCCGCTTCGGTCGTGACATCGAAGACTGCCGGTTTTGTCGTCACGGTCGCGTCGTTTGCTTCGCTGGTTCCCTGGGCGTTCGTCGCAACCAGCTTGTAGTGGTAGGTGGTGCCGGGTTCGAGCACGTTGTTGAGAACGGCCGAGACCGCGGTCTGAGAATTTGTGGTCCCTGCGTCTTCCACCGGCGTCGTGTTCCCGTAGCCGGCGCTCATTCCCCACTTGAAGTAGTAGTGCGTGTCTTCATTCGTGCCCAGGAATGAGCCGTTCAGCTTCGCGCTCTTGCGGTCGATTTCGGTCGCGGGGTCGGTGTGCAGGCCCGCGACGAAGTGGGGAGTGAAGGTCCGGTCGGCGCTCTTGATGGTTCCGTTGGCGTTCGAGGCCACCAGGCGGAAGTGGTAGAGCGTCTCTCCCGTCACCAGTCCCGTCAGGTCGGCGGTGACGTCCTGCGGACCGCTGTAGTTCGGGGGGATCGAGGGGGAGCACGGGGCGGTCTGCGTCGTCGGAATCGTATATTCGGCGCTGGTCGAGAATTCGAATTTGCAGCTCGTCACTTCGCCGCCACCGGCGGGGTCGACGTGCCCGTGCAGGGTTGCGAAGCCGGTCGGTTCGCCGGTGGTCACGTCCGGCACGACGATCCCGGGGCGTTCCTGGATGAATCCGCTCGCCCCTTCGTTGAGCGACACGAAGATCGTGTCGGTCGCTTCGTCGACCGCGACATCGTCCGCGGTGTTGGGGGCGACGCTGATCGTCTCGACGACCGCGCCCGTTTCGGTGTCGAGCGCCATCACGGTCGAGCCGCTGGCGGTGTAGAGGCGGTGCTGGGCGCCGTTGACAGCGAGGCCGGCGTTGCCGTACCCGGCCGAGCCGAAGGGGATTTCCGTTTCGTAGCCGCTGGCCGCCGTGTACTTCGTCAGGTCGCCGCCGCTGTACTTGACGACGAAGAGGTCGTTGTTGGTCGGATCGATGGCGAGCTTGCACGCGTTGTACCCGAGCGCTTTCGCCCCGGCGGCCACACCGGCCGCACTGAATTTGCTCACCGATGAGGAGCCGTAGTTACCGCCCCAGACTTCCCCGGTATTCGTGACCGCAACTCCGCAGGTTTCACCGCCCGCATCGACGGGCCACGGCGGTGCGAGAGCTGCGCCGGCCGCGTTGTAACCGTAGATCGTGGTGTTCGACGGCGTCAGGTAGATGTTGTTCTTCGACGACCCGTTTGTATTGTCGACGGTCATGTCGCGGTCGCCGCACCTGCTTGTCAAGCCGACGGGAACCGGGAACCCGGCCAGCGGGGATACCGAGCCCTGGGCGGTGCGGTCGAGGCCGTAGATCTTTTCGTCGGAATAGATGTAGAGCCGGTGGTTGGCGCTCTGGTACGCGATCGAACAGCCTTCGCCGAGGCCGGTTGATTTCGAGCCTCCCTTTCCGTATTCGCCAGTCACGATCGTGTGGACGTAGGCGCCGAACGAAGGAGTCGCCGCGACCGCCATGACCAGTGCCGCGACAAGCACGGCCCCCAGTGCCTTTGCTCCGGTCCTCATGACCCGCATCTCAGCCGTGCCCCCGCTTCTTCTTCTTGGCCTTCGGCTTCCTGCGCACGCACTTGCCATGCTTCTTCACGAATCCCTTCTTGCATTTCGGAGGCTGGACCGGGACCTGGGCCGGAGGCGGCGACTGGGTCTTGAAGCTCTCATCCGTCCCGTAGGTCGTGCCGATGGCGTTCGTGGCCACGATGCGAAAGTGGTAGGTCGTCCCCGCGGCCAGACCCGAGAGCTGGGACGAGACGAAGTGGGGAGACATGTCGGAGCCGATCTGGCCGCTCTCCCTCGTGTTCAACCCGTAGCTCGAGGTCGGGCCGTATTCGACATGGAAGGTCGTGTTGCTGAGCCCGGGGTTGACCGCCGCACCCACCGTCACCGTCCCTTCGGTCACCGCCGAGGCCGACTCCCCCTCGACCACCGGCGTGCTCTGGGTCGTGAAGGTCTGGTCGGGCCCGACGGTCGTCCCGGCGAGGTTCGTGGCAAGGACCCGGAAGTGATAGGTCGTTCCCGGTTCGAGTTCGAACAGTTCCGCGCTCGCCGTGTTTTCGATGCTGCCGGGTTCGATCGGCCCTGCGACGAGGGTCCTCGACCCGTAGTCGGCGCCGATCCCGTAATCGAATCGGTAGACGGTGAGCCCGAAGCCGGTGTCGATGTCGGAATGGATCGTCGCGCTACGGTCCGTGACGCTCGATGAGAACGTTCTCTCGACGATCGGCGGGTCGGGCGGCGCGGTGAGCAGGGTCTTGTCGCCGCCGATGGTCGTCCCGTATTTGTTGTGTGCGACCAGCCGGTAGTGGTAGGTGGAGTAGGAGGTGAGTTTTTCGAGTCCGGCAGAGACACTCTGGGGTCCGGCGCCGGTCCCATGGTCGACGTCGGACGTCTTGAATCCGTAGTTCGTGGTCGGCCCGTATTCGAAGAAGAACGATGTGTCGACCCCGTCCCCGTTGAATGAGCCGTTCAGGGTCGCGCTCAGCCTTTCGATGTCGGTGGGTTCATCGGTCGAGACCCCGTCGACGGCCGGCGGAGTGGTGAAGGTCTGGTCGAGCCCCTTGCGGGTGCCGGCCGCGTTCCCGGCGGTGAAGCGGTAGTGGTAGGTCGTAGCCGCTTCGAGCGATTCGGGGGGAAGCTGGGCGCCGACCGCCTCGGGGCTCGAGTAGGGCAGCGCCTGTTCGCACGGGATGGTCCCCAGGCCGTAGCTCGTGGTCTCTCCGTATTCGAAGCTGCAGGAGGTGACGTCGCCGGCGCCGTCCGGGTCGACGTTTCCCAAGAGTTTCACCGCGTCCCGGGTCAGGTTCGAGAAGGCGCCGGTGATGACGATCGGCAGGTCGATCGTGCTGAAGACCTTGATGCTCTTCCCGGCGGTGTCGACCGCGTAGACCTTGCCGTTGGTCTCGTTCACCGCGATGCCGCTGGGGAAACCGGAAAAATCGGCGACCCCGAATTCCTCGGTCGGAGCACAACCGACGAACGGCGCCGGGGTGCAGGTCGAGAGATCGGGCTCGACGACCTGACCCGATCCGTTGAAGTGGTAGCGGGCGATGCTTGGGGATGGGGTCAGCGCGAACAGGTCGTTGGTCGCGGCGCTGTAGGCGAGACTCACCGCCGACGTCGTGCCGACTTGGCCGACGTCGCCCCCGGAGCTGAATTTCTCGATCGTTTGGTCGCCGTTGGCCTTGTAGAAGTTGCCTTCGGGGTCCGCGGCGAGGCAACAGCTCTGCGACCCGCGGACGGTGGTGAAGGAGGTCCCTCCGGTTCCGTCCTGGGCGAACTTGAAGACCCGCGCGTCCCCCGCCCGGAAGACCGCGAGGTTCCCGGACGGGTCGACTGTGAGCCCTCCGAAGAAGAACCCGAACGGGCCGCCCGGAACCCCGGTGCCTTCGATCCCCCCACCGAACGGCGTCCCGCCCCAGCTCGTCACCAGCTGGCCGGAGGGATCGAACTTCTGGACGATCGATGTGTTGCCGGTGTCGCCGGCGACGTAGATGTCGCCGGCGGATGGCCCGGACGATGGGTCGACCGCGATGTGCGACGGCTGGCTCAGCTGCCCGGGGCCGTTGCCGGCACTGGCGAGCTCGCAGATGTCGGTCGGTGATCCCGCGTTCGTGCATATGCCGGGGTTCCCGGATCCTTCGTTCACTTCCTTGCCCCACATCAGTAGGAAGTTGCCGGCCGGGTCGAGCTTGATGACGCGGTGGTTGCTCGTGTCGGAGACGTAGATGTCCCCGGCCGACGGGCCGCCGGAGTTGTCGATCGCGATGCCGGTCGGATTGTTCAGCGCCAGCACGCCGGTGGGGGCGATGGTGTCGGTCGCGACGTAGACCTGGTCGGCGCCGGCCGGCGCGGCGGCATATCCCAGCGAGAGGAGGGACAAGACGAGGGCACCCGAGAGCTTCCCGGAGCGCCCATCGAACATCGCCGGCCGTGCCATCAGGCGTCTCACTCGCTCTCCTTCCCTTGTCCCCTGGTCATCAGCCCGCGGTCCCTGACTCAATGCGAGTCCCCTAACCCCGGCTGGGTGACCTTGTTTGCCTTTTCTCTCCCGCCCTTCGAAAAACCCTTGCGAGGTCCCCGTCAGGCGGGCGTAATGAGAACACAAACGGACCGGCATGTCAAGGGCGGCCTTTCAGTGGCGACACCTCACCGGCAGCATCTGGCTTATTAGAGCGGTTTCCGTTACATCGATCGGTGTATAGTGGGCGAGGAAACGGGTCTCGAACCTACCGGAAGAAGAACAGGGTCGTTTCCAAGTGGCGGCTGACGAGCTTCCGGCGCGGTCGGCGGCAGGAGGTTCCGCTCAAGCCGCTCCAGGGAACGAGATCCGGACCGCGGGTCCCGCCACTTTGGAACGCCGATGCGTCAGTTTTGGCGCAAAGGCAGCTGCGGGTACCATTTCAATAGGAACTTTAGCGGACCAATAATCAGAGGCCAACCGGTGAGTTTGCTAGGAACTAGGCAGTGTCCAGGCCTCTTAATTGAGTCGGTCTCGTACCGTAAAAATTGGCTCTACAACTGGGGTTGAGTGACGTATGCGTACCCGGCTATGGTGGTGCATACATGGTGCAGACACCGTGGGGCGACTCAGTTGAGCTCCGGTCGAAAAAGATGCGGCCGGGGCGGGGAAACGTGCCGGAGGATTCCCGGCGCAGCCAGCGCGAGCGGCTGTTCGGCGCGATGGTGTCCATTAGCTCGGAAAAGGGCTACGAGGCAACGCGGATCGCCGACCTCGTGAAGATGGCCGGCGTCTCCCGCGCCGCCTTCTACGAGCACTTTGAGGACAAGAAGGAGTGCCTTTTGGCCGCGGTCGACGCCCTGGTCGAGCCGACCATCGCGCTGATGGAGCGGGCCGAGGACGCGCCGACCGGGGAAGCCCGCGTTCGGCAGGCCGTCGAAGCCTTCCTCAGCCTCGTCGCTCGACAGCCCGCCGCCTCGCGGATGATCTTCATCGAGGTCTATGCCGCGGGGCAGGAGGGCGAAGCGGCGGTCGAACGGGTGCTGGACACCTTCGAGCGCTTCGGGGTCAGCCAGCTCAACCAGATCCCCGGTCGCGAGGGGATGCCGCCGCAGATGGTGCGGGCGATGCTCGGCGGCTTCCAGAAGGTGATTGAGAAGCGCCTCTACAGCGAAGAAGCCGACCAGCTGCCCCGGATCGCCGAGGACATCGCCAACTGGGGACTGTCCTATCCCCCACCCCCCGGGCCGCTCGAGGCGCCGCGCCGCCGCGGCCGGAAACCGCGCTCCTTCGCCGAGCGCCAGGCCGTCGCTCACCCCCCGGAGAGGGTGCTTAGAGCGCTCGCAGCGACGGTCGCCGAGAAGGGCTACAAAGACACCACGGTCGCCGAGGTCGTCGACCGCGCGGGGACCTCGCACCGCGTCTTCTACGGGCACTTCGCGAACAAGGAAGAAGCGCTCTTGGCGGCGCTCGACAGCGGCTCGGCGCAGATGCTGGCCGCGGTGCTGCCGGCCTTCCGCCGCGCGCGCAGCTGGCAGGAGTCGGTCCGAGCCGCGTACGAGGCGATGTTCGCCTTCGGGATCGAAGAGCCCGAGTACACCCAGCTCGGCGCGGTCGAGATGTATACCGTCGGCAAGCGGGCCCTGCAGACCCGCGACACGGTCATGGAAGGGCTCGAGGCGCTGCTGGTGCCCGGCTACGAGCTCGCCCCCGACACGCCACCGATCGCCGCCGAGGCGATCGGGGGCGCGATCTACGCCCTGATCCACGACCAGGTCAAGCGCAAAGGCCCCGAAAGCATGCCGGAACTGGCGCCGATGGCCACCTACATGACTCTGGCGCCGTTCGTCGGCGCCGAGGAGGCTTACGAACGGGCGATCGAGGAGAGCGACAAATGGTGAGCGCTCGGGCTATGTCGCCCGCTCACTTCGCCTGTGTCACCACGACCGAGACCTGGACGGTTGAGGCAGGCGTGCAGTTCCCCTGGTTGATTACGTAGAGGCCAATCGTCTGCGGCACGCCCGGCGCCGTGAGCCCGACCGGGAAGCTGTTCTCGCTGACGGTGATGCCATTGGGAAATTGGGAGATGCCTCCCGGTGAGACGAGCGCCGATAGCTCGCCGAACAACATCGGGTTTCCGTTGACGACCGGGAATGGGACGACCACGCAGGGAAGCCCCCCTTCGTTGGCAAAGGTGGCACGAGCCTCGACGCTCACGGTCAGCGGTTGCCCGGCGACCGGAGTCACGCTCAGCGGCGGGTTGAATGCCACCGGCCCTTCCTGGCTGGCCGAAAAGGGGCCCGCCGCGGAGCTGGCGACCACGCTCGTCCCGGCCGCCAATTTCGCGAAGTTGACCGCGCCGTCGGCGAGATTCGCGTTCTTGACCGCGCTCTTCGCGATTTCGCCGAGGTCACCGAGTTCTTCGCCAGGTTCTTCGCCTTGACCGCGTTCTTGGCGAGGTTCTTGTTCTTGACCGCGCCCTTGCCGATCTGCTTGCTGGTGACCTTGTTCGCGGCCCAGACGGCGCCGCCGCTGAGGGCGAGGAACAGCGCCAGGGTGGCGACGATGTTCACATAGGTGAGGCCTGCGCGTAGTCTCCTCATCGGGCGGACCTCACTTGACCTGGGTGACGACGACCGCGATCTGATCGATCCGCGATCCGGCGGCGCAATCTTCTTCGTCGCCGAGCAATTGCAGCCCGATGCTCTGCGGCACGCCAGGTTGGGAGAGGCCGACCGGGAAGCTGACCCCGGAGACCGGGATGCCGCTGGTGAACGGCGGTTCAGGCGGGTTGTCGGGAGACTGCAGGGCCGCCAGCTCGCCGATCAGGAGGGGATTGCCGTTGACGGTCGGTAGCGCCGCCGCGTTGCAGGTGTCGGTCCCGGAGGCGGTCAACGTACCGCGCGCCTCGATGCTCACGGTCAGCGGCTGCCCGGCGGTCGGCGTCACCGTCAGCGGCGGGTTGAGAGGAATGTTCACAGGGCCGTCCTGGTTCGCGGCGACGGGGCCCGCGGTCGCGCTGGCGATCACGTTGGTGCCGGCGGCCAGTTTCGCGAAGTTGACCGCCCCGTCGGCGAGATTGGCGTTCTTGACCGCGCTCTTCGCGATCTTCGCCGAGGTCACCGAGTTCTTCGCCAGGTTCTTCGCCTTGACCGCGTTCTTGGCGAGGTTCTTGTTCTTGACCGCGCCCTTGCCGATCTGCTTGCTGGTGATCTTGCTCGCGGCCCAGACGGCGCCGCCGCTGAGGGCGAGGAACAGCGCCAGGGTGGCGACGACGTTGCCGTAGGTCAGGCTCCTGCGGGCTCTCCTCATTGAGTGCCTCCTCCTCGGCTCGGGTGTTGGACGGACGAACCACGAGCCTATCGCCGCGAAGCATGCGGCGCGAGCGGCGTGGCTGAGCCCCGCCGCTCCGCCGGATTCGATCTGGCCTCAGATCACTTCGCCTGGGTGATCACCCCCGACACCTGGAAGGTCGACGTGGAGGTGCAGTTCGTTCCCCCCTCCGAAACCGCGAGCAGGCTGACGTTCTGTGGCACCCCGGGCTGCGTCAGCCCGATCGGGAGGCTGACATCCGCAACCGGGATGCCGTTGCCGAACGGAGGAATAGCGACCCCTCCGGCGAGCTCGAGGAGAATGCCGATCAACATCGGGTTCCCGTTGATGACCGGAACGGGAACCACCGCACACGGTTTTGGTGGTTCGCTTGAGGCCAGCGTGCCATGAGCCTCCAGGTGGAGCGTGAGCACCTGGCCTGAGACCGGTGTCGCGGACAGAGGCGGGTTGAAGGCCACAGGGCCTTCCTGGGCTGCCGGGACGGTGGCGGTCGACGAGCTCGCAACCACGTTCGTGCCGGCCGCGAGTTTGGCGAAGTTGACGGCGCCGTCGGCAATCGCGGCGTTCTTCACCGCGCCGTTGGCGAGTTTCGCCGACGTCACCGACTTCTTCGCCAGGTTCTTCGCCTTGACCGCGTTCTTGGCCAGGTTCTTGTTCTTGACGGCGCCCTTGCCGATCTGCTTGCTGGTGATCTTGCTCGCGGCAAAGACCATCCCGCCGCTCAGGGCCAGGAAGAGCGCGAGCGTTCCGACCACGTTTACATAGGTGAGGCCTGCGCGGAATCTCCTCATTGGACCGGCCTCACTTTTCCTGGGTGACCACAGCCACGATCTGGTCGACCCTCGACCCCGCGGTGCAGTCTTCGTCACCGACCATCACCGCGCCGATGCTCTGCGCCACCCCGGGTTGGGCGAGCCCGACCGGAAAGCTGATGCTCGCCACCGGGACGCCATTCGGGAAAATCGGTTCCGGCGGGATGTCAGGCGATTGGAGGGAGAGGAGCTCGCCGACGATCAGCGGATTGCCGTTGACGGTGGGGAGGATCTCTACCCCGCAGTCTTCTTCGGCGGGCTGGCTGAGCGTCCCACGTGCTTCGAAATTGACGGTCAGCGGCTGTCCGGCGACCGGAGTCACGGTGAGAGGTGGGTTGAACGAAACCGTCGTCAGGCTGTTTTGGTTCGCAGGCAGCGGACCGGCGGTCGAGCTCGCAACCACGTTCGTGCCCGCCGCGAGTTTGGCGAAGTTGACGGCGCCGTCGGCAATCGCGGCGTTCTTCACCGCACCGTTGGCGAGTTTCGCCGACGTCACCGACTTCTTCGCCAGGTTCTTTGCCTTGACCGCGTTCTTGGCGAGGTTCTTGTTCTTGACCGCGCTCTTGCCGATCTGCTTGCTGGTGATCTTGTTCGCGGCCCAGACGGCGCCGCCGCTGAGGGCGAGGAACAGCGCCAGGGTGGCGACGACGTTGCCGTAGGTCAGGCTCCTGCGGGCTCTCCTCATCGAGTGCTTCCTCCTTCTCGGTCGAGACGCATTGGCGCCGCCGCCTCAGTGGTGACGCGTGCCGGAAACCTAGAGCGCGCGTCGGCCGTCAAATCCGCGCGAGGGCGCCGGCGATCTGCCGCCCCCCTCGCCGCTAGCTTTGAGGGAATGGACACTGCGACGCTGTTCGACGCCGACGCGGCGGCCTTCTCCGGCACGGTCGAGGTCCTCGGCGTCATCTTCGCCGCCGAGGACGACGGCTATGCGGTGCTCGAGGTCCAGGACGTCGAGTCGGGCGAGGGCTTCGCGCTGGTCGGTCCGGTGGCCCACCTCAACGAGGGCGAGCGGGCGGAGGTGAGCGGAGACTGGCAGGACCACACCCGCTACGGCAGGCAGTTGAGGGCGCGCGGCGCGCTCCCCCTCGATCCCGCCGATCGCGAGGGGCGGGTCGCGTACCTGACCACCCTGCGCCACATCGGACCGACGCGCGCCGAGCGGCTCGTCGACGAGCACGGCGAGGGCGTGCTCGGCGCGATCGCCGCCGACCCGGTCGGCGTCTTCGGCTCCCTCCGCGGCGTCAGCGCCAGGCAGGCGGCCGCGGCCGCGGACTCCTGGCATTCCTCGCGCGCGATCCGCGATCTCCACGTCGAACTCGCCCCGCACGGGCTCGCCCACCTCGCGGCGCCGATCCACCGCCGCTTCGGCGACCGGGCGATGGCGATCCTCCACGAGGACCCCTACCGGCTGACGGAGGTAGAGGGCGTCGGGTTTGCCCGCGCCGACCGGATCGCACTCGCCGGCGACGTACCCCCCGAGTCGGATCGCCGCGCCCAGGCCGCCGCCGTGTTCGCGATCGCCGAGGCCGAGCAGGAGGGCCACACCCACCTGCCGCTTGGGGAGCTGGCCGGGCGGGCCCAGAAGCTGATCGGCCTCAGCCCGGATCCCGAGGTCCTGGTCGAGGCGCGCGGAATGATGGTCGACGGGGATCGCGCCTACCGCGAGCGGACCCACGCCAGCGAGGTGGCCGTCGCCGCCACCCTCCGCACCCGAGCCTCCGCCCCGCCCACCCTCGACCATGAGCCGCCGGAGACGGGTTCCGACGGGCTGACGCCCGAGCAGTGGTCGGCGGTGCGCGCCGCCTTCGCGTCAAGGGTCTCGGTGCTGACCGGCGGCCCGGGTGTCGGCAAGACCGTCTGCACCGCGGCGATCGTCGCCGAGGCGACCCGGGCGAACGCCTCCGTCGCACTCTGCGCGCCGACCGGCCGCGCCGCCAGAAGGCTCGAGGACGCGACCGGGCACGAGGCGTCGACGATCCACCGGATGCTCGAGTGGATGCCCGGGCGCGAGCCTGCCTTCGGGCCCGCGCGCCCCCTGCCCGCCGACCTCGTCGTCGTCGATGAGTCCTCGATGCTGAACCTGCGGATGATCGAGGTGCTGCTCGCGGGGTTGGCGGAGTCGACCCACATCGTCTTCGTCGGCGATGCGGACCAGCTGCCGCCGATCGGGGCCGGCCGGCCGTTCGACGACCTGATCGAGTCCGGGATCGCACCGGTTGTGCGGCTCAACCAGATCTTCCGCCAGGCGGCCCGATCGATGATCACCACCGCGGCACACGAGATCAACCAGGGCCGGGCCCCGCGCCTCGAGCCGCGCGAGGGGCAGGAGCGCGACTTCTTCTTCATCGACCGACCCGATCCCCAGCGGGCGCTCAACACCGTGGTCGAGGTCGTCGCCGAGCGGGCGCCGGGCCGCTACGGGGTCGACCCGATCCGCGACGTCCAGGTGCTGGCACCGATGTACCGTGGCCCGGTCGGCCTCGATGCCCTCAACGAGCGCCTCCAGGCGGAGCTGAACCCCGACGGCAGGCGGGCGCTCAGCGACCGCTTCCGGATCGGCGACCGCCTGATCCAGACCCGCAACTCGCACGACCTCGGGCTGATGAACGGCTCGATCGTCTTTCTCCGCGCCGACGACCCCGAGGCCGAGGAGATCGCCGTCGACACCGAGGACGGCCCGCTGACGATCCCGTACGGGGAGACGGGGACACTGCGGCTCGCCTACGCGATCTCGGTCCACAAGGCGCAGGGGTGCGAGGTGCCGATAGTCGTCTCCGTCTGCCACCGGTCGCACGCGCGGATGCTGACCCGGCCGCTCATCTACACCGCGATCACCCGCGCGCGGCGCAGCTGCGTCCTCGTCGGCGACCCCGGGGCGCTGGCGATGGCGGTCCGCCGCGACGACGGAGGCAGCCGTCACTCCGGCCTCGCGGGCCGGCTCCGCGGTTAGCCGGATCCGACCCCGCGATACTGCCTCTGATGGAGACGCCGAGACCGTCAGCGGCCGCGATCGCGGCCACTCTCGGGGGAATCGCGGTCCTCGCGCTGATGGTCGTCGCGATCGAGCCGCTGCGCGACGCAGCGACGGCGGCGGTTCGCGGCGACACGGCCGAAGTCCGCGACTCCCTCGACAGCCTTGGCGTCGCCGGGCCGCTCCTGATCCTGGCCCTGACCCTGCTCCACTCCTTTGTCTTCTACCCGGCCGAGATCATCGACGCCGCGGCGGGCTTTCTCTATGGCTTCTTTCCGGCACTGGCGCTGGCGATGGGCGGCTGGATCCTTTCGGGGCTGATCTGCTTCGCGATCGGCCGCTCGCTGGCGCGGCCGCTGCTCGACCGCTGGTTCGGGGAGGAGCGGTTCGAGGGGATCGAGGCGACGATCGAGCGCGGCGGCGCGACCCTGCTGCTGGCGATGCGATTGATCCCGATTCTGCCCTTCAGCCTCGTCTCCTACGCAGCGGGGGCCGCGCGAGTTCCGGCCTGGCGCTTCATCTGGACGACCGCCGTCGGCTATCTGCCGATCACCGCCCTGGCGGTCTATTTCGGGACCAAGCTCGAGGGACTCAGCCTCACCGACCCGCTCGTGCTCGGCACCGCGGCCGCCCTGCTGCTGCTGCTCTTCGCCGGCCACCGGATAGCCCGGCGGCCCGGTCCTACGGCCTCTCGACCCGAAAGCTGAACCCGGCCGCCGAGCTGTCGACGTTGCCGAGCTGGTCGCGGGCCTTGACCTGCACCCTGTGCTTGCCGAGCTTGAACTTTCGGACCAGCTTCGCCGGGCATTCGCGGAACCGAGAGCCGTCGATCCGGCAGAGGAAGGTAGCGCCGGGCTCATCGGCCACGAACCGGAACCTGAGCTTCACCTTGCTTCTTGTCGTGCGGACGACCTTCTTCGGGTGCTTGCGGATCGAGGTCTCGGGCGCGGTGGTGTCGATCGCGAAGGTTTCGGCTTCGCTCGACCCCGAGCGGCCCGCGAGATCCGTCCCGCTGACCGTGATCGTGTGTTCGCCGTCTTCGAGCGGCGTCGCCGGCACGAACGGAGAGGAGCACGGGATCGGGACCCCTTCGTCGATCGAGCAGAAGAAGGTGACGGGCCGGCTGGCGACGAACGCGACCCGCGGGCTCGGGTTCGAGCTGAGCGACGCCGGGCCTTCGGTGATTTCCACTTCGGGTGGCAGCGCGACGCGGCCGACCGCGTCGTTGGCGTTGACGAGGCCGGCGCCGACCACGTCCGGCCCCAGGCTCCCCACCGCCCTTGCGCTCGCGGCCAGGGCCGTCCAAATCTGGGTGTTCGTCAAGGTCGGATTCGCCGACCGCATCAGCGCCGCGACCGCCGCGGCGTGGGGTGCGGCGGCGGAGGTTCCGCAGAAGCGGTTGATCCCCGGCGTCTGGGTGGGGACGAAGAACGTCGTCAGGCCGCAATCGGTTGCGACCAGATCGGGCTTGGTTATGTCGAGCGGTTCGGCGAGCGGTTCCGCCGCCGGTCCCGATTCGGCGAGCTTGAAGTAGTGGGTGACCGGGCCATGCGATGAGTAGTACTCGACTTCTCCGCTGTCGTTGAACGGGACCGCGCCGACGCTGATCGCGTCCGGAGTTCCCGCGTGCCCGAAGATCGTCGGGCCGACGATGTCCCCTTCGGCCGATTTCGGATACTCGGTCTCCGACACCCCGCCGCCGTTCTCGAGCAGCGCGAACTTGACCCGCGGCTCGACCGCCGTGTTCGCACCCGGGTTGCACGGCCCGAAGCAGCGGTTGACCGCAAGCCGTACTTCCTTCGGTTCGTTCGATTCGTTTTCCCAGCCGAAGATCTCGACCGGCTGTTCGGTGCTTTCGACGCCGCCCGCGACGTTGTTGTCGCAACTGCCGGCGACGTTCAGCGCGCAGGTGCCGCCGGGGATCGGTTTGTCTTCTTCGTCCAGCAGGAAGACGTCGAGGTCGGCTTCGACGCCGAATCGCGGTTCCGCCCACTGCATGTCGACCGTGAGCGTTTCTTCCGGTTCGACGGTGATCCCGAATGTCGGGTCTTCGCCGCCGGCGCTCGGGTCGAAGTCGAGGCAGTTTTCGGCTTCGGTGGCAAGTTTCAATTTGACTGGGCAGGCGGCCGTTTCGCGGAATTCGGGCGTTTCCCAGGATGCGATGTCATTGCCTTCTTCGTCGATCAGGTTGTCGTTGCCGGCGGCGCTGAAGTAGGAGACGCCCGCGCCGGTCACTTCTTCGATCGCCGCCCCGACCGGCCCGTCCTGGAAGAATGGCTCTTCGAGGTAGGCGATGTCGTCGACGAGGATTTCGGCGTCGGCTCCTCCGGCCTGTGGCGGCGAGGCGAGCCTGCGGATGTTTTCCGCGAATGCGAATTCGGTCGGGTAGGCGGTCGCGAAGGCGAGATCGGCGCCGGGCGCGAGGTCGTGGACGATCTGGGCCATCCCCCGTCCCTCGTCGAAGGTCGGTTCTTCTGTGTCGCTGAAGTCCTCGAGGACTTCGACCGGGTCCGTCCGGTCGCACGGGTTCCCGGGGCCGGGGAGGTCACCGCCGGCGACGTCGTCTTCGGCGGTCGTCGTCCATTCCGGGCTGGTGTCGAAGGAGTCGGAGAGGATCCCCACCGTCACCCCCGTCCCTTCGACGTTGAAGGCGTTGCGCGCCGATGACGCCCCGAGCTGGGCGTCCCCCTCCGACGTCACCAATCCGTGGCAGTTGCTGGCGGCTGCGATCGGGGCCAGGGCCGGGTTCACGCCTTCGACCCCGGCGAGCGCGCCGAGCCGGGGCAGGAGCCCCGGTGAGGAGAAGGCGGCAACGGTCTGGTATTCGGCGCTCACGTGGACGACCTCGGCTCCGGCCGCCGCGAGCTCTCCGGCCCCGGACGTCGCGTCGAAGCCCAGGGCGAAGCGGACGTTGACCAGGACCCGGTTGCCGCGGCGGACGAGGCTGCCGGGGCCGCTGCGGGGCAGGCTCAGCCTCGCGTCCTGCACCGCGTGTGGCGCCGCGCGGACCGCGGGCTTGACGAGCTCGGAGAGGCGGGCGGAGAGCTCGGGGTTGCCGGCGGGCCCGATCTCGGCGTGCGCAATCGCAGGCGTCACCCCACAGGCGAGAAGCGCAAAAGCGAGCGAGAACCCCCGCACCCCATGCCGGTGGCGCGCTTTCCCAGGCAGCGTCACAGGTCAAAGGTATCGGTTGTCACCATCTCCCCTTGAACCCTGAATGTATCCGTGGGATGCGCAGAGAGGCCGATCTCGCCCGCCAGCATGCTACGGTCCGGCCACCAGTCCGGGTCGATACCCGGAAAAAGCCGTGCGTAGCGCTCGCGTCGTTGCTTCACCAGCATCCTCCGCGTTCGCAGCACACGAAGTGGAGGCAATGCATGCCAACCGGAACAGTCAAGTGGTTCAGCGACGACAAGGGCTACGGGTTCATCACTCCCGATGACGGCTCGAAGGACGTCTTCGTCCACCACAGCGCCATCCTCGGCGAGGGCTTCAAGTCCCTGACCGAGGGCTCGAAGGTGTCCTACGAGTCCGAGGAAGGCCCGAAGGGGCCCGCCGCGGCGAGCGTCCAGCAGACCTCGTAGAACGCGCTGACCTTCTGCGCTGACGAGGCCCGCCACCGGCGGGCCTCTTCTTTTCCTACCCTGGCCAGGAGCCGGGATCGAACATGAAGACCAGAGACGACCTGCGGAACATCGCGATCATCGCCCACGTCGACCACGGCAAGACGACCCTGGTCGACGCGATGCTGTGGCAGACCGGCGCCTTTCGCAAGGGGCAGGACGTCGCCGAGCGGGTGATGGACTCGATGGACCTCGAGCGCGAGAAGGGGATCACGATCCTCGCCAAGAACACGGCGATCAATCACTCCGGGGTGAAGCTGAACATAGTCGACACCCCGGGCCACGCCGACTTCGGCGGCGAGGTCGAGCGCGGCCTGACGATGGTCGACGGAGCGCTGCTGCTGGTCGACGCCTCCGAGGGGCCGCTGCCGCAGACCCGGTTCGTCCTGCGCAAGGCGCTCGAGGCGAAGCTGCCGGTGATCCTCGTCGTCAACAAGGTCGACCGGCCCGACGCCAGGATCGCGGAGGTGGTCGACGAGGTCTACGAGCTGTTCATCGAGCTCGACGCCGACTCCGAACAGATCGACTTCCCGATCGTCTATACCAATGCGAAGGCGGGTTGGGCCTCGCTCGAGGAGGGGGTCGAGGGCACCGACCTCTCCCCCCTGTTCGACCTGATGCTGGAGCAGATCCCCGCCCCCGAGTACGACCCCGACCATCCCTTTCAGGCGCACGTCACGAACCTCGACGCCGACCCCTACGTCGGCAGGCTGGCGCTGTGCCGCGTCCGCAACGGCACCGTTCGCAACGGGCAGCAGATCGCCTGGTGCCGGGCCGACGGCAGCGTCGAGCCGGCCGCGATCACCGAGCTCTACGTGACCGAGGCGCTCGACCGGGTCGCCGCCGAGGAGGCGGGGCCGGGCGAGATCATCGCCGTCGCCGGCCTGGCGGAGGTGACGATCGGCGAGACCCTCGCCGATCCAGAGGACCCGCGGCCGCTGCCGGTGATCACCGTCGATGAGCCCTCGCTCTCGATCGTCGTCGGGATCAACACCTCGCCGCTGGCCGGGACCGAGGGCGACAAGCTCACCGCGCGCCAGATCCGGTCCCGGCTCGACGCGGAGCTCGTCGGCAACGTCTCGATCCGGGTCTCCGACACCGAACGCCCCGACGCCTGGGAGGTGCAGGGACGCGGCGAGCTGCAGCTGGTGGTCCTGCTGGAGATGATGCGGCGCGAAGGCTTCGAGCTCACCGCGGGCCAGCCGCGGGTGATCACCCGCGAGATCGACGGCACGGTCCACGAGCCGGTCGAGCGCCTGGCGATCGACGTGCCCGAGGAGCACGTCGGCGCCGTCACCCAGCTCCTCGCCGGCCGCAAGGGGCGCCTCGACCACATGACGAACCATGCGACCGGGTGGGTGCGGATGGACTACCTGATCCCGGCTCGGGGGCTGATCGGCCTTCGGACCGAGTTCCTCACCGAGACCCGCGGCTCGGGGATCCTCCACCACGTCTTCGACCGCTGGGAGCCGTGGGCGGGAGACCTCCGCACGCGGCCGACTGGGTCGCTCGTCGCCGACCGCCGCGGGTCGAGCGCGAGCTATGCCCTGCTCAGCCTCCAGGATCGCGGCACCCTGTTCGTCGGGCCGGGCGAGGAGGTCTACGAGGGGATGATCGTCGGCGAGAACAGCCGCTCGGACGACCTCGACGTCAACGCGATCAAGGAGAAGCAGCAGACCAACATGCGGGCAGCGAGCGCCGACGTCCTGGTCCGCCTCTCGCCGCCGAAAGAGCTCTCGCTCGAAGCCGCGCTCGAGTTCCTGCGCGACGACGAGTGCCTCGAAGTGACCCCCTCCTCGGTCCGCCTGCGCAAGGTCGAACTGGACAAAGTCAGGCGCCAGAAGGCCGCGCGGCAGGGCGCCGCGGCGGCGCGTTAAGTACCTCAGGCGTCCTCGGCCTCGAGGCGGCCGGACTCGATCGCGGCCAGGAGCGCGGCGTGGTCGCGCTCGTTCTGGTCGGCGTAGGCATCGGAGAAATCGGCAATCGCCGCGTCGAACGCCGCGCCGGAGCCGAGGTAGGCGCCGATCGCAACGGCGTCGCCGGAGCGCGCGTGGGCCCTCGCCAGGCTCCAGCCACACACGCGCGCGTAGATCTCCATCGCCCGGGGAGCCATCGTTTCGATGTCACTCGACCCCTTCTGGTCCCACAGCTGGCGCACGTAGAAGTCGCGGCGCCGGCCGTCGGGGCCGACACTGGAGCACCAGCCGAGGAAGATGTCGCTGGCGGCCTGCATCAGCCACTGTCCCTCCACCACCCGCCGTCCGTGATTGCGAAACCGGCCACCGCCGGCGTATGGCTCGAGCACCGACGACTGTGCTTCCTTGGCCTGGAGGAACAATGGGTCGCCTTCGTCGCGGCCGGTGAGAAGGATGATCCAAGCGCGGGTACCGACGCTGCCGACGCCGACGACCTTGTGGGCCATGTGGCGGAACTCGTAACCCTCCAGCAGGTGGGCGCGATCCCCCTTCAGGGTGTCCGTGTATTCGTCCAGGACCTTGCGAATCACCGTTTCGAAGTCGAACTCGGCGGCACCCGAAATCTCCTCGACGGGGACGATGAGCGGCGGTTTGCTGACGATTCGAAGCTCGCCATCGACCCTGTGGGTCAGGCGGGCCTGGGCCCGCAGGCTGTCCTTGGCCCGTGCCTTCGCCGCGGCCTTCTCGACTTTCTTCACCGACTTCGGCCGCTCGGCTTTGAGCGACTGCAGCACCTGCTCGGCGTCCAGGCGTGCGTACCAGATCTCGAGGTTGCGAAGCTTTGCGAACTCGCGGATCGCCTCGCGGTAGGTGCGCGCCACGGTCTCGACCACCGCAGTCCGGTCCTTGCGCTTGAAGCCGTTGTCGCGGGCCGCGATCTGGAAGCTGGCGGCGAGCCGCTTGACGTCCCACTCCCAGGGCCCGGGCAGCGTCTCGTCGAAGTCGTTGAGGTCGAAGACGAGGCGCCGGTCGGGGGCGGCGAAGACGCCGAAGTTGGAGAGGTGGGCGTCGCCGCACATCTGCACCCGCAGGCCTGAGACCGGCGTTCCGGCCAGGTCGGCCGCCATCACCGCCGCGGCGCCGCGGTAGAAGGTGAACGGCGAGACCGCCATCCTCCCGTAGCGGATCGGGAGCAGCTCGGGCACCCTGGCGGCGGCCTGCTTTTCGAGGATCTCGACCGGGTCCTCCCTCTTGCTGTCCGCCTCCCATCCGGCGTGGGAGGAGCGCGGGACCCGCGTGCGGGCCTCCTTGCCGGCGGCGGCCCTCTCCGCGACGCCCATCGTCAGGGACCCGGCGGCGGTGTCGCGGTCGTGGCCTGGCCGGCGGCGGCGTGATCGCCGCCGCCGAGGTTGAAGAAGAGGACGGTGGCCGCGAGCGCATAGACGGGCGCCGTGATCGCGCCCGCGATGATCGACGCGATCAGGTTCAGGACCCCGCCGTTGATCGCGTTGGCGATCGCCACCAGCACCAGGGTCGCGGCGAGGACGATCAGGAAGACGACGACGATCACGGCGAAGACCCTCCAGCCGTCGCCCCAGACGAGTTTCCAACTGCGTCCGAAGGCGCCGATCGGACCCTCCTTCTCGACGACGATCGCCGGCGCCCCCACCGACCACATCGTCAACAGGAAGAAGCCCGGGATGACGAGCAGCAGGAAACCGATGCCCACCGCTATCCCGAACAGGATCCCGAACGCGATCAGGGGCACGATCGCGTCCGAGGCCGAGGAGAAGAGGTCGGCGACCGAGTGGTCGCGCCTGCCGTCGCGGACATCCTGGACTAGCTTGACGACGAAACCGACGAATATCGCCCGGCCGACCAGGTCGACGATCAACGCCAGGGTCCCGAGGATCAGGCCACCCGCATTCTGAAGCAGGCCGGTTGCGATCCCGACGATGACGAAGACCACGAGCGCGCCGCCGATCAGGGCGCCGAAGTTCTGCCCGTAGATCGAGAATGCCTCGCCGAGGACGTCGCCGACGCTGATCTGCTTGCGCGAAGGCTCCATCACGACTCTTCTCGCTCCGCGCTCATTCCCCTTCGATCCTACGCGCGGGGATCGAGGGGGGCAACCGCCTCCGTCTCAGACGGTCGCTGCCGCCTGCTCGGCCTGGCTCTGCTCGGACTCCTTCGCGGCCAGAGCTTCGGCCTCAGGGGTCGGCTCGTCCGCCTGGCGCGGCAGCAGAACTTCTTTCGCGATCACGAGACGCTGGATCTGGCTCGTGCCCTCGTAGAGCTGCATGATCTTGGCGTCACGCATCAGTTTCTCGACCGGATACTCCTTGATGAAGCCGTAGCCGCCGTAGACCTGGACGGCGTCGACGCAGATCTCCATCGCCGAGTCGGCGGCGAAGCGCTTCGCCATCGAGGAGACCTTGCTGTTCCGCAGGCCCTGGTCGAGCAGGACAGCTGAGTTCCAGACCAGGAGCCGGGCCGCCTCGACCTTGGTCGCCATGTCGGCGATCATGAACTGGATCGCCTGGTGCATCGCGATCGGGACCCCGAACTGGACCCGTTCTTTGGAGTACTCGGTCGCGAACTCGGTCGCGGCGCGGCCGATGCCGACCGCCATCGCCGAGACGCCCGGGCGGGTGCGGTCGAGCGTCATCATCGCCAGCTTGAAGCCCTTGTTTTCCTCGCCGATCAGGTTCTCGGCCGGGATCTCGACTTCGTCGAAGGAGATGGTCGCGGTGTTCGAGGCCCGCTGGCCCATCTTGTCCTCCTTCTTGTCGACGGTGACCCCGGGAAGGTCGGCCTCGACGACGAAGGCGCTGATCCCACGGTGGCCGGCCTCGGGATCGGTCTTGGCGTAGACGGTGAAGTAGTCGGCGTAGGTGCCGTTGGTGATGAAGCACTTCGAGCCGCTGATGACGTACTTGTCGCCCTTCTTGATGGCGCGGGTCTTCATCCCCGAGACATCCGAGCCGGCGTCGGGCTCGGTCAGGCAGAAAGAGGCGAGTTTCGGCTCCTCGCAGAGGGCGCCGAGGTACTTCTTCTTCGTCTCCTCCGAGCCGCCGAGCGTGATCGGCGCCGAGGCGAGGCCGTTGGCCATCAGCGAGGTGCCGATCCCGGAGCAGCCCCAGCCCATCTCCTCCTCGATGATGCAACCGGAGAGGTAGTCGAGGCCGGGACCACCGTAGGCCTCGGGGATGTGGGTGTTCATCAACCCGACCTCCCAGGCCTTCTCGATGATCTCCTGCGGCCAGGTGCCCTCTTTGTCGTACTCCCACGCGACCTTGCGGATCTCTTTGTCCGCGAAATTGTGCGCCAGCTCGCGCAGGTCCTTCTGCTCGTCGGTCAGGGTGAAGTCAACCACTGCTCGAAGCTCCTTCTTTTCGGTGGGAGTAGTGCCCGATTGACTGGTCAGTCAACCAGTTCGAAGAGTAGCGAATGGCCGCGCCAGCCGTGCGACCCCTACCCTTGGGCGATGGCGGCGATCGAGATCTCCAGCGGCATGGCGATTGGCCTGATCACGATTGCCGCGCTGCCGATCGCGGCGGTCAGCTTCGCCCGCTCCGGGCGGGCTTGGCGGGACATCGGCGGCGGCCGGTTCTCGATCGAAGAGGCCCCGCCGCCGGCACGCCTGGGGGCGCCCACGGAGGCCGACCGGGCGCTGCAGGAGACCGAGGCCCGCCAGATGCTCGAGGCGAAGGCCTATCGCCGGCGGCGCCGGGGCGAGGCCGAGGAGATCGACGTCGACGCCGAGGTCGCCCGCCTGCTCGACCTCGAGGCCGAGGCGACGGGAGGCGAACACGACGAGGAGCTGCGCGCAGAGGTGCGCGCCCTTGTCATCGCCCGCAACGAACGCCGCGCAAGGCGGGGCGAGGAGCCGCTCGACGTCGAGGCCGAGACCGAACGCCAACTCGCCGATCTCATAGGATTCGAGGGTAGATGACAGCGGCAAAGGAGAATCTCTACGAGGTCGAGGAGCTGCTGATGCAGCCGGGGACCTACTTCAACCCCCAGACCGAGGTGATCGTGATCGTCGACGACTCGGCCTCGCTCGACCAGGAGGTCTTCAACATGGAGGACTACGAGGGCGCCGATTGGGTCCGCGTGTCCGACGACGTCCCGGTCGACGAGGACCGCCGCGACGAGGCCCTCGAGCGCTTCCAGACCCATTACCACCCCGGCTCGGGTGGATCGGTCTCGGCGACCGCGCTGGAGCAGGGCGACGACGAGCTCGACGGCGACGAGACCGGTCAAGAGCCTGGCCGCGAGGACTAGGTCGTGCTCGAGGCGGGCAGCGAGGCTCCCGACTTCACCCTGCCCGACCAGAACGGCGACGAGCTGACCCTCTCCGACCTGCGCGGTCAGACCGTCGTCCTCTACTTCTACCCACGCGCCGACACGCCCGGCTGCACGACCCAGGCCTGCGGGATCCGCGACCACCGCTCCGAGTACGCCGCGACTGGCGCCAGGGTGATCGGCGTCTCGCCGGACGATGTCGACGCCGTGGCGAAGTTCGCCTCGAAGTACGACCTCGACTTCACCCTGCTCGCCGACGCCGACCACTCGGTCGCCGGGGCCTATGGGACCTGGGGCGAGAAGTCGATGTACGGCAAGAAGTACTGGGGGGTACAGCGGGCGACCTTTCTGATCGACGCCGACGGGACGATCGCGAGGGTCTTCCCGAAGGTCTCGCCGAAGACCCACGACGAGGTCGTGCTCGAGGCGCTCGCCGAGCTGCAGGCGGCCTGAGACCGCTCAGGCCGTCAGCGCCACGACCACGATGTAGCTGGCGTAGAGCGCGAACCAGGCGACGACGACCGGCAGCGAGAAACGGTCGCGCCTGTGAAGCGTCTCGTAGGCGAGGAAGCCGCCGACGAGGCCGAGGGCGACCGAGAGCGCGGCGTCCCCGCTCAGCGACCAGTCGGTGAACAGCAGGCCGATCCCGAACGGGATCGTCGACTGGAAGACCATCGCGCCGGTGATGTTGCCGAGCGCGAGCGAGTCCTTCCCCTCCCTGATCCAGAAGAAGCTGTTGACCTTCTCCGGCAGCTCGGTCGCGAGCGGGGCGAGGACGAGCGAGAGGACGACCGCCTGGACGCCGAGGCTGTCGGCGATGTTGAGTAGCTCCTCGACGAAGAGGTGGGCGCCGCCGACCATCGCCCCGAGTCCGACCAGTAGCTGGAGGACGCAGATCCCGATCCCCGGGTTGGTCCTGTACTCGGCGCGGCGCTCGAAGACCAACGGGTCGAGCGACCCATGCGACTGGACCTCGCCGCCGCCCATCAGCGTGCGCCGGATGTAGACGGCATAGGCGAGGAAGACGACCACCCCGATCGGCATCCGCACCGCGGCCGGAGCCCCCCAGGAGAGCGCCAGCGAGAGCGCGAAGAAGACGAGGAAGAAGACGAGGTCCCGCTCGAGGGTCGGGCTGTGGGCGTCGAGCCTGAGGCCCTGCTCGCGGCGGTCGCGGTAGACGTAGGCGAAGAGGCCGACGAGGCCCATCGCAAGCGTCGCGAGCAGGAACGGCGCGCCGACGATCGCCCCGATCGCGACGTCTTCGCCGCCTTCGGCACTGCCGACCAGCGCGACGATCGCTATCAGCGTCTCCGGCATCGCCGTGCCGACCGCCGCGAGAATGCTGCCGACGGCTCCTTCGCCCAGTTTCAGCCGGTGGCCGAGCCACTCGACGGCGTTGGTGAACAGCAGCGCGCCGGCGAGGATGACGGCGAAGCTGGCCGCCAGCAGGACGTAGCTCACAACGAGTGTTCGCGCTCCGCGCTCACGACCCGGCTATAGCTGTTCGACGCACTTCTGCAGGTCCGCCGCCGAGTGGGCGCCCTTCACGCATTCGGCATAGGAGAGCGCTCGTTCGGTCCCCCCGGCGCTCCCTCCACCGCCGCCTTCGCCACCGCTGCCGCCATTGCCGCCGCCGCTGCCAAACAGGTTCGGCAGGCCCCCGCCCTTCTTCCCGAACTGTTCGAGCAGCGACTGGATCCCTTCCCCCCTCTGCAGGGCGCCCGCGAGTTCCAGCGGGTTGATGCCCAGCTTGAGGAACAGGTCGCTGAGTGGCTTGGCGCCGCTCGGCGCGGCGATTTCCTGTTCTTCGTTGACCCCGTTGAGGGTGACGTCGAGGTCGATTTCGCTGCGTTCCTTGGCGCTGTCCTTCGGTTCGACCAGAAGGTCGGCGACGACTCGCCGGACGATGTGATCGTCGCCGACGTAGAACTCGACGTGGGCGCTCTTGAGCGATTCGCTGAGTTCGTCGCCCGACTTCTTCAGGTTCCCGACCGAGGGGATCTTCCCGGCGGCGCCGAGCAGGGTCCGGCAGGCGGGGTCTTCGCTCAGTTCCGAGAGCAGGTCGCTCGCCCCGGTCGGGTCGAGCTCGCCGCTGAGCTTGGTCGTGTCGGTACCGCCGACCTCAACCGTGCCTTCGTTCTTGAGCTGTTCCCCGAGCTTGGTGAAGTCGAGCCCGCCGACCGCCTCCCGGCAGCCGGTGATGCCCTTCTTTTCCCCACCCGAGCCCTGCTGGCTTCGGTCGATGATCGATTCGACGAAGCTGAAGGTGGTCGGGTCGACTTCGTACTCGACCCCTTCGTACTTGACGAAGGCGCTGCTCGGGAGCAGCACCAGGCCGCCGTCGAAATCGACGTCTTCGCCCTTGTAGCTGCCCTTGGCGGTGGCTTCGATGTCCATCTGCGGGAGGTCGCTGCCTTCCTGGCTTTCGAACGGGCCGGAGACGCTGACGTCGAGGTCGCTGCCTTTCTTGCCGGTCGACTTGACCTTCAGCGAGAGGTCGAGGTCGGCGCTTTCGATCCCTTCCAGGGTCGCGTTTTCGATCACGGCCTGCGGGCTTTCGTCGCTGCCGCCTCCGCCTCCGCAGGCCGCGATGCCGATGGCGAGCGCGGCCGTCGCAGCGATTGCGAGGGCGATCAGAAGTCTGCTTCTCAAAACGGGGGGCCTCCTGCAGGTCGTGGATCCGAGTCGGAATCGTACGCCAACCGTCGCGCCAGCCCGCCCCCTAGCGGGGTTCGTGGACCTCGGGCGGGGTGCTCTCGGTCAGGTTGATCGCGACCGGGAAGAGCAGCGCCCCGAGGACGATCAGGGCGATCCCGACCCCGACCAGCCAGCGCGTGCTCGACATGTAGCCGAGGATCCCGAGCGCGAAGCCGGTCAGGACCATCGTGATGTACGGCGTGCCGCTGTGCGGAAGGAGCGTCGCGACGATGAGGGCCGGGTCGAGCATGGCGCCGATTATCATCGCCTCGAGTGCGGAACGAGCAAGCGTCCATATCTGATTCCATCGCGCAGCGAGTGAAGCGCGAGATTTGACCATGCCCGATGCGCAGACACCGTCATCCGTCGCCGAGATGAAGGAGGCGCTCGCCGCCGCCGACTACCTCGCCGACGAGCCCGCCGCCCTCGTCTCGTTCCTCGCCCAGCAGCTCGGCAAGCCGGTGCTCGTCGAGGGCCCGGCCGGGGTCGGCAAGACCGAGCTCGCCAAGGCCCTCTCGCGCGCAAGCGGCAGGGAGCTGATCCGCCTCCAGTGCTACGAGGGCCTCGACGAGTCCAAGGCCCTCTACGAGTGGAACTACCGCAAACAACTGCTGGCCATCCAAGCTGCCCCCGGACGCGGGAGCGAGGACCAGCCCGTATCTGCTTCCTCTGGCCCGAGCGAGAGCAGAGGAGGCAGCGACTTATTGGAAGACATCTTCGCCGAGGACTTCCTGCTCGAGCGGCCGTTGATGCAGGCGATCGCCAGCCCCGACCCGGTCGTCCTCCTGATCGACGAGATCGACAAGACCGATCAGGAGTTCGAGGCGATGCTGCTCGAGCTCCTCTCCGACTTCCAGATCACGATCCCCGAGCTCGGTCAGATCGCGGCGACGACGATGCCGATCGTCGTCCTCACCTCGAACAACTCGCGCGAGCTGACCGAGGCGCTGAAGCGGCGCTGCCTCTACCTCTGGCTCGACTACCCGGAGCTCGAGCGCGAGATGGAGATCGTCCACCTCCACGCGCCTGAGCTGCCGGACACGCTGGCCCGCCGCCTGGTCGAGGTGGTGCGGATGGTGCGCGGGCTCGACCTCAAGAAGCCGCCCTCGATCGCCGAGTCGATCGACTGGGCGCGGACCCTGCTGCTGATGGGCGCCGACGACATCGACCATGAGACCTTCATGCAGTCGATGTCGATCATCGTCAAGCACCGCACCGACATCGACCTCGTCGCCGAGCGGGTCGGGATGAAGATGCCCGGCGCGCCGACGCAGGCAACCGGGTGAGCCCGGGCGCGTCCTCCCCATACGGGCCGCAGGCGGAGACCGGGCCTCCCGGCCTCGCCGCGAAGCTGCTCGGCTTCTGCGAGGAGCTGCGCTCGGAGGGAGTCGCGGTCGGGACCTCGGAGATCCTCGACGCCTTCGCGGCGCTCGAGCAGGTGCCGTGGACCTCGCAGGACGATTTCCGTGAGGCGCTGGCGGCGACGGTCGCCAAGTCGCAGGAGGACCGGCGCATGTTCGAGCTCCTCTTCGACCGCTGGTTCTTCCGCGCCGCCGAGGCCGAGGCCGTCGCCCGCGAGATCGCCGAGGGCGGGGAGCGCCACGACGGGGCCGAGCGCCTCGACATCGACGAGCTCCGCGACCAGATCCGGGAGGCGATCCTCGACGGAGAGGACGGCGAGATGCGCGACCTGGCGCGGCTCGCGATCGCCGCCTTCGGGCGCCAGGGCGAGGGATCGGGCGTCGTCGGCGTCGACGTCCAGAGGATCCGCCGTACCCTCGGCCTCTCGACCGGCCCGCAGCCCGCCGACGAGGAGGGCGAGGAGGTTCCGGAGATCGATCGCGACCAGCTCAACCGGTTCGAGCGCCACCTGCGGCGCGAGCTCGAACGCGACCTGATCGAGCGCACCTCGACCCTTCCCCCTCGCGGCCTCTCGCCGAGCTCGACCGGGCGCTGCCGACAAGCCCGACCCAGGACCTCGCCGCCGTCCACCGCGCCGTCTCGCAGATGAAGCGACGGCTGGCGACCCTCGGCCACGAGCAGCGCGGCAGGCGCAAGGGCCGCACGGTGGACGTCCGCCGCACGATGCGCTCCTCGCTCGAGACGGGCGGGGTTCCGCTCCGCCTCCGCTACCGGCCGAAGCGGCCTCGGCGGCCGGAGATCTACGTCCTCTGCGACGTCTCGACCTCGGTGACATCGGCCAGCGTCTTCTTCCTCTCGGTGCTCCACGCCCTGCACGACTCGTTCCGCAAGCTCCGCAGCTTCGTCTTCATCGAGCGGATCTCCGAGGTGACCGAGATCTTCGAGCACGAGCGCGACTTCCGAGCGATCGCCCAGCGGATCTCGAGCGAGGGCGGCGTCGCCGACGTCTCCGGCTACACCGACTACGGCCGGGTCTGGCTCGAGTTCCTCGCCGAGATCTCCGACGAGCTCGACCCGCGCTCGACCGTGATCGTGCTCGGCGACGCCCGCACAAACGGCCGCGAGCCCCACGCCGAGGTCTTCGCCCAGGTCTCAGAGCGGGCCGGGCGGCTGTTCTGGCTCAACCCCGAGCCGAAGCTCTACTGGAACTACGGCGACTCGGTGATGGCCGCCTACGAGCGCCACTGCGACGGGGCCTTCGAGTGCTGGACGACCCGGCACCTCGAGAGCTTCGTCAACGTCGTCGCCGGCGGCACGCCGCGCGACTAGCGCGGCGCCCAGGCGTCGGGCTCGGCCGAGAGCTCCTCGACGACGGCCGGCATTTCGCCGGAGACGAGGTCGGCGAGGGTGACGTGCTCGAGGACCGCGCGGAGGTTGGCGCGGACGGCGATCCAGACCTCCTGCAGGTGCTCGGCGTTGCCGCGATATTCGATCGACTCGGGCGGATCGGACTGGACGTGGGCGATCGGCCCCTCGACCGCGCGCACGAGGTCGGCGATCGTGATGTCGTCGGCGGGACGCGCAAGCCAGTAGCCGCCCTTGGCGCCGCGGCGGGCCCGGACCAGGCCCGCGTGCTTGAGCTCGAGCAGGATGTGCTCGAGGAACTGCAGGGGGATTTCCTGGGCGTCGGCGAGGCGCTCTCCCTTGACCGGGCCCTCCGCCGCCGCGGCAAGCTCGGCAGCGGCCCGCACCGCGTAGTCGGCCTTCGCGGAAACACGCATGGATCTAGTTAATCAGTCGGCGGGCAGCGATCGTCCCAGGGTGGCAGCCCGGTCAAGCTCTTGCCTGCGCACGCGCTCGGCCTCGGCCGCTTCCTCTTCCAGACGCTGGTTCTCGCGGCGGCGGTTGAGCCAGTGCGGCGCATAGATGACCAGGCCGAGGCCGATCGCGGCGATGCCGGCGGCGATCGGCCAGACGGATGGGTCGCCCTTCTGGATCGTGACGACGCCGGAGCCGACGAGGACGACCCCGAGGGCACTGCGGATGAAGCCCTGCGGAGCCCGGTCGGAGAGGGCGGCGCCGATCACGACCCCGGGCACCGAGCCGATCAGGATGTTGGCAGCCAGAGTGAAGTCGACATTGCCCCCGATCCAGTGAGCGATCCCGGCCGCCCAGAGCAGGATCGCGGCGTGGAAGACGTCGGTGCCGACCACCTTCTTCGGCGCCAGGCGGTAGACGGCGATCAGCAGGATCGCGATCACGGTGCCGGAACCGGCGGAGGTGACGCCGATGACGAAGCCTGTGGTGGCGCCGATCACGACCGCGGCGACCTTGTGGCGCCGCTCGACATCGAAGCGGTCGCGCTCGTCGATCAGGTTGCGGAGGATCAACGCCCGGGTCAGGGTGATGACGCCGACCATCAGCAGGGTGCCGCCGAGCACCGCGTAGACGAGTTCGTTCAGTCGGTCTTCGCCGACCTGATCCTGAACGTAGGAGACGAGCGCGACTCCCGCCACCGCGGCGGGGACGCTGCCGGTCGCCAGCCAGCGGACCAGCTCCATGTTCACCGTCTGCATCCGGAAGTGGCGCCAGCCGCCGACCGTCTTGGTCACCGCCGAGTAGAAGATGTCGGTGCCGATCGCCGTCGTCGGCTGGATACCGAAGATCAGGATCAGCAGCGGCGTCATCAGCGAGCCGCCGCCCATGCCGGTCATGCCGACCAGTACGCCGATGCCTAAGCCGAAGAGGATGATTGCCGGGTCCACTATGTGCCGCGCGGAGGTTGGTTATCGACTTTCCTGACTACTTTGGTCAGGAGCGCGGAGTGCGCCAGGATACCAAGGTGCCGACCGAAGCGAGGGAATTCGCCGCCGCCGCCGGATCGCCTGCCGGAGCAGCCGATCCTGCAGGGGTCGCGGTCCACGCCCTCCGCCACGCCTACCGCGACCTTACGACGATCGACGGCCTCGATCTCGAGGCGCCGTCCCACCGTGTCCTCGGCATCGTCGGGCCCTCGGGATGCGGCAAGTCGACCCTGCTCGAGCTGATCGCCGGCCTCCAAGAACCGGCGGGCGGGACGATCGAGGTCGGGGGACGCGCGGGCGCGGCCGACCGCCTCGCGGGGTGCGCCTTCATGCCCCAGCGCGACATGCTCCTCCCCTGGCTCTCGGCGCTCGACAACGCGGCACTGGCACTTCGCAACCGTGGCGCCGGCAGGGCCGCCGCCCGGCGCGAGGCGGGCCGGCTGTTCGCGCGCTTCGGGCTGGCGGGGTTCGAGCGCTCCGCCCCTGCCGAGCTCTCCGGCGGGATGCGACAGCGGGTGGCCTTCCTGCGGACGCTGGTCGCCGGCAAGCCGGTTCTCGCCCTCGATGAGCCGTTCGCCTCGCTCGACGCGATCACGCGGGCCGAGATGCAGGGCTGGCTGGCCGGCGCGATTGCGGCCGACCCCCGCACCGTCGTCCTCGTCACCCACGACGTCGAGGAGGCCCTCTACCTCTCGGACCGGGTCGTCGTGCTCTCGGCCCGCCCGGCGCGTATCGTCGCCGAGCTGAGCTCCCCAACGGTGAGGGCTGCCGACCGCGACGCCGCCGTCACCGACCCGCGGTTCATCGCCGCCCGCGAGCGGGCGATGGGCGCCCTCCGTGAGGGAGCACGATGAGGAAATGGCTCCTGCCCGTGCTGCTGCTCGCCGGCCTGATCGCCGCCTGGCAGATCGCGGCCGGCACCGGGGCGATCGCCGACGCCCTCAGCCTCGAGGACTTCCTCGTCCCATCGCCCGCCGAAATCGCCTCCTCGCTGTGGGAGAACCGCTCCCTGCTCGCCGAAAACGGCTGGGTGACCCTGCAGGAGATACTCCTCGGCTTCGGTTGCGCGGCCATTGTCGGGATCGCATTCGCCGTCGCGATGCACCTCTCGACCACGATGCGGCTCGCCACCTACCCGCTGGTCGTCGCCTCTCAGACGATCCCGATCGTCGTCATCGCCCCGGTCCTCGTCACCTGGTTCGGCTTCGGCCTCGGCCCGAAGCTGGCGGTTGTGGCGCTGATCTGCTTCTTCCCGATCACGGTCACGACCCTCGACGGGCTGCGATCGGTCGACCCCGAGGCGACGAAGATGATGCGCACTCTCGACGCCTCGCGACTGCAGATCCTCTGGCGAGTCGAGGCGCCGACCGCGCTCCCGTACACGTTCAGCGGAGCAAGGATCGCGGTCGTGATCGCGCCGATCGCCGCCGTCTTCGGCGAGTGGGTCGGGGCGAACTCCGGCCTCGGCCACGAGATCCTGATCGACAACGCCCAACTCGAGACCACGCGGCTGTTCGCGGCGGCCGTCGTCCTCTCGGCGATCGCCCTCGGCCTCTTCGGCCTGCTCGCACTCGCGGAGCGCCGCATCGTCACTTGGCGATAGAAAGAAGGGGTGAGGCGCTCACGATCAGCGGCCGCCGTCGCCATCATCGCCGTCGCGGCCATCTCCCTGGGGCTGGCCTCCTGCGGTGAGAAGAGCGAGGGCGGCGCCTCCAAGTCGGAACCGTTCAGCCTGACGCTCGACTTCTACCCGAACGCCGATCATGCCGGGATCTACATGGCCCAGAAGCTCGGCTACTTCAAGGACGCCGGGCTCGACGTGACGATCCAGACCCCCTCCGACCCGGCGGCCCCGATCAAGCAGGTCGCCGCCGGCAACACCGACCTCGCCATCTCCTACGAGCCTGAGGTGATCCTCGCCACCGAACAGGGGCTCGAAGTCGTCGCCGTCGGCGCCCTGGTCGACACCCCGCTCACCTCGATGATCTGGCTCAAGAGCTCGAAGATCGGGGGCATCGCCGATCTGCGCGGGAAGACGATCGCAACCGCCGGCATCCCCTACCAGGACGCCTACCTGAAGACGATCCTCGGCCGCGCCGGGCTCTCGCCGTCGGACGTGACGACCGTCAACGTCGGCTACGGCCTGCTGCCGGCTCTCGTCGGCGGCCGCGCCCAGGCGATGCTCGGGGGCTTCCGAAACGTCGAGGGCGTCGACCTCCGCCTGCGCGGCAAGGACCCCGTCGTCACTCCGGTCGACAGATTGGGGGTCCCGACCTACAACGAGCTGGTGTTCGTCGCCCGGCGCGACCAGCTCGAAGAAGATCCGCAGCCAGTGCGCCTGTTCCTCGCCGCCCTCGCCCGCGGCACCTCCGCCGCCGCGGCCGACCCGCAGGCGGCGACCGAAGCGCTCACCGCGGCCAACCCTGATCTCGACCCGCGCCTGACCGCGGCCGAGGTGAAGGCGACGATCCCGCTGCTGAAACCGCCGCAGCGCAGGACCCCGGGCGCCGCCGAACACCCTCCCTACGGCGAAATGAACCCCGAGGAGTGGGAAAGATTCATCGCCTGGATGCGCGACCACGGCCTGATCAGCGGCCGGCCGACGCCGTCCGACGTCCTCAGCAACGAATACCTACCGGGCAGAATTCCCAAGTAGCTCGAGCTCTCCCTCGCGGATCAGCCGGGTTATGTCGCCGGTCGGAAGCGGCCGCGAGAAGAGGTGGCCCTGGCCGTAGTCGCACCCGAAGCGGCGCAGCTCGGCCAGCTGGATGTCGCTCTCGACGCCGACGGCGATCGCGTCCAGCGAGAGGGCGCGGGCCATCCCGATGATCGCCTCGACGATCGCGGTCCGCTCCTGCTCCATCCCGAGGCCCTCGATGAACGATCGGTCGATCTTCAGCGCGTCGAACGGGAAGCGGCTGAGGTAGGCGAGCGAGGAGTAGCCGGTGCCGAAATCGTCGAGGACGAGGCGAACCCCGAGCTCGCCGAGCGCCTCGAGTGTCGTCGTCGCCATCGCCGACTCATCGACCAGGATGCTCTCGTTGACCTCGAGGTGGAGGTGAATCGGGTCGAGCCCGGTCCGGGAGAGGACGTCGGCGACCGAGTCGGCGAGCTCGCGGTGGGCCACCTGACGGGCGGAGATGTTGACCGAGATGTCGATCGGCCTGCGATCCGGGCGCAGACCCTGCCATTCCACGGCCTGGCGACAGGCCGTCTCCTCGACCCAACGACCGATCGGCCCGATCAGGCCGCAGTCCTCGGCGACCGAGACGAACTCCTCCGGCTCGAGGATGCCGCGCCGCGGGTGCTCCCACCGCAGCAGGGCCTCGAGCGAGACGATCTCGCCGCTGCGGAGGTCGACCAGGGGCTGGTAGTGAAGCTGAAGTTCCTCGTTTGCGAGCGCGTCCCGGAGGTCGCGCTCGACCTCGAGCCGCCGCGCCGCGCGGGCCCGCATCTCGGCGTCGAACAGCTCCGAGCGCGCCCGGCCCCGCTCCTTGGCCCTGTACATCGCCGCGTCGGCGTCGCGGATCAACGACTCCGCCCCGATCTGTTCGGTGCGGGTGGGACGGCCGACGGCGATCCCGATGCTGGCGCTGACGAAGTGCTCAACGCCTCCCATCGTGTACGGCTCAGCGAAAGCGGCGGACACCCTGTTCGCGATCGCAATCGCCTCGTCCTCGTCGGCGAGGCGGTCGATCAGGATCCCGAACTCGTCGCCGCCGAACCGGGCGACGATGTCCCCGGGACGGAGGTGGGACCGCAGGCGCGGCGCGATCGCCCGCAGCAGCTCGTCGCCGCCGTGGTGCCCGATGCTGTCGTTGACGAGCTTGAAGCTGTCGAGGTCGAGGAACAGCACCCCGACCGGCGTCCCTGCAACCGCCCCGCGCTGAAGAGCGATCTCGAGCGACTGGACGAAGCTCGTCCGGTTCGGAAGACCGGTCAGCGAGTCGTGCAGGACCCGGTGCCGGAGCGCGCGATCTGTCGCGTGGCGCTCGACCGCGTCGGCGAGGACATTGGCCGAGGCCTGCGCGAAGTGGACGTCCTGGGGGGTGAAGCTGTTCGGCTCGAGGGAGTGGATGTCGAGGACACCGAACGGGCTCTCACGCCCGTCGATCGGGACCGCCAGGCTGCTGCGAACCCCCATCACCCGGAGCGCCGGCGGCATCGTGAAGCGCCGCTCGGTTTCCCAGTCGTCGACGATCACGTGCAGGCCCGACTCGAGCGCCGCGCCGGCGTGCGAGTTGCGAGCCGCCGAGGCACGGCGGCTGCCGTCGGTCCCTTGGATCTCGGCCGCGGCGAGCATCCGCAGCCGGCGCCCCTCACGTCCCACCTCCCAGATGCAGGCGCCGTCGATGCCGTCGATCTCGACCATCAGCGCCACCGCCTCCTCCATCAGCGCGTCCGACTCCCCGTGCTGGAGAGCGTGGCTCGAAAGCCGGGCGACGGTCGCCTGCTGGGCGACGGCCCGGCGCAGGTCCTCCTCGGCGATCTTGCGCTCGGTGATGTCGTAGAGAACCCCGTGCCAGACCGGAACCCCGTCGTGATCGGGTTCGAGGACCGCCTCGTCGAGGAGCCAGACGACATCGCCGTCGCGGGTGATCATCCTGTAGTCGATCGGGCGCCCGTTGCGGCTATTCGCCTCCGCCTGTTCCATCTCCTGGGCGAGCGCGCTCTCGCGATCGTCGGGGTGCAGCTGGCGGGCCCAGAGCTCGGGGTCGGCGACCCATTCCTCGGGCGTGTATCCGAGGATCTCCTCGATCTGGGGGCTCACGTAGCGCCAGAGGGCGTTCTCGCCCACCTCGCACGCGTAGACGATCGCGGGAAGGCGCTCGACGAGGCGGCGATAGTCCTCCCCCGCCTCGGAGATTTGATCGAGAAACTCGTTTACCCGGTCATCGGGCCACTGCTTTCCCACAGACTCGCGGTCCATATATACCCACTATCGGCATTTCGACCGGACCGGCTTGATGCCGGGACCCAGATCTCAGATGCCCACCATCCACGAACCCGCAAGGCCGCGGAACGGGGCATACGGGGCGAAGAACTCCTCGACCTCCTCGACCGTCGCGCGGCGGCCGAGGCCGGCCAGTTTTCCGATCAGCTTCAGGTACATGAGGTCCCCCGCCGGGAGCGAGTCGGGTTCGCCGCGGCCGAAGAGGCCGAGGCACTGCACCGTCCAGGGGCCGATCTCGGGGACCCGCAGGAAACGAGTGTCGGCGACCCTCTCATCGGGGTCGCAGCGACCGGCGGCGATGTCCCTGGCGACCGCCCGCAGCGCGATCGAGCGCCCGGCTGAGAGACCGATCGACTCCAGTTCCGCCGGGGCCCTGCCGGCGATCGCGGCCGGGCCGGGAACGTCACGCAGGGTGCCGCGATCCCGGGGGAGTCTCCGTCCCCAGCGGCCGACGATCCGGCGCTGGATCGTCGCCGCGCGTCCGCTCTCGATCAGCTGCTTGACGATCGCCCAGGCGAGCGCCTCCCACGGCCAGGGGCGGCGATGGGGGCGGCGATGGGGGCGACGCCGCAGAAGCGGTCCCAGAAGCGGATCGCGCTTGAAGCGCGCGAAGAACTCGCCCAGGTCCTCATCGACGCCGAGCGCGAACCGCATCCGCTCGACCGCCAGCCGCAGCTCCAAATCGCCGGCGCCGCGCGGCGGGAGCTGCGAGGAGAGATTGGGGGGCACGGTCACCGCGTTCGGCGCTACCGGCTCGGCCCGGAACACGACCCGCCTGGCCTGCGGCTGCCAGGCCCGGACCAGGACCGGGCAGGCGTCAACGTCGAGCAGCCTGGTCGCGACGCCGCCGCCGACCCTCATCACCCTGTCCTCGCCGCCGAAACGGGGCATCAGGAACGGGGAGGGAGGCGAGACCTCCGTTTCGAACGCCTCGCCCATCCGTCCTCAGCTGTCGCGCTTCATCGCCCGAGCAGATGGACGTCGACGAGGAACGAGCGGCTGGCGACGACATTCGTCGGCCGCTGCTCCTTCCGACGCCTGAGCCGGCGCTGACCCGTGCCCCGCGATGTCACTGCGCCGACGGCCCTGACGGCGGCCACCGTGGCGGCGCCGGCGAGGACCCCGCCCGCCGCGGCGAGGGCCGCGGTGCGGACCTCGGTGCGAAGTACCGGGCTGGCCGGTTCGCGGTAGGCCTCGAGCGCGCGGACGGGCTGCTCGGCCCGCGCCTCGACGTCCTCCTCGGAGAGGACCTCGCCCTGAACCTCGACCTCACTCACCCTCGCGACCTTAGCGAGACCGCCGGGCGAGTTAGCTGGCCCCGCCCCGGAAGACCGCAAGTTGCGAATTTCCTCAAGACGTGCCGTGAGTTAGCCGCCCATATGGGCGGCTAACTCACGGCACGTAGCTAAGCCAGCGCCTTCTCGTAGATCCGGTAGCGCTTGACGATCGTCCCGCCCATGCCTTCCATCGCCCGATTCATCGGCTCGTTGGTCTCGAGGATCCACCCCGTCTCGCCGGCCGGGACCCCCTCCGGGCTCGCGGCCTCGAGATGTTTGAGGTAGAGGCCGGCGGCGACGCCGGTGTGGCGGTAGGCCTTCTTGACGCCGAGGGCGAACACGCGCACCCGGTCGATCTTCGGCTTCCCGCGCAGGAACGTGAGCCAGCCGAACGGCATCAGCCGCCCCCCCATCAGCGCCAGCACCTGGTTGATGTCGGGGAGGGTCAGGGCGACGCCGACCGTCTCCCCCTCGCGTTCGGCCACGAACGCCCACCTCTCGTCGATCACCTGTTTCAGCAGCTTGGCGTGGAACTCGATCTCCTCGTCGGTCGGCGGCACGAAACCCCAGTTGTCGGCCCAGGCCTCGTTGTAGACCTCGGTGAACCGGCGCATCTCCTCGGGGAGCCTGCGCTTGTCGATGCTGCGGATCGTCACCCCTTCCTCGCGCAGGGCGTTTTCGGCGGCGGCATGGATCGAGGCGTCGAACTGGTCGCCTTCCTTCAGCTCGCCGAGTGCCAGGTGCCACATCAGGAGGTCCATCTCCTTGTCGTAGCCGGCTCCTTCGATCAGGTCGCGGTAGAACCGGGGGTGCCAGTTCTGGAGGATCATCGGCCGGATCTCATAGCCCTCGATCAGGAGCCCCACCTCGTCGTTGGTGGTGAAGTCCATCGGCCCGAGGAGGCGCCCGCGGCCGCGCTCGCGCAGCCAATCCTCGGCGGCGCCGAGCAGACCACCGGCGACCTCGGGATCGTCGATCGCCTCGAAGAACCCGAACATCCCGTCCTCGCCCCCCTGGTACTCGTCCCAGCGCCGGTCGAGCTGGGCGGTGATCCTGCCAACGGGCTCGCCGTCGCGCTCGGCGAGGAAGAACTCGGCCTCGGCGTGCTCGAAATATGGGTTCTTGCCCCGGTTGAGGAACTGCATCCGGTCGAGGATCAGCGGCGGCACCCATTGCGGGTGATCGCGGTGCAGCTGAAACGGGACCCTGACGAAGCGCTTCAGGTCGCGCCTTGAACGCACCGGTCGTATCGAGATGCCAGCCATCCTCGCGGGCAACCTACTACGGAGTTTCAGCAGGGGGCGGTCGGCGCCACTACTACTAGCGCGCCGGCTCCCGCCTACACTTTCGGCTCATGAGCGAGACAGCCAGGGCCGCGGTCGACGTCTTTGAGAAGGCCCGCAGCCACGACCGGCTCGAGCAGCTCGAAGCCGCGAAGGAGCATGACCTTCTCCCCTACTTCCGCCTGCTGACGTCCGCGGCCGGGCCCGTCGTCGAGATGGAGGGACGGGAGACGATCATGCTCGGCTCCAACAACTACCTCGGCCTGACCGGCGACGAGCGGGTCAAGCAGGGCGCCCGCGACGCCCTCGAGGCGTTCGGCACCGGCGTCACCGGCTCGCGCCTGCTGAACGGGACGACGCCGCTGCATCTCGAGCTCGAGCGCGAGCTGGCCGAATGGATGGGCGAGGAGGACGCGATCGTCTACACGACCGGCTACCAGGCGAACGTCGGCTGCATTGGCGCGATCCTCGAGCCGGGCGACACCGTCATCTGCGACTCCGGCGACCACGCCTCGATCCTCGACGGGTGCAGGCTCTCGGGCGCCCGGCTGCGGCCGTTCCGGCACAACCGGATGGACAAGCTCGAGAAGATGCTCGGACGCGCGGCGGAGGACGGCGGCGGCGTCCTCGTCGTCGTCGACGGTGTCTTCTCGATGGAGGGCGACGTCTGCGACCTGCCGCGGACGGTCGAGCTCTGCAGGGCGCACGGCGCTCGGCTGCTGGTCGACGAGGCGCATGGCGCCGGGGTCCTAGGCGCTCGCGGGGCTGGAGCGTGCGAGGCGTTCGGCCTCGAGGACGAGGTCGATCTCAGGATGGGCACCTTCTCGAAGAGCCTCGCCTCCTGCGGCGGCTTCATCGCCGGGCCCGCCGACGTAGTTGAGTTTCTGAGGATCTCCTCGCGGTCCTTCGTCTTCAGCGCCTCGGCGGTCCCGGCCGCGGTCGGGGCGGCGCTGGCGGCGCTGCGGGTGATCCGCAGCGAGGGGCCGGCGCTGTTCGAGCGGCTCCTGGCCAACGCCGAGTACCTGCGCGAGGGCCTCCGCGGCCTCGGCCTCCGGGTCGTCGAGCCGGGCTCACTCGCCGACGGCTCGGTCATGACGACGCCGGTGGTGCCGGTGATCGTCGGCGACGACTGGCAGGCGGTGCTGCTCTGGAAGGCGCTGTTCGAGAGGGGCGTCTACACCAATGTCGCGATCCATCCCGCCGTCCCGCCCGGTGGCGCGCTGCTCCGGACCAGCCTGATGGCGACCCATGAGACCGACCACCTCGACGCCGCGCTCGAGATCGTCGGCCAGGTCATCGAGGACTTCCCCGACCTGCTCCGCGCATAAGGCGCCACCCGCCGGAGCGGACGCGGAACCGAGGGCCAATCCATCTCTGTCTCTCTTGGCCCGAGCGGGAGCAGAGGAGGCGGCGGGGGTTTTAGTTACCCCGGTCGGGGTAGTTTCGCCCTTGTACAGAATCGGACAAGATCGCCGCGGCGGGAAATTTGTTGCTCTTAGCGAACGAGTCACGGCCAGTTCGTTGGGCCTGGGTTGACGCTCACCCCTGGGCCGAATAGCTTGCCCACCTCGTTGCTGCTTCCCGGGGCAGGGAGGCGGCGAAAGACACTCGACGCGACTGGCGACTGCCAGGCTGGGCGCGGGAGTTACCCCAGTTTCAGTCACCTCAGGGAAGGAGCCCTTGTGAACTCTGCTGCGATTGCCCCTGCTTCAACGACCGCAACCGCCCCCCAGCACATGCAGGCACTCGCTCGCGCAAACCGCGTCCGCCTTGCGAGAGCCGAGCTGAAGCGATCGATCGCGCGCGGTGAGGTCGATGTCGCCGGGATCATCGAGGAGTCCCCATGGGAGACCGAGAGCATGACCCTCGCCGAGCTGCTTACCAGCCAGCGGCGCTGGGGCCGGACCCGCGCGCGCAAGTTCCTCCAAGGCCTGGGGTTGAACGAGAACAAGCGGCTCGGAACCCTGACGGCGCGTCAGCGCTCGCTTCTCGCCGGTGCGCTGCTGGCGAAATCCGGTCCGCGGGACTCCCTCTTCGTCTGAAGCCGTCCGGCTAGCCGCGGAGGCCGCCGACCTTGTAGGAGAGCCCGCCCGAGGCGCGGCGAAAGGCGGCCCGCAGGGCAAGGAAAGCGGCGGCGAACGCAACCGCGCCGATCGCGAGGGAGATCGCCAGGGCCAGCCCGACCAAGTAGAGAAGGCCGCCGGTGACCACCACCAGCACCGTTCCGGCGAGCAGCGTCGAGTGCGAGCGATAGCCGGCGAAGTGCTCGCGGACCGAGACCTCCAGCCCTCCCAGGGCCCCGAGCACGATCCCCAGGCCCAGCGCTGTCGGGCTGCCGCCGATGAACCCGATGACCAAGAGGACGATCCCGGCGAGGATCGTCAGCTCGGCGAGGGGGAACTTGCCCCACGGAGCCGGGGGTCGCTCGTCACCCCGCTCCGGCTTCGCGCTCAACGGCCGCAAGCCGTCCGGATAACGGGCATCCGGAGGAGACCTTGACGCGCCACCAGCCCATCAACATCCCGAGCGGGCCCAGCACAGGCCGCGAGTGCCAGTGGCCGCAGCCCGGCTCGCCGATGTCGGCGCGGGAGATCCGAAGCCACCTGTGCTCCTGCGGGGCCGCCAGCATCCGCTCGAGCAGCTCGCGGTTGGCGGTCTCGAGCTCGGCGCGCTCCAACAGCGCCCGGCGCCCGTCCGCGACCTGAGCGGCGAGGGCGTCGCGCACCGACTCGAGCTCGCCGAGGCCGAGCGCGCGGGGCTCCCGCGACGCGGCGGGCACCGCCGCGTCGACCCGGAATCGCGGGAACGCCTCGGCGACGACCGCCGCGAGCTGTCGCTCCAAGCGGCCGATCTGACGCCTCAGCTCAGCGCGGGCGAGAAGCTCGTCCCCGCCGGAAAGTGGCTCAGTCCGGCTGTCTCGATAAAGCAGATCCGGCATAACCCAAACCGAGTGTAGATGACCGCACGGCCCCCGATGAGAGGGCTTCGTTAAGGGGGCTCGAGGCCGCTAGGCGGCCTCGAGCGTCGCCGCTGTCATCCAGAGCGCCTCGTCGACCGCGATCTGGGGCACGCCGCTGACCTGGACCGCGGCGATCGCGATCCGACGCGTCGCCGGGGTGACGGCGCACGCCTCGGAGGTGGCGCCGAAGAGCAGGCCGGCAGGGGATTTCTCATCGGCGATCACCAGCGTCCCCGGTGACAGCTCGCCCGGCCTACCGGCGAGCACCTCGCTGGGCGCCGAGTCGCGGACGCAGAGTTTGCCGCTGAGCTGCTCGGCGTCGAACAGGCGCAGGGCGACACCGGTCTCGATCGTCGCGATCGTCACCGCGTCGGCCGGCAGCCCGTGCGCCTTGAAGGCGCCCTCACGCAGCCGCTCGAGCGCGAGGTCCTCGACCGGTGTCCGGGTGCGATCGGGGTCGAGCCCGATCTGGCGGAAGAAGGTGCGGTACGCCCAGGGGATCGGCCGTTCCCGCATCCGAACGGCGTGGAACCCGTAGAAGCGATCGGACAGGTCGCGGAGGCGCCGTCGGACCGGCTCCGGGCTGCGGCCGGGACGGCCGTCGACGACAATCGAGGAGATCGCCAGGCCGGGGAACTCGGCGGCGATCCGCGGAGCGACCCAGCCGGGCTCGGGGGCCGGCTCCCAGCCGAGATCGGTGCGTGCGGGGTCGGCCCCCACCTCAACCCCGTTCAGCCCTCGCGGTTGCCCGCAGGAGGCTCTCGATCCGTTGCCCGAGCTGATCGGCGCTGAGAACGCCGACGCTCGCGTCCTCCAGGGTGCCTCCGGGATAGGCGTAGGCGAAGGTCGGACAGCCTCCCACCCGGTAGAGGCTGGCCACAGCGCCATCGCGGTCGTACCCGACCGGCATCGCCCAGCGGCGTTCCCGGATCAGGTCGCGAACCCTGTCCCGATCGTCGCGGATGTCGACGGATAGGAATCGCACCTGCTCACCGTAGCGCCTGTAGGCCCGGTCGACCGCATCCTGCTCGGTGATGCAGTCGTCGCCCCCCTTTGTGAACCAGAACGAAATCAGCGACGGGCGGTCGAACAGGTCGCAGACACGGATCGAGCCCGGGACCGAGATCCTGCAGGCCGGCTCGCGGCGGACATCCGGGGGGCAGGGCAGCTGCGAGGTCGAGCAGTCGTCCTGGGCGATGTTGGCGTCGCCTTCGAGTTCGCCGGCGGCGTCGGGGACGGCGAACTCCGGCAGCGGCCAGCGCTCCGGCCGGTGTTCGAGCCCGAGAGTGCCCTCCCCTCCCTGGCCGATTTTGCTGATCACGGCGACCACGATCACGGCCAGGAAGACAATGCCGACGAGGATCGTGTACCGGTCCCTCAATCCATCGAGAGCGGGCCGGTGACGTCCGCTTTGAGGAACTGCGCTACGAAGGCGTTTTCGGAGTCGAAGAGCTCTTCTTTGGGGCCGGACTCGACGATCTTGCCGTTCCAGAGGACGGCCAGGAAGTCGGCGATCCGGCGCGCGGTGTTGAGGTCGTGGCTGATCGTCAGGTAGCAACCGCCGTGCTCGGCGTGGACCTCGCGGATCAGCTCGCAGAGGAGCGCCGTGCGGACCGGGTCGAGGCCCGAGTCGGGCTCGTCGAACATGACGATCGCCGGTTCGAGGACCAGCGCGCGGGCGAAGCCGGCGCGCTTGCGCATCCCGCCCGAGAGCTCGTTCGGCATCTTGTAGGTCGCCTCGGAGAGGCCGACCTCCTTCAGCCGCCGGTTGACGATCTCGCCGATCTCCTCCTCGCCTTTGTCGGTGTGCTGGCGGAGCGGAAAGGCGGTGTTGTCGTAGATGTTCATCGAGCCGAAGAGTGCGCCGTCCTGGAACAGGAGGCCGAACTTTTTCCGCACCTCGAAGAGCTCGTCGTCGCTCATGTTCGGGATCGATTCGCCGTGGACGAGGACATCGCCGGAGTCGGGGTAGAGAAGGCCGACGATGTGCTTGATCAGGACGCTCTTGCCGGTCCCCGAGGGCCCGAGCACCATCGAGACCTGGTCTTCGGGCAGGCCGAGGTTGAGGCCGTTGAGGATCCTCGCCCGGCCGAACTGCTTGACGAGGTCGATCACCTCGATCGCGTCCTCGCCGCCGTGGTCGCGCTTGCGGCCGGTGTGGAAGCGGTAGGGGTCGGACTCGCTCGGGTCGACGCCTGGGATCACGAAGTCACGCCCCATGACCGCCCCGTCCTCGCTCATGTACGGCCCGGTCGGCTCCTCGCTCAGCGTCTCCTGGCCCTGCTCTGTCGCCATCTCTCTCGTCAGCCTCCTATCGGCGCCCTCGGATTCGCCCCCCAGAACACCAGGGTCCCCAACATCCCGATGATGTGGACTAAGACGATGTTTAGCACCATCGACTTGGCGGTCGCCGTGCCGACGCCGACCGGCCCTCCCGAGGCGGTGTAGCCGTAGTAGCAGCCGACCATCACGATCGCGGTCGCCATGAACATGCCCTTGACAAGACTGTAGAAGAGGTCGAGAGGGTTCTGGAACATCCAGAAGATCAGCAGGTACCCGCCCGATGAGACGTCGCCGATCTGTTCGACGACGGCGAGGTAGCTGGCGAAATACATGACGCCGATCCCGACCAGGTAAATGAACGGGAACGTGATCCAGGCCGCGAAGAGGCGGGTCGCGCAGAGGAATGTGACCGGCTGCACCCCCATCACCTCGAGCGCGTCGATCTCGTCCGAGATCCGCATCGCGCCGAGCTCGGCGACGATCCCGGTCCCGACCTTGGCCGAGAGCATGTACCCGAACGCGTAGGGCAGGACCTCGCGCAGGTCGCACCAGGCCGAGAACAGCCCGGCGTAGGCGGGCGCGCCCTGGGCGCGGAACAGGTAGGCGCCCTCGATCCCGCAGGTGAGGCCGAGGACGAAGATCAGGCCCCAGATGATCAGTGCCGAGCCGAGGATCAGGATCCCCGCCTGGCGCAGGCTCTCGCCGAAGAACTTCAGGACCCGGCCCGAGTAGACGAGGCCGGCGACGCGCGATCCGAAACGGGCGATCTCGCCGAAAGAGTCGAGCCAGCCGCGCGGGATTTCGAGCCAGGCGCCCACGCTCCCTACCTGATCGTCTGCAGCTCGGGGTTGGTCGCGAGCAGGGTCTGGGTGAAGACGTAGTTGAACGCGAAGACGCCCATGAACGAGATCACCACCGCCTGGTTGACGGCGCGGCCGACGCCGGCGGCGCCGCCGGACGCGGTCATCCCCTTGTAGCAGCAGACAACCGAGATGATCGCCCCGAACAGCGTGCACTTGATCACCGAGCCCCAGAGGTCGGTGACCGAGGCGTTCGAGAACAGCGTCGCGAAGAACCCGCCGAGCGGCTGGTTGTAGAGGATCTCGGCGAGGATGCCGCCGGTGATCCCGAAGATCAGCGCGTAGATGTCGAGCAGCCCGGTGATCAGCATCAGCGCCAGGAAGCGCGGCACGACGAGGTTCTTGATCGGGTCGACCCCGAGGACCTGGAGGGCGTCGAGCTCCTCGCGGATCTTGCGGGCCCCGAGGTCTGCCGTGATCGCGGTGCCGGCGACGCCGGCGACGACGACGGCGGTGACCGCGGGGGCGATCTCGCGGATCGCGGCGAGGACGAAGAAGCCGCCGAGCCGGTCGAGCGCGCCAAAGAGGTTGAGGACGTTCGCCGCCTGCAGGCCGGGGGCGCCGAAGCAGATCGCGACCGTCGAGACCAATAGCGGGAACCAGCAGAGCTGCAATGCGAACAGGAACTGGCCGATGAACTCCTCGCCGTACGGATAGGGGGGCCGGATCGCGGAGACGATCGTCCGCCCGGTGAGGAGCATCATTTCGCCCACCTGTTCGAAGAACGACTTGGCGGGCAAGAACCTCCTGCCTATCGATGCGGCTGCTTCCATCAGCTCTCCTCCGGCGGGTGAGTCAATTCCACCTGACTCCGCTCAGTGATTTGAGTGTATGGGATGCGCTGGGCGCAACTGTTGAGATCGGACTAACCCCCGGCGAGGCCGGTGAAGGGGTGCTGAACTCGCAAAAGCGCGTGGTATGTTCCGGCCGCTTTGGAGCTCTCGGGGGGGAACCGCCTCAGACCGCGCCGGCGTTCCCGAATCGGCGTCGCTGCCACATTCAGCGCGCTGATCGGCGCCGCGATCCTCGCCGGCTGCGGCGGCTCGAGCTCCGAAGAACCGAGCGGTAACCGCGAGGTCAGGGTCGTGAACGCCAGCTTCCCGACCGAGCAGAGCCTCGGTCAGACCTCGCTGCTGAAGCTCGGGGTCCGCAATGAAGGCGAAGACCCGATCCCCGCTGTCACCTACACGATCTCGATCGCCGGCAAGGAAGGCGAAGAGGCAACCCTTCCGTTCGCGATCCGCGATCCCCAGCCCGGCCTCGCTCAACCCGACCGCCCGGTCTGGGTCCTCTCCGCGACCTACCCGAAGCTGGTCGGCTCATCGAAGCCGGGCGGCGCGGAAGGGGCGGCGCTCAAGACCTTCACGTTCGGCGCGCTGGAACCGGGATCGACACAGGAAGTCGTCTGGAAGGTCTCGGCGTCGCGCAAGGGCAGCTACCGGTTGGAGTACTCGATCGGCTCGTTCGGCGACGTCAAGCTCAAGACCTCCGGAGGCGCCGAGCCGGGGGGCTCGTTCGCGACGACGATCAGCCCGGAGGTCCAGAACGTGACCGTCAACGGCGCCGGCGAAGTCGTCGAAGTGAAGGAACCGAGGAACCCCAACAAGTAGCGTTCCCCGGATGGACCGCAGGGCCCGCGCCTGCATCTTGGCCGTCGCGCTCGCGTTGATCGCCCTGCAGTCGTGCGGCGCCGGAAGCGAAAACGATGCCCCCCCACCGGGGGCCGGGGCGGCGAGGGCCGGAGGGAGCGTCGCCCTGAAGCAGATCGGGACCTTCGAAGACCCGGTCTTCATCGACGGGGCGCCCGGGTTCCCGAAGCTCCTGTTCGTGGTCGAACAGCCGGGCAGGGTCGCGGTCCTGAGCGGCGGCCACCGCCTCCCCCACCCGTTCCTCGACATCTCGGGCCGGGTCGACTTCGGCGGCGAGCGCGGGCTGCTCTCGATCGCTTTCCCGCCCGATTACAAGCGGACACGGAGGTTCTACGTCTACTACACGGATCGCCAGGGGAACATCAGGGTCGACGAATTCAGGCGGCGCACCGCGACCCTGGGTGCGGCCGGCTCGCGCCGCAACGTGATCACGATCCCGCATCCGGGCTTCGCCAACCACAACGGGGGCCAGCTTCAGTTCCTCGGCAACCTCCTCTATTTCGGGACCGGCGACGGCGGCTCCGGCGGCGACCCGCCCAACAACGCCCAGAACAAGAACGTCCTGTTGGGGAAGCTGCTCCGGATCGACCCCCGTCCCTCGAGCGGACGGCCTTACTCGATCCCCTCCGACAACCCGTTCGCGGGCGCCACTCCGGGCCGCGGCGAGATCTACAGCTACGGGCTGCGGAACCCTTTCCGCTTCTCCTTCGACACCGTCAGCGGCGGCGCGCCGCGGATCGCGATCGGCGACGTCGGCCAGAACCGCTTCGAGGAGCTCGACTACACCACGGTCGGCAGGGCGGCGGGAGCCAACTTCGGCTGGGATGCGTTCGAGGGCTACTCCGCCTATCACGACGAAAACAGCGGCACCCCGGACCCCGGCGGAACCGTGAAACCGATCTTCGCCTACCCCCACACCCGCGACGGCAGCTGCTCGATCATCGGCGGCGTCGTCGTCCGCGATCACAGCCTCGGCGGCCTCTACCGCCACTACGTATACGCGGACCTCTGCGAGGGGAAGCTGCGGAGCCTGGTGCCGCACCTGCACCGGGCAAGCGGGGACCACGTCCTCGGCCCGACCGTCGCCTCGCCGACCTCGTTCGGCGAAGACGACAGGGGCAGGGTCTACGTCGCCTCGCTCGAAGGGCCGGTCTACAGGCTGGTTCCACGCTAGGCTTTGGCCAGTCAGCCAGTTTCAACGAAGGGAGCCCCGGTGGAGAGCGGCACGGTCGAGACGAACACGGGCACTTCTAGCGCAGCAAACGGCGTCGTAGGCGGCGGCGTCGATCGGATCGAGGTCCGCAACCCGGCGACCGGCGGCCTGGCCGGCACGATCGTCGTCGACGCACCCGATGCGGTCGCGGGGACGGTGGCCCGGGTGCGGGGCAACCAGGTCGGGTGGGAGTCCCTCGGGTTCGAGGGCCGCTACCACTGGCTGGGGCGACTTCGCGACTGGCTGCTCGACAACATCGAGCAGGTCTCCGACACCGTCCAGGCGGAGACCGGGAAGGTCCGCGGCGACATCTCGCTCGAGCTCTTCTACGTCATCGACCTAATCAACTTCTACGGCTCGAAGGCATCGAGGTTCCTCGCCGACGAAACGCTGCGCCCGCACACGCCGCTGCTCGCCGCGAAGAAGCTCCGGGTCCAATACCGGCCCTACCCGGTCGTCGGGGTGATCAGCCCCTGGAACTTCCCGCTCGCGATGGCTCTCGGCGACTCGGTGCCGGCGCTCCAGGCCGGCGCCGCGGTCGTCGTCAAGCCCTCCGAGTTCACGCCGCTCAGCCTGATCGAGGTGATCCGGGCCTGGAAGGAGGAGATCGGCGCCCCCGATGTCTTCGACTGCGTGCTGGGAGCCGGCGAGACGGGTTCCTCGCTCGTCGACAACGTCGACTTCGTCCAGTTCACCGGGTCCGATCGGACCGGGCGCAGGGTTATGGCGCAGGCGGCCGAGACGCTGACCCCGGTCAGCCTCGAGATGGGCGGCAAGGACTCGATGATCGTGCTCGAGGACGCCGATCTCGATCGTGCCGCGAACGCCGCCGCCTGGGGCTCGATGTACAACTCGGGCCAGGTCTGCCTCTCGGTCGAGCGGATCTACGTCGAGGAGCCCGTCTACGACGAGTTCGTCGCGAAGCTGACCAAGGAGGTGAGCGGCCTGCGCCAGGGCGCCGACGGCCGCCGCCCCGAAAAGGACGTCGGCGCGATCACCTCGCCGAACCAGTCGGCGGTGATCGAAGACCACGTCAACGAGGCTCTCGAGGGCGGCGCCAGGGCGCTGACTGGCGGCAGGAAGGTCGAGGGGCCCGGCGACTACTACGAGCCGACGGTCCTCGTCGACGTCGACCACTCGATGAAGGTGATGCGCGACGAGACCTTCGGGCCGGTCGTCGGGGTGATGAAGGTCCGGGACTCCGAGGAGGCCCTGCGGCTCGCCAACGATAGCCGCTACGGGCTCGCCGGCTCGGTCTTCGGCGAGAAGCAGCGCGCCGAGAGCGTCGCCCGCCGGATCGAGGCCGGTTCGGTCAACGTCAACGACGTGGTCTCCAACATGGCGGCGATGGAGGTACCGATGGGGGGCTGGAAGCAGTCCGGGATCGGGTTCCGCCACGGCGAGTACGGGATCAAGAAGTACTGCCGGCCGGAGTCGATCGTCGTCACCCGCTTCAGCGGCAAGCGCGAACCGACCTGGTTCCCGTACACGAAGGCACGGCACGGGCTCGTCAGCCGGGTTTTCACCGCGGTCAACGCCCGTGACCTGAAGCGCCGCCTCAAAATTCGCGGCTGAGCTCTTTCAGCCGCATTTCGCGAGTTCGATACCGTTCAGCGACCATCAAGAGCGGTCGAGGGGCCCGGCCCGCTGACACCGCAGCAACCGGCCGAGATCTCCGGATCGAGGTGAGGTGCTAACGCCGGGGTCGATGGAGGTGAATCCCAGGACAGATGCCAGATCGTGACTACCTAGCCGCAACCCGGGAGCGGGTCGTCGTCTTCGACGGCGGCATGGGCGCGACCCTCGAGCAGTTCGACCTCTCCCAGGAGGACTACGGCGGCCTGCTCGGCAAATGCCACGAGGCGCTGGTCCTGAACCGCCCCGACGTGATCGAGGGGGTGCACGACTCGATGCTCGCGGCCGGGGCCGAGGTGGTCGAGACCGACACCTTCCAGGGCTCGCGGCTGAAGCTCGACGAGTGGGGGCTGGGCGAGCAGACGCTCGAGATCAACACGAAGGCGGCGCAGATCGCGCGCAAGGCGGCGGGCGAGGAGCGCTTCGTCGCCGGGTCGATCGGGCCGACGGGGTTCCTGCCGGCCTCCGACGACCCGACCCTCGGCGACATCTCCTTCGGCAAGCTGGTCGAGGTCTTCGCCGAACAGGCCCGGGGCCTGGTCGAGGGCGGGGCCGACCTGATCATCATCGAGACGGCGCAGGACATCCTCGAGGTCAAGGCGGCGATCTTCGGCGCCCGCGAGGCATTCGCGGCGACCGGCCGCAGGCTCCCGATCCAGACCAGCGTCTCGCTCCTCCCTCAGGGAGGCAAGATGCTGCTCGGCACCGACATCGAGGCGGTGCTGACGACGCTGTCGGCGCTCGAGGTGGACGTGATCGGGCTCAACTGCTCGACCGGCCCCGAGGACATGCGCGACGCGATCCGGTTCCTCGGCGCAAGTTCGCCCCTGCCGGTGCACTGCATCCCGAACGCGGGGCTGCCGCTTCAGGGCCCCGACGGCGAGACGATCTTCCCGGAAAAGCCGGGGCCGCTCGCGGCGACGCTCGGCGAGTTCGTCGAGCGCTACGCGGTCGGCATCGTCGGCGGCTGCTGCGGGACGACGCCGGAGCACATCAGCGCGATCCGCGAGCGCGTCGCCGGGCGGATCCCGAGCGAGCGCCCCGCTCCCGGTCCGCCGCAGGTCTCGTCGATGATGACCTCGACCGCGCTGGTCCAGGAGCCGCGCCCGACCCTGGTCGGCGAGCGGGTCAACTCGCAGGGCTCGAAACGGGCGAAGGAACTGCTGCTCGCCGACGACTACGACAGCCTCGTCCAGGTCGCCGAAGACCAGGTCGAAGGCGGCGCCCACGTGCTCGACGTCTGCGTGGCGCTGACCGAGCGCTCCGATGAGGACGAGCAGATGAAGGCGGTGGTCGAGCGGATCTCCCTGACCCAGCCGGCGCCGATCCAGGTCGACTCGACCGAGCCGGAGGTGATCAGGGCCGCGCTCGAGCAGATCCCGGGCCGCGCGATCGTCAACTCGATCAACCTCGAGGCGGGCCCCGACAAGGCAAACGTCGTCGTGCCGCTCGCGAAGGCCCACGGCGCGGCCCTGATCGCGCTGACGATCGACGAGGTCGGGATGGCGAAGACGGCCGAGCGCAAGGTCGAGATCGTGCAGCGAATCCGTGACCTCGCCTGCGGCGAGCACGGCCTCGACCCCGAGGCCCTGATCTTCGATGCGCTGACGTTCACGCTGACCACCGGCGACGAGGAGTGGAGGCCCTCGGCGGTCGAGACGATCGAGGGGATTCGCCGGATCAAGGCCGAGATCCCCGGCGTGAAGACCTCGCTCGGCGTCTCCAACGTCTCGTTCGGGGTGTCACCACCGGCGAGGGCGGTTCTCAACTCGATCTTCCTCCACCACTGCGTCGAGGCCGGCCTCGACCTGGCGATGGTCAATCCCAACCACATCACGCCCTACTCGGAGATCTCCGATGAGGAGCGCGACCTCACCGACGACCTCGTCTTCAACCGCCGCGAGGACGCGCTCGAGCGGTTCATCGCCCATTTCGAGTCGAAGGGAGAGGAGTCGGCCGAGGAGGCCGGCGACCCGACCGAGGGGATGGAGCCCGAGGAGGCGCTCCATTGGCACGTCCTGCGCCGCAAGAAGGACGGCGTCGAGGAGTGGATCGACCGCTCGGTCGAGAAGATCGGCGCGGTGCCGACCCTGAACGAGGTCCTGCTGCCGGCGATGAAGGAGGTCGGCGACAAGTTCGGCGCCGGCGAACTGATCCTGCCCTTCGTCCTCCAGTCGGCCGAAGTGATGAAGCGCGCCGTCGCCCAGCTCGAGAACTACCTCGACCGGATCGAGGGCCACACCAAGGGCAAGGTCGTGATCGCGACCGTCTTCGGCGACGTCCACGACATCGGCAAGTCGCTCGTCAACACGATCCTCACCAACAACGGCTACACGGTGATCGACCTCGGTAAGCAGGTCCCGGTCGACGCGATCATCGAAGCCGCAGTTGAGAACGAGGCCGACGCGATCGGCCTCTCGGCGCTGCTCGTCTCGACCTCGAAGCAGATGCCGATCTGCGTCCAGGAGCTGCACCAGCGCAACCTCCCGTTCCCGGTTCTGATCGGCGGCGCCGCGATCAACCGCGACTTCGGCCGTCGCACCCTCTACCCGCACGGCAAGGAGTCCGACGACGTCTATGAGCCGGGCGTCTTCTACTGCAAGGACGCGTTCCAGGGGCTCGACACGATGGACGCGCTGGTAGACGAGGAGGCGCGGGCGCCCCTGGTCGAGCGGATCCGCGCCGAGGCGCAGCAGCTCCGCGAGAAGCCGGTCGTGGTCGACGACGGCCCGCCGACAACCGACGACAGCGTCCGCTCCGCGGCCCGCACCGACAACCCGATTCCCTCGCCGCCGTTCTGGGGCGCGCGCGAGGTGCCGGTCGACCTCGACGAGGTCTTCCCCTACCTCGACCGCCACGTCCTCTTCAAGCTCCACTGGGGCGGCAAAGGCGTCAAGGGCGAGGCCTGGCGCGAGCTCGTCGAGGGGACAGACGAGGAGGAGGGCTTCTCGCACCGACTGGAGCGGATGTGGCGCGAGCAGGACTACCTGCACCCGAGGGCCCGGCTCGGCTACTTCCCCTGCAACGCGGACGGCAACGGGCTGGTTGTCTTCGACCCCGAGGACCCCGAGCGCGAGCTCGAGCGGCTCGTCTTCCCGCGCCAGCCTAGGCACGACCGGATCTGCCTTGCCGACTTCTTCCGCCCGATCGACTCCGGCGAGCGCGACGTCGTCGCCCTCCAGGGGGTGACCATCGGGCCCGAGGTCACCGAGCTGATCGAGCGGCTCGAGAGCGAGGGCGAGTTCGCCGAGCAGCTCTACGTGCACGGGATCGGCGTCCAGTCGGCGGAGGGCCTGGCCGAGTGGCTGCACTCAGACGTCCGCCGCGAGCTCGGCATCGACCTCGATCAGGGCCGCCGCTATTCGTGGGGGTACCCGGCCTGCCCGGACCAGTCCGAGCACGAGAAGGTCTGGCGCCTGCTCGGCCTAGAGAAGATCGGAATGACGCTCTCCGACGGCTACGCCGTCCTGCCCGAGCAATCGACGGTCGCGATCGTCGCCCATCACCCCCAGGCCGTCTACTTCGGGATGAGGTCGGGCTTCATCCCCGAGGGCAAGTCGGGCGACGAGCTGATCGCCGGCACCGATCGCGGCGGCGAGCTGCCGCCGGAGTCCGAGCCCGATTCCGATCCCGACGAGGAGTCGGAGGAGGCGCCGGTCGAGGCTTAGCGGGGGCGATTTCGCTTCCGGTGGGACTTTTCGTCGCATAGCGAGGATTTCTCCCACCGGAAGGCAAAACGCCGGCATGGCCGAGGTTGCAGGGAGGCAACACGGGGTGATCTCGCGGGCCCAGCTCCTTGGACCTCGGACTCAGCGCTACCCAGATCGACCGAGCAATCGCGTCTCGACGGCTGCATCCCGTCCTCCGCGGCGCATATGCGGTCGGCCATCTCGGCATCGGCCGATGGGGTCCGATGCAGGCGGCCACACTTGCCTCCGGGCCGGGTGCGGTCATCTCGCATGGATCCGCAGCTGCGCTGCTGGGGCTGACTGAGAAGATCCCCGCGCTTGCCCACGTGATCTCCCGGGGAGAGCGCGGCCGAGGAATCGAGGGTGTGCGCTGGCACCACGTGCCCGTGCCCCGTCCTGACGAGGTCACCGTCAGCCACGGGATTCCCTGCACGACCGTCGCCCGCACGCTCGTCGACCTCGCCGGCAGCACCGGGACATCGAGGCTTCGTGGGCTGATCGAGGAGGCGGCCGTCCGACGCTCGCTCGACGTCGTCGCCGTGGATCACCTCCTCGGCAGAGCGCGCCGCCGCGGAGCTCCCGCGCTGCGCGAGCTTCTGGCGCCTTGGCGCGCTACCGCCGGGGACACGCGGAAGCTACGCAGCCGGCTGGAGGCGCGGTTCTGGCCACGCCTGGTGCAGCGGGAGCTTCCCCTCCCCCGCTTGAATGTGAAGATCGATCTGGACGGGGTCTGGATCGAGGTCGATTTCTTCTGGGCCGAGGAGCAGTTGGTGGTCGAAACCGACGGTGCCGCGACCCACGCGACGCCGCAGGCGTTCGGGCGGGATAGGTGGCGGGACCAGTTGCTGGTCGCCGCTGGCTACAGGGTGATCCGGGTCACCTGGAACCAGCTGGAGGATGAACCCGAGGCGCTCCTGGCCAGGATCCTTCGGATTCTCGAAGGCTAGATCCGGACGCCCTCGCGCTCACGGGTGCGCGGGCGGGGCTTCGGCTCGAGCCGGACCGGGGCCGCGGAAAGCGCCTGGACCCGGAGGTCGCTCCAGGTCATCCCCTCGCGGACGAGCGCCGGCAGGCCGAGCGCGACGGCGGTCGCGATCTCGACCGCCTGCAGGATCACGCCGTAGGCAAGCGCGTCGGCGGTGCTGACCCCGAAGCCGGTGTGGAGGACGCTGATCACCGCTAGCTGGAAGACGCCGATGTTGGACGGCGTCGCCGGCACGACGGCGGTCACGTTGACGGCGAAGAGGACGGCGGCGGCGGCGCCGATCCCGGCGCTGTGGTCGAGCCCGAGCGCCGCGAACAGCGCCCAGCACGCGGAGAGCTGGATCGCCCAGGCCGAGAACTGGGCGCCGGCCGCGGCGAGGCCGCGCCGCGGCGTTCGGAAGACGCTGAGCCCCGCCCGGACCTGCAGCAGCGCCCGGTGGGCGGCGGCTCCGATGCGGGCGAAGCGGCCGTTCCCGTTGCGGCGCATCAGCATCGGGGCCAGCAGCACCAGCAGGAGCACACCAAGTGGCACGAGGCTGAAGACGAAGATCTTCTGGGTGCCGGAGTGGAAGAGGTCGGTCGTTGAGACGATGATCACGCCGAGCAGCAGCAGCGCGATGAGGTTGAGCATCGTCTGCGAGACCAGGGTCCCGAGCAGGACCGGGAACGTTTCCCGCATCCGGCCGGTCCGGCGGGCGAGGGTCATCGCGCGCGCCGGCTCGCCGAGTCGCGCCGGCAGGGTCGCCGACATCAGCACCCCGATCATCGTCGCCGAGGTGACGTCGCGACGGCGGACGGACCGGTTCGGCAGCGCCGCACGGACGATCCAGTACCAGGAGGCAGCGCGGAAGAAGAGTGACGCCGACATCAGCGCGCACGCGATCAGGACCCAGGTGAGGTCGGAGCGAACGATGCTGGCGAAGACCTTGTCGACGCCGATTTTCTGGGCCGCCAGGGCGGTCAGGCCGATGCCGAGGGCGCCGGCGACCGCAAGCCCGGCCCGACGCGCGATGCGACGTGCGCGGCTGCCGTCGGCGGCGAGCGGCGGGTCCGGTGAGGGCAATCTCAGGGGCGGAACCGGGGGGCGGCCGTCGGCCGGCCTCAGCCCCGCCCAGTGGGCCGTCCGTTCGGTCTTGGTGACCGGGGCCGGAACCTCGATCGCCCGCTCATAGACGCGGGTGACCCGATCGGCGACACGGGGCCAGGCGTAGCGCTGGGCGCTCTGCCGCGCGGCGCGGCCCATCGCCGCGAGGCGCTCCGGCTCATGGTGGGCGCGCTGGAGCTCCTCGGCGAGGCGCTGCGGGTCTCCGGGCGGAACCAGGACGCCGTCGACGCCGTCGGTGACGACGTCGCTGTAGCCGGCGATCGCGGAGGCGATGACCGGGGTGCCGGCGGCGAAGGCCTCGGTCAGGACCATCCCGAAGCTCTCGCCGGCAAGGGAGGGAGCGCAGAGGACATCAGCGTCGTGGAGCTCCTGCCAGAGGCTCTCGCCGGAGACGCGGCCGCGGATGTCGATGTGCTCCATCGTCTCGGGGTCGGCCAGGTAGCGGAGCACGTCGGCGCGGTCGGCGCCGATCACGGTAAGGCGGCAGGGCACGTGCTCGGTGAGGGCGCCGAAGGCGGTGAGCAGTATCGGGAGGCCCTTGCGCTCCTCGGGGCGACCGACGAACAGCACCCGCAGCTCCTCACCCGCAGCCTTCGGGCCACTGGGGGCGGCGTCGACGTCGACGCCGTTGGGAACTATCTCGTAGCGGCCGCCGAACCAACGCTGACCGGTCCACGCGGCGGCCTCGGAGACGGCGATCCTCGCCGAGAGCCGGTTGAAGACCCGCCGGGCGCCGAGCGCCGTGGCGATGTGATTGGGGAGCGCCTTCGTTGCGTAGGCGTGGAAGGTCCCGACCGCCGGGACTTCGGCCCCAAGCGCGGCGTTCCAGCCGACCAGGGGAACAAGCGGCTCGTGGATGTGGATGACGTCAAAACGGCCCTTGCGCAGCTCGCGCCGTGGGGCGACGACACCGCCGGCGGGGAATGGCGCCAGGTTGGAGACCGCTCCGTTGGCGGAGAAGCCTGCCGTGCGGCCGAGCGGCACCAGGTAGTCGGGAAGCTCGTTCGCTTCGGCCGGCGCACGGTGAAGCACCCGGCTGAGCCGGTCAGGGGGGTCGACGGGAGCGAGAACTCGTACGTGATGACCGCGGCCGAGAAACTCTTCGGCAAGTGCCTCAACGTGCCGATTCACGCCTCCCTGGTAGGACCAGGAATATGGCGAGACGAGTGCGATTCGCACGGGTCACACAGCGTAGAGGATCGACCGGCCCAGACCGCAGAACGGCTCAGCGGACGCGGATCGAGCTGCTCGACGCGCTCGTCGCGCCGCTGGCGTCCGTGAACCGGACGGTGATCCTGTAGCGCCCCGGGGTCAGCGATCCACGAAGGGGCACCCGGACCCGGCGATTGCGGATCGGCGCATGGCCGCGGGCGAAGGTGTGATTGCCGCGGGAGATGCTGACCGAAGCGCGGGTCGCGCTCGACGAGGCTCCGAAGGTGACGGTGCAGCTGATCTTGGGCTTCTTGTCGCCCTTCTTGTCTTCCTTGACCCTGCAGGTGACGACCGCGTCCCGGCCCCTCGGGCCGCGGGTGCCGTCGTGCCCTTTATGGCCGTGTTCACCGGGGTTGCCTTCCGGCCCGGTCGGCCCGTTCTTTCCTTCCGCCCCGGTCGGCCCGGTCGCACCGGTCGGCCCACTGGGTCCCGTGGCACCGGTCGGCCCGGAGGGTCCGCTCGGCCCGGTGGCACCGGTGGGACCGGTCGGGCCGCTCGCACCTGTGGCGCCGGTTGCGCCGGTCGCACCTGTGGCGCCTGTCTCGCCCGTCGCACCTGTGGCGCCGGTTGAGCCGGTGTCACCGGTCGCGCCAGTTGCTCCGGTCGAGCCCGTGTCGCCGGTGGCGCCGGTCGCCCCGGTGTCGCCGGTCGGGCCAGTCGGGCCCGTGTCGCCAGTTGCTCCGGTGTCGCCGGTCGGGCCGGTTGCTCCGGTGTCGCCGGTCGAACCCGTCGCCCCGGTCGCTCCGGTCGCGCCAGTCGAACCCGTCGCTCCGGTCGCGCCAGTCGAGCCCGTCGCTCCGGTCGCGCCAGTCGAGCCAGTTGCCCCAGTCGCTCCGGTCGCACCCGTCGCGCCGGTCGCGCCAGTCGAGCCTGTCGCTCCGGTTGCCCCGGTCGCTCCGGTTGCCCCAGTCGAGCCCGTCGGCCCGGTCGGGCCCGTCGGGCCGGTATCACCGTGCGGCGGAGGCCCGCCTATGCCGGCCAGGGGAATCGCGCCGGCATCTTCGATCGCGTTGTCGGTGACCTGAAGCACGGCTCCGCGGTTCCCTTCTTCCACGGGGCCGAAGCGGACCCGGATTTCACAGGTCTGTTCGGTATCGACGGTCCGCCCCTCGCATTCGTCGGAGGAGATCAGGAAGTCGTCCCTCTCCGCCCCGGTCACCCTGTCGTCGGCAACCTGAAGGCTCGCGACCGGGTCCAGGTTGTGGACGATGGTCCCCTGCGGGGGCCCGAAGAGGCCCGTCGGCTGGGTTCCGAAGGAGACTTCGGGCGGTTCGAAGACGATGCTCGGGAGGCTGAGCACGATGTAGGCCGAGTCGAGGGTCGGTTCGGCGAAGACCAGGTCCGAGTTGTCGTCCCCGTTGATGTCGGCGATCGTCACGAAGTTGGCCGAGCCGTTGATGGTCGCGAACTGGAGCGGGAAGAATTCGAGCAGGCCCGGGATCTGGTTGATAAGGATCGAGCTGGTGAATTCGTTGGTCACCGCCAGATCGGGTTCGCCGTCGCCGTTGATGTCACCGACCGCGAGCGAGCGGGCGCCGCCGATGAAGGCCGGGACCGAGACTTCGGTGAACCCTCCGGTCCCGTCGCCGACGAGAATCGAGACCTGGCTGTCGTTTTCGTGGAGCAGTGCGAGGTCGGGGATCGAGTCGCTGTTCAGGTCAGCCGACTCGAGCGAGACAGGGTCGCTCCCTCCGGTCGCCACCGGCGACCCGGCTGCGGGCGAAAAGCCGCCATTGCCGTCGTTGAGGAGGATCGCGACGTCGCCGTTTTCCTCCCCGACGGCAAGGTCGAGGCTTCCGTCCGCGTCGAAGTAACCGGCCGTGATCACCCTGGGGCCGCCGCCACCGCTGAGGCTGACGGTCGAGGGGTTGAACCCGCCGGAACCGTCGTTCTCCAGGATCACGACGTCGTTCGACCCTTCGTCGGCGACGGCGAGGTCCGTGTCGCCGTCCGAATCGAAGTCGCCGCTCACGATCGCAACGGGTTCTTCTCCCCCGCTGCCAATCGTCTCGGGGGAGCCGGGGGCAAAGCTGAACCGACCGGTGCCGTTGCCGAGCAGGATCGAGACGTCCCCGGTCCGCTTGTTGACCAGGGCGATGTCCGGGATCGAGTCGTGGTTGAGGAGGGCGATCGCGGCGGCCACCGGTTCGGGGGATCCGGGCGCACCGTCGCTCGCCACCGGCGAGCCGATCGCCGGGGTGAACCCGCCGGAGCTGTTGCCGAGGAGGACCGAGACGTTGTCCGAGCCCGTGTTCGGAATCACGAGATCCGTCCTGCCGTCGCCGTTCAGATCGGCTGTCTGCACAGACCTCGGTTCGGTGCCCACACCGGGGACCGAGGGGCCGGGCGCGAGGTAGGCACCCGCCACCGACGGGAAAATGAAGGCCAGGGCCGAGACGGCCGCCAGGCAGATCGCTCCGAGAGTCGACGAGCGCACGCAGGAACTATTCGTCCGCGAGCGCGATGGTCCTTCGGCTGGTGTCGGGGCAAGATTGATGGCGTTTCCTCCGGATTGAGGGAAATTCCTCGCCCGGTCATCGGCCGGACGGTCGCCCAACGGGAGGCCACTGGACCGAAATCGACGTTTGCCTTACTCAGTTCTCAGCCCAGGCGAACCCGAGAAACGCGCTCAGATATGCGGCGCCGATCTCGATCACCAGCGCGCCCGAGTCGTTGGCGAGGGCACCGATCAGGACCGCGGCGAGGGCACCGATCATCCCCGCCCGCAGCGGCGCCGCGTCGCGCAGCCAGAAAGCGATCCGGTCGCGCCCGAGGAATGTCAGGACCACGACCGCGACGACGAGGGGCATGAAGAGGTAGACGACGGGCCGCGCGAAGCTGTGCGCCGAGAGCTCGAGCCGCCGCTGGGCGACATCCGCGACCTGGTTGAGGCCGCCGGCGTCGAGCACCGACCGCGTAAGGTGCGAGTTGGCGCCAGAGGCGAGGTCGATCAGGGCCAGGAGGCCGACGGCGAGAACCGGGGCGGCGACGATCAGGAGCGCCGATCTCAGGCCCTTGGCGCCGATCGCGGCGGCCGCCACCGCGGCCCCGAACGGCAGGACGATCGCGGCCCCGACATCTGCCCCGAAGCGGCCGACGGCGAATACAAAGGCGAAGAGAAGCCCGGACGCGAGGAACCATCCGGCCGCCCGAGTGCCCGGAATCCGCGGCACGAAGCCGGCAAGCGCGGCACCGGTGCCGGCGACGACGAGCACGGCCAGGAGCGCCTCGAGCTCGTTGCCGATCCCGTAGAAGCGCACCCCGAGGCCCGGGTTCGGCCCGAGCAGCGAGAGCGCCGTCAGCGGCGAGCCGGCGATGACGTCGACCGCGCAGGCGACCACCGTCGCGGCGCTTGCGAGGCCGAGCGCACGGTGGCCGCTCGTCAGGCGGAGGGTGAGGAGGGCGAGGAGGGGCGCGGCCGCGATCGTCAGCGCAGTTTCCAACGCCCTGCTCGGCTCGATCGCGGCGCCGATCAGGAGGACGAGGGGGAGGTAGACGACGCTGAGGGCGACGACGCGGACGGCCTCGCGAGCGGCCGGCCCAGCGCCGACGATCGCGACCATTACGAGTGCGAGGAGCCAGGCGAGGAGCGCCAGCCCGATCACCGGCCCGCGTCGCTCGGAGATCACCGCCATCCGGTTGCCGAGCGATTCCACCGCCGCGGCATCGACTTCGCCCTCCGAGCGGATCGGCTGCCCGGACATCCCGTCCGGGATCGGGACGCCGAGGAAGTCGAGGATCGTCGGGGCGACGTCGGTCGAGAGGACGTAGCCGTCGAGCCGGGTGCTGTCGGAGGTGAGGTTGCCGTCGAATCCCGGCCCCGCAATTCCGATCGCGAGCTGCCGGTCCTTCGCAGGCGGCGGCCGCTCGACCGCGATCACGAGCCGATCGCGGCCACCGTCAAAGATTTGTGGGCCAAGCTGCCGCAGTGAGGAGATGCGAACGTCACAACGCCGGCCCGCGTCGGCGAGGGTCTTCGCCAGCAGACCCGGAACTATATCCGCCGGCGCCGATTCGGCCCGTTCGACCACGGCCCGGGACCGCACCGACGCACAGACGTCCTCGCCGACCGAGGCGGGCGGGTCGGACGGGTCATAGAGCGAATCGAAGACCCGGTTTCCCTGCCCGATATCCAGATACGTCTGCTCCGCCGGAACACTCCCGAGCCCGGCACTCATCAGCCCCGGCGAGAACCCGGCCCTCGCCAGTTGCCGAGGAGTTGTCCCTCGGGGCACGAAGGCGATGATCGCCTTGGTGGGCGGGGGTCGGGTGGGGGTCGGAGCGTCTTGTACTTTTTCGGCTCCGGAGCCTCGGACGGCCGCCGACGCCTCACCGAAAAAGTTAAGCGGAGGCCCCGACCCGATCCCCGCTGACAGAAACGCGACCGCTATCGTGACCCCGATGGCCGATCGCACGTTCGCCAAGTTCACTTTCTTCAAGATCGACCCCGAGTGGCGCCGCCGCGACGCCGAGATGCGCGCCGCCGACAAGCAGGAGTTCCTGGCCGCCTGCGATGACTTCGCCCTCGACCGCTCGCTCCGCGCCTACTCAACCATAGGAACGCGCGGCGACGTCGACCTTGTGCTGCTGACCCAGAGCCCCAACCTCGAGGACCTTCACACGTTCCACGTCGTCCTCGGCCAGAGCGGCCTCGCCAAATGGGCAACTACGCCCTACTCCTACCTCTCGATGACCAAGCGCTCCGCCTACTCCGATGAGGCGGCGCGGCCCGAGATCTGCGTCTCCGAGCGCAAGTACCTGTTCCTCTATCCGATGGTCAAGCAGCGGCGCTGGTATGGGCTGAGCGACGAGGAACGGGGCCGGATCATGAAAAGCCATATCGAGGTCGGCCGGCGCCATCCGGAGATCACGATCAACACCAGCTACTCGTTCGGGCTCGACGACCAGGAGTTCGTCGTCGCGTTCGAGGGCGACGATCCCGGCGAGTTCCTCGATCTCGTCCAGGAGCTCCGCCCGACCGAGTCGAGCGCCTTCACCGAGCGCGAGACCCCGATCTTCACCTGCGTCGCGATGTCGCCGCGCAAAGCTCTCGACGCCCTGGACGGGGCGCCGAGCGCGGTCGCTGCAGCGACCTAGCGAACGCGCGTTCCCTATCCTTCCGCGTCCCCCATTTCGCCCATGAGCAAGGTAGGCACACCAGAGAACCCCGTCCGCGTCGCGATCGTCGGCGCCGGCCCGTCCGGCTTCTACGCGGCCGAGCACATCCTCAAGGACGACTCGACGCACGCCCAGGTCGACCTCTTCGACCGGCTGCCGACGCCGTTCGGCCTCGTCCGCGGCGGCGTCGCCCCAGACCATCCGAAGATCAAGTCGGTGATCCGCGTCTACGAAAAGACCGCCGCCCGCGAGGGCTTCCGCTTCTTCGGCAACGTCAAGGTCGGCCACGACGTCGAGGTCGAGGACCTCGAGCGCCTCTACCACGCGATCGTCTACACCGTCGGCTGCGAGACCGACCGCCGCCTCGGCATCCCCGGCGAAGAGCTTCCAGGGAGCCACGCGGCGACCGCGTTCGTCGGCTGGTACAACGCCCACCCCGACTACTGCGAGGAGCGGTTCGACCTCTCCTGCGAGCGGGCGGTCGTGATCGGCAACGGCAACGTCGCGATGGACGTCGCGAGGATGCTCGCCCTGACCGACGCGGAGCTGCGCGAGACCGACACCGCCGACCACGCGATCGAGGTGCTCGACCGCAGCCGGATCCGCGAGATCGTCGTCCTCGGCCGCCGCGGCCCGGTTCAGGCTGCCTTCACGAACCCCGAGATCCAGGAGCTCGGCGAGATGGCGGACGCCGAGGTCGTCGTCGATCCCACCGAGGTCGAGCTCGACCCGGCGAGCGCCGCCTTCCTCGAGTCCGACGACGCGGACAAGACGACCCGGGTCAACGTCGAGACCCTGCGCGAGTTCTCCCGGCGCGAGCCGGAGGGCAAGCGGACAGCGGATCGTGCTGCGCTTCCTCTCCTCGCCGGTCGAGGTCCAGGGCGACGGCAGGGTCGAGAGGATCGTGATCGGCCGCAACGAGCTGGTCGAGGAAGGCGGGTCGCTGCGGGCCCGCGACAGCGGCGAGCGCGAGGAGCTCGAGTGCGGGCTGATCCTGCGCTCGGTCGGCTACACGGGGATCCCGATCGAGGGGGTGCCGTTCGATGACAGCAGCGGCCTGATCCTCAACGAGGGCGGCCGCGTGCTCGACTCCCACGACGCCGGCCACAAGGTCGGCCACTACACGGCGGGCTGGATCAAGCGCGGCCCCTCGGGAGTGATCGGCACCAACAAGAAAGACGCGCTGGAGACGGTCCAACACCTGCTCACCGACATCGGGTCGGGGACGCTGCTCGACCCCGCCGATCCGGAGCCGGGCGCGGTCGAGGAGCTGCTGGCCGAGCGCGGGGTCCGGTTCGTGAGCTTCGAGGACTGGCAGGCGATCGACGAGGCCGAGGTCGGTCGCGGCGAGCCGCACGGCCGGCCCCGGGTCAAGTTCGTCAGGGTCGAGGAGATGCTCGACGCCCTCGGCGAGAAGATCTCGGGCTAGGCCGAAGCCGCCGCCGGCCTCCTCGACCTTAGGTGGCGGCCGAGGAACTCGAGCTGGTCGTCCAGAAGGCGCTCGAAGACCGCCTCCGAGAAGGCCGCGTAGTGGCCGCCGGGGTACTCGCGAAGCTCGCCGCGAGGGGCGAGGCGGGCGGCGCGCCGGCCGAGCTTAGGCGGGTTGACGTCGTCGTCCTCGAAGACGCAATAGAGGGCCGGGCACCTGATCCTGCGGACCTTCCTGACCAGGTTGTAGGGAGGTGAGAGGGTGACCCGGGCGCAGACCTCGTTGCGCCAGCTCGAGCTCGGCGGGGTGATCGCGGCGAAGCCCTCGACCGTCTCGGGGCTGTTGATGACCGACAGCGAGCCGGGCTCGCCGATCGCGGGGATCCGGTAGGGATCCGCTCTGCGCAGAGCCCTGCCGGCGTCGCGGATTCCCGCTCCGGTGAGCCTCATCACATGGCGGGGCCCGCCGATGTGCAGGAGGCTGCTCCTGCCGTTGAGGAGCGGGGCGACGCAGACCAGGGCCGCGACATCGAAGCCGTCCGCGACCAGGGCCTGGGTGTGGCCGGTCCCGAGCGAGTAGGCCCAGAGCGCGATCCGCGCCGAATCGATGTCCTCCTCCGCGGCGGCATGGGCGGCCGCCGCTCGCCAATCGGCGCGATGGCTGCCTGCGCTCGACAGCTGCCGCGGCTCGCCATCGCTCTCGCCCCAGTGCCTGTAGTCGAAGGCGAGCGCCGCGTACCCGGCCCCCGCGAGGCGCTCGGCGAAAGCGTCGAGGCCCTGGTCGCGGACGCATGCGAAGCCCGAGCCCATGACGACGCAGGCCAGTGGCCGGGTAGGGGAATCTGGCCGGTAGAGGCGGCCGACGCACCTGTCCGGGCCCGGGCCGAACCGAATCTCTTCCCATGCCACCGGCCGATCCTAGCCCGCATCGGGCACCTCGTAGAATCGCGCCGCGATGGCCGACCTGGCGGAGATCAAGTCGATGATCGAGGCGGCGCTGCCCGGCGCCGTGGTCGAGGTGATCGACGAGACCGGCGCCGGCGACCACCTGCGGGCCACCGTCACCGCCCCGCAATTCGAGGGCCTCTCGCGGATCGACCAGCACCGCCTCGTCAAGGCGGCCGTCGTCGAGAGGTTCGACGACGGCCAGATCCACGCCCTCTCGATCAGGACGAGTGCCCCCGCGCGCTAGGCTTCCCCCGATGGCCGATCCAGCGCTGAAGAGCAAGGTCGAAGAGCTGATCTCGGGCAACCCGGTGCTGCTGTTCATGAAAGGCACCCCGGAAGCGCCCCGCTGCGGGTTCTCGATGCGGGTCGTCCAGGTCCTCGACACGATGGACGTCGACTATGGGGCGATCGATGTCCTGCCGGCGCTGCAGCCGCTCCGCGAAGTCACCGCGGAGATCTCCGATTGGCAGACCTTCCCTCAGCTCTACGTCAACGGCGAGCTGGTCGGCGGCGCCGACCTCGTCGAGGAGATGTTCGAGTCCGGAGAGCTCGCCGAGGCGCTCGGGGTCGAGCAGCCCGCCGACGCCGGCGCCCTTCACGCGGCGCCCCCGGCGCAGTCGCCGCCGCTGCAGATCGAATAGGCCCTTTAATCAGGACGGAGCGCGCACTGGCTCTCTTCGCCTGACCGCTGCCCGCCTTGCCCGCGGATGCGCGCTGACCTGAGTCACCGGGATCGCAAACGCCCGCCGCAGGCGGTCGGCGAGGCCGACCTTGAGCCAATTTGAGATGCCGCGGGGCAGTGTCGAGACGATGACCTCGGCGAAGTCGCCCGCATGAAGCACGTCGCCGGCGGCGGCGTAGGGGTCCGGGTCCCCGACGATGACCTCCTCGAGCGTGATGCCGCTGGCCCGCATCCGTTGCGATGCGGCTTCGGCGCGCTTGATTGCCGCCGACCAGCCGGCCTTCATGTTCGCGGCCCAGGAAAGGCCGTGGGGAACAGCGGGGACCAGGAGTGTGAAGCTCGAGTCATCGTCGCCGAGCCGCCGGCGCAGGGCCTCGATCAGGTCCGGGGAGTCGGCGGTCTGGTTCGCAATCACCAGCACTCTCTGTTTCGGTTCCATCCTGGTTCCTCTGTCGTAGTGGTGTGCCGGGGGATACTGACCCCGAGCGTTCCGGGTTCATCGACGCTCAGTCGTCGATCGATTCGACTGCCGCCGCGCCGCCGCTGGCCCGCGTGACTATCGGCGGGCGGCGGGTCGTCCCGTTGCGTACGACGGTCGTCTGGCTGCTGGGCACGGCAGTGCCACTGGCGCCGGTGACCACGGGTCCGGACCCGGGTCGGACCTGCGCCGTCTGGGTAGGCATCCCGGGATTCGTCCCGAGGGCGACGCCGCCGAGCGCACCGAGGCCGAGGACTGTGGCAGCCGCTGCGATCCTGGCTTTGCTGTTCTTCATTTCTTCGCTCCTTCTCCGGTCAGCACATTCTCGGCTGTGCCGGGTAAGGAGCGGCAAAGCCAGCCCCAAGCGCGGGTTAATTTCCAGCCGATGCCCCTATGAAGGACTTGTTGCCTGCTGCGGGCCGCCCGGAGCGGGGGGCGGCGTGCCGGTTTCGCGATGCGGAACGATCGCAGCGCCGGGGTGGCATCCGCGACGCCGTCCGCATTGACGGCCCGCACCTGGAACTTGTGGTGGCCGGGGCGCAGTCGCAGGCTCTGTTCTCGGATGTGCCCGCCCCTGGCCCCGCGGAGAGAAAATGCGAGACCAGGGGGCCGGGGCCAAAGAACCCATCGCGGCCAGGGAGAGCCGCGCCCTGCCTTCCTACACGGCGGGAACTCCATGAACCGTGCGGTGTCGCCAGAACGCGTTCTCGTTCTTGGTCCCGATGCGTGTGGCGCGCTCGCGCTCACGCCGGGTGACCTCCTCTTGGGCCTCGATCCGAGCGAGTTCTTCGATCTGGGCGGTGCGGATCTCCAGCTCGTAGAGGATCTTGTTCAGCTTCACGTCTCCTAGGCGGGGTCGTCGCCGAACCTCGAAGCGATGTAGACGACAAGCTCGCGGAACTTCTCTGGCTCATACCGAATCTCAGGCATCGGCACGACCTACTCCTGGGCTGCTTTCACCGGGCACCACGCGAAGGTTTTCCCACAGGCGGGCGTATTCCTCACCGCGGGGTTGCAACGGGTTGCAATCGGTCGATCGCCATCCGCGGCGGGACCGGGGAAACGGCTCTGAGACGCGGCTAGACGGCAGCCTGCTCGGCAGCGTCCTCTTTCACCTGGAATGAGGAGCCGCAGCCGCAGGCGGCGACGACGTTCGGGTTGTTGACCTGGAAGCCGGCGCCCTGCAGGCCTTCGACGTAGTCCACCTCGGAGCCGAAGACGAACTGCATGCTGACCTTGTCGACCACGACCGAGACGCCGTCGACCTCGAAGACGTGGTCGTCGTCCTTGGCGCGATCGAAGGCGAGCGCGTATTGGAAGCCGGAGCAGCCGCCGCCGCGGACGGCGACCCGGAGAGCCTGGCCCTCGGAGTCGTCCTGCGCGCCGAGCAACTCGCCGATCTTCGACACGGCCTTGTCGCTGAGGGTGATTGCAGCTTGTGGTGTATCGGTCTCGGTCACTTCACTAAGTGTAGCTGCCCGTCTGAGAGAATCGCGAGCTTGAGCGAGGGAGCGAAGACCGCGGTGGTCTGCGATACGACCTGCTATCTGCCGAGCGACCTGGCGGCCGCCCGGGGGATCGAGCTGATCAGCCTCTACGTCTCGATCGACGGCGACCAGAAGCCCGAGGCCGAGATCAGCGACTACCACGCCTTCTACGAGCAGCTCCGCGCCTCGCAGGGCGCCGCGACGACATCGCAGCCGTCGGTCGGCGACTTCGTCGAGCTCTACGAGCCGCTGCTCGACGCCGGTCGCGAAATCGCCTCGATCCACATCTCCTCGGGAATCTCCGGGACCTTCGAGGCGGCCGGCCAGGCGCGGGAGCGGCTGATCGCGGAGGACAAGGGCGGCGAGCGGATCCACCTCTACGACTCGCGGTCGGCCTGCGGCGGGATGGGGCTGTGCGCGCTGGCCGCGGCTGCGGCGGCGGCCGGCGGCGCCGACGGCGAGGGCGCCGTGGCCCGCGCCACGCAGGCCCGCAAGGAGCTGAGGATGTGGTTCGCGATCGACACGCTCGAGTACCTCCGTCGCGGGGGCCGGATCGGCGGCGCCCGCGCCTGGATCGGATCGGCGCTGAGAATCAAACCGATCCTCACCCTCGAAGACGAGATCACGCCGATCGAGCGGGTCCGGACCCGGGCCCGGTCGATCGAGCGGCTGCGCGAATACTCCCGCGAGCGTCACGAGTCCGGCGCCGACGGCTGGGTCGTCCAGTACATCCAGGACCGCGAGGCGGCCGACACCCTCGCCGACGATTGCCGCGAGATCTTCGGCTGCGAGCCGGCGTTCATCTCCGAGGTCGGGCCGGTGATCGGCGCCCACGCCGGCCCCGGCCTGCTCGGCGTCGGTTCGGTGACGACCTCCGTCCTGCAGTAGACCAAGCCGCCCCCGGACGCGGGAGCGAGGGCCAGTCCATATCTGTTTCCCTCTGGCCCGAGAGGGAGCAGAGGAGGCGGCGCCCTATTTCCGGCGTCTGAGGGCCAGGAAGCCGCCGACCGCGAAGCCGACCACGGCGGCCCCGATCACCAGCTCGTTCTTGTGCTCGCGGACCTGGCGCCGCCAGTCGGTCAGCTCGGCGAATTTGTGGCGGAGGAGCTCGACCGATTGGCCCAGGTCCTGGCGCTGGACGTCGATGTCGCGGCGGATCTCGGCGGAGGAGCGGCCGGGCCTGCCGGCGGCAGCGGGCCGGGCCTGCTCGGGCTGGGCACTCACGGTTTCGCCTCCGGTTTCAGGCCCGCCTCAGCTTTCAGGCTCTCCTCCACCTTCAGCCGCTCCTCCCCTTCGAGCATCTCGCGAGTGAGTTTCGCCTCCGCGATCGCCTGCTCGGGAACCGGCGGCGACCCGGCCTGGACCGAGCGGTAGGCGAAGTACCCGGCGCCGGCCGCGATCAGTAGGAAGATCGCCGCCTCGATGAAGAACCCGGGCCAGGCCTTGCCGTCGAATACCTCTTCGTTCAGCAACCAGGCGAAGCCCTCCATGACCAGGATCAGCGCCAGGAAGGCGAAGACCCCGGCGGCGACCCCGACGGCCGAGCCGCGCAGGATCTTGCCGACTTTCTCGCTGATCTCGGCCTTGGCGAGCTCGATCTCCTCGCGGACGAGGGTCGAGACCTTTTCGGAGACGTCGAAGATCAGCTCGCCAACGGACCTCTCGTCGGTCGGTTTCGGGGGGGTGGCGCCCGGGCCTGACATCGATTCCTACTCGGGGGGCTCCTCGTCGAACACCCTCCGCCAGATGACCGCGGCGAGCCGCGTGGCGGCGATGCTGGCCAGCGCGCTGGCCCCCGCCAGCACCCCACTCCAAACGAGACGTTTCATGATGTCGTTGTCCATACCCGCGAGGGCCCGACCTTACCTATCGAGGCTCGAGGCCGTCGCAGATCGTCGCGACCACAAAATCCTTTGCCTTCGCGAAGTCCGAGTCCGAGGCCGGGATCAGGTCGAAGATCCAGCCGGAGAGGAGCTGCTCGATCGCTCCGTAGAAGGACATCGAGGCGAACGCGGGGTCGATGTCGGCCCTGAACGCGCCCGATTCCTGGCCCTCCTCGACGATCCTGGCGATCGAATCGTAGGCGCGACGGATCTCGCGCAGGTGGGTCTGGCCGAAGGAGTTGGCGGCCCGCGTCACCTCGACGATGATCACCTTCATCAGCTCGGGGTCGTGGCGGTAGGACTCGACGATGAAGGCGGCGACGGACTCGAGCTTCGCGCGCGGCGGCCGGTCGGCCGCATCGGCCTCGTCGATCGCGGCGAGGAGCAGGGACCAGCGCTCGGTGAAGAGCTCGTTCAGCACCTCCTCCTTCGATTTGAAGTAGTGGTAGACGAGGCCGTAGGCGACGCCCGCCTCGTCGGCGATGTCGGAGACCCGGGTCGAGTGGAAGCCCTGACGGGCGAAGACCCTGATCGCAGCGTCGAGGATCTGGCGGCGCTTGTCGATCGGAGGCGCTTTCGAGGCCACTAGGCGTGGGCCTCCAACAGCTGCGGCCAGCTGTATGCCTCGGGCCGGCGGTTGGCCAGCGAGGGAAGCGAGTCGCGAACCTCGTCCTGGGCGGCGAGGTCGAGGTCGGCGGCGATGAAGCACTCCTCATCCCGCGCGATCGCGAGGATCTTCCCCCAGGGGTCGACGATCGTCGAGTGCCCGTAGGAGTCGTAGTGGGGCGGCGCTTCGCCGATCTGGTTCGGGGCGATGACGAAGACCTGGTTCTCGATCGCGCGAGCCCGCAGCAGCACCTCCCAGTGGTCGCGGCCGGTGACCGCGGTGAAGGCCGAGGGGACCGTAATCAGACGGGCGCCGCGGAGGGCCAGGATCCGGTACAGCTCGGGAAAGCGGAGGTCGTAGCAGACCGTCATCCCGAGCTCGACCTCGCCGAGCGAGGCGGTGACGATCTCCTCGCCCGGGTCCTCGAACTCCGACTCGCGGTAGGTGACCCCGCCGACGAGGACGTCGAACATGTGGATCTTGCGGTAGACGGCGAGGTCCGAGCCGTCGGGGCCGATCAGGACCGATGTGTTGTGCGCCCGCTCCTCGGCGGCGGCGGCGATGCTGCCTGCCAGCAGGTGGATGCCGAGCTCGGCGGCCCAGCCCCTGGCCGCGGTCAGGCTCGGGCCGTCGAGGGGCTCGGCCTCGGCGAGGAGCTGCGCCCCGCCGGCGAGCAGGTTCCACTTCTCCGGCAGCGCAACGAAGGCTGCCCCGTCGGCGGCCGCGTCGCGGACCAGGCGCTCGGCGGTGGCGATGTTCCTCGCCCTGTCGTCGGTTGAATTCAGCTGTACGGCGGCTGCCCGCAATGCTTCCTCTCGGCTCGAACTCTTTTTGCGGAGCGATTGACTGACCAGTCAATCGGTTACGGCTCAGTATAGGAGGCCTCGTGGCTACGATTGCCACGAGGCATGGTGCCGAGCGAGACCGAACGGATCGAGCCCGATGGCGAGCGCAAGCTCGTCACGGTGCTGTTCGCCGACGTGCAGGGCTCGATGGACATGGCCGAGCAGCAGGACCCGGAGCAGTGGCGAGCGATCATGCAGCACTTCTTCTCGATCCTCTCGGAGGCCGTCCACCGCACCGAGGGGACGGTCGACAAATTCACCGGCGACGGGATCATGGCCGTGTTCGGGGCGCCGATCGCCCACGAGGACCACACAAGGCGCGCCTGCTACGCGGCGCTGCGGATGCTCGACGACGTCTCCGAGTACGCCGCCGAGCTGCGCCGCAAGCATGGGCTCAACTTCTCGACCCGGATCGGGATCAACTCCGGCGAGGTGATCGCGGGCGCGATCGGCGACGGGAGCGACGGCAACTACACGGCGATCGGGCACACGGTCGGGCTCGCGCAGCGGATGGAGGCGCTGGCCGAGCCCGGAAGGGCCTACCTCGCCGAGGCGGCGGCCGACCTCGCCCGCGGCTTCCTCGACCTCGAGGACCTCGGCGAGTTCGAGATCAAGGGTTCGAGCCGCCCGGTCAGGGTCTACGAGCTGACCGGGATCGGCAGCGCCCGCTCGCGGCTCGACCTCTCGCGAGAAAGGGGCTTTTCCCAGTTCGTCGGGCGCAAGGCCGAGCTGGGCGCCCTGGACGAAGGCCTGGCGGCGGCACAGGCGGGAGAGGGAGCGGTCGTCGCGATCGCCGCCGAAGCCGGGCTCGGGAAGAGCCGCCTCTCCGCCGAGTTCACCGATCGCTGCCGGGCAGAGGGGATCGAGGTCTACGAAGCGCAGGCGCAGGCCCACGGCCAGGAGACGCCGTTCGCGCCGGTTCTCCAGATCCTGCGCGCCTACTTCGGGCTCTCGGACTCCGACTCGGAGCGGGTCTCGCGCGAGAAGATCGCGGGCCGGGCGCTGCTGCTCGATCCCGACCTGATCGAGGACCTGCCGATCCTGTTCGACTTCATGGGGCTGCCGGACCCCGAGCGGCCGGTGCCCCAGTTGAGCCCCGAGGCCCGCCAGCGGGCGCTGCGCAGCCTCCTCTGCAAGCTCCTTCATGCCCCGCATCGGCGCGACGTCTCGGTGAATGTGATCGAGGACCTGCACTGGATGGATGCGGGCAGCGACGCCCTGCTCGGCGAGCTGCTGGGCTCGGTCGAGGGGACGAAGACGCTCGTCATCCTCAATTACCGGCCCGAGTACACACCCAGTTGGGGAGAGCTGCCGAACTACCGCCACATCCCGCTCGAGCCGCTCGGGCCCGCTGACACCGAGAGCCTGCTGCGCGACCTGGTCGGGGATGACCCCTCCCTCGACGGCTTCGCCGAGCTGATCCACGAGCGGACCGCCGGCAACCCGTTCTTCATCGAGGAGATCGTGCGTGAATTGGCCGAGAGCGGGGCGCTCGAGGGCGAGCGCGGCGCGCAGCGACTGGTCCAGCCGGTCTGCGACGTCAAGGTGCCGGCCAGCGTCCAGACGGTCCTGGCCGCCCGAATCGACAGGCTCGACGCCGACGCGAAGCGGCTCCTGCAGGCGATGTCGGTCGCCGGCAAGGAAGTCGCCCAGCCGGCGCTGATGCAGGTGTCCGGCTTCGAGGACGAGGAGGCCTGCGGGCAGGCCCTGCGGTCGGCGATCGACGCCGAGTTCCTCTACGAGGCCGAGCTATACCCGGAGCGGGTCATCGCCTTCCGCCACCCGCTGACCCGCGAGGTCGCCTACGGGTCGCAGCTCGCCGACCAGCGGGCCCAGACGCATGCGGCGGTGGCGCGGGCGACGATGGACCTCAATCGGGACCGTCATGACGAGCTGGCGGGTCTGATCGCGCACCATTTCGAGGCCGGGGGCGAGCTGCGCGAGGCCGCCCGCTGGTCCGCGCGCGCCGCCTACTGGGCCGGGCACAGCCAGCCGCGCGACGCGATGCGGATGTGGCAGTCGGTGATGCGACTCGTCCCCGACCCGGGCGAAAACGCGGAAGCGGCCTTGCTCGCCGTCAACTCGCGCCTGATGCTGCTCGACTACGCCTGGCGGATCGGCATGGACACAGACGAGGAAGCGAAGCTGGTGTCCGAAGCGGAGGAGATAGCGACCAGGAGCGGCGACAGCCACTCGCTGGCCCTGCTGAGGACGGCAGCCGACGTCCGCCCCGGGAGACTCCGCGACCCCGACAAGTGGCTGGCGGCCGCCGCCGAGGCGACGGAGCTCGCCGACGAGTCCGGGGACATGCACCTGCGGGTGGCGATCCGCGCGATCGCGGCCTACCCGCACCTGATCCTCGGCGACTTCGACGGCTTCGAAGCGATCCTCGACGAGATGATCGACCTGATCGACGGCGACCGCTCGATCGGGGCCGGGGTGCTGGTCGGCAGCCCACTCGCCTACGCCTACATGAGCAAGGCGATGGCGGCACGGGAGCGGGCCCGCTTCGAGGAATCGGGGGAGCTGTTCGCGAAGGCGCTCCGGATCGCAGACGAGGACGGAGATCCGGAGACCGCCTGCTGGGTGAAGAGCAACAACGCCTTTCTCGTCGCGGTGCGCGGAGACGTCGAGGAAGGGCTCGCCCTCGCTCACGATGCCCTCGAGTCGACCGATAGGCTTGGCGACGTCTTCTCGCGGACGGTCTCGATGTCGAACCTGGCAGGTATCGAACTGATGGCGGGCGACCCCGCCTCGGCGCTGGAGACGATCGAAGCGGCTGAAGACACCTACAACGAGGCGATGCGCGAAAGCGGTGAGATGTGGAGCTGGCGGGCGAGCATCCGCGCGGAAGCCCTGGCCGAGGTCGGCCGGGTCGACGAGGCGCTCGCCCTGTCAGAGGAATTGGTGGCGAGCACGCGCGAGCATCGGCAGAACTGGAGCCTGCCGCTCTGCCTGCGGGCGCTCGCCAAGGCCCGTGCCGCAGCCGGACTCGAGGGCGCCGATGAAGCTCTCGACGAAGCGATCTCGATCGCGACAGCCACCGGTTGCAACGCACAGGTGACGTCGATGGAGGAGGCGCGCGAGGCGCTGACCGCGGCCGGCTGAGCTGCCTAGATGCCGGTCATCATCGAGATCAGGCGATCGAGGACGCGGTCGGGGAGGAGGCGGGCCATCAGCGCCTGGCCACGGGCGTCGAGGCCGACCAGGTAGCGCGGCCGGGGCCGGTCCGCGGTGAGGGCCTTCTCGATCGTCGCCGCAACCCTCTCGGGCGGGATCCCGCGCGCGGCGGCGGCCTTCGCCACGTTGCGGTACCTGGCGATGTACCTCGGGTAGAGCGCCCGTCTCCTCCTCGCTGGCGCGCTCGATCAGCGCACCGGCCTCGTTCGTTCCCCGCGTCCCAGATCGGGGTCGCGATCGGCCCCGGCTCGACGATCGAGACATGGATTCCCCAGGGCGCGAGCTCCTGGCGGAAGACGTCCCCGACGGCCTCGAGCCCGAACTTCGACGCGTGATAGGCGCCGAACATCTTGATCGCCATCAGGCCTCCGATCGAGGTGATGAAGACGATCCGCCCGCGGGCGGCGCGGATGGCGGGCAGCATCGCCTGGGTGACGGCGACGTGGGCGGTCAGGTTGACCTCGATCTGGCGCCGGAATTCGTCGATCGGCAGGGTCTCGAGCGGCCCCGGCACCGCGATCCCGGCGTTGTTGACGAGGCCGTCGAGGCCGTCGCCCGCGGTCTCCTCGGCGATCCGCCGGGCGGCGGCATCGATCTGCTCGGCGCTGGTGACGTCGAGCATCAGCGGCTGCAGGCGGTCGGAGCCCGCCTCGCGTAGCGAAGCCGCGTCCTCCTCCCTGCGGACGCCGGCGTAGACCCGCCACCCACGCGAATCGAGCCAGAGCGCCGTCGCCCTCCCGATCCCGGTCGAAGCGCCGGTGACCAGTGCCGATCTCACCGCACGGAGGCTATATCCGCGAGCGCCCCGGCCTCGGGCCGGGGCGCTCGCTCAGCGGACTGTCTGTGGGTCGCTACGGGCCGGGTTCGGAGCAGACGGCGAACGCCTCGATTTCAGTTTCGCCCGTCGATCTCGAGAACAGTGGCTTCCCATCCGCTTCCAGCACCGTTCGGCCTGCTGTCGAGTACGTCGTCCGATGGGTTCGGGGGCCTTGCACCTACCCCGAGAGTTCGAAATCCGCCGCCGAGGAGAATCGCTGCCCGGTTCGCGCATTCAGCGGTCGAGGTGCTCATGCTGGGCGTGCCGGCCACCACTCCGCTTCCGACGAAGCCCGGAGGGCCGGGTTCACCGGTGTCGCCTTTCGGCCCCGTGTCGCCGGTCGCCCCGGTGTCGCCGGTCGGACCCAATGGGCCGGTTTCGCCGGTCGCGCCGGTGGCTCCGGTTGCCCCGGTCGGGCCCTGCGGCCCACTTGCGCCGCTCGCGCCAGTTGCTCCGGTGTTGCCGGTGGCCCCGGTCGGGCCCTGTGGGCCCGTATCGCCCGTTGCGCCGGTCGCCCCGGTTGCCCCAGCGGCCCCGGTTGCCCCAGCGGCCCCGGTTGCCCCGGTGGCCCCCGTCGCGCCGGCTGCGCCCGTCGCGCCGGTTTTGCCGGTCGCGCCTTCAGGCCCCTGCGGTCCGGTCGCACCGGGGTCGCCCTTGGGCCCCGGCGGGCCGATCGGGCCCTGCGGGCCGGGTGGGCCCTGGGCGCCCTTCGGTCCTTTCGGCCCTTTCGGGCCCCTCGGGCCCCGCTTGCCTTTCTTCAGCTCTTTCGATGCCTTGGCCGAGCCGTCGCCCGCATTGGCCTTGGCGAGGCTCGGTCCGGCCGCGAGCAACAGGATCGCGACGGCAGCAAACAGCCCGATGGACGCCAGTGTGATCCCCCGCCTGTCGATCGTCGTCAAATTCATGCCGCCTCCCCCCGGGTCGGAACGTCTCGGATGGACAGATCTGACAATGCAGGCGTACCAGCCCCGGCACGCCGCGCCCAAGCGATTTGGACGTCTGACCGATGCGCATGCCCAGGAGTAGGCCGGGCTAACATCGGCGCTCGTGTCCTCGGCGGCATTCGTAACAGGCGGGTCCGGCTTCATCGGTGGGCGCCTGATCGAGCGCCTCGTCCGCGACGGAGTCGCCGTGCGAGCTCTCGCCCGATCCGATCAATCGGCAGAGACGGTCGCCGGCCGGGGCGCAGAGCCGGTGCGTGGCGACCTCTCCGACCGCGACTCTCTCGAGGCCGGAGCCGGGGGCGCCGATGTCGCATTCCACCTCGCCGCCCACCTCGGTGAGTGGGGCGACTGGGAGGAGTTCGAACGGGGGAACGTCGACGGCACCGAGAACGCGCTGGCGGCGTGCGCCGCGGCGGGCGTGCGCCGCTTCGTCCACTGCGGCACCGAGGCGGCCCTGATGGCGGGCGAGCCATTGGTGCACGTCGACGAGGAGGCGCCGCTGCGACCGGACTCGCCGGCGCCCTACCCGGCGACCAAGGCGCGCGCCGAGCTCGCCGTCCGCCGCGCCAACCGCACCGACTTCGAGACGATGACCGTGCGGCCCCGCTTCGTCTGGGGCAGGGGCGACACGACGCTGCTGCCGGAGATGGTGAGGACCGTCGAGGCCGGCAAATGGGCGTGGGTCGGCGGCGGCCGCAACGTCACCGACACCGCCCACGTCGACAACGTCGTCGAGGGGCTCGTCCTCGCCGCCGAGAAGGGCCGTGCGGGCGAGGCCTACTTCATCACCGACGGCGAGCCGGTCGTCTTTCGCGATTTCGTGACGGCGCTGATTGAGACCCAGGGTGTGGAGCCGCCCGACCGCAGCCTGCCGAGCTGGACGGCGACGCCCCTCGCCCGCATCTCCGAGGCCGCCTGGAAGGTCCTACCTCTGAACGGCGAGCCGCCGATGACGACGTTCCGGGCCTGGATCCTGACCCAGGAGTGCACGATCGACATCTCCAAGGCGCGGAGCGAGCTGGGCTACGAGCCGGTCGTCTCCCGCGAGCAGGGGCTGGCCGAGCTGCGGGACGACGGCTAGGGCCTGCCGGCCCGGTGCCGCTCGAGCTCGGTGACCATGGCCCGGGTGTGGAGGGCGGCGATCAGGTCCTGGAGCGGCTCCGAGCCGGCCTCGAGCATCGCGACGACACGCTCGGGCGGCATCTCCCCGGCGAGGCGGTCCATCACGACCGTGATCTCTTCGCGGACGAGCTCCTCGATCGCGCGCTTGTAGCGGAGGGTGTCGTAGACGGTGAACCCGATCTGCTCGTCGTAGCCGCCGGCGCGGAAGCGGCTGATCGCCTCGATGATCCGCATTTCGGAGGGCGAGTAGCCGCGGCTGTTTGGGCTCAGGACCTCGAGCTTCTCGAGCCGCTCGAGGACGTCCTTCGGGACCCCGTAGCGCTCGCGTGTCTCGGCGGCGCTGGTCCGGGCCCGCTCGCCTGCGAGGGCGCGGTCGAGGATGCGGTCCTCGAGCTCGACCAGCGCCCGCGCCCGCTCGGGCCCCTCGTCGAGGACCGACTTGATCGCCTTCAGCGGCATGTAGCGCTCCTCCTGCAGCTGCTTGATCAGCCGGATCCGGTCGATGAACTCCGGCGGGTAGTAGGCCATGTTGCGGCTCGTCTTGACCGGCTCGGGCAGCAGGCCCTCGCGCAGGTAGTGCTTGATCGTCGGCACCGGGACACCCGAGGCCTCGGCCAGCTCGCCAATGCGAAGCAGCGATTGCTCGGCGCTCGCGCTCATGCCCTGAAGGTCGCCGCGGAGTCGGCGCTCGGTCCGGCCGCGGCGCCGGACTCCAGCATCGCGGCGATCTCCGCGTCGGAGTAGCCGGCCTCGGCGAGGACCTCGCGGGTGTGCTCGCCGAAGGCCGGCGCCGGCCGGGTCGGGTCGCCGGGCGTGCGGCTCATCTTCATCGGGATCCCGAGCTGGCGGATCGTGCCGAGCCCCGGCTGCTCGATCTCGACCACCATCTCGCGGGCGCGGACGAGCTCGGAGTCGAGCGCCTCATCAACGTCGAGGACGGGCTCGACGCAGCAGTCGTGCTCGTCATTGAAGGCCCGCCAATCCTCGCGCGTGCGCGAGCGGAACACCTCGGCGATCTCGCGCCAGGCATCCGAGCCGGGCGCGTCGAACTGGGACTCGATCAGGTCCGGCCGCCCGACCCCGTTGCAGAGGGCGGCCCAGAACTTCGGCTCGAGCGCGCCGCAGGTCACCCAGCCGTCCTTCGCCTCGTAGGGGAGGTAACAGATCAGGCCGCCGGCGAGCTGCTGCTCTCCCCGTCGGGGAACCTCGCCGTCGCAGAAGTAGCGGCCGGCGACCATCCCCAACCAGGACAGGGCGCCGTCGGCCATCGAGACATCGACCATCTGGCCCTCCCCCGAGCGCCGGCACTCGTGCAGCGCCGCCATCACCCCGAAGGCGGCCATCAGGGCTCCGCCGCCGATGTCGGCGATCTGCCCACCCGACTGGACCGGCGGCCCGCCGCCGGCGCCGGTCAGCCCGAGCAGGCCGACCAGGCCGAGGTAGTTCATGTCGTGGCCGGCGCGCTGGGTGTAGGGGCCGTCCTGGCCGTAGCCGGTGATCGCGCAGAAGACGATCGCCGGGTTCGCCTCGCGCATCCGCTCATACCCGACCCCGAGCCGGTCGAGGACTCCGGGCCGGAAGCCGTCGAGGACCGCGTCATATTTCTCCACCAACCGCAGCAGGGCCTCCTGGCCCTGCTCGGTCTTCAGGTCGAGGCGGACCGACCGCTTGCCGCGGTTGAGCGAGAGGTAGAGCGCCGACCGGGTCCCGAGCTCCTGGTCCTCCTCGCCGCCGTAATAGGGCGGCGCCCAACGGACGTAGTCGCCCATCCCGGTGTCCTCGACCTTCAGCACCTCGGCACCGAGGTCGGCGAGCAGCAGCGAGCAGAAGCCCCCCGGGAGGAGCCGGGTCAGATCGAGGACCCTGACGTCGCTAAGCGGGAGCCCGCTCACGTCTTGGCACCCCAAGCAGCTCGCGGGCCTCGGCGACGGTCGCGGCCCGGCGGCCGACGTCCTCGGCCATCTGCCGCGCCTTGGCGATCAGGTCGCCGTTCGATTTCGCCATCTCCCCGTTCGGCAGGTAGAGGTTGTCCTCGACCCCGGCGCGGACGTTGCCGCCGAGGACGAGCGCGGAGCCGAGCAGTTTCCACTGGTCGCGCGAGATCCCGATCACCTGCCACTGGTTCTCGCCCTCGGCGCCGCCCGGGATCTGCTCCGACATGAAGGCGACGTTCCGCGCGCTCGGCCGGATCCCGCCGTTGACGCCCATCACCAGCGAGATCTGCAGCGGCGTGCGATCCAGCAATCCCATGTCGATCAGCGGGTCGAGGTTGGCGACGTGGCCGGCGTCGAAGCACTCGTGCTCGGGCTTGATCCCCAGCTCCTTCATCGCGGTCAGGAACTCGATGATCGTGTCGAAGCTGTTCTCGAAGACGGCCTTGAAGACGAAGTCCTTGCGGCGGGAGCTGTACTTGGCGTAGTTCATCGAGCTCATGTTCAGCGCGGCGACGTCGGGGCGGAGCTCCCGCAGGTACTCGATCCGCTTCTCGATCGGGATCCCGATCGCCCCGGTCGAGTAGTTGATGATCACGTCGCCGACCTCGGCCAGGATCGCGTCGGTGATCGCCCTGAAGTCCTCGACCTCATAGGAGGGCGTCCCGTCCGGCTTGCGGGCGTGGATGTGGATCTGCGATGCGCCCTCGTCGACCGCGCGCCGCGCCTCCGCCGCATACTCCTCGGGTGTGTAGGGAATCGCCGGGCACTGGTCGCGGTTGGCGATCACGCCGCTGATCGAGCAGCTGATCACCACCGGGTCCTCGAATGTGCTCATGCCCCTCCCCCCTCTCGTCGATCGCCTTCTGGATCTCCTCGACAAGCTGGGCGATCGCAGCCTGCTCGGAGGGGTCGGGGTCGAACGGAAGCAGCAGGTCGCCGAGCTGGAGGTCCTCGCGGCCCGTGATCACGAGCTTCGGCGTCTTCAGCACCCCGGAGTCGAACGAGGCGCTGGCGCTCTCCATCATCGCCACCGGGATCCGGGCAAAGCTGCCGAACGAGCCGCCGATCTCGAACCCGAACGCCTCGAAGATCGTCCCGTCGAAGACCAGGAGACCGGTGAACTGCTCCTTCTCGTTCTTCAGCAGGACCTCGGTCATACCGGCATCACCCCGTGGCGTTTGGCCGGCTTCTCGACGTGCTTGGTCCGCGCCATCCGCAGCGCCCTGACGATCGTCGGCCGCGTCTCGCGCGGGTCGATGATGTCGTCGATGACCGCGTTGCCGGCCGCGATGTAGGGGTCGATCTGCTTGCGGACCGCGTCGAGCATCGCCTCGCGCGTCGCCTCCGGGTCCTCGGAGGCCTCGATCGCCGAGCGGCCGATGATTTCGACCGCTCCCTCGGGGCCCATCACCGAGATCTCGGCCCCGGGCCAGGCGACGATCACGTCGGGCTCGTAGGCCTTGCCGCACATCACGTAGTAGCCGGCGCCGTAGGCCTTGCGGACGATCACCGTCACCTTCGGCACCGTCGCACGGCTGACCGCGTAGAGCATCTTCGCCCCGTGGCGGATGATCCCCGCATGCTCGACCTTCGAGCCGACCATGAAGCCGGGCACGTCCTGGAGGAAGACGAGGGGGATGTTGAAGGCGTCGCAGAGGTTGATGAATCGCGCCGCCTTGTCTGAGGAGTCGTTGTCGAGGATCCCGGCGAGGTGCTTCGGCTGGTTGGCGACGATCCCGACCGGCTGGCCGCCGAACCGCGCGAAGCAGGTGATCAGGCTTTTCGCGAATCTCGGCTTGATGTCGAACCACTCGCCGTCGTCGACGATCTCGGCGATCACCTCGTACATGTCGTAGGGCTGGCGCGATGACTCGGGGACGATCTCGAGCAGCTTCTCCGAGCAGCGGTCGTCGGGGTCGGAGGGCTCGCGGAGCGGCGGCTTCTCCTCGCAGTTCGGCGGGAAGTAGGAGAGGTAGGCCCTGACCTTCTCGATGCATTCGGGGTCATCCTTCACCTCGAGGTCCCCGACCCCCGATTTGCGGCAGTGGACCTTGGCGCCGCCGAGCTCCTCCATCGAGATCTCCTCGCCGGTGACGGCCTTGGTCAGGTGCGGGCCGGCGAGCGCCATCGCCCCCTGGCCGGAGACCATCGGGACGAAGTCCGACAGGGCCGGGATGTAGGCGGTGCCGGCCGCGCACGGGCCCATCATCGCGGCGACCATCGGGACCACCCCCGACATTTCGACCTCCTCGCGGAAGAGGTGGCCGGAGCCGGCGAATAGCGACCCGGCCGCCTCCTGGATCCGGGCGCCGGCCGAGTCGAGCAGCCAGATGAACGGCATCCGCTTCTGCAGCGCCATCTCACGCAGCCGGGTGACCTTGAGCTCGCCGGTCATCCCCATCGATCCGGCCATCACGGTGAAGTCGTAGGCGGCGATGCAGCAGGGGCGGCCGTCGACGTCGCCCCAGCCGGTGATGACGCCGTCGGCGGGCGCCTCGACGCCATCCATCGCCCGCTGCGCGAAGTGGGGCCGGCCGTGCAGGCCGAGCTCGACGAAGGTGCCCTCATCGACGAGGAGGCCGATTCGCTCGCGGGCGGTCAGCTTGCCGCGCTCGTGCTGCTTGGCGATCTTCTCCTCGCCGCCGCCCTGGCGCGCCCTCTCGCGGGCCTCGTGCAGCTGGTCGGTCAGCTCCCCCAGGGATGCCGTCCCCGGAAGCTTGTGGTCGCTCTCGCTCAATCTCTCTCCTCGTCGGTTCCTCTAACGTTTTCCCGATGGGGCTGTTCCTCGCAGCATTGATCTCCTGTGCGGTTGCGTCCCCTGGATGCGAATTCCCACCCGAAACGACGCCCGACCCGGTTCCGACCGTCTCCCAGTTCACCGTCGACTACCACCGCAGCGGCGGGCTCAAGGCAGAAACCATCTGGCTCCAAGTCGAACCTGGTCGTCATGCGACGCTTCGGGCTCGGGGGTCGACCGTCCGCTTCCGAGTTGCGACGAAGAAGATCAGGCGCCTGCGGACGGCCCTCGAGGACGCGCATTGGGGGACCCCCGGCCCGCCTGGAAGTGGCCCCGGAGCCTGCGCCGATTGCTACCAGTACACGATCAGATATCGCGGGCTCATCGCTGTCTTCGACCAGTCCATCCAGACGCACCGGTTCGACCACGCGGTCGAACAGCTCGAAGCACTGGTCCAGTCTCATCTTCCCTTCCACTGAGGCTCCCGTTTCTCGAAGAAGGCGGTGACGCCCTCGACGATGTCCTCGGTGCCGAAGGTCAGCGACAGCTGGCTGCGGAGGTAGTCGAGCGCATCGTCGACCGCCATGTCCTGCTGGCGGTACATCGCGTCGTGGCCGAGGCGCATCAGGACCGGGCTCTTGGAGGCGAGCTTCCCCGCCCAATCGGCGACCGCATCCTCGAACTCCTCCGCCGGGACAACCTTGTTGGCCAGCCCGAAGGTGACTGCCTCCTCGGCGCTCAGCCGCTCGCCCAGAAGCATCATCTCGTTGACCTTCTTGCGCGGGACGTTGCGGTAGATGATCGCCATGATCATGTAGGGGAAGGCGCCGACGTTGATCTCCGGCGTGCCGAAGGTCGCTCCCTCCTTCGCGAGCACCAGGTCGCAGGAGAGCGCCAGGCCCATCCCGCCGGCGAGGACATGGCCGTTGACCGCGCAGAGCGACGGCTTGCCGAGGCGCGGCATCAGCCGGAAGAACTCGAGGAAGAGATCGGAGGCGAAGTGTTTGGCGACGAGCGGGACGTCGGCGGCGAACCCGCCGAGATCGGCTCCGGCGCAGAACGCCTTGTCCCCGGCGCCGGTGAGGACGACCGCCCTGGCGTCCTCGGAGTCGCGCGCGGTCCTCATCGCGTCGACGAGCTCGACCAGCATCTGGCCGGAGAGCATGTTGCGCTTCTCCGGGTTGTCGAGCGTCACCTTCGCGACGCCGTCGGTGACCTCGTAGGTGACGAGCTCGTAGTCCATCTGCGGCCCACATTAGCCGACTCCGTGGAAAGTGGGAAGTGCTACTGTCCACCGCGACTTCGAGGGCGGCCCGACGCCGTCCGGATCGACTGCGAACGAGGGGAGACACCCAAGTGACGACCGCGACCACCAACGGCTCCAAGGTCATCAGGCCCGATCACGCCGCCGAGCGCAAGCACATGATCTTCACCCAGGAGCACGAAGACCTGCGCGAGTCGATGCAGTCGTGGGTCGAAAAGGAGCTCTTCCCGCATCGCAACGAGTGGGAGGAGACGACCTGGCCCCGGGAGGTCTTGACCCGGGCCGGCGAGCTCGGCTTCCTCGGGCTCTGCTTCCCCGAGGAGTACGGCGGTCAGGGGGGCGACTACTACTACTCGATGGTCCGCGCCGAGTGCCTCAGCTACTCGGGCTCCGGCGGCCTCAACATGGGCTTCATCGTCCACACCGACATGGTCCTGCCGCCGATCGAGATGCTCGGGACCGAGGACCTCAAGCAGCGCTACATGCCGCCCGCGATCGCCGGCAAGAAGATCGGGTGCCTCGGGATCACCGAGCCCGAGGCCGGCTCCGACGTCGCCGGGATCCGGACCACGGCGATCCGCGACGGCGACGAATTCGTCGTCAACGGCTCGAAGACGTTCATCACCAACGGCGCCCGCGCCGACTTCATCGTCCTCGTCGTCAAGACCGACCCCGAGAAGGCGCACGACGGGATCAGCCTCCTCGTCGTCGACCTCCGCGACGATGACGGCGAGACGGTCCCCGGGTTCAGCGTCTCGAGAAAGCTCGAGAAGATGGGCATGCACTCCTCCGACACCGCCGAACTGGCATTCGAGGACGTCCGCGTCCCGGCCGCCAACCTGCTCGGCGAAGAGGGCAAGGGCTTCTACCACATCGCCTGGGAGCTCCAGAGCGAGCGGATGGTCGCCTGCGCCGGCGCCGTCGCCGGGGCGCAGCGGATGTTCGACCGCACCCTCGAGTACGCGAAGGAGCGCAAGGCGTTCGGCCGCTCGATCGGCAACTTCCAGGTGATTCGCCACAAGTTCGCCGAGATGGCGACCAAGATCGAGGCCGCCCGCCAGTTCACCTACGCCACCGCCTGGCGCTACAAGAACGGCGAGTACCCGGTTCGCGAGATCTCCGAGTGCAAGCTCTACACCTCGCGGATCGCCTGCGAGGTCGCCGACGAGTGCATCCAGATCCACGGCGGCTACGGCTACATGAAGGAGTACGAGATCGAGCGGGCCTACCGCGACGTCCGCCTCAACCGGATCGGCGCCGGCACCGACGAGATCATGCTCGAGGTGATCGGCCGGAGCTACGGCCTTTAGTAATTCCGCAACCTCCTTGCGAGTGCCGCCCGCCGGCGCGGACGCGGGAGCGAGCGCCAGTCCATATCTGTTTCTTCTGGCGCGAGCGGGAGCAGAGCAGCCGGCGGTTTATTCGGGAGCAGAGGAGGCTTCGGTTTATATGAGCTATGTAGATCACGTCCGCTCGTACTACGAGGCGCTGAACACGGGAGACGCGGAGGCGGTCGCGGCGCACTTCACCGACGACGCGGTCCACTACTACACACGGCTCGGGCCGCACCGGGGGGCCGAGGAGATCGCCCGCTACGCGGCGTTCGCGGTCGAGCAGATCGAGGGCCGGTGGTACCTGGAGAACGCGATCGAGCAGGGTGATCAGGTCGTTATCGAGTGGACGATGACCTGGCGCCACCCCGAGTCAGGGGAGCGGCGGCTCGACCGAGGCACCGAGTGGTTCCGGATCGTCGACGGGCGGATCGCCGAGGTCCGCGCGTATCACCACGGGGGCCCGAAGAGCCCGCAGGGCGACCTGCTCGGGTTCGACCACCGCGGCCGCGGCCACACGATGCTCGAGGACTAGGCGATGCCGGCGCGGTTCGCCGCGTCAGCCTCGGCTTCGAGGTAGTGGTGCACCTGCTGGATCACGATCGAGCCCTCGCCGACCGCCGAGGCGACCCGCTTGACGGAGCCGTGGCGGACGTCGCCGACGGCGAACACACGATTGAGGCTGGTCTCCCCCATCCGCGGCAGGGCGCCGTCCTCGATCTCGATGTCGGGCCCGGTGAGGATGAAGCCCCACTCGTCGCGCTCGATCTCGGGCGGCAGCCACTCGGTCCCCGGCTGGGCGCCGATCATCACGAACAGGGCATCGGCGTCGACCGTCGATTTTTCCCCGGACGCCTTGTCGAGCAGCGTCAACGTCTCGAGCCGGTGATCGCCGCTGCCGGCGACGGCCTCGGTTTCGTACATGACGTCGATGTTCTCGGCCGCTTCGATCGCCCGGCAGAGGTAGGCGGACATCGTCGTCGCGAGGTTCGCCCGGCGCACGAGCATCGTCACGCGCGCCGCGTAGCGGCTGAGGTGCATCGCCGCCTGTCCCGCCGAGTTGCCGCCGCCGACGACGAAGACCCGCTTGCCCGGCAGCGCTTTCGCGTCGGCCGCCGAGGCGCCGTAGAAGACACCCTCGCCCTCGAGGCAGCTGAGCGACGGGATCTCGAGCCGCCGGTACGAGACCCCGGACGCGAGCAGAACCGCGATCGTCTCGATCTCGGTCCCGTCCGATGTCCTCAGGACGTGCCGCCTCTCCCCCGGGCGCAGCTCGACGACCTCGCGCATCAGCAGGAACTCCGCCCCGAACACCCATGCCTGCTGGTAGGCGCGCTGCGCGAGGTCGGAGCCACTGACCCCGCGCGAGAACCCGAGGTAGTTGCGGATCAGCGAGCTCGACCCGGCCTGGCCGCCGATCGCCTCGCGCTCGATCACCAGCGCCCGCATCCCCTCCGAGGAGGCGTAGACCGCGGCGGCGAGACCGGCCGGCCCGGCGCCGATCACGACGACGTCGAACCGGCGGTCCTCGCCGAGCCGGGTGCGGACGCCGAAGGCGTCGGCCAGTTCGACGTTGGTCGGGTCGACGATGAACCGTCCGCCTCCGACCCTGGCGATCGGGACCGTCGTGTCATCGTGGCCGGAGTCCTCGAGGAGCGCCCTGCCGTCCTTCGACTCGGGCGGGTGGCAGGCGTAGGGGATCCCGTTTCGGCTGAGCAGATCGCGAAGTTCGGAGGCGCGCGGTGACCCGAGCTCGGCGACGATCTCGATCTCGCCCTGCAGCGGCGACTCGTGGCGGGCCCACTCGAACAGGAACTCGGCGACGGTGCGGTGAAAGAGCTCGTCCGGGCAGCGCTGCGGTTTCAGCACGTAGTAGTCGATCTTGCCGAGCGTCATCGCGGTCGAGATCTGATCGGCGGTATCCGCCTTCGCCCAATCGCCCCACCCGATCATCAGCCCGCGCTTGACCGCCGGATGCAGCTCCCGGGCCCGGGCGAGCAGGTCGGCGCCCGGGGTCTCGCCGAGCCACTGGTCGGCGAGGACGAGGGCGACGGCCTCCCCCTCCTCGCGCAGTCGTTCCAACTCCGCCAGGGCCTCGTCCGCGGTCCTCATGGTCACGACCCTGTAATCCTGGCCGTAGCGGCGTGTCAGCTCGATCTCGGTGCGTGCGAGCGCATCGGGATCCCCATCAACCGCGAGCAGTACCGGCTCTCCCATGGTCGAATCGTATCGGCGGGCGCAGGCCCCGGCCGGCCCCACACGCGCTAGCGTCCCGATCCGATGACGGTCGTCAAGGACACGGGCGTGAGAGCCGTCCCGCCGCCGTTCGCCTCCGAGCACGAGGAGCTGCGCGAGACGGTGAGGCGGTTCGTCTCGAAGGAGATCGCGCCCAACGTCGACGAGTGGGAGGCCGCCCGCGAATTCCCGCGCGAGCTCTACCGGCGCTGCGCCGAGCTCGGCTTCCTCGGCCTCAAGTTCCCCGAGAGCTACGGCGGCCAGGGCGGAACCCACCTCCACGACGCGATCTGGGTCGAGGAGCTGGCGCGCTCCGGCGGCTCCGGCGGCGTCGCCGCTGGGCTCAACGCCCACGCCTCGATCGCGATGCCGCCGATCTTCAACTTCGGCACCGAGGAGCAGAAGCAGCGCTGGCTGGTGCCCGGGATCGCCGGCGAGAAGATCGGCGCGCTGGGCATCACCGAGCCCGGCGCCGGCTCGGACGTCGCCGGGATCACGACTTTCGCCGAGCGGACCGACGGCGGCTACGTCGTCAACGGCGCCAAGACCTTCATCACCAACGGCGTCCGGGCCGATTTCCTCGTCTGCGCCTGCAAGACGACCCAGGACGGCGGCCATCACGGGATCTCCTTCCTCGTCCTCGAGAGCGAGATGCCCGGCTACGAGGTCGCAGCGAAGCTCGAGAAGCTCGGCTGGCACTCCTCCGACACCGGCGAGCTCTCCTTCACCGACGTCGAGGTCCCGGCCGAGAACCTGCTCGGCGAGGAGAACGAGGGCTTCAGGCTGATCATGTTCAACTTCGCCTGGGAGCGGCTGCTGATGGCAATCGGGGCGGTCGGCGCGATGCAGCGCCTGATCGAGACGACCGTCGCCTACGCGCTCGAGCGGAAGGCGTTCGGCCGTCCGATCGGCAATTTCCAGGCGGTCCGCCACAAGGTCGCCGAGATGGCGACCCAGGCCGAGGCCGCCCGCGCGATCACCTATAACGCGCTCCGCCTCTTCCACGAGGGGCAGGACTGCATCAAGGAGGTGACGATGGCGAAGCTGATCACCCAGCGCGGCGTCCTCGACATCGCCGACGAGTGCCTCCAGATCCACGGCGGCTACGGCTACATGCGCGAGTACGGGATCGAGCGCGCCGTCCGCGACGCCCGCCTCGGCCCGATCGGCGGCGGCACCGACGAGATCATGAAGGAGATCCTCGGCAAACAGCTCGGGCTGTAACGCCTGCCCAATGGTCCGAGGCCATTCCCGTACCAAGACTCGCTACGGTTCTATCGTGGGAGTGCCAGGCGCAAGGGACAGGGAGCAGCTGCAAGGCGGGTACGACGTGGTCATCTGCGGCGCCAGCTTCGGCGGGCTCGCGGTCGCGCGCGAGCTGGCCGGCTCCGGAGCCGACGTCCTCGTCCTCGACCGCTACGAGATCGGCGCCCGCCCGACCTCGGCCTGCGGCATCCCGACCGAGTGGCTGCGGGCGCTGGACATGATCGACATCGAGCTCCAGCGCTTCGACGAGCTCGTCGTCAACACCCCCGGCCGCAGGACGATCCTCGACCTTCCCTACACGTTCTCGACCTTCAACTACGACGAGATGTGCGAGGCGCTCTGGCGCGATTGCGATGCGACCTTCGAGATCGCCGCCATCGAGGGCCGGGCGCCGGGTGAGAACGGGAAGGTCACGGTCGAGACCGACCGCGGACCGGTCTCGGCGCCGCTGGTCGTCGACGCGCTCGGATGGCGGCGGATCCTCGCCGGCGACAACGGCTTCCAGCCCACCGACGCCCCCCTGACCCGCGGCCTCGAGGTCCATCCCCGGGGCAACAGCGACGACCTCGAGGTCTGGGTCGACCGCCGCTACGCGCGGTCCGGCTACGGGTGGTGCTTCCCGGCCGGCGAGGAGCTGCGGATCGGCGCCTGCTCCTACTGGCCCGACGACCACGTGCGCGAGGGGACCGACATCCTCTCCTCCGACCTCGGCACCGACCAGGTCCGCTACCAGGGCAACTGGATTCCGCACCGGCTGCGCCCGCCGACCGAAGCGGGCGTCTTTTTCGTCGGCGACTCGGCCGGACAGTGCCTGCCACTGACCGCGGAGGGGATCAGGACGGCGCTCTACTACGGGATCGCGGTCGGCCGCGAGATGCGCGCCGTGGTCGAGGGCCGCCGCACCCGCAAGCAGGCAGCGACCAACTACACCGAGCTCCACGACTCTCACAGGACCGGCTTCGGTACCCTCCTCTTCGTCCAGAAGATCCTCCCCTGGATCCCGGTGCGCCTCTGGGCCCGGCGTTCCGCATCTACAGGACACAGCGCCTGATCGACCTCACCTTCAACGCCTATCTCGAGCTCGCCCCGCCGGGCTTCGCCGCCGAGAGCTCCGCCGCGCGCCGCGTCGGGGACCGCGACCAAACGGCGGAGCTGAGCGCGACCCCGGCGGCGTAGCCGACGCACTGGACGGTCGCGCTAGGTTCCTGGGGATGCTGTCCTGGCTCGGCAGGCTGTTGATCTCCCGCAACATGGCGAGGTCCCGCGAAGGTGACCTCGAGCCGGCCCTTCGGATGGACGCCGACGTGGTCCGGTTCAAATTCCCCGGCGACAGCTCCTGGGCGACCGAGCTGGAGGGCAAGGACGAGCTGCGGAAGTGGCTCGAGCGGTTCGCC